>NZ_CP172912.1:2740000-2788402 GCF_050536905.1 Enterococcus sp. DIV1328a | reverse complement strand
ACAGTGACCTCCTATATGTTTAAATTTTGGTTATCTAAAAAATGTGGATAACTTAAAAGAATGAGCATAGTCGATTTTAGCATTTTTTTAAAACTTTTTCCACAAGCAATTGTTCAATGTGGAAAAAAAGTACACAAGGGTGAAAAAAGTTTTCCACAGGGTGTCGACACTTGCGGAAGAAAGTGGTTGCTGAATGAGTTATCCACAAAAAGTTGAGAATAATTAAGCTTGCCACAATCATGTTTCAAGAACTTATCAACAGCTGAAAAAACACCTGTGCAAAACTTTTTAACAGGCTGTTTTTTTGTGTAAAACTAGTGGAAAAATGGCTGTGAACAGAAAAAAATGTGGAAAACTATCCACAAGCTACTCACAGGAAAATTTAATTTGTGGATAATTGAAACGAATCTTTCTCAGGAAATATTTCTTAAATTTTATTGACAAAAGACCCTATTACTCGTTATACTATCAAAGTATGTCTATATATTGATGGATAGTTACAATTTCAGGAGGTGTAATTGCATGAAAAGAACGTATCAACCAAACAAACGTAAACGCCAAAAAGTTCACGGATTCCGTAAACGTATGAGCACTAAAAATGGCCGTCGCGTATTAGCAAGCCGTCGTCGTAAAGGTAGAAAAGTTATTTCTGCTTAATGATGGTCTGGTCTTTTAAACAGTCAATTTCTAAGAACCCTTAGTTATCTCCATAATTTTTTGGAAGATGTGAAGATAACTAAGGGTTCTTTTTCTGTTTTCAATAAAAGAAAGCAGGATTCTATAGAAAAGGCTACTAAAAAAGAGCGGAAATATGCTATTATTATTAAGAAGTAAAAAAATATAGAAACAAAGGGATGCCGATGAAAAAGTCCTACCGTGTCAAGAAAGAAAAAGAATTTCAACAGGTGTTTAATAAAAAACAATCTTGTGCAAATCGTCGTTTCGTGGTGTACGTTTTAGAGAAACCACAACAAGCCCATTTTCGAGTGGGGATTTCTGTTGGGAAGAAAATTGGAAACGCGGTCACAAGAAATGCTGTGAAGCGGAAAATCCGCGCGAGTTTATTTCAATTAAAAGACCGTATCTCTCCAGAAATTGATTTTATCGTGATTGCACGTCCAGGATTGGAAAAATTATCGTCTGAAGAAGTGAAAGCTAATTTAACACATGTGTTAAATTTAGCTAAAATATTAGATGTAAGAGAGGGAATTGAGTAGTGAAGAAGTATAAGCGCTTATTATTAATGGCTGGGTTAGTGACCTTAGTCTTTGTTTTATCCGCCTGCGGAACCGCGCCCGTAAGTGAAAGTAGTACAGGAATTTGGGATCGATACATTGTTTATTATTTTGCCCAAGCGATTAAGTTCCTATCATTAGGCGGCAGTGTCGGAATTGGGATTATCCTATTTACGTTAGTCATCCGGATTATTTTATTGCCGTTGATGCATTTCCAAACGAAGAGTATGCGTAAAACACAAGAGTTGCAACCGCAATTAAAGGCCTTGCAACAAAAATATTCTTCAAAAGATCCTGAAACACAACGCTTATTCCGAGAAGAACAGCAACGTTTGTATGCAGAGAATAATGTGAATCCTTACATTGGCTGTTTACCACTGTTGGTTCAACTACCAATCATGATGGCTTTGTATCAAGCCATTTCACGCGTGCCTGAGTTAAAAGAAGGAACGTTCTTGTGGTTAAGCCTCGATAAGCCGGATCCGTATTTAATTTTACCGATTTTAGCAGCTGTCTTTACGTTTGCTAGTACGTATCTTTCAAGTATGAGCCAACTAGAAACAAATGCCTCACTGAAAATTATGAATTACGTTATGCCAGCGATGATCTTCTTTATGGGGATTTCATTAGCCAGCAGTTTATCTCTTTACTGGGTGGTCTCAAATGCCTTCCAAACAGGGCAAACATTGTTATTAAACAATCCATTCAAAATCCGTAAAGAGCGGGAGGAAGCAGCACGTCAAGCCAAAGCACGGGAGCGAGCGCTTGAACGAGCAAAAAGTCCTAAGAAAAAAGGGAAGAAAAAATAAAGGAGGTCGTTCAGATGCCGATTTATGAAGGAAATACAATCGAAGAAGCAACGCAGAAAGGCTTACAAGCACTTGGTTTAACCAAAGAGGATGTTACAATTGATGTGTTAGACGAAGGAAAAAAAGGATTTTTAGGTCTAGGAAAAAAACTTGCCCAAATTTCAATGGAACCAACGATTAGTGAGCAAGTCACAGAAGCGGTCGAAGAAACAGTGGAAGATATTGTTGTTGCCGATGAAGCAACAGCAGTGGAAGAAGCAGTTGAGGAATTAACCGAAGCAATTCCTAGTCTCTCAGAGGAATCAACACATTCTTTAGAAAATCTGGAAGACGAAGCTGCTATTACTGAATTAGCGATGTATTTAACGAATATTTCAAATGAACTGAACGCCCCTGCCATGGTTCGCATAGCGCGCGAGAATGGCAATATTATCTTCCATTTAGAAACAGAAAAACAAGGTATCTTAATTGGAAAACACGGAAAAGTGTTAAATGCGTTACAGTATTTAGCGCAAGTCTTTATTCACCGCATTGCAAGCAATAAGCTATCGATTGTTGTGAATGTCGGAAATTATCGTGAAAAACGTCATGAAATTTTGGAACGTTTAGCGAAACGCACCGCGGAAAAAGCCAAACGTACTGGGCGGCCAGTCTTCTTGGAACCAATGCCGGCTTTTGAAAGAAAACAAATTCATCACACGCTAAGTAAAGATGAGCAAATCAAAACCCATTCTGAAGGGGATGAACCTTATCGGTATTTAGTGGTTGAACCAGTTAAGAAGTATTTTTAAACAAACAAAGAAACGTTGGCAACTCTCAGCAGGGACTGAATAGTTGCTAACGTTTCTTTGTTAAATGATTTTTTAGCCATCTTCGTTTCTTTTTTTATGTTATGATAATCAGTAATTACTCCAGTAGTAAATTCAAATGAAAAAGTTTTGTAAAGAGACGTAGGGGGAGCAACAGGTATGCGTACGGAGAAAATACTGGTTGTAGATGATGATGCAGCAGTTCGTCGCTTGATTTGGAAAGCATTACAATCAACAGGTATTCTTATTTACCAAAGTGAATCAATTGAAAAAACAAAAGATATCGTGTCCAGAGTTACCTTTGATTTGTTCATTTTAGATGATAACTTGGAACATGACAGCGATGGTTACTACTTAGTCCAAATGATTAGAGAGAAATATCCACTAGTGCCAATTATCTTTTTTAGTAGCAAAAAAGAAGAAGAGGATATTATTGCAGCCTTGGAAATGGGCGTGGATAGTTATATAACGAAACCTTTTTCCTTGAATGTTTTTAAGGCTCAGGTGATTGCTTCGTTGAATCGAGCTCGAATGATTCGAAAACAATTGAATGTTTATAAAAAAGAAGAGCTACAGGTAGGCGATTTCCGTTTTGATTATGGTCGTTATCAACTATTTAAAAAGGATTTACCTATTTCATTGTCTTCGAAAGAAGTTCAATTAATTCAATTTTTTCTGGAGAATCCCGAGCAAGTATTCTCTAAAGAACAAATTTACAGCAGTGTTTGGGGTACTGGGGATGTCGATGCGAATACGATTATGGTTTTTATTAATCGTTTACGAAGTAAATTAGAAGAAAACCCGAAAGAACCTTGTTACCTTCGGACCGTTTGGGGCATTGGTTATACCTTTACGCCAGATGGTTGCGTACAAAAAAAATGAAAAAAGGCCCGCAGCTGCACGAGCGACTGCGGGTCTTTTTTGCTTATTCAATTTGCCGACGTTCCATTTCTTTCAAAATAAATTGAAGCGAACGATTTAGATGTTCATGGGTTAAAAGTGTGATCTGGTCAATATTCTTTGTTTTCATTCCGCGGAAAATTAACCAATGTTCTTCTAGGGCAATACTACGACGTTCTGAGGCACGAATCGCAATATCTCTGAAATAGATTAAGTAAGCATGGAGATCAGTCACAATTTTTTTTAAACGTAGCATCTGACTCTTAGTATAAATAAAGGAATTAAAATCTGAAAAGTTCTGTAGTAAGTCATCTACTTGGTTATTTTTATTGTATTGTTCTCCTTCGAGAAGTAAGGCTTCCAATTCATCAAAATCTTCTGGTGTCATGAGTTCCATGGCTTTAATGGTTGCTAAAGTGTCCAAAGATTTACGAATATCATAAATTTCATAAGCATCTTTCATACTAATCCCTTTAACCACGATACCCACCATAGGTATATGTTCCACCAATTGTTCTTTGACCAATTCTTGTAAAGCAAAGCGAATGGGCGTCCGACTAATGTTTAATTGCTCGGAAAATTCTTTTTCGTTAATCCGTTCACCCGCAGGAATATCCCCTAAAATAATGGTTTTTTTAAAGGCTTCGTAGGTACAAATTTTTAGAGGTTTACTGCTGGTTAAATCTAAGTTCCGTTTTACTGCTTCAACCGTTGGATTCATATGAGGCACCTCCCTATAGGTTATTTTTATAGATAATAAATATAATATTAAAAATGAAAATATAACGCAAGAAAAGACAAAATGAAAAGAAAACCGAGGAGAAAAGGCACTCCTACGGTTTCAGCGACGACGTTTAATTTTGTGGAATAAATAAAGGCATGTGACCTAAAGCAACAATTGTAACAACGAAAATAACGAAAATTCCTAAGGCATATTTTGCCGATTCTTTTTGCCATTGGCCCATATCTAAACCAGTTAAACGTAATAGCAAGTAAATAAATGCCACTAATGGACTTAATAAGTGGAACGCTTGCCCCATTAAGGAAGCTAAAGCCATAGACATATTGTCAAATCCATAAGAACGTCCAGCTTCTGCTAGGACTGGTAAGACACCGAAATAGAAACCATCGTTTGAAATAAAGAATGTTCCTGGTGCTGAAATGAACGCAATCACTAAGCCCCAAGCGCCGGCTAATTGTTTTGGAATAATATTAACAAAGCTATTTGCTAAGGCATTGGCCATACCAGAACCTTGGAATAAGCCCATGAAGACGCCAGCAGCAAAAACTAAGATAACTACTTGCACAGCATCACCAGCATTTGCACTGATACGGCTGCTTTGATCTTTTAATTTTGGATAGTTGATCATTAAAGCGATACAAGTACCAACTAGGAATAATAATAACGGTGGCATTTCAATCCACGAAGGCAAACCTAATTGACCAACGAATGAACTTAGGACTAACCATCCGATTAAGACAATCGTTAAAATACCATTGAATGCAAAATTCTTTGGACGACGAATTTCTAATAACTCAGGATCGTTAACAATAGTCATTTCTTCCAATTCTTTATCAGTAAGCGTTGTCACGCCTAAGCGAGCACGTTCTTTTTTCCCCATGCGATAAGCAACAAAGAAGATAACATACAATACAGATAAAATCATACCAGGTGCTAAATAAGAAAGAATGTCGGCATCAACTTCTAGTACGGCCATGGCACGAGCTGTTGGACCGCCCCAAGGTAATAAGTTCATAATGGTGTTTTGTAAGATAACAAGCACACCTAAATTCATCAATTTCATATTAAGTTTTTTGTAGATGGGAATAAACGCAGAACAGCAAATCAAGGTCGTAGTTGTTCCATCTCCGTTTAAGGAAACAGCAGCAGCAACTACCGCAGTAGCCATCAAGACTTTCATTGGGTCGCCTTTAGCAAAGTAAATCATTTTTTTAGTGATTGGGTCAAACAAACCAGCATCCAACATAATAGAGAAGTAAAGAATGGCAAATAATAACATAATACCAGTTTTTGAAGTAGTTGAAATCCCATCTAAGACGAAATTCCCAATGTTGACTTCAGGGACAACACCGTCAGCACCAGGTGGCGGACTCGCTACTCCAGTTGCAATTGCAATCAAAGTAAAAATAAGAGGAATAATTACTAAAGATGTAAACGGTGACAATTTCTTTTTCATGATTACATACATAAAGATGATAATCATACCATAAGCTAAAATAGTGAGTAACATGTTTTTCTTCCTTTCTTTTTTAGAACTTTTTTGTAAGCGTTAACAACCGGTGTTAATAAAAAAGAATAGCCATGAGAAATGTTTCACAGTATTCTGGTTTACAACAAAAAATATTTTTTGTGTTTGTCTATAGTGTGAGAATATACAAACTTTCGCAGAGAATAAATAGCCTAAAACAAAAAGAACATCAAAAAAACAATTCAACAATCAAATTCTTATTAATAACTTAATATAATATTAATAGAATCTTAACGGCTGATAAATGCTTATATACCAATGTTTACAGAGTTTTTTTCACAAAATAAACAATAAAAGAACAATCTGAGCTAGTGTTTTCACTAGGTTTTTTAACGGTTTTTTCTATAATGAACGTATACCAAGAATTAGTGAAAGGAGAGACAATATGGGCCTATTTAAGTCCTTATTCAAGAAAGAGCAACACACGCAGGATACCGAGATTAATGAAAGCGTTATCCAACGTGAAGCGGATAACTTGGAAAAGCGATGGATAGATATACCAGCATATATTCCTGCTGAGCCAAAAGAATATCAATTGGTAAGTATTGTGGCCACTGCCATCGCAGCAGGAGAGTTTCCAGAAAGTCGTTTTGTTATCAAAAAAATCGCAAAACGAAATCCAGAAGCAAAAGAAGTTGCCATTATTGCAGCCAGTATAGCTGCAGAGCTTTCAGAAGAGTCTCAGCTAGTTGTCAAAAGAATTTCAAAACAAAACCTTGAGGAGGATCATTATGTTACGCAAATTTAAAATTTCAATTGATGGGAAAGAATATTTAGTCGAGATGGAAGAAATCGGTGGCGTCCCACAACCAGCACCTGTTGCGCCACAACCAACAGCGCCAGTTGCTACGACAGAAACACCAGCCCCTGCTGTTGAAGAAGCCCCAGCGCCAGCAGCACAGCCAGCCGCCCCAGCAGGAGCAGATGCAATGCCTGCGCCAATGCCAGGAACTGTGTTAAAAGTATTAGTCAATGTTGGTGATACGGTGTCTGAGAACCAACCATTGTTAATTTTAGAAGCAATGAAGATGGAAAATGAAATCGTTGCAGGAAAAGCAGGTACGGTAACAGGAATTCATGTTACCCAAGGCCAAATTGTGAATCCAGGGGAACCATTAATAACAATTAACTAGAATTAATTTAAGAAGAGGAAGTGATTTGTGTGGAGACACTGATTCAAGGTGTTATAGGAATGGGCCAAGAACCAGGACGCATTGTGATGATGCTGATTGGTGGACTATTAATGTATTTAGGAATAAAAAAAGAGTATGAACCAACACTTTTAGTGCCGATGGGTTTAGGAACGATTTTAGTGAACTTTCCCAATTCCGGCGTATTGAGCGCTGGCGGCGAGCCAGGTCCGTTTAATGTTCTTTTTGATTTTGGAATAAAAACAGAGTTATTCCCGTTATTATTATTTATTGGGATTGGGGCAATGATTGATTTCGGGCCATTGTTACAAAATCCGTTTATGTTGATGTTTGGTGCCGCTGCACAGTTTGGGATTTTCTTTACAGTTATTATGGCTGTTTTATTAGGTTTTGATTTAAACGATGCTGCTTCGATTGGGATTATTGGTGCCGCTGATGGTCCAACGTCTATTTTCGTAGCAAATACCTTACATTCAAAATACATGGGGGCCATAATGGTTGCCGCTTACTCCTACATGGCGTTAGTTCCGATTATTCAACCAGTAGCGATTAAAGCAGTGACGACGAAAGCCGAACGTCGGATCCGTATGACTTATCGGGCCGGTGAAGTTTCTCAAACAGCGAAAATTCTTTTCCCGGTTGTTATTACGATTGTCGCAGGGTTAATTGCGCCGGTGTCATTACCATTAGTTGGTTTCTTAATGTTTGGGAACTTATTAAGAGAATGTGGCGTTTTGGATCGTTTATCCATTACAGCTCAAAATGAATTGGTCAATATTATTAGTATCTTGCTAGGACTATCTATTTCCGTTAGCATGAACTATGCAGAGTTCTTAAAAGTCGATACGTTGATGGTTATTGGCTTAGGGTTAGTCGCCTTTATTATGGACTCAGTCGGCGGCGTGCTTTTTGCTAAATTCTTGAATTTATTTAGAAAAGAAAAAATCAATCCAATGATTGGTGCTGCGGGTATTTCCGCTTTCCCAATGTCTAGTCGGGTCATTCAAAAAATGGCTACAGATGAAGACCCACAAAACTTTATTTTAATGCATGCTGCTGGTGCCAACGTTTCAGGACAAATCGCTTCTGTAATTGCTGGTGGCTTACTATTAGCCTTTTTAACATAGGACGGAAAGGAGAACGAATACATGTCTGTTAACATGGAAGATTTAAAAATTGCATTTGAACTGTTAGGTTTTGGTTGGGGCGGCGTTTTCGTTGTTTTATTTATCATTTATCTAGCGTCTAAATTACTAACAAAATTATTTCCAATTAAAAAATAAAGGAGGTTATTGCTGTGAGCAGCGTATATACAATGAAAAGAATCTGGTTGCAAAAAGATAAAAAAGCTTATCAAGCTTGGCGCGAATTAATGGAAAAAGCCGAATTGCAAACGACAGAAGCACTTGATTACACCGTTGGCATATATGATGACACAGCATTAATCGCCTCTGGCTCGCTTTCAGGCAAAACGATTAAGTGCGTGGCCGTTTGTAAAAAATATCAATCTGAAAATTTGTTAACCCAATTGGTGGTTCATCTACTTGAAAAACTGAGAGAAGAAAACCAATTACACAGTTTTTTGTATACAAAACCAAAAAATGAACAAATTTTTCAGTCGCTAGGCTTTCAAAAAGTGGTTGCGAATCAAGAGGTGCTATTTATGGAGCAAGGCAAACCAGATTTTGCCGATTATCTTGGTTACCTGACACAGCATAAAAAAGCAGGGCCAGCCAGTAGCATTGTCATGAATGCAAATCCTTTTACGAAAGGCCATCAGTACTTAGTCGAAAAAGCAGCCAAAGAAAGTCCGCACGTTTATGTGTTTGTTTTATCTGAAGATAAATCGCTGTTTTCAAAAGAAGCACGTTTCGCAATGGTGCAAAAAGGGGTAGCCCATTTACCCAATGTGACAGTCCTATCTACAGAAGATTACTTAGTTTCGTCTGCGACTTTTCCTACCTATTTTTTGAAAGAAAAAGCGCCATTAGAGGTAGCTGCAATTCAAGCAACGCTTGATGCAACGTTATTTAAAGAAAGAATTGCGCCCATACTTGAAATTCAGCAACGTTATGTGGGAGAAGAGCCTTATTCAGAAGTGACCGATGTCTACAATCAAGCAATGCAACAAGTTTTCGGACAAACGATAACGCTAACCATTGTCCCGCGATTAGCGATTGATGGAGAGCTGATTAGTGCGACGAAAGTTCGCAAAGCGATGGCTGAAGGCGACAAAGAGACACTCAAGAAGTTTTTACCAGCAACAAGTTATCAATACTTAGTAGAACACAAGAAACTAATGAGGTGAAGAAAGTGAAGATTATCAAAAATGCTACTGCAGGGACAGTAGAATCAAGTGATATTATGATTACCGTCCAACCCATTGAATCAACAGAAAATACCATTGAATTAGAAAGTAGTGTCGAAAAACAATTTGGCAATCAAATTCGCCAGGTGATTACGACAACTTTGGAACATTTAGATGTCCAAGGCGTTGCGGTCAAGGCGATTGATAAAGGGGCATTAGATTGTACAATCAAAGCTCGGATGATTACAGTTTTACATCGAGGCGCTGAAAAAGAAACGTATGATTGGAAGGAGTTGGACTCATGGAACGTTTAAGAAGAACAATGATGTTTGTCCCTGGAGCGAACGCAGCAATGCTAAGAGATGCACCTTTGTATGGGGCAGATTCAATCATGTTTGATTTAGAAGATGCAGTTTCATTAAAAGAAAAAGACTCTGCCCGTGTTTTAGTCCATTCTGCTTTGAAAACTTTCGATTATGGCAATATTGAAATTGTTGTTCGGATCAATGCTTTAGATGCCGGTGGTGCAGAAGATATTGAAGCAATGGTCTTAGCTGGTGTCGATGTGATTCGTTTACCAAAAACAGAAACAGCCCAAGATATCATTGATGTCGAGGCAGTCATTACAGAAGTAGAACAGCAAAATGACATTCCCGTAGGAACAACGAAAATGATGGCTGCCATCGAATCGGCTGAAGGTGTTCTAAATGCGCCCGCGATTGCCAAAAGTTCAACTCGCTTGATTGGCATCGCGTTAGGCGCCGAAGACTATGTTACCAATATGAAAACACGGCGCCATCCAGATGGCCAAGAACTATTCTTTGCTCGTAGCATGATTTTACATGCCGCTCGAGCAGCTGGGATTGCAGCTATTGATACGGTCTATTCAGATGTAGACAATACGGAAGGCTTTGAAGCCGAAGTTCGTTTGATTAAACAGCTAGGTTTCGATGGGAAATCGGTGATTAACCCTCGTCAAATCCCATTAGTTAATACTATTTATGCGCCAACAGAAAAAGAAATCCAGAATGCTAAGGAAGTAATCTGGGGCATTCGGGAAGCCGAAGCAAAAGGTTCCGGTGTTATCTCCGTAAATGGAAAAATGGTTGATAAACCAATTGTTGAACGAGCTGAACGGGTCATTGCGTTAGCATTGGCGGCTAAATTAATTACCGAGGAGGAAATATAGACATGGTAGTAAATAAAGTAGGCAAAGACATTCCTCAATCTTATGCAGAGCAATACGGCATTTATGAAGGAGAATTAGCACACATTGATGCTTATCAAGAAGCGAGCCGAGCAATTAAACCAGTGAAACCTCGGGAGACAAAACTTTTAGGAAGTATTCGTGAAGCAATTGAAAAAACAGGTTTAAAAGATGGCATGACCATCTCTTTCCATCACCATTTCCGTGAAGGAGACTATGTGATGAATTTAGTTTTAGCCGAGATTGCCGCCATGGGGCTGAAAAACATTTCGATTGCACCTAGTTCAATTGCAAATGTTCATGAACCTTTGATCGAACACATTAAAAATGGAGTAGTCACCAACATTACTTCTTCAGGTTTGAGAGATAAAGTAGGCGCCGCTATTTCAGCAGGTATCATGGAAAATCCTGTGGTGATTCGTTCACATGGTGGCCGGGCACGGGCAGTAGCAGCAGGCGATATCCATATTGATGTAGCTTTCTTAGGTGCACCAAGTTCAGACGCTTATGGAAATGCGAATGGAACCAAAGGAAAAGCTACCTGTGGTTCTCTTGGATATGCGATGGTCGATGCAAAATATGCGGATCAAGTGGTCATCATTACTGACACATTAGTACCATATCCTAATACCCCTATCAGTATTCCACAAACAGATGTTGATTATGTGGTAGAAATTGATGCAATTGGTGATCCAGATGGAATTGCCAAAGGCGCAACACGTTTTACAAAGAATCCCAAAGAATTATTGATTGCTGAATATGCCGCAAAAATAATTACACATTCTCCTTACTACAAAGAAGGCTTCTCATTCCAAACAGGAACAGGTGGCTCTTCACTAGCAGTTACGCGGTTCATGAGAGAACAAATGCTTAAAGATGGTATTAAAGCAAGTTTCGCTTTAGGCGGAATTACGAATGCAATGGTGGAACTTTTGGAAGAAGGCTTAGTAGAAAAAATTATTGACGTCCAAGACTTTGATCATCCATCAGCTATTTCTTTAGGGGAAAATGCCAATCATTATGAAATTGATGCCAATATGTATGCTTCACCGCTTAGCAAAGGGGCGGTTATTAATCAATTAGACACAGCTATTTTATCTGCTTTAGAAGTGGACACAGATTTTAATGTAAATGTCATTACTGGTTCAGATGGTGTTATCCGTGGTGCTTCTGGCGGACATTCCGATACAAGTATGGCTTGTAAAATGAGTCTAGTGATTGCACCACTTGTTCGTGGACGGATTCCAACAATTGTTGAGCAAGTAAATACAGTCGTTACACCAGGTACGAGTGTCGATGTCGTAGTAACAGAAGTCGGCATTGCAATCAATCCAAAAAGAACAGACTTAATTGATTGTTTTAAAACTTTAGATGTTCCTCAGTTTACGTTAGAAGAGTTGAAAGACAAAGCCTACAACATTGTTGGCACCCCGGAACCAATTAAATATGGAGACAAAGTCGTTGCGTTAATTGAATACCGAGATGGTAGTCTAATTGATGTGGTACGCAATGTTTAATGGGGAAAAAGTAACACTTTTAGAGATGTTGGATGCTCGCGAACAAAGAGCTGCCACACAGAAGGAGTTGTTAGAAACAGCACCAGAAGCTAGTCTCTTATCTGCCACAATGAATATTCCTGGAGAAGTGAAAAATTCGCCCACCTTAACGGCTGTTTTTTTAGAAGTAATTGACGAAGTCGAGCAACAATTGCTGGATCAAGTACCGATTGTTAATTTTTACCGGAATGAAAAGACAGGTCCTGAATATTATTTGGCGGTTTCGTTAGCCCCACAAGAATTAAAACAAAGAATGGTCAAAATTGAAGAAACACATCCTTATGGTCGTTTAGTGGACCTAGATGTTTTATGGGGAAATGAAGAACTAAAAAGCCTTCATCGAGGAGATTTAGGCTTGCCACCACGGCGCTGTTTTATTTGCCAAGAAGAGGCGAAAGTCTGTGGACGAAATCGACGTCACAGTCTTGAAGCAATGCAAGAAAAAATAACAGAAATAATTTTGACACGAAAGGAGCAGCCAAGTGAGTAAAAAAATTCGTTTTACAGAAACGGTGCTACGGGATGGACAACAAAGTTTAATTGCAACACGGATGCCAACCTCAGATATGCTGCCGATTATTAAAACAATGGACGAGGCAGGATTTCATGCATTAGAAATGTGGGGCGGGGCAACGTTTGATTCCTGTGTCCGCTATTTAAACGAGGATCCTTGGGAACGTCTTCGCCAAATTCGCAAAGAAGTTAAAAATACCAAACTTCAAATGTTATTACGAGGACAAAATTTACTAGGATATCGTCATTACGCTGATGATGTGGTGCGGGCCTTTGTCGAAAAATCAGTTGAAAATGGGATTGATATTATTCGTATTTTCGATGCCTTGAATGATGTCCGTAATTTACAAACAGCAATTCAAACAACAAAAGAAGCTGGCGGACACTGTCAAGCAGCGATTTCTTATACCACGAGTGAAATTCATACCATCGATTACTTTGTAAAATTAGCCAAAGAATTAAGTCAAACAGGAGCGGATTCCATTTGTATTAAGGATATGGCAGGCGTTTTGACGCCACAAACGGGTTTTGAATTAGTGAGCAAAATGAAAGATGCCATTGATTTACCTTTAGAGGTGCATACGCATGCGACTAGTGGTATTTCTGAGATGACCTATTTAAAAGTTGCTGAAGCAGGTGCGGATATCATCGATACAGCTATCTCTTCTTTCGCTGGCGGTACGAGTCAACCAGCCACAGAATCTGTAGCCATTGCGTTAGAAGATTTAGGCTTTGAAACAGGTTTAAATATGGAAAAAGTAACAGAGATTGCTGACTATTTCAATCCGATTCGTGATCGTTTTAGAAGTGAAGGCATTTTAAACCCTAAAGTTAAAGATACGGAACCGAAAACCTTGATTTATCAAGTGCCTGGTGGTATGTTATCAAACTTATTAAGTCAATTAACGGAGCAAGGTTTACAAGACAAATATGAAGAAGTTTTAGCTGAAGTACCTAAAGTAAGAGCGGATTTAGGGTATCCACCACTAGTTACGCCGCTTTCACAAATGGTCGGAACACAAGCTTTAATGAATGTGATTTCTGGGGAAAGATATTCCTTAATACCGAATGAAATCAAAGATTATGTGCGCGGAGAATATGGCAAATCACCAGCACCTATCGCAGAAGAGATTAAGCAAAAAATCATTGGGGATGAAGAAGTAATTACTTGTCGACCAGCGGATTTATTGAAACCAGAGTTGCATAGTTTAGAAAAGGAAATCCAACAATACGCAAAATCTGAAGAGGATGTCCTATTATATGCGATGTTCCCACAACAAGGAAAAGACTTTTTAGGACGTCGTGAAGATCCTTTTTACGATGTACCGTTACAGAAAGTGACAGTCAAACTTGACTTGCCAGAATAGAACGGGCAAGTGCTCCGCAAATGTATAAAGAAGCAAGGGTTTGAGCGACGATAACGGTTGTTCAAACCCTTGCTTCATCAAATAGAAAAAAGGCAGCCCGTGAAAGGAAGTGACAATGTGTTAGAAGAAGTTCTAGCAATTCATCAAAAAAATATTGGTGTGCTAAGTCTTGAAGCAACAGAAGCGGTATTAAACCATCATGATTTAGCCAAAATGTATACACCTGGTGTCGCAGAATTGAGTTTAATGATTGCCCAAAATCATGAATTAGCGCGCGAGTGGACCATTAGTGGTAAGTTAATTGCGGTTATTACAGATGGGTCAGCTGTTCTGGGTCTCGGCAATATGGGCACGCAAGCGGGCTTGCCAATTGTTGAAGGCAAAGCTTTACTTTATAAAAATTTGGCGGGGGTCGATGCTATTCCTTTAGCACTGGAACAAAAATCAGTTGACGAGATGGTTCAAACAATTGAAAATTTACAAAATAGTTTTGCAGGAATCCATTTAGAAGATATTTCTGCACCAAAATGTTTTGAAATTGAAGAAAAACTTCAACAACGTTTGAACATTCCTGTGTATCATGATGACCAAGAAGGCACAGCCATTGTCGTTTTAGCTGGGCTAATCAACGCAGCCAAAATTAAAGGAAAACCTTTAAATCAATTGCGTGTGGTGATTAACGGAGTTGGTGCTTCTGGTGTAGCGACCGCTAAGTTATGTATTCAAGCGGGAATTACGCATCTTACCTTAGTAGATCGCCAAGGTGTTTTAAGAGAAGAAGACCCGACATTGAATCCTTACCAACGTGCTTTGCTTCGACAGGTAATAAAACCATCAGTAGAAAACAAAGATTTAGCCACCGCTGTCGTCAATCAGGACGTTTTTTTAGGCTTATCAGAAGCGGATGTGCTAACGCCAGCCCTGATTAAATCAATGAACCAAGACCCAATTATCTTTGCTTTAGCAAATCCTAAACCAGAAATTGAACCAGCCCTCGCCCAAGCCAATGGCGTCCGTTTATTAGCAACTGGTTCTTCCAAATATCCGAATCAAGTGAACAACATTTTAGCTTTTCCAGGTCTTTTTAAAGGGTTATTGGCAGCGAAAGGCAGAAAAGTCGATGTCGGTTTGCAAATGACAGTAGCACGAAGCTTGGCCGCTATGATTTCAGAACCCACAGCAGAAAAATTCATACCTAATGTATTTGATGGCGGCGTAGTTGACACGGTTTTTAATGCTGTACTAGACTATATAAAACAAGAAAAGACCACGGCACAGAAGAAGGGACGTAAAAGGCAATGACAAAGCAAGCAAGGAGTAAATTAGCGCAGCAAGCACAATTGGCACTACTCTATGAAGTGACCTGTTTAAATAAACCAGGCTTGGTGGATCCAGTCGATGCAGGCGCCCATCAAGATATGGATGTTTTCACTTTTTTAGAAAGTAGTGTGGTTTTGACTCCTTATTTTGAAACCTTCGTTCAAGCTGGGACAGAGCTACGTCATTTGCCGATTGAGGCAACATTTCGCGCGATTCGACAAGTTGGTTTAGAAGCAGAACGAGCGATGTTTGAGGCAACAGAAGGGATCAACACACATAAAGGAGCGATTTTTTCTCTAGGTATTTTTTTAGCTATCTGTGGTCGTCTAATGATTTGGGAGACCCCTTGCACCTTACAATTGTTTCAACAAACGCTTCAAACAATGACGCAAGACTTACTGGCCGACTTTGAAAACCTCGCTACGAATGAGCTAGAAAAACTAACTTGGGGTGAACGATTATTTGTTCAGTATGGCTTGACTGGAATCCGTGGAGAGGCGCAACAAGGGTATCCCGCTGTCTTTAAACAGGGAGTGCCTTATTATCAAAAACATCAAGGCACACAACAACAAAAACTCATTGATACGCTCCTTTATTTATCGCTCTATGTTGAGGATACGAATTTGATTAAACGAAGTCAGAATGTCCGAATTTTTGAAGTATATCAACCGTTAATCCAGGAATATTTTGCTTTAGGGGGGACACAAACGTTACGGGGAACCCTTTGCTTAGAAAGATTGAATCACTTATTCAAAGAAAAAAATTGGAGTATTGGTGGCAGTGCAGATGCTTTAATTTTGGTGGTGTTTTTAGATAAACTAATGAAATTAAATTGGCTGACCCCTTAATTAAAAAGATAGTTACAACGCTGATTTGGTCAGTTATTTTGACCTTATATGCCTATGGAAAGGTCTCAAGAGAATTCAAGAAAGCGATTGACAAATACCACGAAACACAGTATATTTTATTACGAAATCATTCTTATCAGAGTATACAAATACGATGATAAACAGTTGAAGCGAATCTTGATTTGCTTTTCCTAAACCTGATTCTTTTAGAATCAGGTTTTTGTTTATCTAAAAGGCGGCATTCGTTCAAAAACGGCTGTCGTCTTTTTTTTATGAAATTTTTTTAATATAAAAAATTTCATAAAAAAAATCTTAAAAACAGAAAAAATTGTTATAGATTAGAGTCATTTTTTTGATGTAAAGTTTTTATGACTTATGTCTATAAAATTGATAAAAACAGTCAAAGAAGCAGAAAAAATAATAGTGGAATTTCTCAAAAAAATAAAAAAATTTTCCGTTATTTAATTATCGATTTATCAAACGATAAGTTATAATAAAATAATTTATTTATCTTTAATGATTGGGGAGAAACGTATAAACTTCCTCATTTTCCTCTCATTGTATAATAACTCACTAATGAATTAGTGAGTTTTTTAACATATTTAGGATGCTTGTTATCAAATGAATTTTTATATAAAAATTCACAGCGTTATATTTTGAAAAGCTGAGGAAATGTACTAAACTGCAGGTGTTAAATCCATTTAAATCGCTAAAGGGGGAGATGAACAACTAGGGGAAGCTAATGATCTTGGTATTTATCGTTTATTTTAAAGAAAAGAGGGACGATCAGATGAAAAAGAAAATTGTTGAGGATTTTAATCGGAAAAGTCAGTATAAAAAATGGACAAAACGCAAGATGCTTAATTTAGCAATATCAAGTGGTTTATTATTTACGTCATTAGCAATCCCTGTAAGTATAGCTGTTACCTCTGGCACAATCAGTGCATCAGCAGCGGTCTTGGATATCGAACTATTATCAAATGTTACGTCAAATAATGACAGTGGCACTTCAACGAGTAATCGTTGGACAGCCGCAAACCAAAATCAACCAGTTAATTTCACGGTTTCTGGTGGCGCTTTAGCAGATGCTTCCGCTGTGTTTAGTGGACAAAAACAAGCGGTGTTAGTGGTTCCTCCTGAGTTAAGAGGAAATGTAGCTGCAGCAGGCAGCGCAGCAATCAATACCAACGTTACGATTGATCTTTCAAAAGTTACTTTTTTGACTGCCGTTTTGAATGCAGCCAATGATTTAACCAATGTCATTACTCAAATTACCAGTGGAGCGTTAGGGAATTTAACTGGTGTTGATATTGATTTGACGGAAGTGAATCGTCAGTTGGAATTAGTGAATAACATTGAAAACTTAGGTGCTGCTTCATTTACAGCTCCAGAAACGTTAGCAGCTGACGGCTCATACATTAGTGCACCGATTAGTGATGGTTTAGGGTTAGTTTTAGCCCAAAATGTTTCAAACATCTTACAAGATTTGAATGCGGCCGTTCAAGCTTTGGAGGCAAAAGGAACCAGTATCCCAAGTAATCTTGTCGCTACAGCCATAAATGCAGCCTTGCTTCCTGTCAAAGGCACGGTAAACGTGGCTGTTTCAGGTGCTTTGCCTTTATTAGCAGTTGGTGGTTCAGGTGTGAATGAGTTAGTGGATGCTTCTTTACTAGGCGCAACTACGGTTACTTTACCAACTACCGTTTCAACACCTCAAAATTTATCCAATAATTTAGATGCTCGTTTTGTAGGAACAGTCGTTCAAACAGATCTTTTAGACGTTAATTTATTAGCAACAGCAGACGGTGTATCCAACATTTATTTTGCTGCAGGTACTACTAGTGAAGTAACCGCACCAACAATCACAGGAGTGACAGGTAATTCAACGGCAGGTTACGAAGTTAAAGGAACTGCCGATGCCAATGCCACGGTTGAAATCCGAAATGCAGGAGGCACCGTAATAGGTACAGGTACCGCCGATGGGACAGGGGCATTTACAGTTACCATTCCCGCAGGTGAAGCAGGTGCTAATGAAACGTTAACCGCCGTAGCGAAAAACGCCAGCGGCACAGAAAGCACGCCAACAACGTTCCAAACACCAGCGGATGAAGCAACCGTAACCGCACCAACAATCACAGGAGTAACAGGCAATTCAACAGCAGGTTACGAGGTTAAAGGAACTGCTGATGCCAATGCCACGGTTGAGATCCGAAATGTAGGAGGCACCGTAATAGGTACAGGTACCGCTGATGGGACAGGGGCATTTACAGTTACCGTTCCCGCAGGTGAAGCAGGCGCCAATGAAACGTTAACCGCCGTAGCGAAAAACGCCAGCGGTACAGAAAGTACGCCAACAACGTTCCAAACGCCAGCGGATCCTAATACGCCCGTGGCGACGCCAATTGTTGAGACTGTAACAGGTAGTACAACAAAAGGCTATGAGGTCAAAGGGACTGCTGAAGTTGGCACCACCATTGAGGTTCGCGATGCAGCTGGCACGGTCCTTGGTACTGCAACAACTGGAACTGATGGAAAATATACAGTGACTTTAGCTCCAGGAACAGCAACAGCAAATCAAACGCTGAGCGTTGTAGCGAAAAACGCTAGTGGCACGGAAAGTCAACCAGCAACGGCGACAACACCAGCTGATGTCACTGCACCAACAGTTGATAACATCACAGGTAACTCTGGTTCGGGTTATGAAATTACAGGAACAGCAGACCCTAACACAACAATCGAAGTTCGTGATCCAGCTGGGGCAGTCATTGGTACAGGTACCTCTGATGCGAATGGTGATTTTACTGTCACACTACCAACGGGAACGACCAATCCTGGGGATACGTTAACAGTGATTGGAAAGGATAACGCGGGAAATGAAAGTCAACCGACTGAAGTCCTTGTTCCTTCTGATGCCACGGTTACAGCACCAACTGTAACAGGAGTAACAGGTAATTCAGTTGCTGGTTATCAGGTGACAGGCACCGCTGATCCGAATGCTACCATCGAAATTCGTGATGCAGATGGGAACGTGATTGCAACAGGGACTGCCGATGGGACTGGTTCCTTTGCTGTGAACCTTCCAGCTGGGACGGCAAATGCGAATGAAACATTGACAGCGTTAGCCAAAGATCCTGCTGGCAATACAAGTACACCGACAACCTTCCAAACACCAGCAGATGAAGTAGTGGCACCGCCAAGTGTCGACAAAGTAACCGGGAATACAACACAAGGATATCAAGTGACAGGTACCGCTGAACTTGGCACCACCATTGAAGTTCGTGCAACAGACGGAACAGTTTTAGGCACCGCAACAACTGGACCGACTGGCCAATATACTGTGACGTTAGCTTCAGGAAAAGCAACAGCGAAACAAACAGTGAATGTAGTTGCTAAAAATGATACTGGACTTGAGAGTCAACCAACTACAGCTATGACACCCGCTGATGTTACCACACCAACAATTGGTGACATTACTGGAGATTCAACAACTGGTTATGAAATCACTGGGACGGCGGACCCTAATACCACCATTGAAGTACGTAACCCAGATGGAACAATTATTGGTACAACGACAACGGATGATCAAGGAAACTTTACTGTGGACCTTCCAGCGGGAGCCGCTAATCCTGGTGATACATTAACAGTTGTTGGAAAAGACGGTGACGGCAATGAAAGTCAACCAACGGAAGTGACGGTCCCTGAAGATGCAACCGTGGCAGCACCGACTGTGACGAATGTCACAGGAACAACTGCTACTGGGTATCAAGTAACTGGCACGGCAGAGCCAAATGTCACCATTGAGATTCACAATGAAGCAGGTTTAGTTATTGCTACGGGAACGACTGATGGTGCTGGCGCCTTTACAATCACTCTTCCGACGGGCACAGCAATAGCCAACGAAGCCTTAACTGCCATTGCAAAAGATGCTGCTGGGAAAGAAAGTAATCCGACTGCTTTCAAAACACCTGCTGATCCAGATGCACCAGTCGCGACACCTACTGTTGACAAAATCACTGGTAGCACGACAAAAGGCTATCAAGTAGTAGGAGCAGCAGAAGTTGGTACAACAGTCGAGGTGCGCGACGCCGATGGCACAGTCCTTGGCATGGAAACTACTGGAACTGATGGCAAATACACAGTGACTTTAGAGCCAGGGAAGGCCTCAGCTAACGAAACAATAACTGTCGTAGCGAAAAATGCAACAGGGAAAGAAAGTCAGCCGGCTACAGCAACTACACCAGCCGACTTAGCCACACCAACCATTGATTCTATTACCGGAAATTCTAGTAAAGGTTACGAAATCACTGGAACGGCGGAGCCAAAAACCACTATTGATGTCCGTGACGCAGACGGAACCATCATTGCTGCTACAACTGCTAACGAAACCGGCCAATATACGGTGACTCTACCAGCTGGCGTAGTGACACCAGGAGAAACGATTACGATTATTAGCAAAGATGGCGCAGGTAATGAAAGTCAACCAGCTACAGCCGTTATTCCAGCGGATGTTGTTTTAGCGGCGCCAACTATTACGAAGGTTGAAGGAAACAAAGCCAATGGCTATACAGTCACTGGAACTGCTGATCCAAATGTCACGGTTCAATTTTACAATAGCAGTGAACAATTATTGGCAAGTGGCAATACAACTACTGGAGGCACCTTCTCCGTTCATATTGCAGCAGGGTTAGCAACAGAAAAAGAAACGTTAACCGCACTAACCACAGATACACAAGGAAATGTGAGTCCTAAAACCACATTTATGACGCCAGCCGATATTACGGGAGAACCAGAAATTAAAATTGCGGCACCAACTGTTTCTTCAGTTTTAGGAACGTCTAAAGCCGGCTACCTCATCAAAGGAACAGCTGAACCAAACCGAATCATTCAAATTAGTAACCGACTATTAAGAAGTGTGATTGCTGTAGGTGCCACCGATGCTGAAGGCAACTTCGCTATCCAATTAACAGCGGGACAAGCGACTGCTCAACAAAGTTTACTTGCGACAGCTACCGATGGCGCAGGACATTACAGTACGGCTACAACCTTCATGACGCCAGCCGACCCAACAAATCCTGGAGGAGGCAATGGTAACACTGGCGGAAATAACGGCAATACAGGCGGCAACACAGGAAACAATGGCGCAACTGGCGGGAATAATGGGAATGGTTCAAACACAGGTTCAAATCCAAATGGAGGTTCTGGTTTAGGCACAACAGGTTCTGGCTTAGGTTCACTAGGCAATGGCCTCGGTACAAATGGTAGTGGCTACAATCCGAAACTAAGTACCATCAGTTATGGCACTGGAAATCACGGGAAAACAGGCTACTTACCTAGTACAGGTGAAAAAGAGTCCTCAGCCGTGACAACAAGTTTGTTTGGCGCCTTTGTCGCACTCCTTGCGAGCATGGGAATCATCAAACGCAAACGTAAAAACTAGCTCTCTCCTTTAATTCCTATAGATGAGAAAACGTATTGTTGAGAATTCCCCACTCAATGATACGTTTTCTCGTTCCCTTTAATGAAGAAAAATTGCCAAATAGAATAAAATGTGCTATTCTATTTTCAGAAAATCGAAGGAACAAGCAGTGAAAGTGCTAAATCCAACCTGAATTTTTTAATGCAGGAGGAGTGGGCGCTTTTTTTGTTGTTATGAAGAAAGGAAGCTAATTATGCAATCAGCTACAATGGAATTTGATACAATTGCGGCGATTTCTACGCCGCCAGGTGAAGGTGCGATTAGTATTGTTCGTTTAAGTGGCGAGCAAGCAGTTGCTATTGCAAACAAAGTTTATCGGTCAGGCACTAAAGATTTAGCTAAAGTCCCCACGCACACGATTCATTATGGTCATATTGTTGATCCGCAAAACGATCAATTGATTGATGAAGTCATGCTTTCTGTGATGCGGGCACCGAAAACATTTACACGAGAAGACGTGGTAGAAATTAACTGTCATGGCGGCATTGTCGTGGTGAACCAACTACTGCAATTACTGTTACGTGAAGGCGCACGAATGGCCGAACCTGGGGAATTTACAAAACGTGCTTTTCTAAATGGCCGAATGGATCTTTCACAAGCAGAAGCAGTGATGGACTTAATCCGTGCTAAAACAGATAAAGCGATGAATGTTGCATTGAATCAATTGGATGGTAACTTGTCGGCGTTAATTCGTTCATTAAGACAAGAAATTTTAAATACTTTAGCACAAGTAGAAGTTAATATCGATTATCCAGAGTATGATGATGTCGAAGAATTAACCACGAAATTACTTTTAGAAAAAGCCGAATTTGTGAAAGCGCAGATTCAACAATTATTAACGACCGCTAAACAAGGAAAAATTTTGCGAGAAGGTCTAAGTACAGCAATTATTGGCCGACCAAATGTCGGGAAATCCAGTTTGTTAAACCATCTGTTACGAGAAGAAAAAGCTATCGTTACAGATATTGCTGGAACGACACGTGATGTCATTGAAGAATACGTTAACGTTCGCGGCGTTCCTTTAAAATTAATTGATACAGCGGGGATTCGCGAAACAGAAGACATTGTGGAACGAATTGGTGTCGAACGCAGCCGCAAAGCGTTAGCAGATTCGGATTTAATTTTGTTAGTCTTAAATCAAAGCGAAGAATTGACAGAGGAAGATCGTCAACTGTTGGAAGCAACGAAAGGCTTAAAACGCGTTATTCTTTTAAATAAAATGGACTTACCGACAAAACTGGATCCTAACGAATTACAAGAATTAGTCCCTGCAGAAGAAATTTTATCCGTTTCGGTGTTGTCAAACACAGGCTTAGACCAGTTAGAAGCGAAAATTGCTGATCTTTTCTTTGGCGGCCAAACAGGCGAAAAAGATGCTACCTATATTTCTAATACACGTCATATTGCTTTGCTAGATCAAGCAGCGCTTTCGTTACAAGAAGTGATTAACGGCATCGAAGCAGGTATGCCAGTCGATTTAGTTCAAATTGATATGACCCGTTGTTGGGATTATTTAGGGGAAATCGTCGGCGATAGTGTCCAAGATGAATTAATTACACAGTTATTTAGTCAATTTTGTTTAGGAAAATAAGACAAGAGAGGAATTTTTTATGAATCAATATCAAGCAGAATCATATGATGTTATTGTCGTCGGTGCTGGACATGCTGGCTCTGAAGCAGCCTTAGCAGCCGCACGAATGGGCGTTAAAACGTTACTTTTAACAATTAATTTAGATATGGTTGCTTTTATGCCATGTAACCCTTCTGTTGGTGGACCTGCCAAAGGAGTCGTTGTCCGAGAAATCGATGCATTAGGCGGCGAAATGGGTAAAAACATTGATAAAACCTACATCCAAATGCGGATGCTAAATACTGGTAAAGGTCCAGCAGTGCGTGCGTTGCGCGCGCAAGCTGACAAACATGCCTATGCGACAGAAATGAAACATACCATTGAAAAAGAAGAAAATTTAACCCTTCGTCAAGGGATTGTTGAAGAATTAATCGTGGAAGATGGCGTTTGTCGTGGTGTTGTAACTTCAACAGGTGCCGCATACCGTAGTCAAGCAGTGGTGATTACTGCCGGTACTGCCTTGCGTGGCGAAATTATTATTGGTGAATTAAAATATTCATCAGGACCAAACAATTCGCAACCTTCCGTTGGTTTAGCCAATCATTTAAAAGAATTAGGTTTAGAAATCGATCGCTTTAAAACAG
The DNA here is from genome assembly GCF_050536905.1 of Enterococcus sp. DIV1328a. Classification (NCBI taxonomy): domain Bacteria; kingdom Bacillati; phylum Bacillota; class Bacilli; order Lactobacillales; family Enterococcaceae; genus Enterococcus; species Enterococcus sp. DIV1328a. Next base: position 2,764,419 of record NZ_CP172912.1, on the reverse strand, counting down.
GAACGCCGCCGCGAGTAAAATCAAGTACGATTGATTATTCTGTGACAGAGGAACAACCAGGCGATAAAGAACCCAACCACTTTAGTTACAGCACGCCAGATAGTGCCTACAATCAAAACCAAGAACCTTGTTGGTTAACTTATACGAATGAAACAACGCATGAAATTATTCAAAAAAATCTACACCGCGCCCCAATGTTTACTGGGATTGTGGAAGGTGTGGGCGCTCGGTATTGCCCATCCATCGAGGACAAAATTGTTCGTTTTGCAGACAAACCAAGACACCAATTGTTCTTGGAACCAGAAGGGTTGAATACCGAAGAAGTTTACGTCCAAGGCTTATCTACTTCTTTACCAGAAGATGTCCAAACAGAAATGCTTCATTCTATTGAAGGATTAGAAAAAGTAGAAATGATGCGTACAGGTTACGCCATTGAATACGATGTGGTAGTCCCTCACCAATTACGCCCAACATTAGAAACAAAGGTCATTGAAAATCTTTATACAGCAGGTCAAACGAACGGAACTAGTGGCTACGAAGAAGCTGCTGGTCAAGGCTTGATGGCAGGAATTAATGCTGCATTGAAAATTCAAGGCAAAGAGCCTCTTGTTTTAAAACGTAGTGATGGCTATATTGGCGTCATGATTGACGATTTAGTTACAAAAGGTACCAACGAACCTTATCGCTTATTAACGTCACGTGCGGAGTATCGTTTGATTTTACGACATGACAATGCGGACTTACGTTTAACAGAAATGGGTCATGAAATTGGCTTAGTCAAAGAAGAACAATATGCCGCCTATCTAGTCAAAAAAGCGGCTGTTGAAGCGGAAATTGCCCGCTTAGGCAAACATCGGATTAAACCGACCAAAGAAGTGCAAGCATTTTTGGAAACCAAAGGCGCTGCTGGCTTAAAAGACGGTATTTTAGCTAGAGATTTTCTGAAACGCCCAGAAATCAGTTATCAAGAAGTCGCTCAATTTATTCCCGCACCTGAAGAGGCGCTCGATCCGAAAGTGATTGAACAAGTAGAAATTCAAATCAAGTACGAAGGCTACATTAAAAAAGCCATGGAAAAAGTTGAGAAACTAAAACGCATGGAAGCAAAACGCATTCCAGAAAACATTGATTACCAAGCGATTAACGGCTTGGCTACAGAAGCAAAACAAAAACTACAAAAAATCCAACCAGAAACGATTGCCCAAGCAAGCCGTATCAGCGGTGTGAACCCCGCTGACATTAGCATTTTGATGGTCTACATCGAACAAGGAAAAATCGCGAAAGTGCAAGGATAATAAAAATTTGAAGCAGTTGCTTCTTCACGGATGATTGATTGTGAAGAAGCAACTGCTTTTTTGTTTTGAATTAGTCTACTTTTTTTTCTAAACTACAAAAAAAGACTGTCTTAAATAATTTCACAAACTGACCTATACTGAAAGCGCAAACAAATGATAGGAGTGGAACAAATGACAGATTGGTTAGGAATTAAAGGAAAAGTAGTGATTGTTACAGGAGGCTCATCTGGTATTGGTCGCAGCATTGTTGAAAGCTTGTTAGCGCAAGAGGTCTATGTCGCTAATTTTGATATTTCAGCATCAGAAACGCAACATGAGCATTTACTCTTTGTGAAAGTCGATGTAACTTCTCGAGCAGAAGTAGAAGCGGGTGTCGCTCAAGTGGTGGAAAAATTTGGAACCGTAGATGGCCTAGTAAATAACGCCGGAATCAATATTCCTCGTCTATTGGTGGATAAAAATCATCCTCATGGGCCTTATGAATTATCGGATGAGGTATTCGACAAAATTGTAGCCATCAATCAAAAAGGGCTCTACCTAATGAGCCAAGCAGTGGGCCGGATTCTTGTACAAAAACAAGCAGGTGTCATTATTAATATGTCTTCAGAAGCTGGATTAGAAGGCTCCGAAGGGCAAAGCGCCTACGCTGCAACGAAAGCAGCGGTCAGCAGTTATACACGTTCATGGGCTAAAGAGTTAGGAAAATCAAACGTCCGTGTCGTGGGGATTGCGCCAGGCATTATGGAAGAAACGGGCTTGCGCACTTTAGCATACGAAGAAGCATTGGCTTATACACGAAACATTTCTGTGGAGCAATTGCGAGCAGGTTATTCAAAAACAAGTACGATTCCATTAGGTCGTAGCGGAAAACTCCATGAAGTCGCTGACTTAGTATGCTATTATTTATCAGACCGTTCAAGCTATATTACAGGCATCACCACAAACGTAGCTGGAGGTAAAACAAGAGGATAGAGGTGGGAAAACTAAATGACGCTAGTAAATAGATGGTACCAAGTAATAAAATTACTAGTTGATCACAAAGGAATGAGCTTACAGGAATTGCAAGAGAAATTAGCCGCAAGTCCTCAAACAGTTCGTAAAAACATTGATACATTGAATGATGAATTAATCGGTATTGCCCAAATTATTCAGAAGGAAAATCTCTTTCAGTTAGAAATCAATAACTTTGAAGGTTTTGAAGAGGTTTTGTCTGGACGGCTAAAAAGGGAATCTGATTTTAATTCTTCAAGCAAGCGTGTTTCCTACATTATCAAACGATTAATAGAAGAAGATCAATTTATTTCAACTTATGATTTATCCGAAGAACTCGCCGTTAGTCGCGGCACAGTTAATAAAGACATTAAGCGCATGAAAGAGCTGATTGCTCCTTGGCAGGTTGCGGTTGTAGGTACGCCAAACCGTGGCATTCATTTAGAAGGAAAAGAGTTTGATTTACGCTTACTTCATGTGAATTACGTCCAAGAATATTTTGAAGAACAGTTTCTTCATGAAACTACCAAACAAATGATACAAAAAATAATCAAAGAAACAAGACTAGCGAAACAAGATAGTTTTCTTTTACGAAGAGTGGTTTCAATTGTTTTGCAGCGTGTTTTAGCTGGAAAACTCATTACGGAACTACCACCAGAATATGTTGATTATGTTCGTCATAACGAGCAGATTGAAGAACTGATGGTATCACTTGGAAATAACCTATAATGTAACGTTAAGCCAATGGGAACGTTCCTTTATCAGCTTTCCTTTTAACATCAACACAAACCATATTCGTAACTCTTTATTGACTGATGAAGGACTCTTAGCTGACTATTTTCAAAAAATGATGAAAAAAATTCATCATTCAGTTGTTGTTGAATTTGATGAGGACTTCTTGTTTTCAGAAATGAAAGATCATTTAAGAAACGTGATGAATCGACTCGTTTTTCATGTGGAATGTCACGATTTATTTTACGGAGAAATTGAACGACAATATCCTTTGGCCTATGAATTAGCCAAGATTGGCTTGCAAGAATTGGGCCGTTTGTTAAATCGTTGTGTGCCGACGGTTGAATTTGGATATCTCGCTTTGTATTTTGAACTAGCATTGAGAGGGAACTATGAAGCGGGAGCCAAAAAAGAAATTGCTGTAATCTGCAGTACAGGTCATGGAACGGCCTTGATCATTCAGCGGCAATTGGAAAAAGTTTTGGGTCCAGACATCCAGATTGCCCATTTTTCTGAAGAAGAGGCAGAGAGAAGAGAATTGAATCAATATTTTGCTATTTTTACAACCATTCCCTTAAAAAATATTCGACCACAAACACCGATGATCCATTTAACTAATTTATTTAACGATACTTGGCTCAGAAATGAGTGGCAGAGAGCAAAAGAAATTCGTTCCGTGGAATCTCAAAATATTCATATGACCTATCAATTATTAGAGAATACTCAAGGTTACCGAGCGAATATCCAGAAAATGATTGCTGATTTAGAAGCAGAAAAATTAGTAGATCCCCAATTTATCGAACGAATTTTTACTAGAGAAGATCAACAAACAACTATTTTTGAATCGGGGATTGCCTTTCCCCATACAATTAACCAAGCCTTACCAACGATTATTTTATCGATTGGGGTTTTTGAAGAATCACTGGTTACACCAGAAGGTAAAGTTGATGTTATTTTGCTGTTGGGTATTCCAGAAGAGCTGACGGCCACTGTTGAAGCAGAGTTACTACAACTATATGACCGCTTGTTTACAATCGCAGGAGACGAACGTTTACGTAATGAGTTACGGAAGCAACGAGATGTTTTAGCGGTTAAAGAGTGGATGCAAAGGAAGGGGATTATCATATGAGTTTTATCTACGTATTCGGGGCGCTTTTTTTAACAGCTTACTTCGTTCAGATAGCTATGGGAATGAAACAGATTAAACACTTTAATCAAAACTACCAAGAATTGCGACAATTAGGGAAAGTCGCGATTGGTCGACGTGCAGGGAAGTTAAAAGCAGGCACGATTATCTTGTTTGCTGTGGATTCGCAAGGGAAAATCTTAGCCGCTAGAAAGATGCAAGGTGTCACCGTTCTAGCTAAATTTCATCCCTTACCTCAGTATGTGAACGAGGATATTCATTATATGGATCATTACCATCCACTCGTACAAAAAGAAAATAAATTAACCCAACAAGCGATGGAAAATGCACGAGAAATTTACTTACGTGTTGAGCTTGGCAATTATCAAGAAACACAACCATTAACGCCGCTTAATGGAGCCAAAATTCAATGGCAATTATGGAAAAATAAAGTACAAACAAAATTGAAAGGAAGTGTCGAGTAATGTCTTATATTACAAAATTTGCGGAAGGATTTATGCACCTTTTCCAAACAGGAGCAGAAACATTTATTTCTTGGATGACAGGCATCGTACCTGTTGTTTTGATGTTAATGGTAGCTATGAATACTTTAATTGCTTTTCTAGGAGAAGAAAGAGTAACCAAAGTAGCCAAACTTTCTGCCAAAAATCCTGTTACGCGGTATTTAGTGTTGCCTTTTTTATCCGCTTTTATGTTAGGCAATCCAATGTCCTTTACGATGGCTCGATTTTTACCAGAATACTATAAACCTAGCTATTATGCTGCACAAGCGCAATTTTGTCATACCAGTAATGGAGTTTTCCCTCATATTAATCCTGGTGAATTGTTCGTTTGGTTAGGGATTGCGCAAGGGATTGATACGTTAGGACTAAATTCGATGGACCTAGCGATTCGCTATATGTTTGTAGGGATATTAATGAATTTTATTGGCGGTTGGGTTACCGATTTCACTACCGCCTATGTTTGCAAACAACAAGGAATTACCCTTAGTAAAACAGTAGAGATTGCTGTGGATTAGAAAGGAGCAAGGTGAGATGACGTACAATAGTATTAAGGTAGTTAAAGGAAATGGCGGTTATGGTGGGCCCTTAGTGATTACACCGACAGAAGAAAAACATAAATTTATTTACATTACAGGTGGCGGCGAGAAACCCGCAATTGTTGATAAAATCGTAGATTTGACAGGAATGGAAGCGGTCAATGGTTTTAAGACATCGATTCCAGATGATGAAATCGCATTAGCCATTATTGATTGTGGAGGCACTCTTCGTTGCGGAATTTATCCTAAAAAAGGAATTCCTACTATTAACGTTGTTCCAACTGGCAAAAGTGGTCCCTTAGCACAATACATTAATGAGACAATTTATGTTTCCGCTGTAGGCCCGAAACAGATTACATTGACATCAGAAGAAGCTTCTGCTGATACAGAAAAGCCCACCTCGAAAAAAACAGAATTTAAATATGATACAAGTAAAAAAATTACTGAACAAAAAGCGGAACAACAAAGTTTTGTTGCGAAAATTGGTATGGGTGCAGGAAAAGTTGTAGCGACATTCAACCAATCAGCCCGTGAAGGCGTACAAACGATGATCAACACAGTGATTCCGTTTATGGCATTTGTTTCTTTATTAATTGGTGTGATTCAAGGTTCAGGAATTGGTGAATTTTTTGCCAATATCATGGCGCCATTGGCAGGAAACATTGTGGGGTTAACAATTATTGGTTTTATTTGTTCTCTGCCGTTTCTTTCTCCTTTATTAGGTCCTGGAGCAGTAATCAGCCAAGTAATTGGTACGTTAATTGGTGTGGAAATTGGGAAAGGCAACATTCCGCCACAACTAGCTCTACCAGCATTGTTTGCTATTAATACACAAAACGCGTGCGACTTTATTCCCGTGGGTTTAGGCTTGGAAGAAGCTGAAGCTGAAACCGTTGAAGTCGGGGTCCCTTCTGTTTTATATTCTCGTTTCTTAAATGGTGCCCCTCGAGTACTAGTTGCTTGGTTAGCAAGTTTTGGATTGTATAGTTAAAAAATTTTTTTGGAGGATGGGAAATGTCAGTATTTACAACAAAGGTTCAGTCTATTGGACCAGAAGCCGAATTATTTAAAGAAGAAAAAATGGTCATCTTATTTGGAAAAGATGCACCAGATGCTTTAGCAGATTATTGTTATAACATTGAGGTTCAGCCAGTCACAGAAGCGATTACGGACAAGCAAACGTTAGTGATTGATGAACAAACTTACCAGATTACCGCTGTAGGCGAGGTAGTATTAACTAATTTAGACACATTGGGTCACATTACTATTAAATTTGATGGCGCAACAACACCTGAATTACCAGGTACATTATATGTTGAAGAAAAAGCTATTCCTGAAATAACTGTTGGTACAACAATCACTATTCTATAATTATCGTTTAAGGGAGGAACGTAAAAGATGGAATTTATGCTAGATACAATTAATCTTGAGGCTATTCGAAAGTATCAGAAAATTTTACCACTGGCAGGCGTGACGTCTAATCCCAGTATTGTTAAACAAGCAGGAAAAATTGACTTCTTTGCGCAGATGAAAGAAATCAAAAAAACGATTGGACAAGCGAGTTTGCACGTCCAAGTGGTCGGTCAAACGACAGAAGAGATGCTAGAAGATGCCCAAACCATTGTACAACAATTAGGCCAAGAAACATTCATTAAAATCCCAGTCAATGAAGCAGGCTTGGCAGCCATCAAACAACTTAAGCAGGCAAATTATCGGATAACAGCAACCGCTATTTATACAGAATTTCAAGGTTATCTAGCGATTGCGGCAGGTGCAGATTATTTAGCGCCGTATTATAATAGGATGGAGAATTTAACAATTGATTCTCAAAAGGTTATTGAGCATTTAGCTGCAGAAATTAAACGGACGAACGCAAAGAGTAAGATCTTAGCTGCTAGTTTTAAAAACGTGGCACAAATTAATCAAGCCTGTCAAATGGGGGCGCAAGCGGTCACTATCGCACCAGAACTCGTGACACAAGGCTTGGCAATGCCCGCCATTCAAAAAGCAGTAACTGATTTTCAGGAAGATTGGGTTGCTGTTTTTGGAGTAGAAACGGTAAACGAATTAGCATAAAAAGAATGAGAAGAAAAAGCGGCCATTTTTCTTCTCGTTCTTTTTTTGTTTCACATGGAACATCTACGATTATTCACTTGCTTAAAAATTAGACAATTTTCTTTATTTGTCAAAGAATTTCTTAAAAAAAAGGGTTATCTTTTGGGTATTTTTTTTGGTAGCAGTATGATGAGGGTATCAAATGATAGGAGGAAACGAGAATGAGATACACAAATGGAAATTATGAAGCATTTGCTCGACCAAGAAAACCAAAAGGTGTAGATGACAAGAGTGCCTATATCGTTGGTGGTGGCCTAGCAGGTTTAGCAACGGCTGTTTTCTTAATTCGTGACGGTCAAATGAAGGGCGAAAATATTCACATTTTTGAAGAACTCACGCTGTCTGGCGGTTCTTTAGATGGTAAATTTATTCCCCATGATGGCTTTGTCACTCGCGGCGGACGCGAAATGGAAAACCATTTCGAGTGTTTGTGGGATCTATTTCGTTCGGTACCATCATTAGAAGTAGAAGATGCCTCTGTCCTAGATGAGTTTTACCGGTTAGATTTAGATGATCCGAATTCTTCAAATTGCCGCATTATTCATAACCGTGGCGAACGTGTCCCAGATGATGGACAATTTACTTTATCCAAAAAAGCACAAAAAGAAATCGTTGATTTATTTATGACTTCTGAAGATCAATTAATTGGCAAAAAAATTGAAGATGTTTTCGGCGAAGAATTTTTTGAATCCAACTTTTGGATCTATTGGTGTTCAATGTTTGCTTTTGAAAAATGGCACTCTGCCATTGAAATGCGCCGCTACATCATGCGCTTTATCCACCACATCAAAGGTTTGCCTGACTTTACAGCCTTGAAGTTTACCAAATACAATCAATACGAATCGTTAGTGAAACCATTACTAAGCTTTTTAACCAATCAAGGGGTAGACTTTCAATATGAAACAACGATCAATGATATCCAAGTCGACATCAAAGGAGCTACTAAAGTTGCTCGGCGATTATTGTTGACACAAGCGGGCAAAACCAAAGAAATTCCTTTAACTGAAAATGATTTAGTCTTCGTAACGAATGGCTCAATTACTGAAAGTTCGACGCAAGGAGATCATCATACACCAGCACCAATTACTCATGAACTAGGGGGAAGTTGGAATCTCTGGAAAAACTTAGCAAAACAATCCCCAGAATTTGGGCACCCAGAAGTTTTCTGTGAAAATTTACCAGATGAAAGTTGGTTTGTCTCAGCAACGATTACGTGGGAAAATTTCGATATTGAACCGTATCTTTCTCGGTTAACACATCGTAAATTACGGACAGGAAAAATTGTCACAGGTGGTATTATTACTATCAAAGACTCTAATTGGATGATGAGTTTCGCTATGCATAGACAACCGCATTTTAAAGAACAAAATGATCAACAATCTATAACTTGGGTATATGGATTACTTTCTAATAAACCAGGAAATTATATCAAAAAACCAATCGAACAATGTACCGGCCAAGAAATTACGCAAGAGTTACTTTATCATTTAGGGGTCCCAGAAGGGGAAATTGAACGTATTTCAGAAGAATCGGCTACCACTATTCCGGTTTATATGCCGTTTATCACTTCTTACTTTATGTTAAGAGAACCAGGCGATCGACCATTAGTTGTACCAAACGGCTCTAAAAATCTTGCTTTCATTGGGAACTTCGCAGATACTGAACGAGATACGGTGTTTACAACAGAGTATTCTGTACGGACAGCGATGGAAGCTGTTTATCAATTGCTAGAGGTTGAACGCGGAGTACCAGAAGTGTTTGCTTCTGCATACGACTTGCGCGTCTTAGCAAACTCTGTTTATTATTTATCTGACAAGAAAAAATTAACAGAAATGGATATGCCGTTCGTGGAACGCAAAATGGTTGAACACTTTGTGAAGAAATTTGAGGATACGTATATTGGTGATATTTTAAGAGAAAATCATTTAATTTAGTTGAAAAAGCGAGTGTAAATCACTCGCTTTTTTGGTTGTTTTATTAACCGTTGAATAAATATTCATTATTATGTATATTTCTTTTATGATTTTATGAATATTAAATATATAATATATTGAATAGGAGTAGCCAGTGGGCAACTTCGCAAAAAAATCTTAATTTCTGAAGAGACTTTTTCAAAATTTTGTTGAAAAGAAGGCGCATTTTTACCATAGTTTCTTCACATTTAACGGCTATTATTTAAACATACCCGATAAACAAAACCCTAACAAAACACTTTTTCATTTTTTAACTCCTCCGCCCGCCCTTCCCCAAAGGGCGGGTTGTTTTTTTGCGTTAAAGCAGTTGGCATTTTGCGGGGAAAGGATTATCATTATAGAAGAAGTATATAGAAAAAGGCGGCGAGAAGATGGGACGTTGGCAAGAATTACAACAAGCAATGAGTGCTGGTGTAGAGGCGGCGATTGACGCTGGCTGGGACCGCCAAGCTGTTTATGGATTAGTGGAAAGTGCCATAAAAGACACGCGTTTCTTGCCACTTGAGCAAGCGAAAACAGCAGTCGCGGAACTGTTTTCTGAAGTGGAAGAAGTGGGCTCTTCAGCGTATGAGCGATTATTTCGCTTTTCGGCTTATCGTCCGCAAGAAAAGCTCTCGTTACTGTTATGGCAATTAGGTGCAGTGTTGGATCAGCATGGCATGTTGCAATTAGTAGGACCTTATCGTTTCTCGAAGACGGTTGCACCGCATGCGACGTTTTGGGATTTGTTGGCAAAAACAGTTCAAAAAGCCTATCCGTTAGGTCTTCTTGGGAGCTTTAATCAAGAGAAAGCGAAAAAGATACATCAATTAAGAATGTATATTGATCGTCAAAATATCACGTATATCCGCGATTTTTTTAAACAAGAAGGGGACACCGATGAACAGGCATTAAAACGCTATGTTTTTGCGGCCAAGCCGCAAGGGATGGGCGGGCGGAAGCTGAAAAAAAGCTCTGCTCGTTTGCACAACAAATACCCTGAGGGGGCATCTTATTCTTTAATTAATAAGAAACGATTGACGCCTAATTTTCACAGTGAGTTTATTTTGAATGAAGAAGGGACCTTTGTAACCCAGTGGGATGTGTTAGTTGAAGACTGGCGAGGCAGATTAATTAGTAATCCAGCCTATTATCAAGCGGCCAAAAACAGTGAATATCAGGAAAAAGTCTTGAATGGTGAATCGTTTAATTATGCAAATCGGAATAATCGTACCCATGAATTACTAGATAGTTCACCACCAGGGAGATTTGATCATCAATTACGAAAAACAGCCAAAAAAGGTTGGTTAAGTCCCCGTATCCAAGAATACGACTATCGCAGAGAACGACAAATAAAGTGCGATGATTATAGTAAGTAAAACAAGCCAATGTTTCACATGAAACATTGGCTTGTTTTACTCTTAGAGAAAGGCGGTTTTCGTTGCCGCCAATTGAACATTTTGGCCCGTGGCTAGAGACTTTTTACCACATAAAAAGGCGGATTTTTCTTTTATCATTCAGGCAAAAATCTTCCGAAAAGCATTGCAAGAAATTGCTATTTGCGTTAAAGTAGGAAAAGATGATTGTGAAACATTTTTCTGTTTCACAAAAAAGGAAGGAGTCTTTATGCTACCCGAAGAATTTAGACAACTATTAGCCGCAAAAGGCATTGAATTGACAGACCAACAGATGACACAATTTGACCAATATTTCCATTTATTAGTAGAATGGAATGAAAAAATGAATTTAACAGCCATTACAGAAGAAAAAGAAGTTTATTTGAAACATTTCTATGATTCTGTTTCGTTGGCATTCTTTGAAGACTTTGCCAGCGATAAAGCCATTTGTGATGTTGGCGCAGGCGCAGGATTTCCAAGTATTCCTTTGAAAATTGTTTTTCCTTCATTAAATGTCACAATTGTTGACTCTTTAAATAAACGAATTACTTTCCTAACAGAGTTGGTGAATCAACTAGGTTTGGCTAATGTTTCTTTGTATCATGATCGTGCAGAAACATTTGGTCAAAAAGCAGAATTTCGTGGCGCGTTTGATTACGTTACAGCGCGAGCAGTTGCACGATTAAATGTTTTAAGTGAACTGTGTTTACCCTTAGTTAAAAAAGAAGGCTATTTTTTAGCCTTAAAAGCATCGAAAAGTGAAGAAGAAATTAATGAAGCAAAACCTGCAATCGCTACATTAGGCGGTCAATTTCAAAAAGAAGTTGGTTTTACTTTGCCGATTACGGCAGACGAACGCCACATTGTCGTGATTCAAAAGAAAAAAGAAACCCCTAAAAAATATCCCAGAAAACCTGGATTACCAAATAAACAACCGATTAAATAAGATGGAGGCACACACATGACACGAATTATTTCTGTAGCGAACCAAAAAGGCGGCGTTGGTAAAACAACGACCACTGTAAATTTAGGCGCATGTTTAGCAAACTTAGGCAAAAAAGTCTTACTGATCGACATTGATGCACAAGGAAATGCTACCAGTGGCATGGGTGTCCCTAAACCAGATGTCGCACACGATGTGTATGATGTCCTTGTAAATGAAGAACCAATCACTAGCGTGGTTCAACATACCAGCCGTGAAAATTTAGATATTGTCCCTGCAACTATTCAATTAGCAGGCGCTGAAATTGAATTAACTTCAATGATGGCTCGAGAATCGCGCTTGAAATTAGCAATTGATGAAGTAAGAGACATGTATGATTTCGTTTTAATTGATTGCCCGCCTTCTCTAGGGCATTTAACAATCAATGCTTTTACAGCAAGTGATTCGATTCTAATTCCTGTTCAATGTGAATATTACGCATTAGAAGGCTTGAGTCAATTGCTAAATACGATTCGCTTGGTTCAAAAACATTTTAACCCTGAATTGAAAATTGAAGGGGTCTTGTTAACCATGTACGATGCTCGGACCAATTTAGGTGCCGAAGTCGTTGAAGAAGTCCGTAAATATTTCCGTGAAAAAGTCTATGATACGATTATTCCAAGAAATGTCCGTTTATCCGAAGCACCAAGTCATGGTTTACCAATCATTGACTATGATATTCGCTCAAAAGGTGCCGAAGTGTATCAAGCACTAGCAAAGGAAGTGTTGGAGAATGAATAAAGGCAAAGGTTTAGGCAGAGGCATCGATGCCTTGTTTCAAGATATCGCAAAGCTAGAAGATGTCGACGTTAAGAACGAACAAGTGACAGAAATTCTATTAAACGAACTTCGTCCCAATCCTTACCAACCGCGGAAAACATTTGATGAAACCTCTTTACAAGAACTTGCAAACTCGATTCTACATTCCGGTGTGTTTCAACCGATTATTGTTCGTAAATCGGCAGTTAAAGGCTATGAAATTATTGCAGGTGAGCGTCGGTTCCGGGCTTCTAAATTAGCCGGCAAAGAAAAAATTCCCGCAATTATTCGCGAATTTGATGAAGAATCCATGATGCAAGTTGCTGTTTTGGAAAACTTACAAAGGGAAGATTTAAATCCGCTAGAAGAAGCAGAAGCTTATGAAATGTTAATGAAAAATTTGAAATTAACACAAGCGGAAGTCGCAGAACGTTTGGGAAAAAGTCGTCCGTATATTGCCAATTATTTACGGTTGCTAACCTTACCAGATGCGGTCAAAGCAATGGTTCAAAAACAAAGCATGTCAATGGGTCAAGCACGGACGTTATTAGGCTTGAAGAACAAAGAACAGCTATTGCCATTAGCTAATCGTTGTATTAAAGACAATTTAACGGTTCGACAATTAGAACAACTTGTCGCTGAATTAAACGAAACACAAGGCAAAAAGGGCAAAAAAGCGAAAAAAGCCATCAAAGAAAAACCCATTTATATTCGAGAAAGTGAAGACCGTTTAATGGATAAATTTGGGACAACCGTAGCAATTCAAGAAAAAGAAGGCAAAGGAAAAATTGAAATTGAGTACTTGTCCTCTTCGGATTTGGCTAGAATTTTAGATATTTTAGATATTCATTTTGACGAGGAATAAAAAGCAAAGTGAGAAAGTAAGACAGAAAGTCACAAATCCTTTTGCTAGTTTCGTTAAAAAATGGTATTGTAATCATGGTATTTTTATATAAGTAAGAGAAGAAAGAAGGCTTGGAACATGTATGATTTAGGCGATATTGTCGAAATGAAAAAGCCGCATGCTTGCCAAGCAAATCGTTGGCAAATCATTCGCATGGGCGCTGATATCAAAATCAAGTGCACGAATTGCGGGCATATTGTCATGATGCCGCGTCGTGATTTTACTAAAAAATTAAAAAAAGTAATCGAGAAAAAAGCAGACTAATGCTTTAATGCCTCTAATAGAAAAGAGAATAGACTGAGAGAAAGAGTGGAAAACAAATGGCACTAACAGCTGGAATTGTCGGCTTACCAAACGTTGGTAAATCGACCCTATTTAACGCAATTACAAAAGCAGGAGCAGAAGCTGCAAATTATCCCTTTGCAACGATTGATCCGAACGTCGGCATGGTTGAAGTACCAGATGCCCGTTTACAACGCTTGACAGAACTAGTAAAACCGAAAAAAACAGTTCCCACAACGTTTGAATTTACAGACATCGCTGGAATTGTTAAAGGTGCCAGCAAAGGAGAAGGGCTGGGAAATCAGTTTTTAAGTCACATTCGTCAAGTAGATGCAATCTGTCACGTGGTTCGTTGTTTTGATGACGAAAATATCATGCGTGAACAAAATCGAGATGCGGATTTCGTTGATCCTTTAGCAGACATTGATACAATTAATTTAGAGCTAATTTTAGCAGATTTAGATTCAATCAATAAGCGCTATACTCGCGTGGCTAAAATGGCGAAAGCAAAAGATAAAGAAGCGGTGGAAGAATTAGCTGTTTTAGACAAAATTAAACCAGTTTTAGAAGAAGGTTTATCTGCTCGTACGATTGAATTTACGCCAGAAGAAGAGAAAATTGTTAAATCTCTTTTCTTATTAACCACAAAGCCGGTCCTTTATGTAGCGAATGTTTCAGAAGATGAAGTGGCGGATCCAGACAACAATGAGTATGTACAACAAGTTCGTAATTTTGCAACTAGTGAAAATGCGGAAGTAATCGTGGTTAGTGCGCGAGCAGAAGAAGAAATTGCTGAATTAGATTCTGAAGAAGACAAGGCTGAATTTTTAGAAGCAATGGGCATTGAACAATCTGGCTTAGATCAATTGATTCGTGCGGCGTACGATTTGTTAGGCTTAGCTACCTACTTTACAGCTGGTGAACAAGAAGTTCGTGCGTGGACGTTCCGTAAGGGAATCAAGGCACCTCAAGCAGCTGGGATTATCCACAGTGACTTTGAACGAGGCTTCATTCGTGCGGAAACAGTTTCTTATGAAGACCTAGATAAATATGGCAATATGCAAGCTGCCAAAGAAGCGGGCCGTGTTCGTTTAGAAGGAAAAGACTACGTCGTTCAAGATGGCGATGTTATGTTGTTCCGTTTTAACGTTTAAAAAAATGTGCCAACAAGCAATTTGTTTTGGGCTAAGCCCACATATTTAAGGCCATTCAGCCGTTTAGAAAGAGGTTCCCTCTACATGAGGGTGAGGAGGATACAACTATGGAAGCAGAAGCATTACGAGCAATCGTGGCTGAGAATCGTCAATTAGAACAGAATTTGACTAAAAGAAATGAACAATACATTTTTGACTTAAAAAAATCATTAAAAGCGGCTAATTTATCTGAAGAAGAACTAGCATTGGCTCTACACGGTATTTTACCAGAATTAGTAGCCGGTCAAAAAACAGGCAAAACAGCCCGTCAGTTATTTGGCACTGTTTCAGAACGGACGGAAGCGATTTTAAATAAACCAGCAGAAGTCAAAGAACCAGCGGGCTGGATGATTTGGCTCGACAATACCTTACTATTACTTGGTTTATTAACAATCATGTTAGCGGCGATGTCTCTATTTTCAAAAGGAACCGCACAGCCTCTCGGATTAACCACATATATCTTAGGTGCGATGGCTGGGGGTTATGTTTTCTATCTAATGCACAAATATGTTTACCGTTTTGATCGTCAAGGTGGCGACAAAAGCAAACGTCCTGGTTGGTTAAAAACGACCGCCATTCTATTTGGTGGGATGTTCTTGTGGATTGCAGTTTTCGCCGGTTCAGCGATGCTGCCACCAGTGATCAATCCCATCTTAGATCCGATGATTGCTTTAGTAATCGGTGCGTTAGCCTTTGTAGCACGCTATTTCTTCAAGAAAAAATACAATATTCAAGGTAGTTTCATGACACGTCAATAAACGGCGCGCGCTCAATTGTGAATGCGCTCGGCTGACGCAGAAACTGCAACAAGCAAAGTCGCTCTCTCAATAGAGCGTTTTAACAGTTAAAGCCTGGGGGATTAGTCGAAAAAACTAGTGTCCCAGGCTTCTGTTTTCAGAAGTTTGCTAAAGAAAGGAGCCTCTTATGGGACAACAAGTGAAGTCTTGGTGCCGTCAACACGAGCGGCTACTCATTTTTATTAGTTTTCTCTTATTAAGTGGACTTTCTCTCTATTTTGTCTATTTTCAAGAGAATTTTTTACGAGCAAGTGATTTCCGCTTTCATCAAAATCGGGTGGAAGGTCTCGCATTAGCAATTAAAAACAACGACTGGTTTCCTAAAATCAATTATTTTTTCTTGGGAGGCTATGGCTATGCCTCTAGTTTGTTTTATCCAGATGCGTATCTTTATTTACCTGCGCTTTTGCGTGTTCTGGGTTTTTCCTTTGTCGCTAGTATGGCGATTTTTGTGTTTGCGGTAAACTTGGCAACATTTAGCCTTACTTATTATGCAGGCCGATTCATGGCGCTCTCTAAAAAAAGAAGCTATCTCTTTGCCATTTTGTATGGCTTATCTATTTACCGCATGCAAGACTTGTTTAATCGCCAAGCGTTAGGAGAATTTTTGGCGCTAAGTTTTTTTCCGTTGGTCTTAGCGAGCCTGTTTTTATTACGAAAGGGAACCACGAAATATTGGCCGTTGTTAACGCTGGCGATGACTGGCATTGGGTTGGCTCACTTTATTTCTATTGAAATGGTTTCTATTTGGATTGGGTTATACATTCTGTTTTATTGGCAGCAGTTTTTTAAAAAGGAGGTCCTGTGGGCATTAGCGAAGGCTGCAGGTCTGACATTGCTTTGGCTGGCCTTTTATCTTTTACCAGTTGCTGAACAAATGAAAAATCAAGTGTTTAAAGTTACGTCCAATCCACTCACTTATATTTCCGAAAGAAGTTATCCCATTGATTCTCTTTTCTTTAATAGTTTAAAGAGCAGTGTTTTTCACGCGAAAACAGCGAATCTAGGAACCCTTTTGTTTGTAGGGCTTGTTGTAGCAGTGGTTTCGCTTGCCAGCAAAAAAATTCAGAACAAACGGTTTATTGGTTTGACGCTAGTACTCTTATTGATGGTTACTACGCTTTTTCCTTGGCACTGGCTGAACCACACGCCTTTAAATACGATTCAGTTTCCTTGGCGGTTTTTAGGGATTCTTTCCGTAATGCTCGCTTTTTTCATTGCACAAGACGAATGGGGCGTTTTCCGTAAATCTTGGACAGTGGCTTTGTTGGTTTTCCTTGCCATCAGCAATTTAGGCATTTATCAATATCAAAGTATTCAGTCACAACAAGGCCGCCTGTTAACAAAAGCTGAGTATGAGCAGCCAGCGCCTTTTTATATCGGTGCGGGCCATGAATATTTGCCAGATGAAATCAATTATCAGGAATTATTGAAACAGAAAAAACGACAACTTGATTATTCGGAAGAACAAGTAACCATTACAAACGTTAGAATGCCTTATGGGAAAATTTCATTTGACTACCAAGTGGTGAATCAATCAGCGAAGGTGACCGTTCCTTTTATTTATTACTTAGGCTATCAAGCCACGATTCAAATGAAAAACCAAACGGGCGCTAAAAAAATGAGCCTAACCAATCAAGGAGGCTTAGCCGCTCTTTCTTTATCTGGTACAGGACATGTCGACATCCGTTACCAAAGAACAAAAGTGCAAAAAATAGGGACAATGATTACCTTGCTTTCTGTTGGCGGTTTTGGATTTAGCCGATTTTTACAACAAAAAAAGAAACACAAGATAAAAGAACAACGATGAAAATAGGACTTTAATTAGGAAGAGTTGAATAAAGGACAAACCGATTTTGGCGTTTTGTCCTTTATTCCTCATTGATTATTTAAACAAATCTAGTTGACTTCCTTAGTATTATCTGTTATTTTCATATATAAAATTAAGTTGAGGAGTGGACAAAAAAATGTCAAATTGGGAAACAAAATTTGCGAAAAAAGGTCTTACATTTGATGATGTGCTATTAATCCCTGCAGAAAGCCATGTCTTACCAAATGATGTAGACATGAGTGTACAATTAGCTAAAAATATCAAGTTAAATATTCCATTGATGAGTGCCAGTATGGATACTGTTACAGATAGTAATATGGCAATTGCGATGGCTCGTCAAGGTGGACTAGGTGTCGTACATAAAAATATGACTGTCGCCCAACAAGCAGACGAAGTACGTAAAGTCAAACGTTCTGAAAGCGGCGTTATCATTGATCCATTCTTTCTAACACCAACAAACTTAGTAGCGGATGCAGAAGAATTAATGAGTCGTTACCGTATTAGCGGTGTGCCAATTGTAGAAACAATGGAAAACCGTAAATTAGTCGGAATTATTACAAACCGTGATATGCGTTTTGTAACCGACTACCAAATCAAAATCGAAGAAGTCATGACAAAAGATCATTTAGTCACTGCGCCAGTAGGCACATCTTTAAAAGATGCAGAAAAAATCTTACAAAAACATAAAATCGAAAAATTACCAATCGTTGATGAAGCAGGTCGCTTAAGTGGCTTAATTACAATTAAAGACATTGAAAAAGTGATTGAATTCCCAAATGCTGCCAAAGACGAACATGGTCGTTTACTTGTAGCGGCAGCAGTCGGTGTCACTAGTGATACGTTCGAACGTGCGGAAGCATTATTAGAAGCAGGTGCCGATGCGATTGTTATCGATACTGCACATGGCCATAGTGCCGGCGTTATTCGCAAAATTAAAGAAATTCGTGAAACGTTCCCTGAAGCAACATTAATTGCTGGTAATGTTGCCACTGCTGAAGCAACCAAAGCATTGTATGATGTCGGCGTTGACGTTGTCAAAGTTGGTATTGGACCTGGTTCAATTTGTACAACACGTGTCGTTGCTGGTGTTGGTGTTCCTCAATTAACAGCAATTTATGATGCTGCTTCTGTAGCTAGAGAATATGGTAAAGCAATTATCGCCGATGGCGGTATTAAATATTCTGGTGATATCGTGAAAGCCTTAGCTGCTGGTGGCCATGCTGTAATGCTAGGAAGTATGTTAGCAGGTACAGATGAATCTCCAGGCGAATTTGAAATTTATCAAGGCCGTCGTTTCAAAACTTACCGTGGCATGGGCTCATTGGGCGCAATGGAAAAAGGATCAAGTGATCGTTACTTCCAAGGAAGTGTCAATGAAGCAAATAAATTAGTGCCAGAAGGAATCGAAGGACGTGTCGCTTACAAAGGAAGCGTTTCTGATATTGTCTTCCAATTAATCGGTGGCTTGAAATCAGGGATGGGTTACGTCGGTGCAGCAGACTTGAAAGCGTTGCGTGAAGAAGCACAATTTGTTCAAATGAGTGGTAACGGATTGAAAGAATCACATCCACATGACGTTCAAATCACAAAAGAAGCACCAAACTATTCTGTTCAATAAAATAAAAGCTGATTTTTTTGAAATTTAAAAGAGGCAGACATCATTTCGACGTCTGCCTCTTTTTCTGTAGAATGAAGGAGTTGCTTCTGTTTCCACCGTTTATCAATATTTAAGCCTGTAGAATAAAAGCCGTTATCTGATATCAGACAACGACCTTCATCTTCCCTTTATTTAATAACTGTTAGGTTACCCATGTAAGGAACTAGGACTTCTGGTACAGTTACAGAGCCATCTTCGTTTTGGTAGTTTTCTAAAATAGCAGCGACTGTCCGTCCCACGGCTAAACCAGAACCATTGAGTGTATGCGCATATTGGACTTTATCGTTTTCATCACGGTAACGAATCATCGCACGGCGCGCTTGGAAATCTTCACAGTTTGAGCATGAACTGATTTCACGGTATGTCTCTTGAGCAGGAATCCAAACTTCCAAGTCATAAGTTTTCGCAGCTGAGAAGCCCATGTCACCTGTTGAAAGAGCCATGACACGGTAAGGTAATCCTAGTTTTTGTAGAATTTCTTCGGCATTATTCGTCATTTTTTCTAATTCCTCATAAGAATGCTCTGCATCACTAAATTTAACCATTTCGACTTTATTAAATTGGTGTAAACGAATTAACCCACGTGTGTCACGACCAGCGCTACCAGCTTCAGAACGGAAAGAAGGGCTCAAGGCCGTAAAGTAAATCGGTAAATCCTTGCCATCTAAAATTTCATTGTTGTAGTAATTAGTTAAAGGAACTTCCGCCGTTGGGATTAACGTTAAATCCGTATCTTGTAATTGGAAGACATCTTCTTTAAATTTAGGAAATTGGCCAGTTCCGAACATGGCGGTGTCATTAACGATATAAGGCGTAATCATTTCTGTATAGCCATGTTCATAAACATGTAAATCTAACATGAAGTTGTATAACGCACGTTCTAAGCGAGCACCTAGGCCTTTGTAATAAACAAAACGGCTACCAGCTACTTTGGCACCACGTTCAAAATCTAGAATGCCTAAGTTTTCAGCGACTTCCCAGTGTGGTTTTGGTTCAAAAGCAAAAGTTCTTGGTTCACTCCAACGACGTACTTCTACATTTTCTTCTTCACCAGCACCAACAGGCACAGAATCATCTGGCAAGTTCGGTAAAGTAGTTGTGATCCCACGTAGCTCTTCGTCAATAGCGTTAATTTCTGCATCTAATGCTTTAATATTGCCGCCGACTTCTTTCATTTCCGCGATTTTAGCCGTTGCATCTTCTTTGTTCCGTTTTAATTGAGCAATTTCAGCAGACACATCGTTCCGATATTTTTTCATTTCTTCGACTTTGACTAATAAATCACGGCGACTTTCATCTAAACGCAGAAATTCCACTAAGATTTCTTCTTTCACACCACGGGTTTGTAGCTTTGCTTTTACTTCGTCAAAATTTTGACGCATCATTTTTACATCTAACATATTTTTTCCTCCTCAAAATTAGTACATAATCAATAATAACTGTTGTAGAAAACAATAAAAAAGCCATCTCACCCCAAAAATAAATATTCTTGGGACGAAATGACTGGAAATCTCGCGGTACCACCCAAGTTCAGTAATGTTACTGCCCTTGATTTGCAGATAACGGCTGCAAACCGTTCCAACTTATTTCGCTGGACACCAGGAAGAGACGGACTTCTTTATAGATGAATGTTTGCTCGCACCCCCGCAAACTCTCTGGAATTCAGTGCCATAAATACTTTTTCTCTTAGTTTTCTCTTTTCTATAGAATACCGAAAAAGTTCAGGGATGTCAATTAACTCTCTGATTTCTTGTTGGTACGCTGTAAGGGTAGATGAATAATAAAGGAGGTCCACTTTTGATCAGACTTCGCATAAATATATCCACCATGTAAAGCGACAATACTTTGTGCAATAGCCAGACCTAAACCAGTTCCACCCGTTTCTTGTGATCGGGATTCTTCGACACGATAGAAGCGATCAAATAACTGATCTAAAGAATGTTTAGGAATAGCTGGTCCATCATTGCGAACAGCGATAATTGCTTCGGTGCCGACTTTGTCTACTTCCATCACAATATGATGGCCACCTTTGCCATATTTCAAAGCGTTTGAAAGAAGGTTGTTAAAGACTCGGACTAGTTTTTCCGTATCGCCTTCCATCATTAAAGAAGCTGGATTGGCTTTTACTTGGATTTGCATATTAATCTTTTTCGCTTCCAATTCAAAATCGGCAGCAAGCTGTTCAATTAATTGTGCCATATCAAAAGTCGTCGTATGAATCGGTACACTTGGTTGACGGACTTTTGTATATTCAAAAAGATCATCAACTAATAATTTCATTTGTTTCGCTTTGACGTAAGCGGTATGCGTATATTTCAGTAAATCTTCTTGGCTATGAAATTGACGATCTTCAATCAATCCCAGATAACCAATAATAGAAGTTAACGGTGTTCGAATATCATGACTGACATTCGTAATTAATTCATCTTTTGATTTTTCAATTCGCCGTTCATCTTCAATGGCTGCGACAGTACTATCCACTAGACCGTTAATACTCGTCACGACTTTTGCTAAATCACCACTTAATTCAAACGGAATGCGGTGATTGTAATTACCATCAGCGATGTAATGTAACTCACTGATAATATGACGCAATTGCATTTGATGGTAGCGACGAATTAAGCGCCAATAGAGAACAGCTGCATCTACTAAAAAGAAAATGGGTAAGACAAATTTATTCCAGCTCCAAAACAAATCAGTATTTAATTCTTTAGCGACCGCATCCTTAGTGGCCCAGATGACACCAGCTAAGGGCGAGTTTTCACTAAGTAGTTGTCCTAAAAGGAACATAATTGAGACATTTAATAGTAGTAATAAAACAATTGTCACAATTGCTTCTGCTAATAACTCGCTGATTTCTTTAGAAGTTAAGGTAATTCGTTTTTGTTTTTCAATCTTTTTAGGTTTAACGAGCATCGATCTTATATCCAACTCCCCACACTGTTTGAATGACTTTTTCTCCACCAGTTGCTTCTTCAATCTTATCTCTTAAATGACTGACGTGAACCATCACGGTTTTAGCAGAAACAATACTTTCTTGTTGCCACACACGCTCAAAAATTTCATCCGCACTAAACACACGATTTGGATGACTAGCTAATAGATAGAGGATACCAAACTCAAGAGCGGTTAATTGAATTTCTTTTCCTTCTATTGTTTTGACTTCGTGAGAGTCCTTATTAATCATTAATGGGCCGACTTCTAATTCATCGGGTTCTTCTTTGGTTAATTGCATTTGGCTTCTACGTAAAATAGACTTCACCCGAGCCATTACTTCTAAAGGATTAAAAGGCTTGGTGACATAATCGTCTGCACCAGCAACTAAGCCTTTGATTTTATCCATATCGGTTGTTTTTGCTGTTAACATAATAATTGGAATTTGCGATTCTTTTCGAAGTTCTTTCACTACTTCCATTCCATCCATGATTGGCATCATAATGTCCAAGATTAATAAATCGATATCTGGTGTTGTGTGCAATTTGGATAATGCTTCTTTTCCATCATAAGCTTTCACGACTTCGTATCCTTCATTATGAATATAAATACTCAATAGTTCTACAATTTCTTTATCATCATCTGCAACTAAAATTTTCATAAGCGTTCATTTCCTCCATATATAAAAAATCTCTTTTCTATATTTTAACAAATAATTGCTAAAAAGGACAAAATCCTTGATATATTACGATAAATTTAGAAGATTTTGCTAAAAGTTAATAAACTATAGCCAAAAAAGGATGAAAGGGGGTAAAAAACGAACGAAAATACCTATACCAATCATAATAATCGGTATTGAAAAAAAGTTTAAAAAAAGTGAAAATAATGATTGACCAATGCTTGAAATCTTGGTATATTATTACATGTCGCAAGGCGAGTCACACAGCTGAGCGATTCAGAAATCAATAATTAAATAACAATTCTTGATTTCAAATCTCTCGAAAAAAGTTTGAAAAAACAACAAAAAAGTTGTTGACAAATAACAAGCGAGATGATAAGATATAGAAGTTGTCACAACAGACAACAACAACCGAGCAAAACAACTTGAAAAAACTTTTTTAAAAAAGTTCTTGACATTCAAACGAAAGTTTGTTATGATATAAAAGTTGCTGCAAGGTAACGTAGACCTTTGAAAACTGAACAAAGAATAGACGAACCAAATGTGTAGGGCGTCTTGATTCAATTCAAGACAACAAACATTTTTAACAAGCAAGCAATATGCTAGCAAACAAATTGAGCTTAACAATCGCAAGATTGTTCTAACTTTTATTATGAGAGTTTGATCCTGGCTCAGGACGAACGCTGGCGGCGTGCCTAATACATGCAAGTCGAACGCTTCTTTCCTCCCGAGTGCTTGCACTCAATTGGAAAGAGGAGTGGCGGACGGGTGAGTAACACGTGGGTAACCTACCCATCAGAGGGGGATAACACTTGGAAACAGGTGCTAATACCGCATAACAGTTTATGCCGCATGGCATAAGAGTGAAAGGCGCTTTCGGGTGTCGCTGATGGATGGACCCGCGGTGCATTAGCTAGTTGGTGAGGTAACGGCTCACCAAGGCCACGATGCATAGCCGACCTGAGAGGGTGATCGGCCACACTGGGACTGAGACACGGCCCAGACTCCTACGGGAGGCAGCAGTAGGGAATCTTCGGCAATGGACGAAAGTCTGACCGAGCAACGCCGCGTGAGTGAAGAAGGTTTTCGGATCGTAAAACTCTGTTGTTAGAGAAGAACAAGGACGTTAGTAACTGAACGTCCCCTGACGGTATCTAACCAGAAAGCCACGGCTAACTACGTGCCAGCAGCCGCGGTAATACGTAGGTGGCAAGCGTTGTCCGGATTTATTGGGCGTAAAGCGAGCGCAGGCGGTTTCTTAAGTCTGATGTGAAAGCCCCCGGCTCAACCGGGGAGGGTCATTGGAAACTGGGAGACTTGAGTGCAGAAGAGGAGAGTGGAATTCCATGTGTAGCGGTGAAATGCGTAGATATATGGAGGAACACCAGTGGCGAAGGCGGCTCTCTGGTCTGTAACTGACGCTGAGGCTCGAAAGCGTGGGGAGCAAACAGGATTAGATACCCTGGTAGTCCACGCCGTAAACGATGAGTGCTAAGTGTTGGAGGGTTTCCGCCCTTCAGTGCTGCAGCAAACGCATTAAGCACTCCGCCTGGGGAGTACGACCGCAAGGTTGAAACTCAAAGGAATTGACGGGGGCCCGCACAAGCGGTGGAGCATGTGGTTTAATTCGAAGCAACGCGAAGAACCTTACCAGGTCTTGACATCCTTTGACCACTCTAGAGATAGAGCTTTCCCTTCGGGGACAAAGTGACAGGTGGTGCATGGTTGTCGTCA
>NZ_CP172912.1:2325000-2735000 GCF_050536905.1 Enterococcus sp. DIV1328a | reverse complement strand
ATTAAATGGATAAATAGCTGAATGCGTAATAACTTTGTTTGAAAATCCGTTAAGCGAATGTAGGAGTTACTGACACCCACTGCTAAAATATTTTCAGCGGTTAAAAGTAAATCAATGCTTTTATTTAACATGGCCTCGGTTAATAACTGTTGGGTGGATTGAACAGTTTCAGTCGTTAACTGCGCAATTTTCTTGGCAATTAGTAAATCAGAATCTTGCGCTAAAAAAGGCATATTCGCATCAACATTCCGGATTGCTTGGTAGTGAATTTCTAAGTCGCGGGACAAGCGGATTTTAAATTCTTTGAAACCGCTAGTTTCTGTTTTTTTACACAAACGAACAATCGTGGAGGTTGAAGAGTTGGTGGCTTCTGCTAGTTCATAAATCGACATATGCAGGACTCGTTCAGTATGAGATAAAATAAAATCAATAATTAGCCCTTCGTTATATGTATAGCGTTCTTTTTGTTCTAAACATTCGATTAGATTCAATGGGTTCACCTCTCTGTGGTACTTTGTTTCGCTTTCAGTATACCTTAAGCGTATGAATTATGAAACATAGTTACAGAATCAGTTAGTCGTATTTACATCAGAAAGCGGTTTCTTTATGATGAGGATATCACAAAGGATTAAGGAGAGAAGTGAAATGGATAAGTTAACAAACTGGGTGGAGCAAGCCGTAGTGCCTAAAGTTTCAAGGATTACAAGTTTACGTTATTTTCAAGCCTTAAGAAATGGTTTTTTTGCGATTATGCCGTTAACAATTATTGGATCGATTTTTATGTTGATTACAGATTTTCCAGTAGCAGGGTATGGCGATTTTATGGCTGGAATTTTCGGTGCAGGTTGGGCGGATATGATTTCACCAGCTTATCGAGCAACTTTCAACATGATGGGAATTATTTTTGCCGGGACGATGTCCTATAAATTGGCGGAAAGTTACGAAATGGATCGTTTAACTTCATTAATTTTAGGAATTGTCGCTTACGTAGTCGTTTTACCGAAAACGGTGACCACTGAATCAGGCGAAGTTGTGACGAAAGTTTTATCGTTTGATTGGTTAGGAACGCAAGGGGTGATTACGGCCATTATTATGTCAATTCTTTCGGTTGAGTTGACTCGTTTCTGTATTAAGAAAAAATTAGTCATCAAAATGCCTGACAGCGTGCCTTCTATGGTGAGCCAAGCTTTTAGTGCATTGATTCCTGGGATTTTTGTGGTAGCGGTGGCTTTATTGATTAATGGGATTGGGCTTTCGTTTGCGGATTCCTTCCCGCAATTAATTTATGCGGTGATTCAAGCGCCACTGCAAGGTTTAATCGGAACCCCTTTTGCAATTATTATTGTGGCTGGCTTAAATGGACTGTTCTGGTGGTTTGGGATTCATCCAACTGTCATCAATTCCATGCTATATCCTATTTTATATGCGAATGCAGACAAAAACCAAAGCTTAGCGGAATTAGGGCAATTAACTGCTCAAAGTGGCAACTTTGGCACGGTCCAAATGCTCGATCAATTTGCCACAATTGGAGGCGCTGGTTGCACGATTGGCTTGGCTATTGCAATGGCCATCGTCGGACATTCATCTAGAATGAAAGCCATGTCGAAAATTTCGTTTGTTCCAGCATTTTTCAACATTAATGAACCCTTGATTTTTGGACTCCCAGTTATTTTTAACCCTTTATTATTGATTCCGATTGCGGTCGCGCCGATTGTATCGGTCTTGATTGCCTTTCTGTCAATGAAAATTGGGTTCATGCCAATGTTTACAAACATTCAAGCACCATGGGCTACGCCCTTTCTGTTTTCGGGCTTTTTAGTGGGGAAATGGCAAGGTGCAGTGACGCAAGTTTTAGCTGTTGCCGCTAGTGTCGTTATTTATTATCCATTTGTAAAAGCCTTAGATCGACAATATCAAAAAGAAGAAGCCCATGAAGTACCAGAAACATTGTAGAGAAAGAGGAGTGAAGGAAATGCATGTTGAGAATGATGAAAATATTTGCTGTGAAGTGGAAAAAGGAATGGAAAAAATGTATCATCCGATGGTGCCCGAGTTGGTTCAAACCTCTTCCTTTTATTTTCCAACTTACGAAGAATTTATGGCAGCGAGTATAGATGAAAAAAATAATTATGTTTACACACGTGGCACCAACCCCACAACAGAAATTTTAGAGAAAAAAATTGCTCGTTTGGAACGTGGAGAAAAATGTAAAGTTTTTGCCTCAGGAATGGGCGCTATTTCGGCAACGCTGTTTACGTTGCTCCAACAAGGTGATCATGTTTTAATGGTCAATACAATTTATGGAGAATCTGTTTCGTTTGTGCAATATTTAGAGAAATTTGGCGTATCCTTGACCCGAGTAGACGTTGCAGAAACAGAAGAACTTTTTCAATTTGTTCAGGAAAACACCAAAGTCATTTACTTTGAAAGTCCGTCCTCACAAAAGTTTGAACTGCTAGATTTAGAAAAAATAACTGCGTTAGCACAAAAAATCGGCGCATACACTGTCATTGATAATACGTGGGCGTCACCGTTATTTCAGCATCCTTTATGCCATAATGTGGACCTGGTGATTCATTCTTGTTCCAAATATATTGGTGGTCATTCGGATATTGTAGCAGGGGCTGTCATTGGCAAAGCAGCGCTTGTAGATCAAATTTTTGAACATGGTCATCAAGCATTAGGCGCAGTCAATAGTCCCTTCAATTCTTGGTTAGCGTTACGAGGTATTCGTACCATGCCCGTTCGGTTGGCGCATCAGTCTCAAGCCATCCAAACGGTGCTGTCGGCTTTGCAAAAGGATCCGCGAATCAGTCGCTTATATCATCCTTTTGTAGGAAATCAACAACAACAAGCGTTAGCAGAAAAATATTTAACAGGTTATGGCTCATTGTTTGCGATTGATTTAAAAGATACCGATTTTGAACGTTTGAAAACATTTGTGAATGCATTGACGTTGGTCACAATTGGGGTCAGTTGGGGTGGTTTTGAAAGTTTGGCCTTGCCTGTATTCAAAGGCAATAACTTGGCGGCTGTTCAGAAAAGAGGCTTGTCGCCAGCGCACATTCGCATGTACGTTGGTTTGGAAGAGCCAACATCTATTATCGAAGATATTCAACAAGCCTTGGATCAAGCCTACGGCGAAGAATCGTTTTTGTGAGACATTAAGATAATCAGCTGAACAAAAGCAACTCCTTCGGAATTCGCAAGGATAAAACTGTGACGAGCCTTTGGCGAGAAAACAATAAGCCGAAATTCTTGGAGCTAAACACTTTTATCTCAGCCTCTGTAATTCAATAACATATTTTCAACTTTAGGAGGGGAACTTAAGTCAGTTTGACTGAGGTTGCTCCTCCTGTTTTGCATTTTTTTATTAAAGTCAAAGCGTTCCTCTTTATTTAATAGGCAAAGTTCGATATAATAATGGTCAATATTAGTCAAGAGAGAAGAAGGATGGAAGACTATGAGTAATCAAAATACGTCAGATTTAATCGAGGCTTATTTAAAAAAGATTTTAGAAGAAAGTAATAAAATTGAAATCCGTCGGGCGGAAATGGCTAATTTATTTAATTGCGTTCCTTCACAAATTAACTATGTAATTAATACACGTTTTACCATCCAACGAGGCTACGCAGTTGAAAGTAAACGTGGTGGAGGCGGCTATATTCGCATTGTCAAAGTACAAATTTCAGATAACGATCAATTACTAAAACAAATGGATCAATTGATTGGCGCAACCTTAACAGAAAAAGATGCGCTAACATTTATTCAAACATTGTATGAAGAAGAAGTGATTACGAAAAAGGAAGGCAATTTAATGCTAGCTGCTTTAAGTAAAAGCACATTGAATGGTCTGGGGAATCACGAAGATTTTCTAAGAGCTCAAATAATGCGTTCATTTTTAGAGCGCTTGAGCTATGAGGAGGAATAACTATGGATGAACTATTTACAGAAAGTGCGAAAGCCGTACTGGCGATTGCCCAAGAAGAAGCGAAGTATTTTCGTCATCAATCCGTCGGTTCTGAGCATTTATTATTAGCACTCGTTTTAGAACCGAATGGGATTGCCGGAAAAACATTACGACAATTGAATACTGACACAGAAGACATCCGTGAAGAAATTGAGCATTTAAGTGGCTATGGCACCATGCAAAGTCCAATGGGGAATAACAACTTATACTTACCTTATTCACCAAGAGCCAAACAAATCTTTGCCTATGCGGGAGATGAAGCGAAGCGCTTAGGGGCTCAAAAGATTGGAACCGAGCATTTATTATTAGGCTTGTTAAGAGACGAAGAAATTTTAGCGTCTAGAATTTTAGTGAATTTGGGATTAAGCTTATCCAAAATGCGTCAATTATTATTGAAAAAAATGGGCGTTTCCGAACCCAATGGCGCACAACGTCGTCGGAATGGTCAAAATAAAAATACGCCACAAGGGACGCCAACATTGGATTCTTTAGCGAGGGATTTAACCAAATTAGCACGAGAACAAAGCTTGGATCCAGTAGTTGGTCGCGGGACCGAAGTTCGTCGTTTGATTCAAATTTTGAGTCGCCGTACCAAAAACAATCCTGTCTTAGTCGGTGAACCAGGTGTTGGGAAAACAGCGATAGCAGAAGGGTTAGCCCAGAAAATTGTCAACCGAGAAGTCCCTGAAGATATGCAAGGCAAACGTTTAATGATGCTAGACATGGGTGCCTTGGTTGCTGGAACCAAATATCGAGGTGAGTTCGAAGATCGCTTGAAAAAAGTTGTCGATGAAATCTATCAAGATGGACAAGTCATTTTATTTATCGACGAATTGCATACCTTGATCGGTGCTGGCGGTGCAGAAGGGGCGATTGATGCTTCAAATATTTTAAAACCTGCTTTAGCACGTGGCGAGTTGCAAACAATTGGTGCGACAACTCTGGATGAATACCAAAAATATATTGAAAAAGATGCCGCTTTGGAACGTCGTTTTGCCCGTATTCAAGTGGCAGAACCAACCCCAGAAGAAGCAGAAGAAATTCTAAAAGGCTTGCGTTCACGCTATGAAAAACATCATGGCGTAGAAATTACAGATGAAGCTCTACATGCGGCGGTTCAATTATCGATTCGCTATTTAAATGACCGCCAATTACCAGATAAAGCAATTGATTTAATGGACGAATCTGCAGCAAAAGTTCGTTTAGATAAGGCAGATCAACCTTCAGAAATTAATGAATTGCGTACCGAAATTTCTCAATTAATTACGGAAAAAGAAGAGGCCATTCAAAACCAATCATTTGAAAGTGCTGCTCGGATTCGTCAAAAAGAAAAACAAGTGATGGAAAAACTAGAAGAATTGATTGCAGTGAAAGAAAAAAGTCTGTCTGGTTACAGTACACAAGTAACAGAAGAAGACGTGGCTGGGGTTGTTTCACAATGGACAGGCGTTCCTTTGCAGCAGCTAGAGAAGAAAGAAAGCGAACGATTGATGGAATTAGAAACCATTTTACATCAACGGGTCGTTGGCCAAAATGAAGCAGTTGAAGCTGTTTCACGCGCTATCCGTCGTGCGCGTAGTGGCTTGAAAGACCCAGCAAGACCGATTGGTTCCTTCATGTTCTTAGGACCAACAGGGGTTGGGAAAACAGAACTTGCCAAAGCCTTAGCCGAAGCGATGTTTGGCAGCGAAGAAGCTTTGATTCGCGTGGACATGTCTGAGTTTATGGAAAAATACAGTACTAGCCGTTTAATCGGTTCTCCTCCAGGTTATGTCGGCTACGAAGAAGGCGGCCAACTAACTGAAAAAATTCGTCAACGTCCTTATTCCGTTATTTTGCTAGAT
The DNA here is from genome assembly GCF_050536905.1 of Enterococcus sp. DIV1328a. NCBI lineage: Bacteria > Bacillati > Bacillota > Bacilli > Lactobacillales > Enterococcaceae > Enterococcus > Enterococcus sp. DIV1328a. The sequence goes on along the minus strand of NZ_CP172912.1, from coordinate 2,729,186 downwards.
GAAGTAGAAAAAGCCCATCCAGATGTCTTTAATATTTTATTACAAGTCTTAGATGATGGCCATTTAACGGATGCCAAAGGACGAAAAGTCGATTTCCGTAACACGATTTTAATCATGACCTCCAACTTAGGAGCAACAGCGATTCGTGAAGAAAAACATGTCGGCTTCAATGTGAAAGACATTTCTAAAAATCATGAATTAATGCAAAAACGAATCATGGAAGAATTGAAAAAAGCCTTCCGTCCAGAATTCTTAAACCGAATTGATGAAACGGTTGTATTCCATTCCTTGAAACAAGAGGAAATTCATGAAATCGTAAAAATTATGAGTCAATCTGTCGTGAAACGGATGGCCGAACAAGAGGTTAAAGTGAAAATCACACCAGCTGCAATTGAAGTTATTGGTAAAGTCGGGTTTGATCCAGAATATGGCGCACGTCCAATTCGTCGGGCCTTGCAAAAAGAAGTGGAAGATCGTTTAAGTGAAGCCCTTCTTTCTGGTCAAATTCAGTTAGGGGATAAAGTAACTTTAGGCGCTAGCAAAGGCAAAATCACGTTAAATGTGCGGGCACCAAAAGCACCAAAGACAGAAGCAAAAGAATTACAAACTGTATAGATGAGATGCAAAGGAGGTCGGGACAGAAGTGTTTAACTCCGAGAAATAAGCCGAAGGGGTTGCTTCTGTTCTCGCCGTGTATCAGTTTTTGAGCGTGGGACAAAAATCCAAAGTGATTTTTGTCCCACGCTCCTTTTTCTATTTTCCAGTGGCGATTTCTTTTTGAGAATTGCCAGATTGATTTTTCTGTGCTACGTTAATAAGGAGGGGTGATGGAATGGAACAATCTTTTTTTCGAGAATTACTACATTATCAACGTCCAAAGGATAATCCTTTTCGACTAGTGTTTGCTGGCTTGGTTATGTTCAGCATTCTTTTTTTGGGCTATATCAATCATCAATTATTGATTTCAAGCTTTGGCTCGTTAGGTATTTTTACTTTTTTATATTATCAGCCGTTACCATTAAAACAGTTAATGACTCGTTTATCTGTGGTCGGTAGTTACCTTTTTTTAGGAAATTTGTTAGGCATGTTATCGACCCATATTGCATGGCTCATTCCCATTGTTGTTGCACTGGTCGGTTTTGGTGGCCGCTTTTTCTTTGAAGTCTACGATATTTCAAAACCAGGGGCCTTCTTTGGTGTGATGGTGACAGCGATGGGTGCCAGTACGAGTATTCCGTTAGCAAAAATTCCGTTCATGAGTGGCTGTATGTTATTAGGCATTGGCTTTTCCATTTTGTTTGCACTAGTGTTGCATTTTACAGAGAAGGAAATCAGTGCCCCGCTAGCTAAGCGATCATTACGGGAACGAATTTATCGGCATCCAGAAGCGCCATTAGATAGCATATATTATAGCTTTGTCTTATTTTTTGCTGTATATATCAGCGAAAGTTTACATTTACAGAATCCGTATTGGTTAGTCGTTTCCTGTGCATCCATTTTACAAGGAGACAATTTACGTGCGATTAAGCAGCGAAATATTCAGCGAATTTTTGGCACAACGATTGGATTGGTTATTTCCGCTTTTCTGCTTAATTTAGCTTTGACAACTTTTGAATCGATTGTCGTGATTACAATCTTATTTGTGACCGTTGAGTATTTTATTCGTCGTAATTATGGATTGGCGCATTTTTTCACAACGCCTATGGCTCTGATGCTTTCATTGCTCGTTCGTCAGCAGTACGTGATAACGTTGATTCAATTCCGCTTTTTGGGGATTGTTTTAGGCAGCTTGTTAGGCTTAGCGGCAGCGTGGCTATTCACCGTTGTAGTAACGTTTTATGAACGAAAATATCACTTGAACGAGTGACCAAAGAACAGATGACCAGTAATTAAAAAAAGAGCATTTGGTAGGTAAGCGGTTGGCGCTTTTCTACCAAAATTTTTTCGGAAACATTGTGAAAAATGTACGTTTAATACAGATGGGCTCTTTTAAAGTTTGTGAACGTATGATACTATTAAACGGTCATAAAGAAGGAGGCTATATTTATGATTGAACTGATTGCAACTGCAGAATCTGTTGAGCAGGCTGTAGAATTACTCGCAACAGGTGTGGATACATTATATATTGGAGAAGAAACATTCGGGTTGCGTTTGCCCGTATCTTTTACACGAGATGAACAACGCGAGATTGTGAAACGTGCACATGAAATGGGCAAACAAGTGCTAGTTGCAGTAAATGGCATTATGCACCCTGAAAAAATGAAATTAGTCCCAGAGTATCTGACATTTTTAAAAGAAATCAACGTCGATAAAATTACTTTGGGTGATCCAGGTATTGTGTTTATTATGCAACGAGATGGATTAGAAATTCCTTACGTTTATGATGGCGAAACCTTAGTAACGAGCTCACGTCAAATCAATTTTTGGAGTAAACGAGGAGCCATCGGAGCTGTCCTAGCTCGGGAAGTACCTTTTGAAGAAATGGTCGCAATGGAAGAGAACTTAGCAGTTCCAGCTGAAATTCTTGTCTATGGGGCGACGTGTATTCATCAATCGAAACGCCCATTAATTCAAAATTACTACAATTACACAAAGAACGACAAAGGGGTTACGAAAGACGAAGGGCTGTTTATTTCTGAACCCAAAAAACCAGAAACCCACTATTCCATTTATGAAGATAGTCATGGTACGCATATTTTTGCCAATAACGATGTGAACTTGATGAATGAGTTAACAAACTTGTATGACCATCACTATCGTACATGGAAGCTCGATGGCCTTTACACGCCAGGTGAAAATTTTGTCGCGATTGCTCGCTTATTTGCTGAAGCGAAAGCAGCACTTGAAGCGGGAACTTGGTCAGAAGATCAAGCAGCTCATGCAACAGCTGAAATTGAAAAATTACATCCAACAGGTCGTGGCTTAGACAATGGTTTCTTTGATTTAAGTGCCGATGCAATAAAATAAATTGATTCATTTAAGGGGAAGAAGAACATGAAAGTAATGACAGAACGAACATTGAAGCGTCCCGAGGTGTTGGCTCCAGCCGGGACGCTAGAAAAACTAAAAGTCGCAATTCGTTACGGTGCCGATGCCGTTTATATCGGAGGGAATGCCTACGGTCTGCGTAGCCGCGCAGGAAATTTCACGCCAGAAGAAATGGCGGAAGGCGTAGCCTTTGCCCGCGAACATAATGCGAAAGTTTATGTCGCTGCCAATATGGTCACTCATGAAGGAAACCAGGAAGGGGCAGGAGCGTTTTTCAGAGAATTGCGAGACATCGGAATTTCAGCTGTGATTGTTTCCGATCCAGCTTTAATCGAAATTTGTGCGACAGAAGCACCAGGTTTACCTATCCATTTATCGACACAAGCTTCAGCAACTAATTATGAAACATTAGAATTTTGGAAAAATGAAGGCTTAGAACGTGTGGTTTTAGCGCGCGAAGTTTCAATGGAGGAAGTTGCAGCGATTCGTGAAAATACGGACATTGAAATTGAAGCCTTTATTCATGGAGCAATGTGTATTTCTTATTCAGGTCGTTGTACTTTATCCAACCATATGTCGATGCGGGATGCCAATCGTGGCGGTTGCTCTCAATCTTGTCGTTGGAAATACGAGTTATTTGATATGCCTTTTGGGACAGAACGTCGGAGCAAAACCAGTGAAGGGGAAGTTGAAGAAGAGTTTTCAATGAGCGCCGTAGATATGTCTATGATTGAACATATTCCAGAATTAATTGAAAATGGTGTCGATAGTTTTAAAATTGAAGGCCGCATGAAATCCATTCACTATGTTTCGACAGTCGCTAATGTGTATAAAAAAGCCGTCGATTCTTACATGGAAGATCCTGAAAACTATGTCTGCCAACAAGAGTGGATTGATGAATTATGGAAAGTAGCACAACGTGAATTAGCAACTGGTTTTTATTACAATACACCAAGTGAAAATGAACAATTATTCGGCGAACGTCGTAAAATTCCACAATATAAATTTGTTGGCGAAGTGATTGCGTACAACGAAAAGACGCAAGTCGCAACGATTCGTCAACGGAACCTTTTCAGTGTCGGCGATGAAATTGAATTTTATGGTCCCGGGTTTACCCATTTCCACCAAACCGTTAAAGAGATGTATAATGAAGACGGTGAAGCGATCGATCGGGCACCTAATCCCATGATGTTATTAACAATGGAAGTGACGCAACCTGTTGCAGTCGGCGATATGATTCGTAAGAAAAAATAAACTAGCCAAAAGGAGGAGTAATTATGAGTGTCCGCGTGAATGATTTATTAAAATTACCGTCTTTGCGAGAAGCAACGGTACTTTCTGGTAAAAACCAATTGGACACATCTGTTGCTTCTCTTTCTTTTTTAGAAGTCTCTGATATGTCTTTGTTTTCGGAAAAACTTCACAAAACAAATGAATACCATGCTGGTGAAATTTTGATTGGTTCATTTTGTGCCATTCGTCATGATGTGGTGAAGCAATGTGAAACGATTCGGCATCTCCATGAATTAGGCGAAGTAGGCCTAATCTTGTACTACGTTGGGATTATCGTACCGAAAGTTGCAGAGGAAGTGATTCAATTAGCGGATTCTTTAGGTTTTATTTTAATCCAAATGCCTAAAAATGATCCCACATTACGCTACAACGAAGTCATTTATGAAGTCATGAAATTGTTAGTCAATAAAAATAAAATGGCTTCTTTTGCAACGGACCTCTTGGAAAAAGTTTCCCTTTTGCCTGAACAAAACCGCAGTGTGGAAATGACCTTGAAAATCCTATCCGATTTTTTAAAAGTCAACATTGCGTTAACCACCTATACCAATGAAATCATCAGCACCATCAATTGGCCGCGAAGCACGAAATTACCCTTAACCAAGTTACTTTATCAATCACAAGAGAAAGTAGCGCTAGGAGAAACGACCTACTTCATTACCTCGCAAAAACTTCCTCAGAAAGATGGACAAACATTGAAGCTTTACTTCATTCGAGAAGAAGAGCAGTTAACCTCTTTTGAGATGAATCAAGCGGTGGAAGTCGTTCAGATGGCTCTGAATTTATGGGGGAAAAACTATGACGAAGTCAGTGAGTATGCCTTAGTCCAAGCAATCATTAACGATGAAAGTGATAAGATGTACCAATTAGCCAAAAAATTAATGATTGATATTTCTTCTGTCGAAACGATGTGGCTTTTGCCTATTTGGCAACAAGGACAAGAAATCCACGCTATTCAGCAAGATTTGAAAGATTTCCTACGTTACTATTACCAAACAACGATTGTCCAACAAACAGAAAATTACCTGATTGTTCTCTTAGGTAATTATTTACACAAACAGCCTGAAGCCTCGATCAGTAAAGAATACTTGCAAGCCACAGACTATCAGGACTATTTAGGTGAAATCATCCTTTGTCCGAAAGTTCGTAACACGACTGAAGTGCGTGTCAGCTACCAAACCGCTAATCAAGTCGCGCCGTTTTTAAAGCGTGTCTATCCACAAAGAAAAGTGTTATCAATCGCGGAAATTCGTACAGTTCAACAAATGATGACGTGTCTCCAAGCAGGAGAAGAAGCCATCCAACAACGCTTAGCAGTTATCCAACCTCTCTTAAAAGAATCAGAGCAGTTAATGACATTAGGAACGTTTTTACTAGATGCAAGTAGTGATTTTAAAGAATGCGGCGAACGCCTATTTGTTCATAAAAATACGGTCAAATATCGTATCAGTAAAATTAATGAAGCGCTCGGCTATGATATGACTAACGCCGCCGAAGCCTATGAAGTCTATTTGGCGATGATCTTATATCGCTTGGTCACGAATGAATGAAAAAAGCAGACAATCGGCAGTAGCCGATTGTCTGCTTTTTTATTTTAAGCCAAAACTTCCTCGATATTTTTTTCAATTTGAAAAAGACCTATGACTGATTTTTCGTTATAATTGAAAAAATAATTAAGGAGGAATGAGAATGAAATTAAAAAACGAGCAACAACAATCGTGGCTTAGCTTAGCATTTGTTTGGGCGGGCGCAATGATTAGCGTGCCAGGATTAATTATTGGAGGAACGTTAGTTGCAGGCATGCCTTTATGGGAAGCTTTGTTAACAGGATTTATTGGTTACGGTATTATTGTTATTTTAATGATTTTACAAGGAATTCAAAGTTCCGACTTACAAGAACCTTCTGTCAAAGTCGCTTCTCAAGTGTTTGGCATTCAAGGTTCGCAAAAGATTATTTCCATTATTCTAGCGATTGCTTGCTTAGGTTGGTTTGGTTTGCAAGCCAATGTCAGCGGCGGCGCCTTCACGAACTTTTTAAAAATTTACGGCATTGATTTACCTGTGTCGCTTTCTTCCTTAATCTGGGGAGTTATCATGCTTATTTCGGCTCTTTATGGCATAAAAATATTGAAAATTCTGAATTATTTTGCGGTTCCTGTGTTAGTTCTGGTTTGTCTTTATGGCTTGGTGGCTTCGTTAAGAAACAACGGTTGGGAAGCTGTTAGTCAATATACACCTCAAACAGCAGGAAGCTTTATGTCAGGTCTTTCAATGACTGTCGGTTCTTTTGCATTAGGCGCAGTAATTGCTGGAGATTACTCTCAATATGTTTCTTCTCGTAAAGATGTGGTTAAAGCGGCCACATTAGGGATTTTACCGACAGGCTTGTTGATGATTGGCGTTGGTGCGGTCTTGACCATTGCATCGAACACCGCAGATATCACGGAAGTTTTTATGAATCTCGGTTTTCCAGTTTTAGGAATTATTGCGCTAATTTTAGCAACTTGGACCACGAATGCCGTGAATGCTTTTTCTGGCGGATTGGCCTTGATTAATGTCTTTGATATTCCAAAAGAAAAAGAAAAAGTCGCTGTCGGTGCGGCCGGCGCCATTGGAACCTTATTAGCAGTTGTGGGGATTTTAAATTACTTTACGCCGATTATGTCCGTCCTTTCTGCGATGGTGCCACCAGTGGCTGGTGTAATGATTGCTGCCTATTGGTTGATTAACAAAGGCGATCGAACCAAATGGCAGCCAACGCCTGGCGTGAATAAATTAGGTGTTTTTTCATGGCTAATTGGTGCTGCAGTGGGGGGCATTCCGGTGATTATGAGTTTCTTTCCCAATGCCCCTCAATTGCCTAACCAACCGCTAATTGGCATTGTTTTATCGTTTGTTATTTATTATTTCGGTGCAAAACGTCAACAGATGAACACCGAATCATTAGAAATGGAATGAAGAAGAGGAGTGTCGGAGAATGCGTTATTTAGATGCAGAAGCAATTGAGAATATAGCCACAGGAGCAGCTTTTTTAGGGACAGGAGGTGGCGGTGATCCCTACATTGGTAAAATGATGGCTTTGTCCGCCATCGAAGAAAACGGACCTGTCAAACTGGTTTCTCCAGAAGAGATAGCTGCGGAGGATTTTTTCCTACCCGCCGCAATGATGGGTGCCCCATCTGTCGCAATTGAAAAATTTCCCAAAGGCGACGAATTCGTCCGTGTCTTTGAGAAGTTAGGAAAATATTTAGACCAAGAAACGATTGCGGGGACCTTTCCAATGGAAGCTGGGGGCGTCAATTCAATGATTCCAATTGTTGTTGCAGCGAAGCTAGGCATTCCCTTGGTGGATTGTGATGGTATGGGTCGGGCCTTTCCAGAATTGCCTATGGTAACGTTCCATTTGAATGGGATGTCAGCGACCCCTATGGCAATTACCGATGAAAAAGGAAATATTGGCATTATGGAAACGATTGATAATACTTGGACAGAACGTCTTGCTCGTGTTCAAACGGTTGAAATGGGCGCCAGTGCTTTAGTGAGTATTTATCCCGCGACAGGCAAACAATTACAAGACTATGGTATTCACAACATCGTGACATTATCAGAAGAAATTGGCAAAGTGATTCGAGGTACCTATGCAGATGAACAAGAAAAACGCCAAGCATTAGTAGAAGTTACGGATGGGTTTGAATTGTTCCAAGGAAAAATTCTAGATGTGGAACGAGAAGTAAAAGGTGGCTTCAATTTGGGACGTGTCAAATTGAGTGGCTTAAACAGTGATGCTGGTTCAGAAGCAGTCGTCCATTTTCAAAATGAAAATTTAATTGCCGAGAAAGATGGTCAGGTGATTGCGATGACGCCTGATTTGATTTGTATGGTAGATTTAGAAACTTTAACGCCTGTGACAACAGAAAGCTTGAAATACGGCAAACGTGTCCAAGTAATGGGCTTGAAAGCGAATGCCGCTTGGCGAACGAAAAAAGGTATCGAAACAGTGGGTCCTCGGTATTTCGGCTACGAAATGGATTATCAACCACTAGAAAACTTAGTAGCGAAGGAGGACAAATAAATGTATAAAATCGGTATCGATGTCGGCGGCACAAATACAGATGCTGTTATTTTAGATCATCAATTAAACTTGATTCATTCAGTGAAAGTTCCAACAACCGATGATATTCAAACAGGGATTGCCGGTGCCTTAAATAAAGTCTTGGCAGAATCAGCAGTGGACCCAACCAAAGTCACACATGCAATGTTGGGCACGACCCAATGTACGAATGCCATTGTTGAGCGAAAAAAATTAGCAAAAGTTGGGGTCCTTCGTTTGGGCTATCCAGCAACCGCTTCGGTCTTGCCTTACACAGCTTGGCCCAAGGATTTAGTGGCCACTCTTTCAGAAACGTATGCTTTAGCACATGGCGGCTACGAATATGATGGACAACCATTGACTGCACTGGACGAAGAAGAATTACGTGGGATTTTGGCCTCTTGGCGAGGAGAAGTAGAGGCAATCGCAGTAATTGGCGTTTTTTCTTCTTTAAAAAATGACCAAGAATTGTTTGTTCAAGCGCTTGCGAAGGAAGTGTTAGGGGCAGATGTTCCTGTATCTTGCTCCTCAATGATTGGGTCTGTCGGTTTAATCGAACGGGAAAATGCGACAATTTTGAATGCTGCGTTGCACAAAGTAATTAAAGTGACCAGCGAAGGCTTTGAACAAGCCTTAGAACAAGAAAAAATTCATCACGCCCAAGTGTACTTATGTCAAAATGATGGTACGTTAATGTCGTTAACGTATGCCAAACAGTTTCCTATTTTAACCATTGCTTGTGGACCAACCAATAGTATTCGTGGGGCTTCTTACTTAGCCGGCTTGAAAGATGCGGTTGTTTTAGATGTTGGTGGCACAACGTCAGACATTGGCGTGTTAGTGGATGGCTTTCCAAGAGAATCTTCACTGGCCGTTGATGTTGGCGGGGTACGGACTAATTTTAGAATGCCAGATATCGTGTCAATCGGTGTCGGCGGCGGCAGTCTAGTGCGTGAACAACCAGATGGTTCTGTGACAGTTGGCCCCGATAGTGTCGGCTACCGTATTACACAAGAGGCCCTTGTTTTTGGCGGCACACAATTAACGACCACTGATATTGCGGTTCGCTTAGGCCATGCCCAAGTCGGTGATCCTAGCAAAGTGGCTCATTTAGACCAAGCGTTTGCGGAAAAAGTGTACCAAAAAATTGGCGAATTGGTCAGTGAAGCGATTGATCGCATGAAGACCAGTTCCGCAGACGTGACGGTCGTTTTAGTTGGTGGTGGGAGTATTATCATCCCCGAAGAATTGACAGGCGTTAAAGCGCTAATTCGCAACGAAAACGGAGCAGTGGCGAATGCCATCGGTGCCTCTATCGCTCAGATTAGCGGACAATACGAACAAATTTATGTCTATTCAAAAATCCAACGGGATGCGGCGTTGACTGATGCCCAAGAAAAAGCCGTCCAACAAGCTGAACTTGCGGGTGCAGTCCCTGGCACAATCGAGTTAGTCGAGGTGGAAGAAACACCACTCGCCTATCATCCAGAAAATGCAACCCGCTTACGAGTAAAAGTGGTTGGGAATATGTATTAAAAGAAAGGAAATCCTCTGGCATATGAGGGTTTCCTTTTTGTGCTATAGTCTCATCTTTACTTTCGAGTCAATTCAGTTTCAATGCGTTTTAAAATCCTCTTGTTCGCAATTATACCAAGTTCTTCTGTTGAGTTAAGCATATAAATCGTTGATTTCCCATTTCCTTTGTTTAACAAAGTACCTTGTTGGACTAAGCTGGTAACGGTTTTTCTAATTTTATAGTCAGAGTACCCACTATTTTTTTGAATATCTTTAATTTTTGCTTGTCCGTGATCCATCAAGTATAAAATAATTAATTGTTCAATATCAGTATAACCTTTTAGGCTATCTTTCATATTAATTTTCCAGATTTTGATAGTGGTTGCATCGAAATAGGTATCAATATCAGGTGCTTTTAAACTATTTTTAGTCGCTGCATCTATTATTCTAGGTCCTCCAGACCCTGCCTTCTCAGCAATTCCTACTCTCCTAAACAAAGTTGAAATAATCGGATTTCTAGTGACTGAATAACTTCCATGAATAAATTCTTCTTTAGACACTTTCATTTCTCCTGGATTGTAGAACTCAATATAATCATCGTAATCTGCAATCTTAATGACATGATCTGAATCATAATACGCATGCATTAAGACATTTACCAAAGCTTCTTTTAGTGATAATAATAGATCTGATTTATAGGAACCGCGAGTCATATCTTGTGATTGTCTAAAAGTATCAGGAATTGCGAGAGCGAATTTTTCAATGACAATAGTGTAAAAAGAGAAAATATTCATCTCTGGATAGTTCATATCACCTGTGGAAACTCTATCTAACCAATCGCTATCTAATGAACTTTTTTTCTTAAAATAATCCAATTGAAACTTTTTAAACCTGTCTGTAATTGAATGATATTTTCCGAAAAATAATAGTCCGCCAGTTGTTAATTTATATACATTATCGCTGTTCATTCTATCCTTTTTCAGGACACCCAAATTTATAAGTAACTCTTCATCTGAATAATCTAAGTATTTTTGCTCCTGAGTATTTTTATAAAGTAATTCTCTATATTCTTGAATTGTTTTTGTGTTTAAATCGTCCAGGGTATAATTATTTAGTAGCTCAGTATCTATATCGTTCTGAGAATCGACAATTAGGTATTTAAATTGATTATCATCTGCTTTTCGATCGCCATCATCTGTTCTTATGTAGGTATTCGTTTTATTTCCATTTAGATAAATAGGTCTTCTTTCAAATGAAGCTTTTGGGACTTTAATTTGTATAATTGATTTTCCAGCAACTTTTAATGTAATAACATCTTCATTACTCAATAAATTAGCGCTCACTTTTTTCTTGTCGTGAATAAGATTCCAAAAATCCCTAAGGATCATTTCTGGCTTATCAACGCCAACAACTCTATAGCCGTTGGGTATTTCTTCTACACCTAAAATAATTATACCACCCTTAGTATTTGCAAATGCGCTGTATGTACTCCAGATATCTTTGGAAAGAGAAGTCTGTGATTTTTTGTACTCTAATTGCCAACTTTCTTTTGGATGTGAAAAGATTTCGTCTTTTAATTCTATAAATTGATTCATACGTCCCCTCCTTAGTAATAAATTCAAAAGTAAATCAAAAGTAAAAAAACTGAGTGGTATCAAGCCTTTGAGTGATTTTTTCAAAAGAAAAAGTCATTTTTGAAAAGAAAACCAAAAGAATTGACATATAGATAAAATGTGGTATAATTTTAGGTTTCAATAATTAAATTGTATCATTAAAAAACTTTTTTTTCTAGAAGATTTTAGCAAGAAGTAGTTAAATGAACCAAGTAAATCAATCATAACTAGGAATTCCCTTCGACAATGCTACGATTGAATTCCTTTCCCCCAGTGCTTTTACGGAACGAATCAATAAAACAGAAGCAGCAGAAAACTAAACAAAAGTAAGTAATACGACTGTCTTTTTTTGCTATTTTTTGCGATAATAAGGGAGAAAGTTCAAATTGAAAGGGAGCCAGAATAAATGAAAACCTATGATTATATTGTTATTGGTGGCGGTAGTGGCGGGATTGCTTCTGCTAACCGCGCAGGAATGCACGGAGCCAACGTCCTTTTAATTGAGGGCAACGAAATTGGTGGGACCTGTGTCAACGTTGGTTGTGTGCCTAAAAAAGTCATGTGGCAAGCCAGCAGCATGATGGAAATGATGGAAAGAGACACAGCAGGCTATGGGTTTGATGTTGAAATCAAAAATTTTAGCTTTAAACAATTAGTTGAAAATCGTGAAAAATATATCGACTTCTTACATGGTGCGTATAATCGTGGTTTAGACAGTAACAACATTGAACGTATCCATGGTTACGCTACGTTTACTGGGGAGCAAACAATTGAAGTCAATGGGACAGAATATACGGCGCCGCACATTTTAATCGCGACAGGTGGTCGTCCGAAAAAACTAGGTATTCCAGGAGAAGAATATGCCTTAGATTCAAACGGCTTCTTTGCGTTAGAAGAAATGCCAAAACGTGTGGTCTTTGTCGGTGCGGGTTACATCGCAGCCGAATTAGCAGGAACCTTACATGGCTTAGGCGCAGAAACACATTGGGCCTTCCGTCATGAACGACCATTACGAAGCTTTGATGACATGCTTTCTGAAAAAGTCGTAGAACGCTATCAAGAAATGGGCATGCAAATTCATCCGAATGCAACACCAGCTAAAATTGAAAAAACGGCGCAGAATGAGTATGTTATTACATTTGAAAATGGTGAATCAATCACGACAGATGCCGTGATTTTCGGGACAGGCCGTCAGCCGAACACGGATCAATTAGGCTTAGAAAATACGAAAGTAGCTCTTGATGAAAAAGGCTACGTCAAAGTAGATAAATTCCAAAATACCACACAAAATGGCATCTACGCAGTCGGCGATGTCATTGGGAAAATCGACTTAACGCCAGTCGCGATTGCCGCTGGTCGGCGCCTGTCTGAACGCTTATTTAACGGACAAACCGATTTATATCTGGATTATAACTTGGTGCCAACGGTGGTCTTTACCCATCCACCAGTTGCGACAATTGGTTTAACGGAAAAAGCAGCGCTTGAAGAATATGGTGAAGACCAAGTGAAAATCTATCGCTCTAGCTTTACGCCAATGTACTTCGCTTTAGGAGAATACCGTCAAAAATGCGACATGAAATTAATCTGTGTCGGTAAAGAAGAAAAAATTGTCGGTTTGCATGGCATCGGCATCGGTGTTGACGAAATGCTACAAGGCTTTGCAGTCGCTATTAAAATGGGCGCGACCAAAGCTGATTTTGATAATACTGTTGCGATTCATCCAACAGGCTCAGAAGAATTTGTAACAATGCGATAAAAGGCGAATAAACCCCAAAAAAGAGCGTTGCTGATGCAACGCTCTTTTTTGAATACACAAGTTATACTATTTGATTCATAAAAAGTAATTTTTTATATCATGCCAATAACCACTTTTCCATCTTTTAACTACTGACTTTTCCAAGAAATATGCTATGATTAAAAAAATCAGCAAAACAGAGGGTAGGGAGTTAGAGGATGGATAAAATTAGAATCAACAACTTGAAATTTTTCACAAAAAATGGTGTTTTGGCAGAAGAAAAACGTCTAGGACAGCAAGTAGAAATCGACCTTGAAATGCAGTTGTCGCTAGCCGAGGCAGGGCGAACAGATGATGTCACCCAAACTGTCAATTATGCCGAAGTGAATGAATTGATTGCCCAACGAGTAAACAATCACTCGTACGATTTAATCGAAGGTTTAGCGAGTGCTATTTTAGATGATATTTCCGCAGATTATCAAGAACAATTGGACAAAATTATCATTAAAATTAGAAAATATAGTGTGCCGATGCCCGGCCTTTTTGACAATATTGAAATTGAAATGGAGCGAGAAGTATAGATGATTGGCTATGTAGCATTAGGTAGTAACGTCGGCGATCCGTACGCAAATTTAGTGAAAGCCCGCAATTATTTAAACGAAGACCCGCAGATTCAGGTCGTGGCTTCTTCAAAACTTTATGAAACGGATCCTTACGGCTATACAGACCAAGATGATTTTTTGAACGCCGTATTGAAAATTGATACTAGCTATACCGCTGAAGAGTTATTGGCTGTTACCCAAGGGATTGAGCAAGCAATGAAACGTAAAAAATTAATTCACTGGGGTCCGCGGATTATTGATATTGATATTTTATTATTAGGGGAACAGTCAGTCGCGTTGCCCCACTTACAAGTTCCTCATCAAGAATTAACAAAACGGTCATTTGTTTTGATTCCCTTAAGTGATGTTTACGCAGAGGAACAACTATTGGGCGCGCCAATAGCTACGTGGATTCAGCGCAGTGGCAATCAAGAAGAAGTGCGAGTAAGCGAAAAGGAATGGTAGAGATGGAGCAGGAAAAACAAGCGCAAATTGAGCAGGCAGTTACCACAATCTTAGAAGCAGTGGGGGAAGATACTCAACGGGCAGGACTCATTGATACACCCAAACGTGTAGCTAAAATGTATGCAGAAGTTTTTAGTGGATTAACCGAACCTGAATTTGACGATTATAAATTATTTGATAGCTTAAATGAAGGCGAAATGGTTCTAGTAAAAGATATTGCCTTTTATTCAATGTGTGAACACCATTTATTGCCATTTTATGGAAAAGTACATGTCGCTTATCTGCCAGAAGGTGGCAAAGTATTGGGACTAAGCAAGTTACCAAGATTAGTAGAACATTGTGCCAAACGTCCCACAGTTCAAGAAGATTTAACAGTGACAATTGCCCGCAAACTTCAAGAAAATATTCCCGTTAAAGGCATTGCAGTAGCCATTGAAGCGGAACATATGTGTATGACGATGCGCGGCGTGAAAACACCACAAAGTAGCACCAAAACATTTCAATTTACCGGACTATTTAAAGAACAAGAGTGGAAAAATCAATTTTTAATGGAGATACGTTAGAAAATGGAAATTATTGTTGGCACGAATAACCAAGGTAAGTTAAAAGAAATGCAATCAGGACTTAAGGACCCCGCTATTCAACTTGTCTCTTATCGAAAGTATACAACCAGTCAAGAACAACCTGCAGAAACTGGCACTACGTATGCTGAAAATGCTTATCTAAAAGCTCGCTTTTTCCAACAATTAATTGGCCGCCCAGTGTTAGGTGATGATGGCGGCTTAACGTTAACTGCTTTTCCTGATTTATTAGGTATTCATACAAGCCGCTTTTTCCATTCAGCCAATCCGGAAGAACAGAACCGCGAACTGTTGCACTTATTTGAAGGGCGACAGTCGACTCGAGAGTTAACCTTATCAGCCACGTTGGTCTATGTACTCGATGACGACAAACTGTTGCAAACGGAAGCCACTTTGACTGGTGAATTAGTTGAACCGCACGGTACAGGTGGTTATGGCTTTGATCCGATTATTTATTTACCAGATCGAGGCAAAACCTTAGCGGAGTTGTCCACGAGTGAACGAATGAAGATAAGTCCTAGAATGCGGGCTTTACGAAAGATGATTCAGCAGATAAAGGAGCAATGTGACAATGATTGATTTAAAAAAGAATTACCAAATTATGGGGATTGTCAACACGACCCCCGACTCTTTTTCTGATGGCGGTAGCTACACAACGGTCGACGTGGCCTATCAACATGCGCTTCATCTACTAGAAGCGGGGGCCGATATTTTAGACATTGGCGGCCAATCCACACGTCCTGGCTACGAAGAAGTTTCTCCACAAGTTGAGGTAGACCGAGTATTACCATTAATAAAAAAAATACGTGAGACTTCTCTAGCGCCGATTTCTGTGGATACCTACTATCCCGAAGTAGCAGAAGCCGCGATCCAAGCTGGCGCCACAATGATTAATGACATCAAAGGATTAGACACTCCGAGGATGGCAGAAGTCCTCGCACAATATCCTGAAGTCCAAGTTGTGATTATGCATTCTAGAAAACGCCAATCGCTTTCTTTAAAAGAAGAGTTGCACCAATTTTATACAGAAAAAATTGAACAATGCCAAAAATATGGGCTTTCCTTAGAAAAAATTTGTTTCGATCCAGGGATTGGCTTTCATAAAACTGTCGCAGAAAACCTTCAACTGTTAAAAGATCCTAACGCCTTTCGCTACCAAGATTATCCGTTACTATACGGCGTTTCTCGCAAACGAACCATCGGCGCTTTAACGAACGAACCAGAACCAGCCAACCGTGATTTTGGCTCAGCCGCTGCTTCCTTGTATGCAGCACAACAAGGCGTAGAAATTTTACGTGTTCATAATGTCCAAGGCTTAAAACAAACATTTGATGTCTGGCGAGCATTGTCGGAGAAGGAGTAAGGGCGGAGCAATAGACTAAACAGACCGACCATCAAAAAAGATGGTCGGTCTGTTTAGTCTAAAAAATTTTAGTTGGCTGAATCGTTTTATCCCAGTAAACGGTGCGCGATTTTTATTACAAAAGAAAGCGGCTGTTGAATAATCAGGAAAGTAAGCGTATTCTAGGAAGGTACAAATGTGTTATACTACACAAGTAGGAAGTTTATGACGGTGGCAATTTCTCAAAAAAAGGGGGACTGCCAATGTTTTTGCTTGTTTGCTCTTTCCCTAGAAAGGAATAGTAGTGACTGTCTTTGAAGCATTGATGCTTGCGATTGCTTTCGCAACATTAATTGTCAAAATCAGTAATAAAAACGACAAAAAATAAACCCGTCATAACTTTTAGCGAAGATTGACGGGTTTATTTATCCACAATTAAAGCTACCGTCTTAAACGGTCTACCCGAGAGCGTATGTCTAGTACGCTCTCTTCGTGTTTATTATAGCAAGTTGAAACGGAAAAGTCGAATAGTAAATAAAAAAGTAAGCGTATTCTAGGAAGGCATAAATGTGTTATACTACACAAGTAGGAAGTTTATGACGGTGGCAATTTCTCAAAAAAAGGGGGACTGCCAATGTTTTTGCTTGTTTGCTCTTTCCCTAGAAAGGAATAGTAGTGACTGTCTTTGAAGCATTGATGCTTGCGATTGCTTTCGCAACATTAATTGTCAAAATCAGTAATAAAAACGACAAAAAATAAACCCGTCATAACTTTTAGCGAAGATTGACGGGTTTATTTATCCACAATTAAAGCTACCGTCTTAAACGGTCTACCCGAGAGCGTATGTCTAGTACGCTCTCTTCGTGTTTATTATAGCAAGTTGAAACGGAAAAGTCGAATAGTAAATAAAAAAGTAAGCGTATTCTAGGAAGGCATAAATGTGTTATACTACACAAGTAGGAAGTTTATGACGGTGGCAATTTCTCAAAAAAAGGGGGACTGCCAATGTTTTTGCTTGTTTGCTCTTTCCCTAGAAAGGAATAGTAGTGACTGTCTTTGAAGCATTGATGCTTGCGATCGCTTTCGCAACATTAATTGTCAAAATCAGTAATAAAAACGACAAAAAATAAACCCGTCATAATCTTTAGCCAGGATTAACGGGTTTATTTCCTAATTAATTCAGCTACCGTCTTAAACGGTCTACCAGAGAGCGTATGTCTAGTACGCTCTCTTCGTTTTTATTATACCAAGGTATCACCTAAAAAGCTAGCCGCTAAATCCTCAATAGGATCCAGCGGCTTTTTTAATTTTCTCTTGTCAAAATCGTTTGTGTAATTTCATACAATTGTTCTTTCGCTTGGGCCTTTGTTTCAGGAAGTTTGCTGATTTCTTTCAGCGCTTTTTCTGTGTAATGAGTGGCTAATTGTTGGGCCTTTTCTACGCCACCTAGTTCATGGACAAGACGATAAATTTCCTGTGTTTCTTCATCGGTCAAGGCTTCTTTTTTCATTAAAAGTGGCAACAAAACTTCAGGATTGGCTTCAAGTGCATAAATCAAGGGCAAAGAATACACGCCTTGACGTACGTCTTCTAAGACGGGTTTGCCGATAGCATCGGCAGTTTGCGTATAGTCCAAAATATCATCAATAATTTGAAAAGCCAGTCCGATGTTTTCGCCGATTTCACCACAACGTTTGGCAAAACGTTGGGAGGTGCCACTTTCATAGGCACCGACAAAACAACTTAGCGCAAACAGTTCCGCAGTTTTCCCGGAAATATTTTTTAAATATTGGTCAATCGTTACCTCGAAATTATAGCGATTGTCCATTTGACCAAGCTCACCAGTCAGGACTTTTTCCATACTGCGCGAATTTAATTGAATGCTTTTTAATGAAGAAGAATAATCAGATAAGAGCTTGAAACAGCAAACAAAAAGATAATCGCCTGTATACACGGCTGTGCTATTCCCAAAGCGCGAACGCAATGTTGGCAAGCCACGACGCGTATCGGCTTCGTCGACAATATCGTCGTGAACTAACGTGGCGGTATGCAGTAATTCAATGGAAGCCGCTAACGCTGTCGCCTTTTTAGGGTCCCGCTGTTCACCAAAATAAGAGAACAACAGTTGGTAGGCTGGACGTAGCAATTTGCCGCCAGAATGAATCATATCATGGACAGCAGCTTGAATCTCTTGATTATCGATTTGAACCGCTTGTTCCATCAAGCGAAGAGTAGTTGTTAATTCTTTTGATAACGTAGGATAGGTATTCCACATAGGATGTATATTCATAAGATGACTCCTTTAATTGTGGCGGACAGGTTTTCAATTAGAAAAATTGACTCCACTTATGTTTCGTTGTTTGTTCATAATTCAGTTGGAATTTTCGTAACGTCTGGACATGTTGTAGTAAATAATTAGCGGCAATCCCAATGGCAATCCCTGAGAGTAACCCAAACAGAGATAAAAATGGTAAGTACAGCATCGGCGCCCACGAATGAGCAAAGAAAGAGGTCGTTAGCAACTGACCAACGTTGTGTAAGAAACCACCAACGGCACTAATCCCGATAATGCTGACCCGTTTTGGCCCCAGCTGCTTGACAAGCAACATGCCGAAATAACTTAATAAGGCACCACTGGCACTATAGAAAAAGGTCGAAAGTGTACCGCCCAGTAATGTCGTTAAAATCAAACGTAAACAGACTAGGAAAAAACTATCACGCTTACGCATGGTGAAAATCGCAATAATAGTAATTAAATTTGCTAGACCGAGCTTTGCCCCAGGAGCAAATGCGAAAGGGTAAGGAATCATATTTTCGATTAAGCCAATAATGACCCCTTGGGCAACGAGCATAGCAATATAAATATTCTTGTGTAATTTGCTCATAGTTGTCGTGCTTAATAAATTAAGCTACCGTCTTCACTCCCATCAGAAGCTTCCACGGTGATAAACAAATTGTGGGGTAGACAGGCAATCGGGGTTTCACCAGGTTTGGAAATCCAGCCTCGCCGAACATCCACTAAGTCAGCACAGTTGGCTTCCTTCACGCGGATACGATCACCATCTACTTCAATCAGGTTGTAATCACCGTCTTTTGCTTCGTATTTATATGTATAATGCGGGCCGTCCTTTTTTAAGTCAAAGACTTTGATTACTTTGTTGTCTACTTTCAAGACTGCTTGATACGTAGCCGCTTCTTGACCACGGTTTTGCATGGCAAAAACAACAAGGGGCAGAAAAGAACCAAGAACTAAAACAGCAATAATAATAACGTCCCATGTTTTCAAGCGACTTTTCTTAATGAATTCTTTGATCGTCATTTTCTTCTCTCTCCTTTGGTGTTTTTTTCTTGTCTATCATAACACAGTGAACGAGCTTGGAACAAAAATTATTTTGAATTTTTGTTCCAAGCTCAAAAACTGATAAACGGCGGGAACAGAACCAACACTACGCGTTGCTCCGATCTCAACAACTTCTAAGAGCTAAAGCTCTAAGAGTTGAAGGTCCTTCGGAAATAAGCCGAAATTGTTGAGAATCACGAAGAACGTAGTGATTCGATGATGAACAATACCTACTTGGTCTCCAAAAATTAAAGAGCACCGAGTAGGTATCATGCAACATCAACTCTTTCCTCGTTGTGTTTTATGACAATTTTCGGAAATTCCTTCTTATTGCTGAGAAACACTATTTGCAAAGCAAATAGATGTTGAACAGTACCTACTTGGTTCTCGGAGCTAAACGATTCTGTCCCGACCTCAGTTGAGCCACCATATTATATAAAAGAAAATATGTGGGACAAAAGTCATGCTTGACTGCTGTCCCACATACTAAATCCTATGATAGTCAGCTGGAGACATGTGTCTCAGCTTTTGCTCGTAGTTGTCAATCGATGATCGATTGCTTACTTACCGCCGTATCTAGCTTTCGGGGTACCATACCACGCTTTACCAAGTTTGCGTTGAATCCATGGAATTACCCAGCGGTCTAAACCGACAGCACGGCCTGAACCGTTCATCAAAGCAAAAGCGACAAAGATAAACCAGATATTTACCCAATAGAACATGCCAGATAAACAGAAGGCAATTGTTAAACCAATTGTAGCAGCACTTGATAACCAAGTGAATAAACCAGCAATCAATGCTAAAGCAATACATACTTCAACGATTGTCATGAATTTTTGCATGAACAAAGCAACTTCTTGGTTTGGCATCATAAATTTCATTACGCTTTCGAACCATTTAGGCATGTGATCAAACACTTGCATTGGTGTTTCGCCGTAAGCGTAGCTTAAACCAAAGTGCGCTGCTTGTGTTGCCGCATCGGCACCACCGCTTGCCGCCGCATCCGCCGCACCACTTGCAGCAGTTGTTGCTGTTTCAGTTGCTTGAGAAGCACCTGTTGTTACTTGTTCTTGTAACCAAGGGAATGGGAAAACGACTTTATCTGTGAACCAAGAACCATCACCAAACCAAGTGCTTGGTTTCAAGTAATCGCCGTTGCCGACAATTTTCTTCATTGATTCGACTAACCAAACCATACCATAGAAGACACGTAGCGGAACACTCCACAAGACATTGCCGTAACGAGACGTATGTCCGCGAGCAACAGAACGATCATCTTTAATATGGAAGATTTCGTGCATAATGTATTGGAACATGTAGTAACCAGAACGAATATCAAAGAAGTATTTCAAGTTAACGATATGTTTCATAATGATGGCTAAGAAACCACTCAAATGAATTTTATCGAATAAGTTGGCAACGCCCCATTTCGCGCCGATGGAAACCATGAATCCTTGGTAGTTTCCTTTAAAGGCGTGTTTTTCGCCGCCTTTAATATCTGCAACGATGTTGGCAGCCGCAGTATGACCTGTTTGTTCAGCTGCTTGAACGATTTGAGGAGTTGGTGTATTTGGTGTTTCTTCGTAATAAACCAAGTCACCAATGATATAAATGTTTTTGTCTTCGTAACCTTTTGCTTGCATGTATTCATTCGCAACTAAACGACTACCACGTGCTGCTTCTAAACCAAAGTCAGCGGCATCAGAAGTTGCTTTCACACCAGCTGTCCAGATTAACGTATGCGTTGGTACTTCAGAACCATCTTTTAATTTAATGTGATCTGCTGCAACTTCAACGATTGGTGAGTTCAATAATAATTGAACATTTTTCTTTTCTAGATAACGTTCTGCTTTGGCAGCATCGTTACGAGATAACATGTTTAAGATGGTTGGCATTGCTTCAACAACCATTAATGTAATTTCGTCTGGATCAATTTTGGCATCTTTCGCTAAACGATCTTTCCAGTCGATTAATTCGCCGACCATTTCGATCCCAGTAAAACCAGAACCACAGACAACGAATGTTAACATTGCTTTGCGTACTTCAGCATCTGGTTCGATGGCTGCTTTAGCAACGGTTGCTTCAATGTGATGACGAATTTTCACTGCGTCATCAAATGACCATAAGGTGAAACCATTTTCTTTCACGCCTGGTGTTCCAAAGTCGTTTGGTTCGCCACCCATACCCAGAATTAACTGGTCAAATGGATAAGAACCTGCTAAAGTTTTCACAACTTTGTTTTCTTTGTCGATCCCAGTAACAGTATCTGTTACCAATTTTACGTTTTTCTTGCGTGAGAACAAACGTTGTAAGTCGTATTGAATTGCTTCTGGTTCAACACGTCCGCCTGCTACTTCATGCAATTCGGTCATCATAGTGTGGTAAGAATGGCGATCAATCAATGTGATTGTTACGTCCGTATCTTTTTTAAATTTCTTTGCTAGAAATTTAGTAGCTGAAACGCCAGCATACCCAGCACCTACAACGACAATATTTTGCTTTGTCATTGACAATCCGCTCCTTAATATTGTAAGTAGTAAAATAGTGATAATGATTAATAAGTACACAATCGACTAACATTATATAAGTATTTCACGAATTTGTCTAATATAAATTTTAATTGTCAACAAATTTACTCCAACGATGAGTTTTTGATGAAAAAAAGACCGAAATGTAAATATTTTTAGGGGATGGTCTTGACAACGTTTTTAAAACCATTATAATGTGTAATGTATCACAAACTTTTGATGTTTGTGAAAATCAGGAAAGAAAAGGTGACTATCAATGAAAGTGAATAAATTTGTTAAAGGTTTTGCGGCAATTGCATTATTTAGTTTAGTATTAGCAGGCTGTGGCGCAGACAAGAAAGACAACACAACGAACTCTTCTAGCGCAGCATCTTCAGAAACGAAAAAATCAACTGAATCATCAGCACCAGCGAAAAAAGTTGCCGGTGGCGATTTAAAAGATGGTACGTATAAATTAGAAGAAAAAAATGAAAAAAATGGTTACCGTGCAGTCTTTGAAATGACTGTAAAAGACGGCAAAATCACTGAATCTAAATATGACAACATCAATGCTGACGGCAAATCTAAAACAGAAGACACTAAGTATGAAGAAAGCATGAAAGCAAAATCTGGTGTTGGACCAAAAGAATACATCAAACAATTAAACGATTCTTTTGTTAAAGCACAAAGCGCAAGCGGTGTGGAAGTAGTAACTGGTGCGACTCATTCATCTGAATCATTCCAAAACTACGCACAACAATTAATCCAAGCAGCACAAGCTGGTAACACAGACACAATCGAAATCGACAATGGCGCAACATTGAAAGATGGTACGTACTCATTGAAAGAAAAAAATGACTCAAACGGCTACCACACAACATTCTCAATGACTGTGAAAGATGGTAAAGTGACTGAATCTAACTACGATAACGTGAACGCTGACGGCAAATCTAAAAAAGATGACACTGAATACGAAAGCAAAATGAAAGACGTTACTGGCGTTGGACCAAAAGAATATATCGAAACATTAAACAAAGAATTTGTTAAAGCAATGGGCGAAGAAGACGGCTCACCTGCAGGTGTTGAAGTGGTAACTGGTGCAACACACAGCACACATTCATTCATCAACTACGCACAACAATTAGTGAACGCTGCTGAAAAAGGCGACACAACTGAAATCGTTGTTGACAACATCGTAACAAAATAATTAGAAATAAATGAATCGTGAAGTAGTTCCTGAAATGCTTTTCAGCAATTACTTAGCACCATTGAGGGGTTGGGAAAAAGTCGGTTGGCTGACTTTCCCGCCCCTTTTTCTTCGCTAGTTCTGTCCATCATTTCACAAATTTTTTTCACAGAAATTTGTGAATTTCCAAGAGAAAGACTTTTCATTTTTTCCAAAAAAGGCTACTATGCAAGAGAACTTATTTTTTAATTAAAGAAGGAAAGAAGAGGGAATCCTATGAAAAAGAAACTTCTGCTCATGGTGAGTGTTCTAGCAGTGCTGTTTGTGGCAGCTGCTTGTTCCTCAAAACCAGAAGCGAAAATTAATACAGAACCATACTCTGACCGTCAAACAATGCTTGGTACCTACGTTCAAATTCGCATCTACGATGATGGCAAAGAAGACGTCTTACCGAAAGCCTTTGCCCGTGTCAAAGAACTAGGCGATAAAATCACGGTTAACCAACCAGGTTCAGAAATTGATGAAATCAACCAAGAAGCAGGCGTGAAACCAGTCAAAGTCTCAGATGACCTGTATCCTTTGTTGAAAAAAGCCTATGAATATAGCAAAGACTCCCGCGGCGGCTTCGACATGGCAATTGGCCCAATCACCTCTATGTGGCACATTGGCTTCGATGATGCCCGCAAACCAAGCCAAGCCGAAATTGATCAAGCCTTGAAACTCGTTGATTACACGAAAGTCAAATTCAACGACAAAGAGCAAACCGTTTACCTTGAAGAAAAAGGCATGCAATTGGATTTAGGCGCAATTGCCAAAGGCTTCATCACCGACGAAGTCGTGAAAGTTCTGAAAGATAACGGCGTCACTACCGCTATCGTCGATTTAGGCGGGAATGTTTACGTCTTAGGACACAGCCCACGTGGCAAAGACATGGACTGGACAGTCGGCATTCAAGATCCGAATAAAGCTCGCAACACTGTTTTAGGTCAAGTCAAAGAAAGCAACAAAACCTTAGTTACATCAGGAATTTATGAACGCTACTTAAAAGTCGATGGCAAAACGTACCACCATCTCTTCGATCGTGAAACTGGCTATCCGTTTGATAACGACATCGCGGGTGTCACCATTATCACCGACAAATCCATCGATGGTGATGGTCTCTCAACAGCCGTCTTCTCAATGGGCGTCAAAAAAGGACTAGAATATGTCGAAAGTCTGAAAGGAACCGATGCCATTTTCGTCACAAAAGACGACAAAGTCTACATCAGCAAAGATATCGAAGGCAACTTTGAAATCGGCAAAGACTCTGGCTATACGATGGGGAATCGGGCCGATTTGAAATAAGGAGCGACTAAAAATGTCTTTAAATGTGTTTTTAAAAGTAGTGGAAATTCAGACGAAGCTTGCCAGTCTCTTTCCCTTCATTATCGGGGTCTTGTTTTCAATGACCTATTTTGGGGAAGTCCAGTGGGGCAACACGCTGGTTTTCTTCATTGGCATGGTGGTCTTTGATATGGCCACCACCGCCATTAATAATTACATGGACTTCAAAAAAGCCAAATCGGACGTCTACAAATATGAAGAAAATATTATCGGACAATCAGGCGTTTCACCACAACTAGTTCGCAACATGATTTTCGCCATGATTGCCTTCACTGCCGTTGTGGGTGCGTACTTGACGGTTCAAACCGGTTGGCTCTTCCTTGTGTTAGGAGGAATTTGCTGCTTCATCGGGATTTTCTACACGTATGGACCGATTCCGTTATCCCGTATGCCCTTAGGAGAAATTTTCAGTGGCTTCACGATGGGCTTAGGCATCTTCGTCTTAACCGTTTACTTGAATGTCGTCACCAATCCGCCTTTTTACTTAACGGTTGATTTCGCCAGTGGCGCCTTTCGCTTAGACGGCAATCTCTGGGCGGTGCTTGCGATTGTCGTGGCGTCCTTGCCCTTGGTCTGTTCGATTGCTAACATCATGCTCGCCAACAATTTACGGGACTTAGACACGGATATTGAGAACCACCGTTATACATTAGTCTATTATATCGGGCGTCCAGCGGGGATTGTGCTGTTTCAAGTGTTAGCGCTAGCTGGCTATCTGGTGATTTTATTCGGCTTCATTAGTGGTATTTATCAATGGCCAGTGTTAATTACGTTTGCTACTTTACCTGTCATTTGGAAAAATATTCAAACGTTTAAACAAGAATTGCCGCAGCCGAAAAGTTTCCGCCATTCCATTAAGAACTTAATGGTTTTTAATGGCACCTATGCTTTAGGGCTATTAATCAGTGCCTTGCTTGGTTAGAACCTAAAAAAAGTGCGAGGAATGCGAAAAAAATCTTGTTTTTTTAAAAAAGAATGCGTCGGAATAATTAAGAAAAGCTCAAAATGTTAGTCTTTAATGCTAACATTTTGAGCTTTTCTCGTTAAAAAGAGTAAAGACTTAAACTTTGAACGCGTGATTTCGAGGGAAAGTAGGCGTAGAACAACATTTTTGTTTATCGATAATTAAATAACGAGCTTGTAAACGTTGTTCTATCAACGTGTTTCAAAAATTTCGCATAGGGTGCGTAAAAATCGTCAACTTCTACAGGGGGGTTCTTTGTTATCATAGAGGTATGAAAAAAAGGTTGTTTGAGCAGTGATTGTACAGAAGCTCAAATCTGTTGTTGATTTAAAAGGAGGTTTTTAAATGAAAAAAAAGCGTTATTTAATGATTGTGTGTCTACTATCTTCTCCTAGTTTCTTTATAAATGTTGAAGCATCTGATGGTGGTTCTAGTTCGGTGGGGATTGAATTTTACCAAAATCCGACAACACCCGCTCCTAAAGATGCCCCGCCGAAAACAGATGCGCCAGCTACTGATCCCAAGGGACCAGCTGGTCCTCCGCAAGGAGATCAACGAAGTGGTGGTTCGACACAGACCACCACAACTGGCTCAACGCTCCCTCGTACAGGGAGCAAGAGTCAGGCAAATCTTAGCATTCTCGGCTTGGTCTTAATTGGCCTTGTCGGAATGGTACATAGAAAGAAGGGACGACATGAAGCAAACTAAGTGGCAACGTCTTGCAGCTATTGGTTTATGTGGTTCTTTGCTAGTGAATGCCTTTTCGGGCGTGACGGCAGTTGCGGAAACCGTCACGATTGAAAGTAGTCCGACCGCTAAAAGTAGCGCCAAGGAAGAAACACAAGCAAGTAGTGAAACGCAAGAAACAACGACTGAAACAAGTCGAGAAGAAGTAACACAGGAAATAGAGAAACAAGCAGAAGTGGCGGTAGAAAAGAAGGAAGCACCGCCAGTGAAAGTGGAGCAAAAAGAAGCGGAAGCTCAGCAGGAGGTGCAACTCACACCGCAACTCCCAGTACAAATCCAGAATCGAGCGATTGGGGTAAAAGAAGGTAAAAAAGTATCAGAACTTTCTACATGGTTCGAATCAGAGGCAAATTCTTTTCCAGCACAAAATCAAAGCTATGTAGTACCAGAGTCTCGCTTTAGCATTAATATTGCTTCGGAAGATAAAACGTCTTTAAATATGGAAGATTTTCAATTAACTTCTGAGATGGGATTAGATAGATGGAGGGCATCTACGAATCTGTCTGGTTTTGTTTCTCCTGGAGATCAAACGATACCAGTGTCAAATGTACCGACAACTACAGGACTGGATATATTGATACCTAGTCAAACTCTAAACGTAAATTATCTTCATTATTGGTCAGATATGATCGTATATTATTTGAAGGACCCTGTTCTGACAGTTCCCAAATATATTGATACTATTGAAGTAGCCAATTCAGGAATATTTAACAGATATGAGCTATATAGTTACTTAGAACGCCCATATAATATTAAATTAGTCAAAACAAATAATAGCTATACCCTTCAGCAACCGTTGAGTCATGTATGGAATAAACCCTATTCAGCAGGCTTTGCAGCGGAATTAAGGGCAACTTATGAGAAAAAGCAGGCTGGTTTAACGTATGTTGCTGCGCAACAAGATATTGACTTAACAACTACTTACAAAAAAGTCACCGAAAACTTCGTTGATGCCACAGGCGCCAAAATCACACCGCCAACTGGTTTCACGCAAGGACAACAAACAAGTATTACGAGCAATGACTTCACATACACCAGTGCCAAAGCCTTGCCAGATACGTACAAGGCAGGCGGCAAGACCTACAAATTCAAAGGCTGGTACAAAGGCACGGACAAAACAGCCCTGAAAACGACGAAAACACCAAGTTATGCCGTCACTTACGATGACCAAGACGACATGACGGCGGTCTATGAAGTGGACACAGGTAAAGATTACAATTTTCCAAGTAAGACTGTGAATTTCCAATTTATCGATGAAGCAGGGACGATTATATCGCCAACGCCGTTTACAATTACAACCGATTTACAACAAGAAATTAATTCCACTTATACGAAGCTTGGATCGATTACTGGGATCAATTCAGGAAATACCAAACGAGTGACGATTCCTGCCAAAACGATTAGAGCAGATGTATCTTTAGGTGGTGTGAATAATTATGGAACAACCAATACAAGAATCACTATTCCAAAATTTTATGAAAATATCTCTGTCTATACAGGAAGTGCTTATACACAAGCTACGTTGAATCGTTATTCAACTGCAGATAATACATTAATCGGTAACCCAACCAGTAATGCGCCATTGTATTACGGACTAAACAAAATGACAACGACACAATTTAAAGTGAGTGAGTATGATTCGACTACTACAATTCCAGAACAATCGGAGTATCTGTATAATCGATTGTATGTATCAGGTGCATCCCGTTTATTTAATTCTTACGTTACGCCAGTAGGGACGATTTACTATCAGTTAACCAATCGCAAGGTCACCGAAAACTTCGTCGATGCCAGCGGTGCCAAAATTACACCACCAACAGGCTTTACCCAAGGCAACAAAGTAGTGATTGATAGTGAGAATTTCACCTACACCAGTGCCAAAGCCTTGCCAGATACCTACACAGTAGGGGACAAAAACTACAAGTTCAAAGGTTGGTACAAAGGCACTGATCAAACCAAAATGAAAACGACGAAAACACCAAGTTATGCCGTCACTTACGATGACAAGGATGACATGACGGCAGTCTATGAAGAAGTGCAAGAAATCACTGTTCACCCAGGATTCTACGCAGAGTTTGTCGATGAACAAGGTCAAGCGTTCACGAATCCACTTACGCTTTCTGGAAACTATACAGAATTTTTCAGAAAAACCGCCACTAGTCCCTTTGAAGCAACAGGTTCGCTTTACCCAATGGTGGGAAGTAAAGAGGCGACCGTTGCTAATCGCTATAAAGTAGAAACAAAGCAAAACGTCTTGATTCCTAATGATTATGAACTTTTTTCTGATCTACCAACAGGTGTTTTAAATAAAGGTTTTGCGTTGAACAACTTTGATATTACGAATGAATTGAAGTATGTTGACAAAGTGGAAGCAACAACGAAAACCATTACGTTGTACGACTACGAGACCATTAGTGACATTGGCACCAACCTTCTATCGGATTCAGCAACGACTAGTTTTACTAGTTTTGAAACAGTGTTTAACAGAGAGACGAACAATACTTTTTCTGTTAAGGCAAGGTGGGGCCAATCAGGACTAACAAGAGATGTCCTTCCTAGTTTGTTATTTCTAACTAGTGCAAATTCCCAACCAAGATTATTTGGTTTCGATGGAACTAGCGACTACAAGCAAACGATAAAC
This sequence comes from Enterococcus sp. DIV1328a, assembly GCF_050536905.1. Lineage (NCBI taxonomy): Bacteria > Bacillati > Bacillota > Bacilli > Lactobacillales > Enterococcaceae > Enterococcus > Enterococcus sp. DIV1328a. Next base: position 2,700,197 of record NZ_CP172912.1, on the reverse strand, counting down.
TATAAAGTCACACGAAAACAAGTCACCGAAAACTTCGTTGATGCCACTGGTGCTAAAATTACGCCACCGACAGGTTTCACGCAAGGGAAACAAACACCAATGACAAGTAACAGCTTCAAGTATACGGCGACGAGAGCTTTGCCAGCTAGTTATTCAGCTGGTGGCAAAGCCTATACTTTCCAAGGTTGGTACAAAGGTAAAACCAAACCAAACACATTGACAACAAGTACGACGCCAACATATAACACAACCTTTGATGGCAATGACGACATGACGGCAGTGTATAAAGAGGAAGTGGCAAAAGCGAGTGTTACTTTAACACGCACTACAGCTGAAACAGTGACTAGCGGCGGCAACGTCACATGGCGTGCTACGATTACCAATACAAGCCAAGCACCATTAACTACGGCGACCATCAAGAAATCAACGGCTTGGACAACTGGCTTAGCAGCACCAACTGCCATGATCGTTACACCAGTTGGCGGCACGGCGAAAACCGTCCCAGTCACAGCGACTACTTGGACTAATGGCGTTAGCTTAGGGACTGACATCCCAGTAGGGAAATCTGCCACGGTTCAGTTCACTACCAAAGCGACGGGGACAGCGGGGCAAGTCTTGCGTGCAGGGATTACCACCAGTGGGAATTACAGTGGCATTTCTGCTTCGGCAACTGTTCGTGTGAAAGACAATGATCAGGCGATTGTTACACCAACGGCTGAAGGCTTCATCAGTGTCCCAACTTTCAATTTTGGTCAGATAGGGATTGCAGGAAACACACAACAGCATGGCCTGAAGAAAGCCGCTGATTACTACGGCAACGGTACACGCAATCCCTATCTGCGAATTAAGAAAACTCAACCGAATTGGAGCTTAACGGCACAACTGTCCCAACCAAAATCAGCTACAGACAGCTTGCCAACAGCGACTCGCCTATTATTAGGCACGGCTCCTGTTTCAAGTTTCTCCAATTACAATCAACCAACGGAGTTGAAAAACATGATTGGCACCACGACTGCCATTAACTTAACGGCAAATAACACGGCTACGAACATCGTTGCCAACCAACAATTTACTGGCAGTAATGTCTATCAACTAGACTTCGCATTTGATAATATCAAATTAGAAGTACCAGCTAGTCAAGGCATGACTGGTCAACAATACCAAGCTGCAGTCACGTGGAATTTAGTGACTGGCCCATAAAAATAAAAATGCCCGAGCCTTGAAATAGGAGGCTCGGGCATCTTTTATTGATGGTCTTTTTAGGGGCGTTGTGCTATAATGGTAATGAGAAGAGAGATATGCTGTAACATACCTCTCTAGTGTAGAGCCGTTTCAGACGGTAGCGATTTTTAGTGATTTATAAAAAATAACCGTGCTCGCTAAAGTTGACGGTTATTTTTTCTTGTCTTCTTTAACAGCTTTTAGGATTCCGAAGATTAACGTTGCGATAAAAGAACCGAAACTAATCATCAGAGCTAAAGCTTCTGCGATAGACAAAAGGCCTCTCCTTTCATAGATTTCAGTACTTACATTCATAAGCACCACCACCGAAAGGGGAAAGCATCTGCTCCTACGCTTCTCACTTCGTTGCGATTCTCGTCGCAAAGCGCATGTTCCTGTGCGCTTGCCTCCGTGTTAACTTATCTACACTTAGATTATACCATGTAAAACAAAAAAATAATTAGTTTCCAATATATTTTTTAGGCAATTGTACTATAATGGTAATGAAAAGAGAGCTATGCGCTAACATACCTCTCTGATGTAGAGCCGTTACTAACGGTGACAAAAATTAATATTTTTGAAATGACCGTCTAACTAGCCAAAGTAAGCAGCGCCCCTTTCATTAAGGGGCGCTGCTTTTTAGTCGTTATTGCGATTGTTCAGTGTCTTTTGTAGAGAGGTTCATTTGTTCTTTAATAGCATTTTCGACACGTTGGCGTTCACTCTCTTCCACAAGTTGATAAGAAATACCTTCAATCCCTGTCACGCCATCGCCAGTGTAATCGTAGCCTTTTAATTGATCGGTTTCAATCGTTTTTAGTGCGGGGGTGTATTTTTTTAGCATTGCCATCATTTGGTCAAAGGATAAGTCGGTTTCGCCATGTTCGCCGATTACGTCCAGAATTTCTTGATATTTTAGCAAGCTGTTAAAAGAAAGTAGTTTGTTGGTTAATTCGATTAAAACTTCTCGTTGGCGGCGTTGACGACCATAGTCGCCTTCGGGGTCTTCGTAACGCATGCGCGCGTATTGTAAAGCTTCCCAGCCCCCTAAATGCTGTTTGCCTTTCGGATAATGAATCCCTTCAGCGTCAAAAGCAAAGGCATTGTCAACAGTGACGCCGCCCACCGCATCGCCAAGGTCCTTCATAGCATCCATATCAATTGAAAAGTAATGATTGATTGGGATGTGCAAGACATTTTCAACCGTTTTAATTTGCATATCGGCACCACCGAAAACGTGGGCCGCATTGATTTTATTGTATTCGCCATTGGTGCCAGCCATTTCCACATAGTAGTCACGCGGGATGCTGGTGATGGTAGTTTTTTGTAATTGATTATTCACTGTAACCACCATCAAGGCGTTGGAGCGGTAATCGGTTTTGCGTTTTGAGTCATTCGCAATTCCCATAATTAAGAAACTAACCGGTTCTCCTTTGGCTAAATCGGGACTCTTCGTGGAAGATTTTCTTGGTTTATACATGGTGTTCGCCGTTTTTTGCAAATTACGATACATGCTGACGCCGTAAGCGGAAACAGAAAGTGTGCCTAAAAATAAAAGGGTTAAACTAAAGACCACGAATAAACTTTTTCTTTTACGAGAATGGCGGCGCCGGCGTTGTGTCGGTACTTCTGCTTCCTCTGGTTCAGGTGCCGGCAAATAACGTTGAACAATTTGAAATGAAAAGTTGATCCAGCTATAACTTAGGAGCATCCCAGCGATGACATCACTAGGATAATGAACGCGTAAGATTAAGCGACCTAACACAATCAAAACTAAATAAGTGAGTAAGAAAATTTTGATGCCTTTGGTTTTTTCGACATGAAGATAGGCCAAAATGATCAAAATCGTACAGACTAGCGCCATTGCTAATAATGAATGTCCGCTGGGAAAGCTAGCAGAGCTTCGATCAGCTAAAGCGCCTAGGTTTGGTCGAGCCCGACCCACCACATGTTTAAAAACGCTCCCTAAAAAGCCGACAGCTAATAGGTTACTGACAGCCCAAAAGGCTAGAATTTTTTCTTTTTTGCGTAAAAGGTAAACCATCAATAATAAGAAGAATAGCAGCATTGGTCCAATCGTGGCAGTTTTTGCTAACAGATTGACCGCTGTTAAAAGTGGGGCATTTAATTGCCATTTGATGTGATAAATAGCTTCGTCCATTTGTTGAAACCAATTTGGACTAGCCGCCACTAACAAAGTGAGGAAAGAAAAACAAAGCGTTGTTAGGGCATAAAGTGGAAATTTTTTATTCGATGTTTGCATGAGAATCCCTTTCTTTTTCCCTTGAAAGAGTAGACTAAGCCAGCATCGATCGTAAATAAGCGCTTGCGACTAAACAGGACACAGCAAGCCAATCGGTTCTCATCGTCTGAGCTTTAGCACTATCCAACGTAAAGATTTCTCTTAGCTATTTTTAGAAGAGCCTTAATTCGACCATTCCTGTTTTACACATTGGTGTCTTTCGACATTTCTGCGCAATAGCCTATGTTTGGATAGGAGCCTCACCTAACAAGGTTATTTTATCTAACGCTAGAAGTATAGAATTTATGCAGCGGTTCTCACAATGAAGTTTAAGAAAATTTATTGTTTTTTAAATAAATTTAAAGGTGTGGGGAAGTGAAGCAGTTAAAAAAAACAGTACTTGAGCATTCTAAAAAAAGAGTGGGCAAGGCTGTTCTCGGTTAATCGCTATAAATAGTAGGTGTTCAATAATGATAAATTAAAAAACAAACATTTTTTATAAGAGTGCTATAAGTTTTTCTCAGTAAAAAAGGCGGACAGTTGCTATTGAATTGCTAGTTCATTTAAAATAAATATGTCGACAATAATTGTGCACAAAGTTGATGGTCGCTATCGAAAAAGTAAAAATGATGTTGTGGAGATTTTACGTTTCAGTTGATTAAGATTACATGTTTTTTGAAGGGTTTTGCTTATAAGGGAGCGATATACATGAAAAAAATGATGTTATTCATAATTGCAGTAGGCGCAACGATGATCAGTGTTTTTGCTTTAGGAGATGCACAGCAGAGTTATGCACACGGCTATGTTGATAGCCCAGTCAGTCGAGTCAAAAATGCGGAAGCAAACGGATTTGGATGGGGGCCTGGTCAAGACAGCTCACAGCCAGAAATTATCACGACACCCCAAGGAATTGAAGCGCCAACTAAATTATTAGACACGGGTCAATTAAATGGAAGGTTGCCTTCAGCTGGATTAGCAAGCTATTCCAAACTAGATGAACAAACAGCCACTCGTTGGGTAAAAAGTAATATAACAACAGGAGAGAATAATTTTAAATGGGTGATGACGGCAAAACATAAGACCAATCGTTTTAGATACTATATGACGAAACCTGGATGGAATCCTAATGCACCATTAACGATGGACGAAATGGAACTGATTGGCATAGTAGGGCAACCAATCGGTCAAGATTTACCTCCTGGTCAAGGATTTATGGTCAATGATACAGAAACACACAGAATAAATATTCCCGCTGATAGGAAAGGATACCATGTTATTTATGCCGTTTGGGATATCAATGACACGATTAATTCATTTTATCAAGCGATAGATGTTAATGTTCAATAATCAGGTATCAAGATAATGCGGCTGAGACAAAAGTGTTTAGCGCCAAGAACCAAGTAGGTCCTGTTCATCATCAAATCACTACGTTCTTCGTGATTCTCAACATTTGGAAGGATTAAGATACGCCGAACACTTGTGTGAGAAAGTCAATTTTGGCTTATTTTCGAAGGGGCTGCTTTTGTTCAGCTGATTATTTTCAGAAGTAGAAAGTGGGACATCAGTCAAAACGACTGATGTCCCGCTTTCTTTTTTCTAAATTTCCCCACTTATCCTCGACGCCATTCACCAATCTGGTCCAAACTAATTTCCCCAGAAGACAACGTTTTGGACGTACCATCAGGCAACTGGACAATCAATTCCCCGTTTCCATTAATGGTTGTCGCAACGCCGCGGAAGTCTTGCCCGTTTTGGGTAAAAGCGACGTCTTTGCCAATCACAAAGGAGCGTTGTCGGTATTCTTCTAAAAAGTCTTTCGTTGAACGTTCGTCTAAAATTTGGTAAAAATGATTCCAAATGTTGGCGACTAATTCATTTCGCGTCGCTGTCGGTTCACCATCTGGGAAAAGAGAAGTCACTTTCTGCCGAATGTCCTCAGGAAATTCGGTTTCTGTAATTGAAAAATTAATCCCCATGCCGATGATGACATTTGAAATCTGCCCTGTTTCCACATTGCTCATGGCTTCCGACAAAATCCCGCAAACTTTTTTGCCATTTAAATAAAGATCATTGACCCATTTAATTTCTGTGTGAACGCCTGCCAGAGCATCCATTGCTCGAGCGACCGCTACGGCCATAATCACAGTATATTGGGCGATTTCTTCAAAATTTTGGTTCGGTTGAAGCACCATGCTCATGTAAATCCCTTTACCTGGCGTAGCGAAAAATGGTCGGCCGAACCTGCCCCGCGGCATTTCTTGCATGTCAGCAACAATCAAAGTATTGTCGGGCGTCTGGTCTAAAATCGCCCGCTTAGCATCGGTCATGGTAGATTCAGATGTTTCTAGGACGGTAATTGTTAAAGGCGGTGTTTGGGGCCATAATGCCAACTGAATGCCTTCTGCAGAAAGGACATCTGATTTTTCAAGGCGATACCCCTTGTTTTGCACGCTAGTAATTTGATAGCCATCTTTTTTCAATTCATTAATCGCTTTCCAAATAGCTGTGCGAGATAAGGATAGACGTTGTGCCATCTCTTCGCCCGAAAGGAATGCGGGCGTTTGTTTCATCAATAAAGTTAGGACTTGGCTTTTTGTCGACATATTTTTTCCTCCGATTCGTTATGCTTATTGTAGCGGAAAGGAAAAGGCTTGGTCAACTAGTGAAAAAATCCATCTTAGGATGGAGGAAAATGAAGCAGGCGTTTGCTATACTTGTTTTATTGAGAAGGAGTGAGGGGAATGGAAAAGCAACAATATGTTTGTGAGAAATGTGGCAACATGCACTATGTGTCGGACCAATTTCAGGCAACAGGTGGGAACTTTGCGAAAATTTTTGATGTTCAAAATAAAAAATTTATTACAATTAGCTGTACCCAATGCGGCTACACCGAACTTTACCGCAGCCAAACAAGCGGCGGCATGAATGTCCTAGACTTTTTATTAGGTGGCGGTTAGTCAAAAACGAATGCATCTTTGCATTCGTTTTTTTGTGTGAATAGAAGATTGGGGAAAATGCGTAATAAATAATTACGCATTATAGGGTAAACTTAGTCACATTAAGTGTGATTTAAAATTCTTTCCATCATTGCAAAGGCATAGTATAATGAAGCGAAGGGAGTGATTTCATGCTAACAACTAAATCAAGAAGACAAGGAAGCTCGGTCGTTTTAACTTTACCCACTGATAATGGTAAAAAACCAAAAGTCGACCAAGAATATATTGTGATGTATTCTGACGACGGTACAATTACATTAGTCCCTAAAATTCAGGATCCATTTAGTGAAGGTCCAGAAGGTGAGTATTATGAAAAAGATGAGTGGCATGATCTTGCACCTGAGGGGAGAGAACTTTTTTAATGAACGTTGAAAAGAAGTACATTCCCAAAAAAGGAGATATTGTATGGATTGATTTTGATCCTGCTGCAGGTAAAGAGATTCAGAAGAGACGGCCTGGTTTAGTCGTGTCAAGATATGAATTTAATCGGAAAACCATGTTTGCTGTGATTTGCCCGATTACTTCCACCATTAAAAATATTCCCACTCGATATACGTTGCCCGATGACATAGAAACCCATGGGCAAGTAGTGATCTCACAACTGAAATCTTTGGACTTCACTGAAAGAAAATTAAGTCAAATTGAGCATTTGCCATTAAAAGATATGGCGAAAATTGACCAAATAATTGAATATATTTTCTAGTTGTTGAAAAAATGAGGTCGGGACAGAAACGTTTAGCTCCGAGAACCAAGTAGGTACTGTTCAACATCTATTTGCTTTGCAAATAGTGTTTCTCAGCAATAAGAAGGAATTTCCGAAAATTGTCATAAAACACAACGAGGAAAGAGTTGATGTTGCATGATACCTACTCGGTGCTCTTTAATTTTTGGAGAATTTCGGCTTATTTCCGAAGGAGTTGGTTCTGTTCCCGCCGTTTATAAGATTTTAAGCCTGGGACAAAAATCCAAAGTGATTTTTGTCCCAGGCTCCTTTTTTCATTAAAACCCTTTACAAAAAAACTCCTTTTTATGAAAAAGAAAACCTTAAAGAAATCCTTGACTTTTCTAGACAAAGGTAGTAGAATCTATAGAGCAAAAACTATCTGAAAGTGACGAAGCAGGAGCGAAATATTGTCCGTTCCGGTTTTTTATAGGAAAACAAAAGTAGAAACGCCAGAAAATTTTTCGGAAGCATGTTCTATTTTTGGTTTTTTTTTGCTTAAAAACTGCAAAAAATGCTTTTTGTTACATATATTTAATATATGTAACGTAAATGTAATTTTTCGGATCGGTGTTTTGATAGACTTATAACTAGAGGGGTGAAGAGCTTGGCTGGACACGTAGTAAAATACGGAAAGCATCGCGAACGTAGAAGTTTCGCACGTATCAGTGAAGTATTGGAATTACCAAATTTAATTGAAATCCAAACAGACTCTTATCAATGGTTTTTAGATGAGGGACTTCGTGAAATGTTTGAAGACATTTTACCAATTGATGATTTCCAAGGAAACTTATCCTTAGAATTTGTTGACTATGAATTAAAAGAACCAAAGTACACAGTAGAAGAAGCCCGCGCACATGATGCCAACTATTCTGCGCCATTACATGTAACATTACGTTTAACCAACCGTGAAACAGGTGAAATTAAATCCCAAGAAGTCTTCTTCGGCGATTTCCCATTAATGACAGAAATGGGTACCTTCATCATCAACGGTGCAGAACGTGTTATCGTTTCCCAATTAGTTCGTTCTCCAGGTGTTTACTTCCATGGAAAAGTGGACAAAAACGGCAAAGAAGGTTTTGGCTCAACAGTCATTCCTAACCGTGGTGCATGGTTAGAAATGGAAACAGATGCGAAAGACATTTCTTATGTTCGGATTGACCGCACACGTAAAATTCCTTTAACTGTGTTAGTTCGTGCTTTAGGTTTCGGTTCAGATGATACCATCTTCGAAATTTTCGGCGACAGCGAAAGCTTACGCAACACAATTGAAAAAGATTTACACAAAAATGCAAGTGATTCTCGTACAGAAGAAGGCTTGAAAGACATTTATGAACGTCTTCGCCCAGGCGAACCAAAAACAGCAGATAGCTCACGTAGCTTGTTAACTGCACGTTTCTTTGATCCAAAACGTTATGATTTGGCAAACGTTGGTCGCTACAAAGTTAACAAAAAATTAGACTTAAAAACACGTCTATTAAACTTAACCTTAGCGGAAACGCTAGTTGATCCAGAAACTGGTGAAATCATTGTCGAAAAAGGCACGGTTTTAACACACCAAATCATGGAAACATTAGGCGAATACATTGACAACGGCTTAAACAGCGTAACTTACTATCCAAGTGAAGATGCGGTAGTAACTGAACCAATGACAATCCAAGTGATTCAAGTTCTTTCACCAAAAGATCCTGAACGTATCGTAAATGTGATTGGTAACGGCTATCCAGACGACAGCGTAAAAACAGTTCGTCCAGCAGATATCGTTGCTTCAATGAGCTACTTCTTCAACTTAATGGAAGATATCGGCAATGTCGATGACATCGACCACTTAGGTAATCGTCGTATCCGTTCAGTAGGCGAATTATTACAAAACCAATTCCGTATTGGTTTAGCCCGTATGGAACGTGTGGTTCGTGAAAGAATGTCTATTCAAGACACAGAAACATTGACACCACAACAATTAATTAACATCCGTCCAGTGGTAGCAAGTATCAAAGAATTCTTTGGTTCTTCACAGTTATCACAGTTCATGGACCAAACAAACCCATTAGGTGAGTTAACCCATAAACGTCGTCTATCAGCCTTAGGGCCTGGTGGTTTGACTCGTGACCGTGCCGGTTATGAAGTTCGTGACGTTCACTACTCTCACTATGGTCGTATGTGTCCAATTGAAACGCCTGAGGGACCAAATATCGGGTTGATCAATAGTTTATCTAGTTATGCGAAAGTGAATAAATTTGGTTTCATCGAAACGCCTTATCGCCGTGTTGATCGTGCGACAGGCCGTGTTACTGATCAAGTAGATTACTTAACAGCAGACATCGAAGACCATTATATCGTAGCGCAAGCGAACTCAGTTTTAAATGAAGATGGCACATTTGCCAATGATGTTGTTATGGCGCGTCTACAAAGTGAAAACTTAGAAGTTGCCGTAGACAAAGTTGACTACATGGACGTTTCACCAAAACAAGTAGTCGCAGTCGCAACAGCATGTATTCCTTTCTTAGAAAACGATGACTCCAACCGTGCCTTGATGGGTGCCAACATGCAGCGTCAAGCGGTGCCATTAATTCAACCACGCTCTCCGTGGGTAGGTACAGGGATGGAATATAAATCAGCCCATGACTCAGGTGCTGCTCTACTATGTAAACATGACGGTGTCGTAGAATTCGTCGATGCCAAAGAAATTCGCGTTCGTCGCGACAATGGCGCATTAGACAAATATATGGTTACAAAATTCCGTCGTTCTAACTCAGGAACAAGCTACAACCAACGCCCAATTGTTCACTTAGGTGAAAAAGTTGAAAAAGGTGATACTTTAGCGGATGGACCTTCTATGGAAGAAGGCGAAATGGCTTTAGGGCAAAACGTCTTAGTTGCCTTCATGACATGGGAAGGTTACAACTACGAGGATGCCATTATCATGAGCCGTCGTTTAGTTAAAGACGATGTCTACACTTCTGTGCATATTGAAGAATATGAATCAGAAGCACGTGATACAAAATTAGGACCTGAAGAAATTACCCGTGAAATTCCAAACGTTGGGGAAGATGCGTTGAAAGACTTAGACGAAATGGGGATTATCCGCATTGGTGCTGAAGTTCAAGATGGCGACTTACTAGTTGGGAAAGTCACACCTAAAGGGGTCACAGAATTATCTGCAGAAGAACGTTTATTACACGCAATCTTCGGGGAAAAAGCCCGCGAAGTTCGTGATACGTCTCTCCGTGTACCTCACGGTGGCGGCGGTATCGTTCATGATGTGAAAATCTTTACTCGTGAAGCTGGCGATGAATTATCACCAGGTGTCAACATGTTAGTTCGTGTCTATATCGTTCAAAAACGTAAAATTCACGAAGGAGATAAAATGGCGGGACGTCACGGAAATAAAGGGGTTGTTTCCCGTATTATGCCGGAAGAAGATATGCCATTCTTACCTGACGGAACACCTGTTGATATCATGTTGAACCCATTAGGGGTACCTTCTCGTATGAATATTGGACAAGTACTTGAATTACACTTAGGTATGGCTGCTCGCCAATTAGGTATTCACGTCGCAACACCTGTTTTCGATGGGGCAACCGATGAAGACGTTTGGGAAACTGTTCGTGAAGCTGGTATGGCTAGCGATGCTAAAACAGTTCTTTACGATGGACGTACAGGTGAACCATTTGATAACCGTATTTCCGTTGGTGTCATGTATATGATTAAATTAGCCCACATGGTTGATGACAAATTGCATGCTCGTTCAATCGGACCTTACTCTCTTGTTACGCAACAACCGTTGGGTGGTAAAGCTCAATTCGGTGGACAACGTTTCGGGGAAATGGAAGTTTGGGCACTGGAAGCTTACGGTGCTGCTTACACATTACAAGAAATCTTAACTTACAAATCTGATGACGTTGTCGGACGTGTGAAAACATACGAAGCCATCGTTAAAGGTGAACCAATTCCAAAACCAGGTGTGCCTGAATCATTCCGAGTATTAGTGAAAGAATTACAATCACTTGGTTTAGACATGCGTGTCTTGGACATTGAGGAAGCTGAGATTGAGTTACGCGATATGGACGATGACGATGATGATTTAATCACCGTTGACGCACTAACCAAATTTGCGGAACAACAATCAGCGAAACAGCTGGAAAAAGAAGCAGAATCAGTCGTGAAAGAAGAAGCACAAGACGTTGTTCAAGAAATTGAAACAGCCGAAGACAGAGACTAATTTGTCGCTACCACTCTGATGAGTTGATTCAACTGCGACTTTGTTGCAACTGCGCAAGCCATTACTTGTTCCAAGTGTCGTCAGACCTTCTTTCAAGTGATGCTTGCCATTTGCTAACAAGTTGCTGACTCAGCTTCTCTAAATAAGGAAATGGAGGGAATTCCTTTTGATCGATGTAAATAAATTCGAAAGTATGCAAATAGGGCTTGCTTCACCAGAAAAGATCAGAAGCTGGTCTTATGGGGAAGTTAAAAAACCCGAAACAATTAACTACCGTACATTAAAACCCGAACGTGAAGGGTTATTCTGTGAACGCATTTTTGGTCCAACCAAAGACTGGGAATGTGCTTGTGGTAAATATAAACGTATCCGTTATAAAGGTATTGTCTGTGACCGTTGTGGCGTTGAAGTCACTCGTTCAAAAGTACGTCGTGAACGTATGGGACATATTGAATTAGCCGCACCAGTTTCACATATCTGGTACTTTAAAGGAATTCCATCTCGGATGGGTCTTGTTTTAGACATGAGCCCTCGTGCATTGGAAGAAGTCATTTATTTTGCTTCATACGTTGTCATCGAACCAGGTGACACAACATTAGAGAAAAAACAATTGTTAACGGAACGCGAATATCGTGAAAAACGTGAACAATATGGCCAAGCCTTCAAAGCTGCTATGGGTGCCGAAGCCGTGAAACAATTATTAGATAACGTCGATTTAGATGGTGAAGTTGCGCAATTAAAAGAAGAATTGAAAACAGCTTCTGGTCAAAAACGGACACGTGCCATCCGTCGTTTAGACATCTTAGAAGCCTTCCGTGCCTCTGGTAACCAACCAAGCTGGATGGTAATGGATGTTATCCCAGTTATTCCACCAGATTTACGTCCGATGGTTCAATTGGAAGGTGGTCGTTTTGCAACAAGTGACTTAAACGACTTATACCGCCGTGTTATCAACCGTAACAACCGTCTAAAACGTTTATTAGACTTAAATGCGCCAAGCATCATCGTTCAAAACGAAAAACGGATGTTACAAGAAGCGGTCGATGCTTTAATCGATAATGGTCGTCGTGGCCGTCCAGTTACTGGACCAGGTAACCGTCCATTGAAATCTCTTTCTCACATGTTGAAAGGGAAACAAGGTCGTTTCCGTCAAAACTTACTAGGTAAACGTGTTGACTATTCTGGTCGTTCCGTAATCGTCGTTGGTCCGTTCTTAAAAATGTACCAATGTGGTTTACCAAAAGAAATGGCGATTGAATTATTCAAACCATTTGTAATGCGTGAATTAGTACAACGTGAAATTGCGACAAACATTAAAAATGCGAAACGTAAAATCGAACGTGGCGAAGATGAAGTTTGGGATATCTTAGAAGAAGTTATCCAAGAACACCCAGTTTTACTTAACCGGGCACCTACGTTGCATAGATTAGGGATCCAAGCTTTCGAACCTGTTCTTGTTGAAGGTCGTGCGATCCGTCTTCACCCATTAGTTTGTGAAGCCTACAATGCCGATTTCGATGGAGACCAAATGGCGGTTCACGTGCCTCTAAACGAAGAAGCACAAGCAGAAGCTCGTATGTTAATGCTTGCTGCCCAAAATATCTTGAACCCGAAAGATGGTAAACCAGTTGTTACACCATCTCAAGATATGGTCTTAGGTAACTACTACCTAACAATGGAAGAAGAAGGCCGTGAAGGGGAAGGCATGATCTTCCGCGACATGAACGAAGCTGTTTTAGCATGGCAAAATGGCTACGTGCATTTACACTCACGGATTGGGGTTCAAACAACACTTTTAGGTGACAAACCATTTACTGATTGGCAAAAAGAACGAATCTTAATCACCACAGTTGGTAAGATCATCTTTAACGAAATCATGCCTGTTGAGTTCCCTTACTTGAACGAACCAACAGACTATAACTTAACTGTTCAAACACCAGATAAATACTTCGTAGAAGCTGGTACAGACATTCCTGCACACATTAAAGAGCAAGAATTAGTTTTACCATTCAAGAAGAAAAATCTTGGAAATATCATTGCTGAAGTCTTCAAGAGATTCCACATTACGGAAACCTCTAAAATGCTTGACCGCATGAAAGACTTAGGTTACAAACACTCAACTTATGCTGGGATGACGGTAGGGATTGCCGATATCATGGTTCTTCATGAAAAACAAGCAATCATTGATGCTGCCCACAAACAAGTTGAAACAATTACTAAACAATTCCGTCGTGGTTTAATTACTGATGACGAACGTTATGAACGTGTAATCGGCGTTTGGAACGGTGCCAAAGACGAAATCCAACAAAAACTGATCGAAAGTATGGAAGCTCGTAACCCAATCTTCATGATGTCTGACTCTGGAGCCCGTGGTAACATCTCCAACTTTACACAGTTAGCTGGTATGCGTGGTTTGATGGCCGCTCCGAATGGACGAATCATGGAATTACCAATCATCTCAAACTTCCGTGAAGGACTTTCTGTCTTAGAAATGTTTATCTCAACTCACGGGGCTCGTAAAGGGATGACCGATACGGCCTTGAAGACAGCCGATTCAGGTTACTTAACACGTCGTTTAGTTGACGTTGCCCAAGACGTAATCATTCGTGAAGACGACTGTGGCACTGACCGTGGTCTTGAAATCGAAGCAATTCGTGAAGGTAATGAAATTATCGAACCATTAGACGAACGTCTATTAGGTCGTTATACACGTAAATCAGTTGTTCATCCAGAAACTGGTGCAATCATCATTGGTGCGGATCAATTAATCACTGAAGATCTTGCAAGAGAAATCGTGGACGCTGGTATTGAAAAAGTAACCATCCGTTCTGTCTTTACATGTAACACAAAACATGGTGTATGTAAGCACTGTTACGGACGTAACTTGGCAACTGGTTCTGACGTTGAAGTCGGAGAAGCAGTTGGTACAATCGCCGCTCAATCAATCGGGGAACCTGGTACACAGTTAACCATGCGTACGTTCCATACCGGTGGGGTTGCCGGTGACGATATCACTCAAGGTTTACCTCGTATCCAAGAAATCTTTGAAGCACGTAATCCGAAAGGGCAAGCAGTGATTACAGAAGTAACCGGTGAAGTTATCGATATTTCTGAAGATCCTGCCACACGTCAAAAAGAAGTAACCATCAAAGGAAAAACAGATACACGTACCTATACTGTCCCTTACACTGCACGTATGAAAGTTGCTGAAGGCGACATCATCCACCGTGGTGCACCGTTGACAGAAGGTTCAATTGATCCAAAACAATTATTACAAGTTCGTGATGTTTTATCTGTTGAAAACTACCTATTACGTGAAGTACAACGTGTTTACCGTATGCAAGGGGTAGAAATCGGCGACAAACATATCGAAGTAATGGTTCGTCAAATGTTACGTAAAATCCGCGTAATGGATCCAGGTGACACTGAAATCCTTCCAGGAACATTAATGGACATCGCAGAATTTAAAGACCGTAACTACGACACATTAGTTGCTGGTGGCGTCCCTGCTACTAGTCGTCCAGTCTTACTTGGTATTACCAAAGCGTCATTGGAAACAAACAGCTTCTTATCTGCTGCATCCTTCCAAGAAACAACACGCGTGTTAACAGATGCTGCTATCCGTGGCAAAAAAGATCCATTACTTGGATTGAAAGAAAATGTTATCATTGGTAAAATCATCCCAGCTGGTACTGGTATGGCTCGTTACCGTAACATGGAACCAAAAGAAGTTGGCGTAGCTAGCGAAAACGTTTATAGTATTTCAGACATTGAAGCACAAATGGCTGCTGAAGATGCGATGAAAAACATCAATAAATAAACCCTAAAAAGCCGTAAGGAGCATGCTCCTTGCGGCTTTTTTTTATTTGCTATAAGCAACTGATTGTGAGTAAGCCCAAACTTAAAAAGGGGACAAAAGGAAGTGTCTGTTCAACTGGATACCCCAAAAATTTACAGCTGTAGCCATAGATTAGGCCATAACTACTGGCAAAAAATAGTAGCATCAGCAACTGAGGTACCTGTAAAAAACAGCCCCACAAACCCAGTAACAAAAGATCCCCTCGCCCCATGGCTTCCGGAAAATAATGTAAGACGGCTTGGAAAAAACAAAAACAAAAAAGACCAGTCAGTAAGTAAAACGAATGCTGACCCGCCACTTTCAGTAAGCAAAGCACAAAAAAACTAGGATAAAGAATCTTCGGTTCAACCACTAAATACCAGTAATCAATCAAGGATAATGTGAAAGCACTCGTCAGCCACCACCAGAGAATCAAAGCATCAATCGTCAGGCCAGCTGAAAAACAGCTTGCGGTTAAGCCGCCCATGATAAGTTCTGCTAAAAGATAACTCTTAGCTACTGGCTGTTGACACTTTCGACAACGAAAGCGCTGCAGCAAAATCGAAACAACTGGAATTAATTCATAGAGTTGTAGAGGCTGGTGGCAACCTTGACAGTGGGAAGGGGGCCACCACAAAGAACGCCCTATTGGTAAGCGCTCCGCCACTAAGCATAAAAAAGAACCGAAACAGGCACCAATCAAAAAGAGACTCAAGAAAAACATAGGTTACCTCCTTAAAAATAAACTACGCTTTTTTTAAACTTTTTCGTTTGACTAGACAAATCTTTTTTTGTTAGGAATAATAAAAGAAACAAGAAATGAGGGAATCAAATGGAAAAATTAGCGATTGGTGTCGACGTTGGCACCACGCAAGCCAAAGCAGTGGCTTTTCAAGCAAATGGCACAGTCGTAGCTTCTAGCTATGTGCGTTATCCATTAATTCAAGAGACTGAAGGAATGGCGGAGCAAGACCCAGAGACGCTGTTCCAAGCTGTGGTGAACTGTATTCGAACCGTCACACAGCAAGTGAAGAATCAACCAATTGGGCTCATTTCTTTTGCTTCAGCGATGCATGGCTTAATTGCCATGGATGCGCAAGGACGCCCATTGACCCAAGTGATTACTTGGGCTGACACACGAGCATCTGATTATGCGGAAGCGTTAAAAGAAACGCCAGCGGCCCAATTGTTTTATCAATTGACAGGCATGCCAGTTCATCCAATGGCGCCTTTGTACAAGATTCGCTGGCTGCAGGAAAATCAGCCAGCCGTTGCGCAGAGCGCGGCCAAGTTTATTGGGATTAAGGACTACATTTTTTACCGTTTCTTTGGCGAATACTGGACAGATTATAGTAGTGCTTCGGGGATGGGTTTATTTAATATTCACACGCGGCAATGGGAATCGTCGATTTTAGCGTATTTATCTATTGAGGAGGAACAGTTGCCAAAAGTTGCCCCGTCAACGTTCATTTTTCCAGCGTTAGCGCCTTCTTGGCAAGAGATGCTTGGTGTTGAGGAGGAAACGGTTTTAGTTCTTGGTGGCGCGGATGGTCCATTGTCTAATTTAGGTTTGGGAGCGCTAGGAATGGGTGTAGCGACTTTGACCGTTGGTACGAGCGGCGCACTTCGGTATATTGTCGAAGAACCTTTTTTGCATCCGCAAGGTGAAACGTTTTGTTTTGCTCTAGATGAACAGCACTGGGTGATTGGTGGCGCAAGTAGTAATGGTGCAGTTGCGTTAGATTGGGCGAGCCAAACGATTTTTGCAGAAGAACGTCAGCAAGCTATTCAAAACGGGACCAATCTCTATGACCCAATTATGGCCAAAATTGCAACTGTGCCAGCCGGGGCAAATGGCTTACTGTTTCATCCTTATTTGCTAGGTGAACGAGCACCGCTGTGGAATGCAGAGGCGAGCGCAAGTTTTATTGGCTTGCGCAAAAATCACCATGCCGGACATTTAGCTCGAGCGGTGGTGGAAGGCATCTGTTTCAATTTAAAAACCATTTTAGAAGATTTGAAACAACTCGGTGGACCCGTTCAGGAGATTCGAGCGACAGGCGGCTTTGCTGATTCCCCTGTGTTCCGTCAAATCATGGCTGATGTGCTGGGAGAAACGTTATCGTTCACTGATAGCACCGAAGCTTCGGCATTAGGCGCTGTTTTGCTAGGTTGGCAAGGCTTAGGGCAGTTACCAAATTTACAAGCAGCGGCGCAACAGGTGCTGATTCATGAAACGGTCACGCCACGGGCGGATCAATTGCTAGTTTATCAAGAACTGTATCCTGTTTTTCAAGAAACCCAACAAGTTTTAGCACAAAGTTATCAAAAATTAGCAGAATTCCGCAAATAATTGATAGTAAATAGCTTTGACAAATGGCTGAGAAGTTGCTTAACTAGAAGAGAGACGAAGACTTGAGGAAATGAGGATGAGGAATGAAGAAACAGCTACTACCACTATTTCTGTTATTCATTGGGGCGTTAGCAAGCTGCAGTGCACCGTCTCGTTCCGGCGAAAAAGCAGCGCAACAGTTGGTAGATTACTTTATTTATCAAGAAAAGCCAGCGACATTCTCTCAAACTTTTCGTGAACCGAAAGTCTTGGTGGAGCATTTGCAGACGAGCCGTCAACAGTTCCAGAAACAATTTTTCAATAGCTTAAAAGAAATGAACGCTGAAGTCACCGAAACTGAAGCCCAGAAGCTTAGCGCAGAATTACTGGCTCAAGTGAAGAAAAAAGCGTCATATCAACTAGTAGCCACAAAAGAATTGAATGGGCAAGCGACAATCACTTTTCAGATTAAGGGCTTAGATTTTGTGACGGCGATTGAAGATACAACCACTGCTCTTCTTCAGCAAACGCAACAGGCGACACAAGCGCTAGACATGCAGCACACGTTAGCCGTTTTAAAAAAAGAAATCCAACAAATCAATGTCAGCTATGAGCCAGTTGAACTGCCATTAACGGTTAAGCAAGTAGAAGGACAATGGTACTTGCCGGCAGCGGAGCAGCTGAGACTGAATCAGTTTTTTTTAGCTTTCGTCACAGGAAAAGAAGATACTGACCAGTTGACAGAGGCACTCGACACAATCCTCACTCAAGCGGAACAAAAAGTCGTCACTGCGGATGAAAGAACAGCGATTTCAGGAAATTAATTAGATTCTTAATTGTAATTATTATAATTTGATAATAATTTTAAAAAAGAAAGGTTTTCAGTGTACTTTTTTCACAATTCATATTACACTAAGAGTGTAGAAATAATATTTAGGAGGATGACAAAGAATGAAATTTGAAAAAACAAAAGAAATTTTGAACCAACTCGTTGCAGATTTAAGCCAATTTTCCGTGGTAATTCATCAAACACATTGGTATATGCGTGGACCTGAATTTTTAACACTTCACCCACAAATGGATGAATACATGGATCAAATCAATGAGCAATTAGATGTTGTTTCAGAACGTTTAATCACATTGGACGGCTCTCCATTCTCAACATTGCGTGAATTCGCAGAAAATACAAAAATTGAAGATGAAATTGGTAACTGGGACCGCACCATTCCAGAACGTATGGAAAAATTAGTAGCAGGCTACCGTTATTTAGCAGACCTTTACGCAAAAGGAATCGAAGTTTCTGGTGAAGAAGGCGACGACTGCACACAAGACATTTTCATCGCAAACAAAACAGACATCGAAAAAAATATTTGGATGTTACAAGCCAAACTTGGCAAAGCGCCTGGTATTGACGCATAATTTAAAACAACTCCCAAAGCCGCTGACGTTGACGTTGGCGGTTTTTTTCTGTTTAAAAGGCACGAAAAAATAAGTGAAAATCTATTTTCTGAAAGCGCAGAAAAACATTGACTTTATCAGTGATTGAAGGTAAAATATTAAATGGTATTGTTTGCCCCACAATGAGCCCCGGAAACTCAAGTGTATGTCAAACATCGAAAACAAAATTGGAGGAAAGAAACGTGCGTACAACATATATGGCCAAAGCTGGCGAAGTAGAACGTAAATGGTACGTAGTAGATGCAACAGATGTTCCTTTAGGACGTCTATCAGCAGTTGTTGCTTCTGTACTACGTGGTAAAAATAAACCAACATTCACACCACATGTGGATACTGGAGATTTCGTAATCGTAATTAACGCTGATAAAGTAAAATTAACAGGTAAAAAAGCTACAGACAAAATTTACTACCGTCACTCAATGTATCCTGGAGGATTAAAATCAGTGACAGCTGGTGAATTACGCGACAAAAACTCTCGCCGTCTTATCGAAACTTCTGTAAAAGGTATGCTACCTAAAAACACTTTAGGACGTAAACAATTTACTAAATTGAACGTATACGGTGGAGCTGAGCATCCACATGCTGCACAACAACCAGAAGTATTAGATATCACGAACTTAATTTAAGGAGGGAAATTCATTGGCACAAGTACAATATAGCGGCACAGGCCGTCGTAAAAATGCAGTTGCCCGCGTACGCTTAGTACCAGGTACTGGTAAAATTACTGTAAACAAAAAAGACGTAGAAGAATATATTCCACATGCTGACTTGCGTGAAGTTATCAACCAACCATTTGGCGTAACTGAAACAAAAGGCGCTTACGATGTAATCGTAAACGTAAACGGTGGTGGCTATGCTGGACAATCAGGAGCTATCCGTCACGGAATCGCTCGTGCATTGTTACAAGTAGATCCTGACTTCCGTTCTGCTTTAAAACGCGCTGGGTTACTTACTCGTGACGCACGTATGGTTGAACGTAAAAAACCAGGTCTTAAAAAAGCTCGTAAAGCTTCACAGTTTTCAAAACGTTAATTACTTGGAGTCGTTGCGAACGTGTTCGCTTACGAAAACAATCTGGGACGAAGATTTCCTTGGAAATCGAGTGCCACTCAATTATCATTTTGAAAGACACTTTCCAAATTGGAAAGTGTCTTTTTTTGTTAGGTTAATCAACAGGATGAATATGTAAACAATTTTTGAGAAAGAATCACGTAAAGATAATTCGATGATGACTGATTTTTTAGAAGAAGATCAATTGAAAACAACCAAAAATTAAATAGGGTATCCACTGGAAATCTAATATTCTCAATCGAAAAATATTATTTTTCTTATCATTAAATTTACTAATAGAAAAGGTTGTCTTTCGCTTCCAATAAATTGTGGGAAATAGCTAATTATACATACATTACGATCTGATAATTGAAGATATTAATATAATGACATTTACATTTTCTGTACAGCAGTATATAAATCGACTGATTATATTTATTGTAAGCGAGTCTGTTAATTTGAATATAATTACCATTTGTTGATAGAGTAAACTTGTGTACCGATCGCAAGTAAATTATTCTAGTTTAAATTAAAAAAATATTGTTATGTCGGCGTGGAATTAGGAATTTGATGATATAATTAATTTTAGTTTTCCCTATAAGAAATAAGGCTTATCGTACATGTTAAATGGGAGGTAATATATGGACAAAATCATTAGGGATGTTGAGTCAGTTAGGCCAATAAACTTAGTGGGGATTTTCTATCACAATGTGTAAGCTTGACTAAAAACAGAGTTAATAGGATACTAATAAGTAATAATGTTATTTGATAAATAATTGTTTTAAAAGTTTAGTAAGTTAGCTTTTTAAGATTTAACGTTAAACAAATCATTATAACGAATTTAACTATATGAATTTAATAATCACATAGTTGCTTAAAAAAATATTAAACTTTCCACAACTAATTGAATGAAAAAAACTAAATCCTATATTGTATCAATAAAACTGATACGGGTAGGTATAATAATTAAATATTGATAGTAAATGAGGAATGGAATAATTATGTTGAAAGTGGTAGAAGCTTTCTCTGGCATTGGAGCGCAAAAACAAGCTTTAGAGAAACTAAATATTGAACATGAAATTATTAATACAATTGAGTGGGATATTAATGCGATTTATGCATATGATATTATGCATCATAATGATAATTCTCCGTCAAAATTAAGTAAACATGAAATTATAGAAAGGTTAGCTAATGTAACTCTTAGTCCGGATGGAAAAAAACCTTTTTCAGACAATGGTTTGTATAGGATTAAAGAAGAAAAATTACAGAAGCTATATGCAGCAATACGCCGAAATAACAATCTGTGTGATATAACCCAAGTGTCAGGTGATATGATTCCTGATGATACTGATCTATTGACCTATAGTTTCCCTTGTCAAGATCTTTCTATTGGTTCAGTTTGGTACAACAAGGATAATGACGGGATAAGAAAAGGTGCAAAAACAAGATCTGGTTTACTTTGGGAAATAGAGAGGATACTAAGAGAACGTATAATGATTAACGTTCCTTTGCCTAAATTTTTGTTAATGGAAAATGTTAATGCAATTACTTCACCTAAACACAATCCAAATTTTGTTCAATGGCAAGAGGAACTCGAATCGATGGGTTATACCAATAAAGTTTATAAGGGTTTAAACGCTTTGGATTTTGGTGTTCCACAATCACGATCAAGAACCTTTATGTTATCGATTAGAAATAAAGATATAGAACCTGAAGAAATATCAAATTTGAATTATAATATTCAATCTAATTTAGGCGACTATTTAAGGTTTAATCATAAAGAAGAGATCATTGAGGCAACACCTAACTATACGCCTAGTAGGATAAAAATTTATAATCAAAACCGACTCCTTGCAAAAAATGGAGTAGTTAAGGCAGATTTCACGAATACAATATCTACTAAACAAGATCGTAATCCCAATGCAGGTGTTATACTACAAGATGATAGAATGCGATACTTGACGCCTCGCGAAACATTCTTGCTGATGGGATTTCCGGAATGTAAATTTGAAAAACTTATGAAGTCTAATGAAGGTAATAGTTATTTTACAAATAGCCATCTATATAGAATGTCTGGGAATTCGATTGTGGTTGACGTTCTGACAAAGATATTCCAAGAAATTGAAAGACTGAAAGGAATTTATTTTAATGAGTAGCTTTTATGAATTAGTTCCGGATGCTTCAAATCTGATAGAAAGCCAACGTTCTGTTGGATATACGTTCGAAACCGCTATTGCAGACATAGTTGATAATTCAGTTTCAGCAAACGCCACGAGAATTGATATTAATTTCAATAATCAACAAAAATATGTATCTATTCTTGATAATGGGTATGGAATGTCTAAAATTGAGTTGCTACAAGCAATGAAATATGGATCGAGATCTATATATGATTTACGCACTCAGGACGATCTAGGTAGGTTTGGTCTTGGTCTAAAAATGGCTTCTTTTAGTCAATGTAGAAAATTGACAGTTGTATCAATCAAAGATGGTGAATATTCGGGTGCTGTATGGGATCTTGATGTTGTCAAAAAGAAAAATGCATGGATAGTGCAAATTCTAAATGATGAGGAAATAAGAAATACACATAGATTTAGTGAGCTAGGAATATTAAGTTCTGGGACACTGGTCATTTGGGAAAAGTTTGATAAATTGGAACAATATGCAGATTTTAAATTTAATTTTGATGAATCTTTAGAAAAGACTGAAAATCATTTATCTTTAGTATTTCATCGATTTTTACAAGAAAACCAAATCGATATCTTCTTTAATCAAAGAGCAATTGATTTTGTTGACCCTTTTTTTATTAGTAATAAGGCAACGCAACCTAAATCATCCGACGTGATTTTTGAGAATAGCCGTAATGCTAGAATTGATATTAAACCTTATATAGTACCTTATCAAAAGAGATTATCTCAGAAAGAAAGACATGTATTAAAAAAATTTGAGCATTGTAAACTTGGTCCGGGCTTGTATATTTATAGGAACAGAAGGCTAATTGCTTGGGGAAAATGGTTTAGGCTTGTGCGACCAAATGAACTGGCGAATTTAGCAAGAATTCAAATTGATATTCCAAATACGATAGATGATCTTTGGGAAATTGATGTTAAAAAATCACAATTAAATATTCCGACCAGTCTCAGGACACAACTTAGAAACGTAATTACAAAGAGTATTGGTGAATCTGAAAGAGTATATAAATATCGTGGCACAAAGAGAAATAAAGACAATTTACAATATGTGTTTGATCGTGTTGAGAAAGATAACAAAGTTGCTTATTACCTAAATATGGAAAATCCACTGATAAAGCAACTTCAAGAAAATTTATCAGACAGTGATATCATCATATTTAAGGCATTATTAAAGCAAATTGAAGAACATTTACCATTGGATAGTATCCAATATGACTTGGCTTCAAACAAAGGATTTGAAGAAAATGAAGATACAGATGATGAAATTTATGAAGAGATAATGTTGCTACTTAGCAACCAAACAACTGAAAAAAGTAAAAAGTTGTTGTTGAATAGTCTTAAGTATTCAGAAGTTTATTCAAAAAAAATAGCCTTATTGGCTAGAATAGAGCGTGAGTTAAATGGTTGATTATGAACTAATAGAGAAGCATTTTAATACTGCTAAAATAGCTATTGAGAGTGAAAAAAAGCAAACTCCAAAAGATGTAGAAGCCCATCTAAATTTATTCAAAACAACAATTTTTGGAATGAATGATGATACTTTTAATGAGTTGGTGAATAGAGTTTTATCTATTGTTCCTGTTAGTCTTGAACCGGCAATGACATTATCTAAACCAAGCCCTAAATGGTTTACAGAGTCACGTGCTGATAGAGGGAGCAAAAGATTCGATGCATATGAGCAATATCTTCAAAATGTTTTAGGGTATTCATCTAATGTAGTGACAACGATCGGCAACTCCATGGATACTATCATGAATAATATTGGCGATCCTACTTTTGAAGGTGAGTTTGTAAAAAAAGGTTTAGTGATTGGTGATGTTCAATCTGGTAAAACAGGAAATTTTATTGCTTTGATGAACAAAGCTGCTGACGCGGGGTATAACATGATTGTTATTACTACTGGAACGATAGAAAAGTTAAGAAGACAAACCCAAGTACGCATAGAAGAAGGTTTTTTTGGATATTTCACAGCAACTCGTAATCGAGAATCGAAAACTAAAACTGTTAAGGATTTTGGTAATACTGAACAAACATTAGCTTTAACTAATGCAGATAAAGATTTTAACTTAAAAACAGCAAATCCTGTTGGGTTTGGGTCGGCTCCTATTGTAGCGGTGATTAAAAAAAATAAAAAATCAATTGAAGATCTTGCTGAGTGGTTAGAGAATAATAATCAACAAGATATTAATCGTTTAGGGAAAATCGATCGAAGCATTCTTTTTATTGATGATGAAGCAGATAATGCTACCGTTAATACTAAGAAGACGGAAGATCCGACTACTATTAATTTAGGTATTAGAGCGATCCTGAATCTATTTCAACGCGCTAGTTATGTTGGCTTTACAGCTACCCCCTTTGCTAATATAATGATAGATCATAAAAATAAAGATGATCTTTTTCCAAGTTCTTTTATCCAAGTATTAGATACCCCTACAAATTATATGGGAGCAAGCACAATTTTTCCTGAAAAAGATGAGGGTGGTATCTACCATAGTATACTAATTTCAAATGATGATGCGGAAGACTATATTCCAATAGTAATTCCGAAAGAAGATAGGGCAACATTTGAAGTTCAAGGGTTGCCTCCTAGTATGGAGGAGGCAATATGTGTCTTCTTCTTACAAAATGCAATTAGGGATTTACGAGGAGATCAAAAAAAACATCGTTCTATGTTGATCAACGTCAGTCATTTAAATAGAATTCAAGATCAAATAAAACTTTTAGTTGATGCTTATGTTGGGGAATTAAAGCGCCAAATTAGACACTATATTTTAGATACAGAGAAGTCCATTCATCTTGATATGAAAGCGATTTTTAAAGAGAAATTTAACAATATACCGGAGTCTTGGGAAGACGTATATCCAACTTTATATAAGTCGACAGATACTATCGAAACTCATGTAATAAATAATGCTAATAAAGGATTTCAGTATGAGGATTATCCCAATGGTGCTCGAGTGATTGCTGTTGGCGGATTTGCACTTTCTCGAGGACTTACTCTTGAAGGGTTATCAACAAGTTATCTATATAGAAATACATTAATGTACGATACACTAATGCAAATGGGACGATGGTTTGGTTATCGGCCAAGATACGACAATATTGTTTATCTTTATATGCCTGAGAGATCTGTAGATTGGTACTATCAAATATTACAAGCGATGAATGATTTAAAAAAACAAATAAAAGAGATGATAAATGAAAAGAAGACGCCTGAAGATTTTGGATATTACATTCGTGAAGCTGAGAATAGAGATGAAGCGACAATACTAATTACAGCTCGAAATAAAATGCGTAGTGCAAGGAATCATGATGTTACGATTCGTATTTCTGGTGATTATAAAGAAACCTCGAAATTATCCATTAATGTGGCAAGTAGAAATAGCAACCTCATAGAAAAATGGTTTGAAAAGAATAAATTATTATTTGACAGTGATCTTTTAATCAAGGATGCTCCGAAAGAAGTTGCTGAAAGATTACTTTTGGAATATGCTTATGGTTCTTATAATCAGTTGAATCTTTCGGTATCTAAAGAAGCGTTAAATAATTTTGACAAATTTGACATTAAAATCGGTGCAAGATTAGGAGCTAGTATTGATTTTAATTCTATTAAAGAAAAAAGCAGGACTCGTGCATTTCGTTATGTAAAAGAATTCGATTTAATTGCGTTTGGAAATTCGCGAATCGGTAGCGTGAGGGATGGACAATATGGTCTTACAAAGCAACAGAAGGAATTTGCTAAATCATTTAAAACAGAAAAGGAATACTTCTCTGATTTTTATTCTAATGAACGAAATCCACTGATCGTGATTTTTCCTGTTAGTTTGCCCGAGCCTAAAAACGCAGATAAGATTTCTCACGATTTTTGGGAAAAGAATAAAGATAATGTTTTTTGGGCATTGTCGTTGGGTATACCAAACTCAGATTTAGCACCAATAAGTTATAAAACCAAGATGAATACTGTATTACAACAGCAATTACTTACTCAACGGGAGTTAGAAGCAGAAGACGAGATTGAGGAGGATATTGAATGAGAACTGATAGTTTTGTCCTTGTTCCTCAGATTAACGCAACGCGCGTTTATATAGGAATAGATAGCCGTGGAATGGAATCAATTGCAATTGATTTTGCCTGTAAGCCGGATTTTGAATTGGTTACAAACAAAATCTCTAGCCGTATTGTATCGCTTAGTGATACTCAGCGCTTATTTATATCATTAGTCGATGATGATTCAACCACAAAGGAAATTTTTGAAACATTCTCTAACGACATTATCACAAGTATTGAAGTTGCAACTACTGAAGTAGAAGTATTAGTAATTATTGCAAATAGATTTAAGTATTGGACTGAGTTATTTAAAAGGTCTGAACGAACATATGATGAAAAATGGATTCAAGGTTTTTGTGGAGAATTATGGTTTCTTGATAATGTGTTAATTGATAAATTAGGAAGTGATATGGCTATAAGATCTTGGATTGGACCGGAAAAAGGAAATCAAGACTTCATTACTTCTGATAAAATTTTTGAAATAAAGACAAAGCTTCAGCAAGCCAATTCTATTAGAATTTCAAATGAAAACCAACTTTCAAGAGATATGTATCTAACTGTTATAGAACTCTCTAGATCTAGTGAAGTAGCGGCGAATTCTTTTAATCTATATAAGCTGATAGCATCAATTTATGCTAAAATTAAAAATCCTAAAATTCTTGGAGAGTTTAACAGAAAACTTTTAGAACTTGACTTGTTTCCAACTACTAAAGCAAAGATGTATGATAAATATTCTTACGAATTTATTTCTCTCGTGTATTTTAGAATCAATCGTGACTTTCCTTTCATTGATCATGAAGATGTGCCAAGTGCCATAATACAATATAGTTATGAATTATCTCTTGATAATATAACAGAATCAAAATTGAGTGAGGAAGAAGTATGGAACTAAAAGATTTTCATCAGTCTTTTATACAACAAGTTAATGAACACCGGCAATTGACTGGCTCTACGTTTGAGGAAGCTTTTTTTGAGAATTATGTTGATTATTTAGTGGAAAATGATGAAATCATCGGTGAACCAAACTTCCTTCACTTTGAAATGCCTTTATCTCGTAATCAGAAAGCATGTATCTCCGGCTTTGCTTATAACGAGTTTGATGGGATCTTGTATTTGATGATTGTCGATGATATAGATTTTTCTTATGAAGTTCCCACTTTATTACTTGCCGATGCTGAGAGACTTTATAAAAGGGCTCGAAACTTTTTTTTACATTCTGAAGAAATTTCAAAGTATGGTGAGGAGTCAAATGAAGCTGTGAATCTTGCTAAATCAATTTATACTAGGAAAAAAAATGATCAAAATCAATTTTACGAGTTGACATCTGTCAAAGTCTTCATTTTAACCGATAAACCTTTGTCACGTACTTTTAAAAGGATGGAAGATGAACAAATTCAAGAAGTAAAAATTTCAACGATGATTGTAGGGATAGAACGTATTTTAAGTTTATCGGAAAGCAGAAAAGGTAAGGTTGATTTAGAGATCGATTTAAACAATTTTCAATTAATACCTGCTATAAAAGCAAATGAGACAGATGAATATGAGTCATACTTGTGTAACATAAACGGATATACATTAGCGAAATTATATAATGACTACGGTAGTAGATTAATAGAGAGCAATGTCCGTTCCTTTTTACAGACCCGTGGTAAAGTTAATAAAGGAATTAGACTTACCATATTAAAAGAGCCAGAGAAATTTTTTGCCTATAACAATGGTTTAACCTGTACGGCTAAAAGTATACTTTTTAAGAACAATACCATCTCTGAAATTATTGGTTTGCAAATTGTAAATGGTGGTCAAACAACAGCCAGTTTAGCAAACGTTCTAGTCAATGAAAAGGATGGTGCCGAAAAGCTTCAAGAAGTCTCAGTTCCTATGAAATTGAACGTTATAAAAAATATGGATATAGAAGATGAGTTGGTTCCAGCTATATCTCGTTATGCAAATTCACAGAATAAAGTATCAGATGTTGATTTAGCAAGCAACCACCCATTTCATAAAAAAATTGAAGAATTATCAAGAAAAATTTCTACTCCAGCAGCAGACGGTTTTTCTCATGGAACGTATTGGTACTATGAAAGAGCAGCGGGGCAATATGCGCAAGAGACCTATAAAATGCCTACTAGCCAGAGAAAAAATTTCTTGGATAGAAACCCTAAAAATCAGATGTTTAAAAAATCAGATTTTGCTAAGTACTTTAATATATATCAGAAAAGACCTGATATTGCTTCTAAAGGCGGGCAAGCTGCCTTCAAAGCCTTTTCAACATGGATAATTCAAATATGGGATAAGGATTCTAATCTTGTAAACCAAGAATTTTATAAAGAAATGGTTTCAAATATTATTATGTTTAAAGAACTAGATAAACTAACTAAATGTGGCGCAGGTTCTAATGGATACAAAGCAAATATTAATGCTTATACGCTAGCATATCTTTATTGGTATCTTGAAGAAAAAATGAATATGAAATTTAACTATTTGAAAATATGGCAACAACAATCAGTACCCCAGCTAGTTTTAGAATTCATGGACGATATTTCATATGAAATCCGTGATATCTTGACAAGAGTAGAGGGAAATGTAACTGAGTATGCCAAAAGAATAGTAGCATGGGATGATGTTAAATCAATGGTAACGATAAATAGAGATTATGATTTATCTAGTATTACTATCTCAAAAGATGATGTAGCACAATTAAAAAAAACAGCTAGAAATAATGAAAAATTTGAAAGTGATTTTCTTGATACCGCATCAGTGTATAAAAGACTTGATGAGAACCCAAAATATTATACAGATATGTTAATTTTCATTGATGGACATTGTAAAGAGTTCTTACCGAAAGAGCGGAATGTAATTGCAATGTTAGCATCTAATAAATTTATATCAGATAAACAAAGTAAGATAGCGCTGCAAGCAATTGAAAAAGCTGAGCTCGAAGGGTTTGGAATATAATTTTTATGATGGAAATTTTATATTGAAAAGACTTTTAAAATCCCTCGATCAATTAAAAGTATAGCGCTACCTAGTTATACTTGTAAAAATATTCTTAATAGATCAAACTCCTAGCAAGTAAATTTTTTTTGAAGAGATTAGAAAGTCTATATACTAATGTTTTAGATAACCTCCAATTTTTTATATATCAAGTTTAATCATATATGAAAGATCTAAAATATAATTTAATATGTATTATTAAGCAAGTTATCAAGAAATGTGTGATTACAAATATTTGGTAAAAATACGAAAAAATTGAATGTGGAAGTTTAATAATGCTTCTCTAAGATATTTAGCTTTATCTGTTTTTAAAATTTTGATAGATTAAATAAAATTGATAGAAGAGTATATAGTAGGAGATACAGAAATTACAAATGCTTTACAAAATAGACTATTAGATAAATGTTACTTGAAAAAGTAGAAGTGGAGATTACTTATTTGAGGTAAATGTGTAGTATGAGAATAATTCACGTAGTTGTTGAAATATTACTTTTGGTTCATATTTATAAAAAAGGTTTGTCTTTATACGGTGTATCTCTCAAATATGAAGATTTTCTTGGGAATCAATTACAATGTTTCAAGACACTTTCTCGCAATGAGAAAGTGTCTTTTTTATCAATCTCTCTAACCCAACCCTCTCCAAAAAATGGTATCATTAAGTAATGAAACATAGCCATAAAAAATAACGAATATCGGAGGCAGAAAATGAGTAGTGTGGTTTGTCAAAGTTGTGGGGCGAATGCGTTTAGATGGTACGATACCGCTGATCAAGTGGTGGAATGTAAGTATTGTCATTCCAAGCAAGCTTTTATAAAAGGTATGGGCGTCGAGTCAGCCATAAAAGTTGTTGGTGGAAAAGAAGAAGCGGAGACGGATTCTGAATACCAAGAACGGATTATTCATCAATTTGGCTTGAAAGATCAAGTGATTGAAGTGAAGAATTATTCATTAATCGATATTCCGTTAACATTTATTGTTTGGTTGTATTTGGATATTTTATTAGGAGCATTGTTTATCTGTGGTGGTTTTCTTTCTAAAAACTATCGAGCTTGGTACGCCAATTTACTTCGTTGGCACTTTTGTGGTTGGCGTTATACAAAGTCAGCGACTGAAAAAGAGAAGGCAAGTCAACGGATTAGAGGCAGTCTGTTGATTAAATGGC
This sequence comes from Enterococcus sp. DIV1328a, assembly GCF_050536905.1. Classification (NCBI taxonomy): domain Bacteria; kingdom Bacillati; phylum Bacillota; class Bacilli; order Lactobacillales; family Enterococcaceae; genus Enterococcus; species Enterococcus sp. DIV1328a. The sequence goes on along the minus strand of NZ_CP172912.1, from coordinate 2,669,719 downwards.
TACTTCAAGAGGACCCCGACAAAACGAAAAAATTAATAATGGTTGGCGTGTCCATCCTGTTCACTGTCCTGTTCGTTTACACTACAGGAAATGGCGCTGCCTAAACGAAATATTTATTGAAACACTTTCTGTTGATAGAAAGTGTTTTAACACAAAATAAAAAAAGTGGGCCATAAGTCGAAATGACTTATGGCCCACTAGCTATATTTTAAGATAATCATCTGAACAAAAGAGACTCTCCCTATAACCCTCACCGAGAAGACAAAATTTCATAAATCACATAGAGTTCCCAGTTGGAAATTTCTATTCGATAAAACTGTTCTAGGGTATAGAAAATGTTTTTAGCATTTTGGAAAAATGGTTTTTGGTTAATGGTTAGTTCCTCGAGGTTAGCAGGGACTTCATAGTCTTCAACGCCGAGCATTGTCCGCTCTACCATGAGCGCGTTGTGCATCATTAAGTTAAATTTCATTTTGCCGCTGAGTGTGAGGTCGAAACGTTTTTCAATGTTTTTTGTAACGTTTTCGACTTGTTTAATAATGACGTCAGGATTTAGAAATTCTAGTTTTTCTGACAAGCCTTCTTTCGAGAAGAAGTGAACAAATTCGTTAATCATGCTATCGATGTTATTGGGATGCATCAAGTTTTGGAAAGGTTCCATCAACTGGGTTCCTGCATCTTCGTCTAACATGTCTAAGAGATTCACGCTAGCGACATTCGTGTGGTTGTCTAAGTAAGACGTCGTCAAAATGAGCGAGGTTTCTTTTAAATAATTTTCTTCGGCGTTGGCAATGTCTAACGTGTTTACCAAATCTTTGTATTTTAGGGTAATGACTTTAATGTCAGTATACAGGTATTTTTGACAGATTTGTTTGATTTGCTTGGCAATATCCAGACCTGAAATACTAGAGACAATGATATTTTTTTCTACTGAAAAGCCTTCAAAGTACTGTACATCGGTTTTAAATTTTTTTTCAGCGGTTTTAGCAATACCATAGAAAAGTTGTTCGTTCATTAATTGATGACCAATTTCCAACGCATAGGCAGTGGTCAGGTTGTTGATCACCAAAAGTTCTCCAAGAATTTGCGGTTTCAAACTTTTATAAAGTTGTGTCAGGGAACCCATATCGACGAGCATAATGACGCCTTGTGATGTGTCCCGCTGAGAAAGCCACTCTTTAACTTCGGCGACGATATCTCTGACCGAAGAGGTTAAGGGCATGTTAATCGCATCAAAAATATAGGTACCACATAATTTGTTGGCAACGGCTTGAATACTTGTGGCAGTCGATTCACCATGCGCCACGAGGAGCGCTTGGTAAGGAATCGTTTCAGAAATTTCTCCGCTAAGTAATACAGATAAGAGTACCTCTGTCAAGAAACGGTATTCTTCTGGCAGCGGACTGACTAAGTTTTTCACGAGGGAAACCGTTCGCGGATAGTGTTCTTTTAACTGTGCTTGGACTGGAAGGAGCATTGTTTCGTTAAATGTTGGCGGTAAAATTTTCAGCAATTTGGCAACATCTTTCATCGGTTTTTCAGTTTGTTCAGGTTGGTTAATAATTAGTTTGTTTTTGGTTTGGACTTCCGTGACTAGGTTTTGTAAAAAGTAATCATTTTCTAAGGTTATTTCATCGTCTAAACAATATTTAATGAATTGTGTCAGTTCAGTTTTTAAGTGGGCCAGTGTTTTTTCTTTTGTAAATAAGGCTTCAAATGTTGCGAAAATATCGGAAGAAAGTGTGTCTTCTTCTAACACTTCTTTGTCTAAAGGAATCGCAATCATTGGTTGAGTCGCATCGCCAATGACGACGGGTTGATTGGGCAAAGTTTTTCGTAATTGCGACGCGCAAAGGAGCTGCACTTTGTTGGATAAACTTCCCACGTTGCCAGGTTCGTCATTTTCTAATAATGCCGTAAAGATTTCTTCGTCCACGTTGATGTCTTTGGTCATTCGTTTCGCTTCTCGGTGGAATAAGTTTTTTAAAATCGCAATCCGTTCTCGAATGGGGCGCTCTTTGAAGTTCGGAAGTGAGACGATTACGGAAATTCGGCGATAAAAGGTTGGTAATAAGACTTTTTTCGGGTTTTCGGTGGTCGCAAATAGTAGCCGGACCTTGGAATGCACCATTTTTCCTTCTTCACCAATGGGGCGGAAGGTTCCTGTATCCATAAACTGAAAGAGTTTTTCTTGGTTTTCGTTGGATAATCGATGTACTTCATCTAAAAAGAGTACGGAATTATTGGCTTGGGCCAAGAGTCCTTGCTTTTCTGATTCAGCCCCAGTGAATGCGCCTTTGGTATGGCCGAAGAGAATGGATGACAGTAATTCGGGATTGTTGGCATAATCGGCACAGTTAAAGGTGTAGAATTTTTCCAGGCCAATGATTTGTTCATTTTTCAGATACTCATAAATCAGTTTTGCCAAAAAGCTTTTGCCGACACCACTGGCTCCATGGATTAATAAAGGCATACCCAATGGGGGATACAACATAGCGGCTTTGCATTGTTCGATGGCTTTTTTGGCGCTGCCTTGGCTACCGATGTATTGTCGAAACACATCGGTCGTAGGGGTTGTTGCACGGGTTAATTGCCAATAAACGGGTTTTTTTCCCGTTTGTTGGACTTCACCTTTTTCCAATAATTTATTTAAGTATAAGCTGGTTACCGAGCGGCTTAATTGAATTTTTGTGGCAATTTCTTGTGTGCTCATCGGGGTGTTGCTGGTTTCTAAAATATCAACTAAGTGTTGGTAGGTCTCCAAGCGCATGATTCATCGTCCTTCCAAAAGAGAGGTCGGGACAGGGGGTGCTTCTGTTCCCGCCGTTTATCAGCTTTTAAGCCTGAGATAAAAATCACTTTGGATTTTTGTCTCAGGCTCTAAGTGTTTAATAATTAAATGTTTATTGTTTCAATTTTAACAGATGCCTAGTAATCCTAGCAAGATGCCTAAGAACATGATGCCAAACATCACCACGTTAACATTGACTTTTTTGCGTAATAGCCAGAAAGCAAGTAACGTCACGGCTAATGGTACGATACCGACGAATAGTTGATCCAAATAGTCTTGGATTTTAACTACGTCTTCGCTTCCTTTAACGGAAACTTCAAGAATCGTTTTGAATTTTACATTTGAAGCAGTCATACTGCCCATCATCATTAAGCCTAGCATACTCGATACTTTTGTGAGTATCTTCATTCCGCCTGATTCGTACATTTTTTGGATAAAACTTTCACCGATTGAGTAGCCGCTATACAACGCATAATAGTGAATTAAGAACGCAGGGACGTTGTATAAAAGTAAGAAGACAATCGCCCCTAATGGCGAACCAGTGCTGGCTAATGAAATCCCAATACCGGCAGCAATGACACGCAAGATGCCCCAGAAGAAGGAATCACCGATGCCTGAAAGTGGCCCCATTAGTGAGGCTTTAACCGCTGTAATAGAGCTAGCATCAAAGTTTTCGTCTTCACTGTTTTGTTTTTCCATCGAAGCAACGAGCCCCATGATGAAGTTATTGATATGCATGGTTGCATTGAACCAAGTGGTGTGACGCACCAATGCCTCGGCCCGTTCTTCCTTGGTTTTATAAAAACGATTGATAACTGGGAGTAAAGTGTACATGACACCCACTGCGTGGTATTGTGTAGCTCCTGTCCGGCTAGCGTTCATCGTCCAAGAACGCCAGAAAACAGAGCGCATCATTTTTTTCTCTTCTTTAGATAAATTCTCTTTTAACTTCATGCGAAAAAGTCCTCCTCTTCGATTTCTTTCGCGCTGCCTTCAACCGCAGAAGACGCCGCAGGTTTTCTTTTTAGAATGTCGCGAAATTCTACATCCCGTTGGGCACTCACGACACAAATTACTGTCCCGATGACCGCCACCGCAACGGCTGGTAATTGTAGGTACGCGGTTAAAACAAAGCCTAAAATGTAAAAGACGGCCAATTTATTATCCCATAATAGTTTCATTAACATAGCAAACCCAACGGCAGGTAAAAGTCCGCCAGCTGCGCTTAAGCCGTTCATCAAATTTTGTGGAATGCTTTCAACAAACAGATTTACTGGCCCGCTTCCTGCTAAAATTCCGATAAATGAAATCGAAGCGATGATTAAATAATAAATGATCCACGTTCCGTAATGCAGTGTTACAACCATTTTTTGGTTGCCTTCACGTGCTGCTTTGTCAAGAGAAGGAGCAAAGATATTCATAAAGACATTTTTTAAAAACATCACCACGAAAGCGGCTAACATCCCAATTGGTACGGCTAACGTCATGGCGGCTTTTTGTTCGACATTTGAAATAATTGCAAACGTTGTGGCTAAAGTAGTCGCAGTTACAGGTTCCGCGGCGATAACACCACCGATATTAACATTTCCTAAGAAAATTGCTTCCAAAGAGGCCCCCATTAAGACCCCTGTTTTCATGTCGCCCATTAAAATTCCTGTGACTAATCCAACGACTAAGGGACGTTCCATCATACTTTGACCAGTTAAATAGTTCCCAGCAAAACAGATAAATACAGCTAAGGCTGCCATTGTTGCATGCATAAGCATTGTTCATTTCCTCCTTTTAATTGACGGCTTGTTTTAGACTTAATTTTGAGTTGGTTGGCAGGACTTGGTTATAGCTTTCCACGTGAGTCAAACTGGCTAATTCTTTGGCAGCTTCTAACTCTTCAGGGTTTAATTGGACACTTGGGAAAACCATTGTTTTGGTGGCTGGATCTGATTTATCAAAGCGGCCAGCGTTGGCAACATTCACACTTTCAATATCTGTCACGTTTTTCGCAATTTTAGTAGCATCCGCTACACTGTTCACAATTACAAAAATTCGTTTGTCTTTACCACGAGGATCATTAAAGACATCAATCGCATCATCAACTGAGCGAATTAATAGTTTCATGCCATTAGGGACAGCCATTTTTAACGTCATTTGCATTACTTCGTTTTTGGCTGCTTCATCATTCGCTACAACTAATAAGGGGGCATTCAATTCTTTGGTCCAAACTACGGCTACTTGGCCGTGAATTAATCTGTCGTCTACTCGTACTTGTGTAATCATTTTAATTTCCTCCTAAAAAAAGTTTTCTTCTTCATTTGATGGGTTTAATTCAACGAATTGAATTTGTGCTTCAGCAATTGCTGCTTGAATATCTTCTTTGGTTAGCTTTTCGCCTTCTTTTAAGAAAATCAGCGATAAGGCAATGGCTAAGTTGGCATTGGAAATGATAAAAACATTGTCTGGTTTTGTCGTCATGACTTCTTGAACAATTTTTTGATTGACACTACCACCATATAAATCTGTTAAAATAATAGCTTGTTCTTCTGCGCCAAGGGACTGAAGAAACGTTTGAATAATTGGCGTGTAGTCCTCAGGAGTTACATAGGCATTGATGACCGCCAGCTCTTTTCCTTTGTCTGCGAGAATATCCAAGGAACTTTGGAAGCCTTTCGCTAAGTTTCCATGACTAGCAATTAAAAATTTTCTTTTCATTCTTTTCACCTCACTTTTATATAAAGCAAGTTCTGTGCCAAAAAAAGAGAACTCTAAATCCTTGATTTGAAAGGGTTTTAACGCTCTCGAAACTGTTTAAACAGTTTCAAATCAAAATAAACACGTTAATCGTTGGCTAGTTTGTTGTTGAAAAATAGCTAAGCAAAACTGTGAAATTTAATCAAAATAACCCCCGTTTTTATCGAGAAGTGTTACAATAATATTCATGAATATTTATACATTAAGGAGAGTTACGAATGACTGATGCTCTTGTGATACAAGATTTACGCAAAGTGTACGCTTCAGGTGTTGAAGCGTTGCGGGGGATTGATTTAACAGTCGAAGAAGGCGATTTTTATGCTCTTTTGGGACCGAATGGCGCAGGAAAATCAACGACGATTGGGATTGTGACCTCGTTAGTTAATAAGACTTCGGGGAAAGTCAAAATTTTTGGGTATGATTTAGATACGGAAATGGTGCGGGCGAAGCAACAGATTGGGTTAGTGCCGCAGGAGTTTAACTTCAATCCGTTTGAAACGGTCCAGCAGATTGTGGTCAATCAAGCGGGCTATTATGGGGTGTCTCGTAAAGAAGCCATGAAACGGAGTGAAAAGTATTTAAAACAATCCAATTTATGGGAAAAACGGAACGAGCGGGCTCGGATGCTTTCTGGCGGAATGAAACGTCGCTTGATGATTGCTCGCGCGCTGATGCATGAGCCGAAGTTATTGATTTTAGATGAACCAACTGCAGGTGTCGATATTGAATTGCGCCGTGAAATGTGGGCCTTTTTACAAGAGTTAAATGCGCAGGGAACCACGATTATTTTGACGACCCATTACTTAGAAGAAGCTGAGATGTTGTGTCGTAACATTGGGATTATTCAGTCTGGTGAATTGATTGAAAACACCAGCATGAAGCAATTGTTAGCAAAATTACAATTTGAAACGTTTATTTTTGATTTAGCACCTTATACGCAGGCGCCAGTTATTGAAGGCTATCAAAGCGTATTTGAGGACGAGTTAACGTTAGCGGTGGAAGTGGAACGAAACCAAGGTGTCAATCACTTGTTTGAACAGCTAAGTCAACAAGGAATCAAAGTATTGTCAATGCGGAATAAGTCCAACCGTTTGGAAGAGCTCTTCTTGAAGATTACTGAGGATACGTACCAAAGGGAGGATCAACATGTTTAGTCTGTATTTTACTGCTTTAAAAAGTTTAGCTGTGAAGGAAACCAACCGTTATTTACGGATTTGGGTCCAAACACTGGTACCGCCAGTGATTACGACGTCCTTATATTTTGTGATTTTTGGGAAAATGATTGGCGGGCGAATTGGCGACATGGGCGGTTTTTCTTATATGGAATTTATCGTGCCAGGTTTAATTATGATGTCAGCCATTACAAGCTCGTACGCCAATGTTTCATCTTCCTTTTTCTCACAAAAATTCCAGAAAAATATCGAAGAAATTCTCGTGGCGCCAGTTCCAACTCATGTGATTATTTGGGGATTTGTGATTGGTGGCGTTGGTCGTAGTATTTTGGTCGGTGCGTTAGTCACCATCATTTCTCTATTTTTTGTCCCATTGCACGTTGTTTCTTGGCTGATGGTCATCATGACTTTATTGATGACAGCGATTCTTTTTTCTTTAGCTGGTTTGTTAAATGGTATTTTTGCGCAATCCTATGATGATGTATCGATTGTGCCGACCTTTGTGTTACAGCCTTTAACCTATTTGGGTGGGGTTTTCTATGCCATTTCCATGTTGCCGCCATTTTGGCAAGCTGTCTCAAAAGTTAATCCGATTGTTTACATGATTTCTGGGTTCCGCTACGGTTTCCTAGGGGTTCAAGATGTGCCAATTGGTATTTCTATGACCATTTTAATCTTATTTATTGTCGTTTTATATGGCATTTGTTGGTACCTTGTAGAAACAGGGCGTGGCTTACGTAGTTAAGCCGTAAAAAGATTAAACTGTCTGAATCACTCATTCTAGCGAGCAGATTCAGACAGTTTTCTTGTTTCTAAGTATGCCTTTTTTGATTCTTCGTGCATTTCCCTGTATAATAGCAATGTTTCGCACCAGAATATGTCGACAATTGTCGTTGAAAATAAAGAAAAAATCAGAAACGGAGTATATGAAGATGAGCAAGAATTTTTGGGCAACATTGCCAAAGCCCTTTTTTGTTTTAGCACCAATGGAAGATGTCACTGATGTGGTCTTTCGTCATGTCGTGAAAGAAGCTGGAGCACCAGATGTGTTTTTTACAGAGTTTACTAATTCAGATAGTTATTGTCATCCTGAAGGGAAAGACAGTGTGCGCGGGCGCCTCGTTTTTACAGAAGATGAACAGCCGATGGTGGCACATATTTGGGGAGATAAACCGGAATTTTTCCGTGAAATGAGTATCGGCATAGCGGAGATGGGCTTTCAAGGATTAGATATAAATATGGGCTGTCCTGTGCCTAACGTGGCTGAGCGTGGAAAAGGCAGCGGGCTAATTTTGCGCCCAGAAGTTGCGGCTGAATTGATTGACGCCGCCAAAGCAGGTGGCTTACCTGTTAGTGTCAAAACACGCATTGGGTTTACTGAAATGGCGGAAATGGAGGCGTGGATCACGCATTTATTAGAGCAAGACATTGCGAATCTATCCATTCATTTGCGAACACGAAAAGAGATGAGCAAAGTGGATGCCCATTGGGAGGTCATTCCGCAAATTATGGCTATTCGGGACCGTGTCGCACCGCAAACGACAATTACGATTAATGGGGACATTCCAGATCGTCAAAAGGGCCTAGAATTAGCAGAACAATATGGTGTAGATGGCATCATGATTGGTCGGGGGATTTTTAAAAATCCTTATGCCTTTGAAAAAGAACCCAAAACACATACGCCACAAGAATTACTGGGCTTGCTACGTTTACAATTGGATTTGCAAGACAAATATGCAGAATTGGTGCCTCGCTCCATTGTTGGGCTGCATCGCTTCTTTAAAATTTATGTTAAAGGCTTTCCAGGTGCCAGTGATTTAAGAGCACAATTAATGAATACAAAATCAACGGATGAAGTGCGCCAGTTGTTAGCGACGTTTGAAGCAGAACATGGTGTGCTTGACTAAATAAAAAAAGAGAGGAGGCAGCATTTTAGCTAATGCTACCTCCTCTCTTTTGAATGCTTAATGCGCAATCATTTCTTGGGCAATTTCTTGTTTGCTTAAGTCGTTTGGATAATACGTTGGCCAGTTGTCCATTTCATTGAACAGACTTTCTTGGCTATCGCCGCCGAAGAAGATGTGGAAATGAGCGGCTTTCGTTGGTGCGATGTTGTGGTCGCTAAATTGGACGTATTTAAACCGCCCAGCATTGGCATCGTCTGTTTCAAAAAGGAAACGGACGCCACGGTTGCCTTTTGCATAGTTTAAAATTTTATAACCGGCTGCTTTATAGGTGAATTTTTGTGGTTTGCCATCGACCAGAAACTCGATGGTGGAATCAGTGATGTTGATGTGGTCGACATCGGTTTGATAGCCGGCATCATAGTAGGTTTTGTATTCGGCTGGTGTTTTATCTTTTTTCAGTTTCGCTTTGTAATCGAAGACTTGGTCTAATGTGCCATCTTTTAATAAAGGATAGACGGATTGCCAATTTCCAGCGTAATCTGTCAGTGTTCTCTCAGCCACCTCACTGTCTTTGAAATAGCCGTTAGCCACGGTTTTTTCTGTTTTTTCAGAGGTTTCTGGCTGAACCTCTTTCCCGGCTGTATCTGTTGTTTTTTTCAAAGCAGTTAAGTTTTCTTTCATTACAGAAAGATAATCTTCGCCATTGTCCATTTGTTTTTGTGTCAAACTTTCTAGCGGGTTTAGGACTTCCAATTGAACATTTGCTTCGTCAGCTAACGTTTTAGCAATTTTATCGTTGGCATTTTTTTCAAAATAAATATAGCGAATTTGATTGTCTGTGACATATTTTTTCAACTCTGCCAAGCGCCCTGCAGTGGGCTCTTGTTCAGGTGTTAAACCAGCTATTGGCACTTGTTTTAAGCCGTAATCTAAGGCAAGATAACCAAATGCAGCATGTTGGGTAACAAAACTTTTTTGCTTAGCGTCTTTCAAAGCTGTTTGGAACTCTTTGTCTAAGGCTGTTAATTTTGTTAAGTATTTTTCTGCGTTTGTTTCAAATGTTTTGGCTTTTTTAGGGTAAAGTTTGACTAATTGTTCTTTGATGTTTGTGACTTCTTGGATGGCACGATGGGGCGAAACCCAAGTATGCGGGTCTAATTCATGGTGGTGGCCTTCTTCGCCATGTTCGTGGTCATGGTCGTGTCCGTCTTCGTCACTGCCAGGAAGTAAGACCATGTTTTCGGTACCTTTAATGACGTTCGGGGCTCCTTTTTTCCAGCCTTTAGCAGCTTTTGGTACCCAAGATTCCATATTTTCATTGTGGTAAACGAAAACATCCGCATCATGGATGGTAGCCATATCTTTGGCGGATGGTTCATAATCGTGGGGTTCAGAACCAGCAGGGATTAACAATTTGACGTCTCCTTCATCGCCTACAATATTTTTAGTGAAATCGTACATAGGATAAAAAGTCGTGACAATGGATAGTTTTTCTTTACCGTCAGCGGTTTTATCAGAGGTGTTTGTTTTGCCGCAAGCGCCGAAAAGGATTAGCGCTAAGGCGGCTAACAGGGGAAGAGTAAATTTTTTCATAGGTGTGCTCCTTTAGTGAATTACGCAATTTTCTTTTGTTTATTGCGCTTATGTTCTTTAATGATTTTAAGTGCGCGTTTTCGTGTTTTGATGTTGGGACTTTTCAGTCGACGATAAGCGCTAGATAAGTCAGTTTTTTCCATTATATATAGGACCTCCATTTCGTAAAAAATAATTTACGGAGTAGCTATTTTGTTGAGGGTTTGAAAGGTTTCTTGGATTTTTTTTGTCTCTAATTCTTTGCCAATCAGAACAATTGTTGTTTCTTGAGGGGGTTGATTCGTCATTTGAAAGGCCACTTGCTGGTTGACGCCTTGCATGGCAATGGCCAAGTCATGCTCCTGTAAGGCGAGAATCCCTTTGAAACGGTATAACTTTTCCTGATGTGTATACATTAACCAATCAAGCCAACGAGTGAAAAGAGGTTCGTTGAGGGCTGAGGACGCCGTTAGCGTGAGGGAGTGAAAGGTATGGTGATGATGCTCATGGGCGTGCTCATGCGGGGAATGAGTCATTTCGTGTTCTGTAAGTGTTGCCGTAAACTTATTTAATTGAAAAAAGTCACTAGCCAAAAGAGGCTCGTTGGCTTGAAAGGATAAAATATCAGCAAAAGGATTAATGGTACGAAGGGTTTCTTGGAACGTTGGTAGCTGAGTGCTGTCTGCTGGTTCCTTGACAGAAAAAAAGAGGCGATCTGCTAAGGCCAGTTGTTTGATGGCTTCGGTTTCTTGAAGTTGCTGTTGCCAATGATGCCCATCAACGACCGTTAAGAGACTGTCTATATAGAAATGATTTTTGATGTGCGGGGTCGTTAAAATTGTTTGAATGATTGGTTGCGGATCAGCAATGCCCGTTGTTTCTAAAATGACTTGGGCAATGGGTTGTTGTTCTTCTTGGTACACTTCTAAGATTGCTGATAAAGAGGCAAGAAGATCTCCTCGTAAGCTGCAACACATGCAACCGTTATTTAATTGAATAATTCGTTCCGTGGTTTGTAAAAGTAATGCGTGGTCAACGCCTGTTTGACCAAATTCATTTTCAATAATAATAATTTCTTCTTTAGGAAACGGTGACTGCGCAAGCGCATGGTTAATTAAGGTTGTTTTTCCTGCGCCTAAAAAGCCAGAAACAATGGTGATTGGAATGCCCATCAAGTTTTCCTCCTGTTATTTGACTTCAGTGAAAAGTGCGCGGCGCCGTAATTTTGGTGAATATTTTTTCAGCTGTAATTTTTCTGGTGTATTTCGTTTGTTTTTACTTGTTAAGTAAAGGCGCTCGCCAGTTTCAGCGCAAGCTAACGTAATGGTTTGGCGCATAGTACCGTCCTCCAATTTGATTTTTTTAATTGCGTATAAAAGATAAAGGGGGCTGCGAGGTCAGCCCAAATGCGACCGTCCTCGCTAGTTGTCTTTATCGAAATAATGAGTTACCAGCTTGCTTTTTTGACGCCAGGAATCAAGCCTTGGTGAGCCAATTCACGGAAACGAATCCGAGACATGCCAAATTTACGCATGTAGCCACGTGGGCGCCCATCTGTTTGATCGCGGAGTTTTAAGCGACTTGGATGAGCATCTTTTGGCAATTTGCTAAGACCTTCATAATCGCCAGCTTCTTTTAAGGCTTGGCGAATAGGCGCATATTTTGCAATCATTGCTTGTTGTTTTTTTGCTTTAGCAATTTTTGATTTTTTAGCCATAAGGCACTTCCTTTCTTTTTGGATTTATAAAATATAAATCGTAACGGTTACGATTTGAACGGAAGTATATTATCAGGTGTTGCGTTGTTTGTCAAGTTAGAATTTCGTTTTTTTTAGGACTTGCTAAGTTGAGAAGTTAGAAATGTTTGTTTTAGCGCTGTTTTGTAGTATCTTTTAAGAAAGAGTAAAAAGGAGTGAAGATGGCAATGGTAGAACGTTTGACGATTATTCGTGGTGTGGAAAAATTTGAATTACAAACGAAAACAGCGCGCTGGGTGTTAGCAAAAGAAGAGGGATATTCGCCAGTTCAAATGCTCGTTTCGGCAATTGGCGCTTGTGGGGGGTACGTGTATCAATCCGTTTTGGAAAATTCGCACATTCCCTTTGAGTTTGAAAAAATAGAAGTCACGTATTCAAGAGAAGTAGAGAGACGCGCACAACCATTAAAACAGGTGACGATTCTCTTTTATGTGTCTGTTCCAGAAGCCTTTCAAGCACGGGCGACACGGTGTTTGAAGCTTGTCTCCCCAAACTGTCCAGTGATTCAATCATTAGCTGAAAGAATTACTGTCGAAGAAACAGTTGTATTTAAAAAGTAAACCATTAGAGACATTATCGTTACGAGCGCTTTTCCCTTTTTGGATGCCTCGTTTCTGAGAATGTCTTTTTTTAGAGGAGCGTAGGGAAATAGCTGTAGAAACAGGAAATTTTTAATTCATTTGTACAAAATAATACAGACAAAAAACAGATAGTGTTTTTTTCACAAATAAAAAGGTTGCTTTTTTTTCTGTTTTAGTAGATGATGTAAGTAGTTACATCTCTGGTATAACGCTGTTTTGCGAAACGTGTGTTATTTTTTAATTCGTAATAGTTTTTTTAAATCGTTTCACAGAATTACTTTAATTGTTATACAGTTTTTTTAGTTGTTATATTTTGTTTGTCGGCCTTTAGGAGGTAATCATGATTGAGTTAGTGAATGTGTCGAAAGTCTATCAAGAGACACACGCGTTAAAAAATATTCACTTTTCTGTCCAACCAGGAGAAATCGTTGGGATTGTTGGGAAAAGTGGCTCTGGCAAGTCCACGTTGTTACGTTTGTTGAATTTAATGGAACAACCGAGTGAAGGGGAGATTCGTATTGATGGTAGAAATGTTCAAACCTTCTCTAAAAAAGAAGTTCGCCAGCAGCAACAACAAATGGGGATGGTGTTTCAGCATTACAATTTGTTAGAAAATTTGAAAATTTATGATAATGTTGCGTTGCCTTTGAAACTTTTAAAAGAGAAACAGCCTGAAAAAATTGAGCGTTTATTAACGTTTGTTGATATGGCCCATAAGGCAGAAGCGTATCCTGCTCAGCTTTCTGGTGGGGAAAAACAGCGTGTCTCTATTGCTCGAGCGTTGAGCCGTAATCCAAAATGGTTATTATGTGACGAGGCAACGAGTTCATTAGATGAAGAAAATACAGAAAGTGTCGTTCGACTATTACATAAGACGCATCAGGAATTCCGACCGACTATTTTCTTTGTTAGTCACGAATTAGAAACCGTGAAGCGCTTATGTAATCGTATCTTAGTGATGGAAAAAGGTCAGTTAATTGGCGAATTTCTGAATAATCCTCAGCAATATGAGGAAGAACCGCTTTCCTATTTAGAAAAAGTGGAAAGGAGTTTGCGTCCATGACTTTTTCAGAAACCTTTGCCGAATATTGGCCATCTATGCTGGTTGGTTTAAAAGAAACAGGGATTATGATGTCGATTTCGATGGCTATCTGTTTGCTTGTCGGCTTGCCTTTAGGATTAGGACTATTTTTGGCTAATCCGAAAGTCAAAGGGCATCAACCTTGGCTGTATTGGGTTTTAAATTTCATTGTAACTGTTATTCGCTCGTTTCCTTATTTATTATTTGTGATTGCGTTGATTCCAGTCACTCGTTCTGTTTTAGGAAAGGCATTTGGCCCAATTCCTTCATCTGTGCCATTGAGTATTGTTGCGATCGCGATTTTTGCTCGCTTGGTTGAACAAGTGCTGTTGGATGTTCCAGAAGAAATTTATTTTTTAGCTAATTCGTTAGGTACCTCGAAAGTCCAATACATTTGGCACTTTTTATTGGTGGAAGCACGTAGCGGATTGGTTCTTGCTTACACAACCACGACAGTGAGTATGGTTTCATATTCCACGGTGATGGGTGTTGTTGGTGGCGGCGGGATTGGCGATTTTGCAGTTCGTGTCGGGTATCAACGGTATGAATACGGTATTATGTATGTTGCCATTGTGATTATGATTGCACTGGTCTTCATTTTACAAATGCTTGGGAACTTCATTGCCCAAAAACTAGACAAAAGAAAGTAGGAGGACAAAAGAATGAAGAAGTTTTATTTAGCAACATTCGCTGTTATTGCAACAGTCATTTTAGCTGCCTGTGGGGGAAATAAACAAGCAGACCAGAAAGAAGATAAGGAGATTACCGTTGCCGTGCAATTGGAATCTTCAAAAGATATCTTGGAGATTGCCAAGAAAGAAGCTGAGAAAAAAGGGTACAAAATTAACATTATGGAAGTGAGCGACAATGTTGCCTACAACGATGCCGTGCAACATGACGAAGCGGATGCTAATTTTGCGCAACATCAACCTTTCATGGAAATGTTTAACAAAGAGAAAAAAGCTGATTTAGTGGCTGTGCAACCGATTTATTATTTTGCTGGTGGTTTCTATTCAAAAGAATATCAAGATGCGAAAGATTTACCTGAAAATGCCAAAGTGGGGATTCCTAGCGATCCAACCAATGAAGGTCGTGCTTTAGCAATTTTAAATGCAAACGGCGTGATTAAATTAAAAGAAGGTGTCGGCTTTAACGGCACGGTGGAAGATGTCGTGGAAAATCCTAAAAACATCACTTTTGAAAGCATTGATTTACTGAATTTAGCTAAAGCCTATGATGAAAAAGACATCGCTATGGTGTTCTGCTACCCAGCCTACTTAGAACCTGCTGGTTTAACAACGAAAGATGCGATTTTGTTAGAAGATGAAGAAGCAAGTAAACATTACGCATTGCAAGTTGTGACACGTAAAGGCGAAAAAGATAGCGAAAAAATCAAGGTTTTAAAAGAAGCGATGACAACAAAAGAAGTTGCTGAATACATCAAGAAAAATTCTAAAGGCGCTAATATTCCTGCGTTTTAATGAATAGAAAAAATGAAGCCTCTTTTTTGAGAAGCTTCATTTTTTTCTTTTCTTTGATTTATAGTATAGTTAATAGGAAGGAGGTGCCGGTGTGGTCGAATTATTTATTTTAATGATGGAACGGGTGGGCTTAATTATTTTACTGGCCTTTCTTTTAGTGAATGTGCCTTATTTTAAGCGTGTTTTATTAAGTCGTGAAAAAATGTCTTCAAAAGTTCAGTTGATTTTGATTTTTGGTTTATTTGCTATTATTTCTAATTTTACAGGTATCGAAATCGCTAAGAATCAGATTGTTCCCAATAATTTACTAACCTATTTAAGCAGCAATGCTTCCATTGCGAATACGCGTACGTTAGTAATTGGCGTTTCTGGATTAGTGGGTGGTCCGATTGTCGGCAGTACGGTTGGTTTAATTGCTGGCTTTCATCGGGTTATTCAAGGCGGGGGGCATAGTTTCTTTTATGTGCCTGCTTCTTTAATTGTTGGCTTAATTGCTGGTTTTTTAGGGAGCCGCATGGCAAAGCAAACCGTTTTTCCGTCTGCCGGCTTTTCTGCCATTGTCGGAGCGTGTATGGAAATGATTCAGATGATGTTTATTTTCTTTTTCAGCGGTGATCTATCGGATGGAGCCACGTTGGTTCGTTTTATTGCGCTGCCGATGATTTTGTTAAATAGCGTAGGAACGTTCATTTTTATGTCGATTCTAACGACGACATTGAAACAAGAAGAGCAGGCCAAAGCGGTTCAGACGCACGATGTTTTGGAATTAGCAGCGGAAACACTGCCATATTTTCGAGAAGGACTCAATAAAAATTCCAGCAAAAAAGTTGCGGAGATTATTAAGCATTATACAAAAGTCAGTGCGATTAGCATGACAAACAGTCATCAAATTTTAGCTCATGTTGGCGCAGGAAGCGACCATCATATTCCAGAGCTAGAAGTCATTACAGAGCTTTCTCGGGAAGTGTTACGGACGGGCCGAATGACCATCGCACATGCCAAAGAAGAAGTTGGTTGTTCGGACCCTAATTGTCCGTTGCAAGCGGCGATTGTGATTCCATTATTTTCCCATCAGCAAATTGTTGGCACCTTAAAAATGTATTTTACGGATCCAGCGCAGTTAACGCATGTCGAGGAGCAGTTAGCAGAAGGTCTTGGGACAATTTTTTCTTCACAAATTGAATTAGGTGAAGCGGAAGTACAATCAAAATTACTTAAAGAAGCTGAAATTAAATCCTTGCAAGCGCAAGTGAACCCACATTTCTTCTTTAATGCCATCAATACTATTTCCGCATTAATGCGGAAAGACAGTGAAAAAGCGCGGAAACTATTGCTCCAATTAAGTAAATACTTTCGAGGCAACTTACAGGGAGCCGTGCAAACTACGATCCCAGTTTCACAAGAACTAGAACAAGTAAAAGCCTATTTGTCATTAGAACAAGCACGGTTTCCGAATCGTTATCAAGTAACATTTGACGTGGAAGAAGCGGTTGCTTCAGAAAAAGTACCGCCGTATGCGATTCAGGTGTTAGTGGAAAATACCATCAAGCATGCATTTGGCAGCCGGAAGGAGAACAATCAAGTTCGGGTAGTGGTCAAAGCAAAACAACATAAATTACATGTGGATGTGTATGACAATGGGCAAGGGATTCCCGAAGAACGCCGCTTGCTATTAGGAAAGACGACAGTGACTTCGGAAAAAGGCACCGGCACGGCACTGGAAAACTTGTCCCGCAGAATGGCGAACCTTTATGGATCAGAAGGTTGTTTTTTAATTGAAAATTTAGAGACAGGCGGGAGCCATGTTCATTTAGAAATCCCGATGGAACAGGAGGAATTAGATGCACGTATTAATCGTTGATGATGAGCCCTTAGCACGAGAAGAATTGAGCTATCTTGTTTCCCAACATCCGCAAGTGACGAGCGTTGCAGAAGCGGATTCTGTGGCGGAGGCAATGGAAGAGATGATGGATCAAAAGCCAGATTTGTTATTTTTAGATATTCATTTGACCGATGAAAGCGGGTTTGATTTAGCGGAAAAATTAACCCATCTTAAAAAAGCGCCCTACTTGGTCTTTGCAACCGCCTATGATCAATATGCGTTAAAGGCCTTTCAAGTGAATGCAAAAGATTATATTTTGAAACCTTTTGAAGAAGAAAAAATAACACAAGTCATTGAAAAAGCATCGAAAGAAATGGCTCAAGCTGTCCCAGAAAACACTGCCGAAAAAGGACCAAAATCTGAAGCAATACCTATTCAAGGGGAAGACCGCATTTATCTTGTGGCGCCAGAAGATATTTACCTCGTTTCTGTTGAAGAACGGCAACTGAGCATTTTTGTGGATCAACAAATTTATAAGATGACAGGGACCCTCAACAGTATCGAACAAAAATTACCTGCCACGCTCTTTATTAAAACGCACCGAAGTTTCATCTTGAATCGAACAAAAATTCAAGAAATTCAGCCGTGGTTTAATAACACGTTGCAAGTAATTTTAACCAACGGCTCAAAAGTACCTGTTAGCCGTTCATATGTCAAAGAATTTAAAGAAAAACTTGGCTTAAGTTAAAAAATCACCACTTGAAATGTCGAATGCATTTCAAGTGGTGATTTTTGCATTTGGTGAAGAAATTCTGGCATTTCATGAAAAAAAGCCCTTAAAAAAACGTTTTCTTTATATACTTAACCCATAGAAAACAGACAAAAGGGAGCGAAGAAGAATGGAAAAGAAAGTATATTCATTTTTACAACAAGCAGCAGTTTTTGCCATTATTATGTTAATCGCCAACGGCTTGGCGTTCATTTCCCCAATACCAATGCCTGCTTCAGTAATTGGCATGGTGTTATTGTTCATTGGTTTATGTACAAAAGTTGTTAAATTGGAGCAAGTGGAAGGGCTAGGTAATAGCTTATCAACGGTTATTACATTTTTATTTGTTCCTTCAGGGATTTCCTTAGTTAATTCTTTAGGGATTATGCAACAATTTGGCGTTCAAATTGTTTTTGTTATTTTAGTAGCAACATTAGCGTTACTAGCAACGACTGGTTGGACGGGCGCCTTTTTATTGCATATGAAAGATGCTCGAAAAGAAAAAGAACCCGCAGCAACGAAGAAAGCGAAAGGAGAGGTTCGCGCATGAATCCGTATGTTGGCATTATTATTTCATTAGCTGTATTTGGCATAGGTACTTGGTTGTTTAAAAAAAGCAAAGGTTTCTTCTTATTTACGCCATTATTCGTTGCGATGATTTTAGGCGTTGTCGTTTTAAAAGTAACAGGAATTAGTTACGAGCAATACAATGAAGGTGGCAAATATATCAGCTTCTTTCTAGAACCTGCGACAGTAGCGTTTGCGATTCCTTTATATAAAAAGAGAGACGTGTTGAAAAAATATTGGTTAGAAATTTTAACGGCGTTAACAATTGGTTCTTTTGGTTCGTTAGTGGCTGTTTATTTTGCAGGAAAAGTGATTGGCATGGATAATCATTTAGTGGCCTCAATCTTACCACAAGCTGCTACAACAGCGATTGCCGTACCTATTTCTCAAACTGTTGGCGGCATTGCTTCTATTACGGCGTTTACCGTAATCTTCAATGGTGTACTAACCTATGCCTTGGGTCGAATTGCATTGAAATGGTTTAAGATTAACAATCCAATCGCCAAAGGTTTAGCTTTAGGTGCGGCCGGACATGCCCTAGGTGTGGCAGTTGGCATGGAAATGGGTGAAACAGAGGCTGCTATGGCTAGTATTTCTGTCGTAGTGGTTGGCGTAGTTACTGTTTTAGTAGTTCCTTTCTTTGCAACGGTCATTGGTCTATAAAAAAGTGAGGAATCCCACTTTTTTATGAGTAGCTAATTTCTATCAGCTAGCAGTCTCTGCTTATTCTGTGAATGCTAGTTATCACTAATCCGCAGGCTCGGAGTTAAAATGAGTGTAAAAAAGCCAACCTTATCCATAGTAAGGTTGGCTTTTGTGTTGTTTACAGGATTTTTTGAGTATAGATAGGGCGCATGGAAGGATTGACCAGTCTTTTTATAGAATGGTTGCTCCTAAAGTTTGTTTAAAGTGGCGTAACGCCCATTCGTGTCCTTGTTCATCAAAACTAGCAACGGCGCGTTCAGGAATCATTAATTGATAGCCTAAATTATAGGCATCAACAGCCGTATGCAACACGCAAATATCTGTACAAACACCAGTTAAACAAAGCTCTGTAATTCCTCGTTCTCGTAACCGAATGTCCAAATCCGTGCCACTAAAAGCAGAATAGTGCCGTTTGTCCATCCAATAAACGGTTGCCTCATTTTTGTGAGCTTGATAAAAATCAGCTAGCGAGCCAAACAGATTACGCCCGTCAGTTCCTAAGACATTGTGGGGCGGGAAAAGTTTATTTTCAGGATGATAGCGATCTAGGGGGTCATGCCCATCAATGGCAAAAACCACAAAATCGCCATTGTCAAAATAGTGCTTTGTTTGTTGAACAAGGGCCGTTTCAATAGCTTGTCCAGCGGCACCAGTGGTTAGTTTTCCGTCTGTGGCGACAAAATCATTTGTATAATCAATGGAAATCAGAGCTTTCATTTGGCAACCTCCTAAAGGTTAAAGTCATTTTGTTCATTTTACAGCTTTTAAGAGGGCATTTCAAATGATAAAAGTACATCAAATTCTAAAAAAGCTGTTTCAAAATAAACGCTTTGGCTAAAAAACATGCTATAATTTTGCTACAAATTAAAGCAGGTGAATAGAGTGAAAAGAAAAATCGTACGTTTTATCCTTTGGTTGTTAGGAATCATTGTGGTTATTTGCTTAGGTGTGTTTCTCGCCTTTCAATTATCTCCTAAGCCAGGCGCTTGGGTCATCAACCAGTTATTCGCAGGCGAAGTTGAAATAAAAGATTCAGCTTCCTATGATAAAGCATTGCCCAATGTTCAATTGCAAGAAAATCAAACATACCCTTCTTCAAGAAAAAAGAATACCTTTGATTTGTATTATCCCCAAACGTCAAAACAAGCGGTACCAGTCGTTTTATGGGTCCATGGTGGTGGCTATGTGGGAGGAGATAAGTCTGGGATGAAAGAATTTGCGACACGTTTAGTGGCTGATTCCTCAGTTGCCTTTATTTCAATGAATTATGAATTAGCACCAGACGCACCTTATCCAAGCCAGCTCCAGCAGGTCAATGAACTTGTTCAATTTTTATTAGAAAAGAAACAAGCATATCCCATGTTAGATTTATCTAAGCTTTTTATTGGCGGGGACAGTGCGGGTGCACAGATTGCTCTACAATATGCAACAGTTCAAACCAATGCCAACTATGCCAAAGAACTAGGGATGACTGCAGCGTTGCCGGCTAGCCATTTAAAAGGCACACTCTCGTATTGTGGTCCGGTGGATTTGAAACAAATGGCCAACCAACAAAGTGATAATCGTTTTATGAAATTTTTCGTTAAAACAGTGGCTTGGTCCTTGCTCGGCACTAAAGACTGGCAGACGAGTGCAGAACTGCAAGAAGTGAGTTTAGTGGATAAAGTCACCAAAGAATTTCCCCCGACGTATCTAACAGATGGCAATAGTTTTTCATTCCAAGATCAAGGACTAGCCTTGGTTCAGCGGTTAAAAACTTTAAATGTTCCAGTTTCAACTCTCTTTTTCAAAGATAAGAAAGCAACAATCACCCACGAATATCAATTCGACTATCAAACAAAAGAAGCTAAACAATGTTACCAAGAAACAGTCCAGTTTGTGAATACGTATAAATAAACAGAGGCCTTAGAAATATTTCTAAGGCCTCTGTTTATTTATTTTTGTCATTTTTTTAGCTGAGAAATATGTATAAATTAAACAAAAATGTTTATTTAATGATGTTTACATGAGAAAAAATCCGTGCTATACTACGAACTCGTTTGTTAATTTTAATGTTAAAAATAACGTTTTTGTTATTTTTGTGAACAAATTAACATTTTTATCTTACAAAAACAGCAAAAAATTCGTTTAGTTAACAAAAAGAAAATTAAAAAATAAATTTTTTTTTTGAAATTAAGAAAATATCTTTAAAAAAATCAGAAGAAAACTTCGTATACTTGAGCCATAGGTTGGTTGTGGAAAGTTTACTTCGAGGGAGGAGTGATGAAGTTAATGAAAAAGAAAATCGCTGTTTTATTGGCAACTTGTTTACTTGTACAACCATTTTTATCTGTTTCAGCGTGGGCGATTGAAGGGGAGCAACAAACGGAACGTACGCAGACACAGCCAAAAACAGCAGAAACCAGTACAAGTGAAGCAACAAAAGAAAGCAGCGCACATTCTACAGAACAGTCATCAATGACGGAATCTAGTGCTATCACAGAAAAAGTAACCACCTCTTCCACAGAAACAAAACCAAGCGAAGAGCAGAAGCAAATCACCTTGACCTTTGAAACAACGGATCAAGCTTTGTTTCTAAATGATGCCAAAAGTTATCAAGTGGTAAAAGAAAAAAATCAGCCACTTCGGACAGAAGAATTACCAAAATGGGCGAATAGTGAGGAAAATGCGACTTTCGTTGGCTGGTCTTACCAAGGAAAAACATATACAAATGAAGAACTTCTTCAATTAGAGTTTTCAGAAGATACACAACTTACGGCTGTCTTTAAACAGAAACTGACACGCATGGCCAGAGCTATCTCAGTTGATCAGTCCATTGCGGACACAATTGCTCCTGCGGATAAAACAAAAGTGATTGTTGTGCCAAGTCCAGCAGGAGATGGAGCAGCGTACAAAGAATATGCATCGACAGAGGCTGGCTTGAAAGAAGCCTTGTTTGATTTGTATCAACAGGGAAACAATGGCGATTTCACTCTTTATATAGGAAACAATATTACGACGAGTGCGGCGACCACCGCTAAAGTGATTCCTGACACCGTTACGGCAAGTAATATGACTTTTTACGCCTTGCAAGGCAAGGTCAATCATTTAGTGATTACTGGAAACAGTGCGGATCCGATTAGTATGGATCAAACGGCGCCAACGGGTTCTAAGACGTTAGGATTTAATCAAAATATCTTTTTTGGCTCAAACATCACTTTGAGAAATCTAAACTATACAGGTACGAATATGTATTTAAATGGTTACAGTTTGAACTTGAATGGCGGTTCTAGTGGAAACGGTCTGACCGTATACGGTGGAACGGATACAGGAGATGTTTCAGGAAACCCAACTTTAACAGTAAATAGTACAGGTACAGGGACATGGAATTTCTATGGCGGAAACCAAAATGGTGGTAATTTAGCTGGAAATCCTACGATTGTTATTAACAATACACGGAGCGGACTAAATACATTAAGTGGGGGCGCCAATATTGGGACAGTGACTGGGAATACTTCATTGGTTGTCAATGATTCTGGTGGCAGAATTGCTTCAATTTATGGGGGCGGTTATGGGACCAACGCAACCAACACAGCGAATGTTACTGGTAACGTCTCAACAAAGGTTGCGATTACGAATGCTGCTACAGGTTTCCAATTAAGTACGTATTATGGCGGTGTTCAATACGGAAATATTGGTGGAAAAGTAACAAACGATATTTCTGGATATGGCCGTTGGTATACAGCGGGTCAACGTTTTATTGGTGGCTCTTCCCGTGGCGATATAGGAACGAATCGTACGACTGATGGAATTACTACAAATTTAAATACACAGTTGTATAGTGCGGGTCGTGCAGATTTTGAAGGAGGCAACCAATATTCTGGAACGATCATCGGAGATATTACGAATGTGGTTACAGCAGGAACGAATTCCGCTGGTGGTATTAATGATTTTAACGGCGGTGCTGGTAACAATGTTTCGAAATTTAACAAGAGTCAAATTGGGGCCTCAAATGAAGCAACGTATGATGCTTATACACCACAGCAAAGAGCAGAATTAGCCAAATCGGCAGCAGCTTTTAAAGTTTTCGGAAATATTTCTTCTAAATTAGTCAGCGGTTCGTTTAATAATGGTGCAATTTATTCAACTGCAGCTGGCCGCGGCGGTTATATCGAAGGAAATACAACAATTGAAGTGGGAACAGCGAATGGTGATGGGTCTTTAGGTGGCGATGGTATGGCTTATTCAGGCGCAAAACCGACAAGCTTAGATTATTCAACGACCAATAAAAGTCGTGGTAATAATTCAGGTTGGGATATTGTTGGTGGCGGCGGCTATCCTGCTAGTAATGATACTTGGGATATCTATATAAAAGGAGATACTAAGACTGTTTTAAATAATACCATTGCTCGCTGGACATATGGTGGCTCTTTTTCAGGTGTCGTTGAAGGCAATACTTCTAACACATTGAATGGCGGGATTGCTGACACATTAGAAGGAACAGGCTATCAAGCAGCTCGAGTTTATGGAAACGGTCAAACAATCGTTAATAATGGTCAAGTCGATTGGTTTCTTTCAGGCGGTGGCTGGAATGATGCCAAAAATGTTGGGAATGTCGGTGTAACGGTTTATGAAGGAGTAATTAATGCTTCGATGGGCGCTTCTTATGGAGCAAGCGGTGGCCATACAATTACTGGTAATTCAGACAATCGCATCTACGGAGGAAATTTCTCAGGAACTCCTCGGACAGGCGCGAACGGTTTTTCAGGTGGGATTACCAATGCGGGCTCACTTCTTGGAAATGCCAAACTCTTAATTGATTTAAGAAATTACAACGGAGAGTTTAAGTTGCCTGGTAATACCTACATTACTGGTGGTCGGCCCTATGGTCAAAATACGACACTAGGAACGGATGAATCAAACACAATTACTTTAAATATTTTCACTAAAACAGGTGTGGAATCTTTAAATGGGGCCAGCATTTACGGTGATGGTGGAACCAATGCTGCGTATACCAAGAACGGCAAGATTACAATGAATATTCAAGCGGCGGGTTCTAGTATTGGAAATTTATATGCGACACAGTATTCCAATATCAGTGGCGGAAAAATCTTACGTGATGTTACCGCAAATGTTCAAGGTGCAGTTAGTATTAACGGTTTATCCGGTGGTTCATCAACAGATAATTTTACTAATGCAATTGTGAATGCTAGTTCAAATAAAGTGGCCTTTAACTTTGGGACTAACGTTGACGGCACCAATAACTATCAAACAGAACCACTAAATGCGACAGGCTTAGGCGTTGTCAACTTTACGGAATTAAATGTCACCAATGGCATTAAATTAATGGCTAATGGTGGGAACATCAAAAATGGCGTTTCTGCTACTGCCGCGAATCATAGTACGACTTACAATGAATTCGGATCAATTCATCTATCTAAAAACGCTGGAATTGGGATCACCAACACGGCCAATTTAATTTCAGCTAGCAAACTAACGGTTCAGGATCATGCAACATTAGAAACAATTCCTGGTACAGGTAAAGTAAACATTGCGGATTTTGAAGCTGTCGATCCAACAAAAGATGAACTTTTATGGATTAAACCAACGACAGATACAACTGCTTTGGTGGATAGCACAGGGACTTGGTTTGGAAATGTCAAAGCCTATCAGGTCTTGACGATTAATCCAACGGTCAATAATGCTACAAAACTTACGCCAACAACGTTTCATGGGATTGAAAAAGCGACTGGAAAAACATTTATTGGCGATAACGATGTGACCAAGGGCGCCAATGGCTATGGAATAGCAATTCCTGGCTCCATCATCGATTACGAAGTGGAAACGCCTGGAATTGTGGCAGGTGCAGGTACTATTTCTCATGATGTAAAAGAGGTCAAAGCTGGCAATGCGCCGTTAACCTTACAAGCGTGGGGCACCGAAGTAGCTGGACAAAAAGTTCAAAAAGGACGTTTGATGATTCCGACCTCAAGTGCTTTAACACCAACCCTAAGCTTCCTTCCTGACGAAGTAACAGGTTCTTGGTTGCACCAAGGAACGGTTAAATCTAGTGAAGTTGGGAGCGCGATAGAGCAAATTCCAGAGCAAAAAGATACCACCCCGCTTTCATGGAAAGCGACGAATATGAACTACAGTTATCAGGTGAAAGTTCAATTTTCAAATAAAGTGGAACTTTCGGGGCAATCGGTGATTGTCACAGAAGATGAGGCAGCGCAACTAACGACTGTCGATAAAGTAATAGAAATGCTTGGCGCAAAAGGTCGGCCGTTTTTCAAAACCTCATTAAAAGAGACGGATTTACCACAAATTCAAGCGCCGTTAGCAGAAAAAACTGTATCGCGGACACATGATATTCAATTAGAAGCAGGGACGTCAGGGGATAATTTGCAAAACAAAACGGTTCATTTAGTTGTTGTGAAAAATGAAAGTGTCCTTGCCAAAGATCGTTCGTTTGCCTTGTATGCGACAAGTGCGCATTTGAAATTAAAAGAAGCAAATGGCTTAACGAATTCAGACGAGTTGGCACAATGGACACAAGCAACGGTGATTTTCGCAGATGGTCGGGCCAATCAAACACCAAGTCTTGATGCCGCAACCTTCCAAGCCATTCAGCAAGCGAAACCAGAAGAATTAGCTAAAACGGTGCCAGCCAATTATCAATTTACAGAAGCTGGCGAAACGTTAAATAAAAAAGTCAATGTGTCTATTTCAGGTGAATTAACGTTAGAAAAAGTACCTAAAACAATTGATTTTGGCAAACAAAAAATTTCTGCCAAGCCAGAAGTTTACTGGCCAACTCTTTCAGATGATTTAGTCGTTCAAGACACACGCGGGACAGAAAGTACGCCTTGGAAACTGAATGTTCAGGTAACGAATCCCTTAACGAACGGCACAGATCAATTGGAAGATTTGTCATTGGTTACAGACAAAGGAGAATTTTTACTCAATAAAGGAGATACGGTTGTTACAGAAAATGAAGGCTCCGGTTCAGGTAGTTATACAATTAACCAAGGTTGGGGTGCGGCAAACCAACGGGGACTTAAACTATCTGTGCCAGTCGAGAAACAAAAAGTTGGCGAATTCAAAGGGACATTGTCATGGTCATTAGTCATGGCACCATAACAAGGAGGAGAGAAGTGAGATGAAAAAATACCTTTTGCTTAGTTGTTTTTTAGGTCTTTTCAGCTTCTGTCATTCAGACACTGCGTTTGGGGAAGCAGCTTATGAAAATAGTGGTGTTGTCTCCTTTTATGGAACGTATGAATATCCCACAGAAGAGTCGACAACAGCGACTAGTAATTCTTCCACAACGACCGAACCCACCAAGCCAGCTGACGGAGGCGCTTCATCCGTCCTTTCTTCTGGCGTATATGGGTCGCGACAAGGAAGATTACCAGCGACAGGTACCACCAATCAAGCACCATTTATTTATTTGGGAATCAGCCTTATCACTATAGGCATATTATTTATTAAAAGGAGAAGAGAAGATGAAAAAAACAGTATTAGCAGTAGTAGGGATTGTAGGATTTAGCGGTGTCTTAGCGACACAACAAGCATTTGCGGAAGACATTAACGTGAACTATACAAGTAATGGCGCCATTACATTTGAACCAGATACAGATCCAACGAAGCCAGTTAACCCAACCAATCCAGATGAAAAAGTTGAACCAGAAGATCCAACTGACCCAACTGGACCAAAACCAGGGACTGCAGGCCCCTTATCAATTGACTATGCTTCAAGCTTTCAATTTGGCGCCCAAAAAATCACTTCCGATACGAAAGATTATTACGCACAAATTCAAACATTTAAAGATGGAACAACAGGTCCCAACTATGTTCAGGTAACGGATAAACGTGGGACACAAGAAGGCTGGACGTTAAGCGCTGTACAAAATGCGCAATTCAAAACAGCCCAAAATGAAGAATTAGTTGGGGCCGCTTTGTCGATTGCCAATGCAGGTGTGACATCGATTGTTGATGCCGCATACGCGCCAACACCAACAGCAGCACATACCTTTGTTCCTGGAACAGAAGTAGAATTAGTCAAAGCAGAAGATGGCAAAGGAATGGGGACTTGGGTCTATCGTTTTGGGAAAGATGCGACAGAAGGTGCTACTGCCGTGAAATTAAATGTCCCAGGTAAAGCGATTAAATTAGCAAAAGAATATCGTACGACCTTAACATGGACATTGAAATCTGTACCAACGAATGTTGGAGGCTAAGTAAATGAAAAAAACAGTCGTCTACTCCTTGTTATTCGGAACAATGTTGCTTGGCGCCACTGTTCCTGCTGAAGCGGCGACGGTCGTTTTTGATAGCGAACAGTCGATTGTTTTTACCCCAAGCACAGATGGGACGGATCCAGTAAATCCAGAAAATCCCGATCCAGAAAAACCAGTTCGACCAGTCGATCCAACGAATCCTGATGGACCTAATCCAGGTACCCCTGGGCCGCTTTCCATCGATTATGCCTCAAGTTTGGATTTTGGGAGTAATGAGATATCGAATAAGGATCAAACGTATTTTGCCAGAGCGCAAACCTATAAAAATCCAGATGGTTCAGCAAGTGAATTGGCAACTGCTAATTATGTACAAGTAAGTGATTTACGGGGAACCAATGCTGGCTGGGTTTTAAAAGTGAAACAAAATGGTCAATTTCGTAATGCAGAAACATTACACAAAGAATTAACAGGCGCCACCGTCGCCTTTACTGAGCCCAGTGTGCGCTCAAATGCGACGGACGTATTGCCGCCAACTGCTACCGCAAACATTCAATTAGATGCTGCGGGCGCAGAAACTGTTGTCATGCAAGCCCCAGAAAAGACCGGCGCCGGAACGTGGATCACGCTGTGGGGGCAAGCAGAAAAAGTGACCGAAAAAAATCAACAAGGACAGCAAGTAAATGCCACAATCACACGGGCAATCTCACTAACTGTTCCCGGGAAAACCCCTAAGGATGCAGTACAATATAAAACAACATTGACTTGGCTACTTTCAGATGTACCAGTAAATAATGGAGGGAAATAAATGAAAAAGACAAAAGTAATGACATTGATGGCAACCGCAACTTTAGGCGCACTGGCACTTGTACCAATGAGTGCATTAGCAGTCGACGGTGGTGAATACCAAACAAACGGAGCGATTCAATTTGCACCAAATACGAACCCAACGAATCCAGTTGATCCGACGAATCCAGATCCGGATAAACCAATTACGCCAGTTGATCCAACTGATCCGACAGGGCCTAAGCCAGGGACAGCAGGTCCGTTATCCATTGACTATGCATCTAGCTTATCTTTTGGGGAACAAACGATTACCTCAAAAAATATGACCTACTATGCAGAAACACAAAAATACAAAGATAATGCTGGTGCCGACCAAGAAGGCCCGAACTTTGTTCAAGTCTCAGATAATCGTGGGACTGAAACAGGTTGGACGTTAAAAGTAAAACAAAATGGTCAATTCAAAACTGAAGCCAACCAAGAACTAACAGCGGCTAAAGTAACTTTAAGCAACGGACGCGTGGTTTCAGCTTCACAATCTGCAAAACCAACGACAGCGCCAGCTACGATTGAATTAAACCCAACTGGAGCTGAATCAGTGGTCATGGCTGCTGGCGATAAAGAAGGTGCGGGTACGTACTTAATGAGCTGGGGCGATAGTGTAGATGCCGCTAAAACAAGTATTTCATTAGAAGTACCTGGTTCAACCACAAAATATGCGAAAAAATACACGACAACTTTTACTTGGACTTTGACAGATACACCTGCTAACACAGGAAACTAAGAACGACAGCATACACGCAAGATCGGGATATAAGTCAAAAATTTTTGGCTTATCTTTCGGTCTTTTGGTGCTTATAATACAACAAAGAATGACAGACATAGGAGAATGAATATGAACAGATGGAAAGTATATGCAACGGTAATCGCTTGTATGTTATTTGGCTGGATTGGCGTGGAGGCGCACGCTTCTGAATTTAATTTTGCGGTCACACCAACAATTCCCGAAAATCAAGTGGATAAATCAAAAACCTACTTTGACTTAAAAATGGCGCCTGGTGCCAAACAAACCGTAGAAATACAGTTACGTAATGATACAGATGAAGACATTACCATTGAAAATACGGTAAACTCAGCGACAACGAATTTAAATGGCGTAGTAGAATATGGCCAAAACGGGATCAAACCTGACAAAACTTTACGCTTTAACTTAAAAGATTATGTGGAAGCACCGAAAGAAATCATCTTGCCGAAACATTCCCAAAAGACCTTACCTTTAACCATCACGATGCCTAAAGATTCTTTTGATGGCGTGATGGCTGGCGGCATAACACTCAAAGAGAAAAAGAAAGAAACCACGACTTCTGCGGATCAATCAAAAGGGTTAGCTATTAATAATGAATACTCCTATGTTGTGGCCATTATTCTTCAGCAAAATGAGACAAAGGTTCAACCAGATTTAAAATTACTGGGGGTTAAACCAGGCCAAGTCAACGCGCGAAACGTCATCAATGTTTCTTTACAAAACCCACAAGCGGCCTATTTAAACCAATTACATTTAATCAACACTGTTTCAAAAGGAGGCGAAACGCTTTACCAATCCGATACTGAGGATATGCAAGTGGCGCCAAACTCTAACTTTAGTTACCCAATTTCTTTAAAAGGGGAACGATTAACGCCAGGGAAATATGTCTTGAAATCAACGGCCTATGGTGTAAAAGATGAAAAGGGCACCTATCAAGTCAAAGGCGCCAATGGTGAAGAACGGTACCTGTACAAATGGGAATTTACAAAAGAATTTACTATTTCTGGGGACGTCGCTAAAGAATTAAATGAAAAAGACGTAACCATTAAAGGAACCAATTGGTGGTTGTATCTACTGATTGCATTCATCATTCTAGCGCTGCTCTTATTGATTTTCTTCTTGTATCGTAAAAAGAAAAAAGAGGAAGAACAACAATCTGAGCAATAAAAAGGGCTATCTATTGACAAAAAGGGTTTTCCTTGTAAAAGTAAAGGTACTTTTACAAGGAATTGCTTCCCATAAAGTAGAGGTAGAGAGAGTGAGAAGCCATGAGAAAAAAGTATCTTTTTTTATTTAGTTCTTTGCTAATTTTTACGGCTGTCGAAATAGAACCAATTCAAACATTGGCGACACCTATTTATAATCCCTTAGAACCAACGGAAGAAATTCAACCAAAACCAGAATCAATCACCCCTCAGGAAAAGTCAGAACCGGAACAACCTGCGCCAACCCCTCCGGAAGATCAAAAAACTACGGTTCCTTCTGAAGAAAAAAAGCCTTCACCCAAGAAAAAAGACAAACCTGTGGAGAAACCGGCAATGTCAAAAGAAAAAAAGAAACAAACAAAAGAAACAACGGCTCATCCCCTACAAGTGAATAAAGATTTTGTCTTTCCTAACGGACTTGGTGCAGGCGGCGATGAAGAATCTGAAAGCTATTTAGCAGCGGTTGGGTACTTTCTTTCAGGAAATGGATTGTATGGGAAAAAAATGGATGTGAGAGAAGTCTATGATATTGATGATGTTTTTAAATAAAGTGGATAAAAGAAAAATCGCCTTATTTCAGTTACTGGAAAATGCACCGATGTTAACAGAGTCAAAAGAAACCGTAATGCAGGAGTTAGAATTATCTGAATTTATCGTGAACAAAACGGTCGCTGAATTAAATGCCGATTTTATTGAATTTGGTTTATCAGAGGATTTTCAAATTGTGAGCGATGGTATTTTCTTAACGCTTAATGAATCAGGAACGGAAACTTCCGCTACTTTGATTGATTGCTATATTAAAGAGTCGTTACGTTTTGCTATGTTTCAAGATTTCTTTTTTCAGCGTTTTGATTCTGTAAATGAGTTTGCTTTAGAACACTTTGTTAGTCACACATTGGCTTATAAGGAGTTCAAGGAATTAAAGAAAATGCTGGAAAATTACCAAATTACAATTAATAAAGAATTTCACTTAGTGGGAAATGAAACCAATTTACGCGAAGTAACAACACTGGTTTTTTTACAATTATACCAACGTGATTTTTCATTGTACGGTAAAAAAGTTTTAGAGCAGATTCGGAACTTTGAGCTATTTTTTTCTGAGAAGGTTCATCTTAATCAGCGTGCGGGCTATGCACAAGCTAAATGTTTTCATTTTTTGGCGGTTTCTTTAGTACGAACGCAGCAACAGTTTTATGTAGAGAAAAAAGTAGATTCGCAAGTGTTAAAACAATTAGCCGGTGACAATCAGCAGAATGTTTTCAATTGGTTAGAGAGTCTTCAAATCCCAGAACCACAACGAACAAACGAAGGCAATTATTTACTCTTATTTTTAATTGCTGAAGAGTGGCTTCAAGTAGCTTCAGCAGCACTTTGCCAAAGATTTGCAGAAATTCAACAATTGAATCGTGACTTGTTAAGCTATTTAAAAATACAATTTCAGCTTTCCGAGGAAGTCCTGCAAGGTTTTGAACAAAAAGTAACAATCGTACATTTTAAATTGTTCCATTTTCCAATAGAAGCAAACTATAGTTATCGCAAAATGGATATAACCTACTTTGCAGAAACGTATACAGAGTATTTTTCTGCTAGTCGACAATTTATTCAAGAACAAAAAACGAATCCCGCTGTTTGGGATGCCAGACAGTTTTTATTTTATCGGTATCTGTTGTTAATGGTGGATGCGTTACCATTGAAAAAAGTTTTGGCTCCGATTACATTGTGTGTCGACTTTTCCTTTGGTGAAGCCTATAATCGTATGATACAAAAAAATATTGAAAAAATTACGGAATGGAATATCATTTTCAAAGCACATGTAGATGAAAGTGTACAATTAATTTTATCGGATATTCATTTTGTCGATTGGCCTGAGATTACTCAAATTATTTGGCTAGCGCCACCACGTCCTGTTGATTGGTCGCATTTTATTAAAACGCTGAGTGCACTAAGACCGCACTCGGGAGAAGAAAACAAGGTCGGGACAGCACCGCTTAGCTCCGAGAAATAAGAAGAAATTTCCGGAAATTGTTCTTTAATTTTTGGATAATTTCGGCTTATTTCCGAAGGAGCTGGTTCTGTTCCCGCCGTTTATCAGATTTTGAGCGTGGAGCAAAAATCCAAAGTGATTTTTGTACCGCGCTTTTTCTTTTAGAATATAAAAATTAAAAATAATAAAAAAGTTGAAACTTTTTATGCTTGTGATTCGTCTATATAAGTGTACAGGAAAGGAGGTTCCAGAAATCGATGGTTTTCGATGGTTGGAAAAGAAAAAAACAAATTCGTGCGTTAGAAACGCTTGTTGATACCAAATATGAAAAAATGTATCGCATTGCCTTTAACTATACACATTCGAAAGAAGATGCCTTGGATGTGATTCAAGAAAGCTTTGAAAAGGCACTGAAGGCCATCCAAAAAGGACCCGATATTAAGGATTTTGACGCGTGGTTCTTTCGAATTCTGCTTTCTGTAGCGACAGATTATTGGCGTAAAAAGAAACGAGAAGCTGTTCATATTGAAAAAGATGAACATGTGTTAGCTCTTTTAAATAATCCCCAACGCAGTTTTTTAGAAATTGAAGAAATTATTAATCAATTAGATAGTCCCAATCGTGAAATTATTCTATTAAAATTTTTTGAAGGATTTACGCTAAAAGAAATCGCTTTGATCCTGGATATTAACGAAAACACGATTAAAACGAAGATGTACCGCAGTTTGAATGAACTCCGAAGTCTATTGAATTAGTAAAAGAAAGGAAGCGAAAAAATAATGGAAGATTTTGTAAAAAGTGTTGTTAAAAACTTTTCAAAAGAATACCGCCAACAACCGTTGCCAACGGATCTACAAGCGGAAGTCAAAGCGCGTTTTCATAAAGAGAAAAAGCGGTACACCTGGCTTCGTTTTAGAAACCGCTCACTGCAAAGTAGTCTAGTAGTGGCTTGTGGCTTTGTCTTATCAGTCAATTTGTTTCCAGGTTTTAGTGAAGCAGCCCGCAACATTCCTGTGTTAGATAAAATTGTTCAATTAGTCACCATCAAAACGTTGACAGCGAAAAAACAGGAAAGTGAAGTAAACATCGATGTCCCTAAAATCCAAACATCCCAAGAATCTTCAGTAGCCGACACGCTCAACAAAAAATACTTGAAAGAAGCCCAAACAGAATTTCAACAAGTCAAAGGGCAATTGTTTGATGGTTCTCGTGTTTCAGTCACTGGAGATTATGAAAAAGTTGTGGACGACCGTCGCTTCCTAGTGGTCAAACGAACCTTCACAGAAATTAAAGGCAGCTCTGCGACGACAACGAAATATGACACCATCGACAAACGAGCCAATGTTGTCGTTTCACTCCCCTTAATTTTTAAAAATGATTTTTACATTGATGTCATTAGTAGTGAAATTAAACAACAAATAGCAGACCAAATGAAGAACGATAGCAATAAAATATACTGGTCCGAAAAAGAGGATGCCCCCAGTGATGTTCAACCCTTCAAAAAAATTAAAAAGGACCAACCTTTCTATATCAATGAAAAACACCAATTAGTGATTGTGTTTTCTCAAGGAGAGATTGCGCCTTACTATATGGGCACCCCTGAATTTGTGATTCCTAATCAAGTCATTGAGAATGAATTGGCAGCGCCTAATTATTTAAAATAAACTCAGTAAAAAACACGCGACATTTCTTAAAACTGTCGCGTGTTTTTTACTGACCTAACCAAGTCAGTTGCGGTTTTACTGAGAGAAGCGTACACTAGAATTAAGCATAACAAGAAAGGGCGAATGGCAATGGAAAAATCAGAAAAAATTAGTATTTTACAAGATGTGGTTAAAATTAAATCTGTAAATGGAAACGAAGAAGAAGTGGCAATCTATTTACAAAATCTTTTGAAAAAATATGAGATCCCTTCTGAACTTGTTTCTTATGCACCAAATCGTAGTAGTTTGGTTGCTTATTTAGGTGAAAACCGAGAAAAAGTCTTAGGGTTTAGTGGCCACATGGACGTGGTTTCTGAAGGGGACGAAAGTCAATGGACTTTCCCGCCATTTGCGGCCCATATTGAAGGAAATAAATTGTATGGCCGTGGCGCAACGGACATGAAAAGCGGCTTAGTCGCAATGGTTTTAGCAATGATTGAATTAAAAGAAAAGGAAGTTCCATTAAATGGAGCGGTTAAATTTTTAGGTACAGTTGGTGAAGAAGTCGGTGAGCTAGGTGCTGGCCAATTAACTGAAAAAGGCTATGCGGATGATTTAAGTGCCTTAGTCATTGGAGAACCAACCAATTATAACTTGATGTATGCGCACATGGGTTCAATTAACTATTCTGTTGTGTCACACGGAAAAGAAGCCCACAGTTCGATGCCAGAAGAAGGCATTAACGCGATTAATAATTTGAACGAATTTATTACAGAAGCAAACCAACAAATGGCGGAAGTCACAGCAAACTATGAAAATCCTGAATTGGGTCGAACGATTCACAATGTAACCGTCATTAAAGGTGGCACACAAGTGAACAGTATTCCAGGTCAAGCAGCCTTGCAAGGGAATATCCGTTCAATTCCAGAATTCAGCAACGACCAAGTCATTGCATTATTACAAAAAATTGTCGATGAATTGAACAAAAAAGAAAAACATCAGTTAGAATTAACGATTGATTACAATAAAATTCCTGTAAAAGCTGAGAAAGATTCTGCGTTAATTCAAGCCATTCAAGCCCAATTTGATCAACCATTACCATTAGTGACAAGCGCTGGGACCACAGACTTAGCTGAA
Source organism: Enterococcus sp. DIV1328a (assembly GCF_050536905.1). Taxonomy (NCBI): domain Bacteria; kingdom Bacillati; phylum Bacillota; class Bacilli; order Lactobacillales; family Enterococcaceae; genus Enterococcus; species Enterococcus sp. DIV1328a. The sequence goes on along the minus strand of NZ_CP172912.1, from coordinate 2,634,994 downwards.
TTTACTAAATCAGACAATACATTTGATTGCGTTGTCTTTGGACCAGGTGTGACCACTACTGCACACCAAGTCGACGAATATGTCGAAATTGATAATTATTTAGATATGATTGATAAGTATCAAGCGATAGCAAAAAGTTATTTAAATTAAAAAAGTGTCGCGCCTGAATCATAAAAATCAGGTGCGACATTTTTTATAAGGTTTATTCCACCACAGTCCATTCATTTAAGGTTTTGCCGTTCTCATCAACTAGCTCTAACCAGCTGTTTGTTCCAGCAAAATAGAGAAACAAGCCGACTTCATTAACGCTTTTTAAGATGATATCTTCCGTTGTGACAAAGTCTTTAAATTGGCCCTTGCGTTCATCACGAAGTTTTTCACCAAATCTAGCGGAGAAACCGACAGACCCGTCTTTATTTAAAGGGGCTTCTGGCATCATTGTCGCGCCAGCTTTAATAAGCATTTCATTGCGCTTTTGCCAAAAAACAGTTGCTTTGCTTTGTCGAGTATCAATATAAAAAGGAATTTGGCTAACTTCTTTTGTCCATTTGTGGCGTGCTTTGGCTGGTCTGGCTTTTTTCGGCGCCGGTTTTTTAAACAGAGAATAGCCAAAACGTTCCAAGATAAAGGTGACTGTTTCTTTATAGTTAGTCACTGTCGCTACCGCACTTTTCGGAATTTTGACTGTCGTTGGGGTTGCTTCCAATGTTAAACCACTTTCTTTCGCATCATCTAGGAAAGCTTGCGCTAAATAGGCAAGTTCTGTGTCCCAAGTCGGTTTCAATAAAATCGAGTGATCAAAAGAAACTTCTTTATATGTAGCTTTTTCTTCAGCAAGTCCTAAAGCAACTAGTTGGTTATCTCTTAGCAAGAAAAGAATCGCTGCCTCTTTTTTCGGTAATTTAGTTGTTTGTTCAATGATTAAGTGGGCCTGATCGGCTAAATCAATGAGTGTCTTTGTTTTTTTTAGATCAACGGTTAAATGTAAGTCCATGAAGTCTGCTCCTTTATCGTTAGTTTCTTCATTGTATCATGAAATAGCGTCTTCGTCTTTTAACGAGTCAGCGACCTTACAATATTGTTTGAAACAAAAAGAAGCTTTCATGGTATACTTACTCACATACATAATTTTTAATGAGGAAAGTAGAGGAACAAGAATGAAAACACTTGGCAATATTTTATGGTTCATCTTTGGCGGCTTTTTTGGTGGCTTATCTTGGCTATTCGCAGGCGTGATTTGGTGTATTACAATCATTGGTATTCCGATTGGTTTACAATGTTTTAAATTAGCGGGATTGAGCTTTTGGCCGTTTAAAAAGCGAGTCGTGTATAGTGATAGCGGCGTATCTTTGGTGGTAAACATTATTTGGCTGATTATCAGTGGACTACCATTAGCAATTGGGCATTGTATTAGTGGCTTGTTGCTTTGTCTGACAATCATCGGTATTCCGTTTGGGCAACAATCCTTTAAATTGGCGAAATTAGCGTTAATGCCGTTTGGGGCCCGTGTTGTTTCAACAAATGATTTTTATTTTGAATAGTCAGAGGTTTCTCATTGACAAATAAAACGAAACAGCGTATTCTGTAAATGTAACAAATAACGTTACATTTAGTTTGGAGTGATTAGACATGGCCATGTCAACGAAATTAAGTGTTGCGATTCATATTTTAAGTTTGATTGAAACAGGTCCTCAAGAACAAGTGACTTCTGAATACATTGCTTCGAGCGTAAATACGAATCCAGTCGTTGTTCGACGACTAATGAGCCAGTTAAAAAAAGCCGGCTTGATTCATTCCATGCGTGGAGCCAATAAAAATACCTTATTAAAGAAACCAGAAGAGATCTCACTGTATGAAATTTATACAGCGGTTGAATTGGAACGAGAGATTTTCAATATTCATCAAAATCCTAATCCAAACTGTTCCGTTGGGGCAAATATCCAATCGGTACTAGAAACTGAATTTACTAAAGTGCAACAAAAAATGGAAGAAGAATTGAAAAGCATCACCTTAGCAGATGTGATTCATGAAATAGAAGTTAAGAGAGATAAGTAATCTCTCTACTTTTAAAGTGTCAAATGTAACTATTTTAGTTCTATTTAAAAATGAAAGGATGATTTACATGAAAGTAGCAGTATTAGGAGCAACAGGAAAAGAAGGACAATTACTTTTAGCAGAAGCTAAACGTCGCGGGATGGACGTGACAGCCATCGTTCGTAATTCCTCAAAAATAACAGATGGCACACCGACCATTGAAAAAGATGTTTATCAATTAACAACAGAAGATATTCAAGCGTTTGATGTATTAATTAGTGCCTTAGGATTCCCTAATGTGCAAGATTTCCCCAAATCTACCCAGCATTTGATTGAGATTTTAACCAATCAAAAAACGCGCTTGTTTGTCGTTGGGGGCGCTGGAACCTTGTATGTGGACCCAGAACACACAACTCAATTAAAAGATACACCATCATTCCCAGCAGAAATTCAGCCATTAGCTTCGGCGATGGGCGAAGCTTTAAACTTATTGAAAGAAGCTCAAAACATCCACTGGACCTATATTAGTCCTGCAGCCATGTTTGATGCTGATGGTCCTGCGACAGGCCATTATGAAATCGCTGGCGAAGAATTAACAACCAATAGTCAAGGTGACAGCTACATTAGTTACGCAGACTACGCCGTTGCCATGTTAGATGAAGTGGAAAGTAATGCACACCCAAATCAACGAATTAGTGTGTATCAATAAAAGAAACAAGAAAAATGGGGCCTCCGTTAAAACAACGGAGGCCCCATTTTCTTGTTTGATTAATTATTGCTAATGTATTTACTGTTTGGGTGCTCGGTATCCTGCTGCTTCTGCTTCTTCAACAGTAGAGAACCAAGCCACTGGATTAGTGGTTCTATTATAATATCTACTTCCAGGCACATGATAAATTCCATTACGTGACCCTTTAATTAAGGCGTTACCGCTTGGTGCTTCCGCAGCAGCCGTCTCGACTTCCGCCGGTGCCTGTGCGGCTTGTTGCGCCTCTGCTTCAGCTTGCGCTTTTGCTGCCGCTTCGGCTTGTTCTTTTTGCGCTTTTTCAGCAGCTAGTTTTTGAGCTTCTGCTTCTTTTCGTTGTTTTTCTTTGTGGGCATCTAATTGAGTTTTAACAACGGCTACCCGTTTTGTTAAAGCTTGATTTGGGGAGTTTAAAGCATCAATTTGTTTGATCGCTTCATTATAGTAAGCTTCATTGGTTGGTTCTTGTTCAGCTTTTTCAACAGCGGCTGTCGCACTGGCGACTAATTGTTCATTTTTTTCTTTTTCAGCGATAGCGGTTTGAACAGTCGTTAATCGTTGTTGAAATCCTTCTTTGCCAACTGGGGCAGCAGCTACTAATTTTTCAGCTGCTTGATAATCGCTTTTACTTTTGGACTTTTCAGCAGTTGTAACTGCTTTATCAACAGGTACTGCTTCTTTGATTTTTTCAAGGCGATCATTGTATTCCTCGTATTCTTGACTTAATGAAGATACTAAGGTTGCGGCTTCATCATAGTTTTTCTGAGAAGGTTGTTTTTCAGCGTAAGCTAAGGCTTTTTCTGTTTTGGCCAATTCTTGCTCAGAATCTGTGATGCTCGCAATAAATTCTTTTGACGGTGTGACTTCGACTGATTTTTCAACTTTGGTATCTTTCTTCTCAGCAACAAAAGTGATTTTTTGCGTTTTTTCATCGGACAGTTTTACTTTGTAAGCAAACGTTTTGTCTTTCGTTTTTACTTCCTTGCCATTGGCCGTTAGTTTGCTGCTGCCATCGTATTCGCCTTTGATGGTGGCTGAGCCATTGGCATCGGTTTCAACACTCTCTGCATCAAGTGAAAGCGTTGGGGAAGAATCTGTCGTGGCAACCCCACCAATAAATAGAGCGGCACTTGCTAATGCGGCATAGCCATATTGTTTTTTCGGTTGTTTCTTAATTAATGCTTTGATAGTCAGTCCCCCGCTGACAAGTAACCCTAATAGACCCAAAAGTCCTACTACTACACTCATTCATTTCTCTCCTTTCGATATAACGTTATTATACAACGGATTGTGAGGAAATGAACATTTTTTTCGTAATAATTAATAAATTTCCTGATAAAAAAATTATTTCCTGGAGCTCAAATTCTTTTGTAAAAATTTTGTTGTGCTAAAATGGAAAGTGAGTTTAACTACGTATGTTATTAGAGAAGGGGAAATCAATGAAAGCAGAAATCATTGCAGTCGGAACAGAGTTATTACTGGGACAAGTAGTGAATACCAACGCCACCTTTTTATCAGAAGAGTTAGCTGCGCTAGGCATCGATGTTTACTATCAGACCGTTGTTGGCGATAACGGCGGCCGCTTAGAAACGCTACTAACAGAAGCAGAACAAAGAAGTGATTTAATTGTCTTATGTGGAGGGCTAGGACCTACAGAAGACGATTTAACCAAGCAAGTTGTCGCACAACATCTCCATAAATCATTAGTAGAAGATCAAGAAGGATTGAACCGCTTGCACCAGTTTTTCCAACAGTCTAAGCGGCCAATGACGGAAAATAATCTACGACAAGTGTTAGCCATTGAAGGTGGACAAGTTCTTCAAAACCCGACAGGATTAGCGGTTGGTTCTTTCGTAACAGAAGGGACAACAAGCTATTTGCTCTTACCAGGGCCGCCCAATGAATTAATTCCGATGTTCCAACAAGCGGCACGACCTTTATTGATTGATGCGTTTCCACAAGAAGAACAATTGATTTCAAGAGTCTTGCGTTTTTATGGCATTGGTGAATCACAGCTGGTGACCGAGATTCAATCGTTGATTGCGCACCAAACGAATCCAACCATTGCGCCTTATGCTAAGCCTAATGAAGTGACACTTCGTTTAACAGTTAAAACAAAAGACTTAGTAGCTGGCGAAGAATTATTAACAGCGACGGAAGAAAAGGTTTTAGCTAAAGTGGGAGACTATTTTTATGGGTATGGGGATGACAATAGTTTAGCCAAGGTAACAGTGGATTTGTTATTACAAAACGGACAAACCGTCACGGCTGCTGAGAGCCTCACCGCTGGCCTATTCCAAAGTACACTGGGGGAAATTGCGGGTGCTTCGAAGATTTTTAAGGGAGGCTTCGTGACGTATTCGCAAGAAACAAAAGAGAACTTTTTAGGAATTTCTCATGAACTTTTAGAAGAACATGGCACGGTAAGTGAAGCGTGTGCCAAAGAAATGGCAGAGAAAGCGCGTCAGTTAGCTAAATCTAACTATGGTTTATCATTTACTGGGGTCGCTGGTGACCCAATCGAAGGTCAACCGACAGGCACTGTTTGGATTGGGCTGGCGGAAGAAGGCCAACCAACCGTTGCAGAATGTTTCCATTTTAACCGTGACCGAAATTATATTAGACAGAGTGCGGTTATGCGAGGGTTAGATCTTTTGCGGCGCCGAATCATTAATAAAAAATAAATATGCGAATGTTTGTTCGGTTTTTTCTTGCTTTTTTGGTACAAAAGAGATATGATAGACCTACTAACAGGAAATGAAAAATAAGTTTATATAAATTAAAGGAGGATTATCCATTGGCAGATGATCGTAAAGTGGCTTTAGATGCCGCACTGAAAAAAATTGAAAAGAACTTTGGGAAAGGTTCTATTATGAAATTAGGCGAAAAAGCTGATCAAAAAATTTCAACTATCCCTAGTGGTTCTTTAGCGTTAGATGTTGCATTGGGCGTAGGTGGGTATCCACGTGGCCGAATTATTGAAGTATATGGTCCTGAGAGTTCAGGTAAAACAACTGTTTCTTTACACGCAATTGCAGAAGTGCAACGAAATGGTGGAACAGCCGCTTTTATCGATGCTGAGCATGCATTGGATCCTCAATATGCGGAGAAACTAGGCGTTAACATTGATGAATTACTTTTATCTCAACCAGATACGGGTGAGCAAGGCTTAGAGATTGCCGATGCCTTAGTTTCAAGTGGTGCGATTGACATCGTTGTCATCGACTCGGTTGCTGCGTTAGTTCCTCGTGCAGAGATTGATGGTGAGATGGGAGCGAGCCATGTCGGCTTACAAGCTCGACTAATGTCTCAAGCACTACGTAAATTATCAGGCTCAATTAATAAGACAAAAACAATTGCTATTTTCATTAACCAAATTCGTGAAAAAGTTGGCGTGATGTTCGGAAATCCTGAAACAACTCCTGGTGGACGTGCATTGAAATTCTACGCAACGGTTCGTCTAGAAGTCCGTCGTGCAGAACAGTTAAAACAAGGAACAGACATCGTCGGTAACCGCACAAAAATTAAAGTCGTTAAAAACAAAGTGGCGCCACCATTTAAAGTGGCAGAAGTTGATATCATGTATGGCCAAGGGATTTCCCAAGAAGGCGAATTACTAGATATGGCTGTGGAAAAAGACCTTATCAGTAAAAGTGGTGCTTGGTATGGCTACAAAGAAGAACGAATTGGCCAAGGCCGTGAAAATGCCAAACAATACATGGCGGATCATCCTGAAATGATGGCAGAAGTGTCTAAATTGGTCCGTGATGCATATGGCATCGGTGACGGTTCAACCATTACAGAAGAAGCAGAAGGTCAAGAAGAATTACCCTTAGATGAATAAATAACGAGTGAATACGACTCGTTAAGAAGAAAGACAACACTTACTGAACAGGACAGGTGTTGTCTTTTTTTGTTTAGAACTAAATTGTTAAATAGACTGTTGTCCATGTCCGAACCCATCCACATCAAGCAGCTTAGTCAAACAGCAGACTATGCGGCGTTTGTTCTAAAATTTAAACAATTCGTGACGGCGGAAACCTAAAAATGTGACGTTGTCTAATATTTGCTGCCCTTTCCAAAAGAAAGGGCTTTTTTAAGTTGACACCTTTCGCGACAAACATTAGAATAAAATTGTGTGTATGCACAAATATGCAAGTAGGCATATTGATAATTGATTTTAGTTTATCAAAAAACTACAAGATATGAATTAACAAAAAGATAGTATGGAGGTGGAAATATGGTTTTAAATATTCTCCTCGCTATCGTCGGTTTGATTGTCGGTCTTGGTTTAGGATTTGTTATTGCAAAGTCACGTCATGATAAAGCAATAAATGGTGCAAAAATTTCAGCGTCGAGTATTCTCGAGAACGCTCGGAAAGAATCAGAAACACTGAAAAAAGAAGCATTGCTAGAAGCTAAGGAAGAGAACCAGAAGTATCGTTCAGAAATTGAAAGTGAGTTGAAAGAAAGCAGATTAGAACTTAAATCTCAAGAAAATCGTTTAATTCAACGGGAACAAACGTTGGATCGTAAAGATGACTCTCTTGAAAAACGTGAAGGCTCACTGGAAGAAAAAGAAGAGAAACTTGGTGCTAGACAGCAATTAATTGATGAGCGAGAAAAAGAAGTAGAAAACTTAATTAATCAGCAACATCAAGAATTAGAACGAATTGCTTCCCTTTCAAAAGAAGAAGCAAAATCGATTATTATGAAGTCAACAGAAGAAGAGTTGAATCATGAACTAACCTTGATGGTCAAGGAGTCAGAACAACGTGCCAAAGAAGAATCTGATCGCAAAGCGAAGAACTTGCTTTCCCTAGCAATTCAACGTTGCGCCGCCGATTCTGTTTCTGAAACAACTGTTTCCGTGGTCACTTTACCAAATGATGAGATGAAAGGTCGCATTATTGGTCGTGAAGGACGTAATATTCGTACATTGGAAACATTAACAGGGATTGACTTAATCATTGATGATACGCCAGAAGCGGTTGTGTTATCCGGATTTGATCCAATCAGACGAGAAATCGCTCGAATGACCTTGGAAAAATTAATCCAAGATGGTCGGATTCATCCCGCTCGCATCGAAGAAATGGTAGAAAAATCACGTAAAGAAATGGATGAACGGATTCGTGAATACGGAGAACAAGCAGCCTTTGAAGTAGGTGCTCATACGTTACATCCTGATTTAATTAAAATTTTAGGCCGTTTACGTTTCAGAACAAGTTATGGTCAAAATGTCTTGAACCACTCAATCGAAGTAGCAAAACTGGCTGGCGTTTTAGCCGCCGAATTAGGCGAAGATGTTCAATTAGCCAAACGTGCAGGTTTACTACATGATATTGGGAAAGCATTAGATCATGAAATTGAAGGTTCTCACGTTGAGATTGGCGCAGAATTAGCTGCGAAATATAAAGAAAATTCAGTAGTTATTAATGCCATTGCCTCGCATCATGGTGATGTGGAAGCAACCTCAGTTATTTCTGTTTTAGTGGCAGCCGCAGATGCGTTATCTGCAGCCCGTCCAGGTGCACGTAGTGAATCGTTAGAAAACTACATTCGCCGCTTAGAAAACTTAGAAAATATTTCTAATAGTTTTGAAGGCGTTGATTCAAGTTTTGCTGTTCAAGCAGGACGTGAAGTTCGTGTCATGGTGAAACCAGAAGAAATTTCTGATTTAGAATCTGTTCGTTTAGTTCGAGACATTCGGAAGAAAATTGAAGATGACTTGGATTATCCAGGACATATCAAAGTAACGGTTATCCGTGAAACACGTGCCGTTGACTATGCGAAATAAAATAAAAAGCGAATAAGTATCGCGTGTAGTGTCTCAATGAACAATTGCAAGGATTGTTCGTTGAGACACTTTTTTTAATCTTTTAAAACCAAAACTTTCTTTTCAAAGCGAAAACAACTATAATAAACAAGAGATGTTAAAAAGAGAAGAGGAACCTTTTTGCGTATATTATTTATAGGAGATGTTGTCGGTTCTTTAGGAAGAGAAGCCCTAGCAACGTATGTCCCTAAATTAAAGAAAAAATATCGTCCACAAGTGACCATTGCCAATGGTGAAAATGCGGCATCTGGTCGGGGAATTACTGGCAAGATTTATAAGAAATTTTTGCAAGATGGTGTCGATGTTGTTACGATGGGTAACCATACGTGGGACAACAAGGATATCTTTGAATTCATTGATGATGCGAAGAAAATGGTTCGTCCAGCGAACTTTCCAGAAGATGTGCCTGGTCAAGGAATGGTTTTTGTGAAAGTCAATCAATTGGAACTAGCGGTGATTAATTTACAGGCCCGCACATTTATGGTGCCATTGGAAGATCCTTTCAAGAAAGCCGCCGAGTTAGTAGCTATCGCTCGCAAACGGACACCGCTCATTTTTGTGGATTTTCATGGCGAAACGACGAGTGAAAAACAAGCCATGAGCTGGTTTTTAGATGGCCAAGTTTCAGCCGTTGTTGGAACACATACGCATGTTCAAACAAATGATGCTCGGATTTTACCGAAAGGGACAGCCTTCTTAAGTGATGTCGGTATGACCGGACCTTATGATGGGATTCTAGGAATGAAGCGTGAACCGATTATTGAGAAGTTTATGACAGCATTGCCGAAGCGCTTTGAGGTAGTCGAAACAGGGCGGACAATTTTATCTGCCTGTATTTTAGAGATTGATGACCAAACGGGCCAAGCGAAGATGATTGAGCCGATTCAGATTAGCGAAGATCGCCCGTTTCAAGAATAATAGAAGAAAAGTTAATCTCGGATCATTAAGAGGTTAACTTTTTCTGCTCTTATAGAAAAAGTGCCGGTGAAAGATGGAGGTGAAAAAAATGGAGCCGTTGAATTTAGATGCACAAAGTAATAAAGAATTAGAAAAATTGCTACATTTAATTGGACAAGATGAAGTCATTCAGCGCTACCAAGCGATTGAAGAAAAGGTAAAGAAAAACAAAAAGCTGACAGAATTAGTGGAAGAAATTAAAGCTGCGCAAAAAGATGCGGTTCAATTTGCTCACTATGGCAAACCAACTGCTGAAAAAGAAGCCATTCAACGAGCTGATGCGAAAACAAAAGAATTTGATGAGCACCCACTCGTTGTAGCCTACCGCGAACAACTGATCGAAGCCAATGACTTAGTCCAACATGTCACGGCGCTCATTCAATACCGCGTGAACGAAGAGCTAGAGAAGGAAGGGAATTAAATGCCACAAAAGACAAAAAATACACCCATGATGGAACAATATTTATCCATTAAGGCCCAATACAAGGATGCGTTTTTATTTTATCGCTTAGGTGATTTTTATGAATTATTTTATGAAGATGCTATCAATGCAGCGCAAATCTTAGAATTGACGTTAACCAGTCGTAACCGCAATGCGGATGATCCGATTCCTATGTGTGGCGTTCCTTATCATGCCGCGCAAGGCTACATTGATACGTTGATTGAGCAAGGCTATAAAGTAGCGATTTGTGAGCAAGTGGAAGATCCAAAGACTACCAAGGGCATGGTCAAACGAGAAGTGGTCCAGTTGGTAACGCCAGGAACGGTGATGAATAGTAAAGGCTTGGAAGCCAAAGACAATAATTACTTAACCGCTGTGCTAACAGATGGTAATCAGTTCGGTTTTGCCTATGTAGACTTGAGTACAGGCGAATTAAAAACAGCAGTCTTGGCTGATGAAGAGGGCGTTTTAAACGAAGCTTCTGCGTTGCAAACAAAAGAAATGGTCCTAGGTTCAGGGATTCCTGAATCGTTAAAAGAGAACTTAAGTTTACGTTTAAATATTATCTTTTCGACACAAGAAACGGTGGAAGAAAATGCCGAGTTTAGTTTTTTAACCAATGAACTGATTAATCCATTAGAAATTGAAATTACAGGCAAATTATTATCTTATTTATCCGTTACCCAAAAGCGGAGCTTGTCCCATATTCAGAAAGCTGTGGAATATCAGCCAGATCATTTCTTGAAAATGGATCATTATTCTAAATTCAATTTAGAATTGAGTCAGTCGATTCGAACAGGACAGAAAAAAGGGACTCTATTGTGGCTATTAGATGAAACGAAAACAGCTATGGGCGGCCGTTTGTTGAAACAATGGTTGGATCGTCCGCTAATTCAGGAACGTCAAATTAAGGCGCGTCAAGAAATGGTGCAATCCTTATTAAATGCCTATTTTGAACGCTTGGATTTGCAAGCAGCATTGACGAACGTTTATGATTTAGAGCGGTTAGCAGGACGCGTGGCATTTGGCAGTGTGAATGGGCGTGATTTAATTCAATTACGGACCTCTTTAGAACAAGTACCAACGATTCGACAGTTAATTGTCGGGATCAATCAAGGGGAATGGGATGATTTGTTAGTCGACTTAAACCCTGTTGAAGATTTAGTGGCATTGATTGCGACGGCGATTAATGAAGAAGCCCCTTTACAAATTACTGAAGGAAATGTTATTAAGGACGGCTATAACGACCAATTAGATGAATACCGTGATGCCATGCGCAATGGTAAGCAATGGTTAGCGGAGTTAGAAGCGAAAGAACGCCAAGAAACAGGGATTAAAAACTTGAAGATTGGCTACAATCGTGTCTTTGGTTATTTCATTGAAATCACTAAGTCAAATTTAGCGAATTTAGAAGAAGGAAAATACGAGCGGAAGCAAACATTAGCTAATGCGGAGCGCTTTATTACGCCAGAACTAAAAGAACTAGAACGTTTAATCTTAGAAGCCGAAGAAAAATCAGTTGAACTAGAATATCAATTGTTCTTGGCCGTGAGAGAACAAGTGAAAACGAACATTGATCGGTTGCAAACACTGGCTAAAACCATTAGTGCGGTTGATGTTTTACAATCTTTTGCAACAATTAGTGAACGGTATCAATACGTTCGACCAACGTTAAGAAGTAACACGAAAAATTTGGCGATTGTCGAAGGACGACACCCAGTCGTGGAAAAAGTTTTAGGGCACCAAGAATACATTCCAAACAGTATCCGCATGAACCCAGAAACAGATATTCTCTTGATTACTGGACCAAACATGTCAGGGAAAAGTACCTACATGCGTCAATTGGCTTTGACGGTGGTCATGGCGCAAATTGGCTGTTTTGTACCAGCGGAAAGTGCTGAAATGCCAATTTTTGATCAAATTTTTACACGGATTGGGGCCTCTGATGACTTAATTGCAGGGCAAAGTACCTTTATGGTAGAAATGATGGAAGCCAACCAAGCACTGCGGCACGCCACGCCTAACAGCCTAATTTTATTTGATGAATTAGGACGCGGCACGGCAACCTATGATGGAATGGCGCTAGCGCAAGCCATCATTGAATATATCCATCGTGAAGTACAAGCCAAAACGTTATTCTCTACACATTATCATGAACTAACTGTTCTAGATGAAACCTTAAAAGGCTTGAAGAATATTCACGTGGGCGCTGTCGAAAAAGATGGCGAAGTGGTCTTTCTTCATAAAATGATGGAAGGACCTGCTGATAAGAGCTATGGGATACATGTTGCTAAAATCGCTGGTTTACCAAGCTCGCTTTTAGAACGAGCAGCCACCATTTTATCCGCTTTAGAAGCGGAAGAAACAACGATTCCAAGTTCAGTTCATCATGAAGAAGTTTCAGAAGTCCATGAAGAAACCGAGCAACTTTCATTATTTAAAGAAGTTTCAACAGAAGAATTAAGTGTCATTGACACATTGAAGAAAATGAATCTATTAGAAATGACACCACTAGATGCGTTAAACATGCTTCATCAATTGCAAAAACGTATCTAATTAGGAACCGAACCGGTTAGGAGGTCGTGAAATGGGGAAAATTCAAGAACTATCCGAACAACTAGCCAACCAGATTGCTGCTGGTGAAGTTGTTGAACGTCCCGCTTCTGTCGTCAAAGAATTGGTGGAAAATGCACTGGATGCAGGAAGCACTCAAATTGATATTTTTATTGAAGAAGCTGGCTTGAAAACCATTCAAATTATTGATAATGGTGAAGGAATTGCCAAAGAAGATGTACTGAATGCCTTCAAACGCCATGCCACAAGCAAAATTCATACAAGAGATGATTTGTTCCGAATTCGCAGCTTGGGGTTCCGAGGCGAAGCCTTACCAAGTATTGCCTCAGTTTCTGAAATGGTTGTCGAAACTGCCACAGCTGAGGAAGAAGAAGGCAGCTATGTGATTCTAAAAGGGGGCAAGGTCGAAGAAAACCGACCAGCAGCCCTCCGTAAAGGCACAAAAATGACCGTTTCTAATTTATTTTATAATACGCCTGCTCGTTTGAAATACGTCAAAACGATCCAAACGGAATTGGCCAATATTGGTGACATTGTCAATCGTCTGGCGTTAAGTCACCCTAAAGTCGCTTTTCGCTTAGTTCATGACGGCCACAAAATGATGAGTACAACAGGCAATGGTGATTTAAAACAAACGATTGCGGGGATTTATGGCATTAGTACCGCAAAGAAAATGTTGAAAATTGAAGGAAAAGACCTTGATTTTACTTTGACAGGGTATGTCTCATTGCCAGAAGTCACACGGGCCAGCCGCAACTATTTATCAACGATTATCAATGGTCGTTATATTAAAAATTTCGCGTTAAATAAAGCAATTGTAGCCGGCTATGGTTCGAAACTAATGGTGGGGCGTTTTCCAATTGCTGTGTTAGAAATTGAAATGGATCCGCTGTTAGTCGATGTCAATGTCCATCCTACTAAGCAAGAAGTTCGTTTAAGTAAAGAAAAAGATTTAATGGCATTAATTGAACAGGCGATTCAAGAAGTGTTGAGCCAAGAACAGTTGATTCCCAATGCGGCAGACAATTTGCGTTTTAAAAAGAAACTACCGCCAGAACCTAAAGCCGAACAAATGGAAATTCCTTTATCGACTGAACAACCTGCGGTAAAACAACGACCGGGCAGCTTAAGCTATAATCCCGCAACGGGTCGCTTCTATGCGGAACATGCGACAGACGAAACACCAGTCTCAAGCGCCCCTGAAGCTGTCAACCAGACAGAAAGAGCAGTGGACCCAATGGACGACCCATTTGCGCCGCCAGTGCCAGAATCAACGAGTGTAGCGGAAGAAACGTCAGCTTACGAAACCTCTTCGGCAGCTGCTGATTCCGCAAATCATTGGGAAACAGCTAGTAATGAGCAACAGGTAATAGCCGAAGAAACGAAAATAACTGAAGTATCTGATTCAGAACCTTCTCTGCGTTCATCAGAGGCTGCTGACGAGGTTTTCCAAGAAGAAATGAAACTTCATCCGGAATTCGATGCCAATAGCGCTGCGAGTCAAAGAGAACTGAAACAAGCCCTGAACAAGTTGGAAGAAGAACGACCGACAGAACGTTTTCCTGAGCTAGAGTACTTCGGTCAAATGCACGGAACTTATTTATTCGCACAAAGCAAAGATGGCCTGTTTATTATCGACCAACACGCTGCCCAAGAACGAATTAAATACGAGTACTTCCGTGAAAAAATTGGCGAAGTCAGTGATGATTTACAAGAACTATTGGTACCAATCGTTATTGATTATCCAAATAGCGATGCCTTGAAAATTAAAGAGCAGAAAGAAACCCTTGCGGAAGTCGGCATCCATTTGGAAGACTTTGGACAAAATAGTTTCATTGTGCGGGCGCACCCAACTTGGTATCCTGCAGGCGAAGAGGAAAGCATTGTTCGCGAGATGATTGACATGTTGCTAACAACTGGCTCGGTCAGCGTGAAAAAATTCCGTGAAGCAACTGCCATTATGATGAGCTGTAAGCGATCCATCAAAGCCAATCATTACCTCAATGAGCAACAAGCACGCGTGCTATTAAAAGATTTAGCCTTGTGCGAAAATCCGTTTAATTGTCCGCATGGACGTCCGGTGCTGATTCATTTTACGAATTCAGATATGGAACGAATGTTTAAACGCATTCAAGACCCCCATTAAAAAGAAACGAGGCGTCATCAATTTATGCAAATTATTTTAGCATCCCAATCTCCTCGCCGTCAGGAGTTATTAAAGCGTGTGGTTCCAACTTTTACGATTGCACCAGCCGATATCGATGAAACTGTTGGCAAAGACGGCTTACCAGCAGAATATGTGGCGCAAATGGCTGCCCAAAAAGCAGCGGCTATAGCAGAACAATCCCCCGAAGCACTAGTCATTGGCTGCGATACAATTGTGGCATTGGCGGGAGAAATCCTCGGTAAACCGACTTCTCGGGAAGACGGTTATCGCATGTTGCGCCTGTTAAGTGGCAAAACACATGACGTGTATACAAGTGTGACGTTGAAACAAGGGGAAAAAGAGCGCTCCGCGACAGTTCATTCAACCGTGACGTTTTATCCACTGACAGACACGGAAATCCATGCTTACTTAGATACCGCAGAATATGCCGACAAAGCAGGCGCTTATGGTATCCAAGGACAAGGAGCATTACTAATTGAAGCAATCGCTGGCGATTATTACGCCATTATGGGTTTACCAATTGCCAAAGTAGCCCGACTACTAAAAGAATTCAACTAATAAAAGACAGTCCTTTTCATTCGTCAAAAGAGAAAGGACTGTCTTTTACTATGCAAACTATTAGGTGCCTGTTTGGCAAACGTGGTATCATTGAACCCAATAAATTGAACAGAAGAAAAGGAGTGGACAGAATGACAAAACCAACAGAAGAAGAATTAAAACAAACCTTGACGGATCTTCAATATGCCGTCACACAAGAAAACGCAACAGAACGCCCTTTTTCAGGAGAATATGATGACTTTTACCAAGACGGAATCTATGTAGACATTGTTAGTGGCGAGCCGTTGTTTAGCTCCCTGGACAAATACGATGCTGGTTGCGGCTGGCCATCCTTTACCAAACCAATTGAAAAACGTGGCGTCAAAGAAAAAGCTGATTTTAGTCACGGCATGCACCGAGTAGAAGTTCGCAGTCAAGAAGCAGATTCACATTTAGGGCATGTTTTCACTGATGGCCCACTCCAAGAAGGCGGCTTACGTTATTGCATTAATGCGGCAGCTTTGAGATTTGTGCCAGTGGCAGATTTAGAAAAAGAAGGCTATGGCGAGTACCTTTCTTTATTCAAATAATCCTCATTTTTTAGACAAATACGATAAAATAGTTAGAAGAAAGCGACTTTTGATGAATATCTTGTATGAAATACAGAAAATCTCTTGATTTATTTGGCTAGGACTACTATTATTTTAGAAGGAAAGTATTGTTCAGTTTTAACGAATTGGCTGAAATAGAAAGTGGAGGTTCTAATGTCGAAACATTATTTTGATCCAAGATTGAAAATCTTTTCTTTGAACTCTAATCGTCCCTTAGCAGAAAAAATTGCGGATGCTGTGGGTGTGGAGCTAGGAAAGTGCTCTGTAACACAATTTAGTGATGGCGAAATTCAAGTGAATATTGAAGAAAGTATTCGTGGTGCACATGTTTACGTCATTCAATCAACAAGTAGCCCTGTTAACGATAACTTAATGGAACTATTAATCATGATTGATGCGTTAAAACGTGCGAGTGCTAAAACAATTAACGTGGTTATGCCTTATTATGGGTATGCACGTCAAGACCGTAAAGCACGTGCCCGGGAACCAATCACTGCTAAACTTGTTGCAAACATGATTGAAAAAGCTGGCGCAACAAGAATGTTGACATTGGACTTACATGCGGTCCAAATTCAAGGATTCTTTGATATTCCAGTGGATCATTTGATGGGTGCACCATTAATTGCCGATTACTTCATCGAACACGGCATTCAAGGCGATGACGTCGTTGTCGTTTCCCCTGACCATGGTGGGGTAACGCGTGCGCGTAAATTGGCAGAATTCTTAAAAGCACCAATTGCGATCATTGACAAACGTCGTCCAAAAGCGAACGTAGCAGAAGTAATGAATATCATTGGTCATGTGGAAGGCAAAACATGTGTCTTAATTGATGACATGATTGACACAGCGGGGACAATTTCTCTTGCTGCAAACGCATTGAAAGAAGCCGGAGCAAAAGACGTTTACGCTTCTTGTACACATCCCGTTTTATCAGGACCAGCCTTACAACGTATTGAAGATTCAGCAATTGAACGCTTAGTTGTAACAGATTCTATTTACCTATCGGATGATCGTAAAATTGCAAAAATTGACGAAGTCAGCGTTGGTGAATTAATCGGAGATGCGATTAAACGTATCCACGAAAACAAACCAGTTAGTCCGTTATTTGAAACAAAAAATAAATAATTACAAAAAACCGCCCACATCATTTTTCTGATGTGGGCGGTTTTTTTGTGTATCATAAATTATTTAATAGCAAATGAATCGCAAGAGGATACGTGAGATTGTTATTACAGAAATAATAGGTAGAGGCTAAAACCCAGCCCATTCCACAATAAAAAAGCATGGAATTTGATGGTAATAGTCCATGGCTAAGACCAAAAAAAAGACCAGAAAAAAATATTTTACATAAGACACTTCGAGAGGTATTTTTTATAAAAAATAAGTTCATAAAAATGCCACGAGTCAGGAGTTCTTCTAATATAGGTGAAAAGAGTCTAGTATGAAGGGCCATTAAAACAGGTGCTACATTTCGGACTTCATTAATATAATGTTGATTTTCTGGAGTAGGAATGCGTGAGAAAAGTAAATTTAGAATAATAGAAAATAAGAACATGCCAATAGCTAGTAATAGACTTTTAAAGATAGCTTGCTTTTTTTTCTTTACTATTTTTTTATAGAAAACTGACAGCACGATAATAATAATTAAAGATAGTATACTATCAAAGATAATCAAGGTTTTTTCGTTATTTTTTATAGCTATTAAGCTCATTCCAGTTAATGCTTCTATGCTGGGTAGGGCTGTCAAAAAAGTGAACAGGAGATAAAGAAGTGTTTTTTTCTTTGTAGATAATTTTGTTTCGATACTATAACAACCACCTTTCCTATTTTATCAGAATGATATGTTTACAAATTGAACTACTAATCAAGGAATAAAAAGGAAATGAAAAAATGATGCTTCCTCTATTGTGAGTTTTATTATAATTAGATAAAATATAGATGTCAAAAAGATTAAAAAGGTTGGAGCTTTAAAAATATTGGAAAGGAGTATACAAATGAAAAAGATAACTGAACGACCAATTGTCAAAATCTTAATTAAGATTTTGATGTTTGCCCTATGTTTTTATGCGGGGATAAAATTCGTTGATTTCATTTTTCCGTTAGTAGGATTTAAACAATAAGCAAAAGAAATGAACGTGGAGACAAGCACAAAGGACCGTGAACTTCGTTGCTAATAGTAAAGTATTGGTCCTTGGAAACTAAAAAGCTGTTAAAAATGACAAGAAAAAATAACCGTCAACTTTGACCAAGCACGGTTATTTTTGTAACTAAAAAGGTCACCGTCTTAAACGGCTCTACACTAGAGAGGTATGTTGACGCATATCTCTCTTTTCGTTTTCATTATAGCACATTTTCCTAAAAAAATATATTTGAAACTAATTATTTTTTAGTTTTACATGATATACTATAAGAGTAGAGAAGTTATGGCGGAGGCAAGCGCAAAGGAACATGCGCTTTGCGACGAGCATCGCAACAAAGTGAGAAGCGTAGGAGCAGAGACTTTCCCCTTTCAGTGAGGTGGTGCGTATGAGCGTACTTCCAAAATTTACAGAAAGGAGAGGCCTTTTGTCAGCATATGAAACAATTCAGACGATCCTAGGGTTTGGTATGTTTACCATTGCTTTGATTGCGCTGATTGTGAAATTGCTTAAAAATGACAAGAAAAAATAACCGTCTACTTTGACCAGTACGGTTATTTTTAAATAATACAATTGGTCACCGTCTTAAACGGCTCTACATCAGAGAGGTATGTTGACCCATATCTCTCTTTTCGTTTTCATTATAGCACATTTATCTAAAAAAATATATTGCGAACTGAATATTTATTAGGTATTCATGATATACTATAAGTGTAGAGAAGTTAACACGGTGGCTATCTAATCTGAAAGTGAGGTGGTGCGTATGAGCGTACTTCCAAAATTTACAGAAAGGAGAGGCCTTTTGTCAGCATATGAAACAATTCAGACGATCCTAGGGTTTGGTATGTTTACCATTGCTTTGATTGCGCTGATTGTTAAATTGCTTAAAAATGACAATAAAAAATAACCGTCAACTTTGACCAAGCACGGTTATTTTTAAATAATTAACATGGTCACCGTCTTAAACGGCTCTACATCAGAGAGGTATGTTGAAGCATATCTCTCTTTTCATTTTCATTATAGCACATTTTCCCGAAAAGTACGAATAAATTTAGCGTTAATCCGTGAAATCCTAAAAGCTGTTAAAGAGGAGAAAAACCTCTGGGCTTTTTCTCTTTGCCTATAGTCTGTTTAGCCCGCTTTTTTGTTAAAATTTATCGTAAACTTCAATTACTGAGGTGCTATTCAGCTCAGACTTACTTATTTTAATTACTTCATGGGATTCAGTTAAAGATTTCGATTGGCTCTTTCGTGGCTGATTTATTAACGATAATAAAGATTGTGGGACGTACTTTTTGTTATTCTCTTTACATGTTAACGCCACAATCATTTTGCCTGAACGAATTGCTTTTTCATACTGTAAATTATAAAATTTTCCTCCATCGCATATTCGTACACCTGGAGAAATAAGCATTTCTAATAGAGAAATTACTTGTAATTTTTGGCCTGTGGTTCCATCATCTTTAGGTTTAATCCCGCGCAGTGAAACTTTATTATTTTTTAAAGCTCTGTAAAATTGAGTAGCCTTAAAACGAAATTTACAGCTCCCTTGTTTATTTATTTGATAATAGTCAACTCCGCATAAATGCATAAAATTCCCAGCTTCAAATTGAACGTTCATTTCTAACAATTTCTTTGTTTTCCGATGTTGATATGTATAAGTGAACATATGATTATTGAAGTTGGTGTCATAAATTAAGAACGCCTTTCTAATTGTGTCAAAATCTTTTTTCTCAATCATTAGTTTCTCCTATAAATAAAGAAGCCAAGCTTAGCTTGCCTTCTTTAAACTTCAAATATAATTCAGGTTTTTCTGTTGCTCACCAACTATTGGCTCTACGTCCAATTCTATATCGAGTTTTTCTGTTGCTCGCCAACTATCGGCTATTACTTCCGATTTCAGTATTGAGTTATTATGATGCCTGATCATCAAGAAACATCTACTTGTTTCTAATAAAAGTCTACCACAGAACCACGTTCAACTCAATCCTTTTTAATCCAATAATGGAGTGTAATGACAATAAAAAATAACCGTCAACTTTGACCAGCACGGTTATTTTTAAATAATCCAAAAGGTCACCGTCTCAAACGGCTCTACACTAGAGAGGTACGTTGACGCATCTCTCTCTTTTCATCTACATTCTAGCATAGATACAATGTAGATGAAAAGAGGTGCCTGCTGCTAAAGGTTCTTGTCCTTCTTTAGCGATTGAGCAGTGCATCAACGCTTAGTTCAGTCATTTCAGAGACTTGCATGTCGGCTCCGATTAAGGGTTGGCTGGCCGACAAGCCGACGGTATAGATGCCTGCGGCTTTCAAGCCGTCAATGCCTGATTGTGCATCTTCAAAGCCAATGGCGTTTTGCGGTAGCACGCCAATACTGTCAGCGGCGGCTAAAAAGATTTCAGGATCAGGTTTGCCTTTGCTTAACGAGTCGGGATCGACAATTGTGGCGAAGTACGCGCGCACGCCTAATTTTTCCAAAATCAGGGGCGCGTTTTTTGAAGCCGAAGCCACGGCACAGGGAATGTGACGTGCTTGGGCTTGCTGTAGCAATGGCACGACACCAGGTAAAACATCTTCTGTCGTTAAATGTTCTAATAATTGAACGTAGTGGTCATTTTTTTGCTGAGCTAAGGCTTCTTTTTCTGCTGGAGTAAACGCATTTTCACGGTGGCCATGGGCTAAAATGCGGTCCAAGGAATCCATCCGACTAATGCCTTTTAATGTTTCGTTGAAGGTTTCGTCAATGGGAATACCTAGCGAATCGGCCAACGCTTTCCAAGCTTGATAATGAAATTTGGCGGTGTCAGTAATGACACCATCCAAATCAAAAATAAATCCAATCGTCATTGTGGTTCGCTCCTTTATTGATAATGTACTTCTTTTGGTCGTTCGGCGGTTAACGGAATTAACGCGCCCTGAACCAATAATTGTGTGTCTTTATCTGCTGTAATCGTGACACTGGTTTGTGTTAATGAAAATTGATACGTCACGCCTTGATGAATAAACTGGAAGGCCAGCGATTGCCAATGTTCAGGTAAGTTTGGACAAATTGATAACTCGTTCTGGCGCGTGTCAACGCCTGCATACGTCGCTAAAGTAACGTGGATCGTCGCAGCCATGACCCCTGTATGAATCCCTTCAGCGGTCGTGCCACCTTGAATGTCACGATAATCGGAATACAACGCTTCTTGATAAAGTTGCCAAGATAGCTCATGGAATTGCGCCATTTCTGCCAATTGGGCATGAACAATTCGTGATAAAGTCGAACCATGAGACGTCCGTTTTAGATAATACAAAAGATTTTTTTCCAAATAATCCGCAGGCAATTGATACCCTAAATCTTCTAAAATTTGATCCACCCGAGTTTTGTCTAAGTTGTAGAACAACATTAACGTGTCGGCTTGTTTCGCCACTTTGTAATCATCGGGGGATTCTCCTTCGGCTTTTAAAATTCGATCCATGCGGTAAATATTGCCGTATTTCTCTTTCATCGCCGCCCAGTCAATCTCTTTTAAGCCGAAATACCCTTCATATTGCGCAATAATGCCGTCAGAATTAACTTCAATTTCCAGTGAATTTTGAATTTGCTGCATGCGGGCTAAATCAGCCGAAGTAGTCTGAGTTTTGGCAAAAAGTTGTGCCTGTTCTTCCTCAGAGAAAAGTGCCAAAATGTTGGTTAATTCTTCGAATAGCCAAACCACCATCAAATTCGTATAGGCGTTGTTTTTCAAGCCGCTTTCCGTTTGGTCTGGATAGCCCTCGTGAAACTCATCAGGTCCCATCACTTTATCAATAAAGAACCGTCCTGTTGCGTCATCTAACGTCGCAGCGCTGTTCCAAAATTGAGCGATTTCTAACAACATTTCGCCGCCATATTGTTTCATAAATTCATGATCCTGTGTACTATGCCAATACAACCAAGCATTGTAAGCAATCGCTAAGGACACATGCCGTTGCAGAATACTATGATCCTCGCCCCAATGTCCATTCAACGGATTTAAGTGAAGTTTTTGCGTGGTTTCACGCCCGTCACGTCCTGATTGCCACGGATACATTGCGCCACGATACTGGCTAGCCGCCGCATTTTCCTTCGCCTTCTCTAATCGATGGTAGCGGTACAGCAACAATTGTTTCGCTGTGTCAGGATAATGTTGAATATAAAAAGGTAAAATAAAAATTTCATCCCAGAAAATATGTCCACGATACGCTTCACCATGCAAGCCTCGGGCGGTAATCGAGACGTCCAATGCTTGCGCTTGGTTACTAAAAGGCGAAGCCGAAGCCAGCAAGTGATAACTGTGAATCCGTAAAAGTTTTTGAGACATCAAATCGCCTGTCACGGTAATGTTGGCTTGTTGCCAAAGAGTTTGCCAAGCGCGGGCGCTTTCCTGAGCGGCGGCCGCAAAAGAGTCCTTCGGCGTAAACGGTACCTGCCAACTTTGTTCGGCGTGGCTGGCTTGCACAAAGACTTGTTTTTCTAACGTATAGCGCGTGCCTTGGTGCGCCATCACGGTCACCACTTGGGCGATTTTTTCCGCTTCTTCTTGAATCATAATGGCTTCTTTTTCAAAAAAATCACCGGTTATCAAGGCCGTTTCTCGGACGCTCAAGTTGGATTGATTGGTACAAACCTCAATCACGGTTTTGTTTTCCTGCGCGCTTAATGCTGTCACCTGAAAATGTTTCGCTGTTAAGTTACGATACCGCGCCACGTTATAGTTGTAGACACTGCCATCCGTGACGGTTTTCAAAGTAATCGGGGCCGAAAAGTTTAACGGCTCAAACGTATATTGCAGATGATAGTCATTCGGCTGTGCCATATTGGCGATTTTTTTCGTCGTTAATTTAATTTGCTGATTGTCCGCATCTTTCAAAATCATTTCTGCGACAAACAATCCCGTTTTCAAGTTCAATTGACGATGTAATTGTTGTAGCGTGTCTGGAGAAATCGTTAACCAGTCAGTGGCATCGCCAATTTTTAAAGCGATGTGTTGGTTGTCAGGAGCATTGACGAAATCTTCATTTTCCACTACTTGACCCGCAACTTCCGAAGCCGCTGTATTATAAAGCCCCGCAATGTAGGTCGCTGGATAATGATCATCAGAAATCGTCATCTCAGGGGTTGTGCCGCGCAAACCTAAAAAGCCATTGCCGACAGTTAACAGGGACTCCACCGCATATTCATTTTTCCCAGGCACGTAGCCATAATAGTCCAAATGCCAAGCCAGATACTGCCGTTTTTCTTCAAATGCTGCCAGCAGATTCGGTGCCGCCGCTTGTTCGGCTGCCGTTAAAAGTGGCGTGTTCAACTGTTCCGCGAATGCTTGAATCACCGCTTGCGGAACCAGCGCCAACGTTTCCTCTGGCGAAAAGAAGTCCGCTGGGAAATCAGCCACAATCCCCCCCAGAATCGGTGCCGCCTCTGCCAAAATCAATTGGCACAGTTCAGGAACCGTTTCTTCGATAGTCAAGGCTTCAAAAGGGAACGTTTTTTGGTGAAGCGGTTCCAATTTATGGTTAAAAAAAGTCGTCGTTAGTTGGTTCGTTGCGAATGTTAATTCTAAAATAGTCATGTTCGGCGCCTCCTTGTAAACTTGTATAGACATGTTGTGTTTGACTACAGTATAGTATGAACGAATCAGAATTACAAGGATTTTCCCTAGATTCTTGGGAAAACTTTTCCAGAAGGGGGCAGCAACCGACTACGCTGGGTCCGAAAAAAAGGCGGTCAAGCAGTGGTTTGGCTGGGGGAGTCAGTGGCGTAAGCAAGGCAGAAAGTGCGGGGGATTTTTCTGACCAGCTCTAGGTTTTTCGGAGGGAATATGCTATGCTTTTAGAAAAGAAATTGTTGGTAGAGGAGGATCGGCATGAACAAGTTTCATGACATATTTTTAGAATTAGAACAACAAATTGTCCAAGGCGACTATCAGCCAGGCGATTTATTACCTAGTGAAAATCAATTAGTGGAAACTTACAATGTTTCCCGTGAAACAATTCGGAAAGCCTTGAATTTACTGATTAACGCTGGCTACATTCAGAAAAAGCAAGGCAAAGGCTCGATTGTCTTAAACTTTAAAAAATTTAATTTTCCTATTTCAGGGGTGACCAGTTACAAGGAGTTACAACAAACGCAACATATTGAAAGTCATACTCATGTGGTTTCCTTAGAAGAAATTCCTGTAGAGCGCAACTTGGCTCAGTTGACTGGTTGGACCGAAGGGGCCCCTGTTTGGCGCTTAGTTCGGCAACGGGAGATTGAAGGGGAAGTCGATATTTTAGATATTGATTACTTGATTAAAGAGATTGTCCCTGAACTGCCGAAGCATCGTGCCGAAGATTCGATTTTCGATTATTTGGAAAACGACCTTGGCTTGGCGATTAGTTACGCCCAGAAAGAGATTACCGTGGAACCGCTCACAGAGATGGACAAGCAACTGATTGGTGAAGTCGAAGGCAATCATGTCGTCGTGGTCCGCAGTATCATGAACTTGGAAGATACTCGCTGTTTTGGCTATACGGAATCCCGTCACCGCTTAAACAAATTTAAGTTTGTGGAATTCGCCCGTCGCCGCAAGTTGTAAGGCGCAGTGATTAGCAAACGCAAAAACGGCTGTCATTAAATGAAATTTGAAGATTTTTTCGCCGAAATCGCGGATAAATTTATAAGAATTTAGGAGAAAACGTCAAAAGGTAAGAGTTGAACCCTTACTTTTTGACGTTTTCTTGCTGTTTATTAATCGATTTTGCCGCGAAAATCATTAAATAACACTTTCGAATGTCAAAAAGTGTTGAAATTTATGTTTAAAACCAAGAGATATCATTGATATTAAAAGAACTGTTGATTTTTTCTATGCGCGGTTAAATATTTAAAATCACAGACACAGGGGAATCTTGTATAATTAAGGCCATAGCTTCAGAAGTACATTCTGGAAATTCTTAAACAAAAGGAGACGTACATAGATGAAAAAGAAATTATTTGCAAGTTTACTCGTTGGCAGCGCAGTTGTTGGGGCTAGCTTGGCGCCTCTTTCGGCACAGGCTGTCACGACAGGAAATACACCAGTGCAGGTAGAATTTGAAGGTGGAACATTGCAAGATCAGGGGGATGATACTGGCCCAATCGTAGATCCCGATCCGACGCAACCGAATACGAATTTTGACTTATTAGCCATTCCGAAAATTTTTGACTTTTCTCCCGTAAAAATTGGTGAGGATATAACCGCTATTAGACCCATTTCAACTGCGCCAAAATCGATCATGGTGGGTGATGTCCGCGGAACCAAAGAAGGTTGGCATGTCACTGGCGAAGTAGTGGGCATGAGTAATGGCACAGATATATTAGATGGACAGATTACCTTTGGAATGACACCATACTATGCCATATTCAACGAAAGTACGAGTTCTTACGGGGGCTTCAACACTCTGAACGGCATGAATATCGCTAATGATCCAACGGCCCCTAGCTTTAACGGTGCGAGCCTTAAGATTGGTGGCGGCGCCGCAGCTTTAATTAACGCTCCTCTAGGAAAAGGGCAAGGGACTTGGTCAGGTCGTCTAGATAACTTAACGTTAAATGTAACGACACCAATGCAAGAACTGAAAAAAGGCGCGTATACAGGAAATGTCACCTGGAATCTTGTCGCAGGACCAGCGATTTAAGCATGTAAACAATAGCGGACGGAAGAGCTGTTTAAATGGTCTTCCGTCCGTTCTTAAACAATCAATTAAAAAAAGAGAGGTATGTAAAATGAAAAAGAAATTACTCGCAAGTTTGTTGGTAAGTAGCGCAGTGGTTGGCGCTAATTTGGCACCGCTGTCGGCACAGGCTGTGACGACAGGGAATACGCCAGTGACAGTGGGTTTTGAAGGGGGAACGTTACCAGGTGGGGATGGTTTTGAGAACACAAAGGATCCAGATCCTAATACATCAAACGGGAACTTTGATTTACTTTTTATCCCTGAAACAATTTCATTTGATAAAACTTCTGTATCAGGTGATTTATCATCTATCAAGTCTAATTCGTATGTCAATTATGCAGTTGGTGACATTCGAGGGACGAAAGAAGGATGGCATGTAACCGCGACACTTCCTGAAATGAAAAATGGTGAGGATAAGTTATCTGGTATATATTCTTTTAAACAGACAGGATATGTACTATCTTATGATGAAACTGCAAACAAGTTTCTTACTACTACAGGTGGTGTAAATGATTTTATCAATAGTCCTGTTGCACCTGTACTTTCAGCTACAAGTATTACCATTGGAGGAGATGCTTCATTGATGGCTAACGCTTCTAGTGGAAAAGGACAAGGAATGTGGAATTCTTTTATGAGTAAGCAAACATTAAACATCACGACCCCTTATCAACAAATCAAAGCAGGTAACTATACAGGGGAAATCATCTGGAACCTCGTGGCAGGACCATCAATTTAAGTCCAAACAAAAAAGTCATCCCCTCAGGATGACTTTTTGCTTATTTCTCTGTGACGGTGCTGTCTGTTTTGACAGTTTCAGCAGGCGGTGTTTGCGCCGCTAATAAGTCGCGAATTTCTTTTAAGTAATCTTCGCTCGTTGGTACCACTTCTTCTTCTGCCGCTTCTTCTTTTTTGCCACGGTTTTTCATTTTGTTGGCCGCTTTGACAATCAAGAAGAGGACGAAAGCCGTAATTAAAAATGTAATAAGTGCACTAATCACGCTACCAATATTGAATTCAACGCCTTCGACTTTATAGACAAGGGCACCCAATGCATCGTCGGCACTCTTTTTCCCAGTCGTCAAGACAAAAATCAGACTAATTAACGGGGTAATCAAGCCTTCCACCACTTGTG
Source organism: Enterococcus sp. DIV1328a (assembly GCF_050536905.1). Lineage (NCBI taxonomy): Bacteria > Bacillati > Bacillota > Bacilli > Lactobacillales > Enterococcaceae > Enterococcus > Enterococcus sp. DIV1328a. The sequence continues at coordinate 2,608,117 of NZ_CP172912.1, read as the reverse complement.
TCACGATTGCAGTAAACGCACTACCAATGACAACACCGACGGCTAGATCTAAGACACTTCCGCGCATGATAAACTCTTTAAATTCTTTAATCATTCTTTTTTCCCTCCTCACTTTAAAAACAGTATACCGAATCTTCTTGAAAATTTGAACTGAAAAACTCTTATCATTCAGAAAGCACCTGAAGCTGTGTTATAATGGAGCTATTGGAAAAAACATTAAAAAATGCTTTAGAATTTACGCGATACATATATTTCACAGCATTCTTTAGGTAAGATGAAGCAAATGAAGGAGCGATGCGGCAATGTCTGTTCAATTAGTTAAAGGCGTGAATTTACACGTCATTCCTACAGAAAAATATAAAACGGTGCGTCTTTTAGTCCGCTTTAATACACGATTAAATCATGAAACCATTACAAAAAGAACGCTGTTGTCCAGTTTGATGGAAACCAACAGCTTGAATTACCCGAATCAAGTCAAGTTAAGTGAGCGTTTGGCGGAACTTTACGGCGCCAGCTTTGGGATTGGCGTTTCCAAAAAAGGCAATCAACATTGGTTTAATGTTTCTATGAACATTGTCAATGATCATTATTTACAGGATAGTCAGGTGCTTGCCGAAGCGGTGGACTTTTTGAAGGAAATTATTTTTGCCCCCAATATTCAAGCGGGCCAATTCGAAGCGGAAACCTTCCAACGGGAGAAAGAGAACTTGAAAGCGTACTTGGAAAGTATTGTGGAGGATAAGCAAACCTATGCTTCTTTGGCGCTTCAAAGTGTCTATTTTAATCAATCGGAGGATCAAAAAATCCCTAGTTTCGGGACCGTTGCGGCGTTAGCTGAGGAAACAGCGGCGTCATTAGCAGCGTATTATCAAAAAATGCTGGCGGAAGATCAAGTGGATATTTTTGTCTTAGGCGATGTCAATGAGGCGGAGTTAGTGCCACTATTCAAGCAATTACCGTTTACGCCTCGTGAAGAAGGCAAAGCCGCGATTTTCTACAATCAACCAATTCGCAATGTGATTGAAGAGCGGACCGAGCGTGAGGTGTTAGCCCAATCGAAATTAAACTTGGCTTATAACACAGATATTTATTATGGCGATAGCTATTATTTTGCGTTGCAAGTGTTTAATGGGATTTTTGGCGGTTTCCCGCATTCTAAATTATTTATGAATGTCCGTGAAAAAGAGCATTTAGCGTATTATGCTTCTAGTAGTATCGACACCTTCCGTGGCTTCATGACGGTTCAAACAGGAATCGATGGCAAAAATCGGAATCAGGTCTTGCGTTTGATTTCGACAGAATTGGAAAATATTCGCTTAGGTAAGATTAGCGAATTAGAAATTGAACAAACGAAAGCAATGTTAAAAAATCAGTATATCTTAGCGTTAGATAATGCAGGCGCGTGGCTGGAAAAAGAATACTTGAACCAATTAATGCCACAGACGATGCTGACGGCGGAGGAATGGATTGCACGGATTAATGCCGTGACTATTCCAGAAATCCAAGAAGTGGCCAAACGCTTGGAACTTCAAGCGATCTTCTTTTTGGAAGGAGAAACGGAAAATGATTAAAAAAGACTATGCACAAATTAAAGAAACATTGTATACAGAAACACTGGAAAATGGGTTAAAGGTTTACCTATTACCGAAAAATGATTTCCAAAAAACGTATGGTTTGTTTACGACCGATTATGGTTCCATTGACAATACGTTCGTGCCAATTGGTCAAGAGGAAATGATTGAAGTACCTGACGGAATCGCCCACTTTTTAGAACATAAAATGTTTGAAAAAGAAGATGGCGATGTCTTCCAAAAATTTGGGCAACAAGGGGCTTCAGCGAATGCCTTTACCAGTTTTACGAAAACGAGTTATTTGTTTTCAACGACGGATCAAGTGACACAAAATCTAGAAACGTTGCTTGATTTTGTGCAATCGCCGTATTTCACGAAGGAAACGGTCGAAAAAGAAAAAGGCATCATCGGACAAGAAATTCAAATGTATTTAGATGATCCTAACTGGCGCTTGTTCTTTGGTATTTTAGGTAACCTTTATCCGAAACATCCATTGCATATTGATATAGCCGGCACAGTGGCAAGTATTGCGGAGATTACCGCAGAGGATTTGTATACATGCTACAATACGTTTTATCATCCAAGTAATATGACCTTATTCGTGGTAGGGAAAATGGACCCTGAAGCGTTAATGGCGTTCATTCGTGAAAACCAAGCGGCGAAAGAGTTTCCTGCCGCCCAACCTATTCGTCGGCATTTTCCTGAAGAAACAGCTGCCGACATTGTCAAAGAGAGCGCCATTGAAATGACAGTCACACGGGCAAAAGTGCTTGTTGGCTTGAAAGGCTTAGATGAAGTGCCAACAACGGGTCGTGATTTAATGAAATATCAAGTCACCGTGAACTTGTTGTTACAATTATTGTTTGGTAATACCTCTCAAAACTATTTGGCTCTTTATGATGAAGGCTTGTTAGATGATAGTTTTAGTTATGACTTTAATTTAGATCGCAGTTTCCATTTTGCGGATATTGGCGGCGATAGTGAGCAACCAGAAGTCTTAGCAGAACGAATTGAAGCTATTTTATTATCTGCCACAACAAGTCCAGAATTAACGGAAGAAAATTTGTCCTTATTGAAGAAAAAAATGATTGGTAAATATTTCCAATCCTTAAACTCTTTAGAGTATATCGCCAACCAATTTTCACAATCATTGTTTGGGGAAACCACGCTGTTTGATAAGATTGAAGTCATTGAAAGTATTCAATTAGCCGACGTCCGCCAAGTAGCAGAGACCTTTATTCGTGAAGAAGGATTGAGCCGTTTCTACATGTATCCTAAAGGAGAAACCGAGCAATAAACCAACTGTTTAAGAAAAAGAAAAATCTTTGAAATCTTTCAATTTTGTTATCCTCAGTTGGCTTCTTTTGTGGTATTCTTAAAGGACGGGAATGTTTTCCTTGGCAATTGAAAAAGACTGATGAGACAATCGATAAATTAACAAAATAGACTGGAGAAGATGGACGAGTGGCCAGCGTAAATATTGGAGAAACACTAAAAGAAGCAAGATTGCAGAAGAACATCACAATTGATGAACTGCAACAAATGACAAAAATTCAAAAAAGATATTTAGAAATTATTGAACAAAACGATTTTGAGTCCTTACCAGGCACCTTTTATGTGCGGGCGTTTATCCGCCAATATGCAAGTGCGGTCGGCTTAGATGGCAATCAATTGGTAGATATCTATGATGGCAAAGAGCCTGAAATTGTCGAAGAACCCAAGCCAGTGTATGAAGAGCTTGAAGGATCACGTAAGCAATTGCATGACGAAGAAAAGCAATCCAGTTGGTTACTGCGGAACTTACCAGCCATTGCCTTTTCGTTAATTGGTTTAGCCATTGCGGTCGTAGTGCTGTATATTATGTGGCAAGATCAAAAAGCCGAACCGATTATTCAAACACCGGCAACTAGTGCCAGTGTGGAAAAACCCAAAGAATCAAGTCAAGCCCCAGAAAGTAGCACACAAAGTAGTACACCGCCGTCTTCTTCAAGCGAACCAGAGAAGAAAACAGCTGTGGCTGTGGTGAGTGATGCCAATAATCAAGTAACTGCAACGGTTAAAGATGCGAATAGTCCAATCAACATTACCTTTAAAGGGACTGAAGGCTCTTGCTGGATTGGCGTGATGGTCGATGGCAACTATACGTACCAACACACCCTGCAAGCAGGAGAAACAGAAACAACAGCTTTACCTGCGAATGCCGCCAATGCAACACTGATTCTAGGCGCCTCAAATAACGTCGCCATTCAAGTCGATGGCGCCGATTTAACACTGGAAAAAACGCCAGTTTTAATTCGTAAGGATGTTACATTAGGGATTACGTATCGTTAGAAATGGTGTAAGAAGAATCTGGATAAACTGTCAAACGGCAATTATTCCAGATTCTTTTCTTTTATAATTAACAGCGAATGGTTAAAAAGACGACAATAATAATTCAAGAGAGAAGGGGTTATCAATGCTTAAAATAGTTAATAAAAAATTTAATCTTATCACCATATTTTCAATCGCTCTGTTGGTCATGGGCTTCTTGATTGTTGGCTTACAACTGTATTTCTACTTTATCTATGGTTCTAAATTTTTAGACAGTATCACATTGATTGGAATGATTAATTTAGGTTTAGGCTATTACCAGCTCTTTCTAAAAAAAGGCAAGAATATTTCTGAATAAACGGTCAAACGGCAATTATTCCAGATTCTTTTCTTTTTTTCGTGACACTGCCAGCAAGATAACGTAAAATAGAACAGGAGAAGGAAGGGGCAATTGAAGTGAATTTACCAAATAAATTAACAGTTTTAAGAATATTTATGATTCCGATTTTTATTATTATTGTGTCAGTGCCAATGGACTGGGGAACGATTAGTTTTGGCGACACAACGTTAGCCGTTACCCAATTAGTGGGCGCGATTATTTTTGCAGTTGCTAGTTTTACAGACTGGTTGGATGGCAAAATTGCCCGTGCACAAGGCTTGGTGACGAACTTCGGAAAATTTGCGGACCCATTAGCGGACAAAATGCTAGTGATGACCGCCTTTATCGTCTTAGTTGGTCAAGGCAAAGTACCCGCTTGGATTGTAGCAATTATTGTTTGTCGTGAATTGGCAGTGACTGGTTTACGGTTGTTATTAGTCGAACATGGCGAAGTAATGGCAGCAGCTTGGCCAGGAAAAGTAAAAACAGCTACCCAAATGGTTGCAATTATTTTACTGTTCATTAACAACATTCCATTTTCAGCACTTCATCTACCACTAGATCAAATCATGCTATATGCTTGCTTGATTTTCACCATTTACTCTGGTGTTGATTATTTTGCTAAGAATAAAGATGTTTTTAAAGGTTCGATGTAAAGAGAGAATCAAAACGCTTGGCTTGTGCCAAGCGTTTTTTTAGTATTCATGATTGAATGGACAAATAGATTTTTAAGTAGAGGAACAGATGAATCGATAAAACAAATCGGCAGTTTCTGTATGTTATTTTTCATTTTGGTTATATCTACATACAAATAATTAGTTCGTTGTTGACAAAGTAAACTAAATAGATTACTATTTAGTTCGTTAGCTTATATATAAACTAAATAAATTTTTTTGGAGGAAATTATGAAAAAAACAGATATTTTAAATAAACTATTAAAAATTGCTCAACAACCTTACTTAATCTTTGCTTCTAGCATAGAGGAGAAACCAGATAACACTTTTGAAACGTTAAAATTGCTTGCTTCTGAAGAAAATGTAACAGCTGGAAGAATCGCTGAATATTTAGATATAAAACCTTCTAGTGTGACACAAATCATAAAAAAATTAGAGTCTGTTAAAGCAGTTAAACGAGTCAAAAATGAATCAGATGCTCGGGTCACATTCGTTGTATTGACCGATAAGGGACGAGAAAGTTTAAGTACTCAAGGAAATATTTCTAATGGATTTAATGAAGAAATGTTTAAGGGCTTCTCAGAGGAGGAACTAGAGTCTTTAAATAATTATTTAGAACGTATAGAAAAGAATATTTCTAGTGAAGAATTTTTAGATAAAATTGAAACAATTTTTGGCGACGATAAAAATTGGGAACATTTCAGAAAAATATCAGCTAGATATGGTAGAGCTAGAGAACAGATGATGGGACATGATGGCTTTGGTAGATTTGGTGAATTCAATGGTGAATACGGTGGCTTTGAAGGATGGAAGAGAGGTCGGAGAAGATAATGGCAGTAGGTGGAGGCGGCAAAAATAGTCATGATTCTATCCGAGCAGATAAAACAAAATTTTCGTTTAAAGAATTTTTAGGCTTAATCAAGATGACAGAGCCTAACTATTTACTGCTTGGCATCGGGATGATATTTCTTGTGATTTCTTCTAGTGTCCAAGTGTACGTTCCAAAACTTGCTTCAAGTTTAGTCAATAATTTTCAAAAGGGAGTAGATTATAGTTTATTAGGTAAAGTTGTTGGGTTATTTATATTTTCAGCACTCGTTTCTGCATTAGGAGGGACAATTTTAGGTATTTTTGGTGAAAATGTCATCCAAAATATGCGTAAACGCTTATGGAATAAATTAACTATTCTAAAAGTTTCTTATTTTGACTCTGTTAAAGCGGGTGAAATATCCAGCCGGGTCGTAAATGATACTAATCAAGTTAAGCAATTGTTAGCCGTTACTTTTCCTCAAACAGTTGCCAGTGTGATTACAGTTATTGGTACGGTATATATGATGATTAAAATGGATTGGCATATGTCGCTTGCTATGGTAATTGCTGTTCCTGTTGTAATCCTTTGTATGATTCCAGTAATGGCATTTGGTTCAAAAGTTAGTCACATTCGCCAAGATGCTATGAGTCAATTTAACGGACTTGCTACTGAAACGTTGAGTGAAATTCGTTTAGTCAAAACTTCTAATGCTGAATCTCAGGCGCAGGTTCGTGCTGCAAATGAAGTGGATCGGTTATTTAATGTAGGGAAAAAAGAAGCAATATTTGATGCATCTATGCAACCAATTATGATGATGGTCTTTATGAGCATGGTATTTGGGCTATTAGCATATGGGATGCATCGAATTGCCGTTGGTGTGATGACAATCGGAACATTGATGAGTTTCTTAATGTATCTATTTAATCTTATTGGCGCCATGCCAATCATTGCGACGTTATTTTCTGAAGTAGCTAAAGCAGCAGGATCAACGAGACGAGTGCAAGAATTGTTATCTAGAGAACCTGAAGACTTTGAAAGTGGACAAGATATTGATTTATCGGAAAAGACTTTATCAGTTAAAAATGTAAAATTTTCTTATGAAGATGCACCAGAGGAACCTATCTTAACAGACATTTCTTTTACTGCTCAGCCAAACCAAGTAATTGCTTTTGCTGGCCCATCAGGTGGCGGGAAATCGACGATTTTTAGTTTAATTGAAAGGTTTTATGAACCTACAGAAGGACAAATTAAATTTGGAGATATTGACATAAAAGATATCAAATTATCAGATTATCGTCGTCAAATCGGCTTTGTATCACAGGATTCTGCGATTATGGCAGGGACAATCAGAGATAATCTAACGTATGGCTTAGCAGAAAACTTCTCAGATGAACAACTATGGGATGTCTTGGAACTAGCATATGCGCGAAAATTTGTAGAAGAAATGCCAGATAAATTGAATACGGAAGTCGGTGAACGTGGCGTTAAAATTTCTGGAGGACAAAGACAGCGTATTGCAATTGCTCGTGCATTCTTGCGGAATCCCAAGATTTTAATGTTAGATGAAGCTACTGCTAGCCTAGATTCAGAATCTGAGATGAAGGTCCAAGAGGCATTGTCTAATTTAATGAAGGGCCGAACGACATTGGTTATTGCCCATAGATTGTCGACAATTGTTGATGCGGATAGCATTTACTTTGTTGAAAAAGGGAAAGTAACTGGTTCAGGAAAACATGATGAGCTAGTAAGTAAACATAAAACTTACGCTAAATATGTATCCGAACAATTTAAAGTAACGGAATGAACGAAATAAGCAAATTTAAAATGAAGCTAAGACAACACGTGCATTAACTAATTGTCTTAAGATTTAGAAAGAACTTGGACATAACCCCCAAGTTCTTTTTTCTAACTTATTTTTACCCACAAGATAAAAAGCGACCAAAAAATTGGTCGCTTTTGAAATACCTCCATGATAGTTCACTTGCTTCATAAAATGTAGAGTCACGGTATAAAGCCAATTTGCGAGGACCGATATTACAAAAATAAGCACCATTCAGATCTTTACGACAAATAATGCGGATCGGTCTTAGTCGTGCTAATGTTATCACGGATTTTTTTCAAGGAATCGGCATTTTGATCAAAATTGTGATACATCGTATTTGTGTATAAAATATCCATTACCGTTAAGTAACTAATCCGTGAAGCCAAGGATTCCGCACGAAACAAGCCTTCTTCGGTGACGACAATAATTGCTTCGTCGGACAAGCCTGCCAACTCTGAACCGCTGTTACCAGTTAACGTAATCATTTTTGCGTTGGTTTTTTTTACTTGTCGTGCTAGGTTGATTGATTCTTTGGTTTTGCCTGAATGGGAAAAAATAAACACGCAATCTTCACTGGTTAATTTTGTGACAAAACTTAACTGCATGTGGTAATCAAAAATGTAGTTGCACCGATAGTTGGTCCGAATGAATTTATGGAAACTATCAAAAGCCACAATCGAGGAGCCACCTTGCCCAAAAAAGTGAAGCGTTTTGGCAGAGTACATCAAAGCCAACACGTTATCTAACAGCTCTTTTGTTAAGAACTGTGTGGCGTTACTGAGGGAATAAATATTGGCTTGTAAGACTTTTTTAGCAATCGTAATACTATCATCATCTGGTGAAATATCATCGGCGCCATTCACGCTATTGACGTTTTGAAAAGTCGGCTGATAATTAGAATTCCTGGCGATATCAATTTTAAATTCTTGGAACCCAGAATAGCCAATCTTTTTTACAAATTGATACACGGAAGATTGGGAGACGCCAATTTCGTTGGCAAGACTTTCTAACGTCATTTGTGTCAATAATGATTCAGAATGAACAAAGTAATCGGAAATTTTCTTTTCTGTGAGGCTCAAATTCGGTTTTTTGATCCGAATCCGTTGATCCAAATAGTGGTTTTTCATTAACACGTTCCTCCAATCTTATTTTTTAAAAATAGAATGAATGCCTTTTCATTGTTGGTATAGACTGATTATAGTGGAAAAAGAGGACAAATACAATTTCTCTTTTTCTCCACAAAAAAGAAATTCTTTAAAAAAAGCCAAAAAAAAATAAATAATCTTTTTTCTGAAAAATGAAGGGGTCTTGAAAAGACTTCTCTCAACTAAAGAAAGTAGCCAGTAAAAAGAACGTGATACCAAGAGATTTACTTGTGTTTTTTGTATGAAAGCTCCTTAAAAATAAAAACGTTTTACCTTTTGAGCAGGCAAGATTTTTGCTAAAAAATAAAAAATATTTTTTAATTAGTGTAATCGTTTACATTATTTTTTTTATCCTTTATGATTGAAGTATCAAAAGAGGCAGGTGAAAGAAAAATGGACATTGGCTTTATTGGACTTGGGAAAATGGGTTTGAACATGGCATTAAATGTTCACGAACAAGGCTGGCCCATTATTGGCTTTGATGTGACAAAGGAAGCAAGAGCGACTGCTAGAGAACAGGGTCTTTCCGTTGTAGATTCGTTGTCAGAACTATTGAAAGCGCTTAATAAAAGGAGGGTGATTTTTTTAAGTACCCCCGCTGGTCAGATTACCAATCAATTAGTGGCAGAATTGGTAGAGCAATTAGCACCAGAGGATATCATTGTGGATAGTGGCAATTCAAATTTTCATGATAGTGTCGCGAATGCTCAGCTTGCTAAGGAAAAAGGAATTTATTTTATTGATTGTGGTACTTCTGGTGGCATCAAAGGAGCGCGGGAAGGAGCGTGTTTAATGGTTGGCGGTGCGCCTGAAGCTGTCAAAGTGTTAACCCCATTTTTTGAAGATTTAGCTTGTGAACAAGGGTATCTTTATGCTGGGAAATCAGGAGCTGGTCACTATTTGAAAATGGTGCATAACGGGATTGAGTACGTCATGATGCAAGCCATGGGCGAAGGATTCAATTTATTAGAAGCTGCCGAATATGATTTTGCGTTGGAGAAAGTAGCCGATGTGTGGAATCACGGCTCGATTATTGAAGCTCGCTTGATGGGCTTAGCGAAAGAGGTTTTTGCGGAAAATCCTACGTTAGCCAATTTAGAAGGGAAAGTTGCAGCAAATGGCGAAGCCAAATGGATGATTGAAGAAGCATTACGTTTGGAGATGCCCGTCCCAACGACAGCGTTGTCCTTATTTACTCGAAATGAAAGTATGCTAGCAAATCATTTTTCAAACAAAGTGGTCGCTTCTTTGCGACAAGGATTTGGCGGGCATGAAGTCGTAAAAAGTCAGTAAAGGAGTTTAGTCATGTTAAAAAAACAAAAAATTGCCATAGTGAATTCCAGTAGTTTTGGTCAAATTTTTCCTGAACACTTGACGCGCTTAGAAAAAATAGGCACCGTGAAGCATTTTACAGTCGACAGTGAAATTGGTGGCAAAGAGTTAGCGGAATGTTTACAAGGATATACGATTATTATTGCTAGCGTGACGCCATTTTTCACGAAAGAATTTTTTGAACATAAAGATGAATTATTGCTGATTTCTCGCCATGGTATTGGGTATAACAACATCGATTTAGACGCTGCAAAACAGCATGACACAATTGTTTCCATCATACCAGCTTTAGTAGAACGAGATGCCGTGGCGGAAAACAATGTCACAAATTTACTAGCTGTTTTACGGCAAACCGTGGCTGCAGATGCCAGCGTTAAAGCAGATCAATGGGAAAAACGAGCGAATTTTGTCGGTCGGACGTTATTTAACAAAACTGTGGGTGTCATTGGTGTTGGGAACACAGGAAGTTGTGTCGTTGAGACGTTACGAAACGGATTTCGCTGTGACGTGTTAGCGTATGATCCCTATAAATCCGCCACTTATCTGCAAAGTTATGGAGCAAAAAAAGTAGACTTAGATACGTTGCTAGCTTCAGCTGACATCATTTGTTTATGTGCCAATTTAACTGAAGAAAGTTATCACATGATTGGCTCGGCGGAAATTGCCAAGATGAAAGACGGCGTCTATCTTTCCAATAGCGCACGAGGCGCCTTGATTGATGAAGAAGCCATGATTGCCGGTTTACAATCGGGCAAAATTGCTGGGCTTGGGACAGATGTTTTAGAAGAGGAACCAGGTCGGAAAAATCATCCTTATCTTGCGTTTGAAAATGTAGTAATGACGCCGCACACCTCCGCTTATACCATGGAATGCCTGCAAGCGATGGGAGAAAAATGCGTGCAAGATGTGGAAGACGTGGTGCAAGGTATTTTACCTCAACGGACAGTGCAAGAAGTCAGTCGTTACGTTAGTTAAGAAGGAGGAGGAGCATGTTAACTGATTTAAAAGTGAAAGTTGGACCGCAATTTTATCGTTACCACGAAGGCGCCTTAGCTTCGGTGCCGTCACTTTTCAAGGAATATCACGCCCAACGAATTTTGGTGGTGCATGGCACCGTATCCTTTGAAAAAGCTCAGCCATTTTTGCCCTTCTTGGCAGATTCAGAGTATCAATTCTTCTATCACACTTACACAGGAGAATGTAGTTATTTTGGCGCCGAACAAATTTCACAGCAAATAAAGGAACACCAGATTGACTTTCTTCTGGGAGTCGGCGGCGGTAAGTTAGCCGATTTAGTGGGCTACAGCGCCCATTTAAACAATCTGAATTTTGGCTTGGTCCCTACTTTGGCTAGTAACTGTGCGCCGTGGACACCGTTAGCTGTGATGTATCAAGAAAATGGCGCGGCCGAAGGCAAAACGGAACATTTCTTTCGCCAAGCTGCGTTTTTAATCACTGATCCTAAGTTGCTTCTTGATGCGCCCCGTGATTATTTTGTCGCTGGTTTAGCTGATACGTTAGCGAAATGGTATGAATCAGAGACCATTTTACGCCAAGCCCATTTGCAAGGGGAACCCTTTTTACAATTAGCGGGAGCGACCGCCAAGCTTTCGCAAGAAGCGATTATGCGGGACTCAAAAGCAGCCTTAGCAGCGATGGACGAGGGCAAACTCACGCCTGAATTTGTCCATCTTTCAGAAATTGTTTTCGCCGTTTCCGGATTAGTCGGCGGCTTCGGTGACAAATACGCCCGCAATGCAGCAGCACACGCCATGCATGATGCTATGAGTAAATTTTTACCAAAAAGTCATGACTATTTACATGGCGAAAAAGTAGCTTACGGCATCTTCTATCAATTAGCATTGGAAAAAAGGTGGGCCATCATAGACGCATTAATCCCTTTTTATCAAGAGCTAAACTTGCCCATGTCGTTACGACAAATGGGCCTTTACCCAGAAGAAGCAGTACTCGATGCAATGGTTCAATTTATTGATTCAAAAGAAAAGGTTCATTTAATTCCTATTGAGATTTCGGAAGAACGTTTACGTCAAGGGATTGAAGAGCTAGAAAAGTATATCCAAAACCAAGGATAAGAAGGAGGAACTATGGAAACGTTAAGTGTTTTACAAAGTTTGATAATGGCGCTTTGGGTGGCAGCAATTATGTCCAGATGGCTTGGAGGAGGAGCAACGTTAACGTTGCGTTTCTCGCCCTTAATGACAGGGTTAGTAGCAGGTTTAGTGATGGGCGATGTCCCGAAAGCGATGATTGTCACCGCAGCATTACAAATGATTTACATGGGTGTTTTTTCACCAGGTGGTTCTATGCCAGCAGAACCATCAATTGCGGCAGCGATTGCTGTGCCAGTTGCGTTGCTAGGGAATTTGAAGCCGGAAGCGGCTATCGCCGTAGCGGTTCCTGTCGGTCTTTTAGGAAGTTATTTATATCAATTCCGTTTCTTTATTAACACGTTTTTAGGGAAGTATACCGATCGTGCGGTGGCTGAACTAAATTCTAAAAAAATTGCCCGCTCAATTATCTGGTATCCAACGATTGCCTCATTTATTTTATTCGTTCCATTAGTCTTTTTTGCTCTTTATTTAGGGGCACCAGTCATTGCCGATATTATTAAAGCATTAGAAGGAACCGTTGTGATTCACGTGTTAGAAGTAGTAGGTGGTGGTTTAGCCGCAATTGGGATTGCGACAACGGTCTATGTCATTGGTCGAAAAGATTTCTTGGTTTTCTTTTTCCTTGCATACTTCATGAGTATCGTCTTTAAGTCATTGGAAATTACCATGGTAACGTATGCCATCTTTGGCGTAATTATTGCGTTAATTTTTGTGCAAGTCCAAAAAGGCAAACCTGTAGCAGAAAGTGCTGGTTCCGCCAGTGCCACCACTGATTTTGATGATGATGACGATTACGATGACGGGTTTTAAAAGAAAAAGGAGGAACTGAAATGACGGAAACAACAGAAAAAGTCGTGCCGAAAACAACGAATTTAGCACCAGAAGAAATTACCAATAAAGATGTTACAAAAGCCTATCTCCGTTGGCATTTTGCCAATGAAATTCCCCATTCCTTTGAACGTTACTTGGCGCCTTCGTTATTGTACGCAATGATGCCACTTTTAAAGAAATTATATAAAGACGATGAACAATTAAAAGCCGCTTATATGCGTCAACTGCTGTTTTTCAATACGCAATTAAGTTGGGGCGGCGGGGTCATTACTGGGCTGATGGCTTCCATGGAACAAGAGCGGGCCAAAGAAGAACATGAAGGCCGCGAAATCATGATGCAAGATGATTTAATGTATAACACCAAAGCTGGATTGATGGGCGCGTTAGCGGGGATTGGTGATGCGATTGACTCAGGCACGGTTCAATATATTTTTATTGCGATTGCGGTGCCGTGGGCGCAACAAGGTAGCGCATTAGGTGCGATTTTCCCATTTGTGGCGTTTGCCCTTTATCAAGTACTGTTAGGTGTGTTCTTTGCGAGACAATCCTTCAAAATGGGGCGGAATGCCACAGGCTTAATGCAAAGTGCGGGGATTCAAAAAGCCATTGAAATGTTATCTGTTTTAGGGTTGTTCATGATGGGAATTTTAGCTGGTAATTATGTCAAAGTTTCTTCAACCCTTCAATTTAAACTTTCTGGCCGTGAGTTTGTGGTCCAAGATATCCTTGATCAGATTGTCCCAGGACTCTTGCCGCTAGCTGTCGTGATGGGCGTGTATTGGTTCTATACGAAAAAAGGCTTGAAAGTTACGCAAGCATTATTGTGGTTAACAGGTATCTTAATTGTCTTAGCAACAGTCGGTATTTTATAAAAAGAAAAGGACGTGAATCAAATGGGCGTAGTAAATTTAGCAAGAGTAGATGAACGATTAATTCATGGACAAGTGATGGTGACCTTGTCCCAAAAAAGTGGCGTTAATTCCATTTTCGTTGTCGATGAAGTGGTGGCAAAGGATAAATTTATGCGTGATTTATACAAAAGTGCAGGCAGTCGGACAGGACAAAAAACCATTGTCATTACGCCGGAAAAAGCTAAATTTTATTGGGATGAATACCAATTCAAAGAGTACAACTGTATTTTAATCGCTAAAACCGTCTCTGTAATTTATGACTTAGTAAAACACGGAGTCCCTATGAAGGAGTTAAACATCGGCGGTATTGCACAGAAAAATCCAGAAAAAGATTTATTAGTAACCAAATCAGTTTATTTAAACAAAGAAGATGCTGAAAAATTAAAAGAACTACATGAGGTGTATGGCGTAGAAGATATTTATTTCCAAGCAACGCCTTCTGCACCAAAAACTAGTTTAAAAGAGGTTTTAGGCAAATTTAATTTATAAAAAGGCCAGTCGCTTGAGTCATTGCATGACTGTTTGAAGTAATGACTCAAGCCACTGAATTGAAGGAGGAACTTTTATGTTAGGGATTGTGATTGCTACACACGGTGCACTAAGTGACGGTGCGAAAGACGCAGCTACCGTGATTATGGGCGCAACCGAAAATATCGAAACTGTTAATCTAAATAGTGGAGACGATGTCCAAGCACTAGGCGGACAAATTAAAACAGCGATTGAGAACGTCCAACAAGGGGATGGCGTGTTGGTCATGGTTGACTTATTAAGTGCGAGTCCTTACAATCAGGCAGTTTTAGTGATTAACGAACTCGAACCAGCACTACAAAAGAAAATCTTTGTGGTGAGTGGTACCAACCTACCAATGGTCTTAGAAGCGATAAACCATCAATTATTGGGCACACCGATTGCTGAAGCGGCGCAAGCGATTGTTGCGCAAGGCAAAGAAAGTGTGCAAGCATGGGATATTTCTATGACTTCCTTTGAGGACGAAGAGGATGAGGACGATGATTTTTAAGAATGTAGTAAAGGGTGAAAGCAATGAAATGGGGATTTAGATGGTACGGAGCGGCAGGCGATGCCATTCCGTTAAAACATATTCGACAGATTCCAGGAATTACTGGCGTTGTCGGTACCTTGTTAAATAAACTACCAGGTGATGTTTGGACAGTAGCCGAAATTCAGGCACTTAAACAATCGGTGGAACAAGAAGGATTAGCACTTTTAGGAATTGAAAGTGTCGCTATTCATGACGCCATTAAAGCGGGGACGGATCAACGAGACCACTATATTGATAATTATCGCCAGACGTTGCGTAACTTGGGGAAATGCGGAATTTCCTTAGTGTGCTATAGTTTCAAGCCTATTTTTGGTTGGGCTAAAACGGACTTGGCGTATGAGAATGAAGATGGCAGCTTATCGTTGTTATTTGATCAAGCTGTGGTAGAGAACATGCAGCCAGAAGACATGTATCAATTAATTCACAGTCAGTCAAAAGGATTCCGGTTACCAGGTTGGGAAGAGGAGCGTTTGCAACAATTTCAAGAATTGAAAGCCATGTATGCCGGCGTAACAGAAGAAGATTTGGTCGAAAATTTGCGCTACTTTTTAGAACGTGTGATTCCTGTCTGTGAAGAAGAAAATATCAAAATGGGGATTCACCCCGATGATCCACCTTGGGAAATTTTTGGTTTGCCAAGAATCACTAAAAATTTAGCGGATTTAAAACGGATCCTTTCCTTGGTGGACTCACCAGCAAATGGGATTACATTTTGTACAGGTTCCCTCGGTGCGGACCCGACGAATGATTTGCCTACTATGATTCGTGAAATAGGTCACAGAATTAATTTTGTTCATTTCCGCAATGTGAAGTATTTAGGCGAGCATCGTTTTGAAGAAACGGCGCATCCGAGTGTCGCTGGTTCGTTAGATATGGCGGAATTAATGCAAGCACTGGTAGACGTAGGGTATGAAGGCGTTATTCGCCCTGACCATGGGCGGGCAATTTGGGATGAAAAAGCGATGCCTGGTTATGGTTTATATGATCGAGCAATGGGGTTGACCTATATTCAAGGACTGTACGAAGCAACCAAAGCCAAACAAAATAGGAAGTGACAGAATGGAAACAAAAGTTGAAAAAAATCAACTGTATCAACAATTAGCGACATGTAAACTTTTACCACTATACACTGCAACAGATTTACGCTATTTGCCACAAGTAGAATCAGTCTTAGTAGAAAACGAATTACCGTTTATTGAAGTCACTTTTCGGAGTCAGCTGGCCTTGCCTGCCATCAAACAACTTGCTGCTTCAGGGAATTTAATAGTAGGCGCAGGAACTGTTAGAACCTTGAAAGAAGCCCAAGAGGCAGTAGCGAACGGTGCGCAGTTCATTGTTTCCCCAGCGATTGTTCCAGAAGTCATTGATTTTTGTCTGGCAAATGAGGTGCCTATTTTTCCAGGAACAGCTACGCCTGGGGAGATTCAGCGAGCGCTGGCGTATGGCTTACGAGTGGTTAAATTTTTCCCAGCCGATATTTATGGCGGGTTAAAAGCCATTAAAAGTTTAAGCGGTCCGTTTTATGATGTTCAATTTTTACCAACTGGTGGGATTGATGAAACAAACTTTATAGAGTATGTGGAAGCAAAAGAAGTATTAGCAGTGGGCGGCTCCTTTATTTTATCAGAAAAGATGCTTCAAGAAGATGAAGCTTCGGCACGCCAGCATGTTCAATCTTTACTCACGAAAATCAAAGAACGACAAGCAAAATAAAAAGATGGGCTAAGTTTTGTTACTTAGTCCTCTTTTTTTTGTCCAAATGTTACTGACATTATTTTAGTTTTCATTTTGTAAAAATAGTATAGGAGAAAAGCAATCAGTTATGTATAATTAGTGAAAGAAGGTTGCGTGAAGTAAAAATAAAAAGGAGAGCAAAGGATGTTAAAAAATGTAGAAGTGTTCTGGCAAAACTTTTTAGATAAACATGAATTAGATATGTTGATGCCCGATGTGTGGATGTTTGGTGATGGCTCTTCTGAGATGGGTAATCGTTTGGGGCAATTGGTTGTTTCTGGTCGTAAGACAGCGACATGTTCTTCTTTAGATATTTATAAAATGGAAGAAGAACAACTCCCTAAAGCTGGTCAATACGACATAATTTTAGATGGTCAGTCTCAACCTCTGGCTATTATTCGAACAACCAAAGTTGAAATTATGCCCATGAATAAGGTCTCAGAATCTTTTGCGCAAGCGGAAGGTGAAGGAGATTTGACGTTGGATTATTGGTATGAAGAGCATGCGCGGTTCTTTAAAGAAGAACTGTCCCCCTATCAGTTACAATTTTATCCCGACATGTTATTAGTTTGCCAAAGTTTTGAAGTGGTGGATCTTTATACAGAAAAAGAATAGACAGAGAAGCGGTGACTGACACGATTGAAACGAGCAGTTGTCGCTTTTTTTTACTGATTTTTTGAAAAATTTGCGTATGTTTATATAGACAGGGTGATAGAAAAGAGATGTGTATTTTAAGTGTCGAGGAAAAGATGGTACAATAACCTAAGGAATACTAACAAGGAGTGAATGTTATGAAAGAAGAATTTTCATATGAAATTTTAGAAGAAGTCGCTGTGTTATCTGAGAATGCTCGTGGCTGGCGTAAAGAATTGAATTTAATTAGTTGGAATGGTCGTCCACCAAAATTTGATTTGCGTGAGTGGGCCCCTGATCACGAAAAAATGGGTAAAGGCATCACCTTAACCAACGAAGAATTTGCTGAATTAAGCAAAACAATTAAATCCATGTAAAAGGAGCACCCTGTCAATGAAAAGTATGACTGGATTTGGAAAAAAGACCATTCAAAATGAAAATTATCAATTGGATATCGAAGTCAAAAGTGTTAATCAGCGGTTTTTAGATATTCAATTGCGTATGCCAAAGGAACTGAATGCCTATGAACTGGTGATTCGGCAAGTAATCAAACGCACGTTAAAACGTGGACGTGTGGAAGTCTATGTAAATCTCCAAAAAATCGGCAACAATCAAAAAGAAGTGCGCGTGCAGTGGGACTTAATTGATCAATTATTAACTTCGGTAGATCAACATTTAAAGGAAAACTATCCGGAAGCAACGTTTGATGCAGGGGACACGGTCAACCATTTATTAAAGCAAAATGATTTTGTCGAAATAGTGGAAGCAGAAATTGCTGATCAGACATTTGAACCATTTCTTGTTCAAGCATTTGAAGCAGCCATCGCTAGTCTTGACCAAAGCCGTGTGCAAGAAGGAACGCAAATTAAACAAGTCCTGCTTGACTATGTAGCAGTGTTGACCCAATCAATTCAAGAGCTGCAAGCGTTTGTGGGCGTTTTTGAACAAGAATACCGTCAACGTTTTGAAGCGAAATTAAACGAATGGTTAGGTAGCCAAGTGGATGAAACACGCTTATTAACAGAAATGGCCATTTTATTGGAAAAAGGCGATATTCATGAAGAATTGGATCGTTTGGATATCCATATTGATAAGTTGCATCAGTTGCTTGACGAAACAGAACCAGTGGGCCGAGAACTAGATTTCTTAATTCAAGAAATGAACCGTGAAGTCAATACGATTGGTTCGAAATCAAGTCCAATTGAAATAAAAAATAGTGTCGTTCAAATGAAAACAACCTTAGAAAAGATTCGGGAACAAATTCAAAATGTCGAATAGAGAAAATGGTTTCGTGTTTTTCCAGAAAACGCTATAATATAGAAGTAACGAATAAATGACAGAGGTGAAAGCAATGACTAAATTTTATGATGTAACCTTTCAAGAATTAAGTGGTCGTTCTGTGGTAAAAACAGAAGTCGCTTCAGACAGAGAACCATTTGACGTCTGGCAAGATGCTTGTGCAAGCTATTCTGAAACAGAGTTAAATATCCAAATTAACGAAGACACGTTTGTTACTTTGAATCGTCACTTTGTTGTGCGCATTGACGTGAAAGAAGTTGACGGCCCTGTCGACAAACAAGTTCGTCGTCGCGATGAATTGATGAACGTGGTCAATACGCTTTCTAATATGGGCTTATAAAAAATACCACCAAGCATTTCACGCTTGGTGGTATTTTTTTAATTAGAATAAAAGAAACAAGCCAACGGCGCATAGGAAAGAAAGAACTGCGGCACTTAAAAAGATTGTCCGCATGGATGCAGTTTTACTGCTTTCTTTGCCGTGTTTTTTCTGACGTTCTAAACGTTTTTGAAGCTGACGGGTAATTACTGAGAAAATCAGCCCGAAAAGGACTAAAACACTTGTGGCAATCGATTTGGGAATAAAATGATTCGGTTCTGCAACGGTGGTATCCCCAGAATGTTCGTTTGATTCTTCCGCAGCTTCAGCTGTTGTTTGTTTTGGCTTAACTTCTTGGTAAGCCACTTTAGGCGCTTGAACAGTACTATTTAACAATGTCAAAGGCGTGTCGACTTGCACCTGCCCTGCTACTAATTTAAAAGTAGGCTGACTGCCTTTGGGAACGACACCGTATAAATCGTTAGCCAAAGTGACTTTTTTGTGATCAATGGTTTGTGGTCCTTTGTCTAAAAGTTTTTTGCGTTCGTATGTCGTATAGGCATAGTCCAGCAAAGCATTACCAGCCACATGCCGTTCGTATTCACCATCTTGGTTTTGCCAATTACCAACGCCTAAAATGACTTCAATTAAACGGAAATCTCCTTGTTTGACAGTCGCAATATAGTTAAAGCCGCCTGTTGGACTAGAGCCTGTTTTTAAACCATCCACGCCTTGATAACCATACTTAGCGCCTGGTAAAGAATAATTGTACGCTTCAAACGTTTCCTCGTAAGGCGTGCCGACCATTGTTTTCACCACTGGTTTATTGGTGATTTCTAAAATTTCTGGATAATTTTTCAGAAAATGATAGGTTAGTGAAGCTAAATCTCTAGCTGTAGAGACGTTATCGCCATTTGGGTCAATTCCTTGCATTTGATACAGGCCGTTAAAGGCACTTGCTTGCGCCCCACTGCAGTTGTAATAGGTAGTATTTGTCATCCCTAATTCAGCCGCTTTTTGATTCATTAAATGAACAAAGTCAGTAGGCTGGTTCCCTGAAATTAAGTTTGCCAACATGAGAGTCGCCACATTAGAAGAGGGGACAGCAATCATTTTTAACAGTTCACGGACTGGATAAGCAACACCTAACGTAATTTTGTTATTACTAATGGCATATATTTTAGAAATATCGACATCTTTTTGCGTAGCAGTCACAGTCGTATCCATTGTAAATTTTCCTTGCTCCATTGCTTCAAAGGCCAAGTACATGGTCATCACTTTGGCAATACTGGCAGGATTCCACGCTAAATCTGGTTGCTGCGACCAGAGAATTTCTCCAGAATCAGCATCAACAACGATGGCTGCTTTGGGAATGCCATCCGCTTTCAGAGTCGTCCCCATTTTTTTAGCAATCGCGGTAATATCTTCTTCTGCATGAGTCACAGTAGGTTGGGCAAAAAAGGCCCCACAACTGACAACTAAGCCTAGCAGAAACAATGTAAATGGTTTAATTCGTGCGATGTTTCTCAGTCCTTTCTTATTCACGTTTTTTCATCCTAAAGGAGTCATCACTTCATTTTACTTAAAAAATGGCTGCCTGTATAGGAATTCTAGGTAATTTGTTTAAAAAAAGAACAAGTTATGAAAGCCAAATTAAAGAAGAAATGTTATTTTTTCAGTGAATCTCCAAGAAAGTCTTGAAAATTGCAGAAAAAAAGTGCAAAATAGAACTAATACTGTGAAATTATGTTTTGAAAGGAAGTCGTTATGTCAGAGCGCGGGTTATTAATCGTATTGTCAGGTCCTTCAGGAGTGGGGAAAGGGACTGTAAGAAAGGCTATTTTCGACAGTGAAGAAAATGATTTTCAATATTCAATCTCAATGACCACTCGGAAACAGCGAGAAGGCGAAGTGGATGGAGTAGATTACTATTTCCGTTCAAGAGAAGAATTTGAAGCGATGATTGAAGCTGGAGAAATGTTGGAATATGCGGAATATGTTGGTAACTATTATGGGACACCATTAACGTATGTTAACCAGACGCTAGATGAAGGCAAAGACGTCTTTTTAGAAATCGAAGTCCAAGGGGCTAAACAAGTCAAAGACAAAGTGCCTGATGGCGTATTTATCTTTTTGACACCTCCCGATTTAGCGGAATTAAAATCAAGAATTATTGGCCGCGGAACAGACGAAATGTCTGTGATTGAAGAACGAATGGCTGTGGCCAGAGAAGAAATCGAAATGATGGCGCTGTATGATTATGCGGTAGTGAATGATGAAGTTCCTTTAGCCGTGCAACGAATTAAAGACATTATCGCGAGTGAGCACTTCCGTGTTGACCGTGTAATTGGAAAATATATTAAAATGTTAGAGGAGATGTAGCCTTATGATGTTAAAACCGTCAATTGACTCATTGTTAAAAGAAGTCCCTTCAAAATATTCTTTGGTTATTTTAGCAAGCAAACGTGCGCATGAATTAGATGAAGGTGTTCAACCAACCGTTGAATCCTTTGATTCTGTAAAAAGTGTGGGTCGTGCGTTAGAAGAAATCGAAGCAGGAACAGTGATCAGTGATCCAAATCCTGAAGAAAAACGCGAACGTCTACGCATTGAACGTGAAGAACGCAAACGCCAACGTGAACAAGAACAAAAAGAATTAGAAAACCGTTTACGTGACGAAAAAAATTAATTGAATGATTGTCAACGAATGGAGAAAGCCGTCTGTCTATTTCAGAGGCTTTCTCTTCGTTTATTCTGAAAGGTGCCAACGAGACACACAAGACAAATCAGTCAATCTTTAGTACAATAGGCAAAGAGAATTTACATAAAAAGGAGGACGCACCATGCAAAAAGTAGCCAAAGTTATTGTGGATGTACCAACGATGCAAACCGATCAACCATTCACTTATTTAGTTCCTGAAAATTTAAATGAGCAATTGGCTGTCGGCATGCGTGTAGAAGTGCCTTTTGGTAACGGTAATCGGCATGTTCAAGGGTTTGTTCTAGCCGTTGAACCAGTGGCTGCAACGGTTCTTGACGAAACCAATGTTCAGTTGAAAGAACTAGTGGCGGTGTTGGATTTAAAACCTGTCTTAAATACAGAAATGTTGGCTTTAGCTGATTATATGAAGGAAAAAACGTTTGCTTTTAAAATCACTTGTTTGCAAACCATGTTGCCTAGCGTAATGCGTGCCGATTACCAAAAATATATTTATTTAACGGATGAGCTTTCTGAAGAATTACAAGATCAGTTATTTTATGGTTTAGAGGAAATTTCGTGGGACCAAGCGCAAGAACGTGGGCTTTTGCCTCAACTAATGGCGTTGCGTAAACAGCAAAAAGTCGATATTCGCTACGAAGTTACAACGAGAAATAAAGTCAAAATGGTCCGCTTCATTCAAGCCGCTAAGGAATTTGAACAATTAGAGGAAATTCGTTTGGGGTTACGCAAGGGAGCTAAGAAGAAAGAGCAACTTCTTTACTATTTACAACGCTTAGGCACTGAAAAAGTCACCGCTGTGAAGGAAATGAAAGAATTAGGTTTCAGTACCGCACTTTTAAATGAAGCGGCCAAAAACGGCTGGCTAACGTTCATTGAAAAAGAAGCGTATCGTGATCCGTTTGCTAATCAGACGTTTGAAAAAACGACTGCGTTATCTTTGAATGCAGAACAACAGGTGGCTGTGGAAACAATCTTACAATCGGTCCAAGAACAGCAAAGCCAAACCTACTTATTGGAAGGTATTACAGGAAGCGGGAAAACAGAAGTTTATCTACAGGTCATTGCAGAAGTTCTTAACCAAGGCAAAACAGCCATTATGCTTGTCCCTGAAATTTCTTTAACTCCGCAAATGGTGCAACGCTTTAAAAGTCGCTTTGGCGAACATGTTGCTGTAATGCACAGTGGCTTATCGCAAGGTGAAAAATACGATGAGTGGCGGAAGATTGAACGAGGAGAAGCGGAAGTGGTGGTTGGCGCGCGTTCAGCCATTTTTGCGCCAATCGAAAACATCGGCGTGATCATTGTTGATGAAGAACACGAGGCAAGTTATAAACAAGAAGAAACCCCCCGCTACCACGCGAGAGATTTAGCGATTTGGCGTTCGGAGTACCATCATTGCCCTGTTGTTTTAGGTAGTGCCACGCCGTCCTTGGAATCACGCGCTCGCGCACAAAAAAATGTTTATCAGCGGTTACGATTAACACAGCGTGCCAATCAAGCGGCAACCTTGCCTACGATTGATGTAGTGGATATGCGGCAAGAAGTAGAAAATGGCAATGTCTCTTCTTTTTCCATGTCGTTGCAAGAAAAACTCCAAGAACGCTTAGAGAAAAACGAACAAAGTGTTCTCCTACTTAATCGCCGTGGCTATTCGTCATTTGTGATGTGTCGCGATTGTGGCTATGTGTTGCCGTGTCCGAATTGTGATATTTCCTTGACTTTGCATATGGATAGTAAAACAATGAAATGTCATTATTGTGGACATGAAGAACGGATTCCTTATCGCTGTCCTAACTGTGGCCAAGATAAAATTCGCTACTACGGAACAGGCACACAAAAAGTAGAAGAAGAATTACAAACGTTATTACCAGACAGTCGTATTCTCCGAATGGATGTTGATACGACCCGTCGCAAAGGTGCGCATGAAAAGATTTTGCGAACATTTGGTGAAGGACAAGCGGATATCTTATTAGGCACACAAATGATTGCCAAAGGACTGGACTTTCCAAATGTGACGCTAGTCGGTGTCTTAAATGCTGATACCGCCTTGAATTTACCCGATTTTCGTTCCAGTGAACGGACCTTCCAGTTATTGACACAGGTCAGCGGTCGAGCTGGTCGCGCTGAAAAACCGGGGGAAGTCATCATTCAATCTTTTAACCCCGAGCATTATGCGATACAATTGGCAAAAGCCCAAGATTATGAAGATTTTTATACAAAAGAAATGTATATCCGCCATCGTGGGGATTATCCGCCGTACTATTTTACGGTCCAAATTACGGCTAGCCATCCTGAAGAAAATGAAGCAGCGAAACAAATGTTTCAAATCGCGACGAAATTAAAACAAGGCTTATCGCCGCAAGCTATTTTGTTGGGACCAACGCCCAACGCAATTATGCGTGTCAATAATCGATACTTTTATCAAGTGATTATCAAGTATAAACAAGAACCAATGCTTCAACCATTATTGAAAGAAATTTTAACCGATACACAACGAGCAACGGCTCGTGGTTTAAAGCTTTCCATTGATGCAGAACCCATGAATTTTATTTAAAAAATACAGCTTTGAAAGGAGCACTTATGCGCTATCCAGTTGTGATTCACCCGAACGAACACTTAAAAATGAAGGCTCAACCTGTGACGATTATTACCGATGAAATTGTGCAGTTACTAGAGGATATGTATGAAACAATGCTGGCCCATGATGGGATTGGCTTAGCAGCCCCGCAAATTGGGAAAAATTTGCAAATGGCAGTGATTGAAATCGATGAAGAATCTGGTCGTTTTGAACTAATTAATCCAGTGATTATTGAAAAAAAGGGAACCAGTATTGATGTGGAAGGCTGTTTAAGTATTCCAGAAACATATGGAACCGTTGAACGAGCAGATGAAGTGACTGTCCGTTATTTTGACCGTGAAGGTGAAGAAATGGAAGTTACGGCTTACGGCTATTTAGCTCGAGCTTTTCAACACGAAATTGATCATTTGAATGGCGAGTTATTTATCGATAAAATGATTGAGAAAATTGCACCAGAAGATTTAGAAGCGTATATGGAGGAACATTTTGATGACTAAAATTGTATTTATGGGCACACCAGCCTTTTCTGTTCCGATTTTAGAAAGTTTAATCGAGGCAGGCTATGACGTTCAAGCGGTTGTCACGCAACCAGATCGACCAGTTGGCCGAAAAAAAGTGATTACCCCAACGCCTGTCAAAGAAGCAGCTTTAAAACATAACTTATTAGTCTTACAACCAGAGAAAATTTCAGGTTCTCCTGAAATGGAAAAAGTGATTGACTTAGCACCAGATTTAATTGTGACAGCAGCCTTTGGACAATTTTTACCAGAGAAAATTTTAAAAGCGCCCAAACTAGGTGCGATTAATGTCCATGCCTCACTTTTACCAAAATTTCGTGGCGGCGCACCTGTACATTACTCGATTATTGAAGGAGAAAAAGAAACAGGCGTCACGATTATGGAAATGGTGAAAAAAATGGATGCTGGCGCGATTTTAGCGCAACGTGCAATTCCGATTACGAAACAAGACGATGTAGGCACCATGTTTGAAAAATTAAGCATTCTAGGAAAAGAACTTTTATTAGAGACGTTACCTAAGCTAATTGCTGGCGAAATCACGCCTATTCCACAAGTGGAAGAAGAGGCTACTTTTTCACCAAATATTACCCGGGAACAAGAACGAATTGACTGGCAAAAAACTGCTGAGGCAATTGATAACCAAGTGCGTGGTATGCGTCCTTGGCCAACAGCGTTCACAACCTATCAAGGGACCAACTGGAAAATTTGGGCAGTGACACCACTGACTGAAACAACAACCAGCGCCCCAGGAACGATTATCCAACGTAGTAAAAAAGCGCTATGGATTGCTTGTGGCGAAGGGACAGTTCTTCAAATTGATCGCCTGCAACCAGCAGGTAAAGGTCAATTAACGATTCAAGAATTTTTAAATGGCGTTGGTCAAAATGTCGCAGAAAAAGATAAGGTGGACTAACAAAAATGGCTGAAAAAATCCCCAAGAAATTAAAACGTTCTGTTCGATACGTTGCTTTAGAAACCATCGAACGTGTGGATAAAGGTGGGGCGTACTCCAATCTTTTACTTAATGAAATGATGACAAAATCAGAACTAAGCGAGAAAGATGGCCGCTTGTTTACAGAACTTGTCTACGGCACAATTAGTCGCAAATTATTGTTGGAATACTACTTAACACCATTTGTTAAGAAACCGCAAAAAGTCGATAATTGGGTGAAAAATTTATTGATTTTATCGTTATATCAATTACTTTATTTAGATAAAGTGCCTGATCATGCAGTCATTAATGAAGCGGTTGAAATTGGCAAACGTCGTGGCAATCCTGGGATTGGTAAATTCGTGAATGGCGTGCTGCGGGCGTTCCAACGAAATGGAGCACCTAGTTTGGCCGCAATTAGCGATCCAGTTGATCGTTTAGCAACGGAAATTAGCATGCCACGTTGGTTAACAGAAAAATTACTTGCCCAATTAGGCGAAGAAGAAACACGGCAGTTGGGTTTGTCATTATTTGAAAAAAGCCATGCGAGTGGCCGAGTAAACACACGGTTTATTTCACGAGAAGAAGCGCTGGAAGAATTACAAGAAACAGGGATTGCCGCGAAGGAAAGTCAACTTTCCCCTTATGGTGTTGTCGCTGAAAAAGGCTACTTAGCTGGCAGTGAACTGTTTATTAACGGTTGTTTAACCATTCAAGATGAAAGCTCTATGCTCGTGGCTCCAGCGATGCAAATTGAACCGCATCATCGTGTATTGGATGCTTGTGCGGCTCCTGGTGGCAAAACGACTCATATCGCAACTTTTTTAGAGGCTGAAGCAGGTGGTCGTGTGACTTCTTTAGATATTCATGCGCACAAAATTAAGCTAATTAATGAAAATGCGCAACGCCTCCATGTGGCGGAAGTCGTCCAAGCAGAAAAGCTTGATGCGCGACAAGTGGCCGAAGAATTTCCCGCAGAAACCTTTGATCGGATTTTAGTTGATGCACCATGTTCAGGCTTAGGGCTAATGCGCCGTAAACCAGACATTAAATACCATAAAACGGCCAATGATTTTCAAAATTTACCTAAAATTCAGTTAGAAATCTTAGAAAGTGTTGCCCCAACACTAAAACAATGGGGTATAATGGTCTATAGCACTTGTACTATTACGCCAGAAGAAAATCAGGAAGTAGTGGCAGCCTTTTTAGCCAAACACCCTGAATTTGAAAAAATTGAAATTGTTGCAAATGAAAACGTCCAAGCAGTAGTAAAAGAGCAAGAACTGGTTCTGTATCCCCATCAATACATGACAGATGGCTTCTTTATTTGCTGTATGCGGAAAGTTAGTTCAAATGAGGTGAAATAATTTGGAAATCAACGTTCAATCAGATGTCGGTCGCAAAAGAAATACGAACCAAGATTATGTCAACGTTTTTGAGAACCAACAACACATAACCTTTGCTGTTTTAGCAGATGGCATGGGTGGTCACCAAGCAGGTGATGTCGCTAGCCAAATGGCAGTCAATAATTTAGGTGAGAGTTGGTCCAATGCGTCTGTCGACTCAGCTGAAAAATCTGCACAGTGGTTAATTCAAGCAATTCAAAAGGAAAATGAAAAAATTTATGAACGCGGACAATCGAAACCAGAGTATTTAGGAATGGGGACAACCGTGGTTGGTGCCATTCTTTTACCGGATTCATTTGTCTTAGCAAATGTGGGGGATAGTCGTGCTTATTTAGTTCGTGACCAACACATGTTACAATTAACAGAAGATCATTCTTTAGTGAATGAACTAGTAAAATCAGGGGAGATTACTCGTGAGATGGCTGCAAATCATCCACGAAAAAATGTCCTAACACGTTCTTTGGGAATGCCTGGCACTGTCGAAGTCGATGTAACCAATCATGAATGGCTGCCTAATGACTATTTACTGTTATGTTCGGACGGTTTAACCAATATGGTTCCTGAGACAAAAATTTTAGAAATTTTAGAGACGTCAGATCCCTTAGAATCCAAATTAAGCCAACTCGTTGCCCAAGCAAATGAAGCGGGTGGTTTAGATAACATTACCGTGTTAGTGATACACTTTGACGAACAGAAGGAGGAAAACCAATGATAGAAATCGGCAAGAAGCTGAATGGTCGATATCACATTATTGGCAGCATCGGAAGCGGCGGCATGGCCAACGTCTATTTAGCACACGATTTAATTTTAGACCGAGACGTTGCAGTAAAAGTCTTGCGCTTTGACTTCCAAAACGATCAAGCCGCCATCCGACGTTTTCAGCGTGAAGCACTAGCCGCAACTGAGCTGGTTCACCCGAATATCGTCAGTGTGTACGATGTAGGCGAAGAAGATGGACTACAATATTTAGTCATGGAATATGTGAAAGGAATGGACTTGAAACGTTACATCCAAACGCATTTCCCAATTCCTTATTCCACAGTTGTGGATATTACGCAACAAATTTTATCTGCTGTCGCAATGGCACATGAACATAGAATTATTCACCGGGATTTAAAACCGCAAAACATTCTGATTGACGAACACGGCACAGTCAAAATTACTGACTTTGGGATTGCGATTGCTTTGTCAGAAACGTCAATTACGCAAACGAACACAATGTTAGGTTCGGTGCATTACTTATCGCCAGAACAAGCGCGCGGAAGCATGGCGACTAACCAATCAGATATTTACGCTGTGGGAATTATTCTCTATGAAATGCTAACAGGGAATGTACCTTTTGATGGTGAATCAGCCGTAACGATTGCCTTAAAACATTTTCAAGAAGAAATTCCTTCTGTCAAAATGTTTGATCCAGGGATTCCTCAATCATTGGAAAATGTGGTTCGTCATGCAACCGCAAAAGACCCAAGCGATCGCTACAAAACAGCGAATGAGATGGCAGAAGACTTATACACGTCCTTGTCAGCCAGTCGTTTAAACGAACCTGCGTGGGAACCAACGGCTTTATTAGGAGAAACGAAAGTATTAACTCCGATTCCCGAAGACATCGCTGAACCGGAAGAGACAACGCCTGTCGAAGTCCCAGAAGATATCGCAGATGACATTTTAGCTGAACAACCACCGAAGAAAAACCGTAAAAAATTGTGGATTGGCTTAGCAATTGCGGCATTAATTGCTTTAGCAATAGGTGGCTTAGCCTTTGCAATGTCGGGTGGTAAAGACGTTGAAGTTCCTGATGTTACAAACGAAACGAAAGCGGACGCTTCACAAGCGCTACAAAGTGCCGGGCTGAAAGTCGATAGTGAAACCAAAAAAATTCCCGATGATAAGATTGAAGAAGGCAAGGTGGTCAAAACAGACCCCGAAGCAAAATCATCTGTGAAAAAAGGCCGATCTGTTACTTTATACATCAGCTCTGGAACAGAAAAAATTGAGATGGCCGATTATACAAATGAATCGTATGAATCTGCTGTCGAAGCCTTGAAAAAACTAGGGTTTTCAGAAGATCAAATTACAACGAAAAAAGAATACAGTGATTCTGTGTCTACGGATAGCATTATTAAACAAAAACCAGCTGCAGGTAAAAAAGTTGATCCGAAAAAAGACAAAGTCACTTTAACGGTCAGTGAAGGACCAGAAGCGGTTACTTTGCCTAGTTACGCCGGTTATTCTTACGAAAATGCAGTAATTGCACTGAAACAATTAGGCATTTCTGACTCTCAAATTACGCGTGTCGACCAAGCAAGCGATACGGTAGAACCAGGTTTAGTCATTACGCAAGACCCCGCACCAGGTGGGACCGTGACACCTAAAAATGGCCAAGTGACGTTATATGTAAGTAAAGGTAGCGACAAAGTGACACTTTCTGATTATAGCGGAATTTCTTACGATAATGCGGTAAGTCGCTTAATTGCTTTAGGTATCCCAGAATCTCAAATTAAACGAGTGGACGAAGAAAGCGACAAAGTTGAAAAAGATACCGTGATTAGTCAAGAACCAGCTTCTGGTACCGCTGTTGATCCGAAAAATGACACGATTACTTTACATGTCAGCAAAGGCAGTGACTCAGTAACTGTTCCTGATATTTCAGGTTATTCGCCAAAAGCTGCAGAAGACAGCATCAATAATGCTGGCCTTAAAATCAATGAACAAGGATTATCTGGCTCTGGCGATGGCCAAGTCGTTGAACGAACTAGCCCATCCGCTGGCAGCAAAGTCAAAAAAGGCGACGCTGTTACGGTTTATTATTCAAAAGCAAATGATTCAAAAAGCACCACTAGTGAAAGTAGTACGAGTAATTAAGACAAGAGGTTGGGACAGGAGTGTTTAGCTTCAAGAAATAAGAAGAAATTTCCGAAAGATGCTTTTCGTCTTTCGAGGAATTTCGGCTTATTTCTGAAGAAGCTGCTCCTGTCCCGCCGTTTATCTTAAGATTTAGGTCTAGGAAGGTAAGTCATTTCGACTTATGTCCTAGGCTCTTTTTAATTAATAGAATCGAGAGGCTCCCTTGATTTCTCTGCCACTATCCTGTATATTCGAAAGTAGTTAGGAGTGGTTTATCTGAAAGGTCAAATCAGAAAAGCGTTAAGCGGTTTTTATTATGTATACGCAGATGGAGAAACATATCAAACAAGAGCGCGAGGGAATTTTCGTAATCGAAAAATTACGCCACTCGTGGGAGATGAAGTACTTTTTGAAAGCGATAATTTAACAGATGGTTATGTGTTGGAAATTTTACCAAGACGAAATGAATTAGTGCGCCCGCCTGTTGCAAATGTGGATCTAGGTGTGGTTGTCATGAGTATGGTTTCGCCAAATTTTTCGTTTAATTTGTTGGATCGTTTCTTAGTCAGCTTAGAGTATAAGGATATAGAACCAGTTATTTATTTAACGAAAGTTGATCTATTAGATGAGCCGCAACGTCAAGAAGTCACTGAAATTAAACAGATTTATGAAGCGTTAGGTTATGCGGTAATCGCTTCGGAAGACGTAGAAGCCACCAAAGAATTAGAACGCTTTTTCCCAGAACGGTTGACTGTTTTTATGGGACAATCAGGCGCTGGAAAATCAACATTGTTGAATCAAATTTCACCAGAATTACAACTAGCAACTGCGGAAATTTCCCAATCTTTAGGACGGGGCAAACATACGACCCGTCACGTGGAGTTGATTCCGTTATACGACGGTTTGGTTGCTGATACACCAGGATTTAGTGCCATCGATTTCTTGGAGATGGAAGCAGTGGAATTACCAAAGCAATTTCCTGAATTTGTTGCCGCGGCCTCTCACTGTAAGTTTCGTGAATGTATGCACCACAAAGAACCTGGTTGTGAAGTGAAACGCCAAGTGGAAGCGGGAACCATTGCGACGAGTCGTTACGAAAATTATTTACAGTTTTTAATGGAAATCGAGAATCGACGACCTGTTTATAAGAAAAAATCATAGCAAATATAAAGGGAGCGAGCCAAATGAAACTAGCACCATCCATTTTAAGTGCCGATTTTGCCAATTTAGAAAGAGATATCCGTTTAGTAGAAGAATTAGGAGCAGATTATATTCATGTTGATGTCATGGATGGTCAATTTGTGCCCAACATTACCTTAGGACCGAATATCGTTTCAGCGATTCGTCCAGTGACAAAACTACCATTGGATGTTCATTTGATGATTGTACAACCTGAAAACTATATCAATGCCTTTGCGGAAGCCGGTGCGGATATTATTACCGTCCATCAAGAAGCAACACCCCATATTCATCGTGCCTTACAAATGATTAAAAATGCGGGTGTGAAAGCTGGCGTAACCATCAATCCTGGGACACCACTTTCGATGATCGAAAATGTATTAGACTTGGCAGATCAAGTCTTGGTAATGACTGTCAATCCAGGCTTTGGCGGACAATCATTTATTGAAAACTCACTAGAAAAAATTGCTCAATTAAAAGAATGGAAAGAAACAAAAGGATACACCTATGAAATTGAAGTCGATGGCGGGATTGTTCCTGAAACTGCCGCACGCTGCAAAGAAGCCGGTGCAGAAGTGTTTGTTGCAGGCTCCTACATTTATAATGCTGAAAATCCTCAAGAACGAATCGATGCACTGAGAGCAGTGCTAGACAAATGAGTCGTGTCTTACTGGTAGCTGGCGGCAATCCAAGTGATTGGCCAACCATTGAACCAGCTACGTATGATTATTTCGTAGGTATTGATCGCGGCTGTCTCCATTTATTAGAGGCCGATTTACCGTTACAATTAGCAGTGGGCGATTTTGATTCATTATCACGAGAAGAATACCATTTTGTCCAAGAAACTGCCGAAACACTCATTCAAGCACCTGCTGAAAAAGATGATACAGATACACAATTAGCGCTGCAAGAAGCTTTACAACGATTTCCACAAGCAGAGATGACGATTATCGGTGCGACAGGGGGCAGAATTGACCACCTGTTAGCCAATCTTTGGTTACCCTTTGAACCACGATTTCAAGGCGTACTTCGCCAAATCCGTCTATGCGATCGTCAAAATAGCATCCAGTATTACGCCCCTGGTTCGTATATCGTACCGAAAGAGCCAGATAAAGAATATCTGGCCTACTGCTGTTTGACGCCTGTAGAAAACTTGACGCTACGACGCAGTAAATATTTATTAACCAATCAAGATGTTCCTTACCCAACATCGTATGCAAGTAATGAATTTATCGAAGAAGCCGCTGCTTTTTCCTTCGATGCAGGGATGATTGCAGTTATTCAAAGTAAAGACAAGTAAAAAGAAGTTGGACCTTCATCAATGCGATGAAGGTCCAACCTCTTTTTTTATGCAATAAAAAAAGCCGAACAACGAACGTCCAGCTTTGCTTATTTAAGTTTATTAAACACGTTCGATTTTACCAGATTTCAAAGCACGAGTTGACACCCAAACTTTTTTAGGTTTACCATCGATTAATACGCGAACTTTTTGTAAGTTAGGTTTCACAGTGCGTTTTGTTGAGTTCATCGCATGTGAACGGTTATTACCACTTGAAGTCTTACGACCAGTGAAGTAACATACTTTTGCCATTTTAAGTTTCCTCCTTTGCCTTGATCTTGGAGCGATAATATTCAGCTCATACTAACTTAATTTATCATATTAGGCACTGATTTGCAAGAAGATTTTTAGTTGATAGTGATAAAATTAGCTTTTCAACAAACCACAAGTCTAGAACAAAGTTGACAGGAAATTACTAATTAGATTAGAATTTAATTAGAAATGTGAAAGGAGAACTGGAATGATTGAAATAATTATTTGTGAAAAACAAAAAAGGCGCAGAGAATGGCTGGAGAAATGGATTCCTCGTTTGATACTGATAGAAAAGTTTGAAATGAAAATCGTCTTATCTGTTAATGAGGGCTCCGAAGTCATTACTTATATTCAAAAAAATCCTCTAAAACCGAGGCTGATTTTTTGGGGAATTGAAGAGAATGAAGATGTACATAGTTTAGAAGCAGCGATAGCAGTTAGAAAATTGGATGATGGTTTCAGTAAATTAGTATTTTTAG
Source organism: Enterococcus sp. DIV1328a (assembly GCF_050536905.1). Classification (NCBI taxonomy): domain Bacteria; kingdom Bacillati; phylum Bacillota; class Bacilli; order Lactobacillales; family Enterococcaceae; genus Enterococcus; species Enterococcus sp. DIV1328a. Next base: position 2,574,903 of record NZ_CP172912.1, on the reverse strand, counting down.
CAAGTAATCCTTGTTTTCTAAGGAAATCCTATGATTATAAGCTAGAGGCAATGGATTTTATTACAGAAACGGAAAAAGAACGATTGAAAAAAAGGGTGCATGAGTGCATAAGAGTCGCAAATCAACGTTTTAAACAAATAAATTTATTCAGAGGAACAGTTCAGTTAATAGAAAAACATCAAATAAGAACTGTCGATTTATCAGAAATATTATATTTAGAATCTTCTGATATTCCGCATAAAATAGTTATTCATCGAGCAACTGAGTATTTTGAAATTTATGGAACCTTAAGGGACTTTGAAAAAGAGTTTGAAATCCTATGTAGATGTCATCAATCTTTTCTGGTTAATTTAAACCATATAAAACAAGTATCAATAAAAGACCGATTAGTTAGAATGAGCAACGAGGATATTTGCTTAGTCTCGGTACGAGGAATGAAACAATTAAAACTAAAATTAATAGAACGGAATATAAAATACAAGTAGGCTTTTTTAGTAGTCGTTTAAGAAAAAACGGGTATTTTATTTAAGAATTATGCTAAGTTTATTCTAAGAGCTGATAGTAATTAGGAGGAAAGTCTATGAAAAGAAAACAACTTAAAATAATTGTTGCGATGTTCTTATTGGTAGGTTTGAGCTTGTTTTATTCTGGAAGAAAGGTAGAAGCTGCTTCAATGGCTACTACAGTGAAGAGCTCAATGGTCTATAATTATAATTTGGCTGGAAATATTTTTCGTATTGATAACTATTGGCGAACAATTTATTATAATCAATATTGTTATCGCAGTGGTCAAGGCACATATTGGGGTTCGAACGGAATCTATAAAACGAAAACAACTGCTTATTATTACAGCTACAGGTAGTGATAGGAAAAAATCAGCTCTCAGGATACAGGATTTTTTAAGTTATTCTGTATCCGTTTACATAACATTTTGGTGGAGGCTAATAAAATGATTGAACTTGATAACATAAGCAAGCGTTACGGAAATAACGAGGTTTTAAAAAATGTGACACTATCTATTGATAAGGGGAAACTGATATCATTTGTGGGGCCAAATGGTGCTGGGAAAAGTACCTTACTGAAAATAATTGCAGGGATGGCCCCCGTGGATGAAGGAACTGTTCATTTGGCTGGGACCAAAGTCAGCAATACCTTCGATGTCGTAGGCAAAGTTAGTTTCTTTTTGAATGATACAATTTTAGTGGATGGATTAAGTGGAGAAGAACATCTTTTATTATTAAATGAAACGCAATTACAAAAAGCGTATGAATTACTTGCTTATTATGCTGTACCAGAGATATTAAAGAAAAAAGTGGGTAACTATTCTTTAGGAATGCGTCAGCTCTTGCTGATTGTTTTAGCAGTGAGTTTGGATACGCCAATTATTATCTTCGATGAAGTGATGAATGGCTTAGATCCAATAAATAGAAGAAAAACGATTCAATTAATGAAAAAGTTGAAAAAAACTAAACTTGTTTTAGTGTCCTCCCATCAATTATATGATGTCCGTGATATATCAGACAGGATTGCCTTTGTTTATGACAAGAAAGTAGAAATTTATAGCAACAAATCAGAATTAGATTTGAATCAATTATATGAAAACTTGATAGAGGGGGGAGCCCATGAAATTTGAATTGTTGAAAAGTTTGAAAAATAAAAAAAATAGCATCCTTGCAATTGTTTTTTTCTTATTATGTACCTTGCAATTATTTTCGGCAATGAGAATGGTGGGAACATTTGCAATAAATAGTGAAAATAGCATAAAAGAAAATATTACTATTCTATCAGAAGAGATAAAAACTGCTAAAAATGATGAGCAACAAGCTTCGATTGATCATAAGACAAAACAATTTATTCAAGAATATATTGCATCGACAGAAAAAATGCTAAATCTTTTAGAAAAACAGTTAGATAGTTTGGCAACAAAAAATTACAAAACATATTGGAATTTGGAAAGTAAGAAGAAGGATATCCTTTTAAATTCACAATCTGTGCAAGGGCAAGATTCTTTACAAGAAAGAATTCGTTTGGAAAATGATCAGCTTTTAATTACAGAATTAAATAAAAGAAAACTGGACTTTGAAACGGACCTTGGATTGCCGATTAGAGCTTTTCCTTTTTTAATCGGGTTATGTCAGTTTCTCTCATCGGTCTTAGTTATTATTTTATTTATCGTTTTAATGGGTGACAGCCTTTCACGAGATTTTGAAAATAAAAGTTTTTATCTCTATGCTCCCGTGTTGCAAGGTTTTAAACAACTGATTTTAAAAAAGAATCTCAGTAATACGTTCCTAAGTTTTGCTCTTTTACTGGGGAGTGCAGGACTTGTTTTTCTAGTTGCTGGAATTCTCAACGGTTTCAATACAGGGGATTATCCACTGATTATCGGTAATGAACAATTAGGCTATTCTACGATAACTGTCTGGGAATTAATATTTCGCTTTATTCCTTACTATTTAGTGGTTATTTTTTTTCTGAGTTCTTTCCTAACAATGATTAGTGCTCTCGTCAAAAAATCGCTAGCATCAATAGGAATTGTAATTATTTCCTATTTTGGTTATACATTAGTGGCACAAAGCGAACTACTTACTAATGTGAAAAAATTTATTCCTTACAGCTATATCGATATATTTAAAGTTGTTACATTACAAGAATTACAGATGCCACAGAACGTCTATTTAGTTGGTTTTATTATATTAGGCGCCTGTGCGATGGCATTTAATTATTTGACAGCTGTTTTTTTAAATAACGTAAAGATTTTTGAAACGATGTAATAAATTCCTAGGCTTACTTAATTTACAGTTGAAACAAAATCACCAGACAAGATTCAATGAACCAAGTCGAATCTTGTCTTTTTCTGCATTGACAATGCACGACAAACGTTGTAAATTGTACAAATGTTGGTAATTATGAGGAAGGGTCTATAATATCTGACGAACTTCCTTTTAATTAAAGGCTGGATATGATAAAATGTTATGGAAGAAAATAGGGCGAATGTGCTCTTATAAGGAGGCTTTCATCAATGGCTGTAAAAATTCAAACACCCGCAGGTACCATTGAGATTACCAATGATGTGATCGCTACAGTAGTTGGCGGAGCTGCGACAGATATTTACGGAATTGTCGGAATGGCAAGCAAAAATCAAATTAAAGATAACTTAAACGATATTTTACGTCGTGAGAATTACTCACGTGGTGTCGTTGTTCGTCAAGAAGACAACGGAATCGCAGTGGATGTCTACACGATTGTTAGTTATGGTACAAAAATTTCTGAAGTTTCTCGTAACGTCCAAGAAAAAGTAAAATATAATCTTGAAACATTATTAGGTGTCACTGCGAATTCAGTTAACGTTTTTGTTCAAGGAGTTCGTGTATTACCGGATTAGAGGTAGTGTACTGTCAACGATGCAATTGCACAAGGAAGTCGTGTGTTGCCGTTAGCGGTAAATCTGAAGGAGGATTTTTTAGGTGAATGTAACAGAAATCAGCGCAGGTCAGTTCCAGGAAATGGTCCAGGCAGGTGCGACTCGTCTGCACACAAATGCAGAATATGTCAACTCATTAAACGTTTTCCCTGTACCCGATGGTGATACAGGAACAAATATGAACTTATCAATGACCAGTGGTGCAAAGGCTGTGGCCGATTCTCGCTCTGAAAAAGTAGGAGAATTAGCAGGCGCGTTATCCAAAGGGTTATTAATGGGTGCTCGTGGAAATTCTGGGGTTATTTTATCTCAATTATTCCGCGGCTTCTCAAAACAAATTCCTGAGGTTACAACATTAAATGCCAAAGACTTGGCCGCTGCATTTACACATGGTGTAGAAACAGCGTATAAAGCAGTGATGAAACCCGTTGAAGGAACAATCTTAACTGTTTCTCGTGAAGCGGCGCGTTCTGGTGAACGTAAAGCGAAAGAAACAGATGACTGTATCGAAGTTATGACAGCTGTTGTAGTAGGTGCTAAACGTGCCTTAGCGAAAACACCTGATTTATTACCTGTCCTAAAAGAAGTCGGCGTTGTAGATAGTGGGGGTCAAGGACTACTATTTATCTATGAAGGATTTTTAGAAGCGCTTAGTGGTGAATTTTTACCAACTGAAACGTATGAACCAAGTCCTGCCGAAATGGACGAAATGGTTAATGCTGAACATCACCGTGGTGTTAGTGGTCACGTTGCGACAGAAGACATTAAATTTGGCTATTGTACAGAAATTATGGTTCGTATCGGCGAAGGCCCAACCGTGGACAGCGCTTTTGATTATGAAACATTCAGAAACTACTTAAATGAACTAGGCGATTCTCTATTAGTCGTTAACGATGACGAAATTATCAAAGTTCACGTACACACCGAGCATCCAGGTGAAGTGATGAACTACGGCCAAAAATTTGGTTCGTTAGTAAAAATAAAAGTAGACAATATGCGTTTACAACATGAAACGTTAGTTGAACGCGATGCTCAGCAAGAAGCGTTGACTGAAAAAGTTCGCGTACCGTTTGCTGTGATTGCTATTGCAGCCGGTGAAGGCGTTCAAGAATTATTCCGAAGTTTAGGTGCAAGCTACATTATTAGTGGTGGCCAAACAATGAACCCAAGTACGGAAGATATTTTAAAAGCAGTCAAAGAAGTGAATGCAGAGCAAGTCATTATTTTACCAAACAACAAAAACATCTTTATGGCGGCTGATCAAGCAGCAGAAGTTGCCGATGTACCAGTAGCGGTTGTTCCATCTAAAACCATTTCTCAAGGAATGACAGCAATGTTAGCTTTCAATGATCAACAATCATTAGAAGAAAACAAAGCAAGTATGACGGAAATGTTAGACAGCGTTGTGAGTGGTCAAGTAACCACAGCTGTTCGTGACACAACCATTGATGACGTTGAAATTAAAAAAGATGACTTCTTAGGAATGATTGATGGTAAAATCGTCGTTTCTGAAGCAGATCGTTTTAATGCATCATTAGACACGTTGAACCGCATGATCGATGAAGACACTGAAATCGTGACAATTATTGTCGGCGAAGATGGTTCGGTTGAAGAAGCTGAAAAGCTAATCGCTATTTTAGTTTCTGAAAACGATGAACTAGAAACAGAACTTCATGAAGGTGGACAACCTGTGTATCCATACTTATTCTCAGCAGAATAGGTTTTCGTGATGAAAAAATAAAAACGAATAGGCTGGTTCATTAGTTAGGGCTAATGAACCAGCCTATTTAATGAATGATCCATTTTTTTGCGTATATTAATGAGGAGGGGATTTTATGGACATCACAGATTTAGTCAGCGTATTGCCCGGTGTTGGCCCAAAACGTGCTGAAAATTTACAAGAACTGGGGATTGCTACAATTGAAGACTTATTGACGTATTATCCCTTCCGCTACGATGATATCCAAGAAAAGGATTTAAGCGAGATTCAGGATCAGGAAAAAGTTACGCTAAAAGGGCTAGTGGTTTCGGAAGCAGTCGTTAGTCGGTACGGTTATAAGAAGAGCCGGTTAACGTTTCGAATGATGCAAGAACATGCGGTCATTAATGTTTCCTTCTTCAATCAACCTTTTTTAAAAGACAAAGTAGTTCTTTCCGAAGAAATTGCTGTTTATGGCAAATGGGATGCCAAGAGAAAATCATTAAATGGCATGAAAATCTTAGCTTCTAAAGGAGACAATGAAGATTTCGCCCCCATTTATCATGTGAATAAAAAAGTCCGCCAAAGCACGTTGGTTCAGTTAATCCGCACTGCTTTTGAAGAGTATGGTTCGCTGATTGAAGAGATTTTACCGAATGATTTATTAGAAAAGTACCGCTTGATGCCTAGAAAAGAAGCAATGTGGGCGATGCATTTTCCCAGTAATCCAGAGGAAAGCCATCAAGCCAAACGGCGAGTAGTCTTTGAAGAGTTTTTCCTTTTCCAACTTAAAATGCAAGGATTGAAGAAACAAGAAAAAGCGGAAAAAAATGGTTTAGCTATTCAATATGACGTGGATCGCTTAAAAACGTTCACCCAAGGACTGCCGTTTGAATTGACAGGCGCCCAAAAAAAAGTGACCAATGAAATTTGTCGAGACTTGCGAAGTCCGAAGCATATGCAACGATTGCTTCAAGGTGACGTGGGGAGTGGGAAAACGGTAGTGGCTGCGATTGCGCTATACGCCACCATGACCGCTGGCTTTCAAGGAGCGTTGATGGTTCCGACTGAAATTTTAGCGCAGCAACACATGGAAAGCTTACAGCAGTTGTTTGATCCATTAGAAGTGCGAACGGCCTTATTAACAGGTTCCACCAAAACGAAAGAACGTCGTCTAATCCTCGAAGAACTGGCCAATGGCGAGATTGACATTGTGGTAGGGACCCATGCTTTGATACAACAAGATGTCAGTTTCCATCAATTAGGTTTGGTAATCACCGATGAGCAACATCGTTTTGGTGTGAACCAGAGAAAAATATTAAGAGAAAAAGGCTTAAAACCAGATGTTTTATTCATGACGGCCACGCCGATTCCTCGAACGCTGGCCATTACAGCCTATGGCGAAATGGATGTATCAATCATCGATGAAATGCCAGCTGGACGGATTCCAATCGAAACACGTTGGATTCGGCCGCCGCAGTTAGATACTGTTTTAGAATGGATGGAAAAAGAGCTGGCTCGAGGACATCAGGCCTATATTATTTGTCCATTGATTGAAGAATCAGAAGCCTTAGATGTGAAAAACGCAACAGAAATTTTTGAACATATGCAAAGCTTTTATTCCCCAAGATATCAAGTGGGATTACTACATGGTAAAATGAAAAACCAAGAAAAAGATGACATTATGCAGGAGTTCAAAGACAATCAGCTGCAATTATTGGTTTCTACCACCGTTATTGAAGTTGGCGTGAATGTACCAAATGCCACAGTGATGTTAATTATGGATGCGGACCGGTTTGGGTTAGCACAATTACATCAGTTACGGGGACGTGTGGGGCGTGGCTCCAGTGCATCTTATTGTATTTTAGTGGCCAATCCGAAAAATGAAATGGGCGTTGAGCGTATGAAAATCATGACAGAAACCACCAATGGTTTTGTCTTGAGTGAGCGTGATTTGGAACTTCGCGGACCTGGGGAAGTGTTCGGTGCACGGCAATCAGGGGTGCCTCAATTTGCGGTAGGAGATATCGTGACGGACTTTAACATTTTAGAAGTTGCGCGCCAAGAAGCAAGTGCCCTATGGAAAGTGAAAGAGTGGTGGCAATATCCTGCTTATCAAGGCTTAGCCAATCGAGTGAAACCCCAAGATGAGGCGGCCCAATTTTTCGATTAGAAGAGGTAATTTTTGAAGCCAGAAAGTAAAAGCCAATGCGTATTTCTTTGAAAAAAATATGTTATACTTGTTAGGAAACAAAAAAGTAGGAGGGAATCACTCATGAAAATTGCTGTAGATGCAATGGGTGGAGATAACGCCCCACAAGCAATTGTTGAAGGGGTTATGCTAGCCAAACAAGACTTCCCAGACATTGAATTTCAATTATATGGAAAAGAAGCCGAAATAAAAAAATACATCACCGATGAAAAAAACATTACGATTATTCATACCGATGAAAAAATTGCTAGTGACGATGAGCCAGTTAAAGCAATCCGTCGTAAGAAAACTGCTTCCATGGTTTTAGCAGCGCAAGCAGTTAAAAATGGGGAAGCCGATGCGATTTTTTCTGCAGGCAACACCGGAGCGCTATTAGCAGCGGGTTTGTTCATTGTCGGCCGCATCAAAAATGTGGAACGTCCCGGTTTGATGTCAACTTTACCTGTCATGGGAGAACCAGACAAAGGGTTTGACATGTTAGATTTAGGAGCCAATGCAGACAATAAACCAGAACATTTGGTTCAGTATGCCGTTTTAGGTTCATTCTATGCTGAAAAAGTTCGGAACGTTCAGAATCCTCGTGTCGGTCTATTAAATAACGGAACTGAGGAAACAAAGGGCAGTGAATTAACGAAAAAAGCCTTCGAATTGTTAGCAGCAGATGAAACGATTAATTTTGTCGGAAACGTTGAAGCACGAGAATTATTAAATGGCGTAGCTGACGTGGTGGTGACAGATGGCTTCACAGGAAACGCCGTTTTAAAATCCATCGAAGGCACAGCTATGAACATGATGAGCTTGCTGAAAACAGCGATTCTTTCTGAAGGTGTCAAAGGAAAAATGGGCGCCTTATTATTAAAGAATGCGTTGCGTGGCATGAAAGACGAAATGGACTACTCAAAACATGGGGGAGCGGTTTTATTTGGCTTAAAAGCGCCAGTCATTAAAACGCATGGGGCCACGGGTCCTGATGCCGTCCGCTACACCATTCGTCAAATTCATACAATGTTAGAAACCCAAGTTGTCCCACAATTAGTGGAATATTATGAAGGCAAAGCAGAGTAATTTGCAATTGTCTTGACATCAGTTTGTTACTCAAATGAAAAAAAGATGGACAAATACCCAAATTGTGAGTACAATGTATCTTAGCGTTTTAGTAAAAGAAAGAACCTTTTTTCAAAAGCAGTGGAGGTGAATACAGTTGACTCGTGAAGAAGTACTTCAAAAAGTAGCGAAGATTATCTCAAACCACTTTGATATTGAAGCGGATCAAGTAACAGATCAATTAAACATTAAAGATGATTTGAACGCTGACTCAATTAGCGTAATGGAGTTTGTTTTAGAACTTGAAGATGAATTTGGAACAGAGATTTCAGATGAAGATGCAGAAAAAATTGAAACAGTTGGTGCCGCTGTAGATTATATTGTGAGTAATTCATAAAAAATAATAAGACAAAGTCGATTAACATTCCTGTTAATCGACTTTTTTTGCGTACATAATGGTTATTTTATTAAGCAATAAGGCTATTTTTACACATATTTTTGTAAAAAAAATCATACATGTAAAAAAATAACTGCGAAAAAAGTTATTTTATCTTGCTTTTTATGGAATAATTCTATAAAATTATGAAAAAACAATGAGCTGTAAATTAACATTGATAAAAATTAGAAAGTGCTATCATTAAATATTAGTTAATTTATATAATGTTTTTGAAAGGACGTAAGGGGTGCGTATGGATGCAAGGAAATGAACAATTACTAGAGGTTTCAGGATTAGAAACAGCATTTAGAATCAAAGATGATTATTATAATGCCGTCGATGATGTTTCATTTGAATTGAAGAAAAATGAGATTCTGGCAATCGTCGGAGAATCTGGTTGTGGAAAAAGTACCTTAGCAACAACGATTATGGGCTTACATGATCCCAATCATACCAAAATTACTGGGGAAATTTTATACAACAATTTAAACTTAACTACGTTTAATGAAACATTGTACAACAAAGTCAGAGGAAACGATATTGGGATGATTTTCCAAGATCCGTTGTCTGCACTGAATCCGCTCATGCGAATTGAAGACCAAATTAAAGAAAGTCTCACGTATCATACCAAAATGACTGCACAACAAAAACAAGCACGGGCCATTGAACTGTTAGATCAAGTGGGGATTCCCAACCCAGAGCGTGTCGGGAAACAGTATCCTCATGAATTGTCTGGCGGCATGCGCCAACGGGTGATTATTGCCATTGCAATCGCGTGTAAACCACCGATTTTAATTGCAGATGAACCAACAACGGCCTTAGACGTTACCATTCAGGCACAAATTCTCGATTTGTTAAAAGATTTACAAGAAGAAACGGGAAGCGGCATTATTTTAATTACCCATGACTTAGGTGTAGTTGCGGAAATGGCTGATCGTGTAGCGGTTATGTATGCGGGTCAGTTTGTAGAAGTAGCCACTGCTGAAGAATTGTTTAGTCATCCGAAACATCCATATACACGTTCCTTACTTCAGTCCATTCCCCAAGAGAATTCCGATGAAGAAGAACTTCATGTGATTGAAGGGATTGTTCCTTCGTTAACCAAATTACCTAGAAAAGGTTGTCGGTTTGCCCCACGAATTCCTTGGATTGATGCATCGGAACATGAAGAAAATCCAACATTACATGAAGTTGCACCGAATCATTATGTTCGTTGTACATGTTATAAACATTTTCATTTTAGAGACGGGGAAGGGGAAGCGTAATGACAGAAATTATTCAAATTAAAGATTTAAAAGTTCATTATCCAATTCGCAGCGGCTTCTTCAATCGAATCACTGATCATGTTTTGGCGGTTGATGGTGTGGATTTCATGATTGAACAAGGTAAAACGTATGGGTTAGTTGGTGAATCGGGTTCTGGAAAATCAACGACAGGAAAAGCAATTATTGGTTTAGAAAAAATTACAAATGGTGAAATTATTTATCAAGGACAAGATGTAACCAAGCCGCGAAGTCGAAAAGCGATCGGATACAACAAAGATGTCCAAATGATTTTCCAAGATTCGATGTCAAGTTTAAACCCTAAAAAACGAGTACTAGATATTATCGCCGAACCAATTCGAAATTTTGAACGGTTAAGTGACCAAGAAGAAAAGAAAAAAGTCAAAAGTTTGTTGGATATTGTGGGGATGCCAGAAGATGCGTTGTACAAATATCCTCATGAATTTTCTGGTGGACAACGCCAACGTTTAGGCGTCGCCCGAGCGGTGGCTACCAGCCCCAAATTAATTATTGCAGATGAACCTGTTTCAGCACTGGACTTATCTGTGCAAGCACAGGTATTGAATTTTATGAAAAACATTCAACAGGAATATGGGTTAAGTTACTTATTTATTTCCCATGATTTGGGCGTAGTTAAACATATGTGTGACAACATTGCCATTATGTACAAAGGCCGTTTTGTAGAAATCGGTACACGCCAAGATATTTACACTAATCCACAACACATTTATACCAAACGCTTACTTTCAGCAATTCCTAAAATTGACGTAGCGAACCGAGAAGCTCACAAAGAAGAACGAAGAAGAGTTGAGCAAGAGTATCGGGAAAATCATAAAGACTATTATGATGAAAATGGGCGGGTTTATAACTTACATGCGATTAGTCCAACCCACCAAGTAGCGTTAAAAAATGGAGGTGCTGAATAATGTGGAAAACAATTTTACGCCGTTTGTTATTGATGATTCCGCAAGTGATTATTTTAAGTGTCTTGATTTTCCTGTTGGCTAAAATGATGCCAGGTGATCCGTTTACAGGATTGATTAATCCGAACCAAGACCCGAAAGTGATTGAAGCCATGCGCGAAGCTGCCGGGTTAAATGATCCTTGGTACGAACAATATTTCCGTTGGATTGGCAATGCCTTACATGGAGATTTTGGTCATAGTTTTATCTTTAAATTACCTGTGTCCACGCTCATTGCTGGTCGGGTGGGGAATACGATTGCATTGGCCGCTGTGTCAGTTATAATCACGTATTTAATCGCCATTCCTTTCGGTTTAATTGCTGGCCGTTACCAAAATTCATGGTTTGACAAAATGGTGGTTATCTACAACTTCTTCAGTTTTGCCGTACCATTATTCATCTTTGCCTTGATTATGCTCTTTATTTTTGGGTATCGCTTAGACTGGTTCCCAACGAGTGGAACCGTGACTGTTGGTTTGGCTGAGGGAACGTGGCCGTATTATTTAGATAAACTGAAGCATTTAATTTTACCAGGGGTCACTCAAGCGTTGCTAGGGACAGCGGTCACTATTCAATATTTGCGCAGTGAAGTGATTGATGTTAAAAACATGGACTTTGTTCGTACTGCTCGTTCAAAAGGAGTGCCAACGAATAAAATTTTTAATCGACACATTTTTAGAAATGCAGCATTACCAATTGCCTCTCAATTAGGTTATGAAATTACTGCTTTGATTGCCGGATCAGTCGTTATTGAAAAGATTTTTGCTTTCCCAGGAATTGGAAAATTATTTATTGATAGTATCATTCAACGTGACTATTCCGTTATTACCGCTCTCGTGTTGATTTTGGGATTGGCAACCCTTATCGGAACCTTAATTTCTGATATTGTAATGAGTATTGTTGATCCAAGAATTCGAATTCAGTAGAAAAAACACGAAGAAAGGGTGATAAAAATGGAATTGACAGAAGAAAAAAGAGAAGAAGTCTTACAAGAAAGTATTCCACCAATGGGCTTTCGGATGATTGCGCGAGAATTCGTCAAAGAAAAAATGGCGATGTTTTCTTTAATCCTTTTGGTCATTATCTTATTAGCCGTTTTTATCGGTTCGTTAGTGTTAGACCAAAGTGCCGTTATGCATGTAAGTATTTTAGATAAATATGCGGAACCAGGTACCGTTACAATGAATGGCACCAAGTTCATTTTAGGTGCCGATGAAGGTGGTCGTGATGTTTTAGGACAATTGATTATCGGGGCTAGGAACTCGATTTTAATCGGTTTTGCCATTACGATTATTACGTCTATTATCGGGGTCGGTTTAGGGATTATTTCCGGTTATTATGGAGGCATGATTGATAATATTTTGATGCGTATCGTGGATTTTATTATGATTTTGCCAATTATGTTAATTATTATTGTGTTCGTTTCCGTGATTCCTAAATATAGTATCTGGTCCTTTATTTGGATTATGTGTGCGTTTTATTGGGTTGGAAAAGCGCGGTTGTTCCGCAGTAAAACGTTATCTGAAGGGCGCCGAGATTACGTTAGTGCCTCTAAGACAATGGGAACAAGCGATTTTAAAATTATGTTTCGAGAAATTATGCCGAATTTAAGTTCATTAATTATTACGAACTTAACGATTAATTTCGCGGCCAATATCGGGATCGAAACAACGTTAACTTTCTTAGGCTTCGGGTTACCACAAAGTGTCCCAAGTTTAGGAACCTTAATTGGCTACGCCAGCAGTGGGGATGTATTAGTCAATAAACAATGGGTTTGGTTACCTGCATCAATTCTAATTCTAGTCTTGATGTTAAGTATAAACTATGTTGGACAAGCATTTAAGCGCTCAGCAGATGCACGACAACGATTAGGCTAATTAGCCAAAAAATGAGGGAGGAAAAGAGATGAGCAAGAAACGGATTTTAGGTGCAATCACGTTAGCTTCTGTGTTAGTATTCGGGTTAGCTGCATGTGGTGGCGGCAATAAAGGCGGGGGCAATAAAGCAACGGAAACAGAAGACATTTCAAAAATGCCAATCGCTGTTAAAAATGATAAAAAAGTAATTGATGGCGGGACATTAGATGTCGCTGTAGTTATGGATACACAATTCCAAGGACTTTTCCAGCAAGAATTTTATCAAGACAACTATGATGCACAATACATGCTTCCAACGGTACAGCCATTATTTAACAATGATGCAGACTTTAAGATTGTCGATGGGGGTCCTGCGGATCTGAAATTAGATGAAGATGCCAATACAGCAACCATTAAATTACGTGACAATTTAAAATGGTCTGACGGTAAAGATGTGACGGCAGATGACGTGATTTTCTCTTATGAAGTCATTGGTCATAAAGACTATACAGGGATTCGTTATGATGATAACTTTACGAATATTGTTGGTATGGAAGACTACCATGATGGTAAATCGCCAACCATTTCTGGCATAGAAAAAGTCAATGATAAAGAAGTTAAAATCACTTACAAAGAAGTTCACCCAGGAATGCAACAATTAGGTGGCGGTGTTTGGGGTTCAGTTTTACCAAAACATGCCTTTGAAGGAATTGCTGTTAAAGACATGGAATCAAGCGATGCAGTTCGTAAAAACCCTGTGACTATTGGACCATACTACATGAGTAATATTGTGACAGGTGAATCTGTTGAATACCTACCAAATGAGTATTACTACGGTGGCAAACCTAAATTAGATAAATTAGTGTTCAAATCTGTTCCTTCTGCGAGCATTGTAGAAGCGATGAAAGCGAAACAATACGATATTGCATTATCAATGCCAACAGATACGTATCCAACATACAAAGATACTGAAGGGTATCAAATCTTAGGACGTCCCGAACAAGCCTACACGTATATTGGCTTTAAAATGGGTACGTTTGACAAAGAAACCAATACAGTGAAATACAATCCAAAAGCTAAAATGGCAGATAAAAGCTTACGTCAAGCCATGGGCTATGCAATTGACAATGATGCAGTCGGCCAAAAATTCTACAACGGCTTACGAACAGGGGCAACAACGTTAATTCCACCAGTCTTCAAGAGCTTGCATGATAGCGAAGCGAAAGGCTATACGCTTGATTTAGACAAAGCGAAAAAATTATTAGATGATGCTGGCTATAAAGACGTAGACGGCGATGGCATTCGCGAAGACAAAGAAGGCAAACCACTAGAAATCAAGTTTGCTTCAATGTCAGGCGGCGAAACTGCACAACCACTTGCTGATTACTATGTCCAACAATGGAAAGAAATTGGCTTAAACGTAACGTATACAACAGGACGCTTAATTGATTTCCAAGCCTTCTATGATAAATTGAAAAATGATGACCCAGAAGTAGATATCTATCAAGGCGCGTGGGGCACAGGTTCAGATCCTTCACCAACCGGCTTATATGGTCCAAACTCAGCCTTTAACTATACACGTTTTGAGTCAGAAGAAAATACTAAATTACTTGATGCGATTGATTCAAAAGCATCATTTGATGAAGAAAAACGTAAAAAAGCCTTCTACGATTGGCAAGAGTATGCCATTGATGAAGCGTTTGTAATCCCAACGCTTTACAGAAATGAAGTCTTGCCTGTCAACGACCGTGTAGTTGACTTTACTTGGGCAGTTGATACGAAAGATAATCCATGGGCAACGGTGGGTGTCACTGCAGACTCACGGAAATAAAAAAACAGATTCTAGAAGACATAAAGCTCTTCTAGAATCTGTTTTTTTTGGATAGGATAGTTTCTTAGGCCATCTTATTTTATGTGAAAATTTTTGTTACTTTAAGCAATTACAATTTATATGTATGCGTTATTTTTTTGTTATAGATGAATTGTTTTTTATTCAGTATGGTTTTTGATGGGAGGTTCTGTTTTTTTATTTTATTTAGTGTGTATATCTACATATTTGTTATGAAATGTTATTTTTTTTATTATATATATAATACTACCTTTACGTATAAAGAACGATAAGTTACAATTAGATTAAGTTTTAGTTAGTTTTTGAAGGTGTGTTTGGTATTGTTTATAACTAAAACTTATATTTAAAGAAAGGAGTGAATGGATATGCCACTTTATATGGAGAATTATTTGCTTGCGTTGCAATCAAAATATTCACAAGAAATAACTGTAAAATGGGTTTGGGCAGTTGTAATATTACTTTCAGTGATTGGCTGTATTGGTTATGCAGTTTACTGTAGTTGGGTAGGTGGAACATTTGCTGGGAGTATTAAAATTGGTGTTCCCGACTTGGTACACGTTACCTTCAATTGTAAACGTTGATATTTAAGGAGGAAGGAGCCTCTATTTTATGGAGGCTTCTTGTTAAGAAACTTATGATAAGAATTGAAAATTTAACAAAAAAATTTGATAGGAAAGTTTTAGATAATATAACTATCTCATTGCCTAAAAACCGAGTTAGTGTGATTGTAGGTATAAATGGAAGTGGGAAAACTACTTTATTAGATTGTATTGTAGGATTGAAAGATGCAACGTCTGGAAAGGTATTTATTGAGAGCTATTCTAATGATTCTGAAAAGTTTAAAGAATGTATATTCTATATACCATCGGAATTTTATCTACCTAATTATATGACGGGTAAAGAGTACTTAAACTTTGTTTTATCAAGATATCGCTGTAGTGATATAGAACGGATAGATGATTTTTTAGAACTATTTGATTTAAAATTTGCTGGAACTAATTTAATAGAATCGTACTCATTTGGTATGAAGAAAAAAATACAAATAGTTGCAGCAGCACTAGCTAACACTGATTATATATTAGGTGATGAAATATTTAATGGACTTGACTTTGAGACAACATTGCTTACGTTAGAGCTGTTTGAAAATTTATCTAGAGAAGTAGGGATAGTGATTATTTCTCATAATAAATTAATTATTGAAAGGTTTTCAGAGAATATTTTATTGATGTCCAATGGCAATTTAACTCCATTTTTAGGGGCGTCAGAGAATTTAGAAAAAGAAGTGATAAGTACGGAGAAAATTCATGAAAAAATTAAATACATCAAAGGATATCATCCTATTAATCGAGTTATTTATTGATAATGCTTTACGAGGTTTGCTCAAGCACTCTATTTTGTCAAAAAAGAGTACTCGCATCGTAATAGGTGTGTGTGTATTTTTTATCTATTTTGCATACTTTTTTTATAATATGAGTGAATTAGCTAGAATTGTACCAGATTCAGAAAAAATTAGTCATATTTTGATAGAACAAGGTCGAAAAATAACTTTTTATAGTTATTTTAGTAATACATTTGTTTTAGGTATAATAGCATATATTTTAGTTGATAATACTGTTGCATTAGATAAAAACTCCTTATTTTTTGTGAAAACATTGCCTTTTAGAAAGAAAGACATCAGCTTATCTTTTATGCTATTCAAATTTGTAATTATGATATTGCTTTATGAATTAGTTATGATCATTTCTACGCCAGCTATTAAACTTGTGACGACTGTTCCTATTGAATATGTCATTTTTTTTATTGTTCAGCATCTTTTTTACCTAGTGGTAATTGGGGTGATTGAGTTTATACATTGTTTGTTTACATTCTTTTTGAAACGAAGAGTGAAACAAATCAATAGTCTCAAAGTGATAGGTGATAGTTTATTAATGATTTTTGCTACTTTTTATTTTTTTGATTTTCGTTATGGTTTAGAATTATTTCTAGCAAACCAATTGTGGAGTATCTCCTATATGATTCCTATCACTTTTTTTCTAATAGTGGTATGTTTAATGCTTATTAGTATAGGTCTATTAAGACTAATTAGTATTCTTGAAAATCAAATGTCTCAACATTCAAAATATATATACATTCCATTCTTAAATAAAGTTATATTTCGTTATAAAGCGAATTGGTATTTTATTAGTTTTACTACAGTTGTTATGTTGGTTATTTTTTTCCAAAGTGGTTTAAGAACAATGTTATTCATTTTGACAACTGTTATGGCCTTTTCAGGCGTTTTATTATTAAGCTATGGAGATATTACTGCTGATTTCAGAAAACAATACGATTTATTGAGAATAAAAATTAGAAATGAATGGTTGAGTCAACTATTGCTAGTGATAATGTTGGCAATGCCATTGTTACTGCTTTGTTTTTGGGGATTTGGGGAGTTAGCTCAACTAATTACAGCGTTGTCGTTATCATTAGTAGCTATAATTTTGGGATATGTATTTCCAAAATCACAAGGAAGTTTAAATGAAACGACTTCATTATTGTTATTATTTATTGTATTTGTTCTAGTTAGTTTATTGACAAATCGCTCTTTTGGTTGGTTGATTCTAATTGTTTTAGTACTCTTGCATTTGTTAGTAATTAAGAAGGTGAGAAATGAAAAAGAATAGTAAATATTTAGGAAGTATAACAGTTATCTATTTGTTAGTTCTTGTGATCGAAACATTATGGGAGCTATTCCATACCAGTCGCACAGAATCAACGAAAGTCACTACCTTATTAGGAATTACGATTGATAATCGTATAAGTAAACATGAAATTTCAACTACTTTTGGTTTGACAATTAAGGTATTAGTACTCTATTTGTTGTTATTGTTAGTTGTCTATATTTTGACTGGGTTATTTGGAAAAAAGAAAATATGATTATTAAGTTATCAATATTGTATGTGTTGTCAATATATGTCGTGTTACTTGTACATGAGTGGTTACATTTTATTTTAGCCAAATTCTTCAAATACAATGCTTATATAAAGAGAGTTGGTCTATACCCATTTAAAGTGGTGTATACGAACAGAAATAATCCTCTAGATAATTTATTGATTTCAGCGATATCTCCGCTTTTCTTGGTTATAGTAGGAATAATTTTGCCATTAAATTATTATACTGTGATTTTAAAAGTATCTTGTATTAGTAATATTTTTAATCTCTTACCGTTTACTGCAGATGGAGAAATAATTTTGCTTTCAATTTTTCAAATTTTTAGGAGGAGAAATAAATGAAAAAAAGAAAAGTGTTCATTATTTTTCTTGTTAGTTTGATTATATTTGTTTTTGGTTATTACTTAGCGTTTAATCAAAATAAGTATGTATCATATAATGACGAGACAAAACAGTTTGTACATACTGATACTTCAAAAATAATGGAAAATCTGGT
Source organism: Enterococcus sp. DIV1328a (assembly GCF_050536905.1). NCBI lineage: Bacteria > Bacillati > Bacillota > Bacilli > Lactobacillales > Enterococcaceae > Enterococcus > Enterococcus sp. DIV1328a. The sequence goes on along the minus strand of NZ_CP172912.1, from coordinate 2,556,712 downwards.
GAACAGACAACAAGGAATTTATTATTTTGGCTTTCCGACTTGTCCTTGGTGTCTAGAATTATTACCAATACTAGATAAAGAATTAGAGAAGGAAAGTATGAATGCTTATGCTGTAAATACTCGTGATGATGACTATACAGAAAATGATGATGAATTATTACAAAAATTTTATCAAAAATATACTGGGGATGAGTCGCTTTCTGTACCTTTTATTGTTGCTATAAATAATAAGAAAGAGGTGCAGGTTCATATAGGCACAGTAAAGAATCATGATGCGACTAAAACAAAATTAAAAAGACGACAAAAAGAAGAATTATCCCAATCTTTAAATGAGATGTTAATATTTAGTGAAAGTGAATAACTGAATCCTTTTTTTATTGTCTCTTGCTGGTACGTTTATTCAAAAAATTCCGAGAAAACGTTGCTACGTTTTCTCTTTTTTTATGGGGTAGCAGTGGCTGATTTGATAGCTGGAGAGGTGATTTATTTTTTTTTTCTAAAAAATAATGAGAACACAGTGAATAACAGGCTTTTTCTGAATAGAACCATTTAAAAAAAGTGAAAAAAAAAGTATAATGAAACAAGGTGTAAATAAATGTAAAGGAATGTGGAGAATGGACAATCAGTTAACAACAGAGTTAAAAGAACGTTACGGCATTGTTTTCCATGATGTCAATCTATTAGAGCAAGCTTTTACTCATTCATCCTATGTGAATGAGCATCGCTATTTAAAATTATCCGATAATGAACGTCTTGAATTTTTAGGAGATGCAGTTTTAGAATTAATTGTTTCACAATATTTGTATTTAAAATTCCCAGAACTTCCAGAAGGAAAATTAACGAAGATGCGCGCAGCCATCGTTCGGGAAGATAGTTTAGCCAAATTTGCGAAAGAATGTCACTTCGACAACTACATTTTATTAGGTAAAGGAGAAGAAGCATCGGGCGGACGAACACGTGCATCATTATTATGTGACTTATTTGAAGCCTTTTTAGGTGCCCTCTACTTAGACCAAAAAGTTGGCGCAGCCAAGAAATTTATTGAAGACGTTATTTTTCCGAAAATTGATGCCGGTGCTTTTTCACATGAGATGGATCACAAAACACAATTACAAGAAGTTTTACAACGCAAAGGCGATGTTTCAATTGAATATCGTTTAATTAAAGAAGAAGGCCCTGCTCATGACCGCACCTTTTTCACTGAAGTTTACATGAATGGTGAACTCATTGGGTTAGGCCAAGGAAAATCGAAGAAGTTAGCTGAACAGGATGCCGCTGAGCGGGCACTGAAAAGTATTCCTCAGTAAGGCTGGAAGGAGCAATATTCGTGTATTTAAAACGAATTGAAATTACAGGATTTAAATCATTTGCAGATAAAACCATTATTGAATTTGAAGATGATGTGACAGCAGTGGTTGGTCCGAATGGAAGTGGGAAAAGTAATATCACGGAAGCCGTTCGCTGGGTATTAGGTGAACAATCTGCGAAAAACCTTCGCGGGGGCAAAATGAACGACATTATCTTTGCCGGTTCGGAAGGTCGTAAGCCGCTAAATATTGCGGAAGTTACCGTGACGTTAGACAACAGCGACCATTATTTAGCATTGGATTATAGTGAGATTAGTGTCACCCGTCGTTTAAAACGAACGGGCGAAAGTGACTTTTTTATTAATAAACAAGCGTGCCGTTTAAAAGATATTCAAGATTTATTTATGGATTCAGGGTTAGGCAAAGAATCTTTTTCAATTATTTCACAAGGGAAAGTTGAAGCGATTTTTAATAGTAAACCTGAAGACCGTCGTGGGATCTTTGAAGAAGCAGCGGGCGTTTTAAAATACAAACAACGGAAGAAAAAGGCTGAACAAAAGCTTTTTGAAACCGAGGACAACTTAAGTCGTGTCCAAGATATCATTTACGAGTTGGAAGACCAATTAGTTCCTCTAGCCGCCCAAGCAGATGCGGCTAAAAAGTATTTAGCTTTGAAAGAAGAACTTACCGAAATTGATGTCAATTTAACTGTGACCGAAATTCAAGAAGCAAAAGCTATTTGGGAAACGAAAACGCAAGAATTAACAGCCATTGAAGAAAAGTTAGCTAGCGCAAGTAAGCAAGTCCATGACTTAGAAGGCAAATTGGTACGTTTACGAAGCAAGCGCAATCGTTTAGATGAACAAATTGAAACGGAACAACAACAATTATTACAAGTGACAGAAGCGTTGAAACAAGCAGAAGGACAAAAAAATGTTTTAATTGAACGTTCCAAACACACCTCCCAAACGGCAAGCGAATACGAAGAGACATTGGCAGAAACGGCCGAAAAAATTGTTCGTTATCGAGAAGAATTGCAGACGCTGGAAACAGCAATCGCAGAAAAAACGGCACAACGTCAGACGTTAAAAGAAGCATTGGCTTTGGCAACGAAAGATGTGGAAAAATATAGTAAGTCTTCTAAAGAATTAATGGAAGAATTGCGCAGTCAGTATGTGGAAGTCATGCAAGAACAAGCCAATACAGCCAATGACTTAAAATATTTAGAACGACAATATCAACAAGAAACAGCTAAAAATCAACAATCGCTAGCAAAACACGAAGCGCTAGAAGAACAGATGGTTGAAGCTCTCGCAATGAAAGAGACGCTAGAAAAAGAGCAAAAAGTTGCAAAACAAGGCTTACAAGAACAGCTGGAAGAATACACCGCGTTGAAAGCAACGCTTGAAGCCAAACGTGAACGATTAGCACAGCGTCAAAATGATATGTACCAAGCGATGAATCAAGTGCAACAAGCGAAGGCACGCCAAAAAAGTTTGCAAGAAATTCAAGAAAATTACGCTGGCTTCTATCAAGGCGTGAAAGCTGTATTGCGTCACAAAAACCAATTAACTGGGATTGTTGGCGCAGTGGCTGAGTTAATTGAAGTGCCTAAAGAATATACGTTGGCGATTGAAACGGCCCTAGGTGGTGCGGCGCAACATATTGTTGTGGAAAATGAGAAAGATGGTCGAGCAGGCATTACCTTCTTAAAACAACAACACAGTGGCCGGGCAACCTTTTTACCATTGACTACCATTAAGCCGCGCTCTGTATCGGCGATGGTTCAGAATCGTTTGGCTGGTGCACCGGGCTTCGTGGGGATTGCCAGTGAATTAGTTCGTTATCCAGAACAAGTACAAACCGTTATTCAAAATCTCTTAGGCGTCACGATTTTAGCGGCAGATTTAACGAGTGCCAACCAGTTAGCAAAATTAGTCAATTACCAATATCGTGTTGTCTCATTGGAAGGCGATGTGATGAATCCTGGCGGTTCGATGACTGGGGGAGCCAATAAACGTGGCAACCAAGGAAGCCTATTTTCACAAGCGCAAGAACTTCAAACAATTACTGAACAAATGACTCAATTAGAAACACAACTAAGAAGTGTAGAACAAGAAGTCCAAGCGCTCTCGCAAGAAGTGAAAACAGCCACGGAACGTGCAGAAATGTTGCGCTCTGCTGGTGAACAAAATCGCTTAAAACAACAAGAAATTGATAATAAATTAGCCAATCAAACAGAAACGATTACTCGTTTAACAAAAGAAAAACGCTTGTTTGAATATGAATCACGAGAATTACATCAATTCTTAACCGAATATCAAACGAAAAAAGCCACATTGACAGAGCAACAAGCAAGCTTAACAGCAACGAAAGAACGTTTAGATGCTGAAATGAAACAAGTGGAACAAGAAGCTAGCCAAATGGAAACCTTTAAAGCCCAAGCGCAAGAACGCTTGACGACAGTTCAAGCAGAACAAGCAGTAGCGGCGGAACAATGTGCCCATTTTGCTCGTCAAAAGCAAGACAAACAAGAACAATTGGACGAATTGTTGATTCGAGAAACGGCCATCCGTCAACAGCTACAACAACTAAGTAGCCATTCTAGCGATCACCAGTTAACCGAAGAAGGCTTAGCGGCACAAGTCGCGCAATTAGCGGAGAAACAAACAGCGTTGCAAACCTCTTTACAAACGGCACGCAGTCAACGACAAGCGTTGCAAGAAGAAGTAGACGAGTTAGATACAAAATTAGCGGAAGAAAACAAACGCCAACAACAGTATTTAGCAGATAAAACACAAATTGAAGTCCTAAAAAATCGTGCAGAAATGCAATTAGATAGCTCATTAAGTTACTTGCAGGAAGAATATAGCTTAACCTTTGAGGCTGCCTATGAAGCGTATTTCCCAATCGATGATTTAGCGCAGGCGCAGCAAACAGTGAAACGCCTAAAACAAGAAATTGAGCGGTTAGGACCTGTTAACTTAAGTGCCATCGAGCAATTTGAACAAGTCGATGAACGCCATCAATTTTTAGTCAGTCAACGTGATGATTTATTAAATGCGAAAGAACAATTATTTGAAACTATGGATGAAATGGACCAAGAAGTGAAAGAACGGTTTAAAGAAGTCTTTGAAGCAATTCGTGCCCAGTTCAAAGTGGTATTTCCTAATATGTTTGGTGGCGGACGGGCAGAACTGGTGCTAACCAATCCAGAGGATCTCTTGAATACAGGGATTGAGATTGAGGCGCAACCACCAGGGAAAAAATTACAACATTTAAGCTTGTTGTCTGGAGGCGAACGGGCATTAACGGCGATTGCGTTACTCTTTTCAATTATTCGTGTTCGACCAGTTCCGTTCTGTATTTTAGATGAAGTAGAAGCAGCTTTAGATGAAGCCAACGTTGCTCGTTTTGGTCATTATTTAAGCGAATTTGAAGATGGCACACAGTTTATTGTGGTGACGCATCGTAAAGGGACAATGGAAGCCGCAGATGTTTTATATGGCGTGACTATGCAAGAATCTGGGGTTTCAAAAATCGTTTCAGTTCGCTTGGAAGAGGTCAAAGAAGGTGGCGCAATTGAAAAAAGCAATTAGCCAGAAGCAAGGAGGAGCGAACGTTTGATAAAATTAGTTGCTATTGATTTAGATGGAACATTATTAAATAGCCAAAAAGAGATTTCTTTACGGAATAAACAAGCACTGATGGCTGCGAAACAAGCAGGCGTGAAAGTTGTTATCTGCACAGGTCGACCTTTGGCAGCTATTGGTCCTTACTTAGAAGAATTAGGTTTACAAGATGAAGGCGATTATAGCATTACTTTTAACGGCGGGTTGGTTCAAAAAAATGATACAGGGGCCATTATTGAGAAAACATTGATGCCCTTGGAAGCGATTCATGAGCTGTACCAATTAGCAACCACACTCAACATGCCGTTTGATGTCTTATCCGATGAGGTCGTGATGCAACTGCCTTCTGCACCTAATTATCCTTCAATTTATAGTTCTCTAAACAAATTATTAACCTTTGAGTCCTACAAATTAGAAGAGTTAACCCCAAATCGAATTTATAACAAAGTTGTTGTTGCGATTGATGAAGCGTATTTAAATGAACGCATCAAGGAAATTCCGGCCTCCTTTTATGAGCGCTTTGAAATTATTAAAACGCGAAATAACTTATTAGAATTTATGCCAAAAGGGATTACGAAAGCCTATGGTATTTCCTTGTTAGCCAAAGATTTAGGAATCCGTGCGGAAGAAATCATGACCCTAGGGGACGAAGAAAATGATTTACCGATGATTGAATACGCTGGCTTAGGTGTCGCCATGGCAAATGCGATTCCATTAGTTAAAGAAGCCGCAGATGTCGTTACAGACACGAATGACCAAGATGGCGTTGCCAAAGCGGTCGAAAAATATATTTTAACGCCGTTGGAAGGAGGCCAATAAGAATGGGATTTTTTGATAAAATTAAAAAAGCTTTTTCCGCTGAAAAAAAGGAAGAAGAAAAACAAGAGATTGTTGAAGAAACAGTAGACGAAACACCAAGTGATGAATCAGCGCCTGCTGAATCAAAAGAAACCGCAGCAGAAGAGGCGCAAACAACACCAGAAACGGCAGCGGAAGAAGTCGCAGAAACAGCCGATTTAACAGATAACGCTGAAATGGAAAAATTAGCTGGCGTAGAAGAAGCATTAGAAGAAGAGCCAGAAGAAATCTTGACAGAGGAAACACAAGAAGTTGTTGTGGAAGCGCCTGAGGAAGAAAGTAGTGTCGTAACTCCTTTGGCAGAACCAACAGACACGCAGGTTTCAGAAGAAATTGAAGAGTCAAAAGAAGAGCAGGTCCAAGAAAAATATGAAAAAGGCTTGGAAAAAACGCGTAAAACATTTGGTCAACGGTTGAACGAATTGTTTGCTAATTTCCGAAGCGTTGATGAAGATTTCTTTGAAGAATTAGAAGAAACGTTAATTGGTGCAGACGTAGGCTTTGATACATCCTTAAAAATTACAGAAGCCTTGCGACAAGAAGTGAAACTGCGAAATGTGAAAAAACCAGCTCAAGTTCAAAATACCATCATTGAAAAAATGGTTGATTTGTATGAAGAAGCAGGAATTAATGAAAATAATGCGATTAACTTACAGCCAAATGGCTTAACCGTGATTTTATTTGTTGGTGTTAATGGAGTTGGTAAAACAACCAGCATTGGTAAATTAGCCCATCAATACAAGTTGGAAGGAAAGAAAGTTTTAATGGCCGCTGCCGATACGTTCCGAGCGGGCGCCATCGATCAATTAGTTGTTTGGGGCGAACGGGCTGGCGTTGAAGTTGTACGTGGAAATGCTGGCGGCGATCCAGCAGCGGTCGTTTTCGATGCAGTGGAACGTGCCAAAGCAGAACAGGCCGATGTTTTGCTAGTGGATACAGCAGGTCGTTTACAAAATAAAGTCAACTTAATGAAAGAATTAGAAAAAATTAAACGAGTCATTCAACGAGAAATTCCAGATGCGCCTCACGAAGTTCTCTTAGTCGTGGACGCAACTACTGGGCAAAATGCGATGACACAAGCCAAACAGTTCAAAGAAACAACCGATGTCACTGGCTTAGTTTTAACCAAACTAGACGGAACAGCCAAAGGTGGTATTGTCATTGCTATTCGGAATGAATTACACTTGCCAGTGAAATTAGTTGGTCTAGGTGAAGGAATTAACGATTTAGAACCATTTAATGCCAACGATTTCGCAATGGGCTTATTTAAAGGCTTATTAAAAGATGTTTAGTTGTAGAAAATAACAGGTTTGGGAAGAACGTGGGACAGGAGTATTTAGCTTCAAGAATGAAGAAGCTACTCCTGTCCCGCCGTTTATTTTAGGATTAGGACGGATGTTCTAAGTTCTTCCTAAATTGTTTCTGAAAAAAATGAAGGAGTGAGGGAGAAGATGACAGAACAAATGTGGATTGAGAAGTTAGGACTAGAAGCGCATCCGGAGGGCGGTTATTTTAAACAAACCAATAAAAGTGAACAATTGATTCCGACCAAACGAGGCGAACGGGCGTTGCATACAGCGATTTTGTTTCTATTAAATACAGAAAGTCCGTCACATTTTCATCGTTTAAAAGCGGATGAATTATGGTTTTTTCACGATGGTCAGCCGTTAACCGTTCACTGTATTTTTCCTGATGGAACGTATCAAGCTGTTCAGTTAGGGAAAGACTTAGTTCAAGGACAACAGCTTTCGTTCTCAGTTCCTGCCGGCACAATCTTTGGCTCTACAGTAGCGACAGGATTTGCGTTAGTCAGTTGTGTGGTTACACCAGGCTTTGAGTTTGAAGACTTCGAGTTATTTACTCAAGCGGAATTGTTAAACGATTATCCACAACATAGTGAAATCATTCAGCACTTGGCTTATCGAGAATTACCTTAAGAAAACGTTTTAGTAACATTTCTTTTATGAATATGCTAGTATAAATCAAACAAGCTTGTTGATTTTGTCGCAACGCACACTTAGCTGTCGTAGATGATTAAAAGAAAGGGATGAATCACATGGGCACAATGGTTTTTGTTAACTTCCCAGTAGCGGATGTCCAACGTTCTACAGCATTTTATGAAAAACTTGGATTCAAAAAGAACGAGGAATTTTCAACAGAGGAAGCTAGTTCGATGATGTGGGATGATCAATTTTGGATTATGTTGTTGAACCATGACTTTTATGGAAAATTTATCCAAGAAAAGCAAATTATTGATGCGCAAACAACCAGTGGGGCATTAATTTCCTTTAGTTTAGAGAGTGTCGAAGCCGTAAAACAGTTTGGCGAAACCGCCAAAGCTAACGGAGGCAACTGCTACCGAGTTGATATGGGAATACCAGAAGAGCAAATGTATGGCTTAGAAGTGCAAGATTTGGATGGCAATAGCTTAGAACCTGTCTGGATGAAGATGTAAAAAGAGCCGCAAAATCTCTACAGATTTTGCGGCTCTTTTCCTACAAAAAACTATTGTAAATTATTGGCATTAGTAGCTTCAACGCCATAGGAATCAGCTACTTTTTTCAAGCTAAATCCTTTTCCGTAGACTTCACTCGCACTCATTGAAATCAAAAAGGCTTCTTCATCAATCTCAAGAATGGCTTCTTTTAAGCGGGGAAAATCTTTTTCACGAATGACGGTCATTAAGAGCATGCCTTTCGCGTTTCGATAACCGCCTTCGATTGGCACCAAGGTCACACCTTTATCTAGTTCACGTAATAAGCGTTCTTGAATAGCGACATATTTTGGTGAAATAATCATCACATTCTTCGAGCGAACCAGACCAACTTGAATCATGTCAACGACACGACCAATTGTAAATAAACAAATTAAAGAGAATAACACAATATCTGCATTAAAAGCATACATTGCTGATAAAATGACTAAACCATCGACGAATAAAATAGCAATACCTAAGGAAACTTTGAAGTATTTATTGACAATTTGTGAAATGATTGCTGTCCCACCAGTTGAAGCATTGCCACGGAAAACCAAGCCTAGGCCAGCACCTGTAATAATACCGCCAAATAATGCTGCTAGAAAAATATTATGTGTTAAAACAGGCATCCCCGAAGTAATTCCTACAAAAAATGGATAAATAAGACTGCCATAAATGGTTTTGACACCGACCTCTTTCCCAAGAAGTAAGAAACAAAGCACTAAAAGAGGAATATTGATGGCGTAAAGAACAATGGCGGGACTAATCCCGAAAACATAATTAATAACAATACTAATGCCATTGGCTCCGCCTGCGACAAGTTTATTTGGCAATAAGACCGCATTGATTGAAATGGCCAAAATGAATGCACCGACTGTTACATAGGCGGTGTCTTTTAAACGTTGGGCTGTAAAAAATTTGTTCATAAAATACCTCCAATTATTTATTAGTTTAGTGAATGATGACATAAAAAAAGACAGAACATGAGAGACAAGCCTAATCGACTTATGTCCCACACTCTAAATCTTCAACTAATCAACTGAACACTTTTTCCTTATACTAACATGAAATACGACAAGAAAACATAGTGAACAAACAATTTTTTGGAAAAGCCCTCAATTTATTGAAGGCAAAAAAGTCAAAAAGCGGCCAGCCCAAATAGCTTCATGATGTTGGATAATTTGTGCCGCGGTTAAATGTCCATTATCCAAGGTGGAAGTGGTTTTCGGTGTCATCAAACACGTATAGCCTAAACCATGAGCCATCCGAATTGTAGTGTCCACACAAAACTCGGTTTGGACACCAGCGATTTCTAACGTTTGAATGTCGTGTTCCGTCAATAAATCATTTAAATTTGTTTGGTAAAAGGCATTCGCATGTGTTTTGCGGATGAAAAAATCTGTGGGCTGTGCATCCAGCTTTTCAAAAAGTTGCCAAGAGTCTGAGCCAAAAGGTAATTCGATTTCTTCATGTTGAACAAAAATAATGGGCGCATGGTGTTGGCGGTAGACAGCAATACGCTGATTGACCTTTTCCAACACTGCTGGTAGACGGTACAATTGCTGCGACGGACTTTCGATGCCTTTTTGAAAGTCAATTAAAAGTAATGCACGATTTTTCATGAGCAATCCCCACTTTCTATAAACTAGTTGTTTTCAGTATAACGGAAAAAGGCGCTCTCTAAAAGTGTCTCGAAAATTCCCAAGCGAACGTTCAAAAAAACAGCATATTTACTCGTTTTCCTATATAATAGTAAGAGAAACAGATAGTTTGTAGAAAGAAAGGCGACAAGATGAATTATAGAGAATTAATGCAAAAGAAAAATGTTCGTCCTTACGTATTGATGGCTCGTTTTGGTTTAGAAAAAGAAAACCAACGTAGTACACGAGAAGGGCTTTTAGCGACAACTGATCATCCCACGGTTTTTGGTAACCGTTCTTATCATCCATATATTCAAACAGATTTTAGTGAAACACAATTAGAACTAATCACGCCTGTAGCAAATAGCGGCACAGAAATGCTTCGTTTTTTAGATGCCATTCACGATGTGGCTCGTCGTTCGATTCCAGAAGATGAAATGCTGTGGCCGTTAAGCATGCCGCCACAATTACCAACAAAAGATGAAGAGATTAAAATTGCTAAATTAGATCAATATGATGCAGTGTTATATCGTCGTTATTTGGCAAAAGAGTATGGCAAACGAAAACAAATGGTCAGCGGAATTCATTTTAATTTTGAATATGACCAAGCCCTGATTCAGCAATTATATGATGAACAATCCGAAGTGACAGATTGCAAACAATTTAAAACGAAAGTGTACATGAAAGTTGCCCGTAACTTTTTACGCTATCGTTGGTTAATTACGTATCTTTTTGGGGCTTCGCCAGTTAGTGAAGACGGCTACTTTAGGGTCTATGACGACCAGCCGCAAGAACCCATTCGCAGTATTCGGAATAGTACGTATGGCTACAGAAATCATGACAATGTGAAAGTATCGTATGCCTCATTGGAACGCTATTTAGAAGATATTCATCGCATGGTGGAAAATGGTTTACTTTCTGAAGAAAAAGAATTTTATGCGCCTGTGCGCTTACGTGGCGGGAAACAAATGTCTGATCTGCCTAAAACAGGTATTCGCTATATCGAGTTGCGTAATTTAGACTTAAATCCTTTTTCACGTTTAGGCATTGTGGAAGATACTGTGGATTTCTTACATTATTTCATGTTGTATTTATTGTGGACAGATGAAAAAGAAGAAGCGGATGAATGGGTAAAAACTGGCGATATTTTTAATGAACAAGTGGCTCTTGGTCATCCTCATGAAACGATTAAGTTAATTGCAGAAGGCGATCGGATTTTTTCAGAAATGATTGATATGTTAGATGCTCTAGGCATTCGCAAAGGCAAAGAAGTTGTCGGTAAGTATTATCAACAACTGCGGAATCCACAAGACACCGTTTCTGGCAAAATGTGGACGATTATTCAAGAAAACTCCAACAGTGAACTGGGAAATATTTTTGGAAACCAATATCAAAGTATGGCCTTTGAACGCCCTTATCAATTAGCTGGTTTCCGTGAGATGGAATTATCCACACAAATTTTCTTGTTTGATGCGATTCAAAAAGGTTTGGAAATCGAAATTTTAGATGAACAAGAGCAATTTTTGAAACTGCAACATGGCGAGCACATTGAATACGTCAAAAATGCCAACATGACTAGCAAAGATAACTACGTGGTACCATTGATTATGGAAAACAAAACCGTGACAAAGAAAATTTTGTCTGCAGCAGGGTTCCATGTGCCTGGCGGTGAAGAATTTTCATCTTTTATTGAGGCACAAGAAGCACATTTACGCTACGCCAATAAAGCGTTTGTCGTGAAACCAAAATCAACGAATTACGGTTTAGGAATTACCATTTTTAAAGAAGGCGCTTCGTTGGAAGACTTTACGGAAGCGTTACGGATTGCTTTTAAAGAGGACACAGCGGTTTTAATTGAAGAGTTTTTACCTGGAACAGAATATCGGTTCTTTGTGTTAAATAATGATGTAAAAGCCATCATGTTGCGCGTGCCAGCCAATGTTACCGGAGATGGCAAACACACTGTAGAAGAATTGGTGGCCGCTAAAAATAGTGATCCATTGCGGGGGACCAATCACCGTGCACCACTAGAATTAATCCAGTTAAATGATTTAGAAAAACTAATGTTGAAAGAACAAGGTTTAACTATCTATTCTGTGCCAGAAAAAGAGCAAATCGTGTACTTGCGAGAAAATTCTAATGTTAGCACGGGCGGGGATTCGATTGATATGACCGATGTCATTGATGATAGTTATAAACAAATCGCCATTGAGGCCGTAGCTGCTTTAGGAGCCAAAATTTGTGGCATTGATTTAATCATTCCTGATAAAGACGTAAAAGGCACACGTGATAGCTTAACGTACGGGATTATCGAAGCGAACTTTAATCCAGCCATGCACATGCATGTGTATCCATACGCTGGACAGGGTAGACGCTTGACAATGGACGTTTTAAAACTTTTATACCCAGAAGTGGTTCAATAAAAAAAGAATATCGCCAAAAAATTCATAATAGATTTTTTGGCGGTATTCTTTATAAAAACGTTTTCTTGGTGAACCCAATAGGTTATACTAAAACTATTACCAATGAAAGTTGTATGACGGTGGCTCTGAGTTAGAGAGGCAGGTGATGCCTATGTGTATCCGATGCACTTTAACGAAAGGAGCATTTTTTGTCAATCGAAGCGGCATTGGAATTGATGATTAGTTTTGCAACCCTTGTTGCGTTACTGATTTTCGGTATCCTTGAAGCAACGAAAAACAATAAAAAATAACCGTTCACAAGCTTCGTAGGCCGAACGGTTAAGATTCAAAACTTAACTCAGTAAGCCACCAGTTCTTATAACTGGTGTTGGTATAAAAGGAGAGGTATGTAGTAGCATATCTCTCTTTTCATTTTCATAATAGCATAATTCTATTTAAAATGGAAGCGCTCATAACTTATATCATTTTATAGAAAATTCCTATAAAAACGTTTTCTTAGTGAACCCAATAGGTTATACTAAAGCTATTACCAATGAAAGTTGTATGACGGTGGCTCTGAGTTAGAGAGGCAGGTGATGCCTATGTGTATCCGATGCACTTTAACGAAAGGAGCATTTTTTTTGTCAATCGAAGCGACATTGGAATTGATGATTAGTTTTGCAACCCTTGTTGCGTTACTGCGTTACTGATTTTCGGTATCCTTGAAGCAACGAAAAACGATAAAAAATAACCGTTCATAAGCTTGACAGGCCGAACGGTTAAACAGTAATAAAAACTTAACTCAGTAAGCCACCAGTTCTTATAACTGGCGCTGGTATAAAAGAGAGGTATGTACCCGCATACCTCTCTTTTTCATTTTCATAATAGCATAATTCTATTATAAATGGAAGCGCTCATAACTTTCCTTGAGCTTTTTATGAGTGAAATAGTTTTTGCCAAAAGCCTTTTTTAGCTGTTGGCTCTTCTTTTGGCGTTTCGGTTGCTTGAGGATATTTTTCTGTAACGTCAATCACAGGTTCATCGACTGCATGTTTTTCAGCTAACAGTAAGCCGAGAGAGTCAGGGTTGTTCTCCACAAAATTGTTAACAATCTTAAAGGTTGCGCCATGCTGATTTAATAATTTAATATAGGTACTTTGCAGGTCAGAAGAGATTTCGCCATTTAAAAGTACTGTAACTTCAGGATGCTTCGCTAATTCTTCTAATAAATGTTTTTGGTTCTGTGCATCTTTCATTTCAGCGACGGTCATGGAGAGACGGCAGCGTTCACGAAATGTGCCCATGTATTTGTGTTGTTCTTCAGGATTAACGAGGGGCGTACCGTACATTCCTTTATCCAGACGTTGTTGTAAGTCATCATTCGCCATTCAGTAACACTCCTTTCCTAACGTTTCCCTCCATTATAGCATATCTTAGATAAGTCGTTGGTCAGTCGGCTTGAGAAGAAGTTTTTAAGAAAGGAAAAAAAGTGGTTGCATTTGTGATGGTTTTCTCATACACTGTAATTAAGAATGAGAATCATTCTCAATTAAATAAAAATGGAGTTTTCTCATGAAAAAGATTGGTTTGTTTGTTCTACTATTACTTTTCAGTTTATTGTCATTAGTGATAGGGGTGAAGGACATTGCACTTTCTCAGTTGTTTCAATTAGATGCGCAGCAACAATTTGTTTTATTTACCACCCGTGTTCCCCGCACGTTGAGTTTAATCATTGCTGGTAGTACGATGAGTATTTCTGGATTGATTATGCAGCAACTCACACAAAATAAATTTGTCGCTCCAAGTGTCGCTGGAACAACCGATAGTGCAAGGTTGGGTATTTTAGTTGCAATGTTATTTTTCCCAACAGCTCCGTTTCTCTATCGAACGGCAATTGCTTTTATTTTTGCGCTAAGCGGGACCTTATTATTCTTAGCGCTCATTCGATTATTACCAAGTAAGAATCAAGTGATGGTCCCTTTGGTGGGCGTGATGTTTGGTAACATTCTAGGCTCAATTGCCACATTTTTTGCCTATCAATACCAATTGGTTCAAAATATGTCTGCTTGGTTACAAGGAAATTTTTCCACAGTTATGAAAGGGAATTATGAATGGTTATTCTTAATGATTCCTTTGTGGTTTGTTATTTATTTATTTGCTTATCATTTCACTGTCGTTGGTATGGGTGAAGCATTTGCAAATAGTCTTGGCGTCCATTACCAGCGAATTCAGTTTTTAGGTTTGACGCTGGTTGCTTTAGCAAGTGCCATCGTTTTATTGATGGTGGGGAATATTCCGTTTTTAGGGGTTGTGATTCCTAATCTCGTGTCTTTACGTTATGGCGATCATATGAAAAATACCTTGTGGTTAACTGGGATTTGCGGGAGTTTGTTCTTGTTAATCTGTGATATTTTAGCACGAGTATTGATTGCCCCCTATGAAATTCCTGTCAGCGTGGTTGTCGGAACATTAGGGAGCATTTTGTTCATTTTATTATTACTAAGGGGGCGCAAACAATGAAACGGCCTTTAAAAAAATGGCTTTCATTACTTTTGCTTTTAGCTGCCGTAGTAATTGTGAGCCTTTGTTATTTAACTTATAACACGTATGGCAATTGGTCCTTTGCTTTGGCGTTACGAGGGAAAAAGTTATTGGCTTTTATTTTTGTCGGAATCGCTGCGGCTTTTTCAACTATTAGTTTTCAAACAGTCACGCAAAATCATTTCCTAACGCCAAACATTTTAGGGATGGATTCCTTGTACATCTTTGTGCAGACGGTGTTATTTTTTCTTTTAGGAGGCGCACAAGCGTTAGGTCAAGTAAGTCTTGGCTCGTTTTTGATGAACGTCTTTTTAATGGTGTTTTTAAGTACTAGTTTATCGTATTTTCTATTACGCAAAAATCAATCCGATTTATTTTTATTATTGATGATTGGCATGATTTTAGGTACTTTTTTCAGTAGTATTAGTACGTTTTTACAAGTGATTATGGATCCTAACGAATACGACTTACTCCAAGGAAAGTTGTTTGCCAGTTTTGGTAACGTCAATAGTCAGTATCTCGTTTTCGTTGGTGTGGCGGTACTCATAATTTGTGGGATACTTTGGCGGGAAAGTTACCGTTTAGACGTTTTACATTTAGGGAACCATCAAGCACAGAATTTGGGGATTGCTGTGAATCAGTTTCAATTAGTGTTGTTGTGTTTGATCAGTAGTCTGGTCGGCTTATCAACAGCATTAGTGGGACCGATTACATTTTTAGGTTTTATCGTGGCCAATATGAGTTATCAATTCATGAAAACCTATCGCCACCGAGAACTGTTTGTGGCAGGGAGTTTAATAGCAGTCTTTTTACTGGTGTTTGGTCAATTGATGGTTGAACAGGTCTTTCATTTGAATACCCCGCTCAGTGTCGTGATTCAATTTGTTGGGGGCGTTTATTTTATATGGAAAATTATTGCAGAAAGGAAGCAACGCACATGATCCAGATGAGTGATGTATCAAAAAAATATGGCGATAAATTTGTCGTTTCAGACATTGATTTACCTATTTCTGAAGGCAAATTAACGGCCTTTATTGGGCCGAATGGCGCTGGGAAAAGCACGCTGCTAGCCATGATGAGTCGCTTAATTCCCAAAGATACCGGGGAAATTTATCTGGACAAGCAAGAAGTAAAAACCTGGAAGCAATCGGCTTTTTCACAAAAAATTGCCCTTTTAAAACAAGCCAACGGTGTACAACTTAAATTAACTGTGCGAGAACTGGTCAATTTTGGTCGTTTTCCTTATTCCAAAGGTCGCTTAAAAAGCGCTGACCATGAAAAAGTAGCAGAAGCGTTGGAACAATTGGGCTTAACTGAAATGGCGGAAGAATACATTGATACCCTTTCTGGGGGCCAATTACAAAGGGCGTATATTGCCATGATTTTAGCCCAAGATACCGATTATATTTTATTAGATGAGCCCTTAAATAACCTCGACATGAATTATGCGGTTCAAATGATGCAGATTCTTAAACGCTTAGTGGATGAACTAGGAAAAACGATTCTGATTGTTCTACATGATATTAATTTTGCCGCAAGCTATGCAGATGAAATTGTCGCCATGAAAGGCGGAAAGCTCTATGCGCATGGCGCAACAGAAGAAGTTATTCAAACAAGTATTTTAAATGATCTTTATGAAATGAATATCCGGATTTGTGAAATTGAAGGAAAACGCTTTTGTCTTTATCACTAAATCGGGCAATTTAAAAATAACGTTTTTGGAGGAAAAAAATGAAAAAGAAATTTTTAGCAATGATGGCAGTTTCAATGATGGGACTGTTAATGTTAAGTGCTTGTCAAACAAATAAAAAAACAGCAGATTCTGCAACAATGGAAACAACAGCCAAAACGGAAGTTACAGTCAAAGACACCAATGGTCAATTAACCGTTCCCAAAAATCCTCAGAAAGTCGTTGTTTTTGATAATGGTTCCTTGGATACAATGGACGCACTAGGTGTCGGTGACCGCGTGGTAGGTGCGCCAACCAAAAATATCCCTGCGTATTTGAAAAAATACCAAAAAGTTGAATCAGCAGGCGGCATTAAAGAACCAGATTTAGAAAAAATCAATCAACTAAAACCAGACTTGATTATTATTTCTGGTCGTCAACAAGACTATCAAGAACAATTAAAAGCCATTGCGCCAACCATTTACTTAGCTGTAGATGCCAAAAATCCTTGGGCATCAACGAAACAAAATATCGAAACGTTAGGCACTATTTTTGATAAAGAAGAGGTAGCTAAAGAAAAAATAACTGGCTTAGAAAAAGAAATTGCTGACGTGAAAAAGCAAGCAGAAGCTAGCGCGAATAATGCGCTTGTTGTGTTAGTTAACGAAGGACAACTTTCCGCTTACGGAAAAGGCTCTCGTTTCGGTTTAATTCATGATACATTTGGCTTCAAAGCAGCAGACGATAAGATTGAAGCTTCCACTCATGGGCAAAGTGTTTCTTACGAATATGTTTTAGAAAAAAATCCTGGGATTCTCTTTGTGGTAGATCGCACCAAAGCAATTGGTGGCGACGATTCAAAAGATAACGTCGCTGCAAACGAATTGATTCAAAAAACCGATGCTGGTAAAAATGATAAAGTCATTATGCTTCAACCAGATGTTTGGTATCTAAGCGGTGGTGGATTAGAATCAATGCATTTGATGATAGAAGATGTTAAAAAAGGATTAGAGTAAAAAAAAGCCTAGGACAAAAATCACTTTGGATTTTTGTCCTAGGCTTAAAAGCTGATAAACGGCGGGAACAAAAGCAACTCCTTCGGAAATAAGCTGAAATTCTCCAAAAATTAAAGAACAATTTTCGGAAATTTCTTCTTATTTCTCGGAGCTAAACACTTCTGTCCCGACCTTCTTGATGAAAAACAAAAAAGTTTTAAATTAAAAATGTGGTTGACGGCCTCGAAAATGTTTGCTAAACTATCCGTAAATCAGTATGATTGATGAAACAAATAAAAGAACAAAATGTGATGAGAAGGAAAGTACTTTTTAAAATAGCTTGCAGAGAGCCTCGTTTGGTGAGAAGAGGTAGTGACGTTAAAGGGGAAAATGGCCTTTGAACAGGTTGGTTGAAGCCGTTTGCTTAAACCAATTCAGGTGCGCCTGTTATAGCGCTACAGTATGATTGTACTGGAAACGAGCGGATCTTTTTTAGCGAAGAGATCAACAAAGGTGGTACCGCGATTGCATAAGCATTCGTCCTTTTTAGGACGAATGCTTTTTTATTTGTTTAAAAAATATGAGGGGGCAACAACATGAAATTGGGGAAAAAAGTAGTAGGTTTGATTGCAACAGGGTTTCTTTTAGCCGCATGTGGCGGAACCAAAGAAGCAGCAGAGAAAGTAGATTCGGGAAATTTAGCAGCTGAACAAAAAATCAGTATTAGTTCACCTGCACCAATCTCAACATTGGATACAACACAAACAACAGATAAAAATACCTTTACAATGGCGCAACATTTATTTGAAGGCCTGTATCGGTTTGATGATGATAGTGCCACGGTGCCAGCTCTAGCTAAAGATGTCAAGATTAGTGACGATGGGCGCAAGTACCACTTTACCTTGCGGGAAGGGATTAAGTGGAGCAACGGCGAGCCAATCACGGCCCAAGATTTTGTTTATTCTTGGAAAAAACTGGTGACACCAGCGACGATTGGACCGAATGCCTATTTACTAGATAGTGTTAAAAATAGTTTTGAAATACGCAACGGTGAAAAGTCAGTCGATGAATTAGGGATTTCAGCCCCTAATGACAAAGAATTCATTGTTGAATTAAAACAGGCCCAACCTTCCTTCTTAGCAGTCGTTTCGATTGCTTGGTTAGCGCCACAAAATCAAAAATTTGTCGAAGCGCAAGGTAAAGATTACGCCTTGGATAGTGAACATTTACTTTATAGCGGGCCATTTATGCTAGCCAATTGGGATGCGACTTCAGATACTTGGACATTGAAAAAAAATCCAGAATACTATGATGCGGATCAAGTGAAACTGGAAGAAGTTGCGGTTAGTACAATCAAAGAAGATAATACTGGGATTAACTTATATCAAGCGAATGAACTAGACTTAGTTCGCATTAACGGGCAATATGTTCAACAATATCAAGAGGATCCAGGCTATGTCAGTCATCCAGATGTGGCCAACTACTTCTTAGATTTCAACAAAAAAGAAGGAACGCCATTAGCGAATGTTCATTTACGAAAAGCGATTGGCCAAGCAATTGATAAAGAAGCCTTAACACAAAGTGTCTTAAACGATGGGTCAAAACCCCTCAACGGATTGATTCCAAGTAAACTTTATGCGAACCCAGAAACAGATGAAGATTTCCGAGCTTACAGTGGCGAATATTTGAAAAATGACATCAAAAAAGCTCAAGCTGAATGGACGAAAGCCCAGGCGGATGTCGGTAAAAAAGTGAAACTTTCCTTGCTAGCGGCAGATACAGATCAAGGAAAACGAATTGCGGAATATGTTCAAAGTCAGTTACAAGAAAATCTGCCAGGTTTAGAAATTACCATTTCATCGCAACCAAGTAATAATGTGAACCAATCGCGACGTGAAAAAAATTACGAGTTGTCTCTTTCAGGTTGGATTGCCGGCAGTAGTGAATTAGACTCTTACTTTAACTTATATGCAGGAGAATCAAGTTACAATTATGGCAATTATCATAATGCCAAATACGACCAATTGGTAGAAGATGCACGAACGATTAATGCCAATAATCCAGAGAAACAGTTTGCAGAATACAAAGAAGCGGAAGACATCTTGTTGAACCAAGATGCTGCCCAAGTACCGCTGTATCAAAGTGCCTCAAATTATCTAATCAATCCTAAATTGAAAGGCATTAGTTATCACTTGTATGGGGATTATTTCCACTTGCGCAATGCCTATTTAACAGAATGATTCAGGAAGAAGGAGTAAAAAATGGAAAAATTAGTCGAACGATTTTTAACTTACGTGAAAGTTAACACCCGTTCAGATGCCAACAGTCAAACCACACCGACGACGGTCGGTCAAGTGGTTTTAGCCAAAATGATTGAAACAGAACTTCATGAATTAGGCTTGGCCGATGTGCATTATAACGAACAAAACGGTTTTTTAACGGCACGGTTGCCTGGTAACCAACCTGCAGCGAAGAGCATCGGGTTGATTGCACATCTGGATACGGCGGATTTTTCAGCAGAAAATATCCGTCCCAAAGTCATCACTAATTATGATGGCCAAGATGTCCTCTTGAATCAAGAACAAGGCATCGTTTTATCGGTTGCTGAATTTCCCAATTTAAAAGAGTATCAAGGGGAAACGTTGATTACTACAGACGGAACAACACTTTTAGGAGCAGATGACAAAGCGGGAATTGTCGAGATTTTAGCTGCTGTTGAGTATTTTTTGGCACATCCAGAAGTAGCGCGGGGGGATGTTTGGCTCGCCTTCGGTCCAGATGAAGAAATTGGACGCGGGGCCGATCAATTTGATGCGCCGAACTTCCCAGTCGCTTTTGCGTATACAATCGACAGTGGCCGCGTGGGGCATTTCGAGTATGAAACGTTTAACGCTGCTCAAGCTGTGATAACAATTGAGGGAACCAGTGTCCATCCGGGAACGGCCTATGGTTCGTTAGTAAATGCCATTAAATTAGGCGAACAACTTGATCAATCACTGCCGCAAAAGGAAGTACCAGAACAAACACGTGGAAATGAAGGATTTTATTTACTCAATAAATTTACAGGAAGTATTGAAAAAGCAGAACTTGTCTATATCATTCGGGATCATGATCAAGAAAACTTTCAAGCGAGAAAGCAATTTTTGGAAAAACAAGTCCAACGTTTAAATGCGCTGGCGGATAAACCCAGACTAACAATTACTTTCCAAGACCAATACTATAATATGAAGGAAATCATCGAAAAAGATTGGACGCCTGTAGAATTGGCCGTCCAAGCAATGGAAAGTTGTGACATTGAACCAATCATCACACCATTTCGTGGCGGGACAGATGGTTCTAAGATTTCTTTCATGGGCATTCCCACGCCTAATCTATTTACAGGAGGCGAAAATTTTCACGGGCAATATGAATTTATTACCGTTGAATCAATGGCCAAAGCTGTTCAAACGATCATTGCCATCATTCGCTTAAACGCCAATTAAAGAAACACGCGAGGGAAATGCCGATTTTCCTTGCGTGTTTCGCTGTTTTTCGGTAAAGTATGTAGAAAAGTAGGGAGTTTTGCTCATGAATTATCCATTGATTTTTGCAGAAAACCAACGAATTGAAACCGAACGCTTGATTTTAAGACCTGTCACATTAGCCGATGCAGAAGATATGTACGAATATGCTTCAGATGAGGAAACGGTCCGCTATGTGTTTTTGAAAAACCAAACAATCGCTGAAACACGACAAAACATTGCTAAATATTTTATGGGGGAACCTTTAGGAAAATATGGGATTGAAGTGAAAGAAACGGGCAAAATGATTGGCACGATTGATTTGCGGGTCAATGAAACCAATAATGTTGGAGAATTAGGCTATGTCTTGAACCGTGCCTTTTGGGGCAATGGCTACATGCCTGAAGCCGCGACGGCGTTAGTTGAACTGGGTTTTGCAAAAATGAAACTCATGAGAATCTTTGCTTTACATGATCAAGACAATCCAGCTTCTGGTCGTGTCATGGAGAAAATTGGTTTTACCTACGAAGGAACACTACCCAATGCTCGAATTAGTAAAGGGAAAATTGTCACAGATGTTTATCGTGGGATGACACTGGAAACATGGCAAAATCGACAAAAATAGAAGCGTAAGACAAGTTGAGAGAGGAATTAGAGAAATGTTGATGTTTACAGAAAAAGAATTCGCAGCCTTTGAAGTTGCTGGATTAGATGAACGAATGGCGGTTATCCGTGCGCAAATTCAACCTATTTTTCAAGAATTAGACACGTATTTTGCCGAACAACTAGCGCCTGAACTAGGAACGGAGTTGTTTGTCCATATTGCGCAACATCGCCGTCGCACCGTGTATCCACCAGAAAATACTTGGTCCGCACTCAGTCCGAATAAGCGCGGCTATAAAATGCAGCCGCATTTTCAATTAGGCATTTGGGGCGACTATGTGTTTATGTGGTTGTCATTTATTGATAATCCTAAAAATGAAAAGCAGATTGCGCAAGCCTTTTTAGAGAATCAGCAATTATTCCAAGCATTACCAGAAGATACGTATGTTTCCTTGGATCACACGGTTCCTCAAATTACTCCGCTGCCGGAAACGGATTTAGAAAAAGCCTTAACTCGTTTTAGAGATGTAAAAAAAGGTGAGTTTGAAATTGGGCGCATCATTCCCAAAGATAGTGCTTTGTGGCAAAACCCTGAAAAAGCACGAGCGTATATGTTGGCAACCTATCAACAACTCCTGCCATTGTACCAATTGGCTATTGCCCAATAAGAGAAACAGACAGCATTTTGTGTTTTAGTGTTATTTTATCGAATTATCTAATCGTCAAAAATGAGAAAAGCTCACAATGTTAGTATCGAAAACTAACATTGTGAGCTTTTC
This sequence comes from Enterococcus sp. DIV1328a, assembly GCF_050536905.1. Classification (NCBI taxonomy): domain Bacteria; kingdom Bacillati; phylum Bacillota; class Bacilli; order Lactobacillales; family Enterococcaceae; genus Enterococcus; species Enterococcus sp. DIV1328a. The sequence continues at coordinate 2,534,310 of NZ_CP172912.1, read as the reverse complement.
TGAGGTTTGGTTAGCAAAAATTTAAGAAATTAAAGGCGATTTCTAAAGGATAAACGTGTTTCGACAATCATTTTCAAAGGATAATTTTAAATAACAAAGCACGAAACGCTTGTTATATAAGGGTTTTGTGGGAAATAGGGTTGTCAAATGGAAAATAATGGTGTTTTGGAAAGCTTTTTGTTTGTTATTATAGAGGTATAAAAAAGGTTCTTTGAGCATGAGGAAATAAAAGCTCAAAGCTGTTGTTGATTTAAAAGGAGGTTTTTAAATGAAAAAAAAGCGTTATTTAATGATTGCGTGCCTACTATTTTCCCCTAGTTTTTTTATAAATGTTGAAGCATCTGAACGTGGTTCTAGTTCGGTGGGGATTGAATTTTACAAAAAGGTATCCCCGAAAGAAGAGCCCTCACCGAAAACAGACGCGCCAAGTCCTAAGGGGCAAGTATCGGGACAGACGAGAACTAATCAAGCAGGTGTGGCAGGCGGTCAAGGCACCCCTACCACTGGCGACAAACAACTACCGCGTACAGGAAGTAAGAGTCAGGCCAATCTTAGCATTCTCGGCTTGGTCTTAATTGGCCTTGTCGGAATGGTACATAGAAAGAAGGGACGACATGAAGCAAACTAAATGGCAACGTCTTGCAGCTATTGGCTTATGTGGTTCTTTGCTAGTGAATGCCTTTTCGGGCGTGACGGCAGTTGCGGAAACCGTCACGATTGAAAGTAGTCCGACCGCTGAAAGTAGCGTCAAGGAAGAAACGCAAGCAAGTAGTGAAACGCAAGAAACAACGACTGAAACAAGTCGAGAAGAAGTAACAAAGGAAATAGAGAAACAAGCAGAAGTGGCGGTAGAAAAGAAGGAAGCACCGCCAGTGAAAGCGGAGCAAAAAGAAGCGGAAGCTCAGCAGGAGGTGCAACTCACACCGCAACTCCCAGTACAAATCCAGAATCGAGCGATTGGGGTTAAGGCAGGAAATTTAGCAAGTGCGCAGCAACAAATCAAGACATTGATTGCAAACAAAAATTTTACACATGCAAATATTATTAGATTTCCAGAAGTTATTTTTGGTCTAGCTATTGATGCAGAAAATAATACTCAGATTCAAATGGCTGACTTTAACTTGACAGCTAACATGGTAACCATGGATAAAACAAGTGTTAATAGTATTATCACAACGAATGTTGAAAAACAAGCTGTTCCGATAGTTAAAATAATGTCGGGATTTGATATCACCATTCCTTCTATAAGTTTTAATTTAAATGCTGTTTCTCGTCGTCGCTACTTAGATGATATTATTTTGCAAACTCCTAAATATGTTGAAGATATTACGATTGATGCACCTATAGTTTATTTATGGAGTTCAGGATTGTTTAATTTAAGTGATTTTGCAGAACTTCCCCCAGCTACCATCTCGAAGATTGATGAATCTAAGTTTGAAATATCTTCTTATGAAACATTAACTGAACCTGTTGAAGGTATTTCTAGAGTGAATAAAATCCAACACTATTTTTCTTATTTAGCTAATCCAGCAAGTTCAACTTCAGTACATTTAGCAACTTTTTTACCAAAAAACGATTATAAGTTATCACTTATTTATAAAAAAGTCACCGAAAACTTCGTTGATGCCACAGGTGCCAAAATCACACCGCCAACTGGTTTCACGCAAGGGCAACAAACAAGTATTACGAGCAATGACTTCACATACACCAGTGCCAAAGCCTTGCCAGATACGTACAAGGCAGGCGGCAAGACCTACAAATTCAAAGGCTGGTACAAAGGTACCGACCAAACAGCCCTGAAAACAACGAAAACACCAAGTTATGCCGTGACTTACGATGACCAAGACGACATGACAGCGGTCTACGAGGATTTAGGTGAGACGACAACTTTACCAGCACAAACGTTTAAATTTAGTTTTGTTGATGAGCAAGGAAATTTAGTCAATCCAAGTGGAATTTCTTTAAAAGGGAATCTCCAAGAATATGTTTCAGATGAAACACCAAAAATTATCGGGGAAATTATTGGTAAAGATAATGGGATGGTAAAAGAATACACGATTCCTGAGAAAGTATTCTATGGCGTGACTGATACGCGTTTCAGTTTTTATGGAGCGAAAAGATCAATATTTACGCTTCCAAAATACTATAAATCGTTGACGAAAAACCCAGGAACGTATTATTCTAAAACAGCCAAAGTTTATCCAGCGGCTAGTATTCGCAGAAAGAATTTTATTACCGGTGTTTTAGAGACTGAGATACCTAATGATTTGACCTATCGAGATTTATTCACTATGGCAGATCCTACCCAGTTCTCATTGGCGGAAGCACGATATAATGTTAGTCCAACGAATACAACATTTACCGCTTTAGGGATGGCATTTATGAGACCAGCGGAGGGGATTGTAGTGATTTCTAAAGATGATAGTCCCATCTATTATTATCTAGAAAACCGCCGTGTCACCGAAAACTTCGTTGATGCCACAGGTGCTAAAATCACGCCACCAACAGGCTTTACCCAAGGCAACAAAGTAGTGATTGATAGTGAGAACTTCACCTACACCAGTGCCAAAGCCTTGCCAGATACCTACACAGTAGGGGACAAAAACTACAAGTTCAAAGGTTGGTACAAAGGCACTGATCAAACCAAAATGGAAACGACGAAAACACCAAGTTATGCCGTCACTTACGATGACAAGGATGACATGACGGCAGTCTATGAAGAAGTCCAAGAAATCACTGTTCACCCAGGATTCTACGCAGAGTTTGTCGATGAACAAGGAAAAGCGTTCACGAATCCACTTACGCTTTCTGGAAACTATACAGAATTTTTCAGAAAAACCGCCACTAGTCCCTTTGAAGCAACAGGTTCGCTTTACCCAATGGTGGGAAGTAAAGAGGCGACCGTTGCTAATCGCTATAAAGTAGAAACCAAGCAAAACGTCTTGATTCCTAATGATTATGAACTTTTTTCTGATCTACCAACAGGTGTTTTAAATAAAGGTTTTGCGTTGAACAACTTTGATATTACGAATGAATTGAAGTATGTTGACAAAGTGGAAGCAACAACGAAAACCATTACGTTGTACGACTACGAGACCATTAGTGACATTGGCACCAACCTTCTATCGGATTCAGCAACGACTAGTTTTACTAGTTTTGAAACAGTGTTTAACAGAGAGACGAACAATACTTTTTCTGTTAAGGCAAGGTGGGGCCAATCAGGACTAACAAGAGATGTCCTTCCTAGTCTATTATTTCTAACTAGTGCAAATTCCCAACCAAGATTATTTGGTTTCGATGGAACTAGCGACTACAAGCAAACGATAAACTATAAAGTCACACGAAAACAAGTCACCGAAAACTTTGTTGATGCCACTGGTGCTAAAATTACGCCACCGACAGGTTTCACGCAAGGGAAACAAACACCAATGACAAGTAACAGCTTCACCTACACCAGTGCCAAAGCCTTGCCAGCCACCTACACAGTAGGGGACAAAAACTACAAGTTCAAAGGTTGGTACAAAGGTACTGATAAAACTGCGTTGAAAACTACGAAAACGCCAAGTTATGCCGTAACTTACGATGATAAAGACGACATGACGGCAGTCTATGAGGAAGTCCAAGCAACGGCAGAAATGACCGTTAGTCGGTTACTAGAAGTTGTCTCCAATGAAGCTTCTATGATTTGGACAGTTAGGCTAAAAAACACTAGTGAAGTTCCATTGACCAACGTTAAACTAGCACCAACGGCCAAATGGGCGGCAGGTATTTCGGCGCCGACCCAATTAGCTGTTCGCCTTGGTAATACGCCAAATAAAATTATTCCAGTGACGGCAGAACAATGGCGCACAGGAGTTAACTTGGGTGTGGAAATTCCGGTGAATGGTGAAGCTTTAGTGACAGTGAACACAGCGAAAATCACGGGAGAACCAAGACAACTTTTAACCGCAGAAATGACAGCTAGTGGGAACTTTTCTGCAGTAACAGCTAGTAACTTTGTGCGTATTCAAGGCGAAGATCAAACGATTGAGCCAACACCAGCAGAAGAAGGCTTCATTAGTATGCCGACGTTTGACTTTGGAAAAATTATGATTAGCGGTAGTACTAAGCAGTACAGCCTGAAAAAAGCAGCTGATTATTATGGGAATGGCACACGTAATCCGTATTTACGGATAAAGAAAAGCCAACCCAATTGGCAGTTGACAGCACAATTATCACAGCTAAAAGCGTCTACCGATAGTTTGCCAACTAGTACGCGCTTATTATTAGGCAATGCAGACGTTGCAGCAATCGAAAACTATAATCTAGTCACAGAATTAACGAATAAAGTTGGGGTTACGGAGCCGTTAGCTTTGACGAGTGACGGCACATCTACACCAGTAATTCTTAATAACCAATTTACAGGTAATGATGTCTATCAATTAGAGTTTGATTTTGCTAGCGTGAAATTAGAGGTTCCTGCCAACCAAGGGAAAATAAATGAAAAATATCAAGGAACGGTAACGTGGAACTTAGTCACTGGACCTTAAAAAAATAGTAAATCGCCCTCAAAAAGTCTAACTTTTTGGGGGCGGTTTACTATTTTATGGAAAGCCAATTTTATCTAATGGATAATAACGAAAAGTCAAAACACCTTCCACGCTCGCTTGTTTAACAAAGCCAAAGTAACGACTGTCATCTGAGCGCGGGCGATTATCGCCTAAGACAAAATACATACCTTCTGGAACGGTCAGGGATTGGGTGGCTTCTAAGGTCTCTAAGGTAAAATCTTGGGTATAATTTTCATTTTTAGAGACATTTCGTTTAGCACTTGCTAAGTAATCTTCACTGAGTGATACACCATTAATATAGAGGGTATCATCGCGATACTCGACTGTTTCGCCAGGTAAACCAATTAAACGTTTGGCTACTCGTTGGCCGTTGCGAGGACTGGGAAAAGCGATAATATCAAAGCGCTGTGGCTTTTTAATCGAGGTCACCCATAAACGGTCGTTGTTATGAAGTGTTGGTTCCATTGAAGAGCCGTTCACCGCAGCAGGGGAGAAAACATAGTGTCGAATTAGCAAGACAGCGACGACTAACAAAACCAACTGAACCAATCGTTTTAATAATGAGGACATGGACTTCACTCCTTTGTCCTTTTAGTGTACTACAGACAAGGAAAAGAAAAAAGTTTTCCCCTTAAGAAAGGTGTGCTAAAAAACGTTTCATAAAGCGTTGGCGAATTAAAATACCAACATAAGCAGCTGCGACAGCCTTGATGATACCAGGAATAATAAACGGAGCAAACCCGCCAGCGAAAGCGTTTGGCCACGGCAGATTTGCGGAATATTTCAACCAAATCATGCCGAAAACTAAGGTAACTAAGGCACCGGCAATATTTGCGATAATGGCCCAAGTATAGTTAAAGGTTGTTTTTTCTAAAATATAACCAGTTAATAAGCCGTTAAAGATAAAGCCGATTAAATAGCCGCCAGTTGGTCCAAAGAGTACACCGAACCCGCTAGACATCCCAGCGTAAACGGGTAAACCAATTAATCCTAATAAGAAGTAAATTAAAATAGCGTAGGTCCCCGTTCGCTTGCCCAAAACGGTAGCGGTTAAGCCGATGGCAAATGTTTGCCCGGTTAGTGGGACAATCCCCAATGGAATTGTAAATTGTGAAAGTACAGCAATAATCACAGCGAATTCTGCTGCTAAAATTAAAGAGCGTAACGATGCTTTATTCATAAGAAGCCTCACTTTCTATTGTTAACCAATTGTTTTATTTGGTTAACAATAGTTTAGCGGAAGTGAACCATTTTGTAAAGAGGGCAAAGAAAAAAACCTTGCCAAGAAAGGCAAGGTTTTGAAAGAAGGTAAGAACCGTAGTTCGACCTTTTGAAATCTTAAAGTTTTTGGTTGTAGTATTCAACGACAAGTGCTTCGTCGATTTCTGGGTAAAGTTCATCACGTTCTGGTAAACGAGTGAAGCTACCTTCTAATTTTTCAGTGTCAAAGCTTACGAATGCTGGACGTCCAACAGTTGCTTCAACCGCTTCTTTAATTGTTGAGATGTTTTGAGATTTTTCACGAACACCGATCACTTGACCAACTTCAACGTGGTATGATGGAATATCAACACGTTTGCCGTCTACAGTGATGTGACCATGGTTAACTAATTGACGTGCTTGACGACGAGTAGTTGCAAGACCTAAACGGTAAACAACGTTATCTAAGCGTTGTTCTAGTAAAACCATGAAGTTAACACCGTGTTTACCTTCTTTGATTTTGCTTGCTTTAATGAACAACGTACGGAATTGACGTTCGTTCATGCCATACATATGACGTAATTTTTGTTTTTCAGTTAATTGCATTCCGTATTCAGAAACTTTACCACGGCTGTTAGGTCCGTGTTGTCCTGGTTTGTAAGGGCGACGAGCTAGTTCTTTACCAGTACCTGATAAAGAGATACCTAGACGACGAGATACTTTCCATGATGGTCCAGTATAACGAGACATTAAAAATTCCTCCAATAAATAAATGTTTTTTTGGAGTAAAATAATTAGATGAAAAATTCATATTCGTTCAGTTCATTCTTCAACCTTCGCCTTTGCAGCCGCGGTTACGCAGTTGAACCAAGTTTGGCAATGAACTGTTGACGAGTTATTATTCTTCTGCTGCAATTATTTTACACAAAATCTAGTATACTTAATAGGATAGGAAACGTCAAGGTTTTAAAGTGAAATATGAAAAAAAGGTAGACAAAAACACTTTTCCTCATTAGAATAAGGGGAGATGTTTTGAAAATATAAGTTGAAAACGGAATGAAAGGGAGTTTACAATGAAGTCTGGTTCACCATTGTTTGAACAAATTGATAAATCCATCGACAAGAAAGTGAATTTATTCTCAAATAGCTTTTCCCGCTACGCTGTTCGTGCAATGCTTGCTTGTCTATTTTTAACGTTGGGAACAGCCGTTGCTTTTGCAATCGCAATTAAAGGAGAAGGAATTTCTCATGGTTTAGGGAAAATGCTTTACGCCTTCATGTTCAGTTGGTCACTTGTGATGATTTTATATATGAATGCCGAACTTGGTACCTCGAATATGTTGTACATGACTGTTGGGGTCTATCGTAAAAAAGTCAACTTTTCCTTAGCTGCAAAAATTTTATTTACCTGTATCTTATTCAATTTAATTGGTGGCGTCTTGTTTGGTTTCTTGGTATCACTTACGGTGCCGTTCCAAGATTTGCCAAAAGATAGTTTCTTCTTTACATCGATTGCTGGAAAATTAGAAAAAACCACCCTGCAAATTTTAGTTGAAGCTATGTTCGCCAATATTGTAGTTAATACAGCCGTATTAGTGAGTATGCGAATGAAAGATGACGCCGGCAAAGTCGCGGCCATTATTTTCATTATCTTTATCTTTGCGTTCCTTGGTTTTGAACACGTGATTGCCAACTTCCCAGCCTTCAGTTTAGCTTACTTTGCTTCAAACGGCGCAATTGAAGCTTTCACAGCTGGTAATGTTGTTCATAATCTGTTCTGGGCCTTTATCGGTAACTTTATCGGTGGTGGCTTAATTATGGGTCTCGGCTATGCCTGGTTAGATAAAGACAACAAAAACTTAACGTATTTTGATTAATTGACCAACCAACTATACTAAAACATGGTACACTGTTTTAGTATAGTTTTTTTATTATAAGGAGCGAAGGAATGGACACACTTCAATTTCAGAAGAACCCAGAAACAGCAGCAAAAATGTCTGCTTATATGAAACATCAATTTGTTTTTGCAGGCACCCCCGCCCCAGAACGTCAAGCGTTAAGTAAACAACTTTTAAAAGAAAGTCATACGTGGCCAAAGGAAAAATTATGCCAAGAGATTGAGGCTTATTATCAAAAAACAGAACGAGAATATCAGTATGTCGCTATTGATTTAGCCCTTCAAAATGTTCGGAGATTTTCATTAGAAGAGGTCGTAGCGTTTAAAGCCTATGTTCCACAAAAAGCGTGGTGGGACAGTGTGGATGCTTGGCGAAAATTTTTTGGGTCGTGGGTGGCGGTGCATCTGACTGAATTGCCAACGATTTTTGCCCTTTTTTATGGCGCTGAAAATTTCTGGAATCGGCGTGTTGCGCTGAATTTACAGTTGATGTTGAAAGAAAAGACCAATCAGGACTTGTTGAAAAAGGCGATTATTTATGATAGAACTACAGAGGAGTTCTTCATTCAAAAAGCGATTGGCTGGTCATTGCGCCAATATAGTAAAACGAATCCGCAATGGGTCGAGGAATTGATGAAAGAATTAGTGTTGAGTCCTTTAGCACAACGAGAAGGCAGTAAATATTTAGCGAAAGCGAGCGAATAAGGAGAAATGATGGAAAGAAAACTTTTTGCATTTGATATTGATGGGACGTTGTTAAATTCGGAGAAGAAAGCATTGGATAGCACGAGAGAAGCGCTAGCAAAATTGCGGGAGCAAGGACACTTAGTTACGCTGGCAACTGGCAGAAGTCGTTATATGGCGCAAGAGGTGATTTGGGATTTAGATTTTACCAATTACGTATTATGTAATGGCGCCGCGGCTTTTGTGGATCATGAGCAATATTATCAAAATTTATTGCACGCTGAAGCGTTGGAACGTTTGGCACAAGACAGTGATCAACGCGGCTTAGGATTTGCTTGTGTGGGCTTAGATGATATTAAGAAGAGCAACCAGCACCGTGCTGAAAAAATGGAAATTGCGATGAACTCTTTTCATTTTCATTCACCTGCTTATGATGAACACTTTTATCGTCAAAATGATATTTACCAAGCGCTAGCTTTTTATGACGCAGAAGATCAGTGTACGTTTGAAGAAGAATACCCAGAATTTCGCTTTATTCGCTGGCATCAACATAGCGTAGATGTTGTGCCTAAAGATGGCTCAAAATCAGCTACGTTAACGTATTTAGCTAAACGTGTGGGCATTGATGCAAAAAATATCATTGCCTTTGGGGACGGCGAAAATGACCGAGAAATGTTAAGCCATGCAGGGATTGGCGTCGCAATGGGCAATGCGAGTCCTTCCATTCAAAAAGTGGCCACGATGGTCACAGATACAAATGATAATGATGGGATTTGGAAAGCCTTAAAAGAAATGAAGGCCATTTAAAAAAACTGGGCCGTTTGTCTGAAAACAAACGGCCCAGTTTTTTTCTTTATTCGATGACTAAAACGCCCTCTTTTAAAGCAAATGGATTTTCTTTGTTAATATGATCGTAGAACATGATGCCATTAATATGATCAATTTCATGTTGAACCACAATCGCTTCGTAGTTTTTTAAACGAACTTTGTGTTTTTCGCCAGCCATGTCAAAATAACTGACGGTAATTTTGTTATGGCGAACGACATACCCAGGTACATCCCGATCGACAGATAAACAGCCTTCCCCTTCACCTAAACATACATCTTGCACAGAATGGCTCAAAATTTTAGGGTTGTACATCACCGTACTTAATGAAGGCGTTTCGTTTTCTGGGTCGTTACTAGGAACATGGACAGCAATAATTCGTTTAGAAATATCTAATTGTGGTGCAGCTAAACCAACGCCACCACGTAATTGTAATTCTTCGGCTTTGACTGGATCTTGACTATTTTTTAAGAAAGTCAACATGTCCTCACCTAATTGTCGGTCTTCCTCAGTGATAGGGACAGGCACTTCTTCTGCCACAGCACGAAGTGTGGGATTCCCTTCACGAATAATATCTTTCATTGTAATCATTCAATGGTTCCTCCTTTGAAACATAAAAAAATTCTTCTTTTATTTATTCATGCGCTGAAATAATCAGTTGTTTACCACCATTTAGTGTATCACAAAATCACTAAAAAAGGGGCTAGATTGTTTAAAAAAACTATCGAATAATAGAGATTAAGCTTGCATTTTAGCGGTGTTTCCTGTAAAGTAAGCTTGTGTGGAAACACACCATCTATCACTTGGTTTAGCGAGTCACCAACGCTTCACTCAGTGATCAGACGAATAATAGAGAAAGAGGTGGAACAAATGGCAATTTCACAAGAAAGAAAAAACGAAATCATTAAAGAATACGCACGTCATGAAGGAGATACTGGTTCTCCAGAAGTACAAATTGCTGTCTTAACTGAAGACATTAACCAATTGAACGAACATGCGCGTACACACAAAAAAGATCACCATTCTTACCGTGGTTTAATGAAAAAAATCGGTCACCGTCGTAACTTGTTAGCTTACTTACGTAAAACTGACATCCAACGTTACCGCGAATTGATCCAACGTTTAGGATTACGTCGTTAATCATTACGTATAAAGCGAGGTTCAATCAGAATCTCGCTTTTTATCTTATTGTCACTATTGAAGGTCCTCTTTGGAAAGTTTTTAGGAACTACTAACCAAATGAAAGAGCAGCAACGACTTGTTACTTTTTCATTTGTTTAGTAGCCGTCTGACTTTTCCAAAGAGCAAGAGTAAAGGAGAAGAATTATGACAGAAAAACAAGTCTTTAAAACAACTTGGGGCGGCCGCCCACTAGAAGTAGAAATCGGCCAATTAGCCAAACAAGCCAATGGAGCTGTCTTAGTACGTTACGGCGATACGGTCGTTTTAAGTGCTGCTGTTGCCTCTAAAGAAGCAAAAGATGTAGACTTTTTCCCATTAACTGTAAACTATGAAGAAAAAATGTATGCGGTAGGAAAAATTCCTGGCGGCTTCATTAAACGTGAAGGTCGTCCAAGTGAACGTGCGACATTAACCGCTCGTTTAATCGACCGTCCTATTCGTCCAATGTTCTCAGAAGGCTTCCGTAACGAAGTTCAAATCACGAATATCGTTATGAGTGTGGATCAAGATTGTACACCAGAAATGGCTGCAATGTTTGGGTCTTCCTTAGCGTTAGCAATTTCAGATATTCCATTTGACGGACCAATTGCTGGCGTTGACGTTGGTCGTATTAATGGCGAATATGTCTTAAACCCAACGGTAGAACAAGCAGAACAAACAGATATTGAATTAACTGTTGCTGGAACAAAAGAAGCCATCAACATGGTTGAAAGTGGTGCCAAAGAAGTATCAGAAGAAGATATGTTAGGTGCCTTACTTTTCGGTTTTGATGCCATCAAAGAACTAGTGGCGTTCCAAGAAGAAATCGTTGCCGCTGTAGGTAAACCAAAGATGGACGTGGACTTATTACAAGTGGACGCTGATCTTAAAAAAGAAATTTTTGATGCGTACTACAATACAATGAAAACAGCCGTAATGACGGAAGAAAAATTAGCACGTGAAGTTGAAATTGACAAAGTAAAAGATACAGTCAAAGAAGTTTACGCTGAAAAATTTGCGGAACACGAAGAAGAAGCACAATTACTAAAAGAAGTGAAACAAATTGCGGAAGATCTTGAAAAAGATGTTGTACGTGAGTTAATCACGATCGATAAGATTCGCCCGGATGGCCGTAAATTAGACGAAATTCGTCATTTATCATCAGAAGTAAGTATTTTACCACGTGTGCATGGTTCTGGCTTATTTACTCGGGGTCAAACACAAGCTTTATCCGTTTGTACATTAGCGCCTTTAGGGGAACATCAAATTATCGATGGGTTGGGTGTCCAAGATAGCAAACGTTTCATCCATCATTATAACTTCCCACAATTCTCTGTTGGTTCAACAGGACGCGCGGGCTCACCAGGTCGTCGTGAAATCGGTCACGGTGCGTTAGGTGAACGTGCCTTAGCACAAATTATTCCATCAGAAGAAGACTTCCCTTACACAATCCGCTTAGTAGCAGAAGTGTTAGAATCAAATGGTTCTTCTTCACAAGCAAGTATTTGCGCGGGAACATTAGCATTAATGGATGCGGGTGTGCCAATTAAAGCGCCAGTTGCAGGTATTGCAATGGGTCTTGTTAGTGATGGCGAAAACTATACAATCTTAACAGATATTCAAGGTTTAGAAGACCACCTTGGCGATATGGACTTTAAAGTAGCAGGAACGAAAGACGGAATCACTGCTTTACAAATGGACATCAAAATCCAAGGAATTACAGAACAAATTTTAACGGAAGCATTAGACCAAGCGAAGAAAGCACGGATGGAAATTCTAGAAGAATTAACAACAACGATTGCTGCCCCTCGTGAAGAATTAAGTCAATATGCACCGAAAATTGAAATGATTCAAATTAAACCAGCGAAAATTAAAGATGTCATTGGTAAAGGTGGCGAAACAATCAACAGCATCATTGATGAAACTGGTGTTAAGATTGATATCGATCAAGACGGTAACGTAAGTATTGCTTCATCAGATGCTGAAATGATTAAAAAAGCCATCAAGATTATTGAAGAATTAACCAAAGAAGTCGAAGTCGGTCAAGTTTACTTAGCAAAAGTTGTCCGCATTGAAAAATTTGGTGCGTTTGTTAACCTAATTAAAGGCAAAGATGGCTTGATCCATATTTCTCAATTAGCAAACGAACGTGTGAACAACGTTGAAGATGTCGTGAAATTAGGCGACGAAGTCCTTGTCAAAGTAACTGAAATTGACAAACAAGGCCGTGTCAACGTGTCAAGAAAAGCATTATTAAACGAAGAAAACAAAGAAAAATAATTTCTTTTTAAACCAACGAAAACCAAGGAAGCTTCCTTTCTTTTCGTTGGTTTTTTCGTTGAAAACAAGCCCTAAAAAAGAAATGATAAAAAAAGCTAAAGACGATCGCCAACTCTTTTGTTTATAGTCAATTAGTGGTAAAATTAATACTATCAGTCTGAAGAATATCTGGGGTGTCTTTGTGAAAAAATTTAATCCAAATAAAAATATAATCATTACCTTAATTTTAGTCATTATTTTAGTAACCATTATTAGTTTAACTGCTGCGCAACGTTCTGAAAAAGGCAAAACCAATGTCGTTCAAGGTGGCGTCAATAATAGCGTTAGTATGGTGGATCGTGTAATTTCTTTTCCAGCTCGTGTGGTGGAAAACGGCTTGTCTTCAATGGGCAATTTAATTAACACGTTTAAAGAAAACGAACGTCTAAAAGAAAAAATTGATAGCTATAATGAATTAGCTGTCCAAAACAATAACTATAAACGTGAAATTGATAGTTTAAAACAAGAATTGAATCTGAACGAAACGTTGGCCAACTATGAAAAAGTAACTGCGAATGTCATTACGCGTTCGCCGGATACTTGGCAAGACTTATTAATTATCGATAAAGGAACCAATGACGGCATTGAAGCGGGCATGGCGGTCATGGCGCAAAAAGGGTTAGTGGGGCGTGTCATTGAAGTCAATGCAACGACTGCAAAAGTGGAACTACTAACGTCTAAAAATGTCAACTCGAACCATTTCCCTGTGCGAGTAACTTCCGCAAATGGCGAATCGTTTGGTTTACTTAAAAATTACGACAATAAGACAAATGCATTAATTGTGTCACAATTAACTGGCGATGCCACGCTGAAAGAAGGCGATGTCGTTCAGACTTCTGGCTTAGGGGGTAATTCACCAGCCGATTTAGCGGTAGGAACAGTTATTAAAGTGAAACCAGATAGTTTTGGTTTAGATCGTGAAGTCTATGTGAAACCTTATGCGGATGTCTATGGTATCTCCGTTGTGACGGTCGTGAAAAGATCGGCAGGGGAAAGCGAATGATTCGGAAAGAGTATTTAAAATACGTCACACCTATCCTCTTGTTTTTCTTAATGTTAATTGACGCTCATTTAACAAAGTCTTTTGAAACGTGGACAAGTAATGTTTACTTCGCCAGTTCTCATCTGCTATTACTTGCGTTTATGTTTGCCGTTCCTAATTTTTCTAAACGTTATTTATTAATTACTTCGTTAATTTTAGGCTTTATTTGCGATAGCTACTACATTGGCATTATCGGGATTTATACAGTCGCACTGACGCTTTCGGTTATGTTGATGTATACATTTAAAGAAGTAATTCAAACAAATTTACTAACTGGTTTTTTTGGGATCGTTATTTTTACCACGTTGTATGAACTGATTGCGGTACTGATTCAAGTGGCCTTTCATTTAGCGGATGTCAGCCCGATTTTATTTATTACACGTGTGTTGGGCCCTACATTGCTATTGAACATGGTGTGGTATGTTATTTTATCTTATCCACTGAAAAAACTGTTTTCCGTAAAATAAAAATTGAAAATTTTGTTCGTTTGCGAAAAATGCTCATTTGTTAGCATTTTTCGCTTTTTTTATTTTCTTTAAATAACAAAACGATGAGAAGCTTACCCTGGAGCCTTGAAGAAAGTTGTGAAAAAAGTGAAGCTTTTTTTTGTCATTTACAAGAAGAAAATTGAAATATTACTGTAACATCCATATTATCTCAGTGACATACAGCTATGCTACAATTGCTCTATCGTTGAAAAAGAGAAATTTATTCAAATTTTAATAAATAATAAAAAAGCTTAACAAAAAAGGATTTTCGGAGGACAACAGATTGAAGAAAAGTGTATTATCGGCTCTAATGGTATGTTCCATTACCTTAACAAGCGTAGCGTTGCCATCCGCAGCATTTGCAGATGAATACGATACAAAGATTCAACAACAAGATCAAAAAATTAATGCGTTAACTAGCCAAATGTCAGATGCAGAAGCAAAAGTTGCCGCTATTGAAAATGATATGGTTGAAACGGCCAAACAAATCGATACATTAACAGCTAAAAAGAACAAGCTATCATCAGAAGTATCTAAATTATATAGTGAAATTTCTGATTTGAATGTCCGTATTCAAAAACGTGAAGTACAAATGACAAAACAAGCACGCGATGTCCAAGTGAATGGTCAAAGTGATTCAATTATTGATGCTGTCTTAGATGCAGATTCAGTAGCAGATGCAATTGGTCGCGTTCAAGCGGTCTCAACAATGATGAGCGCCAACAATGAATTACTAGAACAACAAAAAGAAGACAAAGCGACTGTTGAAAAGAAAACAAAGAATGTAGAAAAACAAATTGCTGAATTAGAAGCAGCAACAAAAGAATTAAATGACAAAACAGAATCATTAAAAACATTGAAGATCCAACAAGAAGTGGCTAAAAATGATTTAGAAGCACAACGTTCTGAAGAACAAGGGAAAAAAGACGGCTTCATTAAACAGAAAAAAGAAGCGGAAAAACGTTTAGCAGAAGAACAAGCACGCCAACGTGCAGCTGCTAAAAAAGCAGAAGAACAAGCGGCAGCGCAAGCACAAGCCGCAGCACAAAAAGCGGCAGCAGAGCAAGCGAAAGCAACAAAAGCAGCCAATGAGGCAGCAGCATCAGCCGCTGAAGAAAAAGCCGCAACACCAGCAGTAGAATCATCAACAACTACTGAAAGTACCACAACGCAAGAAACAACAACTTCAAGTACTGAAACAGAAAGTGTTGTAACAACACCTGTGGCAGCAGCACCTGAAAAAGAAAAAGAAGTTCCTGTAACTAACCCAACGACTCCTGAAAAAGGTAATGAAGCAAAACCAGGGAATGGTGGCGTGACTTCAGGAAAACAAGCCGCAATTAATGCAGCTTTAGCAGATGTTGGTAATTCTTATGCAACAGGTTGGAATCAACCAGGTGAATGTTTAGTATCTGTTCGTCGCTGGTTAGCGGCAGGCGGTATTAACTTCGGTTATGGTGGTCCAAACAGTGGCTATGTTGCTTCTGGCGCAACACAAGTTAGCTGGAGTAACGTACAACCAGGCGATGTTGTTCAATATGAAAGTGCCTATAGTCCAGATAGCTGGATTGGTGGCGTGCATACTGTCTTAGTTACAGGTGTAAGTGGTGGAAGTGTCCAAATCGTTGAAGCGAACAACCCAGGAGGTTCTGGTTATGTTTCTTCTAACTCTAACTGGTCACCAGCACCACCAGCAGGATTCCGCGCTGTTGTATGGCGTTTTCCAGGCTAAATAGTCATCTATTAATAATTGATAACAAGGAGTGGTAACTAACAAAAATCGTTAGTTGCCGCTTTTTTTATTCATTTAATTTTAAATATATGCATAAAATGTATCTGAAAATATTGTAATCTGGCCGTTTTTTTGCAATTATAGAGGTATATACATATTAGGAGCGGAGGAATCAGCATGAGCGGAACGCACGATACAAAACAAGCAATCGCTTCAGCTTTAATAGAATTATGTGAACAAAAGGATTTTCGTAAAATAAGTGTCCAAGATATTACCAAAAAAGTGGGCTTGAATCGTCAAACATTTTATTATCACTTTACAGATAAATATGATTTATTACGTTGGATTTATCGTCACGATGCATTGATTTACTTAGAAACAGATATTTGTTTGGAAAACTGGGAGGAACAAGCCCTGAAGTTATTAAAAGCGATTAAAGAGAAGAGTCATTTTTACTATACAACGGTGACCTCAGATTCAGAAGTTCTTCTTAATGTTTTTTCCGCTTCGACCAATCGCTTATTTATTTCATTATTTGAACAAGTCGATGTTGAGAACCATTTAACAGATAAAGACAAACAATTTTATGCGAATTTCTTTTCCTATGGATGTAGCGGCGTCTTAACGAAATGGATTCTTGAGGAATATCCTCAGACTCCTTTGGAAATGGCGACGCAATTATTCCGTTTAGCGAAAGATACAGAATTTATGGCTTATCATTTGTATGAACAAGAAGCCAATGAGTAATGTGTGAAGGATAAAAAGTTTTATGAAGGAGTGAAACGTTGTGGTAACTGTGTTATTTGTTTGTTTAGGCAATATTTGTCGTTCGCCAATGGCAGAAGCGATTTTTCGTCAGAAAGTCCAACAAGCTGGTTTAGAATCGACTATTCAAGTATTTTCAGCAGCTACTAGTCACTGGGAAGTTGGCAGTCAGCCACATAAGGGAACCAGAAAAATTTTGGAGCAACAAGGAATTTCCTATCAAGGAATGCGGGCGACACAAATTCAGCCAAGTGATTTTAAAAAATATGACTATATCATTGGGATGGATGCGAATAATGTGGCAGATTTAAAAGCATTAGCTCCTCAAGAAGAGCAACGGAGGATTCATTTATTTATGGAAGTTGTGGCTGGTAAAGAAACCATGGACGTACCTGATCCTTATTATACTGGTGATTTTGAGGAAACTTACCGCTTAGTGGAAGCAGGTACCTCAGAATGGTTGAAAAAAATAAAAGCACAGCTGAAAGATTAGGACTATAGTCCGATAGTACTTTCTGTTTCCCCTTGGTACAATAGTGTTAACAAATTGTTCAGGGAAAAAGAGACAGGAGGGAAGTAAGATGAACAGTAGTTATTTATCCTATGTTTTTGAATTGAGTTTGTATTATTTATTGTTGATAATGAGTCTGCCGCTAGTGTATGCTGTCACGTATCATTTATCTTTTAGTAGTATGTATACAAGTGAATGGTTAATGATCTCTGTTTTCTTATCTCCGTTAGTTTTATTATTTGCAGGTATCCGTTATGGTTTTGCTCGTTTGAAACAGCAAGAACGCCAAGTGATGAAATAAAGCAAAAAATCCTTGAAAAGTGTCAAAACTTTTCAAGGATTTTTTTATTAAGCCACCCAATCGGCTAAAGTTTTTTGCTCCAATTGGAAAGCCTTCAACATATCGTCGTTGGCGTCTTTAATAGGCGTCGTTGCTGCTAATGTTCCTTGAACAGCAATTCGCGTCGTTGCTTGTAAATCGCCACAGGTAATTAAGGTAATCATATTTTGACCAGGAACGTCATCAATTAACTCAACACGGGTTGGTTCGATTTTTTCTACAGAAGTTATTTTGTATGTATAAACAGTAGATAAATCAGTGATATAAATGAGTTCGTCTTTTTTGGTTCTTTCTAAAGGTGAAAATAAGGAAACGCCATCTTCCGTTCGATGACTAGCCAAGGCATAATTGTTTTTCCCCATGACTTGATCTTCTTTCATGGTTCCCGCACCAGTTAATAAAGCGACATTTGACAATCCTTTAAAAATAGGCAAATTAATTTCGACACTTGGTATCGCAATGGCACCAATCACAGGTAAGTTTTTGTTTTCAAATTGGGCTTTCATCACCGCTTCTGTGCTCAAGGACTCAACTGAATCAAAGTCAAACGTTGTTTCACGAGCCATATTTTTCTTCACATCAGCTGGTTTCAACTTGCTAACGGCGTACGAGCGGCTATTTTGTTGAACCACCCAACTACGTATCTGATTGTTAAAAATTAAGGCCAAGCCAATGATAAATAGTAAAACTAATAAGCTGTTGATTAACCAATTTTTTCCTCTTTTTTTCTCTTTTGGGCGCATATTCTCCCTCCTTTTAATGTATCAAGTTTACCACAATTTATTTGAAAAACCTATTTATTTTCTTTGGGGAATAGGTAAGCTAGCTGGACCTTGATTTAATAAAAAACAACTGAACCGATTGATTTTTCAAAAAAATCCTCATTTTGTAATGGAATTTTAAAGTAAAAGAAACAAGCTTTTCTTTTGAAAATATTGTAAAATGGTAAGGAGGCTAGTAGAGGGGAGATGGGAATTTGCTTGATTTAATTTATGTACATATAGATGTAACCAGCAATGCGGTTTTATCTAAAGGAATTACCCATTCCGATTTTGTTCGTTCAATTGTGCATCATCCACAGAACTTACTATTATTAGATCCTTCTGCCGAAGCTGGCGAATACGATATGCATTCAGGTTTGAAAATTATTCGTGGAGAAGAAAGCGTCAATCGCTATTTTCAATCGCTACAACGTCGTTGGATGACTGAAGAAATTAAATGGATTGACTTTTCCGATGTGACGATGCTAAAAGAGCTAACGCCATTAGAAATTTCGGAACTTCTTTATTTTGGACACATGAAGAATAGTTTGCATTCGCCTTTCTTTTATAAGCTACAAAATGATTTTGTCTTTTTTGAATTTGCAGATCAGATGACGCGTGTCTATTATCGTTATATTGATGAATTTTATCGAATCTTTGCTGATAAAATTACACGTGTTGTTTTAGAAAAAGTGAATCAGAAAAAGGCCTTCTTTAAACGAAATACGCCTGTCGAAAAATTAAGTCCTGAATTACTTAAAAATATGAAAGGTATCTTGCAAGAAGGTGTTATTTTTTGCTTCCAACAAACGGAAGTGGATAAAGAAGAATATCGGATTCCTATTTACTTGGTGGAAGATTCACTTAGCAAGATGAAAAATACCTCTTACCAAAAAGAAGAAATTTTGGCAACGCTTGTCTATAATAGTGAAAAACGCATTTGGCACATTGAACAAGAGAATGATTTCGGTGAAATTTTTATGTTAGCCCATGAAGGCTGAGAGAGCTCTAACTTTATCAACTAAAGTAGGGCTCTTTTTGTAGCTATGATTTGAATGAGA
The DNA here is from genome assembly GCF_050536905.1 of Enterococcus sp. DIV1328a. Classification (NCBI taxonomy): domain Bacteria; kingdom Bacillati; phylum Bacillota; class Bacilli; order Lactobacillales; family Enterococcaceae; genus Enterococcus; species Enterococcus sp. DIV1328a. The sequence continues at coordinate 2,514,973 of NZ_CP172912.1, read as the reverse complement.
AATCAAGTATAATAAAATGATAAAAAGGAAAGAAGGTTGTTTAATGAAAAAAATACTCTATGGCGCTCTGACTGGCTTGGCACTCTTTTTGGTAGCTGGCTGTACACCCAAAACGCCTACTGCTGTTTCATCAACAAATGAACAAAAAGAAACAGCAATATCAACTAGTGAAATAAGTTCATCCGTACAACAAGAAGCAACGACGACATCAGAGAAGACAAGCGCGGTAGCTGTCTCTTTAGAAAAAGTAACGACAGCATTTGAGAAAAAATATCCAGAAGCTAAAATAACAAGTCTGCAGTTAGATACAGATTTTGGACGTTATTTTTATGAAATAGAAGGCGTGGATCAGCAAAAAGAATATCAAGTTGAAGTGAACGCAGAGACAGGCGAATTCACAAAAGAAAAAGTCGAAACCTTGGATGCCGATGAACAAAATGGCGTTAAAATGCAAGAAGAGGCACTTGATTTAACAAATATCATTTCCAGAGAACAAGCCACAACCTTGGCTGAAAAAGAAGCGAAAGTCGGCCAGGCAACAGATTGGAAGTTAGAGAAAGAATTAGGAATCACCTATTGGGAAGTGAAAGTGAAAGAAGGGCAACAAAAAATAGAGGTAAAAATCGATGCTCATTCTGGTAAAATTTTGACAACTGAGCGGGACGATTAATGGATAAAAAGTAGCTGGCATGCGTTTGAGTAGGAGCTGATTCCCTTAAACGTTGGTCCAGCTATTTTTTGCTTGTTCGACAAACGTGTTTTTCTAAAGTCCCTATGGTAAAATAACGATGTATTAGTGGTTGAGAGCGTCAGAACATAGGAGGAAATTTGTTTGGCTAGAAAAATGGATTTACGTATTTGGGTAGAAGGAACAGTCGTCGCAGCAATGGCAATGGCCCTCTCTTTTTTACCGATTGAATTTGCCAATAGTGGCTTGGACCTATCGTTGGGAATGGTCCCATTAGTTCTTTATTCGTTTCGTCGTGGGTTGCTTCCTGGAGTTGCAGCAGGCTTTGTTTGGGGCATGTTAAATATTATTCTCGGTACAGCCATGAAAAATTTCTTGTCCGTTCCACAGATTATTTTTGAATATCCCTTTGCTTTTGCGTTTGGAGGAATGGGTGGCGTATTCGCTAGAAAAATTCAACTGTATTTTCAAGCGAATCGCTTAAAATCAGCCATTCGTACAATTATTTTAGGAAGTGTTGTCGCAGTCTTCGCCCGTTGGTTTTGGCATTTTTGGGCGGGCGTATTGGTTTGGGGCATGTATGCACCAGAAGGGATGAGCCCATACCTCTATTCTTTTGTACTAAACGGTACGAGTACCGTCGTCAATTGTTTGTATGTAAGTCTAGTTCTAGGCTTATTGGCAAAAGTAGCACCGCAATTATTTGTTCCTAAGAAATAAGTTGAGTCCTAAGTCAGAAGTTTCATGGGATTTTGACTAAAGTCATAAATAAAAAAACCACCAACCTGCAATCGCCAGGGTTGGTGGTTTCCATTTATTTTATAAAGACTTCAATATTCTAGTGAATTTGACGTTGGTGACGATTGGCTAACGTGCTGACTTTCATGACAGAAGCAACAGGAATCATGCGCAACTGTTGTTCATCCGTTTGTAAACGAACAACGATATTGTCCGAAATATTTTTTGAGACAATCCAGCCGATCACCGTTTCGAATTTATGCGCTGTAGGGACTTCTTTCAATTGTAAGACCACTAAGGATTTTTGGGCGGCAGCGACTTGGAGCTCTTGTAAAAGCGCACTGCGTTCCTTTTCTTTATTCTTTTGATCTTGAGAATCTTCTAAAAATGCCGAAAAGAAATGTTGGGAAGAGAGCGTAATCAGTTTAGAAATGCTCTTGATGGTAGCTTTATGTTGATCCATTCTTCTGCCTCCTTTACGAATAAAATAGAATAAAACTCAAATGACTAATTACCTGTATTTTACCTAATTTTGTGATAAAATTCAAGAAAATATGTTCGCCTTCAATAATTATGAGAATTTACCAACGTTTCTGTTTTTCGAAAAAGAAAGTAGTATAATGTGTGAGCATATAAGAAATACATAAGATTATCGGATGTAGTCAATAGATAGAAAAGGATGAATAGTATGTCAAAAAAACCATCAGGTTACCAAAAAAAAGTTCTCACGGTGTTGTTGGTATCGTTTGGCTTTGGCGGGTTGTTAGCGCAGTTTTCGCCGATGAAATCAGGTGGGTTTTCAAGTTGGTTTGATGATTCATATGTCAAAGCTAGTGCTGAATCAAGTAAAACAAAAGAACCAGCACCAGTTAAAATTGAGAAAAAAGTCAAACCTTTAAGCTATGGACAACAGGTCAATCAAGAAATTGAAAAGAAGCAATATAATGGACATCTGGATTTGCCGTTAGAATTGCAGACAGATGCTAAATGGAAAGACACCGCATACGGATTTGGCAATGTGGATAAGCCGAATACAATCGAAATTAATGGCTGTGCGATTGTGTCGCTTGCAATGGTTGGTTCATACATGGATCACCAAGAAGTTACCCCTCTGGATGTGTTAGCTTGGGCAAAAAATGACTTCTTTATGGAAGGACAAGGGACGGCGTGGTCTATTTTTAGTGCATATGCTGAAATGAAAGGCTATAACTGTCAAGAAATTGGGGATATTGAAACAGTGGCAGCTTTCTTGAAGGAAGGTCATCCAGTCATTATTTCTGTAAAACCGGGCTATTTCACTACAACTGGTCACATTATGGTGATGAGTGGTGTGGATGAAAAAGGCGATTTCTGGATTAATGATCCAAACGATTCAGAAGAAAAGGGCCATTCAAAACGGACATTTACAGCCGAAGAAGTGATGAATGAAGCGTTAAACTTCTGGGCATTTTATTAGGAATAAGAAAAGGTGTGGAACAACAGGCAGTACCCTTTGTTCGCATCTTTTTTAGCAAATAAAAGGAGGCAGGACAATGGAGCGATGTACTTGGGCAACGGATACAACTGAAGAGATGCAAGCCTATCATGATGATGAATGGGGACGTCCAGTTCATGAAGAGCAACAGTTATTTGAGTTATTGACCTTGGAAAGTATGCAAGCGGGCTTAAGCTGGGCGATTATTTTGAATAAACGAGAAACGCTTAGAGCAGCTTATGATGCGTTTGATTATCGGAAAATTGCGCGATATGATGAGGAAAAAATTTTAGCTTTACTAGCAAATCCTGGTGTGATTCGTCATCGTTTAAAAATTCAAGCGACCATTACGAATGCGCAAGTTTTTCAAGAAATTCAGGCAGAATTTGGCTCCTTTGATCGCTACCTCTGGAACTTTGTCGATCAGCAACCAATCGTTAATCACTGGCAGCACCCAGAAGAGGTTCCAGCCTCCACGGAATTATCGCAACAGATTAGTCGAGCGTTAAAAAAACGAGGATTTAAATTTTTAGGTGCCACGACAGTCTATTCCTTTTTACAGGCGGCGGGATTGGTGAATGATCATTTAGAAACGTGTCAGTATAAATAAGTATAGAAGAATTAAAAAGGAAGGAACTAGCAAAACGAATGGCTAGTTCCTTCCTTTTTTTGCAGTGATTATGGACACTCATTTAACATCGTTGAAACAGTTTTCGCCAACTTTTCTATTAAGAATAGTGCAGGTAGTTGGGACGTTACGTCTGCAATGGAACTTTTCTCGGTTGTTATATAGTAGGGGATCGTGACTGTTGAAAGTTGAGCAATCGTGCTTTTTTCACTATTTGTAATAGCAATTACATCAATCCCCATTTCGATAAAATAATCAATATTTTGCCGAACTTTTTGTGTTTCACCCGAAACTGATAAGGCGATAACACCCACTTTTTTAGCCGTTTCTTCGGATAATTTGCTAACGGGATGGGAAAAAAGGTGGGATACAGAAGCAGATAAATTGTAGATACTGGAAAAATAAATTTCACCAAATTCAGCTAGGACTTTGGACGTTCCTTCGCCAATAAAAAGAACAAATTCTTTTTTTGCCAGCAATTCCGCAGCTTGAACAATCCGTCCTTCTAATAATTCTTCTGATGAGCGTTGCAAAAAATGAATCAGCATTGTTTCATCTAAAGATTTTGGTTGGGCTGTTTTTTTTCGTTCGCTTAGATAATTCTTCAATTTAAATTTAAAATCTGTATAGCCTTCACACTCGAATTTTTGACAAAAACGCCAGATTGCCGTTTTACTGAAATGAATTTCATCTGCTAATTCTCGAATTGTCATATAAGGAACTTTTTCAATATTGTGGCTAATATACTTGTAAATCTCTAATTCTGTTGGATTTAATTGTGGATCATAGGTTAAAAACAGCATGCTGATCCCTCCTGTCATTTGTGAACGTAATGTCCTTTTTTAGGGACATGGTCTTATTTGTAGATTATAGCACTCAATCAGAAAACTAGCTATAAAAAAAGGCGTCACTTAGCTACAATCAATAGAGAAACAACTAAAAATTCATGAAACAGAAGAGAGAGTGGGGAAAAATGAGCAATAAAAAATTAATTATCAACGCTGATGATTTTGGTTACACGCCAGCGGTAACGCAAGGAATCATTGAAGCACACAAACGTGGCGTGGTTACTTCAACAACCGCATTACCAACTTCTCCTTATTTTTTAGAGGCCATGGAGAGTGCTCGAATCAGTGCACCGACTTTAGCTATTGGTGTCCATTTAACATTGACATTGAACCAAGCAAAACCTATTTTACCTCGAGAAATGGTTCCTTCCTTAGTAGATGAAGCTGGTTATTTTTGGCATCAATCGATTTTTGAAGAAAAAGTCAATTTAGAAGAGGTTTATAACGAATGGGATGCTCAAATTATTTCATTTATGAAAAGTGGCAGACGCCCTGATCATATTGATTCTCATCATAACGTTCACGGAAAAAATAAAAAGTTATTAGGCGTAGCTTTGGCACTTGCTCGCAAATATCAATTACCTTTACGTAACGCTTCAAGAAGTATTGAAACAAAAGACTATTTAGAGTTATATCAGGATGTTCGCACGCCAGATGAAATGTTGTACCAATTTTATGACAAGGCGATTTCAACTGAAACCATCTTGCAATTGCTTGATATGGTTGTTTGTAGTGAAGGAGAGGTCTTTGAAATCAATTGTCATCCTGCGTTTATCGATACTATTTTACAAAAGCAATCAGGGTATTGTATGCCTCGAATTCGTGAAGTGGAAATATTAACGTCTCAAGAAGTCAAAGAAGCGATTGAAGAACGCGGCATCTTGTTAGCCAATTATGAATCGCTAGCAATGTAAATCAAAGAAGCGTGAATAGCGTGTGAGTAAGTTCTTAATCTGAGCGCTTACTTACACGCTAAATTATTGAAAGAAAGAGGACGTACATGAGTAAAGAACAACCAATAAATCTGAATATCAGCGATTTTTTTAAAGTTTTCGCTGTAGCATCAGTTATTTTACAAACGGTTTTATCATACGTGTTGATACATTCTCCGCAAACGGAAGCAATGAATTCAATCGGTAGTTTTTACCGAATGTCTAAATATTCGGCACCCATGTTTATTTTTGCAATTATTTACAACATGGTGTTAAAGAGTCAAGCTGAATCGTATCTTGAATTTTTAAAGGAAAAATTTTATGAATTGGTGCTTCCTTATGTGGTATGGTCCAGTCTCTATCTATATGCTTTTCCTAGTTTACAACAACGAATGCCCTATGAAACGCCCCTAGGATTTCTAGGAAAAGTTCTCAGTGGTGATGGCGCGGCACATCTATGGTATGCCGTAATGATGTTGCAATTCCAATTATTTATGCCGTATTTTATTTGGTTGGCAACCAGAATTACAAAAAACAAAAAAGTGATTTTACCAATTGTCTTTTTTACAATCGGTGCGCATATCCTTTGGTGCTTCTGGTACCAGAAAATGATTTTTCCATATGCAGAAACTTCTCTTTGGTACTTAATAGATCGTTCAGGGCTTAGTTATCTCATTTATGGTATTTTCGGGGTCATCGCAGCGAAGTATCAAGGGGCAATTTTTACTTTCTTAAAAAAGACGAGGGTGGCGCTATTTTTGTTATTTCTTTTTATTTTTTGGCAGGCAGTCCAAGGGAATTTATTTGATGGAACACAGATGACACCGAACGATCTACCTTATTTGGATCTTCTTCAAAGTGCCTATAGTTTACTGATTATCGGGTTGGTTTTTTATTTGGGAACACAAGGAATAGCCAAAAAGATTCGTCTTTTACCAATGGTTAAATGGATAGCCACTTATGCGTATCGCAGTTATTTAGCGAATGTTTTTGTTTTTCAAGTGGTCTTGAAACTGGTCCATCCGTTTTTAACCAATCAACCAGTCAGCTTGGTTATTCTTGTGTTGTATATGGGTACATTTGTTGGCTCGTTTGGGTTAACGGTTGTAGTCGAGTATTTTTTCAAAAGCATATTTAAGTTGGGACGCCTTGTATCTGTATAGGGACATGTTCTTAAATAGAAATCATCGTCCAAAATTATGGGAAAGCATACTCAATTGTCACAAGAATTGTTACACTCTTTGAGGAATAAGTTCTGCTTATCCAATATATAGTAAGCTCAGTAAATAGTTAGGGGAGAAAGAATAAATGATAGGTCTTATTTTAACGGGGCATGGGGAATTTTCAACTGGAATGCATCAATCAGTTAGTATGATTGCAGGAGAGCAAGCAAACGTTCAGGCAGTCCCTTTTTTCAACGAAACAGGGCTTGATGAACTAGAGTCAAATATTCGTAAAGCCGTTGACTCTATGCTGGAGACGTGTCCAGCAGTGGTCATTTTAAATGATCTTTTAGGGGGCACACCGTTTAGAATTTCAATGACTGTCGCAAGTAATTATCCAAATGTCGAAGTGCTAGCAGGAACAAATTTACCGATGGTTCTTGAAGGGCTTGCATTACGCACAATCAGCACGAACGTAGAAGATTTTGTTTCAATGGTCACAGATTCAGCCAGAGACGGGATTGTTCATAAAAAACTAGAACAACCACAAGCAACTACTCAAGAAGAAGCAGACGGAATCTAACCAATTAGAAAAGAGGAGGAAGCACTATGCCGAATATTTTATTAACAAGAATTGATAATCGCTTGATTCATGGTCAAGTCGCAACACAATGGAACGGTTCTTTAGGCGCCAACTTAATTTTAGTCGCAAATGATGCAATTTCTGAGGATACAATGCGCCAACAATTGTTAAACATGGCGGCCCCTGCAGAAGTACAAACCCGTTTTTTCTCCATTAAGAAAACGATTGAGGTCATTCATAAAGCCTCAGAAAGACAAAAGATTTTTCTGTTAGTTGATAATCCTGTTGATGCATTGCGCTTGGTAGAAGGTGGTGTGCCAATCGAAAAATTAAACATTGGTAATATGCATATGGAAGAAGGCAAAAAACAAGTAGCTACCGCTGTTGCGGTTAATAAAACAGATGTAGACGCCTTTAAAAAGCTACAAGAATTAGGTGTTAAACTTTCGATTCAACGTGTACCGTCAACGCCAGAAGAAAGTTTAGATGCATTATTTTCATAAAAAAGTAATGTTGGACAATAATTTTGAAGAGAAGAAGTGGGAAGAATGATTATTCAAAGTAAAAACGTATGGATTAACGAACAATTTCAACCAGCTCAAGTTGAAGTGTCAGAACAACGAATTGTTGCAATTCTACCGTACAATGAAAAAGCTGTCGACAAAGAATACGGAGAAAATCGCATTCTTCCAGGATTTATTGATATTCATGATCATGGTTGGCATGGTGGGGATGCCAATCATGCCAATCATGAATTTATCAAAGAGTGGCAAGCTTACCTTCCAGAAGAAGGGATTACAGCTTTTTTACCAACAACGTCAACCACATTTCCAAAAGACTTGGAACATTCATTTGAAGTGATTGGTTCATTTATTGAGGAAGACCAAGGAACCAACGGGGCACAAATCTTAGGGATTCATGCGGAAGGACCAATGATTTCTGAAGAATTTCGTGGCTCTCATAATCCAGAGTTATTAGTAAAACCATCCGTTGAGACATTTAAAAAATGGCAAGAGTTAGCAAAAGGGCACATAAAATTAATGACGTTGGCACCAGAAAATGATGTAGAGAATGCCTTGACTACATATTGTCATGAACATGATGTAGTCATTTCAATTGGCCATACGGCTGCAACCTATGAACAAGCAATGGCAGCTGTCGAAGCAGGTGCAAAAAGTTTTACCCATACGTTTAATGGAATGGAAGATATCAGTCACCGGAAACCAACCGCAGTAGTTGCTGCTTTGGATAGTGAAGAAACGTTTGCTGAAATTATTGCTGATGGGGTACATGTTGATTATTCATTAGTACGTGTGTTAGCCAAACTAAAAGGCAAGGACTATTTAATTGCTGTGACAGATTCTATCTGGGCCAAAGGATGTCAACCAGGCGTTTATCCAAAACCAGAAAAAGGGATCGAAATGGTTATTGATGAACAAAATGTGGTTCGTTTAGCCAATGGCAAGTTAGCTGGAAGTACGAACCATTTAAATAATATGGTTCGCAACCTTGTTGAAAAAGCATTACTTCCAGAAGTGATTGCAATTAATTCAGTCACGAAAAATCCAGCTCGTTTGTTGAATGTGAACGAATCTATGGGAGAAATCAAACTAGGGCTTTTAGGTAATTTTACAATTATTGATGAGAAATACGAAGTGCTAGAAACCTTAGTAAATGGTGAAACAGTTTATAAAAAGTAGACGAAGTCTAATAGGAGGAAAAAAATGTTAGTACAGGCAATTTTGGTAGGAATTTGGGCTGGGATAGCAGGGGTTGATAAGCTTGTCTTACAGACACATATTCATCGTCCGATTGTTACAGGGCTGATTGTTGGTTTAGTATTGGGAGATGTCAACACAGGGTTAATCACTGGGGCAACGCTAGAGTTAGTTTGGATTGGTGCAGTAGCAATCGGCGGTGCGCAACCACCCAACGTAGTAATTGGGGGAGTTATTGGAACAGCGTTAGCAATTATCACAAAATCTGACCCACAAGTGACCGTAGGGTTGGCTGTTCCTTTCGCAGTTGCAGCGCAAGCGTTAATTACCTTGTTATATACAGCGATGTCACCAATTATGCATAAATTTGATGCTTATGCAAAAAAAGCAGATACAAGAGGCATCGAAAGAATGTCTAGTTTTTTACCAATCGTTTTATTCATTTGTTATTTTTTTGTAGTATTTTTATGTATTTTCTTTGGTGCTGATAAAGCATCTAGTTTCATTTCTATTCTACCCGAATGGAGTATTCATGGCTTGAGCGTTGCAGGTGGTATGATGCCAGCAGTAGGTTTCGCCATGTTATTAAAAACGATGTGGGAAACATCCTACGCGCCGTTCTTTATTTTTGGTTTTGTTATGGCTGCCTATCTAGGATTAGATACATTAGCGGTTGCAGGTTTAGCTGTCGCAATTGCTTTATATGAATTTTACGCACAAAGAAATAATACAGTCACTGCATCAAATAATAATGGAGGGTTTGAAGAAGATGGCATCTGAAGAAACATATAATGATACGATATCCGAAAAAGTAATAACAAAAAAAGAGTTAAAAAAAATAATGTTCCGTTCGTATCTGCTACAATCTTCATTTAATTATGAAAGAATGCAAGCAGGCGGCTGGACCTACTCATTAATTCCAGGATTGAAAAAGATTCATCGTGATAAAGAAGACTTAGCTCTTTCTTTGGAAAATCATTTACAATTTATGAACACGAATCCACAATTGGTGACGTTCATGCATGGTGTGATTATTGCAATGGAAGAGTCAAAAGAATCACCAAAATCCATTCAAGCGATTAAAACAGCGTTGATGGGCCCGTTAGGCGGAATTGGGGATGCGCTATTTTATTTAACCGTTTTGCCGATTGCAGCAGCGATTGGTTCACAACTATCATTAGAAGGCAATATCTTAGGACCAATTGTTTTCTTGTTGTTATTTAATATTCCGTATATGGCTGCCAAAATTGGGTTAATTAATCTAGGTTATAAAATGGGTGTCAAAGCAATTTCGGTCTTAAGCGAAAGTACCAAAAAATTATCTCGTTCAGCAACAATTGTAGGAATTTCCGTGGTGGGCGCGTTGATTCCGAAGAGTGTACAATTAACGACAACTTTTGTTTTTCGCTTGAAAGATACTAAGTTAGACCTTCAAACACAATTGTTTGATACAATCATGCCCAATTTATTACCGTTAGTGTTTACGCTGTTTTGTTTTATTATGTTGAAAAAAGGACGCACGCCGATTGCTTTAATTATTTTTACTGTGATTTTTGGGTTGTTAGGTTCTTTAATCGGGATTATATAAAAAAGATTTGGAACAATAGCCAAAATCGCTATTGTTCCAAATCTTTTTCTAAATTTAATCGAGTGATTATTCTTTATACGCCCACTTGAAGTCGTATTTAGCACCTGTTGGATGATAAATAATTTCTTTCACGTTTGGTGCACGTAAGTGTGATTCTGCTTTTTGGTAAATTGGCACAACACCCATATCAGCAATTACTGTTTTTTCAGCGTTGATTAAATCTTCCCAGCGTTTTTCAGGATCGTTAACATCTGTGGTTTTGGACGCAGCAATGAATTTATCGTATTCAGGATTGCTGTAACGTCCACGGTTATTAGAAGTTGAGCTTTCTAATAAATCTAAGAAGTTAATTGGGTCTGAATAGTCGGCACTCCAACCACGAACAGCGATTTGGAAATCCCCTTTTAAGGTACGATCTAAGCGAACAGCCATAGGGACAGGCGTCACAGTTACTTTTAAGCCTTCCAAAGTATCAGATAGTGATCCTTGAAGATATTCGCCCATTTTTTTAGCGCCTTCAGAGTCGTCTACCATTAAATCAACCGTTAAGTTGGAAACACCAAGTTCTTGTTTCGCTTTGTTCCAGTATTCCACAGCTTTTTTCTTGTCGTATTTGACTAATTTGTCGCTGCCGGCTTCTTTAACAAAGTCTTCACCCGTTTTTGGTGATTTCGCGACATCCACAGGGACGAAGCCTTGTGAAGGAAGAGAGCCATTGGCTAAAATGTTTTTAGCTAATGAATCGCGATCGATGGCATAAGACATAGCACGACGTAAGTTTGCGTTGGTCAATGGTGATTTTTCATCTGCTTGATTCATTTCTAAATAGAAAGAAGAAGCGGCTTTTAATTGGACCAAGTCAGGCGAGTTTTGCATTTGTTGGGCCAGTTCGCCAGATAAATACGTATCATCCACTTCACCAGTTTCATAAAGATTTAAGGCAGTTGGGGCTTCTTTCACCACGTTGATAGCGACTTTATCTAACTTGACAGTCTCTTTGTCCCAATATTCTTCATTTTTAGTTAGAGACCATTTAGTATCTGTTCCGGGACCATCAAACTCAGTTAGCGTAAACGGACCATTGTAGACTGCTTTATCGCTACTCTTTGTATAATCTTTACCAAAACGTTCAACGATATCTTGACGTTGCGGCAAGAAAGAAGGGAAAGCCAATAAATCGTCAAAATATGGTGTTGCTGTTTCTAAGGTGATTTCTAATTCATGATCATTGATTGCTTTAATGCCCAATTCTTCTTTAGGTAGTTCCCCTTTAGAAATTTTTTCAGCATTTTTTACTGGTTCAAACATGTAGGCATATTCTGAAGCAGTGGCAGGGTCCACTGTTCGTTGCCAACCATAAACGTAATCTGCAGCAGTAACTGGTTTGCCATCAGACCATTTTGATTCTTCACGTAATTTGACTTTGTAAACTAAACCGTCTTCTGAAACAGTCGCTTTTTCGGCTGCACCAGCAGGCGCGGGTTTGTTGTCTTTATCTAAACGATAGATTCCTTCGTAGACATTATTTAAAGTGGTAAAACTCACTTCATCTGTCGCAAGGGACGGATCGGCACTAGGCATTTCTTGGGATTCAACCATTGTGTATACTTGGTTGTCGCTGCCGCCGTTGCTTGCTCCTTTATCGTCACTGCCACCGCCGCAGGCCGCTAAAGCTAAGCTTGATAATACAAGTAATGAAGTAAATAAAACAGATTTCTTCATTTGACACGCTCCTTTTCATTTTTAGCAATACTCTCAGTATAATGTAAAAATGAAAAGGAGAAATTAAAAAATCGTTAGAAATGATTATTCTTTTATCAATTTTTAAAAAATGTCTAATCTTTTTTATGAAAAAAGTGGACAAACGTTGATAAGTAAAGATTTGAGGTGATTTCCATACAGAAAACATTCGATTTTTGAGTATTTATTCATCATTGATTTGATTTTTTTGACATAAAATAAACATCCCTTTTACAAAAAACAAATGAGAAGAAAAAAAGATTGTTACAAAAGCAAATAAGTGCTTTTGTAACAATCTTTTTAATCTTTTAATCGTTGGATGTCAATGACAGTTCCTGTGTAGGCATCTGCAGTGAATTCGTATTGAACAATGCCGTCGTCTTCAATGCGGCAAATTCCTCCAGTATATGTTTTGGAGTGGATGGCGAATTTCCGCAAGGGCTTTTTCTCAAACTCAATCCACGAACCTTCAATCGGTCCTTCTTTTAAAAAAGCAGCTTTTACATTTTCTAAGACGAGATCAGCGGAGATTGTTTTTTTCTTATGGTAGAACAAGGTTGAGGCAATGCCGCCTACTAAACCAAGACCAACGCCTAGCGCTAAGCCGCCTTTAAAGTATGTCAACTCATTTTCTTCGTTCATTTGTATGACCTCCCTTGGTCGGTTTCTGCTTACTATTACTTTTGTCAGTATCACTCTTATTTTACCATAGAGAAGGGGCCGCTGAGAAATAAAAAAAGTTTTTCAATCATTCTTTTAGAGCATTCTCATTGTCACGTTTAAAAAGAGAAAGCGATGTGCATTTTCTAGTATTTGCGTTATAATAAGAGTGAAATCATATGAAAGGAGTACCTATTTTTATCGACAGGATAAAGTGACTTTTTAGAGAAAAAGTGACGCTTGGTTGGCGTAATTTCCAACAAATCAAAAGCAATAGGACATACATCTATGGAAGAAAAAACATTTCAACGAATCAAGGAATTAACTGAATTACAAGGAACCAGCGGATTTGAAGACGACATTCGCGCGTACATGAAAGAACATATCACCCCATTAGTGGACGATGTCCAATATGATGGTTTAGGTGGTATTTTTGGGATTAAACGTTCAAAAGTGGAAGCAGCGCCACGCGTAATGGTAGCAGCCCACATGGACGAAGTTGGCTTCATGTTAACTCAAATTAACGATAATGGTTTATTCCAAGTAGTTCCTTTAGGTGGCTGGAATCCCTATGTTGTTTCAGCACAACGTTTTACGTTAAAAACAAGTAAAGGGAACTATCCATGTATTTCTTCATCTATTCCGCCACACTTGTTGCGTGGTACGAGTGGTCAAAAACAATTAGAAGTCTCTGATGTGTTATTTGATGCAGGATTCTCTTCAAAAGAAGAAGCTGAAAGCTTTGGCGTTCGTCCAGGGGATTCCATTGTTCCACAAACAGAAACGATTAAAACAGCCAATGGCAAAAATATTATCAGTAAATCATGGGATAACCGCTATGGTTGTACGTTGGTATTAGATGCATTGGAAACGTTACAAAATGAAGAATTAGGCCACACATTAATTGCTGGAGCAAACGTACAAGAAGAAGTTGGTTTACGTGGTTCTAAACCATCTGTTCATAAATTTAATCCAGATATCTTCTTTGCGGTGGATTGTTCAGCGGCAGATGATATTCACACGAAAAAAGGGACATATGGTCATTTAGGTGAAGGAACGTTATTACGGATTTTCGACCCAGGTTTGATCACATTGCCTCGCTTACGTGAATATTTATTAGATACAGCTGCGACACACAATATTCCGTATCAATATTTTGTTTCTAAAGGCGGAACGGATGCTGGGGCAGCGCACACAACTAATAATGGTGTACCAAGTACAGTCATCGGCGTTTGTGGTCGTTACATCCATACGCATCAAACAATGTTTAGTATTGCGGATTATGAAGCAGCGCGGGAAATGTTGTTACAAGCATTACGTGGCTTGGATAAATCAACAGTTAATACAATTGTTTACGGAAAGTAGAGGATGTTTAAATGATTTATCCCAATTCATTAGAAGAACTAGCAACTTATGTTGAAAAAGGTAAAAATGTTTTCTTCTTTACTGCTGATTGGTGCGGAGACTGTCGTTTCATTAAACCAGTCATGCCTGAAATTGAAGAAGCATTTCCAGCGTTTCAATTTATCGAAGTTGACCGTGATCAGTTTATTGACGTGGCTGCCGAGTGGAATATTTTTGGTATTCCGAGTTTTGTCGTAATTGAAAACGGTCAAGAGTTAGGACGCTTAGTAAATAAAGATCGAAAAACAAAAGAAGAAATCAGTGCATTTTTAACTAGCTTAGGCTAATTTTCATGAACCAGAGGAACCATTAAATTAAGAGAGAATCAGCTGGACAAAAGGGCGTTCTGCGTAAGGGTCCTAAATTCATTTTTGACTCTAGTTTCTTAGTCAAAGAAGCCTTTTAGATCAGCCTCCATCGGGAAGGTGACGAAAATGGAAGAACAAATGTATAAAAATATTCTTGTCGGCGTAGACGGTAGTGATCAAGCCAATTTAGCTTATGAACGTGCAATTGAGGTTGCTCGTCGAAACGGAAGCCGAGTCATTGTTGCAAATATTTTAGAAAATCAAGTGTATACAATGATGGGGTATTCGACGTTAAATGATCAATTAATTGATCAAGAAACAGCCGCTGCGGAAGAATTAATGGCCGATTGTAAAAAGTATGCTGAAAGCGTTGATTTTCATAATGTTGAAACAGTTACCATGTTTGGTTCACCCAAAGAAGTCATGAGTCATGAATTACCTGAAAAATACAATGTTGATTTAATTATGGTGGGACAATCAGGATTAAACGCAGTCGAACGTGTGGTCATGGGAAGCGTCAGTAGCTACATTATTCGTCAAGCACCTTGCGATGTCTTAATTGTTCACTCTGAAGAAAAATAAGCAAAAAAAGTTATTGATTGAATAGAGAGTTGACCTAACGTTTCTTTTGTTTTTTCAAAGGATCAGCGGCTTGTCACTCAAAATTGAGGACTTGGAGAATAAGTCATAGCGACATATTTTCCAAGTCTTTTAGTTTTTCGACAAAAAAGTATGCACAATGGGTTAATTTTTGATAAGATAAGACAGGAAAACGACAGAGGAGGAACAGAAATGATTTTTGCATATAACAAAGAACACGTTGGCGATGTCTTACTTGTCATCGTTGCGGACGATCAAGGGGCGGAAAACCAAGTAAAACGTGTCGGCGATGTGGCACGTGTAAGTTTAGTTGAGGCGCCAGAAACAGTGGTAGCTTGGAATATTTTTAATGCTTCAGCGCTTCTAGGTGACATTAATGGCACTGGCCAAGTGACTTTAACAGACGAACAAATCGAAAAAGTCAATACAGCGATTAAAGATGCGGGATTTTCAGAAACCCATGAAAAAGACGACACCCCTAAAATTGTGGTCGGCTTTGTCAAATCATGTAAAAAACACCCAGATTCAGATCATTTATCTATCACACAAACAGAAGTAGACAACGGCGAAATCTTACAAATTGTTTGTGGCGCACCGAATATCAAAGCAGGACAAAAAGTAGTTGTGGCCAAACCAGGCGCAATGATGCCTGATGGTTTAATGATTTGGCCAGGGGTTTTACGTGGGGAAGAAAGTTTTGGAATGATTTGTTCAGCAAAAGAATTACGTTTACCAAATGCACCTGCTAAAAAAGGAATCTTAGAATTGCCTTTTGATGCGGAAGTTGGTTCTGCATTTGCGGTAGGAGAATAAAAGAAAGAAACGACCTGTTGTTTGAATAACAGGTCGTTTCTTTCTTTTATTGATTGCTGCGATTATTTTGTTGTGTTAAAGCTGATTTATCAATGGTTAAATCGATGGTTGCTTTCATTTCTTTAGAACCACGATAATAAGTCACTTCCATTTTGTCGCCAACTTTTTTCTTGTAAAGCGCGCTTTGTAAATCTGTAGTAGAGCTTACGTCTTGGCCGTCAACTTTCGTGATAACATCGTATTTTTCCAATCCAGCCTTTTCAGCAGGGGTCGCTGCTTCAACACCACGAACCACTACGCCAGTTTTTACAGAAGCTGGAATTTTTAAAATTTGTTCTTGTTGTTGTGAAGAGATACCTGTTAAATCAGACATCGTAATCCCTAGAGCTGGCCGCGTCACTTTACCATCTTTTTCTAATTGGTTGATAATGTTGACTACGTCATTACTTGGAATGGCAAAGCCCATCCCTTCAACGCTCACTTGACTAGTTGATTGCACAATTTTTACTGAGTTAATGCCAATGACTTGTCCTTCAATATTGATTAGTGGACCACCAGAGTTTCCTGGATTAATGGCAGCATCGGTTTGAATGGCATTAATATTGATGGTTTCACCAGACTCGTTTTTATTGGTAATATTTCTATTCACAGAAGAGATGATTCCT
This sequence comes from Enterococcus sp. DIV1328a, assembly GCF_050536905.1. Classification (NCBI taxonomy): domain Bacteria; kingdom Bacillati; phylum Bacillota; class Bacilli; order Lactobacillales; family Enterococcaceae; genus Enterococcus; species Enterococcus sp. DIV1328a. The sequence goes on along the minus strand of NZ_CP172912.1, from coordinate 2,498,423 downwards.
TGTGTGACAGAGTTAGCATAATCAGAGCCTAGAGGGGAACCAATTGCAATAGCAGGCTCACCGACTGTGATTTTACTAGAATTTCCAAACTCAGCGACTTGATCAACTTTGTCGGAAGAAATTTTAATCACGGCTAAATCCGTATAAGCATCGGTTCCGACTAATTCGCCTTTCACTTTGGTACCATCAGATAAAACAACTTCCAATCCTTGTGCTTTATCTACGACGTGGTTATTTGTCACGACATAAGCCGTTTTACCATCTTTCTTATAAATAACCCCACTACCTTCACTGGCTGCTTCTAAATCGTTACCATTGTTGCCGGAAGAGTCTTGAGTACCTTCATTCCCACCGAACAATCCCCCAAAAGGATCATCTGCCGAAGAATTGTTGCTAGCACTTTGCATATTAATGACAGAAACCACAGAATTTTGAACTTTTTTCACGGCTTTTGTGACATCGCTAGACACATTGTAACTTACATTGCTGACTTTTGTGTCGCCGTGATTAGTGGATGTCGTCGTCGCCGCATTATTTCCGCCGTTGGGTGTGGGAATAATCCCAGAATAAGCGCCTCCTAGAATAAGGGCGCCACCAAGTAAGCCGCCAGCTAAACCAATCCCAAATTTTTGCAATAAACTTTTTTTATCTGAATTAGGTGTAACATCTTTTCGTTGCATAAAATAACCTCCCAATAAGTGCATCTGAATTTTCTATATTAAGTATATCTGTTTCCTACTCCTTTAGTCTATCGAATAGCTTTGAATTTTTTATGAACAACTTAGGGAAAAATTACAGAAAAAATACGAATGAAAAAGTTATACACAGAAAAATGTGAACAAATCGGGAATAACTCTGTGTATAGTTTTTAAGAAAGTTATCCACAGAATGTGGATAATGTGGACAAATCAGTGGCGAATATGTGTTTGTATTGAAAAAGCTGTTAAATAAAGTAATTTTTTAGTTTGTTCTGTGGATAACTCTGTGTATATGTGTATAAGTATGTGGAAACGTTGTGGAAAGTAGCCAAACTTCGTGCTAAAATAAGAAAGAAGAGAAAACGAGAAAGTAGTGGAATAGGTGAAAATTAAACTAGTAACAGTCGGAAAACTGAAAGAAAAATACCTGATTCAAGGCATTAATGAATATCTGAAACGTTTAAATAGCTATGCCAAGATGGAAATCATTGAAGTACCAGATGAAAAAGCCCCAGAAAAACTCAGTGACGCTGAAATGCTTCAAGTCAAAGAAAAAGAAGGCCAACGTATTTTGGGGAAAATTAATGACAACGAATACGTCTTTGTTTTAGCCATTAATGGCAAACAATTATCTAGTGAAGAATTTTCAAAAGAAATTGAACAATTAGGGATTAGTGGCAAAAGTAATCTAACCTTTGTCATTGGTGGCTCCTTAGGTCTCAGTGATTCAGTCCTTCAGCGAAGTAACCAACAAATTTCTTTTGGCCGCTTAACTTATCCACATCAGTTAATGCGTTTGGTATTAGTGGAACAAATTTATCGCGGTTTTCGGATTATGAAAGGGGAACCGTATCATAAATAGGAAGTAGGCTGGTTGCTCAGTAAGTTCTATGAATCAAGTCATTGCTTGAAAAATATATGAAGTAAAATATCTTTAGTCTGTTTGTTTGATAGAAAATAAAAAAATTCAATCAAACTGGATTGAGAGAAACGTTACCGTTCAAACAATAAATAAAAATGAGAGGAATGGCAAAAAACAATGGTCATTCCTCTCGTTTTTTTTAAAATTGTCCGATTGTTGTGCCTCAGAAATAGGTTCAGCACCCATAATTATTATTTTAAAATGAGAAAAAATTAAGGGATTATCATAAAAATCAATATTTTTAACGTGAAAAGTTGAATAAGCTCTTTAATGAAGAAAACGCTATTGACAGTAACCAAAAATTACCTTAAAGTGAAAGCGTAAACATGTATAATATTTCATGTGACTAGGGAAAACTAGGCATGAAAAGTCTGTCTGAAGTAATTACTTTAGGTTGTCTTTTCATGCCTAATTTTTATATAGAATACTTAGTAGAGGAGGAAGTTGATTAAATTATCAGAAAAAAGTGTTTGGAAAAGTCGGATTGGTTGCTTAAAAATAGAAAGATATGGGGAAAAATATGATTAAAAAAATAATAGTCGTTGTTGCTTTCATGCTTACAGGCTTCTCGCTAACTGCGATGAGTGCATCTGCAGAAGAAATAACTGATTTATTTTTACAAAAAGAAGTGACATATTCTGGTGTGGAAGGAGGAAAAATTGGAGAGAATTGGAAATACCCTCAATTTGTTGGCGAAAAAGCTGTCGATGGCGATGAAACAACACGCTGGTCCGCTGATAAGCAAGATGAACAATGGTTAATTGTTGATTTGGGTGAAGTAAAAAACATTGGCGAACTCGTTTTACAGTTGCATGCAGAAAGTCCTGTGTATGAAATCTTAGTTTCAACAGATGGTGAAAGCTATCAATCTATCTTTAAAGAAGAGAATGGGAAAGGTGGCCAACCTACTAAAAAATATATTGATGGCAATAATGTACAAGCACGTTTTGTAAAATATCAGCAGATGAAAATGTGGCAACACACAAATAAGCAATTTTACAGTTCAAGTATTATTTCGTTTGAAGCATATGAAAAAAAACGACTGCCAGAAGCGATTAAACTTTTAACAGAGAACCTGACTATTAGTGAAAAAAGAAAGCAACAGCTAGCCTTTGAAGTGTCACCAGCTGGAGTAGATATCACAGAGGATCAGATTGAGTGGTCAAGTAGTGATCCTACTGTTGTGACGGTTGACCAAACGGGTAATTTAACAGCAGTTAAGAGTGGTGAAGCGAAAGTAACAGTCAAAATTAAAGGAACAGAAATTAGTGATACAATTCCTGTGACTGTTGTAGCAGAAAATAAACAATATGCGGAAATGCGAGCAAAATGGAAAATGCGATTGTTGGGTACTACGCAGTATGATAACGATACAGATGTGCAACAGTATCGTGCCCAGATTGCTACGGAGAGTTTAGCATTGTGGCAAACGCTTAATCAAGCAGCAGATCGTGGGTATCTGTGGGAACGAAAACCATCGGATACAGTGTCTGCTGATTACACGACTCAATTTACCAATATTAAAAAATTAGCGTTAGGCTACTATGAACCATCAAGTGAGCTTTTTGAAAAACCAGAAGTTTATGATGCGATTGTTAAAGGCATTGAATTTATGATTGATACAAAAAAATACAATGGAACGTATTACACAGGTAACTGGTGGGATTGGCAAATTGGTTCCGCGCAGCCGCTAACAGATACATTGATTTTATTACATGATGACCTATTGAATACAGATGCAGAAAAATTAAATAAATTTACTGCTCCGCTGATGCTGTATGCAAAAGATCCAAACATACAATGGCCAATTTATCGTGCAACAGGGGCTAACTTAACAGATATTTCAATCACCGTTTTAGGTACTGGACTTTTGTTAGAAGATAATCAACGCCTAGTACAAGTACAAGAAGCTGTTCCGTCCGTTTTAAAAAGTGTTTCCTCTGGTGATGGCTTATATCCTGATGGTTCCTTGATTCAACATGGTTATTTTCCGTACAACGGCAGTTACGGGAATGAGTTGCTAAAAGGGTTTGGACGAATTCAGACTATTTTACAAGGTTCCGACTGGGAGATGAATGACCCTAACATTAGTAATTTATTTAATGTTGTTGATAAAGGTTACTTACAATTGATGGTAAATGGAAAAATGCCATCGATGGTTTCTGGTAGAAGTATTTCCAGAGCGCCAGAAACGAATCCTTTTACTACAGAGTTTGAATCGGGTAAAGAAACAATAGCTAATTTAACCTTAATTGCAAAATTTGCACCAGAAAATTTAAGAAATGACATTTATACATCTGTCCAAACGTGGCTTCAACAAAGTGGGTCATACTATCATTTCTTTAAAAAACCAAGAGATTTTGAAGCGTTAATTGACTTGAAAAATGTGGTGAATAGTGCCTCACCTGCCCAAGCGACACCAATGCAATCTTTAAATGTATATGGTTCGATGGATCGAGTCCTACAGAAAAATAACGAATATGCGGTGGGGATCAGTATGTATTCACAACGTGTCGGAAACTATGAATTTGGGAATACGGAAAATAAAAAAGGCTGGCATACAGCAGACGGCATGCTTTATTTATACAATCAAGACTTTGCTCAGTTTGATGAAGGATATTGGGCAACGATCGATCCATATCGATTACCAGGAACGACAGTTGACACAAGAGAATTGGCAAATGGAGCTTATACAGGGAAACGCAGTCCCCAGTCATGGGTAGGTGGCTCAAATAATGGACAGGTTGCCTCTATAGGAATGTTTTTAGATAAAAATAATGAAGGAATGAACTTAGTTGCTAAAAAATCTTGGTTCTTATTAGATGGTCAAATCATCAATTTGGGAAGTGGCATTACTGGTACGACAGATGCTTCGATTGAAACAATCCTCGATAATCGGATGATTCATCCACAGGAAGTGAAGCTTGACCAAGGTTCAGATAAAGATAATTCTTGGATTAGTTTAAGCGCAGCGAATCCATTGAATAACATTGGCTATGTTTTTCCTAATTCAATGAATACGCTTGATGTTCAAATAGAAGAACGCTCTGGTCGCTACGGAGATATTAACGAATACTTTGTTAATGATAAAACCTATACAAATACATTTGCTAAAATTAGTAAAAATTATGGCAAGACTGTTGAAAATGGTACTTACGAATATTTAACAGTGGTTGGGAAAACGAATGAAGAAATCGCAGCTCTTTCTAAAAACAAAGGCTATACTGTTCTAGAAAATACAGCAAACTTACAAGCCATTGAAGCAGGTAATTATGTCATGATGAATACATGGAATAATGATCAAGAAATTGCAGGACTGTATGCGTATGATCCAATGTCGGTTATTTCAGAAAAAATTGATAACGGTGTTTATCGCTTAACTCTTGCGAATCCTTTACAAAATAATGCATCCGTTTCTATTGAATTTGATAAGGGCATTCTTGAAGTAGTCGCAGCGGACCCAGAAATTTCTGTTGACCAAAATATTATCACTTTAAATAGTGCGGGGTTAAATGGCAGCTCGCGTTCAATCACAGTTAAAACAACTCCTGAAGTAACGAAAGAAGCGTTAGAAAAATTAATTCAGGAACAAAAAGAACACCAAGAAAAAGACTACACCGCAAGCAGCTGGAAAGTCTACAGCGAAGCATTGAAACAAGCACAAACTGTGGCAGATCAAACAACAGCAACGCAAGCAGAAGTAGACCAAGCAGAAGCAAAACTACGTTCGGCAGTGAAGCAATTGGTAAAAGTGCCAACTAAAGAAGTAGATAAAACCAACTTGTTGAAAATCATCAAAGAAAACGAGAAACACCAAGAAAAAGACTACACCGCAAGCAGTTGGAAAGTCTACAGCGAAGCATTGAAACAAGCGCAAACTGTGGCAGATCAAGCAACAGCAACACAAGCAGAAGTAGACCAAGCAGAAGCAGAGCTACGTTCGGCGGTGAAGCAATTGGCAAAAGTGCCAACTAAAGAAGTAGATAAAACCAACTTGTTGAAAATCATCAAAGAAAACGAGAAACACCAAGAAAAAGACTACACCGCAAGCAGTTGGAAAGTCTACAGTGAAGCGTTGAAACAAGCACAAACTGTGGCAGATCAAACAACAGCAACGCAAGCAGAAGTAGACCAAGCAGAAGCAGAGCTACGTTCGGCAGTGAAGCAATTGGCAAAAGTACCAACCAAAGAAGTAGATAAAACCAACTTGTTGAAAATCATCAAAGAAAACGAGAAACACCAAGAAAAAGACTACACCGCAAGCAGTTGGAAAGTCTACAGTGAAGCGTTGAAACAAGCACAAACTGTGGCAGATCAAACAACAGCAACGCAAGCAGAAGTAGATCAAGCAGAAGCAAAACTACGTTCGGCAGTGAAGCAATTAACATTGAAAAATAGTGGGGAAAATAAAACGGAACAAAAAAATGGGGGGAATAATGGACACTTAAATACTAGTGCGGGAGTTGATCAAACTGGTACGAAACAAGTTAAGCCATCAAGCCAAGGTGGTTTCAGAAAAGCTAGCCAATTTTTACCGAGCACAGGAGAAAAGAAATCGATCGCGCTTGTGATTATTGGTCTTCTAGTTATCGCCAGTGGGTGTCTTTTAGTTTTTCGTAAAAGTAAATCGAAGAAGTAAAAAATTACGGATTCACTAAAAACATAATAAAAAAGCAGACTTCCATACAAGAAGTCTGCTTTTTCATTAATTACTCCGCTTCCGCATTTTGCAAGTCAGCGACATCAGTCAGATAAGTGGCTTCATCCAACAAATCTTCCGAATGTGCAACATAAATCGCAGTGGCGCTATCACCCACCACGTTTAGGCTAGTAACGAGCATTTCGATTGGACGATTAATGGCTAAAATTAATGAATACGTCGCAATCGCAATCTCATTGTTATAGTTTAAACCAGTTAAAATAGTGAAAAGGATAATTCCGCCAGCGCCAGGTGCCGCCGGTGTACCAATGGATGACATTAAAGCTAAAATGGCAATCAAGGCAATATTAGCTGGTGTCACTTCATAACCAGCTACGCCCGCTACAAAAATAGCCGCAATTACTTGCATAATCGCTGTGCCGTTCATATTAATAGTCATTCCTAACGGCAAGACAAAGGCGGCAACATCGCTGTCGACACCTAACTCTTCAACCGTTGTTTTTGTATTTAACGGTAAAGTGGCTGCTGAAGAAGAAGTAGAAAATCCAAAAACCACAACTTTCATAATCTTTTTAATAAAAGGAACAGGATTTAATTTTGTCGCAAATAAGATAAATAATGGGTAACCGATCATCAAAAAGGCTAAGAGCGTCGCTGTCGTTGTTACAACGTAGACTAACGCTGGTTTTAAATAATCAATCCCGTAAGAAGCAAACGTCCGAACTAACAACATAAAGACGGCGATAGGAGCAAATTTAGTAATTACAAAGGTTAAAAATAACGTGACCATCGCATTGACTTCTTCAATTAATTTTTTGAAAACACGAATTTTATCCCCTAATGCATTAATACATAAACCAGTAATCACTGCCAACACAACAACGGCTAAAATCGCACCATTGTCGCTAAATGCAGAACCGATATTTTTCGTGACAGCATTGACAATCACCATTAATGGGTTGCCGCTCGTACTTACTTCGACAGGAGCTAGCGTTTCAGATAACGACACATTAAAAGCGCCAGTTAAATATACGCTATAGCCCACAATTCCAGCCGTTAATAGAGCAATCAGTGACATCGATAAAAAGCCAAAAATCGTTTTATAGGAAATTCGTCCTAATTTTTGCGTATCGGTAATATGACAAATGGCTAAAGTAATTGAAGTAAAGACCATCGGCACAATCACTAATTGTAGGCCGTTGATAAATAGTTGACCAATAATATAGAAAAGCCCAATCGCAGATTGTCCTTTTTCAGGATCTGAAATATCTTGGAAAAGAATCTGATTGATTGTCTGCCACACAGCGCCTTGATTGCTGCGAATAAGGTGCTCTCTTAAAAATAAAAAGCCGAGCCCAACGATTAATCCTCCCACCAATGAAATCACCATTTTTTTGGTAAATGAGATACCTTTCACTTCACGTTTTTTCTTTTCCACTTTGTTGCCTCCCAAATAAATTGATTAAGCACCGCGCAAAAAAAGCCTTGCACACAAAAAAAGGGCAAGACATCTCGTATCATTCACTATACAAAAATACAGAATTTTACAGAACTTTGCCTTGTTAGCCTCTCGGACTATCTTAAAGGTACTTTTCCACATACTAAGGGAAACTAAGAGAATTGTCAATTCTTTTTTACTTAGGGGGGGTGTTATTTTTGAAGAAAGAAAGGAAAGAAACAGACGTTTTTCATTTTTTGTTTAATGATTGTGTTAAAATAATCATTAGTAGAATAAGTGAAAGGAAATATTACCTTTCTATATGATAGGAGAGTATTTTTAATGAGAAGTGATCGACATCATAATAACAAGTATTTAGGAATAGTGATTGGATTATTAATTGTTATTATTGGATTATTAGTATTCATCTTAGTGAATGGGCAAACAAATTTAAAAAGAAAAACGGTAGAAGAAGTAGATGCAACACCATCTTCCTCTACAAAGACCGTTAGCAGTTATTCAAGTACCTCAGTGGTGCAAGAAAGTGAAAGTAGTTCAGCAGTTACTACTATTTCAGATGAAGAAAATGTGGCTGCAGAAGCAGTAAAAAAACTCTCCACTAGCCAACGTGCGGCGCTAGTTATTTTGGGTGCGCCTTCAGGATGGCGGTTTAATGGCTATCCAGCTCAAGAAAATTCGAATCAATCAGTTCAAGAGATTGCTTTGTCCAATATGAATACCATAACGTTAACCAAAGTAAGTAGTAAGTTAAGTGATAACACTAGTGAAAATGATCAAATGTTTTTTGCAACTGGAAAAAATATACAAGGTGTTGGCGGTGTTCCTTCGCAAATCTATGCGTTCGGACGTGATGGGGAAATGATTTACTATTATGTTGTTAAAACGAAACTGGATAATTCATCCGCTCAACCAACAGCGATAAACTTGGGACAAGCTAATATGAATAAAATTTGGAAAAATTTTTTTGATGTGGGTGATTTAAGTAGTATGAATCGAGTGGCGGATCAGATTGTTATAAAGTAATAGAGCACTGATTTAGAAAAGGAGTTAAAGCGTATGTTTAATCATCGTCACCAAAAAAATAAATACTTCTTTGTTGTGATTATACTGTTACTAGTCATTATTGGCTTACTTATTTTTCTTATTGTTACTGGTGGGAAAAATTCTGAAAAACAAACAAAAAGTTCCAGCAAAACAACCCAAACAACAAAAATTAGTAAAGAGAGTTTGAAAACCATACCTCAAACAATGAGTTCACAGCAAAATAGTTCAACAAGATTAAACGAAATGAATTATACGGAGTCAGAGAAGCGAGCAATAACTAATGAATTTCTGCTCTGGGCTAGTAAACGAGCAGAAATTGGTGGAATGGCTGTTACCACTAGATTTTTTGATCATGGAGCGAGTGGTAAAGGTGATTGGTATGCATTAACACCAGATCGGCAAGCTATTTTAGTTCAGCGGCAAGATTCATCTAGACAAAATAGCTACTCTATTCAAGCCTTGGGTGGGGTAACATTTTATACTTCGAAAGATGGCACCTTGGGCCGGTCTGATAAAGTAATGACTTCGGCTTTAGCAGCAGGCTATAATGAAGTTGCTGATTTAGGAAAACCAATTATAAAATATTTACTTGGTGATGATGGTGAAATTTATGAATATAACAGTAGTGGTTCTTTTACAGATGGTTTTTATGAGATGGATGATAAAGGCAATCGGCAAGAAAATGGAAGGCCTATTCAAACATTTACCCTTTCCGCAGATACCGCAGCCAAAAAAGAGCTACAACGGATTCTTTTGCAGTATAATAGAAAATAGAAACGAAAGAACAGGCACCAACACAAAGGAGGTATTTTTATGAAAGTCACTCAACTTTCTAGTGAAACTCTTGACCGAGCGCATGAACGTTTTGAAGAAACACTTGCGCAAATGACCGTTGCCGAAGCAAACACGATGCCCGCACCATTAATCAAGTCTGTTACTTGGCTGATGTGGCACACAGCCAGAGAATTAGACCTACAAATTTCCGCACTTAATCATAGTGAACCGTTATGGCTTAGCCAACACTGGACAGAAAAATTTGCCTTGGATTTGCCAGATGAAACAGAAGACTGGCATCACACACCAGAAGAAGCGGCGAAAGTCGTGGTGGCAGAAAAGCAATTGCTTAGTGACTATTTGGCTGCCAGTGTGGCACTTACCAAAAGCTATTTAGACCAAATCAAAGAAGAACAATTGTCAGACGTGATTGATAAAAATTGGACCCCGCCGGTGACTAGACAAGTGCGTTTAGTTTCAGTGATTGATGATGCAGTGATGCATTCTGGGCAAGCCGTTTATACACGAAGATTAGTCATTGGAAAATGATAAATAAGAAAAAACAAAAAATGCTTCTGCCTAAGCAGGAGTATTTTTTATTGAGAGAAAAAATACATAAAAATAATGAACGAAGGACTGTCCACTTTTTCCCTAGTTGAAACGTTGTATAAGTGAAAGGAGAAATCAGATGAAAAAGGAGGCAAATTTTGACGAAGTACTATTTTCTTTGGGGCAAGAAGTCATCCAAGTCTTGATTCACCGAGGAGCAAGTCTTGAAGATGCACAAGATGCAGTGTCGCAAACGTATACAACGATTTTTTCAATATTACCTGAAATTACATCAGAAAATCTACGCCCGTGGTTTTTCCGAGTAACATTTAATTACTACATTACGATGTATCGAAAAAAGAAACGAGAACGCACTTTTGTGGCAAACAGCCATCCTGTGCAATCAATAGAAAAAATGGAAGGGCAAGAGCTATTATTATTGATCGATTCCTTAAAAGATGAGGAACAAGAACTATTGCTTTTGAAATATTATTATCAATTATCGTATGCCGAGATTGCGTTGATTTTAGAATTATCTGTTGAAAATGTTCGCAAAAAATTGTATCGCACACGTCAAAAATTAAAAAAAGAACTGGAGGAATAGAAGTGGATTTAAAAAAAAGTATTCGTAAAGCGAAAAGAAAACAATTTATCGTGATTGGTGCCATAACCGTTGTTAGTTTTGCTGTATTGTTTGTCGGTTTTTTTGTGGGAATGGATAAACTTTCGACGAAAAACTATCATACCCTACTAGAAGTAATTAATGATCAAGAAATGATTGCTTCACCAAACACTCAATTAGACTCCCAAGTAATTGCTAATAGTTCGCCTTTTGGGGGCGAAGTTGTAACTAATCGTTCAAAAAATATTGATGGTTACACGGTGGAGTGGAGTAATTTACGTAGCAGATATAGCTTTTTCAAAAATTCGATTGACCGGAATGAAGCCTATCTTGGTAGCTATTATTCTTCTAAGAATTCCTATGAATACAACCGACAAACGAAACAGAAAGTGGCAACTTTTTATAACCCAGCGATTACCAATTACTATGATGATGTTAAAAATGAATTAAGTGAATTAGATAAAATGGAAAACCAAGTAGCGGAAGTGGCGATTTCTTTTGATAAACCTTATCCATATGAAGAAGTCCGCAAAATGTTACCGAGCAATGTCAACTTAGTTTGGCTCTATGTTTACTCCGAAACGGTTAATGAAAAAGAGGGTCCTTCTGGTACGCTGCCTTATGGTTTTCAATTAAGCATGGACGATCAAAACGAAATATTTGATCCTGAAAACGACAAGCAACACTTTTTTGAAACCTTAGAAAAATCCCCCATGTTTGCTGACAACCAAGAAGGCCAAAAGTTTATCCAACAAAATAAAAATAAAAAAGTCGAAAAATTACCTGTTTGGGGAGTCATGCTCACCGGACAAACTAAAAATTTCAAAGCCTTACAAAATGAACCTTTTGTTCGTGGTGCTTCAATTGGCGTGACCGCACCTATCGTTCCTTATATTCAGCCAGAGAAATAAACGTTCTTCAGAACTCTAAGCCTTCCGACTGATTTTGCTTCAACGATATTGTCAGTAAAAATAGAAAACGTTATAATAGAATGGATCACAGGAAGTGCTTCTACAATGCGTGGGAGCACTTTTTTTACTTATCCATGAGGAGGGCAAGTGAATGTTTTTTAATTTTATTGGGTTAACGTTATTTTTTGGTATCGGGATCTTAGTTGCGAATGGCGCCAAAATTGTAGCGAATAAAGGGAAAAAGAGTAAAGGGACTATTCTATTAATGGTGATTGAACTGCTCTTGTTAGGTATCTTTTTATTTGTGACTTTGCCAAGTAAAAATCTTTCAACCGTGTTATGGATTAATTTGATTGGCGCAGTGATTGCTAGTGGGGTGTTATTAAGTACACGCTTAGCTAGTAAAGTCGAAGTTCCTAGTATCCAAAAGGGCCGCAAAGAAGTAGGGAAGAATACCAACAAAACGGCTAACAAAGACTGGTCTGGCAAAATTTTGGGTGTTGCCGTTTTGGCAATGATTTTGTTGACTATTGTCAGTAGTATTACCAGAATCTCTTCTATTGATGAAATTTATCAAACAATTCCTTTAAAAACGGAAGAAAAAGCTGAAGTTTTAACTTCGGCGAAAGAAACACCCATTGCGATTGCACCACAAACGGCGAAACGAAAAATGTTACAGAAATTTTCTGTCATTCCCAATTCCAATATGTTTACTTTGGATGGTATAACGGCACAAGTTGTCAATGGCGAGTATGTTTATGTAGCAACAGTCGAATTTAATGGCTTCTTTAAATGGCTAAAACTGGGGGAAGTACCTGGCTATTTCATCATTAGTGCGACAGATATCAACGCACAGCCAGAATTTGTAGAAAAACCAATTGTTTATACTCCTTCAGCTTACTTTGGCAAAGATGCCGCACGAAAAATTTATTCCGCTTATCCAGGTTATGCAGCAACTGGCACAATCAATTTAGAGCTGGATGACCAAGGGAATCCTTACTATATTCAAACGCTTTACAAAGAGTATGGGGTTTCTGGTCGCATGCACTATAATGAATTTAAAACGGCGGTATTAAATGCTACAACAGGAGAAGTTAACGTTTATGACAGTCAAAAAGCCCCAAGTTTCGTTGATGCGCCGATTACTAGTTCAGCGGCGAATAGCTTAAATGAATTCTTTGGTCGTTACAGTCAAGGCTGGTGGAACCAGACAATGTTTGGTGCCAAAAAAGATGTTAAAATTCCAACTGAAAATGGTATTTATGCATCAGGACAAATTACGCCGATGATGAACAAGGAAGGGAACCAGTTGCTTTATTTTACGGACTTTACAAGTAGTGAAAAAGACCAAGATTCCGCTTTAGGTTATTCCTTAATCAATGCCCGAACAGGCCAAGTTACGTATTATCGTGATACTAAAGTCGGCATTATGGATAGTGATGGCGCCATTTCTATCGCCTCAAAAATTTATCCAGAAAAGAAATGGAAAGCTAGTATGCCAGTCCTTTATAATATTGATGGTGTGCCAACGTGGATTGTTTCGTTAATGGACAGTAAAGGGATTTTCAAAAAATATGTCTATATAAACGCCGTAGATAATGATATTGTGATTGATGCAGACACGGCACAAGGCGCATTAGACGCTTATCGAATTGAATTAGTAACCAAAGGAAGCAACAATGAAAATACAGACAAAGCCAACTTGAAAACGATGCAAGGTAAAGTAGCTCGTGTCTCAGTAGTAGCTGGGGAAGCGCAAACGGTAGTTTCATTTTTACTAGAAGATGAAAAAACCATTTTTAGCGTAACGACTAATAACAGTCCGCTGGCGCTATTCTTAAAAGAGGGCGACCAAGTGACATTTAAAGCCGTAGTGACTGAAAATGCTAAAGCAGCGAATGTTGAAGAATTGAAAATTGCAGGATTAAACTAAGAGGTCGGGACAGAAGTGTTTAACTCCGAGAAATAAGAAGGAATTTCCGAAAATTGTTCTTTAATTTTTGGAGAATTTCGGCTTATTTCCGAAGGAGTTGCTTTTGTTCCCGCCGTTTATCAATTTTTAAGCCTGGAACAAAAATCCAAAGTGATTTTTGTCCCAGGCTCTCTTGGAAAAGAAGAAAAATCCACTTATTTCTGCTATGATAAGAGAGAAAAAGAATACGAAGGAGCTTCGCCCATGCGCAACATAAAATTAACCATTGAATACGATGGTAAAAGATACTCAGGTTGGCAACGACTAGGCAATTCAGAGAAAACGATTCAAGGGAAAATTGAAAGTATTTTAACACAAATGACAGGTGAACCGATTGAAATTATTGGCTCAGGCAGAACGGATGCCGGCACACATGCACGTGGTCAAGTAGCGAATTTTAAAACGACTAGTTCACTAACAACAACCGAAATGTTATCCTTTTTAAATCGATATTTACCTGGCGATATTGTTGTTAAAGAAGTTACAGAAATGCCTGAACGTTTTCATGCACGGTATAACGCCACAGGCAAACAATACAGCTACTATGTTTGGAATAGCCCAATTCCTAATGCCTTTGAACGGTATCATAGTTTTCACTTTCCCAAAGCGTTGGATCAAGAAAAAATGGAACAAGCTTGCCAAAAATTAATAGGGACCCATGATTTTATTGGCTTTTCAGCATTGAAAAAAACCAAAAAATCAACTACTCGAACGATTGAAAAGATTACGATTGAAAGAAGCGGCGAAATGTTACAGTTCACTTTTGTGGGCAATGGTTTCTTGCATAAAATGGTCCGCATCCTCGTTGGGACACTTTTAGAAATTGGTGCAGGCACCAAAGAATTAGCGATAATTGACGAATTATTCGCAACAAAAGTCCGAGAAGGCGCAGGTGAAACGGCTCCTGCACAAGGGTTATTTTTAGATGAAGTGTATTATAAATAACAAAAAAATAAATTTTCTTTAACCACACCAATTAAAAAGTTGAACTTCATCTAAAAAGTGCTAACGTTAAGAAGAGATTAACAATAGAAAGAGGTCATTTTTTTGCTATCTTTACTTATTTCTGTCAAAAAATTATTTTCATCTTTTTTAGGTATCTTAAAAAAAGAAGACACTCGTGCCTTGTTCTTTTTATTGGCAACCACGTTGTTGAGTGGGACCATTTTTTATTCAACAGTGGAAAAATTGTCGCCATTAGATTCGTTATATTTAAGTTTCATGACGTTAACCACGATTGGTTATGGAGATGTGCATCCAGTTACTGACTTGGGAAAAATTTTCACCATGGTTTATGCTACAGTAGGCTTGGGGATTATGGCTATGTTTATTTCGGTCGTAGCAAAATCCTACTTGTATTCTAAACAAAGTCATCACCACCATCACCATAAAAACAAAGAACATTCAGCGGAAAAGTCTTCAGAAAAATAGACGAAATTGATGAGTTGACCAAGTGTTTCTCGAAAAATGAAAGTTTTTTGAGAAACACTCTTTTTTTATCTTAATAATTATGGTAGTATGTCCCAAACTGTATTTTATTTTAAAGGAGCGTGAAGTGAATGGTCAAAGCGATTCGGAAATTATCGTTAATTCAAAAAATCATGATAGGGATTGTGATTGGAACCACCTTGGGTTTCTTGGTGCCTGAATGGACCTTCATCAGCGTTCTTGGTGAATTGTTTGTGGGCGCCTTAAAAGCAATTGCGCCGATTTTAGTTTTTGTCTTAATTATTGCGTCGCTAGCCCAACAAAAGGCTGGGGCGAAAACATATGTTGGATCAATTTTAGTTGTGTATCTGTTAGCGACATTTTTGGCAGCTGTTGTTGCCGTGACGGCAAGCTATCTGTTTCCCGTTAAGATTGTCTTGGAGGCGGCGCAGGAAGCGCAAGCAGCCCCAACGCAACTTAGTGATGTTTTAAGCAATGTGTTAACAAGCGTTGTCCAAAATCCGATTCAAGCGATGATTGAAGGCAATTATTTATCTGTTTTATTTTGGTCCTCATTAATCGGTATTGGGCTACGTCAAAGTTCGGTCGCTACCAAGGATGTGATTGCCAATCTTTCAACAGGGATTACCACGGTCGTTCAAATGATTATCGGCATTGCGCCAATTGGAATTCTAGGTTTGGTGTTTCATTCGGTGGCAACAACAGGCATTGCAGGGTTAGCCAAGTATGGTCAGTTACTATTATTGTTAATTGGTACGATGGCCGTGGTTGCTTTAGTCGTTTATCCAGCGATTGTTTTTTGGAATATTCGGCAAAATCCGTATCCGTTAGTCTTTTTTGTATTAAAGGAAAGTGCGATTCCCGCATTCTTTACACGCAGTTCTGCGGCCAATATTCCCATTAATATGGAATTGGCGAAAGCAATGGATTTAAATGAAGAATCTTATGCGGTCTCTATTCCGCTGGGCGCAACGATTAATATGGGCGGCGCAGCCATTACGATTACCATTATGACATTGGCGGCAGTCCACACATTAGGGATGTCCGTACCAATCTATTTAGCCTTATTGTTGAGTATCATCGCCGCTGTTTCTGCTTGTGGGGCTTCAGGAATTGCTGGTGGTTCCTTGTTGTTAATTCCGCTTGCATGTAGTTTGTTTGGCATTTCCAATGACATTGCCATGCAAGTCGTCGGCGTTGGCTTTATCGTCGGCGTAGTCCAAGATTCCATTGAAACAGCGTTGAACTCTTCTAGTGACTTGTTGTTTACCACCTCAGTTGAGTTAGCAGACCGACGTAAAAATGGTGAAATCATTGATGTCAAAGCGTTAATTGGCAAAAGTCAATTGGTGGTCGAACAAGAAAATATTTAAAAGAAAGGAACAACCCGCTAAAATGCGGGTTGTTCCTTTCTTTAATAATCTCGGCCCCATTTTTTTCAGGGGCCACTGAAATTATCGACCATTTTATGAAGAAAATCCTCTCTATAATAAAGGTATCAAGTAAATAGGAGGTACACGAAATGAAATGGTATCAACTTTCCTCAACAAAAGTAATCGAGCAGACTAAGACGAAGCAAACGGGTCTTTCTAGCGAAGAACGTCAGCAACGTTTACAAACGAATGGTCCAAATAAAATTGAAGAAAAACAACAACTGAAAACGTGGCAAAAGCTAGCCAAACATTTTACAGATTTACTAATGGTAGTCTTACTCGCTGCCGCAATTCTAAAATTTGCCACAGGCGAAGTGGTCGAAGGAAGTATCATTTTTCTAGTGGTGCTTGTCAATGGCTTTGTCGGTTATTGGCAAGAGCGTAAAGCAGAAGAATCATTAGACGGCCTGAAACAGATGATGGGCCAAGAGGCAGTCGTTCTAATTGATGGACAAAAAACAACCGTTTCTTCTGAAACATTGGTTCTGGGAGATGTAGTCACGTTACAAGCTGGCGATGTAGTTCCAGCAGATTTGCGCTTATTTGATGTTCATAATCTGATGATTGAAGAATCAATTTTGACAGGCGAATCAGAAGCCGTGGAGAAAATTACCGGTTCCTTGAATGAGGAATTGCCAACAGGCGATCAAAAGAATTTGGCTTTTTCAGGAACTCTTGTCCAAGCGGGCTCAGCCTTAGGCGTTGTAGTAGAAACAGGAGATTCCACTGAAGTTGGAAAAATTAATCACGCGTTGCAGTCAGTAGATCAAAAAACAACGCCGCTCGTACGGAAAATGCACCAATTAAACAAGCAAATTTTCCAAGGGATTATGGTCTTGATCGTGTTTCTGATTTTCTTTACCACTTTTCGTCATGGCATGGAATGGAGCCTCTTATTTTCTGCGATGATTGCATTAATTGTAGCAATGATTCCAGAAGGCTTACCTGCTGTGTTAACGATGATTTTATCGATGGGTGTTCATGAGATGGCTAGAGAAAATGCGATTATTAAAGGCATGCCTTCCGTTGAAACATTAGGTTCAATGACAGTTATCTGTTCAGACAAAACAGGAACGCTAACTAAAAATGAAATGACGGTAATGGATGTAGTGACTGAAGAAATGACCATTATCAAAGAGATTATGGCCAACTGTCAAGAATTGAAATTACAAGACCAACAAAAAATCGCCGACTTGCAGGGGAATCCTACCGAGTTAGCTTTACTACAATATGTTGATCAGGATCAACTGTCTTTACGCCCTGTAGAAAAGAAAATTCCGTTTAGTTCAAGTTATAAATACATGGCCACTCGCCATCCGCAAGCAGAAGGTTCAATTATTTATGTCAAAGGTGCGCCAGAAGTATTGTTACAACTTTCTACGTTATCTGATAATCAAAAAGGTGCTTGGCAAGCACAAGCTGCGCAATTAGCGCAAAAAGGACAACGGGTATTAGGTTTCGCTTATAAGACAGTTACGTCACAACAGGAACTGACACATGAAACATTGTCAGGATTGACGTTTGCTGGACTGGCAGGCATCATCGATCCGCCAAAAGAAAGTGCCATTCAAGCCGTCAAAGAATCTCAAGAAGCAGGTATTTCCGTCAAAATGATTACCGGAGACCATAAAGATACAGCGCAAGCCATTGGCGAGCAGGTTGGTTTAAAGCATACGAAAAAAGTCCTTGAAGGATTAGAAATTGATGCTATGTCAGATGAAGAATTAGCCCAGCACGTTCAAAAAGTCGATGTATTTGCACGAACGACGCCAGAACATAAATTACGAATTGTCACGGCTTTACAAAACAATGGTGAAATTGTCGGGATGACCGGCGATGGCGTGAACGATGCGCCAGCACTAAAGAAAGCCGATGTCGGAATTGCCATGGGAATTAAAGGAAGTGAAGTAACCAAACAAGCCGCAGATATGGTTTTGGCAGATGATAATTTCCATACGATTGCTAAAGCTGTGAAAGAAGGACGCCGCATTTTTGATAACTTGAAAAAGACGATTACCTTCTTCTTGCCAACCTCTTTAGCACAAGGTTTAATTGTTGTCTGGGCGCTTTTAATGAATCATCCTCTACCGTTGACACCTGTCCAGATATTATGGGTAAACATGGTAACTACGATTACTTTGTCTTATGCATTAGGTTTTGAAAAAGCGAGTGCTGATACCATGAAACGACCACCAAGAGATGTCAACGAAGGCATTTTAACAAAGTACAGTATTTTTAGAATCATCTATGTGTCGGTACTCATTATGGTACCAGGTTACCTCATGGCGTTACAATTTGAGGGCCAAGCCTTACAGCAAACGTTCCTCTTACAAAGTATCGTCTTAGCGCAAGCAGCGTATATGATCAACTGTCGTAAGTTGGTTGATCCGTCGTTAAGCACAGGATTTTTCCAAAATAAAGTGTTGTTTGCTTCATTAGGAATCCTCTTTTTACTACAAGCGCTAGTAGTTTACTGGCCAGTAGCGCAGCAATTAATTGGCACAACTTCTTTAAATGGCCTTCAATTAGCAATGATTTTCGTCCATGTTGTGAGTCTGTTTTTCCTTGTTGAAGGGGAAAAATATATAACCAAACGATTCATGACGAAAGAAAGCCAAAAAACTAGCGAATGTCCTCGCTAGTTCCTTTAAAAATAAGAATGAAGAGTGAGCTCTGCTAGTCGGCGGAGTTCATTTTTTGTTGGAATTAAAGAGAGATAAAAGACAGGAAGATCAAGATGATCCAAGGGAAAATTGGAAATAATTATGTCGGCTTCATTTAACGTCAACTGGCTTAGTTCCACATATTCAATAGCTTGTAATTTCACACGAGTACCTAAATAAGCAGCTAATTCTTGTTGCAAAAAAGCTTTCCAAGCAGGTTCCCCTTGAAAGAGGAAATAGGCAGTCATTGTTTGCGCCTGAATGGAATAACTGGCTTGTTTTTCTAACAAAGAAGCCAAACTAAGAAAATAAGTCGGTTCTTCAATCGTGGTGTAGCGAGATAAAATCTCCAAAAGTTCTTGGTTGCTCTTTGATAACGCAAGGTCCTCTGCGGCTTGTTCGGTCATTAATTCTTGATATTCCAATTGAAATTGCTCAGAAAGTGTTGGGGACTCGGTATATTTAATGAATAACAATAACAGATTATCCAATAAATTTGTTTGGATTAAATCAGGCCGGGCTTCTTCAGTGGACAAATTAGTGACAAACTGCTGTAACGATTTTCGCAGCTGACTGTAATGAGTGTGGAGCGCAGAAGCCAACGTTTCGCCATAGACATTATCGTAATTCCAGCTTTCTAAGAAACAAAAGAAGGCGAAAAAACTTTCTTCTCCTTGCAAATAGATGCCTTCAGAAGCATAAAGTTTTGCCAAGGACGGTTGATAAAGTTGAAACAAGACATCTTTTGAATCAAAAGAAAATTGACTCACTCGGCAATTGGCTTTGTTGCGAATCGTGTTAATAAAAAACCAACAAGCGCCAAAAATTTCTTCCGTTTCCACCGTCAACTCACTACTGTAAACTTGTTTCAAAAATTGAAAATAATGCTCCTCATGAATAGAATAATCGTCAAAAAAATAATTATTATGAGTAAAAGGCACCAATAAACGGTGATAAAAAATCCGAATATTGCTTTCTGCCCCGATTAGCTGAATGGTCGTCGTGGTTAGCTGAATCGTTAAATGAAAATCACGTAAGGCCAGATTCATTTTTTTGATATGTCGCTTCAAAGTTTCATAAGAAACACCACTAGTGCTCAAAAAAGAAGTTGTCACTAACTCTTTCGTAAATAGTAGCTCTTTTAATAGTTGAATACTAATGGATTGAGGTAAAAATAATGACCAAAGCTCATTGGTTTGCGCATTCCCCTGATTACGTAACCGAATACCACTGCTATCGGTTTCAATGGACCAGTCGGCTGGTAATTGACTGCGAATATATTGTAAATCCGAAAAAACGGTTCGCTCTGTCGTCTGGATTTGCGTGGCTAAACGCTTGGCTGTCAGCTGAGGAACATTTAACAACTGTTCCAACAAACGAATTTGCCGAAGCAAATCTTTTTCCGTTATCACACGTTTTAACATGGAGTACATGGCAAAACCTCCTTTTGCTTAAGAATACGGATAAAAAGGGGATTGGTCAATTAAAAAAAGAAGCGAATCGTCATTCGCTTCTTTTTATTCACTATACAAAAATATCAAATGTATGCAAAACGGCTGACAATAAAATGGTTACAACAGCCATTCCTGATACAAAGCCGACAGCACCAGGAACAAACGGAGGTAATCGTTTAGCAATATAGCTACCGACAGGGGCCGCACTGATTCCTGCTAAAACGGCGATGGTCAGGGAAAGCCAAAAGCCACCACCCATCATTAAAATCACACCAGGAACAATACTGACCAGTGGCATAAATGTTGGATACCAACCTTCTTCAGCGAAATGTTTTCGATAAAGAAAAACACCCACAGCCGAAGCAATCATTTGTCCCATTAAAATGTCAGGAACCAAGCCAGAACCATTTGTAATATGATTAATATTGACAAACCAATCTGTTAAAACGCCTAGAATTACCAAACCTCCAACTAACTCATTTCCATAAAACCAAGCTTCGGAGAAGTCAGCAAAAGTGCGTCGTATTGACCATTGAAAGGTTTGCGTATTTTCAATTTTAGGTTGTTTTTGCCGCTTCTGAGCGATTGGTGCAACAGAAGGAACCATCCAAGGAAGTTGATGACAGATGGCTGAAACAATCCAGCCAACAAAAGCCATTGTGGTAACGTTGGAAACTGTCCCAGGTACATTTAAAAGGGGCATCAATTGCGCATTCAGCCAATTGGCAAACGGAAAGGTGAAAAGCGCACTCAACAGAGAAATCGTTCCTAATTTTTTCCAGCCAGGACCATAAACGAGCGTTAAAGCTGGCGGCGTGCCGACCACCACAATAAATGTTGGTAACCACAACACTTCTTTTGTAAAAAAGCGTGTAAAATCAAAAACATAAATAGTTAAAAAGAGGGAAAGTAGCTGAGAAGCAAGTACCCAAGGCCAAGCACCAGAGCCACCAGCAATTGCAAATCCCTGCCATTTTGAATTTTTTCGATAAAGTTGCCAAGCAATCAGACCGCCGATTAGTAAGAAAAGCGTTGTAAAAAGTCCACCGTAAAATTCCCCTTCCGTGAAGTTCATAACAAAATAGATAAATTTGTAAAATCCCTGCTGATTCACTTTGGTAACTACGTCATTGTAAGGGAAAAAGTTAGACACATGCCGAAAGCCATTCATGATCCAATACAGGAACATTCCCAAAAAAAATTTTACAACAAGAGCTAAAACGGCTTCGTAATTGATCGATTTATTTTTCATATGATCGCTCCAAAAAAATGACATTTTACTAAGTTTTTGAAATTAGTTTATTGTAACTACTAAAGCCTTTAGTGCCTCGTTAAAGACATTCGCTGGCGGATTAGTCAATCCAGCGCCAATCATACCAATCCCCGGTTCTTTATGAGCAATAGCAGTATTAATGACAGGCAGCATCCCTGTTTCTAAGACTTTTAAGACATCGATGCCTGAAGGAATCCCCATAAAATCTAAAACAGGAATCGTGACATTGGGATTTTCTTTCGTAGTAATTTCCAGCATTTCTTTTGAATAATTCAATGCTTCTGCCACTGTTCCGCCAACTAATGGGACAATTGCTGGTGCAGCTGCCATGGCAAATCCGCCAACACCATACGTTTCTGTAATAGCACTATCGCCCATATCCAAACCAGCATCTTCTTGTGTGTAACCAGCAAACATCGGACCAATCACCCGTTGGGCAGGCCCCGTAAACCAGTGATTTCCACCAATCCCACTGACACGAATTCCAAATTCGACCCCATTGCGACACATGGTGGTGACAATTGTACTATTCTCCACATTATGCCCAGCATCTAACGCACATTTAGCGGCGCCCATCCAAGTTGGACCAGAAAAATAGTCAGAACTGCCAAGAAATTCAAATACTTCTTTTAATTGTTCACGAGAAAAATCAGTTTGAACCATGTAAGGTGTTAATGCTTGGACTAACAACGTACTTCCAGCTACATTGCGATTATGACACTCATCGCCCATATGCAAGGCTTGCGAAAGCATTAAGCGTAAATCAATGCCTTCTGGACAAAAAGTCATGGCATCATGAAGTAATGGACCTAAAACATCGCGCATCCAAATCAGGCGATCCACGACGGATTGATCATTTGCACCAAATCGTAAAACTTTCGCCAATTGTTCACTTAAATTAGTAAAAGCTGTGTTGCCGTACGTTTCATTTTTGATAATATGAACGTACATATTCGGAGAAGTCACGCCAGCCATGGAACCAACGGCATCATGTTCATGACAAGGAGAAAACGTAATCGCGCCAGAACGAGCAACCCGATCGGCATCAGCTAGATCTTTTGCTAATCCTTCAAAAACAAGCGCTCCTTGAACGGCACCTTTCATCGGTCCGCACATATTTTCATAAGTAATGGGTGGCCCAGCATGTAAAATGGTCGTTTCAGTCATATTGGGCATGATATTAATTGCTTTATCAAATCCTACTAAAATAGGTTTTGATTGAATAATGCGGGTAACCGCTTCTTCGTTGGCTTGTTGGATTTTTTCATAAAGCGTTGGATTTTTTAATTGATCCAATAATTTCAATAGCTCTGGGTCACCATTGGCTGGCGGTGCCCAATTTACTTGATGTGAAGGAATCCCTTGTTTTTTCATATCTTCATGAATAAAGTCAATGCCTACATTGATCGTATCTAAAGGCTGTTTAAAAAGATCATTTCTGCTCATGTTCGTTCGCTCCTTTTACAAAAGTTTTGGTGGCTTCGCAAAGTTGATGACTGCTGTCGACAACGAGAACCTCTAAATCTTCTAAAATTTTCCGCTGTTCATGAATATCTTGTGGATCTTCTTCGGTCCCTAAAACATAGCCAATAATGGTTAACTCACGACCATCTGCTTTTGCTATTGCTTTGGCTTCCTTTAACGCCTCCGCTAACACACCAACGGGATTTTCGTGAGAACCATAACCTAATTCAAAATCTAACGCTAAAACCGCCACTTCAGGATCTTTGGCTTCTTGAAGAATGCGAGTAATCCGAGAAGTCGGATCGATCATTGGATGTGGGCGGCCTTCTGTGAAACGATCATCACCGAAATCAATCAATGTATGTGCTTGGCTGTGGTCAGGATTTGCTAATTGTCGTTCAGGAATTTTATGAATATTACTATAAACATCATCAGAGACTTCTGTTAAAGCATATAAAAGTTCATCACAAAGAGTGCCACCACAGAACAACCCACGAACAAATTTTTGAGAAGGGGCTTGTTGCTGTTGGATGGCTGTTAACGTTGCGCCTGTCGGATTTTGATAGAGGCTGGTTTCCGCTTCCTGTGTTTGACTAAATTGAATCACTTTTTGAACTGCATCCAGAGAAGAAGTAGCAAAAGTGACGTTGTCTATTTTTCGTTCCGTTTGTTCACTGCCGATAAAATAAATAACAACTGGTTTAGTTGAAACAGCTAATTTTTTTAAAATTTTCTCTGTTACTTCTGGAGCAGGCGGTTTAGAAATAAGCAAAATTGCCTTAGTTTGTTCGTCAACCATTAAAGCATCCAGACCGTCAAGCATCATCAGCCCACCAATTTCAGCAGACAAATCACGGCCGCCAGTACCAATTAATTGTGAAATCCCATAACCATATTTATGGATTTGGACACTAACTTCTTGGCTGCCTGTACCAGAAGCGCCGACAATTCCAATATCTCCTGAACGTACCTCGTTAGCAAAACATAACCCGACGCCATTAATAATCGCTGTTCCACAATCAGGGCCCATCACAAACAGTTCTTTTTCGTGTGCTTTTTGTTTTAACGCTAATTCCTCGTCAACCGTCACGTTATCACTAAAGAGCATGACGTGTTTTTGCTGATCTAAAGCTTTATGCGCTTCTCGTGCAGCAAATTTTCCATTGACAGAAATTACAACTAAGTTGGCATCAGGCTCTTCATAAAGGGCTGAATCTAACGTCTTATAGGTTACTTCAGAAGAAGCGGTTTTCTTTTTCTTCGTAAATAACTCGTCGACTTGCTGTAAAATTTCTTCTGAGTTCGCTTGGTCATCAAGATCTAAAACAATTAATAAATCGCCCGTTGTAACATGATCCAAGGCGGGTGTATATAAACCAACATTCCGAATCACTTCAAGATTCATGTCGGTTCCCATCCCAATCATTGCGGTTTTAACTCCAGCCAGTTCATTGGCTCGTGTTGAAATGGTCATTAAAGTAACTGAATCAAAATAGGCGTTCTCTTTAATTACTGTTTGAATTGTCATGATTATTCTCCTCACAAAATAGTTTTAAACCAAAAATAATGCCGCAAAGCATGTCGCTTCCTGAAGTTGAGCCCACCTCCTCTAAAGCTGAAACCGCTTGAGCCATTTCGTTTGTATTTCCACTTTCAATTGATAAAAAAACACGCTGAACTAGCTGAGAAAACCGTTCGTTCACTGCTTCATGGATTTCCGCATAACTGACCGCATTCGTTCGTTCCTTGGCTAGCACAGCCAGCTGTTGGAAATTCGAGGGAAGCTGCTGTAAAGCAGAAAAACTAGCAAGTAATCCTGTGATAAAATCATCGCCAGTGGGGGTTAAACCAATCCCCAATCCCAAAATCTTCGTTAAACAATCAAGAGCTATTTTAAAAGATTTTTGCTCCCAAGCCTGTTGAAAATGAATCATTTCTTTTTGAATCTGGGTCCGACTATAAGAATCAAAAAGAAAGGTTGACGACGAAGCAGGAAAAAGCGCTTGCCAAGGATTGAAACGAGTTTGCTGAATATACGTTAAAAAAATAGCTATTCTTGTTTTACTGGGTGTTAAATAAAGTGGCGTTGGTTGCCAAATTTGGGCGTCGGCTAGGGTTAATTGTCGTCGGCCTAACCGGATAAACAGGGGCTCAATTTGGACAGGTAAATCAGCGAAATGGCTAAGTTTTTTTTCATCGAGTATAATCGTGTTAGGTGCTATATGTTCGGGATGCGTTGAAATGGTCAAGAGAATTTCTTGGGTGTCTACATGACCATAATTAATAGCGTGCGTAAAACATTGCAAACTAGTCAATGTTTGATGAGGGAGTTTCGATAAAATCGTTTGGTCATAAGCTAAAATTTTTGTCATTCCAACGACCTCCTTTTTAATAGCGCTTTCACAACTTCATAATAAAAGAATCCAGCACGCTAAACAATTGCTAAAAATGACATTGATTTACAAGTTTGAATGGACAATTTGTACATTGGGAGGATAAATGATGTTAAAAGTGAGTGATTTATTAACGTTAGAAGAATTACCTGGCATTACCTTAGTGGCAGGACATAAAAATCAGGACCAACCGATTTTAAAAGTCAATATTTTAGAAAATCCTGATATTTTAGATTGGCTAACAGCAGGTGAGCTGCTGTTAACGACAGGGTACATATTTAAAGATGATCGGAAATTACAGAAAAATTTTTTGAAAGAACTAGCCAAACACCATTGTGCTGCCTTAGGATTTAAAACCCAACGTTATTTTGAAGAAGTTCCACCAGACCTAATCAAACTAGCAAATGAAATGAATGTACCTATTTTAGCAATTCCTTACAACTACACCTTTTCGCAAATTGCTGACGTGTTGAAAAGTCGTGTCACGTTAGAACAATTTGACATGAATGCGCAAGAAACCGCATTGCATAATAAAATTTATCAAATCTTAGAAACGGGAAGTAGCAGTTTTCATTTGCTGCAGGATCTAGCAGAAACCATTCAAAATCCTGTCTTGTTATTGAATGACCATTTTGAAGGAGTTAATTTTTTTGACTTGCCTAAAAATCCAATTCGTATTTCTAGCATTTTAGAAGATAGACAAGAAACCTCAGAGTTCCAAAAACAATTATTGGAACAAAGTCATCCATCATTACGCTTTTATCAAGAACCGATTCATTTACAGTTGAAACTCCAGAACCAAGTGGTGCCAATTGAAATTTATCCAATTAAAAAGAAAAATGTTATTTTATATTATTTACTCGTCTGGAACACCTTGGCCCCATTACGACCAGTCGACGTGGCTCATTTTAAAATCACAGCTCATTACTTACTTTTACAATTGCAATTGGAATACTCACGGAAATTTGAAGAATACCAACAACGAAACGAATTATTTTTTAAGCTGATTGCGCATGAAAAGAGGGATCAAGCTGTTTTCCAACAATTTCAACAGTATTATCGCTTGACAATAGATAAGCCCTATGCGATTTTGCTAATTTCATTAACCTTAAATGAACGCCAAAGGCAAGAAAGAATGTCTATTTTAGGCAACCAGCTAAACCAAGTTATCTTAGGGGACAAACAAAAAATTGTTTGTATTGAAATTGACAGTTCCTTTGTCTTATTAGTTGAAGATCCACCTGAAAAAGAAGGCGATTATCTGAAAATGATGCAACGCCTAGCACAAAGTAGTATAAATCAGTTAATGAAAGTACAAGAAGATGTGGAACTTTTCCTAACAATAGGACCTAAGATTCAAGGTCTGACCCAGATTCATGAATCGTATCAACAAGCGATTGACGTTTTAGCCTTTCAACGTCAATTCATTGCGGAAAAACCTGAAATGAGGATTGCTTCCTACGCGAATTTTCATTTTAGACAGACACTACAACGTTATTTTTTAGAAGAAGGACAAGCAACCCTCAGAAACAAATATCTTCAACCATTGCAGAAAAGTGATCAACAGCAACATACCGACTTTGTCCATACACTGAATGTCTATTTTCAATCAAAACGAAACTTGTCTCAAACAGCCAAAAAGCTCTTTATTCATCGTAATACTTTGTTACAACGATTGGAGAAAATTGAACAGCTAGTGCTGTTGGATTTTGATAAGGAAGTGGACTTGTTGGCGCTGGAAGTGGCGTTGTTTGTGGGAACTTAAGAAGCAATATAAGTGGTGGTTTTTAATTTAATAGAATATATAAAAGAAACAATTATACAAGAAGGATAATTTAATTAATAAAAAATGGAATCTTTTCATAACCTCAATTTTTTCAAAAAAATAAATCCTTCCCAAAATCTTCAAACACAAACCACTAACTATCTGCTACTATAAAAGAAACAACTATCATTTGGAGGAAGTATGCGTAACAGAAAAATGTGGACAATTATCGTCAGTGGGTTATTTTTAAGTAGTATCATCGCGGGAATTTCAGGAGCGTTTTTAATCATTGAAGGAGAGCTAACGACTCTGCTCTGGGAGGTATTGCCAGCGCAAATGAAGTGGCCAATCCTCTATTATTTTGTCTTGTGTGTGCTAGGAGCGTTGGTATTGAGTTATCTGAAGAAACGCTTCGGGCAAGTACCACAAACGGCGCATGAGGCGCTGACAGAATTGAAGGCGAAACAATCGGTCGATTATTCAGGAGTGTTTAGAAATTTATTGGCCGCCTTGGTAATTTTAATTTTCGGGGCTGGTGTCGGTCCTGAAGCCGCATTGTTGGGAGCAATTATTTCGTTGTCAGTCTGGCAATCTGATAAGTTAAGGTACCTTTATTTTCATTATGACGAGCAAGAACAGCAAGTATTTTGGACAAAAATTCAGCGCTTGCTGCATCCGCAACAGTTTGTTCAGCGCTACGATACGATGCTCGCTCCTGCGGATAAAAAGAAACTGAAACAAGTGATGAACGGGTTATTTATTGTGAACGGGTTGGTGGTGTTTACCTTTTTAATGAAATTGGTGGGACACCCATCGTTTATTACGAAGTTAGGAACTGGAAAAATTGAAATGGCTTCGTTATGGCTGATTTTACCCGCTTTATTAACTGCTTTTGTGATTGGTAACGCCTATCAATGGTTGCAAGCTGCTCTGGCTAAACTATGCCAACCTTTTGAAGAAAAGCAAAGCATACTGGTAAGCTTTGGTGCAGCTTGTATTTTTCTCTTTGTTATTTTAATGCCAAGATTACTATTTTCAGGACAATCTTTTATGCATTTAGTTCCTAGTTTTGGTAGTCAACAAGCCTGGTATATCTTGGTAATCGCTGCGATAATGAAACTAGTATTTTTACAAGTTTGTTTACAGACAGGTTGGATAGGTGGCGATATTTTTCCCGTCGTTTTTTCAGCTATTTTAATCGGGTTTGCGGTCGCGCAATTTTTCCCAACAATTGACTCGCTTTTTGTTGTCGCAATTTTTGCTACGAGTTTAACAACCCAGATTTTAGGGACGATTCTTGTACCAGGCATTTTTGTGGGGCTCTTTTTCCCAATCACGCTTTGGCCAGTTGTAGTCCTTGTGTTATTTTTACAATGGCTATTGAAAAATAAAATTATTAAGAGTAACTAGAAAAACGTCAAATCGACTTAGGGGATTAAGCCGATTTGACGTTTTTCTAATTAGAACACTCAAACCATAGTTGATAGTAATCTTGATGTTTTTTTGAAAGCAGATAGCGGCCCAATAGTTGATGGACTTGATAGCCTTGTTCTTTTAAGTAAATTAGATTTTTCTGAATTTGTTGTGGCTGCAACTGATTGCTACTTTCTTCTATACGAATCAGTTGACTATAGTAGCTTTTAGAAGCATCGAATTCCCAGTGTAAGACTAAAGGGAAAGCGGCGCTGTCTTTATTAGTCGTTGAAAAATGTTCAATAGTTTGTTCATCTGGTGATAAAACAAAGCCTAAAATACTTGGATCATTTAAGTAAAGCAAAAGATTTTCTGCTTTAGCAGGGTGGAAATAGTAAAGAGTTTTAAACGGCGGTATTTCTTCTTTCAAGACTTCCTCTTGTAGTTGGCTGACTTCTTCATATTTTTGTTGATAAGTGATTAAGTTTCTGTGAATTTGTTTTAACTGTGTAATGCGTTCTTCTAAATCTTGACGTGCATTTTCTAGTAATTTCTGGGTATCTGATAATGGGTTGGTATATAAGTTTTTAATTTCTTTAATGGAAAAATTTAAGTCGCGATAAAACTTGATTTCACAGATAGCAATCAGCTGTTCTGTTGTGTATTGTCGATAATCATTTGTATCGCCTCGAACAGAATGAATCAACCGTTCTTTTTCCCAATAGCGCAATGTGGACTTAGGAATTTTCAACAAGGAAGCAATCGTTTCTAGCGAGTAAAGATGGTCTTGGTTCATCAGCATTCACCTCAATTTTAGTATAACACAAAATTAGTTTATAAAACCGCTTTACCTTGAAGTAACTTTAAGGTGTATACTCAACGTAAATTAGAAAGAGGAGAGAATTGTATGTTTGATAAGTTTCAACGTTTTTTAGAAAAGTTTATTGGTCCAATCGCTGAAAGAATGCAAAAAAGTAAGGTCATTCAAGCACTAACTAATGGGATGATGGCTGTTTTACCCGTTTCTTTAGGGGTTGCTTTTATCGCAATTGTGGGGAATTTTCCTATTCCAATTTGGCAAGAATTTTTAACATCCATTGGGTTAGCTCCAATCATTCAAGAAGTCATTGCTATGACCAGTGGCTTGTACGCTGTTTACATTGTTTGTACCATTGCGTATGAAACTGCGAAGATGGAAAAACAAAATCCCATCACTAGTGTTATATTATCTTTGGCATTTTTCTTGATCTTGGTACCACAGTTTGCCGTTAAATTAGGTGGAGAAGAAACAATTGTCATTAAAACAGCATCAATTGGGACTGACGGGATTTTTGTAGCTATTCTAGTCGGTTTAGGTGTAACTATGTTATATAGTTATTTAATGAAAAAAGAATTTTTACGAATTAAATTACCTGATTCCGTTCCTACGATGGTGACAGATTCGTTAAGTCCAACCTTTGTAGCCATGATAATTTTTGTGGTAGCTTTATTAGTCAAAGCTATTTTCACATATACTGGTTCGGGGGATGCGATGAGCTTTTTAACCGAGTTAGTGAGTAAACCAATTGCATCATTAGGTCAATCACCAATGACGGTTATTGTAGTCTTTACACTAGCAAATCTATTATGGTTTTTTGGTATTCATCCAAGTCCAATTATTAATATTTTCTTTGCTGTGATGGCGCCAGTCTTTCTAGCTAATATTAATGCATTTATTGCTGGTCAAGCGTTGCCTTATCCAGAAATTATGTTTTTCTCTAGTATTATTATGGTTGGCGGAACTGGGAATACGATTGGTTTAGCCTTTTGTATGTTAAGAGCAAAATCAGAACGATACAAATCCCTTGGTAAATTAGGTGTTGTACCAAGTATTTTCAATATTAATGAGCCATTGATTTTCGGTGTTCCGATTATGCTGAACCCTATTTTCTTTATTCCGTTGGTAAGTTCAACAGCTGTCGGTGGTTTGGTGTTACATTTATTCTATAAAGTTGGTTTCTTAAATTACTATAATCCAACGGTTGAATTACCTTGGGTGACACCACCAGTTGTTGCAGAAACTTTCTATGGCGGCATTCGCTTTGGGTTGGCAATGATTGCTGTGGTAATTGCTCTGACGTTGTTATATTATCCGTTTTTCCGTATGGCTGATGAACGAGCAGTGAAAGAAGAGCAGACCTTAGCGACAGGAGAACAAGAAAATGAGTAGCAGCGAAAAAAAACAATTGAGCAGTATGCCAAATGATTTTTTGTGGGGTGGTGCAATTTCTGCTACTCAAGTAGAAGGTGCCTATAACCGTGACGGAAAAGGCTTGAGTAATTTAGATTTAGCTTTGCGTTGTAAAAAAGGGGAGAAACGTCAAATAACTCAACAAGTGGATGTAAATCAATACTATCCTTCTCATCGAGCGATTGGCTTTTATGAAAGTTATCAAAAAGATATCCAACTGTTCGCTGATATGGGATTTAAAAGTCTTCGATTTTCAATCCAATGGTCACGCATTTTTCCAACTGGAGAAGAGGAACGGCCTAATGAAGCAGGTTTATTATTTTATGAAAAAATTTTGGACGAGCTAGAGCGTCATCGAATCGAACCAATTATAACGATTTCACATTTTGATTTACCAGAAAATTTAGTGACAAAATATGGTTCGTGGAAAAATCGCCAAGTCATTACGTTCTATTTACGCTTTTGTGAAGCGCTATTTCAACGATTCAGTGATCGTGTCCGCTATTGGATTCCGTTTAATGAGATTAATGTTATTACGTATATGCCTTATTTTTCTACTGGGATTCATACGGAAAATTATCAAGAAATTTTCCAAATGGCGCATCATCAGTTAGTAGCAAGTGCAAAAGCGGTTCAATTAGGTCGGAAATATTCAAGTAACTATCGTTTTGCAACAATGCTTATGTATGGCCCGACTTATCCGCACAATTGTCACCCTGAATCTGTTTTTCAAGCAATGATGGATGATGAGGAAACCTATTATTTTGGTGATATTCAGATTCGAGGATATTATTCTCCGTGGGCTAAAAAAATGTTGGAGCAACTGGGTGTCCAACTAGTTATTACAGAAGAAGATGAACAAGACTTACGAGAAGGTGTGGTGGACTTTGTTAGTATAAGTTATTATATGAGTTGGACTACTGCACCAGAAACAGCAGCAGGAAATATGGCAACAGGAGGGAAAAATCCATTTTTAGAGCAATCTGAATGGGGCTGGCAAGTGGATCCACTGGGACTGCGGATTAGTTTAAATCGTTTGTATCAACGATATGAGAAAGAAATTATGATTGTTGAAAATGGCTTAGGAGCAGTTGATCATTGTTCAGAAAATGGTGAAATTTATGATGATTATCGCATTGATTATTTACAACAACATTTGCTGGCAGTGAAACAAGCGATTGTCTTAGATGGTGTGCCAGTAATTGGTTTTACCGTCTGGAGTGCCATCGACTCAATTAGTGCTTCAACTGGAGAAATTGGTAAAAGGTATGGTTTGATTTATGTAGATTTAGATGATGAAGGTCAGGGGACGCTGGCTCGAAAAAAGAAAGCCTCTTTTTATTGGTATCAAAAGATCATTGAGTCCAATGGTGCAGAGTTGTAAGCTCTATTTTCCGGAGTGGTATGATAAAATAACTGAACAACTAAACGCATGAACGAAACAACGTCTCTGACCAATTACCTGGTCAGAGACGTTGTTTGTGTTTTTATTGATTTAAATCTGTTAGTAGTAGCTCGTTAGAAACAGCAAAAGTAGTAACTTCTGTTAAAGCTGGATCCAAAGTGTATTTTGTAAATGAGGTAGTACTTTCTGGTTGGACATACATGGTTAGATTAGTCACATCATATCCTGACCAATAATGTGTGAAATCAGACAGAGAATTACTTTGACCTAAATGGCCAATCCCCCGAGGAATCATCACTGTTTGGAAGGCGCGATAGAGTTGCATAATCCCTTCAGAGCTATCAAATTCTTGGAGATTGTCAGAATAGTATAACGCACGAATGAAGCGTGACGGCGAAGTGAAGTCTCCTGGGATTCCTAATAGTCCGTAAGAAGTCCCACCTTCAATTGGGTCAAGTGTTGCGCCTGATTTTAAAGTGTAAGGTTCCTTAATAGCATAGTTGCGCATCCCGATATAGTTTCGTGCATTGGTTAAATGATAATTGTATTCTGGGCTGTTTGTGACTACGCCAATCGAATCATAAATGACGAACGCTCCGTTATCTGTTGGTTGCAAAACGATACTATTATTATTTTTATCATTAATGGTCCAGTGTAAGGTAAAATGAACTTCCCCCAATGAATCAAGTTGGAATTTTTGATCTAACAGGCCGATTTTTTCAAAAGCTACTTTTACTTCGTCAACGCTTTCAAAATTACTCAAAATATAAGCAAGTACTTCTTCTGCAATATGAGGTGTTAAACCACGATCTGCTAAACTTTCAGCAGGTGCTGTTGAAGATTCCATTAAATATTGAATATCACCAGATAAGCCGGCTTCGTTGATACCATCTGTGATAGCAAGGCTGACGGTTTTACCATCGTTCGCTGGTTGATCTGTGCCTGACATTGCTAGTCCCATAAAGGCATATTTTGCCGTCCAAGGATTTAGTTGGCTGTTTAGAACTGTACCTTTTGGAAATTGAGCAATTAGAGTAGGGATTTTTGGTGCAATTGGATCTTCGTTGCCAAAAAAGTCAAACGTAAAATCCATCGTACGTCCATAAAAAATATCATTTGTTTTGGAAATAATCTTGATGCCTGTACACATAATAGTTTCCCCCAATTAATGTAAGTTTGTGAAGCCTGTTTACTAGTTAAGCATATCATACTCTAGGAAACAGCGGTGGCTAAATTCCTAAAATATTAGACAATTTTGTCTAAATGAGGTGAAAAAAATTTTTTAGCGATTTCCTTCACAAAACACCTTATTATCTTTCCGAAAATATGATATCTTTAGAATGGAAATTTCATGAAAAGAGGATGCGAATGTTTAAAAAGTACACACAAATGATAAGGGATGAATTTAAAGGGTATAATCAAAAAAAATTGAAAAAAGATTTCTTGGCAGGTTTGACTGTCGCAGCCGTCGCGTTGCCATTAGCGTTAGCGTTTGGGGTCTCTAGCGGCGCCACTGCAGCAGCTGGCATGATCACGGCGATTATCGCTGGAATTGTGATTGGGAGCCTTTCGGGTGGATTTTATCAAATTTCAGGACCAACAGGTGCGATGGCAGCTATTTTAATGTCAATTGCGGCAGTGCATGGCATGCAAGGGATTTTGTTGGCCACCTTTTTGGCGGGGATTTTCTTGCTTTTGGCAGGGATTTTGCGTTTAGGGAGCTTGACTTCTTTTATTCCGTCACCGGTCATTACCGGGTTTACTTCAGGAATTGCTATTATTATTGCGTTGGGGCAGCTTGATAATTTCTTTGGGGTTCGTTCAGAAGGCCACAATTTAATTGAGAAAATCAGCAGTTATCGTTCATTGGGCTTTGATTTAAGTATACCAACGACGGTTATGTCGATTTTAGTGGTGCTTGGATTAGTGTTCTTTCCGAAAAAGTGGAATGCGATGATACCAGCTTCATTGGTGATGATTATTTTAGCTACTTTAGCAACAGTGGTTTTTCAACTGCCAGTGGCCACTGTAGGGAAAATTCCGACAAGTATTTTTAGTGATACACGCTTGGAACTTGGTTCGCTTCAATTAAGTGCGTTTCAGGATATTTTGGTGCCTTCAATTAGCATTGCTATGTTAGGTATGATTGAAAGTTTGCTTTGTGGCGCTTCGGCTGGTCGCATGACAGGGAAACCATTAGACAGTAATCAGGAACTAGTGGCACAAGGAATTGGTAACTTAATTTTGCCATTTTTCGGTGGCGTTCCTGCGACAGCAGCGATTGCCCGCACGAGCGTAGTGATTAAATCTGGTGCGCAAACACGTTTAGCGGGTATTTTTCATGCAGTCTTTTTATTGTTATCGATGTTGCTTTTATCGCCAGTCATGTCTAAAATTCCCATGCCTGCGTTAGCTGGTGTTTTAGTGGTGACAGCGTGGCGAATGAATGAATGGTCGGTGATTAAAGAATTCTTCCAGAAACGTTTCCACACAGCTTTATGTTTGTTCTTCTTAACGATGGTAGCGACCGTTATTTTTGACTTGAGTTTAGCGATTGTTTTAGGGGTCTTAGCGGGTTGCCTGTTTTTCATTGCGAAAAGTGCCGTGATTACGATTAATGTCGAGGAAGTTGATTGGTCAAGAATGGGGCTAGTACCGACCGATTGTACGGAAAATTGGGTGGTAGTTTATTTGAGTGGCCCGTTATTTTTCATGTCTTCTGAACGATTGAAACAAACGTTACTGCAATTGGAAACAAAAAGTGGTGTAGTATTTTCAATGCGAGGAGTTCCTAGCATTGATAGTACGGCGTTAGATATTTTAGAAGAATTTTGTCTTGCAGCAGAAGGTCGTGGACAACAAGTTCAATTTGCCGCTCTGCAACCAGAAGTTGAAAAAATGATTCGAACCATTCAAGGAAATCAAGAGAAAGAATACCATTTCTCAGTCGCAGAATTTTTACAAACGGTGCATGTTGCAGAACAATAATTCATTTTCAAATGAAATGTTCTATTTTCTATTGCGTGCTTAATGGGTGAAGAAATAAGAAAAATAAGTGGGGACTAAAACGAGTTTCTAGAGGAGTTCCTAAAAAATAATAAAGAGAAAACTTCTCAGTATGAAGTTTTCTCTTTATTATTTTTTTAGGTTATTTATTGAATTACTTCTAGCATAACGTCTTTTTGATCATCCGTAACATTGCCTGCGTAGTTAGGAGTGATTAAAGATATCGAACCATTTTTATTGTTGAATAAGTATAAAGTACCCGATCTATTTTGTTCATCGTTTGAAGAAATATTAGTTCCTAAAATTAACTCTGTATTTACTTTAACGGTGCGAATACTGTTATCGCCCGCCGAGAATATTCTAATCTCTTTTGTAGGAATTGTATTTATAGATAGCTCATATTTATTAATGGCTTCTTTCACTTGACCATTTTCAGCCCCAAACAATTTAGTTCGGAAGGTAGCAGTTGGTGTTGAATTTAAGTTTTCTAACGTAATTGAAGTTGGCACATTCATTCCTTTAAAATTAAATACTAGTGGATTGTTTAAACTACTAAGATCGACAGCATAAGGTGTTGCTTCTAAAGAATTTGCTTCTTCGACATTTGTGGATACTTCATTTTTAGACTTTGCCGAAGCTTGAGTGGTGCTGGCACTTTCTGAAGTTTCTTTTAGTTTATTATTAGAGCTTGTTTCTGTGCTAGAACTGTAATGATTAGTACTGCTTTTTATTGATGTTGTATGATTGGTAGAATTTTCTTGTTTTTTAGGTTCATTCGCTTTTTGAGAACTACAACCTGTTAAAAAAATAACTAAAATAACACAAAATAATTTTTTCATACTATTCCTCCTATAGACGCTATAACTAATTTTATCTTACTTGTTAATATAACAAAAGAAATAATTATTTTATTTTCACGAATGCTCAAATTGTTTAAATCTGTAGTTTTTATACTTATTTTTGTTGCATTTGCAACAAAAATAAGTTAAAGTAATGACAATCATAAAATATTAGCGAAAGGAAGTGTCCTAGTGACAGATATTTTAAGAGAAATTGGCATGATTGCGCGGGCCTTAGATTCAATCAGTAATATTGAATTTAAGGAATTATCTTTAACACGAGGACAATATCTTTATTTGGTCAGGGTCTGTGAAAATCCTGGAATTATCCAAGAAAAGATCGCCGAACTGATTAAAGTTGATCGAACCACAGCGGCGCGGGCGATTAAGCGTTTGGAAGAACAAGGCTTTATTTATCGTCAAGAAGATGCAATCAACAAAAAAATTAAGCGGATTTATGCCACAGAAAAAGGGAAAAACGTTTATCCAATCATTGTGCGCGAAAATCAACACTCGAATCAAGTTGCTTTGCAAGGCTTGTCAGAAGTGGAAATTTCACAATTGGCAGAGTACTTAGTCCGGATGCGTAAAAATGTCAGCGAAGATTGGGAATTTGTCAAAAAAGGGAACACTCGAAATTATTAAGGAAAGGACGACTGATTGATGGGAGAAATAAAAAAATTAACAATAGAAGATGCACCAGCGTTACAAGAAATCAGCATTGAAACTTATACAGATACTTTCGGACCATATAATACCCCAGAAAATATGCAAGCCTATTTAGTAGAAGCCTACAATTTAGAAAAATTACAAAAGGAATTGGCTAATCCCCACTCTGACTTTTATTTTATCTTTGTCGATAATCAATTAGCTGGCTACATGAAATTAAATCGTGAGAAGGCACAAACGGAACCGATGGGGCCAGAAAAGCTCGAGGTTGAGCGATTGTATATTTTGCCTGCGTTTAAAGGAAAGAAGCTGGGAACACAATTGTTAGAACTGGCGGAAGATAAAGCTCGTGAATTTGGTAAAAACGCACTGTGGCTAGGTGTCTGGGAACACAATGATGCGGCGCGGGCATTTTATAAAACGATTGGCTACCGCTATTACAGTCAACATTCGTTTTTTATGGGAGACGATGAACAGACGGATTTTATTTTGTTAAAGGAATTATAGCAAGGAAACCTAGAAACAAAGATTTCTGATTTTATCAGAAATCTTTGTTTATTTTTTTGATTAAAATTAAGCAATTTTTTATTTTCAAAATGTTATTTTTTAAAACGTAAAAATTGAAAAAGAAGATTTTGAATCTGTGAAAAGTTGTCGATCTTGTGAGAAAACTCTTTTGTCAGTGTCTTTTTTCAGGATGGGTCTCTTCCTGAAAATCCACTTCAGTTTATCTGTTTTTTGTGTGTTTGATTAAAAAATGTTGTGTTGGATTTCATTTAACTGTATAATTTATTTATGTCATTTTTAATAATAAACGTATTTTAGCATTTGAAAAGAGAAGTTGTACATAATATGTGAATAAAAAGATTTGTTTCTTATTTTCTAGAGTGAGAGGGCGATATAAAAAAGGTTGCTATTTTTTCGTTCAAAGTGAACAAAGAATCGTTTGTTATTTAGTTGGGGTAACTAATGATTATTGTTATAAAAAGCGCTTACAATTCGTGTGATGAGAGTAGTACGCATGTTTGTGCAAAAGTGACAAAAAAGAGAAGGCAGGGTGTTTTAATAGAAAAAAATTTTAATAAAAAGGAGAGTTTGTCGTGGAGAAAAATGTGTCTCAAGTAACAGCTCAAGAAGAAACAGCGCTGAAAGCACGTGGCTACAATGAGGATTTGTTGCCAAGTAGCCCGAAACAACGGACAATGGGCGCGCGCAATTTTTTTACATTATGGATGGGTTCGATTCATAATATCCCGAATTATGCAGCAGTGGGCGGCTTTATTTTCTTAGGTTTATCGCCGCTGCAAGTTATGCTGGCAGTTGTGCTAAGCTCATTCATTGTAGCAGCCTTCATGAATTTGAATGGCGTGGCTGGCTCTAAATATGGCATTCCTTTTGCGATGCACTTACAGTCTACTTACGGCAGTCTCGGGGCAAAACTGCCAGGGTTCTTAAGAGGTTGTGTGGCCGCAATTGCTTGGTTTGGTCTGCAAACATTTACAGGATCGCTGGCTTTATTAATTATTCTCGGGAAATTTTGGCCGAACTTTTTAGAAATTGGTGGATCATTCCAGTTTTTTGGTCTCAGGCTACCTGAATTAATGGCGTTTACTCTTTTCTGGCTCTTAAATGTGGCAATAGGTTTCGGTGGTAGCAAAATTTTGAACCGTTTTACCGCCATTTTAAGTCCGTTGATTTATGTCGTTATTATTGGATTAACGATTTGGGCCATTCGAGCTGGGGGCGGTTTAACACCAATTTTGTCTTATCAAGTTTCTGGTGCGATTCGTTCAGTCAATCCACTTGTGGCGTATCTGATTATTTTTAACTCGGTTGTGGCCGTTTGGTCAGCACCTGGTGCGAGTGTGGCGGATTTTACTAAGAATGCGCGCTCGACACGTGCTCAGGTTGTGGGGCAAACAGCAGGTTTAGTTGTTGGTTATGGGATTTTCGCTTTTTCCAGTGTGGTTATTCTGTTAGGTGGTTCGCTGTATTTTGGGATTCAAGAATGGAATATTTTAAACATTATTGATCGTTTAGATAATGTGGCAGTGGTGGTCTTAGCCATGTCGGTTTTCTTATTAACGACTATTTCAACGAATGCAACAGGGAACATCATTCCGGCAGGTTATCAATTGGCGGCGCTGTTTCCTAAAAAAATGACGTATAAAAAAGGCGTCATGATTGCCAGTGTTATTAGCTTTCTCATTATGCCTTGGAAACTGATGGAAAACGCCGATAGTATTTTTATTTTTCTGAACGCAATTGGGGCTGTTTTAGGACCAGTCGCTGGCGTGATGATTGCGAATTATTATTTTGTTCAAAAGCAACAAATAGATTTAAATGCTTTATATGTAGATAAACGCAAAAAAGAGGAAGCCAATCCTTTTTACGGATTAAACAAGCCGGCGTATGTCGCTACTATTCTGGCGTTGGTTCTTTCCTTAAGTGGTCAATTTATTCCACAGGTTAAAATCATTGCTGATATTTCGTGGTTTGTGGGCTTTGCCACAGGTTTTGTGCTGTACTTAGTGTTAAAAAAATGGACTTGGGATTCAAAAAAAGTGAAAGAAACAGCTTATCAGGAGGGAAAATAAATGCAAGCAGAGTTAGTGATTAAAAACGGGTTAGTTATTTTAGAAACTGGAGAAGTCATTACGGATGTCGCCGTTCAAGAAGGAAAAATCGTAGCGATTGGGCAAGACTTGTCAGGAGAACGTGTGATTGATGCGACGGGTTTAGTCGTTAGTCCTGGGATGGTGGATGCTCATGTTCATATTACCGATCCTGGTGGTGGTTACCGCGATGAATGGGAAGGGTATGTCACAGGAACGGCCGCTTGTGCCAAAGGGGGCGTGACGACCTTTATGGAAATGCCTTTAAATCAGATTCCAGCAACTGTGGATAAGACCTCTCTTGAGATCAAATACAAGGCAGGAGAAAATAAACTAAAAGTAGATGTAGGGTCATTTGGCGGCGTGGTCCCGACCAATTTGGCTGGTGGGATTCAGGAACTTGATGAAGGAGGCGTTTCCGGCTATAAATGCTTTTTAGGAACGTGTGGCGATCGTTCAATTGAAGGAGACTTTCAAAATGTCGACGATTATTCACTATATGAAGGAATGAAACAAGTCGCCAAGACTGGCAAAGTGCTAGCAATCCATGCAGAAAATGCACCAATTACGGATAAATTAGGCGCGTTAGCTTATCAAAATGGTGAAACGACTTTAGCGGCATATGTAGCTACACGTCCTGTGTTTACCGAAGTTGAAGCGATTCAAAAAGCCATTTTATTTGCCAAAGAAACAGGTTGTCGGATTCATATTTGTCATGTGGCTTGTCAAGAAGGCGTGGAAGAAGTTTTGAAAGCCCAAGCAGAAGGGGTAGATGTGACTTGTGAAACATGTACGCATTATTTATATTTTACCACGGATGAACTTGATGCCATTGGTCCAGTTGTCAAATGTTCGCCGCCGATTCGTGACGCGGACCAACAAGCCGCCTTATGGAACCACGTGCAAACAGGCGGCATCGCGTTTGTAACCTCTGACCATTCTCCTTGTACGCCAGACTTAAAAGATACAACCAATGCTTTTGAAGCTTGGGGCGGCATTTCTGGTGTTCAAAATAACGTCGATGTGTTATTCGATGAAGCCGTCCAAAAACGTGGTTTATCCTTGAAACAATTCGCGGATATGATTGCAGCAAACCCAGCTGACCGTTATCACTTAGCGCAAAAAGGCCGCATCAGCATTGGTAAGGATGCCGATTTTGTACTAATTAAACCTAATGCGCCGTATATCTTAAAAGCAGAAGATTTAGAATACCGAAATAAAATTAGTCCTTACATTGGTCGTGAAATTGGGGCCCAAGTGATTCAAACAATTTTAAGAGGCGAAACAATTTACGCACAAGAAACTGGAGTAACTGAGGCATTTAACGGCGTATTTATCAAAAATTAAACACCTATTTTAGAAATGGAAAGGGACAGAAGCGTGATTGAATTAGCGCCTCTGTCCACGATTTAGAGGATGTTCGTTGGCTGTTTTGCACAAAAAAAGGCTTAATTTTGTTTGATAAGTACAATGAAGATAGCTAGGGAAACGTTTACAATCAGAGTGTAATCAGTCAGGAGGTTTTGTGATGGACTTGGAAAAAGTTTTAAAACAAAGAATCGAAGAGTTGTCAGCAATTGGGAGTGATCCTGCAGGAGGGATGACACGCTTACTTTATACAGATTCGTGGTTGGCAGCACAAAAGTATGTGCAAAGCCAAACTGAGGCGTTTGGACTGGAAACGCAATTTGACGAAGTCGGGAATCTGTTTTGTCGAGTGGCAGGAACGGAATTTCCTCAGGAAACGATTTTAACTGGGTCACATATCGACACAGTAGTTAATGGTGGGACCTTAGATGGTCAATATGGTGTTATTGCTTCCATGACGGCTGTTCAATATTTATTAGACAAATATGGGAAACCACGGCGTTCTCTAGAAGTGCTTTCCATGGCTGAAGAAGAAGGGAGTCGTTTTCCAACGGTTTTCTGGGGAAGCAAAAATGTCGTTGGTGAAGCCAAACGTGAAGAAGTAGTCGACATCTCTGACAACGAAGGCAAAAAGTTTGTTGATGAGATGCATCGCCAAGGCTTTGATTTTCGGCAGGAGCAAACAAGACGTGAGGACATTGAAGCATTTGTCGAAATTCATATTGAACAAGGCAATATTTTAGAGAACGAAAAGCTCCAAGTCGGTGTTGTTCATAGTATTGTAGGGCAACGTCGCTACACGGTTACCTTAAAAGGGCAAGCCAATCATGCAGGCACTACGCCAATGAGTTACCGTCATGATGCGGTATATGGCTTTGCTAAAATTTGTGCAGAAGCCATTGATCGTGCGAACGAAATTGGGGATCCGTTAGTTTTAACATTCGGCAAAGTCATTCCGAAACCCAATACAGTCAACGTGGTGCCTGGAGAAGTGGAATTTACAATTGACTGCCGTCATACCGACGCTGCTTTTTTACGACATTTTACAGGTGAATTAGAAGAACGGATGAAGACAATTGCTCAAGAATTAGGCTTGACGATTGCAATTGACCGCTGGATGGATGAAGCCCCTGTACCGATGAATCAAGCAATTGTAGAAGTTATTGAACAAAAAGCCAAAGAAGGCAAGTATCAGTATCGTATGATGCATAGTGGTGCTGGGCATGATTCGCAAATTATTGCGCCCCATTACCCGACAGCGATGATATTTGTGCCAAGTATTGGTGGGATTAGTCATAATCCAGCAGAAGCAACGGCATTTCCAGATTTGGTTGAAGGCGTCAAGCTTTTAGCAGATACCTTATATGAATTAGCGTATAAATAAGATAGAAAAGGAAGAATTGTGATGGGTTATAAAAATAATCGAGTTGGTTACCAAAAAGAATTGTTAACATCAAGAGCTGTGATAAAAAAAGACAATTACGCCATTATTCCCCATGATGGTTTGGTGCAAAATGCAGTACCTGGTTTTGAAAATGTCGATATTTCCATTTTGGGATCACCTAAATTAGGTGCGACATTTGTGGATTACATTGCTACGTTTCATAAAAATGGTCAACAAACAACTGGTTTTGGTGGCGACGGGATTCAAACGTTGGTTTATGTCATTGACGGTCGTTTGCGCGTTTCAGATGGTCAAGAAACCCATGAGCTTGAAGCCGGGGGCTACGCCTACTTTACGCCTGAAATGAAAATGTATTTAGCGAACGCACAGGAAGCGGACACAGAAGTTTTCTTATATAAAAAACGCTATCAGCCGTTGGCGGGCCATCAACCTTATAAAGTGGTTGGGTCAATTCATGACCAACAACCCGAAGAATATGAAGGAATGACAGACGTTTTACTTTGGAGTTTATTGCCGAAAGAGTTTGACTTTGATATGAATATGCATATCTTATCTTTTGAACCAGGCGCTAGTCATGCCTATATTGAAACGCATGTCCAAGAGCATGGTGCGTATTTAATTAGTGGCCAAGGGATGTACAATTTGGACAATGAATGGTATCCAGTGGAAAAAGGGGACTATATTTTCATGAGTGCCTATGTGCCACAAGCAGCCTATGCGGTTGGCCGTAAAGAACCGCTAATGTACGTTTATTCCAAAGATGCCAATCGTGAACCAGAATTATAACGAAAAGCCGAATGTAAAGTAATGACCTCGGAACAATAGGATTTGAACACGCAGTGGTGAACGGTAGAGTCCTTTTTCTTGGTAGACGTTACTTTTATTCGGCTATTTTCCTGTTAATTATTTTTCTGAAAGCTCTAGCGCTACCCGTAAGAGTAAACTCGTCTCAGGCTCTTGAATAGAGGTGTCTAATAATTTTTCACATTGATTCATGCGATATTTAATGGTGTTTCTGTGAAGGTAAAGAGCGTTGGCCGTTTTAGTAATTTCGCAATTGAAATCTAAAAAAACTTTCAAGGTTTTTCGTAATTCTTGTAACGTCGGTTCCGTCGGATAGGCCAACTCTTTCAATTGTTGCTGGCAAAAGTATTCAACATCTTCAGTGCCAATCTTTTCAAAAAGTCCAGCTAGGCCTTTGGGATGGAACAATTGCACAGTTGCTGGTTTTTGAGCGTGTAAAGAAGCCTCTAATGTCGAGGAAGCTTCAATATAAGAATTAGGCAAATCTTCTAGGTTTTCATAAGCATTGCCTAAAGCAAAGCGAATGGTAATAGGCAAAGCCTGTTGCAAACGTTCAGCGAGGTTTTGCAAAATCATCAAATGGTCATTTTTCTTAGATTGAAAAATCAAGATACTTTTATTTTGATTTTTTAATTTAAACAAGGCGACATCTGGCAGGATTTCCGGCAATTGTTCTTTGAGCCATTGGAAAATTAGTTGCCCTTCCGCTTGCTGATAACGAATATGGGTTTCATTTTCTGGTTTAGTCACGCCGTAGACAATCGCTAATTGATAATAATCACTGTTGATTAAACGATAATTTTTCCAAAGTTCCAACCAATTTTGATGTTTACTCAGTGCTTCTTGATGTGTATCAAGCAAGCGGTCCAAAAAGTCTGTTTTGAGATGTTCAAAAGATTCAGCAATTTTCTGGTTTTTAAATAACATAAAAGTCAAAACTAAAATGGCCTGATCAATGGCAAATTCAGAAATAGGATAAGGAATCTGTTCAGGAGATAAGACCAATAAATAATAGGGAAAATAATCGTTCACACGAATTGGAAAGCCAGCTACTTGAATGTTTTCTTGTCGCTCATCCTGTAAACGAAAGATTTTCTTTTCTTGTGCCAATTGTTGAAAGTGGTCTTTTGATAATTGTTTGATAAAAAACTCCGCTGATTTTTGATTGCCATAAAAATAATTCGAGTGGGCAATCACCTGTTGCCAAGGACTTAATAAAATAATTGGCGCATTTAAAATTTTCGCAAATTCAGCGATGAAGCGCGTAGCATCAACATCTTGCATTAATAATGTTGAAAAACGCTTTTGGATGTCAAATGCTACAGACATCTGTTCGGTTTTGCTATCACGAAGATAGCCTACAATTTCATGCAACAACCCGCCTAGTGGCTGTGTGCTAGGAATTTTAATCAGGGGCAAATCAACGGCACTGGCATAGGCAACAATTTCTGGTGAAATTTCGTCAAGGAACCGCCCAACTTTGATTCCTAAAGCCGTACATTCTGCTTGTTTTAACGAGTCAATAAAAGGTTTCAATTTTTCTTGATCATCTTTATAAATCATTGCCGTTGTTAAAATCATGACATTTTTAGGGATAAAATCAGCCACATCAGGTGTTTCCGTG
The DNA here is from genome assembly GCF_050536905.1 of Enterococcus sp. DIV1328a. Classification (NCBI taxonomy): domain Bacteria; kingdom Bacillati; phylum Bacillota; class Bacilli; order Lactobacillales; family Enterococcaceae; genus Enterococcus; species Enterococcus sp. DIV1328a. The sequence continues at coordinate 2,453,540 of NZ_CP172912.1, read as the reverse complement.
ATTTCTACACTTTCCAAGGGCTGTGTTAAGTTTGAGTGAGACGATAATAATTGTAAGTCAGAAAATCTTGGTAAAGCCAAGACCTCAGCTAATATTTTCATCACAACAACCTCCTTTTTTTATAGTATAGCGAAGAATAAAAAGGAGTACAAAAGATAGTTATTGAATATGTCTAAAAAACAAAGTCAAAATAGTGCAAATTGAACAATGAATTTCTGGGTTTTTCCAAAGATAATAAAAGAGAAGAATTAAAAATGAAGTGAGGGATTACTATGTATCAACAACCAAATTTTGTACGGCGAACAATCATGACGCCGGGACCAGTCGAAGCCCATCCATCGGTACTTCGTCAAATGGGTCAACCAATTTTAGGGCAATTTGATCCAGAATTTCTACAGATTATGGACGAAGTTCGGGAAATGATTAAAGTACCTTTTGCCACAAAGAATCAACAAGCCTTTGCCATTGATGGCACGTCACGTTCAGGCTTAGAAGCGGGGTTATTTGCATTGATTGAGCCAGGTGACAAAGTGCTTGTGCCTGCGTACGGCCGGTTTGCTTATTTATTAGGTGAAATTTGCGAACGCGCCCGGGCCGAAGTCATTTATTTAGAAAAGGACTGGCTAGCACCGTTTGAACAAACAACGGTGATTGAAGCGATTAAAGAACATCAACCAAAAATTGTTGCGATGGTCCACGGCGAAACGGCGAATGCACAAATGCAACCACTGGATCAAATTGGCGCCTTTTGTCGGGAAAATGAAATTTTCTTCGTAGTAGATATGGTGGCGACTTACGGCGGTGTCGAAACAAAGGTCGATGATTGGAAGATTGATATTGCGGTAGCAGGCACTCAAAAATGTGTCAGCGTACCTTCAGGCCTTTCTTTGATTACCTACAACCAACGTGTAGCCGATTATCTGGCGGGCCGTTACCAAAAAGAGTTAGGGCTTGGCGCGGATGCGCGGAATGAACGGTTCATTCAAAGTAACTACTTGGATTTATCGCAATTAGAAAAATATTGGGGACCAGAGCGCTTAAATCACCATACAGAAGCGACTACAATGATTTATGGGCTACATGAAGGGCTGCGCTTGTTACTTCAAGAAGGCATGGAAAATGTCTACGCACGTCATCGGAAAAACGATCGTATTTTAGTTGAAAGTCTGCAAAAAATGGGCTTAGAAATTTTCGGGAAGTTAGACACAAAAACACCAACAGTCATTCCTGTGGTCATTCCAGAAGGAATTGATGGTGAAAAAGTGCGGAGCTTATTACTGGATCATTTTAAAGTTGAAATTGCCTCTTCCTTCGGTGATTTAAAAGGAAAAATTTGGCGGGTCGGTAATATGGGTTACAGCAGTCGCGAAGACAATGTGTTGCATTTCTTAAGTGCCTTTGAGACTGTACTGAAACACCAAGGCTATCAATTTGAAGGCGGTAGCGGTAGTACTCATGCATTGGCTGAGTATTTAAACTAAAAAAGAAGGTAGGACAAAGGTCACTACGTAAAAAAGCGTAGTGCTTTTGTTCCTTGTGAAACGTTAACCAAAAAAATGATTGGTGGAGGAAAAGAAAATGACAGACAAGACAAAAAGTTCGTTGGCTTATTGGAAAAAAATCGTTATTTTACTATGTATGGGCTGGGTAACAATCTGGATTTATCGTTCCGCGCTTTCTCCCGTTTATCCACAAATTCGTGCGTCTCTAAATGGTAACGCTTCCGATACGGCCCTAGGGTCCATTTCTAGCTTTTATTTTCTCGGTTACGTAGTCATGCAGATTCCTGCAGGCTTCTTGGTAGACAAGATTGGGAAAAAACGTGTATTAATTCCAGGCTTTATCTTGTTTGCGCTGGCAGCATTACTGATTGCCCAAGCCCAAACGATTGGAACAATTTACTTAGGTAGCTTATTGGCAGGCTTAGGATGTGGTTCTTTCTATGGCTCGGCTTACTCGTTGACGTCGCAAAACATTCCTCAAGCCAAAAAAAGTTTTGCAACAGCTATTGTCAACAGTGGTTCAGCCGTTGGTTCAGGTTTAGGGATGATTTTATCTAGTTATTTAGTTGCCCAAAAAGGATTGCCTTGGCAAGTGATGATGTACATTTCCGCCTTTATGATTATTTGTATGTTAGTGGCTTTTCAAGTGATTATTCGCAATCATAAAGAAGACATGGCCTTGATTCAGCCAACCGTTGTTGATGAAAAAGATAACGGAGCGGTAAAAGAAAAAGTGCCCTTTAAAAAACTGTTTGCGCCACATATGCTATTTGCGTATATTTTATATTTTGGCACTTGTTATGCATATTATATGATTGTGACTTGGTTACCTAATTTTTTAAGTACCGAACGTGGTTTCCAAGGAGCGGCGATAGGATTATCCTCTTCGCTGGTCGCATTTGCCTCTATTCCAGGAGCGTTATTTTTTAGTCGGTTGGCGGATAAGTACATGCATAAAAAAGTTCAATTCATCGTTGTTTTAGAATTTTTAGCAACAGCCATGCTCTTGTTAACTGTACAAGTAAGTAATGCGACGTTGTTATTAATTGCTTTAATTATGTATGGGTTCTTAGGAAAATTAGCTGTAGAACCGATTATTATTTCTTGGCTAGGTGAAAATGCACCAAAAATTGGAATTGGCACTACTTTGGGCGTGTTTAACTTTTTCGGCATGATGTCATCTGTGATCGCCCCAGCTTTGACTGGGAAAATTTCAGACACAACGGGTTCGAAAGTCATGGGCTTTTATATCGCCGTCGTGATTTTACTAATTGGCACGATTCTTTTTATGCTTGTCAATTTAAAAAAACGCGGGGCAGATTCGTCTAATAAATAAAAAAACAACGCAAACTTATCTTTCGTTGAATAAGTTTGCGTTGTTTTACTTTTTGACAATCATATTAATCGCTTGTGCTAATCGCTCTTCTTGTTCTTTAGGATCTTTTTCAGGATTTTCAAAGCAATGCTTTAAATTCTCCGCAACAATCATCCCCATTACGCGATCAATACTAGAACGGACCGCACTCAACTGAGTGATAACATCGATACACTCTTTTTCTTCATCAATCATTTTTTGAATCCCGCGAATTTGGCCTTCTGTGCGGCGTAAACGATTCAGCACTTTCTTTTTTTCTTCAGTCATTTTGCCCCTCCTTAAGAGTAGTGATTGGTTTAAAATATACCTACACGAGGTATTTTTGTCAACTATCTTTTCTTTGAATCTAAAAATGGCAGAAATCTCTTCAGTTGACAAGTCTAACTTTTTCATGTTAAATATACCCCATAAGGTATATAAGAGAAGGAGAAAAAGATGTTATTTCAATTGTTTAAAAAAACGCCAAGTATTTCAACAAAGGAATTGCAGTCACGTTTATCTAAAGAGATAACGTTATTAGATGTCCGAACACCTAGCGAATACCGAGCAGGGCATATTCCACAAGCGATTAATGTCCCACTTAACAAAATTCCCGCCTACAACAAACCCGCTAACGAGGTCTATGTGATTTGCCAGTCCGGCATGCGCAGTAAAAATGCGGCCAAAATTTTAGCGAGAAAAAACTATCACGTGATTAACGTTCGTGGCGGGATGTCCCAATGGTCTGGTCAAATTAAAGGAGGAAAATAAATGAAAATTGTAATTATCGGAGGCGTGGCTGGTGGCATGTCAGCAGCGACACGTTTACGTCGCTTAATGGAAGATGCTGAAATTGTTGTCATGGAAAAAGGCCCTTTTGTTTCATTTGCAAACTGTGGTTTGCCTTACTACGTTTCTGGCGAAATCGCAGAAAGAGAGCAACTGCTTGTTCAAACACCCGAAGCGTTAAAGTCACGGTTTAATTTAGATGTTCGTCCTCACCATGAAGTGGTGGCTATTGATCCAATAGAAAAAGTGATCACAGTGAAACATGAAACAGAAATTTTAACAGAACACTATGACAAATTGATTTTATCACCAGGGGCGAAACCTTTTGTGCCACCAATTACAGGATTGGCAGAAGCCAAAAATGTTTTTTCATTAAGAAATGTTCCTGATTTAGATCAAATTATGACAGCCTTGACACCAGAAACAAAACGAGCCGTCGTGATTGGCGCAGGCTTCATTGGCTTGGAAATGGCAGAAAACTTACAAAAACGCGGATTAGAAGTCACTCTCGTGGAAAAGGCACCCCATGTTTTACCGCCATTAGACGAAGAAATGGCCGCTTTTGTCAAAGCTGAATTAAGCAAAAACAATGTTCAAGTAATTACGGGACAATCTGCGGTTGCTTTTGAAGAAGAAGGGCAAGTGATTCGCTTAGAAGACGGTCAAACATTAGATTCTGATTTAACCATTTTGTCGGTGGGGGTCCAACCAGAAAATACCTTAGCAGTTGAAGCAGGTGTAGCAACTGGTTTACGTGGCGGTATTGTTGTTGATGAACACTATCAAACGAATCAACCCGATATTTATGCGGTTGGGGATGCTATTGTAGTGAAACAACAAATCACTCAAGAAGATGCGCTGATTTCTTTAGCTTCTCCTGCCAATCGCCAAGGACGTCAAGTAGCGGATGTGATTGCTGGGTTAGAGAGAAAAAATCAAGGAAGCATTGGGACCGCCATTGTGCGAGTCTTTGATTTAACCGCCGCTTCAACTGGTTTAAGCGAACGAGCTGCTAAAGCTGCTGGACTAACAACAGCTGTTGTGCATATCAGTGGAAAAGACCATGCGGGGTATTATCCTGGCGCAACAGATCTTCAGTTAAAATTAGTTTTCCATCCTACGACAGGGGAAATTTATGGCGCACAAGGAATTGGGGCAAAGGGCGTAGATAAGCGGATTGATATTCTTGCGACCGCTATTAAAGGACAGTTAACTATTTTTGATTTGCCTGAATTAGAGTTTACCTATGCGCCGCCGTTTGGTTCAGCGAAAGATCCCGTGAACATGTTAGGCTATGCAGCGATGAACCTTGTAGAAGGATTGAGTGAAAACGTTCAATGGCATGAGTTATCCAACGAATTAGCTAAGGGGGCTGTTTTATTAGATGTCCGTAATCCCGCCGAACGAGCCAATGGTCAATTTAAAAATGCTGTGTCTATTCCTTTAAATGAGTTAAGAGAACGTTTGGAGGAATTAGACAAGTCAACGGAGTACATTGTTAGTTGTCACAGCGGTTTGCGTAGTTATATCGCAGAACGGATGCTAAAACAAGCAGGCATCTCAGCCAAAAATTTAGATGGTGCTTTTGCGTTATATCGAATGGTAAAACCGGAGGAACTAGAAAATGTATAACACGATTGGCATGCCTGAATTTTATCAGGAAGCAAAACGAAAAAAATTACCGATTATTGATGTACGAGAAGAAATGGAATACCAACTGGGGCATGTCCCCCAGGCCATCAACTTACCTTTAAGTACTTTAACCGAAAATTATCAGCAATTAGATAAAAACCAACCCTATTATCTGATTTGTCAAATGGGATCGCGCTCCGCACAAGCGTGTGCGTTTCTCAGTCAACAAGGGTATCAAGTAACCAATGTTCTAGGTGGTACATCTGGCTGGTTGGGTCAATTAGAACAATAAAATAACAAAAAACGTTTATCCTTTTACACAGGATAAACGTTTTTTTGTTAGATAAAGATGTGTCAAAACTGTAAGAGGAATGATAGGAAGATGAAGGGACCAGTTTTTTTATTCATTATATACTAAATAAAATGACAAACTCGTCAACAGAAATCAAGGAGGAACAAATAAATGAAAAAGTCAGGCCAGAAGAAGCGAAATAAAAAAGTGTGGTTCGGTATTGGTGCCGCAGTGGTCGTCGTCGGATTTATCGGAGCAAAAACAGTTTTTTCTTCAAAAGAAGTTGAACCTGAATACACAACGTATACCATTACAGAAATGGCCTCATTAAAATTAGATGGTCAAGTGAGTTTTCTAGATACTCGGGATATTTTCTTTGATCCTTCTTTAGGAAAAATTGCCGAAATAAATGTTGAAAATGGTAAAGAAGTCAAGAAAGATAGTCCATTGTTAACGTACAATAACTCAGACATCCAAGCCACAGAAACAGAACAAGCGAATGCCGTTAATCGGAACAATCTTCAAGTTCAACAAGCACAAGAGAACGTTAACTTAGCCACTCAAAAATACAATGAAGCGTTAAACAAAGTTGCTGCAGCCAAGCAAAAATTAAACACCGCAAAAGAGGCTGAAGAGAAAGAAACACTAAATGCGGAAATTCAGCAATTGAATGAAGCCGTTAGTGCTGCGAATAGTGAAGTCGCCCAAGCTAACCAAGCCCTTCAATTAGCCAACAGTGATGCCGTCGGAGCAGCAAACACGCTTGAACAAACACGTGGCAAAGTTAACACAGTCGTTACAGCACCAATTGATGGCCAAGTCACTGTCGATGCTAGTGCCATGAGTAGTACCGACAAACCAGTCATTAAAATTGCAACACAAAAGAAAAATATTCAAGGAAAAGTAACCGAATATGATTACGATAAATTACAGACAGGGGAAGAAGTAACAGTGACGACCGTTGGTTCAGGCAAATCAGCGCCAGGCAAAATTGTTTCCATTGCGCAAACCCCAATAGCTAAAAATGAAGGTAATCCAGTAGTGAGTTATCAATTTACAGTAGAAGGTGATTTTCCTTGGGCAGAAGGCTTGTCTACTAGTATCGCTGTGCCACAAAAGCAAATGATTATACCGACAGCAGCAATCCAAAAAGAAGGCGAAAAAGAATTTGTCTATGTTTACAAAGCGGGCAAAGCGAAAAAAACACCGATTGAAACAGAAACAAATTTAGGTCGTAAAGTTGTCAAAAGTGGCTTGAATTGGAAAGACCAAGTGATTGCCAATCCCAATAAAGAATTAAAAGATAATCAAGATGTTCAGGTAGCTGCCAATGATTAAGCTAGCCCATATTCATAAATATTATTATTCCGAAGAAGAAACACTGCATGTGTTAGATGATATTAACCTCCAAGTAGACGCTGGAGAATTTTTAGCGATTATGGGTCCTTCTGGTTCTGGGAAATCGACTTTGATTAATTTGCTAGGCTTTATTGATAAAAAGTTTGAAGGAACGTATTTATTTGAAGACCGTGAAATTGGCGACTTTTCTGATAAGGAACTATCCCGAATTAGAAATGAAGCAGTCGGCTTTGTCTTTCAGAATTTTAGTTTAATTGAAACACTAACAGTTGAAGAAAACATTGAATTACCTCTTTTATATAGTGGGTTAACCCCAAAAGAAGCCAAAGATCGTGTCCACGAAGTTCTGACAAAAGTCGGCTTGCCAGATAAAGGCAAGAAGCATCCAAAACAGCTTTCGGGCGGACAACAACAACGTGTGGCTATTGCGCGTGCGATTGTCAATCGGCCAAGTTTTATTATTGCAGATGAACCAACTGGGGCTTTAGATAGTAAAACATCGGAAGAAATTTTAACGCTCTTTCAGCAATTAAACAATGAAGGTGTCACCATTATTTTAGTGACACATGATGAAGAAACAATTGAATACTGCAATCGTTTGATTAAAGTTCGTGATGGAAAGATTTTAGAGGAGGTGCTGACATGAAACGTTCAATTATTTGGAAAACCGCCTTCCGTTCCATTTTGAAAAATAAGCGACGCAGCTTGTTAACGATGCTAGGGATTGTCATCGGGATCGCTTCGGTGATTACCATCGTGGCTATCGGTAACGGCTTTAAAGAAGACATGGTCGATAAATTATCTGCTGAAAAACAAAAAGAAAATGTGAAAAAGATTTCTTTTTCGGCCTACAACACTTCGGATATGTTTAGTGACCAAGCGATGTTTACCGACAATGATTTAGGGGTCGTGCGCATGGTTCCTGGCGTAGAAAAAATTGATTTTGATCAAAGAGAAGTTGATGGCGCCCAAAAAGGTACACTGAATTTTCAAGCAGGACCGAAAAATCTTTCTGTAACCTATGAACTTGCCAACAAAACCACCAAAGAATTGTTGGCGGGACGCCAACTGAATGATGGAGACAATGCAAAACTGGATAAAACAGTGGTGGTGGATGAACTGGTTGCCAAAGAACTCTACCAAGACCCAACTGCAGCAGTTAATCGAACTTTTCCGTATAAAGATCAACTTTTTACCATTGTTGGCGTGACAACCAATACCAGCGGTGCCATTGGTCCAGGTAATGATGACTCATTGCTTTATTTTCCCAAAAAGACCTATGAACATTATTTCGGCAAGCTAAAAGATACATCTACGTTGAAGCTAACAGTAGCACCTGGCTATCAACCAGATCAAGTATTGAAAGAAACAATAAAAACTCTCTCTCAACAAGGAACCATGAAAAACAGCGGGACGTATCAAGAATATAATGTTAAAGATACCATCAAAGAAATGGGCTCTTTATTAAATAATTTAACCTTGTTTATTTCCGCAATTGCGGCCATTTCACTGGTAATTGCTGGGGTCGGCGTTATGAATATGATGTACATTTCGGTTTCAGAACGGATTAAGGAAATTGGTATCCGACGTGCATTGGGCGGGACAGCCAGTGATATTAAAAAGCAATTCTTAACAGAAGGAATTGCCTTGACCTTAATCGGCGGAATTACTGGTTATCTTTTAGGAATGATTATTGCCTACTTAGCATCAATGGCACTACCGTTTTCTGTTCGTCCAGATTTAATGACCGTTTCATTAGCCATTGGGATTTCTGTCTTTATCGGGGTTGTATTTAGCTATTTCCCTGCCTCGGCAGCTTCTAAAAAAGACTTGATCGATATTATGAAATAAATACAAACAGCAAAAAAACAGCCACTTTTGGCTGTTTTTTTTAGTGAAAGTAGAAAAAAATCCAAAGATTTCAAGAGAAAATAGCTGACAAACGTCAAAAGGTTGATATTAGCTACCAACCTTTTGACGTTTGTCAGCTAAATAAAAAGAAAAAAATTGAAAAAATAGCACGTTGAGGATTAAATAACAAATATTTTTTAAATAAGACTATTAGAAAGCCTTTATAAATCAGGGATTATAGGAATGACTGTTAATGACTGATTTGCTTGTAAATTTCTAAATTTTAATTCGAAAAATTTCCAGTATACTAAATATATCAAAACAAAACACGAAAATTGAGAAAATTTTGAACTAAAAAAGAATTAAGGAGGAATCAAGAATGAAAATAATGGTCATCACAAAAAATATTTTATCAGAAACTGCTTTTCAAAACCGCTTACAGCATTTAGATCACCAAGTTTTTTGTACGACGTGTTTGATTGGTGAAATTAAGGAAAGTCATTTGTTTTATCGAAAATTTGATGCCATCATTCTCAGCGAAACGATTCCTCGCAAAGAACAATATTTATATCTAAAGGAATTAGCCAGAGTTAAAACGCCGTTGTTTCTTCGCTCGGAAGACATTCCTACCTCGGAAGAATTGAGCATTAGCTATCAATATGGCATTCTCAATTGGTTACGATTGGATGCGACTTTGGATACATTAAGAGAAAATCTCCTTTTGGCAGAATTAAATAAACCCATCCAACGAGAAGATGAAAAGTTAGATGTAGAGGGAATAAAGCTAACAGCCACAGAACGTGCACTACTGGCTGTCTTGTATAGTACGCCAAAAGAACACTTACCAATGGAACGCCTTTGTAAATTAATATATGACACAGAAGAAACAGCCAATAATCGAAAAAAAATGACCAAACAGCTGACAAAATTAAATAAAAAAATTCAAGTAGGGGGATTTAAAAAACAAGGTATCCAAAATACACGGTATAAAGGCTACAAACTGCATCCGCAGTTGCTTCCTTACATTGGCGAATTATTTACTTAAAATAAAGAAACTCTTGACGAATGAAAATCACCATCACAGGATGACCCCTAAAAACCATGCTATACTAATAAGGAATAGTATAGGAGGTGGGTCTGTATGAAAGACGGACTATATTGGGTACAACAATTAAAAGAACAGAAAGTAAGTCACACAGAACTCTTAAAGGATATTGAGAAAAAAGTCCAAAAGTTAAATCCAAAGATCAATGGCTTTGTAACCTTTGACAGCCAAGAAGCAGAAGCAACTTATCAAAAAAATAAACAGCAGGACACACTATTTGCTGGTTTGCCATTTCCTTTGAAAATGTTAGGCCAAGAAAAAGCGGGGTGGTCGGCAACGGCCGGCTCGCAACTTTTTAAAAATAGTACTGCAACAACGACCTCTAACTTTGTCAAACAAGCAGAAACGATTGGTTTGATGCCTTTAGGACAAACCAACGCTCCAGAGTTTGGCTTTAAAAATATTACGGATCCTGCGCTTTACGGGCCAGCCCGCAATCCTTGGAACCTGGAACATTCGCCAGGCGGTTCCAGTGGCGGCGCTGCCGCAGTTGTCGCTAGCGGGATTGTTCCTATCGCTGGCGCTAGCGATGGCGGTGGCTCCATCCGAATTCCCGCCTCTTTTAGTGGCTTAATTGGCTTAAAACCTAGCCGTGGCTCCATGCCTGTCGGCCCAGAAGGCTGGCGAGGCTGGCAAGGTGCCTCGATTGACTTTGCGTTGACTATTTCTATGAGAGACACCAAAGCGTTATTTTATGGCCTACGTGGTAGCCACAGTGGCGCCCCCTACCAAGCGCCCTTGGCAGAATGGCAAACACACCCTAAAAAACAACGGCTAAAAATTGCTCTGTGTACCGCTTCGCCTATCGGCTCACTGATTTCGCCAGAAGCAACACAAGCGGCGAAACAAGCGGCTGATTTTCTGGCAGCAGCTGGTCATGAAATCATTGAGATTCCTTATCCAGTCGATGGTGCAGCGCTGATTCGCTCCTATTATCAAATGAACGGCGCAGAAACTACAGCGATGATGAATAGCATTCAACAGGGGCTCGGGCGCCCAATTCGTAAAGAAGAAATCGAACCTTTTTCATGGACCATGCATCAATTTGGCCAAAAGATTCCAGCAGCCACCTATGTTCATTCATTACAGTTGTGGGATCAAGCAGCAGTAACGATGGAAGAACTTTTTCAAAAATTTGATCTGTTTTTATCCCCAACAACGGCTTTTTCAGCACCAAAAATTAACGAAGATTTGCAAAGTGAGCACATTCGTCAACGAATGGCGCAAGCAGCAGAATTAACAGAAGCAGAGCTAGCTGAATTAATCTATGATTATTTTGATAAAAGTTTACAGCTAACACCGTATACTCAACTAGCTAACTTGACAGGACAACCAGCCATCAGCTTGCCCACACATGTGACAGCAACGGGGTTACCCTTAGGTATTCAATTGTTGGCTGCTCGTGGACGTGAAGATCTCTTGTTCCAAGTAGGTGAACAGTTTGAGCAAGAAGGCAAATTTAAATTACCAGAAAGTTACCGCTAAATAGGGTGTTATTGTGACCAAATTTCAGATAAAATAGACACAAGACAAAAAACTGAGGTGGAAAAATGCTGTACGTAGTGAGACATGGTGAAACAGATTATAATGTGGCCCGTAGAATTTGTGGTCATGCGGAAGCGCAATTGACCGAAAAAGGCTATCAACAAGCGGAATTGGTAGCTGAAAAAATTGCCAAACAAGGAATTCAAATCGACCGTTTACTGGCATCCCCTTTAAAACGGGCGCAAGAAACAGCCCGTAAAATTGCGGAACGAAATCAATTGACGATTGAAACAGAACCTCGTTTAATTGAGATGAATTTTGGCATTTATGATGGTGAACCGATTGAAACAACGGCTTTCCAAGAAAATCGTTCTGAGATTTCCTTGCCGTTTCCAGAAGGGGAATCAGTCCTAGATGTCGCGGGTCGAATTTATCCCCTGATTGAGGAAGCCTTGGCTTCAGAGGAAACTTACCTATTTGTTTGCCACAATGCGGTCATGCGAGTCATTGATAACTACTTCAATGGTAAAAAAATCCAAGATTTCTTGGACTTTCATTGTGAAAATACACAACTTGTACAATACGGAGAATAAAAATCAAGTCTTTAATCTTTTGGTTAAAGACTTGATTTTTTTATGGTAAATAAGAAACCGCTTCCGTTTTAATGTATAATAAATTAACTTTTGGATCAAAAAAGAAATGGAGAAAAGACTATGAGAATTGATAATATTCATCAAGCGTTAAAACAGTTTCACGTACAAAATCCAAGTAGCAAAGCAACCTTGTTGCCCGCAACGGCTTCGCAATTAAGTCAGGCCTCTGGCTATACCCGAACCGCTGTTAGTGAAGAGCTTTCAGAATTAGTGAGAAAAGACCAAGTCGTTAAAGTTAAATCAAGACCGGTGTTATTTTTTGATAAAGACTACTTAGAGGAACAGTTTCCTTTTTTTAAAAGTAGCACGTGCTACGATTCCCTCGCTTCGCTGCAAGAGGACATTTATCAACAGGCAGAACAGATACATAAGAAAAAGCAGCTACTGAAAATGAATCCATTTGCGAACGTAATTGGTTTTGATGGGAGCTTAGCAGACGCCATCAAGAAGTTGAAAGCCGCTATTTTATATCCGCCTAATGGCTTGAATATTTTACTTACTGGAGAATCTGGGGTGGGGAAAACCTTAATTGCAGAACAATTACACCAATTTTATCAAGTTAAAATGAACCAAGAAGTCCCGTTTATTTATTTTAATTGTGCAGAATATTTCAACAATCCAGAATTATTAACTTCGCATCTGTTTGGCTATAAAAAAGGCAGTTTTACTGGTGCCGTCAATGACCAAAAAGGCTTAGTGGAGTTGGCAGATGGCGGTTTTTTATTTTTAGATGAAGTCCATCGATTAACGAGCGAAGGCCAAGAAAAATTGTTTACAGTTTTGGATAAAGGGTATTTTACACGGATGGGCGAAGCCGAAAAACAAAGAAATGTATCGATAAAATTTATTTTTGCAACAACCGAAGCAGTCAATCAACATTTTTTGAAAACGTTTTTAAGAAGGATCCCTGTGACATTAGCCATTCCAGCTTTAGCCGAGCGCTCTATGAAAGAAAAAATTCAATTGATTTTGTCCTTTTTCTTAGAAGAAAGTCAACGGATTCAAAAGAATATCCATATTCGTTATGAGGCGTTGAAACAATTAACGTTTACTCATTTTGAAGCCAACGTTGGCGAATTGAAAGCGGCGATTCAATTTATGAGCGCACAAGCCTATTTAGAAGTGTTCGATCAATTAACGGAAACTATTTGCATTGAAGCAAACGAGGGGACAGTCAAAGAGCAACCTGATGTAGAAAGTCTGCTGGCTTTTAATGAGTGGATACCTAACGATGGCCTCACGATTCAATACAACCATTTTTATTTAAGCAGTCAAGAGTTACTCAAATCGGAAAGTCTGAAAAATGATCGTTTTTATAATTTTCTATTGAAAGAATATGCGGATTTGAAAAAATTAACTCTTTCGACAGAGGATGCGCTAGCAATCATGCAAAACAAAGTCGAGCAACTTTATGATATGGATATTTTTGCTCAAGAACCGCTAGCCATAGAGGCCATTGACGAAACATTGCAGCCAAAAATTCAAGAAGCCATTGTCTTTTTTGAACAATTAATCCAAGAAAAATTGACAGAGGATTTCCAGAATATTTTAATTGTCCACCTTTATTCTGCTGTTTTTTATTCTGCACAAATGAATGAAACATTTTATTCAGATACCAAAAATATCTATTCTGGCAAAGTAACCCAGTATCAAGCTGCTAAGACCATGGTAGACTTTCTACAAACATTGTTTGGGATTTCTTTTGCTGATACGGAAATCCTCTTTTTTGATCTATTTATTCGTAAAGTCACAGCTAAAAAAAGAGCGCACTCAGTTGAAGAAAACTGTGGCGTTATCGTCGTTGCACATGGTGCCGCGACGGCCAGTAGCATGGTTGAGTACACCAACCTTCTGTTTTCAACAACTGTCATGCGTGCAGTTGATATGCCGATTAATCAATCAGTGGAAGAAACATTAGAAAAAGTCCGTACAATTGTAAAGCAAAATCAGTATAAAAAAATTATTTTAATGGTGGACATCGGTTCCCTGGTTTACTTTGGTAATGCTATCAGTCAAACGTTTCAAATGGAAGTGCTGCTAATTAGCAATATCAATCTCTTAACATTGCTAGAAGTGGCCCGAGAAGTCATTTATGAATCGACGGCGTTTGAGTATCTATTACCAGTCTTAAAAGAAAAAAATCATCGCGCCTTGATTTGCAGTAAAGGTCGCTTCAACGAGGCAAAAGTTCTCATTATTTCCTGTCTAACTGGTATGGGGACTGCTATTAAAATTGAACAGTTGTTACTAAAAACTTTTCCCAATGAATTACTAACGAATGTACGCATCATTACTTTAGAGAAAAGAGAAGTGGAAGACATTGATCGCTTGCATTCTTTTGTTCGAAAAGAAGAGAAAATCGTTGGTATCATTGGCACCGTAAAGACAGAAGTGCCAGATATTCCGTTTATTTCTTTACAAGATTTACTATCGAAGCGGGGCATTCAGCTAGTTTTCGAATTATTAGGCCATCATTTAGAAGAAAAACAAAACCAAGAGTTACTAAAAAAAGTTTCAGCTAAATATATTCAAGGATTATCAATCGAAGCTATTACAGACTTACTAACGGTTTTGAATCCTACAACCATTTCAATCGAATTAGCTAAGATTTATTCAGATATTTGCTTGCAAACTAAAATAAAAAGTGACGAAAAGGTTTTACTTCGTTTTATCATTCATTGTGCTTGTATGTTAGAACGGCAATTGTTGAATCCAGAATATGACCCGACAGCTTATGAAGTGTCATATCGAGAGTTGCCAGAAGCAGTATCTGTCATAAAAATGGCGTTTCGACCGATTGAAGTGTCCTATAATTTGTTGATTCCACCTTTGGAAGTGCGTTATATTTATGAATTGCTCTTTGAAAAGGCTTAATTCAAACGGAAATGAAAGTTGGCACACTTATTGCTTTTAATAAAATGATTAATTAGCAAAGGAGTTTGTTTATGGAAAATGAACCAATTTTACTTTTAACACACAATGGTTGGGGCTTGGAATTAGTCAAAAGCGTCCAGATGATTGTAGGAGAAGTCACAAATGTACATGAAGTAGCATTACAAGCAGAGGATTCACTGGGGGATTATTTAGAACGAGTCACAGAAAAAATTGAACAATTAACGTGGCACAACCAGTTGCTAATTTTAACAGATGTTAAAGGCGGCACACCTAGTAATGTTGCATTGCGTTTATCAAAAGATTATGATCTCTTGATTGTGTCCGGATTATGCACATCGTTATTATTAGAATCCGTCATGAAACAAAGTGGTCCTGGGTTTCGTTTACAAGATGCAGAGATGATTCAACAAGCAGCAGTAGACAGTTGTCAAATTTTAGAAATTCCAAAATAAGAAAGTACAGGTGAACAGAATGTCAAAAATCGTATTAACAAGAGTCGATAGCCGTTTAATCCATGGACAAGTAGTGACTAAATGGTTACAACAATCAGGTGCAAATGAAATTTTGGTAGTGAGTGATGAACTAGAGCAAGATGAATTTTTACAAAGTATTTATTTAATGGCGGCGCCTCCAGGGGTTTCTGTAGTAATTAAAGGGATTGAAAGTGCCAAAGAATATTGGGGATCGCAAGAAAAGGAAGAGAAAAAGGTGTTATTTTTAGTGCCAGATTTAACGACCTTAAAAGCGATGGTGGACCAAGAAATTATTAAAGAGGAGATTCAAGTTGGTGGCTTAGGTGGCGGACCAAATCGGAAAAATGTTTTAAAAAATATCAATTTATCTGAAGAAGATGTTGCAATTTTGACTGAACTTTTAACGAAGGGCATCCATGTTTTCTTCCAAGCGATTCCCGAAGAAAATCCCCTACCAATTCAAAAATTAATTGAAAAATATCAATCACTATAATCAGAGAAAAAGGAGAGAATCATATGGGCGTTTTAGGTGTTTCAATTATTATGGGACTTTATTATTGGTTTGCACGTTTGCGTTTTGGGTACACATTTTCAGGCATGCTGTCTCAGCCATTAGGTGCAGCGTTGGTGGCTGGTTTAGCAACAGGAAAACTTAGTGAAGCAATGGTTGTAGGTGCGGGGATTCAACTTGTTTATCTAGGAGTCACCTCCACACCGGGCGGCAATGTGCCTAGTGATCCGGCTTTAGCTTCAGCAATTGCGATTCCAATTGCTTTAGGTGTGGGAATGAATGCCGAGGCGGCTGTTGCACTAGCTGTTCCTTTTGGTGTGTTAGGCGTCTTTATGGATCAATTACGGCGGACCATCAATGCGACGTGGGTGCATATGGCTGATAAATATGCAGAAGAGTTAAATTATGGGGGGATTTACCGAGCTGCGTTTGTTTATCCAGCTTTAGCGGGATTTTTAATTCGCTTTCCTTTGGTTTTTGCGGCGAACTTTTTTGGTCAATCTGTGGTGAATAAAGTCTTAGAAGTTATCCCAGCATGGTTGATGCACGGCTTTGAAGTAATGGGTGGTATTTTACCAGCGTTAGGATTCGCCTTAACAATTATGGTAATTGGCAAGAAAAATTTGATTCCTTATTTTTTAATCGGTTTTGTTGCAGTAGTATATTTTGGCGCAGAAGTTATGGCCGTCGCTATTTTAGGAATCTGTATTGCCTTTTTAGTTAGAAACAAGGCATTGAGTGAGGAGGCAGCATAATGGAACAAATGACACAAGCAAATGAACAACAATTGGAACAGAAAAAAATTACTAAAAAAGAATTATCCAAAGCCTTTTGGATTTATCAACTAGGCTGTGAATTATCAAATTCTTATGAACGTCTTCAAAGTTTAGTTTTTTGTGCATCGATGATTCCTGCAATTAAAAAACTTTACGCAGACGATGAAGAACAACAAAGAGAAGCTCTGAAACGTCATTTGAATTTTTTTAATACTGAAGGAACAGTAGGAGCTTCCATTCAAGGGATTGCAATTGCTATGGAGGAAGAAAAATCCAATGGCGCAGCGATCTCTGATACGGCGATCACATCGATTAAAACTGGGCTGATGGGTCCGCTGGCTGGGATTGGCGATTCAATTATTTGGGCAGCATTAATGCCGTTAATCATTTCCATTTTTATTCCAATGGCTAAAGGAGGTAACGTGATTGGAAGTATCGGTCCGTTGGTTCTGTACACAGCCATTACGTTATACATCAGTTGGACGTTAGTGAATAAGTCCTATACATTAGGGCGTAATTCAATCTTAAGTTTGTTAAAAGACGGCAAAATTAAGCAAGTCATTTATTCAGCGAATGTTTTAGGAATGATGATGATGGGCGCTTTAAGTGCGAGTTATGTTAAAATTGTTAGCCCGATGACGTTTAAAGTTACTGGCGGTGCCACAATTGTTTTACAAGATATCCTAGATCAAATTATGAAAGGCTTACTTCCTTTAGCAGCAGTCATGGCTATTTATTTTTTCATGGTAAAAAAAGGCCCACGTTACGGTATCATTATCGGCACGATAGTCTTAGTTAGTTTGGTCACTTCATTCTTTGGTTTGTTATAAAGGAGAAAATAATGAATAGTTACGAAAAATTCCACTTAAAAGAAGTCATCAATGCTTCTGGGAAAATGACCATTCTAGGTGTCTCCAAAGTTTCGGAGGCAGTCCTAGCGGCTCAACGATTCGGCGGCGAACATTTCTTTGAAATGAGTGAACTTAGTCTGCAAACAGGGGCCTTTTTAGCCAACTTGTTGAAGGTAGAAGATGCCCAAATCGTTTCCTCGGCTTCGGCGGGGATTGCCCAATCGGTGGCTGCCTTGATTGGAAAAGGCAGCTTGTACCACGCATATCATCCCTATACAGAAAAAATCGAACAGCGAGAGATTGTTTTACCTAAAGGGCACAACGTGGACTACGGCACGCCTGTAGAAGTCATGGTAGCGCAAGGCGGCGGCCAAGTGGTGGAAGCTGGCTACGCCAACATGTGCAGTCCAGAACACGTGGAAATGATGATTTCCGAAAAAACAGCGGCCATTCTATACATCAAAAGCCATCATACCGTGCAAAAAAGTATGCTGACGGTGGCCGAAGCGGCCAAAGTGGCGCAACGCCACAAGGTGCCGCTAATTGTTGACGCGGCAGCAGAAGAAGATCTTTTCAAATACACTGAAGCAGGCGCTGATTTGGTGATTTACAGCGGCGCCAAAGCCATTGAAGGGCCAAGTGCCGGTTTAGTGGTCGGGAAAAAAGAATACATTGACTGGGTGCGCCTACAAGGTAAAGGCATTGGTCGAGCAATGAAAATTGGCAAAGACAATATCCTGGGCTTTACGCAAGCAGTGGAAGAATACTTGGCGCATGGCAGTGAATCAGGGGTTTCGATGCAAGAACGCTTAAAACCGTTTGTTGAAGCCATCAACAACCTGTCAGATTTAACCGCCAAAATCGTCCAAGATGGCGCTGGCCGAGACATTTATCGCGCCAGTGTCAAAGTGAACGGCAGAAAAACCGCCAAGGAAGTCATCCAAGCATTAAAAGCAAAAAGTCCAGCCATTTATACGCGAGAATATCAAGCCAACAATGGCATCATTGAGTTTGACATTCGTTCTGTCAATCAAGAAGAAATGAACAAAATCGTGCAACGATTACAAGAAATTATGGACACAAAGGAGAAATAAGTCATGTCATTAAAACCTAATTATTTAGAAGAACGCATTTGTTTAAACGTCTTAGCCAATTCAGTAGAAAATGCCCAAGCCTGTTATGAAGCAGCAGAAGGGCATGTTGTGTTAGGCGTCCTTTCAAAAAACTATGAAACCGATGAAGCAGCCATTGACGATATGAAAAAATACCAAGCAGCAACCAACAACGCTTTATCTGTTGGCTTAGGGGCTGGCGATCCTAATCAAAGTCAAATGGTGGCTCGCTTATCAGAAGTTTTACAACCGCAACACGTGAACCAAGTCTTCACAGGTGTCGGCGCTTCGCGGGCCTTACTTCGTCAAGACGAAACAGTGATTAATGGCTTGGTTTCACCCACAGGCAAAGTTGGCTATGTCAACATTGCGACAGGTCCGTTAAGCTCTGGTGCGCCAGCGGCGGAAGTACCTATCGAAACCGCCATCAAATTGTTGAAAGACATGGGGGGCAGTTCCATTAAATATTTCCCGATGAAAGGCTTGGCTCACAAAGAAGAATACCAAGCAGTAGCAGCAGCTTGTGCCAAGTATGACTTTTATTTAGAACCAACAGGGGGCATTGATTTAGAAAACTTTGAAGAAATTGTTCAAATTGCGGTGGATGCGGGCGTTAAAAAAATCATTCCTCATGTTTACAGCTCAATTATCGATCAAGAAACAGGGGACACTAGAACAGAAGACGTGAAAACGTTACTAACCATGATGAAAAACACATTGAATAAGTAAAGGGCCAATCTTTAGTTGACTTTCTCCGCCAGATTTGCTACTCTCAAGTGGAGAATAAATAAAAACCAACAAATGAATGTGGGGTATTTTGGTGAGTGTCGTAGGTATCTAATTGATAAGTTGAATAACCAGTGAACCAAGCAAGGTTTATTTGGTGTGCTTAGAAAGTGATACCTGTCAGTCATCTCATTTACTAAATACCTCACTTAAAAGAGGTTTCTTTAGTAACCTTTATCCAACGATAAAGAGGACAGCGGTAGAACGCTGTCCTCTTTTTTCTATAGAAACTGGTTTTTATTTAAAGGCGCCAGGTATTCTTTTCGTGATAGAAAGGAAGAAAAAAAATGAATCATGAAACCATTCAAAAATTACAATTTACAACAATTCTTAAAGAAGTTCAAACACGTGCGATTGGCGAGTATAGTAAAGAACGGTTGGCAAAAATGGTCCCTGCAACACGTTTAGAAACAGTGCAGTCCCGCTTAACGGAAACAACCGAGGCCCGCTTAATTATTGATAGCGGACAACACGTCCCTTTCATGGGCTTGAGTCAAATTACCCGCTTGCTTCAACAAGTGAAAAAAGGCTTAATTCTTACACCAAACGAATTGATTGAGGTGGCTGACTTTTTAAGAAGTAGTCAGCGAATCCAGAAGTTTTTTGAAAAAAATCAATACCAAACACCACGCCTATTTAGTTACAGTCAGCACTTAGCTGATTTCAGAGCAATCGAAGAACAAATTTATACGAAAATCCATAACCAAAAAGTTGCCACCGATGCTTCCCGTCAACTTCGAAAAATTCGGCGTCAAATCAATGAATGCCAACAAGACATTGAAACAAAAGTCACCAAATTTTTACGCAATAAAAATAATCAACTGTATATTCAAGAAAATATGATGGTGAAAAAAGGGGAACATTACACGGTACCAATCAAAGCTAGCTATAAAAATAAGGTTTCAGGCACAATCATTGAGCAATCCAATAAAGGACAAACGGTCTTTATTGAACCTGTAGCAATTAGTAAATTAAATGAACAATTGACACTCTTAAAAGCGGAAGAAACAGCGGAAGAATATCAAATTTTGGCAGAACTAACAGGGTTAATCAATGAGCAAGAACGACTAGTCGATCAAGCCGTCGATACAATGACCACCTTAGATATTATTTTTGCACGAGGAAAGTATAGTCGCGAAATTGGTGGGATTACGCCAAAAGTAAACAAAGAAGAACGCTTGCGCATTGTTCAAGGAAAACATCCTCTTTTATTAGAACACGCAGTACCATTGACGTTTTCTTTAGGAGCAGAGTATCGAGGACTTGTCATTACAGGTGCCAATGCTGGTGGTAAAACGGTTGTCTTGAAAACGGTGGGCTTATTGACTGTCATGACACAATTTGGGTTGCAAATTCCAGCACAAGCGGGCACAGAGATTCCAGTATTAGATGAAATTTTTGTCGATATTGGTGATCAGCAAAATCTGGAAAATGCGTTAAGCACTTTTTCTGGGCACATGAAAAATATTGCGGAAATGTTGCGTAACGTTAAGCGACACACACTTGTTTTATTAGATGAAATTGGCAGTGGCACCGAGCCGAACGAAGGAGCTGGCTTAGCGATTGCGATCATGGAAACGATGTATCAAAAGGGAGCCTTGGTAGTTGCAACGACCCATTATGGTGAAATTAAACGTTTTGCCCAAGAGCATGACGATTTTGTGCCCGCCGCAATGGCCTTCGATCGTGAAACATTAACGCCCAAATATCAATTGAAAATTGGTGAAGTTGGCGATAGTCAGGCGCTTTGGATTGCACGTAAAATGAAGATGGAGCCACAGCTCATTGAAAAGGCGGCTCATTATATTCAGCGGAAAGAATACCCTACTAATCGAAGTCTATTTAAACCCCTGAAAGCAAAAGAAACGACCTTTGCCACGTTTGTAGAAGAAACACACCGTTATCAAAAAGGTGATCGTGTCCTATTGACAGAAACACAACAAATTGGGTTGGTTTTTACAGATGAGGGTGAACAAGAAATCCAAGTATTTGTGAATGATAAAATTGAAAATGTACCACGAAGACGGTTGAAATTACAAGCGAAAGCACAAGATCTATATCCGCAAGACTATGATTTAGAAAGTTTATTTACAGATTTCCATGAACGAAAGAAACTCAAAGATATTGAACGCGGCTCAAAAAAAGCGCAGAAACAATTACGCAAAGAGGCCGAAAAAAGAGCAGCAAGACGCGACAAATAAGGAACTTAACAGAAGCAATACAACAACTTAACACTTTGTTTACTTGTTATTTATCAGAAATCAACTAAGACTTGTTATAGTCAATGTATGGGTAGATATGAAGGAGGAAACAAGGAAATGAAGAAAAGAGCTTTGCTAGGGGTTACCTTATTAACATTCACAACATTAGCGGGTTGTACAAATTTATCTGAACAGAAAAGCGGCGAAAAACAAACAGAGGTTGCTGAAGCGAAGGCAACTGAATCTGAAAAAGCACCAGTAAAAAATGTTATTTTTATGATTGGAGATGGCATGGGGAATCCGTATACAACGGGCTATCGCTATTTCAAAGCCAATCACTCAGACAAGCGTGTTCCCCAAACAGCTTTTGATACCTATTTGGTTGGGCAACAAGCCACTTATCCAGAAGATGAAGAAGAGAATGTCACCGATTCAGCGTCCGCAGCGACAGCGATGGCTGCCGGAGTAAAAACCTATAATAATGCTATAGCGCTCGATAATGACAAGTCCAAAACAGAAACAGTGCTGGAACGTGCGAAAAAAGTGGGGAAATCAACGGGGCTTGTAGCAACATCTGAAATAACACATGCAACCCCTGCTGCATATGGCGCACATAATGTTTCACGCAAAAATATGGCAGAAATCGCCGATGACTATTTTGATGATAAAATCGACGGACAACACAAAGTCGATGTGTTACTTGGCGGCGGCTCCGAATTATTTGCGCGGAAAGATCGTGATTTAGTCAAAGAATTTTCCCAAGCGGGTTATGGTCATGTCACAGATAAAAAGTCGTTAAATGAGAACCAAGACGACAAAATTTTAGGCTTGTTTGCACCAGGCGGGCTACCTAAAATGATTGACCGAACGGAAGAAGTCCCTTCATTAGCTGATATGACAGAAGCGGCTCTTCAACGGTTAGATAAAAATGAAAAAGGTTTCTTTTTAATGGTTGAAGGTAGTCAAATTGATTGGGCCGGGCATAGCAATGATATTGTTGGCGCGATGAGCGAAATGCAAGATTTCGAAGCGGCGTTTGAAAAGGCTATCGATTTTGCCAAAAAAGATGGTGAAACATTGGTGGTTACAACTGCAGATCATTCAACAGGTGGCTTGTCTTTAGGCAAAGGAGATCAATACAACTGGTTGACGGAGCCTTTACATGCGGCAAAACGCACGCCTGATTTCATGGCAGAAGAAATTATTAAAAATGGTAATGTGGAAAAAACAGTGACTGAGTATATTGATTTTCAATTAAGTGAGGCTGAATTGAAAGCAGTGAAAACAGCTGCGGAGTCAAAAGATGTTGAAAAAATCGCTCAGGCATTAAGAAAGATTTTTGATGAACGATCGAATACTGGTTGGACTACTGGCGGACACACGGGAGAAGATGTAAATGTCTATGCTTATGGCCCACAAGCAGAAGCTTTTTCAGGACAAATTGATAATACAGACCAAGCTAAGATTATTTTTGGCTTAGTAGATGGCACCGGGCAAAAAGCTGAGATTAAAGATAAAGGTATTGGCAAATAACAAAATAAAGAAAAAGCAGAACTTCTATACGTTCTGCTTTTTCTTCATTAAAGGCATAAAAATTTTATCTCTGTTATAATGAAGGTAACCAGATAAAAGTGAGGTCAAATAATGAAAAAAATGCATGTTGAAAGTGAATTTGCACCGTTGCGTTCAGTTGTTTTAGCACAATCGCAATTTTGTTTACCAGATAAATTTGATGAAGCGGATACGACTTTTTTAACAGAGGAAAATGCCCGTTTAACACAGAATAATGAAGGGCGTGATTTAGCAGACTTTGCACCAGAACAACAAGTTCGTTGGGAAAAAGAAAAAGAAGTCATGCAAGGAGTATTAGAATCTTATGGCGTAGAAGTATTTCGTCCACGTTTATTGACACCTTATGAAAAAGAACATGGCAAGGAATTAGGCGTGGGATATAGTAACTTCTTTTCACGAGACCCTTTTTTTACAATTGGCAATCTCTTAATAGAAGGAAACTTAAGATTTCAACACCGTCGACAAGAAATTTTACCAATTCGTCCGATTATTCAGCAGTGGACACAAGAAGCAGAAGGCTATTATTTTGCTGCGCCACAACCTGACACTTCTGAAGGCATTTTAAGTGAAGCAGGTCCCTTTATTGAAGGCGGCGATGTTTTAGTTCTAGGAAAAACAATTTTTGTGGGCTACTCCGGCTTGGCAAGTAACCTAGCAGGAATTCAGTGGTTAGCCAATATGATTGGTCATTTTGGTTATGAAGTGGTGCCGGTTCGGTTACATCCGCATATTCTCCACTTAGATTGTGCGTTAAGCTTGTTGAGAGAAGGCTTGATGATTGTTTGTGAAGAGGCCTTTTTGGATGGACTTCCTGCGCAATTAGCAAACTGGGAAAAAATGCACGTTACTTTGCAAGAAGCAGCGTATTTAGTGACAAATGGTCTACCGCTTAACGAAGAAACGTATATAACGGACCAATCGTTTACAACCTTAATTCCTCAAATAGAAGCAAAAGGTATCAAAGTTGAGGCAATTGATTACCACGTTTCTAGAATGTTAGGTGGTTCCTTCCGCTGTACAACACAAGCGTTGATTAGAGAATAGTCAGCGAGTGATTATCAATTTTCGTAAGAAAAAATGTACGTTTTGTCTATGAAAACGATATAATTTTAGTTTTCACTATTTTTTTTAAAAAATATTGAGGAAATTTTGATTTAATAAATGCGAGAAAACGTCAAAATGTTAGTGTTTGTTACTAATGTTTTGACGTTTTCTCGCTGTTTTTTTATAAAATTACCACTTTATAAATGGGGAAAAACAATATCTCTTTTGAAAATTACGTTTTCAAAGACACGAAAAGTCGTTGGAACCGTGATGTTATAGTAAATTCATTTTTTTTGCATGAGGTGTTTAAAATTTGAAATCACAAGTAGTCTTTTTTTCGCTATACTTAGTTTACGTTCTACTGAGATAGAAAAGTTTTTCACTTTTTTATTCATTAATCAACCAAGATAATAAAGGAGAGAGTAAAATGAAGAAAAAAACATTGGTAACTTTATTTGCAGGAACGGCAATTTTAGGGGCAAGCATCGCTCCTGCAGCAGCACATGCAACAACGACTGGTACAACACCAGCAAACGTAGAGATGACAAGTGGTTCATTGCCAGGTGGTAATGGTGATGGAGATGACGGAAGCACACAAGAACCAGAACCAGGCTCGAATACAAATTTTGATTTGTTATATGTTCCAACAGAGTTCAAATTTGCTTCGACAGAAGTTAGTTCTGATTTATCAGCGATTTCATTAGATGCAAATGGTACACAAACAAAACGTTATGCGGTCGGGGATGTTCGTGGAACACAAGCTGGTTGGTCAGTTACTGCAGGCGTTGCTGAAATGAAAAATGGTACTGCTACTTTAGAAGGTTCAATTACCTTTGCGCAAACAGGTGCGGTAGCTAAATACGATGAAACAGCAAAAACATACTCACGTGATGTGGCTGCCTTTGCAGCAGACCCAGGAAGCCCTGAATTTGCTGGAACAACTATTCCAGTAGGTGGAGCAGCTGTATCAATTGCTACAGCAGCAGTTGGTAAAGGTCAAGGTACATGGGATTCTGAATTATCAAATGTAAAATTAAACATTACAACACCTAGTTCAAAAATTACAAATGGTGCGTATACAGGTAACGTAACTTGGACATTAGTGGCTGCGCCATAAACAGTTACTAACGAGAATACTGCATTACTAGAAAAGGAGCTGCGCACTGGTGCACGGCTCCTTTTCGATACATAGGAGGAACAAATAATGAAGACAATGCGCTGGCTAATCGTCACAGTTTTTATTTGTGTGATGGCATTAAGCATCCCTTCTGCTGTACAAGCAGAAGAAGCGGATGACAACATGAATACAAAATTTACAGTTAAACCCAATATTCCAGAGAATCAAGCGAAAAATACGCAATCCTACTACGATCTCATTGTGAAACCAGGACAGAAACAAGAAGTAGAACTGTCATTAATTAATAAAACAAATGAAGAATTAACGATTGATTTAAATTTGGCGAATGCTGTGACGAATGACAATGGTTTAATTGTGTACAATGATTTTGAGAAAAAACCAGATTCAAGTTTAAAAGTACCCTTGACAACATTAATTAAATTACCTGAGGAACATGTAAAAGTTCCCGCTAAGAAAACCGTAACAGCCAAAATGACTGTCGAAATTCCAGCGAATGGTTTCCAAGGATTAGTTTTGGGTGGTGTTTATGCTTCGCTTGCAGAAGATGAAAAGGAAGAAAAAGGAAAATCAACGGGTTTAACCAGTCGATATGGATTTAATGTAGCAATTGCTTTACGAATGTCAGAAGATACACCGATGTATCTAGCAGAGACTCTTCAATTAGTTAAATTAGTTCCGACCATTGCTTTAGGAAATAAATCGGTCCAAGCGGTTATTCAGAATCCGACATCCGCTATTTTTCCTGAAGTACGTTTAGAAGGAAAAGTAACGAAAAAAGGCGAAACGAAAGAATATGCCAAACGGATTTTACCAAGTGTTCGTTTTGCACCGAATTCAACGATGAACTTCCACTTAGATTTTGGAAAAGAAGATGTACGTCCAGGAACCTATATTTTTGAAGGAGAAGCGGTCTTGAAAGAAGATGAACAACAAGTGTGGCCGTTTAAGCAAGAATTTACCATCAGTAGTCAAGAAGCCAAGAAATTAAACAAAGAAGCAGTAGTGAAATTGGTCCTACCGACTTGGTGGAATCAAGCTTTTTATGGATTGTTAGCTGCAACAATTGTGAGTCTAATTCTAGCTATTTGGCGTTTTACACAACAGAAAGCGATACTAAAACAACAAGCCTATTTACAACAAGAAAAACAGGCAGCCTTGAAAAATAGACAAGGAGTGCGCGATGATGACAGCGAAAAGTAAAGGATCACTTCTGGTGACATTGGGAATACTTTTAACCGTCAGCATTGCGATTCTGACCGCTTCTTCTGAGAGCTTTGCAGAAGAAGCGGGACAAACGAATATCGGTGTGACGTTTTATGGAGGGAAGGCACCTCTAAAAACGAAAGGTGGCACTAAGTCAACAGAACAACCAGTCACTAATAAAGGTAAAAAAACGTCACAACAACAAGACAAAGTGAGCAGAAAAACCACTGCTAAGACGAATCCCACAGCTGCACAGACGTCCTTACCAAGGACAGGTGAACGAAATAGCACGTGGCTTTACAGCCTTGGTATTGCATGTTTACTCGTAGTACTAATAAGTTTCTATTATTTGAATAAAAAAAGGAAAAAGGAAAAATAATGTGCTGTTTTTATAAACAGAGTCAATTGTAGAAGGAGGAATATAGATGGAGATTACGATGTGGATTTGGATTTGTGCTGGCTTGGCCGTCCTTTGTTTTGCTTTATTTTTACTGTTCTTAGTAAATAGCATGAATTTTGTTCATCAAGCAAAGCCTAAGCAGTCTTTAGTAAAACAATCAATGTTTAGTTGGCTGCTTCTGGTGATGTGTGGTAGCTGGGTAGCAATAGCTATCTTGCTGAATATCGCATTACAAACACAATTAACATAAAGACAACCCGTTGTAAGTTTTTGAGAAACTTGCAACGGGTTTTTGTTAACTTTAAAATAAAGAACGGTACAATTTATCAAAAAAGTACAGTAGACATTTGTACCCAACTTAGATAGAAAATAAAGCGCTATCATTATATGATAATTACAGGAGGAGGACACAGCTGTGAATTATAAAATAAGTTATCTCCTTGACGAGTATGCAGGGCAAAAAATTGCGCTCTCTTTGGCTCAACAAATAACCGATCTTTCGCAACGAGAATTAGTGACGCAACTTTCGACAATAGGCGGAGAAGTTCAACAGAATACCGTCAGTATTCCAAACCTTTCCGCAAATGAATGGGGAAAACAACTTTTTCAACAACGTCAAGTGATTTATAGCGAAACAGAAAGACAAGCACTTATTTTTTTGCTCACTTATTCAGAAATCGAAGAACTATCGGTGTATCATTACCAAAATTTTTTAGATGTTTCGAAAGGTACTATTTTAGCTGACATCAAAAAAGTACGACACCAACTAGCAACTGAAAATATTGCTTTATCCTACGAACGAAAACGAGGGTTTTACCTAGAAGGAGATGAATTTCGGATTCGTCGTTTCGGGAAAAATTGGCTTGCCCGCCTCTTACAACAAAAGTCGGGCACCTTTGCTTTATTTTGCTGGCTCAGTCAGCATCAAATGAGCCAATACGCAAAAATGCGTGACGGCATTCAATTAGCCGTCCAGGAAGCGCAGCTTCAACTGGTACCCAGCAGATTGGATGAAATTAGTTACTTTCTTGCTTTTTCTCAAAAAAGATTAGGCAAATATGAAACAGTCGTCTGGCCTGAGAACCAGTTAATTCAGTCCTTACGCGCTTATCCCGTCAGTCGTCGTATTTTAAGTGATTTAGTTGGGCCAGTGGCGAATGCAGAAACTGAGAGTCTTTTTTTCACGATTTGTTTAATGACAGCCTTGCAAGGAGAATTGCGAGATACGAAGTTAGAGTTTTTATTAGATATTTCTGGTGAAATTATTCGGAAAATGGAATTGTTGGCCGTTGTTCAATTTGAACAGCCTCGTGAATTGCTCATGAATGTGTATTATCATCTGGTTCCTGCTTATTTTCGGATTAACTATGGCTTTTACTTGCCGAATGTTTTAATCAAGGATATTCGACAATCGTATCGGTCGCTTTATCATCTTTGTGAACAAGCGTTAGCTCCTTTAGAAAAATTAACGAAACGTTCAATCCCGCCAGAGGAAATCGGTTTTTTCACCATATTATTTGGTGGAGAAATTTTCGGGCAAAAAAATGAACAGCGGCAAGAAAAGCTAAAAGCGCTAATTGTTTGTCCCAGTGGTATCAGTTCTTCGTTGATTTTGCAATCGGAATTGCGTCGGCTATTTCCAATGATTGAATTTAAAGAAACGAATGCGGTGAGGGAAATAGAGAATGTATCTGAAAAAAGTTATGACATCATTTTCTCAACGGTCCCTATTGAAACAGCCAAAAAGGTTTATCTTACCAAGCCCATTATGAGCTCTTTGGAGAAAAATCAATTGATGCACCAAGTTCAATCAGATTGGCTATTGCCAGGTATTTCCATGCCAGATGTTAAAGATATTTTAGATGCGTTAAAACCTTACATTTCCTTAAAAAAAGGAGTCACAGAAGCGCAGTTATATCGTGTTTTACATCGTAAAATGAACAAAATTTTAGAAAAAGAGGAGGATCTGCGTCCAATGTTATCGGAATTATTAACAACAGAAACAGTCCAAGTCCTGCCTGAAGTTGCAGACTGGCGAGCGGGAATCACAGAAGCTGCCAAGCCGTTATTAAAAAATGGCAGTATTACGGAAAAGTACATTGATGCAATGATTCAAAAAGTCGAATCGTTTGGGCCATTTATCCATATCTGTCCAGACGTAGCATTGCCTCATGCGCGACCAGAAGATGGCGTTAATCAGTTAGGCATGTCATTACTAAAAATCCAAAAAAGTGTCGATTTATTAGAAGATCCTAAGCATGAAATTCACCTTTTTATTTGTTTAGCTGCTTCAGATAACGAAACACATTTACGGGCCTTATCTAGTCTGACAAAAATTCTATCAAAAAAAGAATCATTACATCGCTTAGTGGCGGCTGAAACCGTCCCAGAAATACTATCAATTATCCAAGAAGGAGAGAAATAAGATGAAGATTTTTACAGTTTGTCAAAGTGGTTTAGGAACAAGTTTTATGGTGCAAATGAATATCCAACAAATTTTAGAGGAAGTCGGTGTTGATACAGATAATTTTCAAATTGATCACACAGATGTCGGGAGTGCCAGTGGCGATATGGCTGATTACTTCTTTGTCGAAAAAACATTGCAAGATGCTTTAGGGTCAATTCCTGATGAAAAAATCATTCCTTTAAATGCGATTATTGATTACGATGAAACGAAGGAGAAAGTCTTGAAAGTTTTAGATGACAATGGCATTGCACATCAATAAAAAGGAGGAAAAACATGGAAACTTTATTGAATTTATTTGTTTCAATTGTTAGCCAGCCAGCGATTCTGGTTTCATTAATTGCTTTGTTGGGATTAGTTTTACAGAAAAAGAAATTTTCTGATGTTGTTCAAGGAACGTTGAAAACATTCGTCGGCTTCTTAGTTTTAATTGGTGGCGCAGGGCTATTAGCGAACTCGTTAACGCCCTTTGCGGAGATGTTCCAAACCGCGTTAAATACACAAGGCGTGGTGCCTAGTAATGAAGCAGTTGTAGCGATTGCCTTGCAACAATATGGGACACCAACTGCTCTGATTATGTTGGTAGGCATGGTTGTTAATATTCTGTTGGCGCGTTTTACACGTTTTAAATATATCTTTTTGACAGGTCAAGCGATGATGTACGTTTCGTGTTTGACAGCCGTTATTTTAGTGGGGGCCGGTTTTAGCGTTAGTTTGCCAATGATTCTTTTAGGTGGTTTATTTGAAGGAACTTTATTAACAGTGACACCTGCTCTTTGTCAGCCCTTTATGAAACAAATTACTGGAAATGATAAAGTGGCAATGGGTCATACAGGGAATATCGGCTATGCGGCAAGTGGCTTTATTGGAAAAGTCTTTGGGAATAAAGAAAAGTCAACGGAAGATATTAAAATTCCTAAAAGTTTTGGTTTTTTAAGAGACTCAACCATCTCAATTATGATTTTGATGTCGATTGTCTATGTGATTTTGGCTTTGCTGGCTGGGACAGGCTATGTCGAGCATGAGTTAAGCAATGGCGAAAATGCGATCATCTTTTCATTAATTCAAGCAGGAACCTTTACGGCTGGTTTCGTAGTGGTTTTACAGGGTGTGCGGATGGTTTTAGGAGAAATTGTGCCAGCTTTCCAAGGAATTGCTAAAAAATTAGTGCCTAATTCTAAACCAGCACTTGATGTTCCCATTATCTTTCCTTATGCGCCAAATGCTGTCTTGATTGGGTTCTTTGTGAGCTTTATTGTGGGAACTATTTCAATGTTAGCGATGGTTGGTCTGAATACCACCGTGATTATACCAGGCGTTGTCGGGCACTTTTTCTGTGGTGCCGCGGCAGGCGTTTTTGGAAATTCCACAGGGGGACGTCGGGGAGCGATTTTAGGGGCTGCGTTTAATGGCTTATTAATTAGTTGGTTACCGTTATTCATTTTACCAGTCTTGGGTGATCTACAGTTAGCATCCTCAACGTTCGCGGATACGGATTATTTAATCCCAGGCCTATTTTTAGGCAAATTAGGTGAGGCAGGTCCGAGTCTTTTAGTAGGAGGAATCATTGCTTTTGTAGTGGTTGTCCTTTTGGCTAGCGCTGTTTTGACTATGCGGGAGAAAAAAGTCGCCGAAGAAAACTAAGTGTTTTGTTCTAAAAAGGCAAGTGGGACAGAAGTCGTTTTGACTTCTGTCCCATTTGCCTTTTACCATTGTTCTTGGATAAATTGTGCAATTTGTTTCCGCGCTTGTCGTCCTTCTGGCAAGTATTGTTTCATTGCGAAAACGTGTTGCATGCCAGGCACCAATCGGCAAGTATCTTGTGGTCGTGGCCCTAATTGTTTTAAAAATTGGTGATAGGAAGGGCAAAAAACTTCATGTGTGCCGCCCACGAAAAAAAGTGGCGGAAATTTTTGATAATCAAAGGACAAGCAATTTAAAGAAAGCGTGGAGTGATTAGCCGTGTCATCAATCTCTTGGGCAATTAATTGTAAATAGTTCATGCCAATCATTTTGTCCTTTTTTTGATAACTTTTGGCAACAGGAATGTCTAAATGTCCATCTAACCAAGGAGAAATTAAAACAGCAGCTTTGGGTAAGCGTTCAGGGAAATCGGTGGCTAAATTCTGCAATACGTTTAAAACCAATGTGCCACCAGCAGAATCACCTAATAAAATAACATCTTCGGGATCATAATGCTGTAAAATTTCTTGGTAAGCAGCATAGCAATGATTATAAATATCAGCAAAAGACTTATTTGGTGCTAATGGATATACAGGGATAAAATAATCTGTTGCAAAAGAGAGATCTTCAATTAGTTTATAACTAAAGTCTAATTGGCTATAGGCGAGATTCAATGTAAAGCCCCCACCATGCAGGTACAGTACAGCTTTCTTGGTAGGTGCAATAACGGAGTTTGACATGCGATACATCGTAGGAAATTGAGTCATTTCTTGAAGAGGAAAAAGATGACGTAAATGTTTTGGCAAAGTTACTTGTTCATTTAATGATCGTTGCCAATGATAAAAAGCCTTGGTGACTTTCGGATTTCGTTCAAGGCGAGCAATTTGGGAAAGACGTAAAGAATCTTCAAAAAGACAGGCTTTTAAGGATTTTTGACGAGAACGTGCGTGGAACAAATATGCGCTAGCTAACAACAAACCAATCGATTTCTTTTTCAATTAAGGCCCTCCATTCAGCAAAAAGTAAATCATTTTTTCTACAGTATAACATTTTAAAAGTAGAACAACGAAATTTGTTGAAGGGATGAAAGGACGGTTTAAACGAATGTACGTATTTATTTGTGGTTGCGTAAAGTAAATGATTGTAGTAAATTAAATGAGATTAAGAGGTCCGGTGAATGGGCGCGTTCACGGCAAGGAGAGAAGTAGGATGACAAATAAAAAGGTTACAATTAAAGATGTTGCCAATGACTCAGGTGTCTCTATTACTACCGTTTCACAAATTTTAAACGGGAATGGGGCACGGTTTAGTGGGAAAACGGTCGAAAAAGTATTAGCTGCAAAAGAGCGATTAAACTATCAACCCGACTATTTTGCGCAGCGTATGGTGATGAAAAAAAGTAAGACGATTGGCGTAATCGTACCTGATATTACCAACCCATTTTTTGCGCAATTGATTCGAGGAATTGAAAGTGTTTTATACAAAGAAAATTTTATACTGATGTTATGCAATGCGGACCAAGATGTTACAAGAGAACATGAATATTTAACAGAGTTGATTCGTCGCAGTGTCGATGGTTTTGTGATTGCAAGTTCTGAAATTTCCAATCAAACGATTAATGAAACGCTACGTGCGAAAAAGATTCCGTTTATTGTACTTGACCAAAAAAAAGCAGAAGGCTTTAGCGATGCTGTTTTGACAGACGATTATAGAGGTGGGCAACTAGCAGCAAAGCATTTACAAGAGCAACGACATAAACAGGTCGTCGTGGTAATGCCACCACATGCGCCAGTCAATATTCAGCAACGGTTAAAAGGTTTTTGTTCTGTTTATACGGAAAAGGTCCAGTTAATCGAAACAGAATTATCAAAAACTGGCGGCTACCAAGCTGTCCCCGAAATTTTAAAAACAGAGAGCACCGGAATTTTTGCTATCAATGATGAAATTGCTTTTGGTTTATATCGAGGATTAGCAGAAGCGGGCAAAAAAATTCCTGAGGATTATAGTATTATTGGTTATGACAATGTTGATATGTGCGAGTATGTTTCGCCGCCGCTAACAACAATTGCTCAACCTGTTTTTCAATTGGGGCAAACTACGGCGACTCTATTATTGGAAAGAATCCATCAGCCTGCAAAAGATTGGGAGGAGCAAACCTTGCCTGTCCAACTGATTGAACGATTTTCGACAGCACCCTTGAAATAGCTTTCAAGGTGTGCTATATTTTTGTTGTGGAATTAAAACGTTTTACTAAAACGTTTTAATTAGAATGAAAAAATAAATTTTATTGAGGTGGATGAAAATGAACGCGGTTACAATTATCGGAAGTATCAATTTAGACACAACATTAAGAGTCAAAGAAATGCCAAAACCAGGCGAAACAATTCACGCCATTGAACATTTTACAGCGGGTGGTGGTAAAGGAGCAAACCAAGCAGTTGCAGCGAAACGTTCAGGCGCAGAAACATATTTTATTGGTGCTGTGGGAAATGATGGCGCTGGAGCTATGATGACTGATTTAATGAGTCAAGATGAAATTAATTTAACTGGGGTCACCACTTTAGAGAAAACAGCTACTGGCCAAGCCTTTATTATGGTAGATAACGCTGGTGAAAATAGCATTATGATTTACGCAGGAGCCAATAACGCCTTTACGCCAAAACAAGTACAGGAACATCAAGAAATTATTGAAAAAAGTGATTTTGTGATTGCCCAATTTGAAAGTGCGATTGATAGTACGATTGCAGCGTTTAAAATTGCTAAAAAAGCAGGCGTCAAAACGATTTTAAATCCCGCACCTGCGTTAGAACAAGTTCCTGAAGAATTACTAAACGTGACAGATATGATTGTACCAAATGAAACAGAAACCGAAATTTTAACAGGTATTAAAATCACAGATGAAGCGAGTATGCGTAAAGCCGCAGAAGCACTTCATCAATTAGGGATTGAAGCAGTAATTATTACAGTAGGTAGTAAAGGAGCCTTTTATGACGTCAATGAACGAAGTGGTATTGTGCCTGCTTTTAAAGTGAAAGCGGTTGATACAACGGCTGCTGGCGATACTTTTATTGGCGCATTAAGTAGTATATTAGAGAAAGACTTTAGCAATTTGGAAGAAGCTATTCGTTATGGAAACAAGGCATCCTCACTGACTGTTCAACGTTTTGGAGCCCAACCTTCGATTCCTTATCAACACGAATTGGCAGACAAATAAAAAGGAGCGAGCGACATGAAAAAAACAAAAGTTATTAATTCAGATATTTCCCGCGTTATCGCACAAATGGGTCATTTTGATAAATTAAGTATTGGTGATGCGGGCATGCCAGTGCCTCGAACTACAGAAAAAATTGATTTAGCAGTTACCAATGGTGTCCCTAGTTTTATGGAAGTTTTAAACAATGTTCTTGAGGAATTGGCAGTTCAACGAATTTATTTAGCAGAAGAAATTAAAACAGAAAATCCTGATATGTTGACAGCAATTAAAACTCGTTTACCAGAAACTCCCATCAGTTTTATTCCTCATACAGAAATGAAACAAGAATTAAACAACTGCCATGCATTTATTCGGACAGGGGAAATGACCCCTTACGCAAATATTTTATTAGAAAGTAACGTTGTCTTTTAAACGAGAGAGGGGAAATAGAGATGAATGCGACTGCATTATTAATCGGTTTAGGACCGCTTCTAGGTTGGGGGCTTTTCCCAACAATCGCTTCCAAAATTGGTGGTCGTCCAGTGAATCAAATTCTCGGGACCAGTTTAGGAACATTAATTTTTGCCGCTATTTTTTCAATGATTAATGGTTTAGCTTTTCCAACGGGCATGGATTTATTCTTTTCAATTTTATCTGGTGTCGGTTGGGCCTGTGCGCAAATCATTACGTTTAAATGCTTCACGATGATTGGGTCATCACGTGCTATGCCAGTAACGACCGCGTTCCAACTTTTAGGTGCTTCTCTCTGGGGTGTCTTTTTCTTAGGAAACTGGCCAGGTGCGACAGCCAAATTGTTAGGCGCATTTGCCTTAGTGTTAATCATGATTGGTGCCAAAATGACGGTCTGGTCGGAAACGGAGTCCGCTGAGAGTGCTGGGATTATGAAAAAAGCAGTTCTTCTATTAGCCGTTGGTGAAATCGGCTATTGGGCGTACTCTGCAGCACCCCAAGCGACGGCAATTGATGGCATGCATGCCTTTTTACCACAAGCAATAGGCATGGTAATTGTCGCAGTTATTTACTCAGCAGTTGTCACTATTAAGGGTGGGGAAATATCGCCATTTATAGAAGCTGTTTCTTACAAACAAATTTTTTCAGGCTTTTTCTTCGCCTTTGCAGCGTTAACTTATTTAATTTCAGCGCAGCCAGATATGAACGGCTTGGCAACGGGCTTTATTCTATCCCAAACATCAGTTGTGCTTGCAACGTTGACAGGTATTTGGTTCTTAGGTCAAAAGAAAACAGCCAAGGAAATGACCGTAACGATTATCGGCTTAGTTTTGATTTTGGCAGCAGCTACGATCACAGTGATGATTTAAAAAAGTATTCAACGACCTATTATTCAGGGCGTTGAATACTTTTTTTTATTTGTTCTAAAAATAATGCAGCAGCTGTGGAAAGAACCGTATTTTTGCGCCAAATTAAACTAATTTTGGCTGTTAAAGCAGGATATAGCGGGATAAAACGTAAATTTGTTTGCTTTGTTTCTAGAATACCATCAATGCTTAGGGCGCTACCTAGCCCAGCTTCTACCATCAGTGAAGCGTTGTAAAGTAAGTTGTAGGTCCCAACGATTCGGAACTGATCTAGACTTGCTTCGAGCCAATCAGAGAGTTGGCTCGGAACTTGTGCTTGTCGAGAAATAAATAAAGGTTCTTCTTTTAAATCGGCTGCAGTAATAACATTTTTAGTGGCTAAGGGATGGTCCTTTACAGTAATTAAGCCCCATGTATCTACAATTGGTAATGTTAAATAGCTATATTTTTGTTTAGGTGCAGGCTCAATAATTAAACCAAAATCTAATAATCCTTTGTCTAGCCGTTCTATTACATCATCTGCATTCCCACTGTATAAATGAAGGTGAATATCAGCTGAGTGATGGCTTGTTATTTGTTGTAGTGCATTCGCTAAAAAAGACATAGCTTTTGTTTCGCCGCCACCAATCGTGATTTCGCCATTAATGAATTCATTTTGCGACAAGTTGGTGACTGTTTTATTCGCTAAGCTTAAAATATCTTGCCCTTGTTTAGCTAAATATTCTCCTTCAGGTGTTAATTGTATTTGTCGATTTCCTCGTATAAATAATGTCACGCCTAATTCTTCCTCTAATTCTTTTAATTGCTTAGATAATGTTGGTTGTGATACATGCAATTGTTTGGCTGCGCCACTAATCGTTTTTTCTTGGACCACTGCTAAGAAATAGTGAATCACTCGTAATTCCATTACTTTCCCTCCTATAACTAAAACGCATACTTATCTATTTATTATAAGTATTAGACAGAGGAGTTGTCACGTATTACGATAAATTTAGCAAAAGGAGGCGATTAGGAATGCTTACAAAAAATCTCCAAGAACTAATTGCAACAGGTAGCATTGATAAAGATGAACCACTATTTCAACTTATTCATCAGATTCAAGAGGAAAATAGTCGCTATTTAATAGAATTAAATCAACAAGCCTATACACATAATGAAGTAAGGAATCTTCTTGCCACGATTATCCAAGACAAAATTGACGAAACCGTTACGATTTTATTGCCTTTTTATACAGATTTTGGACGCAATATACATTTTGGTAAAAATATTTTTATTAATCGGGCAGCTATGTTTGTTGATTTAGGGGGCATTATAATTGAAGACAATGTTTTAATTGGTCCGCGCGTTAATCTCTTAAGTGTCAATCATCCGGAAATGCCAATGAAACGGCGAGGCGTATTGCTAGCACCAATTACCATTAAAAAATTTGCGTGGTTAGGCGCGGGTGTCACTGTTTTACCAGGTATTACGATTGGTGAAAATGCTATCGTAGCAGCTAATGCGACTGTAACTAAAGATGTGCCAGCTAACGCTATTGTTGCAGGAACACCAGCTAAAATTATTCGTTGGATTCAGGAAGATAAGGAGGAAATATAATGAAATCATTATCAGAAAAAGTTATTGTTATCATGGGCGCTTCCAGTGGCATCGGTGAGGCAACAGCCCGTTTACTTGCCAGAAAAGGAGCGAAGTTAGTCATTGCAGCACGTCGACAAGAACGTTTAATTGCTATAAAAAAAGAACTTCCTGAAGCAACGATTCTCGTGCAACAAGCAGATGTAACGAAAGAAGAGGAAGTTCAGCGTGTAATCAAGCTTACAATGGAAAAATATGGACGAATTGATGTTCTTTTTAACAATGCAGGAGTTATGCCAACGGCGCCTCTTATTGAAGCACCAAAAGGAGAATGGCGTCAAATGCTAGATATTAATATTATGGGTGTTTTAAATGGCATTGCGGCAGTTCTTCCAATTATGGTTGAACAAAAATCAGGGCAGATTATTGCTACTGATTCTGTGGCAGGACATGTCGTTTATCCAGATTCGGCTGTCTACTGTGGAACAAAGTTTGCTGTTCGAGCAATTATGGAAGGATTGCGACAAGAACAAAGAGAGAATAACATTAAATCAACGATTATTTCACCAGGTGCTGTACAAACAGAACTTTATCAAACAATTTCTAATCGAGTAGTAGCTGAAACGTTACATCTAGAACAGTTAAGTTGGGGCTTAAAGGCGGAAGACATTGCGCAAGCAGTGGTCTTTGCCATAGACACGCCAGATCGTATGTCAATCAGTGAAATGGTTGTTCGCCCGACCACACAAACGATTTAATTTAAAAAGTATTCCTAGAAAGGAATACTTTTTTTAATCGTGATTGTTCGTTTTTTACAGAATTTAGAATTTGATATTTACTTATTTGTTGGTTTATTATATGATTAAACACGTTGTTTCATTAATAAATTGAATATTTTACGAACATTGTAAAATATTTAGATTTTAGGAGGACGGAACATGAAAGAAAAAATAAGTTCATATTTTGAACTTGAACAATTGAATACGAATATGAAACGAGAAATGTTAGCTGGTTTCACCACATTTATCTCAATGGCGTATATTTTGTTCGTTAATCCAACCGTACTTGGTGCTTCTGGCATGGACGAAGGCGCTGTTTTTACTGCCACCGCTTTAGCGAGTGCCTTAGGTTGTATTTTAATGGGTGTGTTGGCGAAATATCCGATTGCGACAGCACCAGCTTTAGGAATTAATGCATTCTTTGCTTATTCAGTCTCTGTTGGTATGGGGATTCCTTGGCAAACGACATTAGCAGGCGTTTTTGTGGCTTCATTGATATTTATTTTAATTACAATTTTTAAATTACGCGAGCTAATTATTGATGCAATTCCTGCAGACTTGAAATTTGCTATTTCAGGTGGAATCGGGTTGTTTATTGCTTTTCTTGGTTTAAGCCAAGGTGGCTTAATTGTGGCTAATGATGCGACACTTGTTGGCTTAGGACCTTTGAATGTTGGTTCAACGTGGGTCACCATTGTCGGCTTAGTCGTAACTGCAATTTTGTTAGTTCGTCGAGTACCAGGTGGTATTTTTATTGGAATGGCGATTTCAACGATTGTTGGTTTAGCGACAGGGGTTATTCCAATGCCTGATAAGATTATTTCAAGCGCGCCAAGTTTAGAACCAACATTTTTAGTGGCATTAGGACATGTGAAAGATATCAATACGATTCAAATGTGGGTCGTGGTTTTAACGTTCCTATTAGTAACATTCTTTGATACGGCTGGTACGTTGGTGGGCTTAGCCAATCAAGCAGGTTTTATGAAGGACAATAAAATGCCGCGTGTGGGGAAAGCTTTAGCCGCTGATTCAACAGCGATGTTAGCTGGTTCTCTACTAGGGACATCGCCAGTTGGTGCATATGTTGAATCATCTGCGGGGATTGCTGTGGGTGGTCGTTCAGGAATCACAGCTATTACAACCGGGATTTTATTTATTTTCAGCTTGCTATTTTCTCCTTTGTTAGCAGTTGTCACTTCGCAAGTTACAGCACCAGCGTTGATTATTGTTGGTGTTTTGATGGCACAATCCTTAAGCAAAATTAAATGGAACGAGATGGAAATTGCGATTCCTTCCTTCTTAATCTTGTTAGGAATGCCATTGACATACAGCATTTCAGATGGGATTGCCTTAGGCTTTATCTTCTATCCAATTACAATGATTGCGGCAAAACGCGGGAAAGAAGTTTCGCCAATTATGTATGGCTTGTTCTTTGTTTTTGTCGGATTCATGTGGATCCTGAATGCGCAATAAGCAAGAGAGAAAGTTATCAAATAGTTGATTCATAAGACAATGAACTTATGAATCAACTATTTTTTTCGACTAAGCACTAGAAAAACGCCCCTTATTTGATGTATAATTTGCAAAGACATTGACCTGTGAAGATACAGGAACAGAGAGGAATTAATTGAGTGAAATATACAGAAATTATGATTTCAGGTAGTAGTTTCTGCTGAAATGTATTGAGAATACTGGTTTTTAATGTCTTTTTTCGTACAGTAAATAAGTTCAAAAAGCAATGATTGTTAGCTCTTGTGTTAGCGGTTGTTGCTTTTTAAATACTTAAATATGTTTTGTTATTAAACAATATGCTTTCCTTATAGTAAGTATCAATTCATAAAACTAGGTATTCACAATTGTTATTAAAGAGGTAAAATCCGAAAATATGCGAATATGCATTGTATATTATAATTTTAATGTGATAAAATAAATATTTTAAAAATTATTTTTGTTAGAATTTTCATTGATATAAAAATAGAAAAATTAATGATAGTTGTTTTGTTATTAATTTTTTTGTTTTTGTTGTCTAATCAAAGATTTTTAGATTTTTCAGTATAAAAATACGTTTTTTAATTAGAATAAGATGAGTTTTTGCTTGAAAATTGATTGGATAGTGGTAAAATAATTTCATCAATATTGATAAAATTATAACGGAGGTGTATTAAAATGAATATTGAAGAAGTTTTAGTGTCGCAAAAAACCCCAAATGCAATTAATGAAGAGACTGAATTATATGGGTTTGGGTATGGTTCTGTCGTTGAGAACATTACTGTCTCTAAAGGTGGAGGCGGTGGTGGAGGCGGCGGTGGCGGTGGCTGTTGTTGTTGTTGCTGCTGTTGTTGTGGGGGTGCCACAGGATTAGAAGAATAGAAACTTCATAAGGTAAGTGGACGCACTTACCTCTTTACATACTCAAGTAAAAAGGAGTGAAAAAATGTATAAAGTAAACCCTTTTATATGGCATGATCTTAGTGAAAAAGAAACATTCTTTCAAACAAAACTATCTTCGATAATTATTACTAATAAAAATTTAGTTAGAATGTTAAAAGATTTAGAAAAAAATGAAGTAATAAATTTTGAGGAATCTCTATTATCCAATTATTTTAGGAGCAACATGATTAATAATGTACTGGTCTTTTTAGAAGAAAATAAATTAATTAAAAAGCTAGATATAGAAAATAATAAGGTTAATGAGGTTTTGGTATATACCGATGATTCTGAATTTTCTGAATTATTCGATTACGTGTTTTCCGAAAAATTTACAATTAGTCATCAGAGCAGTATTTCCCACTTAGAATCTAAAAATATGGATGGTAAATTGCTTATAGTATTTTTAAAGGCTTTCAATTTTAAAGAATATGAAAATATTGTAAATATAGCCAAGGAAAAGAATGTAGTCATTAAAATAATTTTTAGCTATAATCATCATATTTATTTTTCGAATTTCTATAAAAGGGAATGGTACAATCCATGTCCAATATGTTTTTTTTCTGAACTAGAAAGCCAATTAAGAGGAGAAATAACTTCTGATACAGCTAATTTTCAGACAATTATAGATTTACTTTATACAAAATCACAAAATTTTGCTATAGAATACCCGTTGCAAAAGGATGATTATTTTACGATAGTTTATACCATAATGAGGAATTTGGATAGCGATTTAATGAAATGTGACTTAGATGAAGTTTTATCTATTGATTTAAATAATCATTTAGTTACAAAAGATATTGCTTATCATTGGGGGTATTGTGATTGCTATGAGTGATTATTATTGGAATGAATATAAGAATGTACTATTAGATGAAGCATATTTAATTGATACGTTAAAATATCAACAAAGGGTAGTGAATAAACAAGTAGAAGAGAATAATTTAGATGAATTGAGCGATGTTTTAGGTCTTTATAATGTGAAATACTCGGATATTAGGTTAGCGGTATATCCTTTTGATGAGTTACCTGTCTTTATAAAAACGTTAGTTAGTGATTTACAAAAAAATTATGCTTCCTTTATATATAAAGTTAGTATGCCAATACTAGCCATAACAAAAAAAATAGGGAATGTAAATACTGGTTGTTATTCTTTTGATTTTAAAAATAATTTTTTGATTCTATATGAAACTGATGTAACTAAGATTAGAGAAATAGTAAATGATAAACTGGTATTAGCTTTTTTTTTAAACATAGAGGATGCAATTTGTTTATATAAAAAAAAGGCGTACACAAATGGTATAAAAGAAATTGGTTATGTTTCTAAAAGCAGTCAATTAGCGATTAGTAAAGAAAAAAACATAATAATAAACGAAATGCTAGTACCAGAGCAACAACTGACAAATGGATTAGGTATAAACTTGAGAAAATGTTTGTTAATGGAAGCTTTAATTTTAGAGGTGTTAACTAATGATATTCACGAATAAAAGTTCCTACGGTGTGAAAAGTGATATGTTTTTATCAAATATAAATATTGGATATGTGAATTTTTCACGTGTCAAGATTAAGCAAGGAACGACAGCAGGTAGTGCTTTCTCAGTTGACGAAAATAAACAGTTATCACTTATTAAAAGTTATAATGAATATTTAGAAAGACTTTTCTTAGGGATACCATTAAGTACAAATAAAACTATTTCTTCTGTAAATTTAGAAAAAAATATTGTAAGTAGCAGAAAATATTCAGAATTTGGATATGGAAATCATGAGTTTGGATTTAATGATACGACAGGAACTTCATCTGGAAAACTTTCAGAAGTAATAATCCAAAAGGCACTAACAGAATTGATTGAGAAAAATGAAGTATTTTGTTTTTGGTATGGTTTGAAAGGGGAAAAGTTAAAACAAGATAAAGAAATTCATGACTTAATTAATGATTATAATTTTATTTCAAATATGTTTAAAATTTATGTAGTTCGTGAACTTAGTAATTATTCAACAGTGATCGTGATGGGGTTTTTAGAAGGGAAATTACTAACCTCAGGTGTATGTTGTAGTATTACTATGGAACAATCTCTAATTTTGGCCTTGAAAGAAGCTAAGGGAATAGAGTGGCAAACTTTTAATAATCCCTTAGCAAAAGCAAATAAATTTTCTGATAAATTGCATAAACAAATTTTAAAAAAAGTAAAGTTTATGGATGAAACATACAAAGTTATTACAAAAGATTCTATACAAGCTACGAAATACATTGAAACTGCTGATTGGATTAACCATGTTGAGATATCCGTAATTGGAGATGACATAAATAGAGGAGTTAAAACAATAAAATGTATATCCAAACAGTTACTAAATTCTGTACCAATTAAGATAAACATTGAAAGACAAAAAGATAAAGAGATTATTAAGAGATATTTAATTGATTATTCTATTGATTGTCCTATCCAATGATAGAAAGGAGAATACTTTTGAAAGGTTTTTTAAGAAATAAGGTGAATTTTGTTTTAAATGAGGATTTATTTATGTCACATCACTATAACGTATATATAGAAAAATATTCTAAAAGACCTATCAAAGCCTATGAGGTTGATTTAAAGAATAAAAGGCAGCATATTCTTTCAACTTTAGGAGAGTATTTGGAGCGAGAAACACTCATCAACGAAAATTCACCAAAAGAGCATACGGTTATTGCTACGAATTTAATTGATGGAAGCATTAAACAAGTTAATCTTGATATGATTTTGTTTAAGAATAGTTTTGTTGATTCTTCTGGTATGGCCTCGCATAAAAAATCAAAGCCATTAATATGGACAGCGTATAAAGAATTCTTTGAAAGACAGAGCTATATTACTAACTTCTTGTTTCATACTAAGGCTCAGCAATTAAATATAGATAAGATAGAAGAAATAAAAAAAATAGACAGATATTTGACTAATTATTTAGACAATGTCAAATATTATAATATATCTTTAAGTAAGAACCTTTACGTGGTACTTGCCGTTGGGTATGGTGAAAAAT
This sequence comes from Enterococcus sp. DIV1328a, assembly GCF_050536905.1. Classification (NCBI taxonomy): domain Bacteria; kingdom Bacillati; phylum Bacillota; class Bacilli; order Lactobacillales; family Enterococcaceae; genus Enterococcus; species Enterococcus sp. DIV1328a. Next base: position 2,410,083 of record NZ_CP172912.1, on the reverse strand, counting down.
ACAAAGCAGTGGGTTTGGGAACTAGTCAATCAGCAAGAAAAGCAGTAATAAAATCACAAAAAGAAATATTACAATATTTTGCTACATCGCATTCAAAATATAAAGAAGGAAAAGTTAGTCAAGGCTCTGGATTAGTAATTGACAATAAGGACATTTATCATGACTATTTTGATAGATTGAGCTCGAAAGAAGTTAAAGATTTATATGCATATCTTGAAGGTAGTGAATTTATTATTCTGAATAATGAAGAGAAAATAGAAAAAGTTAGTCATACATTTACTATCAAAAATATAAGTAATTCTCTTAATATGTATCCGTATATTACAATGTTTGAAAATAATCATGCTAAGAATGTGAAAGTAGTGAAGGTATTTGACCCAAAGTGGTTCCCCAACATGGCACCAAGAAATTTTTCGAAAGAAATAATATTAAATGTAGAGAATATATTAAAATTAAAAAGAAAAAATTTTTCAGAACTGTTACCATTTCCGTAAGGAGGAGTGAAAATGTTTATCTCAGTTAAATCATATGCATTGTTTAATATTAAAATGTTACTGAAAGATAAAATTCCTTTATTGTGGTCAATAGCCTTACCTGTAATTACTTTTTTTATGAATTATAGAAGTGTAACAAATGAATGGGAATTGGCATATTGGTGGGTATATATTGTTGTTTGTTCCTATGTTTATGGAGTAGGAGTTTACGCATTACAATTAAAGGAATATGGAAGCTTAAAAACAATTTTTTCAATAAATAATTCACCTTGGGCATTTTTTTTAGGCAATCTATTGACGCAAATTATGTTTAGCTTTATCAGTGTAAACTTACTTAATTTAATTGTGGTTATTTTACTACCATTATCGTTTCTCCGTCTTTTTTTATATAGCTTTATTACTATTATAGCGTGTTTACCAGTTGCATTTTTTAGTTACAATTTAACTCTAATAAAAAAAGTGCATGCTAATACTATAAATTCAATATTTACAATGCTAATTTTTGGTTTATTTATATTGTTAAATACGAATATAGAGTTAAATAAATATAACCCTCTGTCAATTTTATCTAATGTTTTAATTGAACATAAAAATATGGATGTCTTCAAATATGTTACTTTTTCAATATTTTTAGTTTTTATTAGTATGTATTCTATAGTTAAATTTGAACCGATTTCAAATGAAAGAAGGTAAAGCTATGATCGAAATAAAGGATTTAAATATTCCTTATGTAGATAAAAAAATAAGTATGAATATTTTAAAAGAGTATAATTTATTTACTGGTGATAATGGTAACGGAAAAACCTTACTATTAGATTACATTTCAGGAGTAAAAAAGGCAAAAAGAACTGTAATTAAAGGAAATGAAAGTATCATATATATTAATCAAAACATATATTTTTCTGATCGTTTATCAGGAATGGACTTTCTGAAATTTAGTTATGGTTTGGACGGAAAAAAAAGTATTCAATCTTTTTATCAATTAAGCGATAAAATTCTTAAGCGTGAAGATATTGATAAGTTGCTTAAAAAACAATGGGGAATGCTTTCAGGAGGGGAAAAAAAGTTCCTTTATGCTCTTATTTTGATGTCTTTAGAAAGAGAATGGTATATTTTAGATGAACCGTTTGCTTTTGTAGATAAGAAAAGAAAAAAAATGTTATATAAGATTATAGATATTAAGATATCAGAAGATAAGGGTATTATTTTAACTACTCATGAAGAAGATGAAGTAGTATTAAAATCAGTTAGCAAGGTTTTTGAAATATAACTGTAAGAAGTAGTGTCATCATTTTAGAATATTTAATGTTGTACGATAAAAGAATGAATTATAATAAGCTACAGACTGTAGTTTAAATTATAGTAAATATAAAATAATTATGTTTTTGTATAGTAGTTTTTTTGGAAAGTATAGATAATACTGGTTTTTAATGTTTTTGTTTGTATAGTAAATAAGTTCAAAAAGCAACGATTGTTAGCTCTGCTGCTAGCAGTTGTTGCTTTTTGAACTTAGTTAAATAGTGTAGTCTATGAAAATTAAAGTGCTGGTGACAAATCTACTCTACTAATTTAAATAACGTTTGTTTTTTGTTTAGATTAACTCATTAAATGTACAATCGTTTCAAATTAATGAGAGTTTTCGTAATAAAGTTTTATTTCTTTTGGTAAGTTATTTGGAATTTTTGATTTAACAGCCACCTCGTTCCCTTGCTTAAGGACTTCATCGTAGTACCAGCATTTAAATTTAATCATATCAAGAACTTTTTCCATTTGTCGCAATTCTTTTTCTACGCTTACTTTTTGTCGTTCAAATAGTTCTTTTCGAATTTTGAAAGTTTCTGACCCTAATTTTGTCCATTTCATAAATTGTTTAATATCTTTAATTTCTAATCCAGATTTCTTCAAACACTCAATCACTCTTAAAGCTTCAATTTCGTTATTAGAAAATTTTCGAATACCGGAAACACGCGTTATTTCAGGAAATAATCCTTCTTTATCATAATAGCGGAGAGTTGAAACTGGAATGTTAAACATTTTTGATATTTCGCCGATTGAATATGCTGTCATAGCTCCTCCTGAAAAATTTTTATAATCAGACTTGACCTAAAGTTAAGTTTAGGTAGTAAGATTGTATTATTAAAAAAATTAAATGTCAACTATAGGAGGGAAAGCAAGGATGCTAGAAGATACTACAATGATTCAAAAATGGGATAAGGTATTCCAAAAAAGCGATAAGGTTAATCATCGTAATGTGACTTTTACTAATCGATTTGGAATAGCTCTAGTTGCTGATTTATATGAACCAAAAAGACAAGCGGAAGAGTTTTCTGCAATTGCTGTGTGCGGTCCGTTCGGGGCAGTTAAAGAACAATCATCAGGACTTTATGCTCAAACAATGGCAGAACGGGGCTTTTTGACGATAGCTTTTGATCCGTCATTTACTGGAGAAAGTGGAGGGATCCCACGTAATGTTGCTTCTGGCGATATTAACACTGAGGATTTCCAAGCGGCTGTTGATTTCTTGTCGGTCCAAAAAAATGTTGCTCAGGATAAAATTGGAATTATTGGTATTTGCGGTTGGGGCGGCATGGCACTAAATGCAGCTGCAATTGATACAAGAGTAAAAGCAACCGTTGTTTCGACTATGTATGATATGTCTCGTGTAACAGCTAATGGTTATTTTGATTCTATTGATGTGGATGGTCGATATGAAATGCGTCAACAACTCAATGCACAACGTATTGAAGATTTCAAAAATGGGGATTATGCTCGTTCGGGTGGTGTTCTAGATAGTTTGTCAGAAAGTGCGCCTTATTATATTAAAGATTATTTCGATTATTACAAAACAGACCGCGGCTATCATAAGCGATCGTTGAACTCAAATGAAGGTTGGAATATGACGTCTGCTCTTTCATTGTTAAATACTAAATTTCTGTCTTATAGTGATGAGATTTTTAGTGCGGTGTTAATTATTCATGGTGAAAAAGCTCATTCTCGATATTTCGCAGAAGACGCTTTTAAGAAGTTGCAAGGAGATAACAAGGAGTTGCTAATTATTCCTAAAGCAACACACACTGATCTCTACGACAAAATAGACATCATTCCATTTGATAAAATGACCGAATTTTTTTATCAAAATTTGGAAGTAAGATAGGAGGAATTTGTAAATGATTGAGAAACAAACTGCTGGAAGAGATTTTTTAGGTGAATTTGCACCCAAATTTGCTGAGCTGAATGATGATGTGTTGTTTGGTCAAGTATGGGCAAGAGAAGATAAACTTTCTTTGAAAATGCGTTCTATTGTGACAATAACGGCGCTCATTTCAAAGGGAGTTATCGATTCATCTTTGAACTATCATCTGGAAACTGCTCGGAAAAATGGTGTAACTAAGACAGAAATGGCTGAATTATTAACACATCTTTCATTTTATGCAGGATGGCCGAATGCTTGGGCAGCGTTTCGATTGGCGAAAGAAGTGTATGTGGAGGACCATAACAAAGAAGAATATGGGGGATTGTTTGGTCAAGGGGAATTAAACACAGCTTATTCAGAATACTTTATTGGTCAAAGTTATTTGAAACCATTGACTGATCCAAAAGAAACAGTGTTTATTGCCAATGTCACGTTTGAACCAGCTTGCCGTAATAATTGGCATATTCATCATGCGAAATCAGGAGGAGGCCAAATCTTGATATGCGTAGATGGTGAAGGTTGGTATCAAGAAGAAGGAAAAGAAGCACAAAGCCTGAAGCCAGGGGATACCATTACAATACCTGCCAATGTAAAGCATTGGCACGGTGCAAAGAAAGATCGGTGGTTTAGCCACTTAGCGATTGAAGTGCCTGGGGTAGAAACATCAAACGAATGGCTAGAGCCTGTTAAAAATGAATTTTATGATAGTCTAAAGGAGTGTTAATAATGAAAGTAAGTATTGAAGATGTTATTAATGGGTACAGAAGTGATGCTCCTGTTGATTTAGAGCGAGATGCGTATGCTGAGGAGCTTTATCAAGAAGCGATAAAAATTGGAATAGAAATGAATACCAAGTATCATTCAGAAGAGGAATTACGAGAAATTATGAGTTACTTGATTGGAAAAAAAGTAGATGAAACTTTTCGTATATTTCCACCTTTTTATACGGACTTTGGTAAAAACATTACACTTGGCAAAAATGTCTTTATAAACTCAGGGACACATTTCCAAGACCAAGGTGGGATTGTGATTGGTGATGGTGTATTTATAGGACATAATGTAGTACTTGCTACAATTAATCACGACCTATTTCCAAAGAATAAACGTAAAAATCATTATGCGCCAATTGTGTTAAAAAATAACGTATGGATTGGTTCAAATGCTACGATTACTTCAGGTGTAACGATTGGTGAGTGGTCAGTAGTTGCAGCAGGTGCGGTCGTCACAAAAGATGTTCCACCCTACACTGTAGTAGGTGGCGTTCCCGCTCGTGTGCTAAAATCAATAGATAAGGAAGAGAATGGTAGATGATTGATAAATCAACAAATTCAAAAGCAGATGAGACTGATAATATGAAGAAACTTTATCTTATGCGACATGGTGAAACGCTATTTAATAAATTAGGGAAAATTCAAGGAGCAAGTGACTCACCTTTGACTGAAGTAGGAATAAAACAAGCAAGAATTGCAAAAGAGTACTTCCAAAATCATAATATTAAATTAGATGCTTATTATTCCTCTACACAAGAGCGTGCATCAGATACACTAGAAATAATTATAGGAAATAAAAAATATAAGCGTATAAGGGAACTAAAAGAATGGAATTTTGGTATATTTGAAGGAGAAAGAGAATATTTAAACCCTAAAAGACCTATTGGGGAAACTTCATATGGTGATTCTTTTGTGCCTTATGGCGGGGAGTCTTCAAAAGTGGTGCAGGAAAGAATAAACAAAGGACTTACTAAAATTATGGAACAAGAAAATAACCAGAACGTTTTGGCAGTTAGTCATGGGGGGGCTATGTATCTATTTATACAAAAATGGCTAGCGTATGAAAAAGTTTCAAAGATAAACTTTTCAAATTGTTGTATTTTAGAGTTTGGGTATAAAAATAATAGTTTTGTATTTCTACAAGCGATAAATCATGATTTTTCTAATTTAGTTAAAAAAAGTAAACAGATCGGAAGTTAAAAAAACTTTTGACCTGTTTACTTTTTATGTATGCTTTTTGAATTTTAAATATTTTTCTTTTTTTATAAATAACAGCATATTGGTTTTGATATATCTTCTAGAGCTCTGTAAAATGTTATCGTGTTAGTATAATTATTTGAAATATATCGTACCTAGCAGTACATTAGTTTTGTAACTAATATTAATTAGGAGGGTTTTCTGTGAAAAAAACTTTAATTTCTGTTCTAGGGGTTTTATCTATCGTTGTTTCTATGGCATTTTCTTCTTATTCTGTCAATGCAGCTTCTAATGATTGGTCTTGGCCACTAGGCAAACCATATGCGGGAAGATATGAAGAAGGACAACAATTTGGGAATACCGCATTTGATCGAGGAGGCACTTATTTCCATGATGGGTTTGACTTCGGCTCTGCTATCTATGGAAATGGTAGTGTGTATGCTGTGCATGATGGTAAAATTTTATATGCTGGTTGGGATCCTGTAGGTGGAGGTTCATTAGGCGCATTTATTGTATTACAAGCAGGAGATACAAATGTGATCTATCAAGAATTTAGCCGAAATGTTGGGGACATTAAAGTTAGCACGGGACAAACTGTTAAAAAAGGACAGCTTATAGGGAACTTTACTTCTAGTCATTTACATTTAGGAATGACAAAGAAAGAATGGCGCGCTGCTCATTCTTCTTGGAATAAAGATGATGGCACTTGGTTTAACCCAATTCCTATACTTCAAGGAGGGTCTACGCCTACACCTCCAAATCCAGGACCAACAAATTTCACAACAAATGTACATTATGGTTTACACGTCCTTGGGGGATCTTGGTTGGGGGAAGTAACAAACTTTAACAATACTAATGATGGTTTTGCAGGTTATCCTAATCGGCAACATGATATGCTTTATATTAAGGTAGATAAAGGGGAATTGAAGTATCGTGTTCATACAGCTCAAAGTGGCTGGTTAGCTTGGGTAAATAAAGGAAATAAAAATGATACAGTGAATGGTGTAGCAGGTATTCAAGGACAAGCAATTGATGGTGTTCAGTTAAACTATATAACTTCTAAGGGAGAAAAATTATCACAAGCATACTATCGCTCACAAACTACGAAACGATCAGGATGGTTAAAAGTAAGTGCAGATAATGGTTCTATTCCGGGATTAGATAGTTATGCAGGAATTTTTGGAGAACCGTTAGATCGCTTGCAAATTGGTATTTCACAGTCTAATCCATTTTAAATTTAAAAAATAACAGCACGATTACGCATTTAATAAATTTTAAAGAGGTGAATGAGTATAAATAAAGATATAGTCAATATACTGAAAAAAACATTTATTTTGCCTGTTGTTGGAGTATTCTTTATGCTGAGTACCAATGCTTTTGCTTCTGAAGATTATAATTTACTTGGAGTAAAAAATTATGATCAGTATGCATTAGGAGCACCTAGTGGGTGTGAGGGAGCTTCACTATTACAAGGATTACAGTATAAAGGGAAAATTCCAGATTGGGACTTAATCAAGTTTTTGAAGACAATCCCTATCTCTTCTAGTGGAAATCCTTATGATGGATTTGTAGGTAGTCCTTTTGTTGAAAACTCATGGACTTATTCCGCTATCTATCCTATTCCTTTAGTAAAATGGGGGCAAGCATATGGTGATGTAAAAGATATGTCAGGTCATTCTTTAGATGAATTACTAAATGAAGTGAAAAATAATAATCCAATTGTTGCTTGGGTAACGATAAAATTTCAACCGGCACGATGGGGAATATGGAATTTTGGTAGAGCAGTAAATAATAATCATGCAGTAACTTTAGATGGTTATGATTCAAAAAAAGAAAAACTTCACGTATCGGATCCGATTTCTGGTAAATATTGGATCGATAAGAATACATTTGAAAGTGTATATAATGAAAGAAACTTTGCGGTTGCGATTTATTAAGATCTATTACTTATCAAATTATAGAAATAAAAGAAATTTTTTTATCGAATGTATTTGAAAGTGTACAGAAGAACTGTTTTTTGTACACTTTTTTTAGTTTATTTTAAGGAATAATAAATATATTCTATTTATTATCAACAACCCAGTAAATAAATAACCATAAATCAAGTAAAAAAATCATAACTTCAATATCTGTTTCTCCTGATGGTTAAAATAGTTAAAGATTTTAACGCCATGAATTCGTTAAATATGAGTGTGCTAATAGTTTATATTTATAAAAAATAAACTATGGAATTTTATAAAATTTTTAAAATAGTGAATTGAACAATAAAAATAGTTTTAAATATTACAATAATTTTAAGCTGATTTCTAGATTTTCTATTTTAAAACCATATTGAGCATTATGGTTGTCATAGATAAAAAATAGATGGTAAAATATTTCCACCTAAAATCGAATAAGAGATTTTGGGAATATAGTATATGGTGAAAGTCGTTTTTGTAAGATGCTGAGTATATTAAAAATTTATAGAAATTTTTAAGTTAACAAAAATAAAACTTTCGCTAGATTATTTATAGGAAAGAGGAAAAGTAATGACAGAATTAAGTAAAAAGCCCGTACGTGATTATGCAGAACATAATGCTTATTTCCCATCAGAGTACTCATTGAGTGTTTATACAAGTCCAGTTACACCTTTTGATGGCTATAAGTTTAATAAGGCTTATTCTGGAGGAGAATTAAAGATTTTAATGATTGGATCAGATGAGCGCTATGTCCAAGTGCAAAACGGGAAATTGTTTTCTACAGGTAATCATCCTGTAGAGACTTTGCTACCTATGATGCACATGGCTGCAGCGGGGTTCGACATTGATGTTGCTACTCTTTCTGGTAACTCCATCAAGTTAGAAATGTGGGCTATGCCAGAAGAAGACGAGGCTGTGATGGACTTTTACCATGATTACCTTCCTAAGTTTGAGAACCCTTTGAAGCTAAGTGAAATTTTACCTCAAGTAATGGCCGATAATTCTCCTTATGTGGCAGTTTTCTTCCCTGGTGGTCATGGAGCGTTGCTAAATCTTCCTGAAAGTGAAGAAGTCAAAGACATTCTCAATTGGGCTATGACCAATGATAAGAAAGTAGTGACTCTTTGTCATGGACCTGCTGCATTGCTAGCTGCAACTCTTAATGACGGAGATTTTCTTTTTGATGGTTACGAAATGACTGTCTTTCCAGATAGTTTGGATGAAGGTGCTAATCAAGAAATTGGATATATGCCAGGACTATTGAAATGGCGTTTACAAGAAACACTGGAAGAAAATGGAGTAAAAGTTCTCAATGAAGATATTACAGGACAAGTTCATAAAGATCGTAATCTATTAACAGGAGATAGTCCACTTGCTGCTAATAATTTGGGGATTCTTGCTGCTAATGAGTTGTTAGAAATGGTGGATCAATAAAAAAAATTTCATTACTGATAAAAAAATATTAGTGTTGTACAAAAACATGAAATTAATAGGATTTTTAATGGGTTTAACAGTTTGTTTTTAGAAGTGAATAGTTAGAATAGATAAATATTAATTTATATTCAAAGTTAATCAAACCTTTCTTGAAATAGGGAGGTTTGATTAATTTAAAATATGAATAAATTCATATAGACGTAGATACGCATTAGCTAAAAAAATCAATAATTTTTATTTTATAAATATTAGGGAGAAATTTTTATATAAAAGATATGGTAAATAAATGGGGCTCTCAGAACAATAATGCTGGAAAAATAACATTTACACAAAAAGAATAACATTTTTATAATTCTTAAATTAAAGAAGTTCCTAATTATTATATATTAGGCATCGATATAAAATTATAAGTTAAAAATAGTGTTTGACAAATAGCTAATTTCTAGACAGAAGTATATTGAAAGATGTATGTGTTAAATTAGCATAGTTTTACATTTCTCTATTTAGTGATTGAATTTTAGAAGATTTGTGAGATTTAATACAATATAAATTACCCTCCCTTATATTAAAATCTGAAGGTAAAAGTAAATAGTTGGGATTCTTAATTAGCGATATCAATTATATATATCTTAAAGTTCGATAAAGAAATTTACGTATAAGTGTAGATGGAGAAAATTAAACTTTAATAAGAAGGTGTATTATGTGTATAAATATAAAAAAATTAAATTAAATATAGAGTTATTGACTGTTATAGTTATCAATTTATTAAGTTTGCAATTAAGTGCTTTTTTATTTGGAAAAAATAATGAACTAACAATTAAAGGTGCACTAACTTATACGTTACCATTAATTATTATTTTTTTTAGTATTCGTATTTTGAGTGTAAAAATTGGTTATAAAAATTTAAAAAATACTCTAAAATCTTTTTTTAGGGATGGACGCTACTTAATTTTGATAATGGTAATTTTTTTTCTAATAAATTTAGGTTCTATTTCTAGTGATAAATTAGATGGTTTTCAAATTAGAAATGTTTTCTTTTTTCTTTTAACATGCTTTTTTACAGGTGTTTTTGAAGAATTACTATTTAGAGGAATTGTTTTAACACGTCTATCTAGTATTTATTCTCCTAGAGTAAGTGTAACAATATCGTCTATTTTTTTTGGTATAGTACATCTATTAAATTTGATAGATCAACCATGGTTAATTAAAGGAACGCTAACTCAAGTTTTTTATACGTTTTGTTTAGGTATGATTTTAGGAACAATTTATTCTAAGAGAAACAATATTTTTACAATTATATTATTACACGCTAGCTTCAATTTTTTTGGCTCATTTTCTCAAGTTTTTACATGCAATATTTCTTTGGTCAAACAAGATAGTTCTATGATTGAAATCCTTATACCTATAATATTGATAGTACCTTCTACAATACTTTCATTAAAGAAGATGCATTAACATAGTATTTGAGTACCTATTCTAATTTTACAAAAAATGATTTAATAAAATGATTTTTATATAAATAAATTTATCTGAGAATTACATCTATCTATATAATTAATAAAGCGAGTTCACAATTGTATGTTTAGTGAAGGAGATAAGCTTGAGATTATTCTAGGCATAATTTATATACACAATAAATAGGAATAAAAGTTCATACTTTTTTTTGTACTAATTATTATGGAATTAAAATTGGAGATGATGATATGTTTAAACTATATCTTAACTATTGGAAAAGAATTTTTGATTATAAAGGAACATCAGATGTGATTGAAATTTTTATTGCGTTAGCAGGTGATTTTTTAGTAATCATTTTTTTGAATATTCTAGGTATTGTCATTCCAATTAGCTGGGAAAATAGTTTAGTGAATTTTTTATATATTGTTAAATTAGCAATGATAGTTCCAGCAATATCATTGTTAGTACGAGTTCTAAATAAATATTAAATTAAGGATAAAAAATATACAAAATATTATTATACAGTGTTCAAATTCATTATACGTTTAACATTTTTAAGTAAAATTAAAAAGTTGCTATAGAAAAATTTTTATAGAATATTAATAGAGACACATCTTTTAATTTATTGATCTCTTTTGCTGAATAATTGTAAAGATTTCTTTATAGATTGTTTTTAATAACTCTTTATAATTATAGAAAATCAAAATATTTGTATAAATAAATAACATCCTATAAAATTTTATTGTAAATAAAAATTAGGAGGATATATAAAATGAAAAAAAGCAATACAAGATTCAGAACTTATTTTACAGACGATGAAGCGGGGACAAACATTTCTTGGGGATCAGTTTTTGCTGGAGTAATTACATTTCTATCTATTTTTATGACTCTTGGACTTATTGGATCAGCGATTGGGTTCGGTACTTTAAAACCGACATCAAGTAACCCTTTAGATGGAGTTGGGACTGGACTCATTATTTGGTCGATTATTACTATTGTGTTATCTCTGATGGCTGCAGGATTTGTATCTGGTGTAGCGGCTAAAAGAATTGGTTTATTGCACGGTTTCTTAACATGGGCAACAAGTATGATTGTAGTAATGCTTTTAGTGAGTTATACAGCTGTTAGTACATTTTCAGCAATCGGTTCCCTTTTAGGAAATGTTGCTTCTGGTGTAGGGGATAGTGTTGGGGCAGTTGCTTCTACTACTGGCGATGCGATCTCAAAAGGTTTTGATAAAGTAACTGATGAAATTGGCACGGTCAATACACAAGAACTACAAAATAATGTAAATAAATATTTAAAAGATACGGATGTTCCAGAACTTCAACCAGATTATTTAAAAGATCAAATGAGTGAAGCGACTGATAAAATCAAAGATGCTGGTAAAGAAATTATAAAAAATCCTGAAAATGCAGATAAGGTTTTTGATTCTACAGCGGATTCTTTACAAGACCAAGCGAAAAAAATTGGCGATTCCGTAGATAAAAACGCGATTGCGAATGCTGTAGCGAAAAATAGCGACTTATCTCAAGAAGAAGCTCAACAAGCAACAGATAATATTTACAATGAATTAAAAACAGCTAGTGATGAAGCGCAAAAACAAATTGACACTGCACGTACTAATTTAGATAAAGCTAAAGATGATTTGAAAGAATCAATCGATGAAGCAAGACAAGCGGCAGAGGATGCATCAAACACGACAGCTAAAGCATCTATTTGGGGATTTGTTGCAATGGTCGTTGGCTTAATTATTACTTCCCTATTTGGATTATTAGGAGCTAACTTAGTAAAAAATCCTGAAAGAGAGCATAAAATGTAAGAACATTAAAGTAATTTAAATGTTAATAATCAATGTAATGAATATTTTGAACTGTTTATAAAAAAAGTCTGAGAACATTATTGTTAATGCTTTTCAGACTTTTTTTTGCATGCAATTGTTATTATTTAATCGAATTTTATAATTTTTAAATCTTTAAAAAACGCTTCTGTACCGATATCAACGAACAATCCTATACTACCAGAAGCAGCCTCCCCAAGTTTCATGTTCTCTACAACCAAAGAAGGAGTTTCATTATTGTTTATATAAAATTCACCTCTAGATTCTTGAATTATGGCTTTTAAAGTAATCCATTCGTTAAGCTTAATATCAGCTGAACCTTCATAATCCGCTATATTAAGATTTCTAAAATATTCAAAGGTATAGTTGGGGTATGAAAAATATTGTACTGCTCTATTCTTTCTTATAGGATCTTCGCTATGACCATTGGTAGGGCGTATATAAAAAGATTCAAATTTAGAATCATCATCATTTATCCTGAATGCAATACCGATAAAACCTCGAGCAAAGTTTGGAGCATTCGACAATAACCTACTTAACATTTTTACTTCAATTATACCATTATGAAAAGAAAAATTAGTTACTTTAGCGTAGGTATTTTCATCAAATTCCATTATTTTATTTGATTTTACAACTCTTAAAACAATATCTTTTTTTAAAGTAGTAAGTTTGGCATTTACATTTACTTGCTCAAAATCAAACATTTCTATATCCATGTTTTCACGCTCCCTAATTTTCTATAATATAAGGATAGCTTATTTTTTTTAGAATGAGAAGTAGGTACAAAAATGTAACTATATGTTAACTTGTGTTTTGTAAAATTCTCCCCACTCTCTCATAGATTCAATTACAGGTAATAATGTATTTCCTAGTTTAGTTAATTTATATTCGACATGGGGTGGATTTTTTTTAAAATCAATACGTTCAACAAGGCCATCTTTAATCATTGACTTTAAACTAGCTGTCAAAACTTTTTGTGAAATTCCACTCAATGATCTTTTTAACTCACTATTTCTTTTGGAACCAGTTATTAAATCCCGGATAATCAAGACCTTCCATTTACTATTAACTAGTTTAACTGTTGTTTCTACATCACAAATAGGTAATTGTGGATTTTTTTTCATAATTTTGTTCTCCGAATAGAATTTTTAATTTATCTATAGTATAAATTAAATTTATAGATAATTTCAACGGAAATATCTAATAAAATTTTATTAATAGACTTTCTATTTTAGCTAATATTGTGTGAAAAATTATAGATATATATTTTAAAACATAATCAGTTGCCTTGAAGTTAACTTCAAGGTTTATAATGATGAAAAATAGATAGTAGGGAGTTAGATAGATGAAAAAGACACTTTATTTAATGAGACATGGTCAAACATTGTTCAATCAACAAAAAAAAATTCAAGGATGGTGCGATTCTCCTTTAACAAAACAAGGAATTGAACAAGCTAAGATAGCTAAAGAATTTTTTGAAAAAAACGGTATTGTATTTGATGGTGCACACACTTCTACTCTTGAACGAGCTTCAGATACATTAGAATTAATTACAGAAATAAACTATGAGAGGCATAAAGGCTTAAAAGAATGGAATTTTGGCAGATTAGAAGCGGAGCATGAATATTTAAATCCACCATTACCTTATAGAGATTTTTTTGTACAATATGGTGGTGAAGAAGAAATAGAGTTTAGAAAAAGAGTAACAAAATGCTTAGTAAATATTATGCAGAAAGAACAAGGTAAAACTATTTTAGTAGTCTCACATGGAGCAGCTTGTAGGCAATTTATAAGAGAGTGGGCGCATTTAAGTGATATTACACCGCAAGCTCCTATTGGTAACTGTAGTATTATGAAATTTTGTTTTGAGAATGATCAGTTTTACTTAGAAGAGATTATTAATCATGATTTTTCACATTTAGAGTAAGGAGGTAAAGACAATAATGAATATAAAACAGGCAGCAGAAATGTTTAATTTAACAGTAGATACGTTAAGATATTATGAACGAGTGGGAATAATACCTCCTGTATCAAGAAACAGTAGTGGATATAGAGACTATAAAACTAAAGATTTAAATTGGGTTTATTTAGTAAAAAATCTTCGTAATGCAGGCTTATCTATAGAATCTTTGATTGAATTTTCAACTTTAGCACAACTTAGAGATAAACAAAATGTAGAAGATGCGCAGAAGCATATTTTAAAAGAACAGTTAGTAGAATTAGATAAAAAGCTAGAGGAAATGCAACAAACAAGAGAATTACTTGTGTACAAGATAGAAACATATGAGGATCATATTGCAAAATTTAAAGCTGGTGAATTGGATCCTGATAAAGTCGAAAAACTATGGGAACGAAAAAAATAAATTTTTTTCTTTTTATGTATTTAACTCTAAGATTTAGGATAGAACATGTAAAGAAATTAGAGGAGGAAAACAATATGCAAACAATTACTTTGAATAATGGTGTAGAAATGCCTCAATTGGGATTTGGTGTGTATCAAATTCCATTAGAAGAAACAGCTGAAGCAGTCTATCAAGCCATTAAAGCAGGATACCGTTTGATCGATACAGCTTCTATTTACGGAAATGAAAAAGAAACAGGTGAGGGAATCAAACGTGCCATCAATGAAGATCTGGTCACTAGAGATGAACTTTTTATTACCTCTAAATTGTTTATTCTTCAAGCATCAGAGGGCAAAGCTAAGGAAACGATTGAACATTCTCTTAAAGTAATGGTATTGGATTATCTTGATCTTTATCTTATTCATCAACCATATGGAGATATTTATGGTGCATGGCGGTCAATGGTTGCTACTCAAAAAGCAGGGAGATTGCGTGCAATAGGAATTTCAAATTTCAAGTCAGCTAAAATGATTGAGTTTGTTGGATTGAATGAAGTAAAACCTCAAATTAATCAAATTGAAGTGAATCCATGGAATCAGCGAATTGAAGATCAGGAATGGCACGAAAAATATGAAGTACAAATAGAAGCTTGGGCACCATTTGCAGAAGGCCGCCATGAACTATTCAAAAATCCAGTATTAGAAGAAATCGGTGAGCAATATGGCAAGTCAATTGGTCAAGTTGTGCTTCGCTGGCTAATGCAAAGAGGGATTGTAGCTTTAGCAAAATCAGTCCATCCTGAACGAATGGCTGAAAACATTGATATTTTTGATTTTGAGCTTTCAAAAGGAGACATTGAAAAGATAGCGAATTTAGACATGAAAGAATCTGCTTTCTTTGATCATGACGCACCACAGCAAGTGGAATGGTTTATGAATAGAATGCTAGACACTGAAATTAATGTGGATTAAAGGAGTTAAAAAGATAGGTCCATATGGTTACTTTAAAGTAACTAATTGCTAGCTTTAATAAAACCTTATAAAATTATTTTAGAAAGGAAGTGATTGTTATGAACAAATATAAAAATATAATTATCGGTTTTGGAAAGGGAGGGAAAACACTAGCAAAAGAAATTGCTATGCGTGGTGAAGAGGTATTGATGATTGAAGAATCTGAACTAATGTATGGAGGGACATGCATTAATGTAGGATGTATACCATCAAAATCTTTAATAATTAATGGAGAAAAACATGTAGATATGTCAACGGCACATTCAATAAAAAATAGTTTGACAAGTAAGCTGAGAGAAAAAAATTACAATAACCTTTTTGAGGAAGAGAATATAACTATTTTAAATGGAAAAGCTAAATTTTTATCAGATAAAATCATACAAATCACTAAGACAGATAATACGAAAATACAAGTTAAAGGTGAACGTATTTTTATTAATACGGGCTCAAAAGCTATCAAATTACCTATAGATGGGTTAAATAAAAGTAAGAATGTTTTAGATTCTACAACTGCTATGGAACAAGTAATAGCACCAGAAAAAATAGTTATTATAGGTGCTGGTTACATTGGGTTAGAATTTGCATCAATGTTTAATTCTTATGGAAGCAAAGTTAGTATTTTAGATGCTAGCTCTGAATTTTTACCTAGAGAAGATGAAGATATCTCAACATTAATATATAAAGATTTTTTAGATAAGGGAATTGATATTCAGTTAGGCGTATCTATAAACCATATCATAGATAAGGATAATTATACTGAAGTAATATATACTCAAGCTGGTAAAATAAAGAAAGTAGAAGTGTCTAAATTGCTTGTAGCTACAGGTAGAAAACCTAATACAGATGCCTTAGGATTAGAAAACACAAATATAAAAACGGATAGTCATGGGGCTATTGTTGTAGATGAATTTTTAAAAACATCTGTGGAAAATATTTGGGCAATAGGCGATGTAAAAGGGGGCCTACAATTTACCTATATTTCTTTAGATGATTATAGAATAATAGTGGATTATCTTTATGGTGACAAAAAGAGAAATACTATGAATAGAGGTAATATACCGTACAGTGTATTTATAACACCACCTTTTTCAAGTGTTGGAATAAAAGAAAAAGAGCTAGAAAAAAGCAAAGTAAACTATAAAGTTTTTAGTTTACCTGTAAAAGCTATACCTAAAGCCCATATTATTGATCAGACAGTAGGAATTTTTAAAGTAATAATAGATGCAGAAACTGAAAAGATTTTGGGAGCTTCTTTATATGGTGCAGAATCTCATGAATTAATAAATCTTATTTCGTTGGCAATGGATTTTAATATGGACTATAAAGTATTACGTGATAGAGTGTATACCCATCCTACTATGTCGGAATCTTTAAATGATTTACTAAAATAAAAAATTGAAGTTCATTTCATAACCATAGAAATGAACTTCAATTTTTTAGATTTGTACAATTTAATTCTCTTTGACCCCATAGTTTCATTTGTAAAACAATAGTTGCTAAATCTTTTCCCTTTTCAGACAAATAATAAGTAGACGAAGTAGTATTATTGAAAACTTCTTTTTCATTCTTAACAATCTCATTGTCTTCCAAAAGTTTTAGTTGTTGTTTGATCATTTTTGGAGAACTATTCGGAAGCAATCGGCAAACTTCTCCAAAGCGCATAGATCCTCCGTTTAGGGATTCTATTATTTGGGGAACCCACTTTTTTCCAAGTATATTAGATAAAGCCTCTACAGGGCATTTTTTTTCCACGTTTTTATCCATTATATAACACTCCTTTTATGATTCATTAAAAATAAAAACTAATTGAAAATAAATCTGTAGATATCAGTTTCTTTATGAAAGTAATAATTGTTAAAAAGTGTATTAGCGTGTGCAAAAGTACAATTATTTACATACATAAGATGCTCGATGAGTCTATTTCTTAATGCAGATTTGCTCATAAAAAAGTATTGTGCAATTTCTTCGAATGAATAAAATTTTTTTAATGCGTAAAACAATGCTTGATCATTTGCCATTAACATACTAGCACCGACATTAGCACGATATTCTTTTGGAAAATCTTCCATCAAGTAACCATTTTTCAAAAGAATATCAGAAAAAGTATGAGTTGCATTATTAATTTTAGGTATATCTATGTAGTAATGCATAACCTCATGCATTTTAGTGAAATTTTTTCGTTCTAACATTAATTCTTTGTTTGTTGTTATAATGACTTCATCGTCTACTTTAGAGATTGAACCAAGCATCCGTCTTTTAAGTTGTTTTTGAAACGTGTATTCAACAAATTCAACATCTTCAACTTCTTTTACATATTTTTCAATATCAAAGCATTTAACTTGTTCAATATTTTTGGAAGAGTAGTAAGATACTTCTTTTATTAATTCGTTCGAAAAATTAAATGCTTCAAAATAGAGTTCTTTACTAATAAAATCCACCAACAACAGTCCAATCAATTTTTTTTGTTACGTTCCTTTTTTTCTTTTGCTTTTTTTATAAGAAAATCTTGAAAGTCGATTAATTCTTCTTCTAATTCTTCTATATCTTCTATGTCCATATCAGAAGTATTAAGACGAAAATGTGAGATGATATTTTGTCCCACATTTGTTTTTTCTTCAGGGGGAATGGGATTGTTAGTTCTATTTGTAAGGTAGTCTGTTGATACATTATAGAAATCCGCAAATTGAATTAGTTCGTTATCACGAATGGGACGAGCACCTGATTCAATTTTATTATAAACACTTCTATCCATGTGCAGTAAATCAGCTAATTCTTTTTGAGTTAATTCTTTATTTTCACGTAGTTGTTTCAAACGTTCATTTGTTTTAATAATAGTCACCTTCAATCTATTGATTTAATACAGTTTAACATGGATTTAAAATAAATCTTTAAAAAAATCTGAAATAAATCTTGACATTTCTTTTATAGAATATTACACTATGTTCATAAAGATTCGAAATAGAATCTATTGGTTCTTTTACGAATCATAATTAAATAAACAAAAAGCGTTCACGAGGAGAAAATGAATTTCTGTTTCGCAAACACTTATATAAATACTAGACACATTTATTTTAAGCGATTTGACGAAATAATACAAGAATGAAATTTTTGTTCGAGGTTGTAAGTCTTGTTGAGGTGGTGCATACCAGCCGTTGAATGGGACGCAAGGTGGCAGTAGTATCTTTAATTAGAGCCATATTGATGACAGATTAATGCAGAGCTGTCAGATTATTTTCAATAACCATGTCGTGAGACACGTTGGAAATAGTTGCTGAACTAGATTGAATAAAAAAATCTATGCAAGCTCAATAAAAGGAGGAGAGCTGTACACCGTATATTACAATACTATCTAATGTGCCGTTATGTGATGTAAGAGTCACTAGCCATTGAAGATGATTCTATGTATTGTGATGAACGTAAGAATCTAAAATTGAAATACAATTTAAGTTTTTATTTTTAATCGTGAAAAAGATTTTTTCTAAAAAAAATTCAATCTTAACTTTAGTAAGCACAACTGTATTATTTTAGTTGTACTTTTTTATTTTAAATGAAAGAACAGAATTTGTTATTAAGTGAATAAGGAGGATAAAAATGAAAGAAGAGCTATTACTTTTTGTTGAGAAGTTTGTTGAACGTATGAAACGACAGAAAAAAACTTTTTCTATTTCGGATATAGAAAAGAGCTATAACTTAGAACGTAAGAAGTTAGGTAAGAGTGCGGTTAAGTTAACAAACATGGAACGCTTAACAATTGAAAGTCGATTATTAAAAAATCAGATTTTACAACGAACATATAAAATGACAGGTTATCATAAACCTTGTCAAGTTGTGTTTTTTAGTTAATAAGAAGAATTGCATAAAGAGAGAAAGGCAGTCAATGGTTGACTGTTTATTTTTGTATAAAAATTAGTGAAAGAAGGAAATTATTTTGGCAAATAGAATTCAAGAAATTGCATTAAGTGATAAAAATTTAGGAAGTAAAATTAAAGCTGTTTATAAAACAGAACGTGATATTTATGTAAATGGAGCACCTGTTCGTGGTCGTGTGTTCACCGCTTCAAGCGAAAAGCAACGTGATTTTGAGATTTTTGTTCCTCATTTACGAAATTCACAAATGTTGAATGGCCGTGAAGAAGTAAAATTAATTGATCCAGTAGCACGAATCAATGTAAAACGGAATAACATTGGAAATAGTCGCTCAATTGACATGGTAGTTTATGCAAAACGTTTAGAAGTAGTTGGAGGTAATAAATAATGGGATTATCATTTGAAAATAACACGATTGAAAATTTTGATGTAGTAGGAACATTTGGTACGATGAATTTCTTAGAAGTAGTTGCAATTAATGAACGTGATGGTGAAGGAAATGTGACTGACGATGTTCGTGAACAACGAGTAACGGTTTATTCTAGCAAATTAAATGACCAAGTAGAAATTGCGATTGATCCAGGCTATGACGTTAGTGATATCAATTATGATGATGAAATCGAGTTGACTGGAAATGTAACAGCTCGTGGATGGCTTAATGCTTACAAAGGTTTTAATGACAATGTACAAACAGAACAAGCGTTTAAAGTCCGTGCAGTGGGTATAAAAAAAGTAGGAGCTGTTAAACCAGCTCAACCTACACTACAAAAAGAAAATAAGAATCAAGCAAATGAGCAAAAATAAATATTAGATTGAGGTAGATTAAATGAGCAAAAGAGAAGAATTAAAAAAAATAGGTGATGAATTGTATGAAGTTTTGGCACAAAAAAACGTTACCTTTGAACAAGCAAAAGTAACGCTAGATTATCTTTCAATTAAAATAGATTATGAAATGAAACGAACAATGGTATCTCTTAAGACGTTGTAAAATAGAGAATACTTTTTTCAGGGATGTAGTATTGAATATTAGAACTGATAAACTCTAAAATTTTATCATCAATAATTGATTGGAATTTTTCAATTTTGAGTTTTTGATTGTTGGTAAGAATAATTGTTACGGATTGCATGTCTATTTCACATGCTTTTTCAATTGTTTTTAGCATTATTATAGGACACCTCCTTTTGTTAATATTTTACCACTGAACCAGAAATTTCTGAAAAAATTAATTGGATGTGGGAATTGAAACGAAAGTAAATATCATATTCAGACGAATCGGTAGCACCGTTTAACAGCTAAAAAGGGCATTCTAACGAGTGCCCTTTTTACTATTAATTTGTGTTAACAAGATTTGTTAATAGACATTAATAATAAAGAAAAGGAGAGGTTAAATGAAACAAGGGAAACGCCTAGTTAGGAAAGAAAAAGAGTTGTTGAAAAGTTGCCGATTGAATCCAACAAATTGGTTAGTAGAAAGACGGTTGAAGAGTAGTGTGATTTTTCTTCATAAAGAAAGTGGTAATTTGAAGGAAATTTATTATTGAAAGGGGTGGCGGAGAAGTAGTGTTAGACTTGGCGGAAAGAATGGGTGTAAAACAAGAAAAATATAGGAGGTTTTTAGAGAGAAAAATTAGAGTCTATCGTATGTGGCAAAGTTTTAGTTATTATAGTACATTGTATTTAAAACTTTATAACGAAACTAGTGAGTATCTTATCCAGTTTTTATTGTTAGATGATTTATTTTTTGAATGTGATGAAGCTATTTTAAACTTGTTAGATAATTTTTTAGAACAATTAGTTAAAGCATATAATAATAAACTGCATGAAGATTTTGATAAGGGTGTTTTCTTTGAGGAATACACAAGTAAAGTGAATTGATTGTGAAATTTGAATGCTTTATAATGGCTTTAGAATAGACGTTAGAAGAGGTGAGAAAAATGGTGATGACAATGAATGAAATTAAAGAGCGTGTGAAACCTGTAGCAGAAAAACACAATGTACCAGTCGTTTATGTCTTTGGTTCTTATGCACGTAATGAAGCGAAAGAAACCAGTGATATTGATTTTGCTGTAGATATTACAGGACAATCAGAAGAAGCCTATTGGAATTTATATGGAGATTTCTTTGAAGAATTAAAAGAAGCTGTAGCGCATGATATTGATTTAGTGGAGCTAGAAACTCTTGTTGATACACAAGATAAACCTGAAAGAAGAGAATTGTTAGCTACCATTTTAAAGGAAGGTGTAAAGGTATTTGAGAGATAGTACAGCAAAGGATTTACGTTTGTTAAGAGGAACGCTGATCTACATTGAAGATATAGAACAGACACTCAATCGTTTTGGAAGGGATTATGAAACCTTCTATCATGATAGAGTGTTTTTTAATACAATCAGTATGTGTTTAATGCAAATTGGTGAATATACTGTTGGGAACAGTGGCTTTTCAGAAGAATTTAAAGAGAAAAATAGTGGTAAAGTTGATTGGAAAAGACTTAGGAATATGAGGAATATGTTTGCACATTCGTATAGCACAATGAATGAACGTCAGATTTTTCGAATGGCTACAGAATATATTCCAGTGTATAAAGAATTTTGTAGACAAGAATTAGCACGGTTAAAAAAAGAAGGTAGGTAAATGGTAAAAAAATTATTTAGATATAGAGGTAGAAGAATTCGTTATTCTTCAAGAAATTTGTTGGCACTCTATAGAGTGTTATTTTTTATGCCAGTTTTTGCTTGTTTAGGCTATTTTGTGGGCTATAAATGGATGTATCCTTTATATCTTTCAAATCCAACTGATTGGAAAATATATATTGTACCAGCGTTAATCATTATAGGTGTCTCGATAGGCTCAATCGTGCTAATTACATTGCTTGTTAAGGCTTCAATTATCAATTCGGGCTATTTTTCTAAAGTAGAACAACGTCAAGTGTTAGCTCGTATGATTATCGACAATGGCTATTATACGAAGAAGCGAGTTAAAGGTAGTGATGGTAAAACAAAAGAAAAAATAAAGTTCCCAAAAATTTATTATAAGTCTGCAAAAAATAGTATTTTCGTTTCATTTGAAACAGCAGGTAATAAATTTCAGGAAAAATTTGAAACCATTGGTGGCTTTTTGGAAACAGCGTTTCATGCGGACAATTTAAATAAAATTGATGAAAAAGGCTTTATTACCTATGAACTAGCTTCTGATGTTTACAATAAGCGTATTTGGATAAAGGATATGCAAGCTGATAAAGGAAAGGTTCAATTAATGAAAGGGTTGTATTGGTACTTTGATAAAGACCCACATTTATTATTAGGTGGTGGAACTGGCGGAGGTAAAACTTTTACCATTTTATCTCTAATTTATGCACTTTGCCGTGTGGGTGAAATGGAAATTTGTGATCCAAAAAATTCTGACTTGATGGCACTAGGTAAGTTACCAATGTTTGCAGGAAAAGTGCATACAGGAAAAATAGATATTGTTAATTGCTTGAAAAATGCAGTTGAATTAATGAATGCACGTTTTGAAATGATGAATAATAGCCCTGATTACAAAATGGGTAAAAATTATGCGTACTATGGTTTAAAGCCTAAGTTTATTGTGATTGATGAATTTGCAGCATTTAAAGCAGAATTAGCGAATGACTATGCGATTGATGGCGATGTAGATGAATATTTAACCCAACTTATTTTAAAAGCTCGTCAAGCAGGGATTTTCTTTATCGTTGCAATGCAACGTCCAGATGGTGAATTTATCAAAACGGCTTTACGTGATAATTTTATGTTTCGAATGTCAGTTGGCCGTCTTTCAGAAACAGGTATTTTGATGATTTTTGGTGATGAAAATAAAAATAAAAACTTTAAATATGTTGAAAAAGTTGACGGTCAAAAAGTCTATGGTCGTGGTTATGTTGCACAAGGAGGTTCAGTAGCAAGAGAATTTTATAGCCCGCAAGTACCACAAGATTTTGACTTCATTCAGGAATTTATCAAGATTTCTAAAGAACTAGGATATGAAGAAATTTCAAAAGAAGTTCAAGAAGAAGTATCTCAAAAAATATCAAAACATGTGGATAAAGAAGCCCTTGCTGAAATTGATGAAGAGTTAGAAGCAGGGCAAGCAAAGTTAGCTAAGTTAAGTGAAAAATTTGGATAATAAGAAAGGAGCTTTTTATTGGATTCTAATGAAATAATAAAACACGTTAGAGAACGAGTATATGTTGAAGTCAAGAAACGATATAAAAAACCTGATTTAGATACACGTATTCGTGACATTCTCTATGAACAATCAGAAAGCTATGCAAAATTAGTTCGATTTTCTAATGGAAAGCGAATAAAAAAATTAACTGATCCTGTTGAGTTTGAAAAATTTATAGAAAATAAGGGAACTAAAATTGTTGAAGAAGTAATCTTTGCTTTGAATAAAAAGGAGGAAAAAGAAAGTGAAATTTAAATCGCAAGGACAAATGCTAAGTTATGTAAAAGAGAAGGAACAAAAAATAATTAAAGAAATTGACCGAAGAGCAGAAAAAGAAGGAGTTTTAGATAATAATAGATTGCTTGATTATAAGTCTTTAGTGACTTCTATTTTAGATGCAGAAGCTTTTTATGATGAAGATAGACCAGTTGAGGAAAAGAAATTCTCAACATCACAAGAAGTTGATAAGTATTTAGAAACAATATTTAAGGAGCATATGGATTCTGCTTGGAAAGAAATGTTTGGTAAGTAGGTGTTAAGTATGTTTTCGTTTGAGGAAGTGATTTTACAACTTGAAAATAAAATTGCACTAAAAACATTAAAAAACTGGGCGAATAAAATAGAGAGATTAACAGATAAAAAATTTGAAAGGAAATATGCGAAAAATTCTAAAGGTTATACCTATTCGTTTAAAGTTTTCAGTTCTAATGATGTTGAATCCTTTTTTAAATTAATTGATCTAAGAAGTAAAAATATTCCTTTGGATATAGCTATTTCGGATGTTTTTATGTCAGAAGAAGAGAAAAAGAAGAAGGAAACTATTTCAATAACAAAAGCAGAGTTTCGAGAAAATCAAGCAACAGTGAAAGAGCTAATCGATTTAGTAAAGGACGTACTATCAGATAATGCAGAGATAAAAAAACGCTTGAAAGTTTTAGAAATGAAGTAAGGAATGGTAGGAGAGTAGACTAGAAGTTGCTAGGGATTGTTGCGTGCTTTGTAGATAGAATAGGGGTGGCGCCCCAAGGCGCCCGGCCCTATTCTATCGTTAACAAAAGTAGCAACGTATATCCCAAATACTTCTAGTCGTGAGGTGGGCTTGACCCACTTCGAAATTTTCTACCCCCGTTTTATAACATGGGGGTAGAATTTAATATACCATATAAAAAAGTTACTTAAACGCTATGTCCCACAAGGGATTGAGCGATTATAATTTTGTCACATTTTTCGACTAAAGTTGTCACATTTTTTGGAAGTAGGTTTAAAGCAGTGAGAGGTGTTGATTTAAAGCGGTATAGAAAAGAGCTAAAATTAAAACAGCAAGAATTGGCAAGTAAATTAGGAATTGAGCGTTCGTTAATTTCAAAAATAGAATCTGGAAAACGTGTTATTTCTAAAGAGTTAGAACAAAAGATTATTGATGTGTTGAACTTAGATGGTGGGCACGCTTCGGTAGAAGCAAAAATTGACTTTTTAAGAATACGATTTAAAACATTAGATGTTCGGACAGTTATTGAGAAGTTGTTGCACATGGATATGAACTGGTTTACTTATGAACCTAGAGGGTTTTATCATTATACAGAAACATTTTCATATAGCTCTATTCGGATTTTTCGGAATCCAGAAAACGTTAATATGGGAATTATGTTGGACTTGTCTGGTGAAGGTTGTCGGCAACTAGAAGAAATTTTTGAAGAGGATAACAATAGATCGTGGACAGAATTTTTTCGCTCTCTTTATGATGACGATATTTTCGGTCAAGGTATTTTGGTAGATACAAAAATTACACGAATTGATATTGCTCTTGATGAATTGATTGTGAAAGGACAAGAAAATTTTGATTTATATGTTTTGAAAGAAAAAATGGAGCAAGGGCTTGTAGATACTACATTTAAGAATTTTGATTTTAGTGGGGGCTTTGCTTATGAAAATAAAAAAATGGTAAATAAAGGTTTGTCTCTTTATTTTGGCAGTCGTCAATCGCCATTATATTTTAACTTTTACCAAAAAGATTACGAGTTAGCAAGAAAAGAAAGTGTAAGTGTTGAGGAAGCAAGAGAAAAATATGAAATTAAAAATCGATATGAAATTCGCCTTTCAGATGAAAAGGCGTTTTTGTTTGTAGAATATTTTCTATCAAGCGGTGAGTCGTTAGACTGGTTAGTGAAAGAAATTATTAATCAATCTTTGACTGTATATGACATTGAAGATGATATGAAGGTCTATTGTAAATCTTGGTATGATGTTGTTGATAAATTGGAAGGCTTAAAATTATCTATTCAAGGTGAAAAACCGTCTATTGAAAAAACACTTCGGTGGTTATCAAATTATTTAGCCCCTTCATTAAAGATGATTAAAGAGATTGATAATCTGTTAGGAACAAATGAGCTGATGGAACGTATCGATTTAGCAGAACTAAAGGAGAAACACGAGGAAATTATTGAAATGGTGTGTGTTGATGCGAAAGATTTATTGTTTAATACTAATCAAAATAATAGTGTTCGGTCTTATATGGAACAAGAATTTGATTTAGAAGAAGCATATCCATTTTAAAGATTAAGGGGGGATATATGGATACAATTGATTTATTGCTAATTACTTTTGTTTTAGTAGTACTTAATTTTGAGATATTTATTTTTTCACTCTATTCGATGAGAAAGAGAAAAAAGCTAAATAATGTTGATGAAGAATTTAGAAAACGTTCTGATGCTGATTCTTTATTAATAGATAATATTGTAGTTGAAAGGAGTTTATGTATATGGGCAGAGAATGTATTAAACAAAACACTAAAGTAGCAATTACTATTACTGGGAAAATGAAACAAACTAGAAATGACATACAAAAAACAAAAGAAAAAATAATTCAATTAGATAAACAAGGAGAATTGATTATTCCTTATTTAAAAACAGTCTTTGAAAAGCTTTTAGAATCTAATGAAGAGCTTTTAAAAGAAATTTCAAGATATAGTTATACTTATGTAGCTTATGAAGAATTAATGACGGTTAAAGAGAAAGCAATTTGGGAAGAATTTTTTAGTGTAAAAAAAATATATGATAAAGAGCTTTCAGAATTTTCTAGTTTTAAAGAGAAATATAAATATTTTGAACCTAAAAACAGTGAAGAATTAAAACAACAAGCTCGAGTATTGTTAGAAAAGAAAGGGTATATTGTTGACAGTCCATTTGAAGGTGATTTTGAAAGATGGATTGGGGTTTACGCTAGACCAAAGGATAAACCAACTTATTTAGATCCAACGGATGGAGAAGAAGTTGGATTACAAGAAGTGTATAGTGTAGATGGATTTAAACAAGACTTTGCAGAATGGTTTGAAGGAGAAATTGTGGAAGGTAAAGTAAAAGAGATGCTTTAAATTTTTCAAATGCTAGGTGTTTTGTTGAAAACAGAACGTGCACCTTAATATATTTAATTGAATGAATCTGTGATGAAGCGATAGAAATTATTCTGTGGCTATTTTTTATACAAAAAAATAATAATGAAAAGAGGAAATATTTTGAAGAAAACAACGATTATTCAAGGATTAGCAACAACAATCATTTTAGCAGTCATGGCAATGCCAATGATGGTTCAAGGGCAAGAAGGCGGACAAGTTCCACAAACAGTTAGAGCAGATTTTTTTCAACGTGCAAATGTAAGCTCTAACTCAATCATTAATGCGCCGAATGCTTCTGTGGTAACACCAGATGATGAAGCTGGTTCAAAGTATAGTTTTATTGCAAAGTTTATTAAAGGTGTCACTACGGTTGAAACAGGTGGTGGTGGGTGGACGAATGATGTTTACGTTAATATGCCTCCTCAAAAATGGGACGGGAAAATCGGTCTTGATGTAACGAAAACGAAGAAAGGGCAATCGTGGATTCGTTACAACAACGTAGGTACAGCTGATGATGGGACACCAATTGATTTAAAAATTACCATTCAAGATTGGGAACAATATAAAAATGCACAAAATATGGTGTCAAATAATATTGTTGCTTTTAACAATGTATCCGCAATTGCAACCTACCAAGGTGGTTTCTCATGGGTGAAACAAACATGGACGTACCTAGAACATGGCACAGACAAAGAAAAGCCAGTTTCAGGCTACTATTCATGGATTGATATTGATAATTTACAAGGAATGACGATTGACAAAGATTCGTACAAAGCAATCGATAAATTGTACGTACCAACGAAAGATACAATTGTTAAATATAAAGAAGAAAAAGACGGTGGAAAAACTTTTTATGATTCTGATGACATTCCCTTAGATGATGGCGATAACCGTGGTGATTTTACGTTTTTGTATTCTAATCGTTCTCGATTCGACTTCACATATAGTGAGGACTTCGCGACACGTGAAAAGAATTTAGGGTATCCTTTACCGCCAAAAAATAATAACCAGTATAGTTATTTTGGTTATAGTGCTAAAAAACCAGTTCGAACAGCGCCAATGATTCCTACTAAAACAGTGACAGATAGTGATGAAACAAATGTTGATAAGAATATCTTAGAAGGGTTAGGCGAAGTATATAGCTATACGATTACACATAAAGTTCCTGATGAAATGAAAGAATTCTACTACAGTAATTACGAAATGCAAGACGAGCTGGTTCCTGAATTAGAACGTGTGTCTGATGTGAAAGTCACGGACGAAGCAGGAAAGGACGTTACCAATAAATTTGAAGCGAAGCATGAAGGTAATTTAGTACGTATGGTCGCAAAAGCAGACGTATTAAAAACAGCGGATTTCTACAATCATGAATACAAGTTCAATTTTCAAACAAAAATCCGTGAAGGTGTTAGCTTAGATAAGTACCTTGTCGATGGCAAACTACAAATTCCAAATAAAGCAAAAATTATCCAAAACAACAAAGAAGTGCCAACTGATGAAACACATACAACTGTCACACCAAAAGACCCGTCTATCGCTAAGAAAATCCTTGAAGGCGATAAAGAAGTGGATTTGACCAGTGCCAAATTGGGCGATGAAGTGACATTCAAATTAGATGTACAAGTGCCAAACACCAAAGATATGACATCTTTAGTGATTCAAGATGATTTAGAAGATGTATTGGAAGCGAATAAAGAAGTGAAAGTCACTCTTTCAGATGGGACAGATATTACGGATCAGGGGAAAATTAGTGTTGATGAAAAAACACAAAAAGTTTCTTGGACTGCCAATGAACCAAACAAATTAAAAGAAAAACAATTATTTGTGTACATTAAAGGGAAATTGAAAGACGCAGACTTTTCGCAATATGTCGATGATAAAGGGGATATTATGATTCCAAACTTGGCACAATTGGTGATTAATGATGAACCGACAGATTCTAACAAAGTGAATGTTACAACTCCACAAGAAAAACCAAAAGTATTGCCAAATACTAATATGGATTTTGGAACAAGTGCAGGTGTAGCTACAATGATTGCAATTTCATTAATTGGTGTGGTCGTAGCAGTGAAACGACAAAAAGATAGCAAAGAGGGCTAATTAATGAAAAAATGGATTGAAAAAAACAAATATTTTGTTGGAGCAATTGGAGTTATTCTCATTGCTCTTTTTTCATTCCTTCTTTTTCAAAACCAACAAAAAGAAGAAGTGAAAGAAGCTATAAATACAATGGTATCAAGTGGCTTAGAGGAAGCAGAAAAGCCAAAAAAACATGTAGAGACAAAATCTAGTGAAACTGTTCAAAGTAATCAAGTAGATGTTATTACTGGTACGGAAGTACAAGAAGAAACACCTATTCCAACAGTGATTTCTTTAACCGAAGGCGAACGTCCGTCTGTTAAAACGATTCAAAGTGCCCAAGTAAATTTTAATGAAGTGTCGGATTCTGTTTTGGGGTCTATTGAAATTGATTCTATTCAATTAACATTGCCTATTTTAATGGGTGATAGTTTTGACAATATGCTTTATGGAGCGTGTACTGTTTTATCAAAACAAACGATGGGAAAAGGAAATTATGCTTTAGCTTCTCACAATGCTGGATATGAAGGATTACTTTTTACCTCGTTAAATAAAGTTTCTGTAGGAGATTTGGTCAAACTTAATGATCGTGAAGGACATTCGTTCACATATAAGGTAAAAGAACAAAAGCATGTTGATATGACTGATACAACTATGTTGAATCTAACAAGAAAGCCAACATTAACTTTAATAACTTGTGACCAAGCCACAAAAACAACAGGAAGAATTATTGTGATTGCGGAATTAGTTTAGAGGAGGGAAAAAGTTGGTTGAAAAAATAAGGGAATTGTCAAAAGAAGAATTTGTCAATCAGTACATGTTTGATTTTAAGTCATTAATTTTCAAATCCAATAATCCTGAAAAAATAACAGCTAAACAAGAAAAACTCTTGGAATGTGAAAAGAAAATCGCTGTATTATTTTATGAAACATATAAACGAATGAAGGGGTATCCGCCTGATGAAAAAGAACTGGGTAGGATTGTTCAAAGAAATTTCCTTGACCGTTTAAAGTTATTTCGAGTGGAATATGATGTGATTAGTGAAGAAAAATTTTGTGGTCTACACGTACAAATGGTCAAACAGCAAATGCCATTAGAAAAGTATCGATCCGATGATTTATCTTATATTTTAGGACGAGAAAAGAAGATAGCTATTAATTATTTTATCGCACATGATGATTTTCCTATGGGTTATGAAGAACTAATGATAAGTCGTTCTAAACAAGCAGTTACCCAAGGCTTGGAAGAGTTAAGGGGAGAATTTATGGAAAGATACCATAAATATTACAGAAAAATGGAAAGGAGTTGTATTTTATGAATCAACATATTATGCCAATTTTTAGAGAGCATAGTAAATTTTACCAAAGGTATTCAAATGTACCAGTTCCTGAAATGCTTCGCTTGCATGGATTCATAGTTGATGAAATGCCAATTGATGAAGCAGATATTGTTTATATGGAAGAATATAAAAATTCTTTACTTAAAATGGGGATTATTATTGATGAAGTACCTTTTAAGAAGGAATTTGTTGCGCAATACGTTTTTCATGGCGGTATAACTAGTTTGATGGCAGAAGGTCAATATTTGAGAAAGCCTAACGGGGATAAAATGTACAATTCGTATTATTTTTATTTGTATAAAGAAGGCTTTCAAACACATAAGGGGCATGTTAGAGAGAGAGTTTATGTTGAAAAGGCGATTAAATCTACTTTTTTAAAAACGTTTGAAAGTTGTTTGGGCTTATTAAGAGTAGGAGGGGAATATGAATTTAAAGAAAATTAAAAAGAAAGAGAAGAAAGAAAAAATACCAAAGGTTAAAACTTTTTCTCAAAAGAAAGCGAATCAGGTTGTGTTAATTGGCGCTAGTGTTTTACTGGTGATGTCAGGAGTTGGTGCGATTCGGGCCAATGTGATGGCAAGTAATGTAGACAATTTGTATTCAAAAGTGGATACGTTAAGCGAACAATCAAAAAAGAATAAAGTTGATAGAGAGGAGCTTGATTATTCAGCCCTCTCTTTTTATACCGAAAATTTTGCGAAAGAGTATTTGAACTATAATTCGAAAGCAAGTGATGAAGCGAAAAAGGCTCGTATTGATCGATTATCTAAATATTTATCACTAGATGTAAAAGATGTTGATGAAACAGAAAACCTACAAGGGAATGTCTTGCGTACGTTTAAAAATACGTCTCTATCACGTATAGAGAAAATGGAAGATTGTTATTTGGTTTATCTAAATGTGAGTTATGAATGGGAGAAAGATAAAAAGACTGAAAATGTGACACAGAATATGGTTTTACCAATTCAAGTAAAAGACAATTTGTTTTCAATTGTAGGACGTCCTTATTTTGTAGCAAGTAGTTTACCACAAGGAAAAACAGTACCTCTAAAACAGACAGAAAATTCAATAGATGTTGATGGGAAAGAAAAACAATCTATAGAGAAATTTTTAAAGATGTTTTTTACAAAATATTCAGTTGGGAACAAACAAGAATTAATGTTGTTAATGAAAAATCCAACAACGACAGCAGGTCAAGACTCATTTGTTTCAATAGATTTTGGTGATATGAAATTTTTTGATACAAAGCAGAAAGGTGTAACAGGGGTTCAAGTATCGGTCACTTTTTCAGATAAAACAACAAAATTAACGCATACTGAGGATTTTTCGCTTTGGTTATCTAAAACGGAGAATTCTTATTTTATTAATACGATGAAACATTACTTTACAGAGAAAGAAGGAAATGACTAATGAATACAGGCAATTTGAGTAGTTTTTTAAGTACAGGTTTTATTACAATTTTAGCGGCTGGTGCGATTATCTTGATTTTAAAACATTGGAAAGGTGCCGAATGGGCAAAAATTGGTTCAGTAATTGTCATTGCCTTAATTTTACAGGACTTTGCGACGAATCAAGGAAAAAATATTTTTGCAGTTGTTAAATGGGTATTAAGTTTAGTTGGAATTAAGATGTAGGTGAGTATATGAAATATTACGATTATTCAAGGGGCTTAAAAGCCCCTTATTCAATGCAAGTTATTAAGTCGCCTAAAGGACAAGTGGTGTGGGTATTTGCACAACCTGTTAGTCTATCCTATCTCCTAATTCTATTCTTAGGGATTGTGTTAACTGGCTTGTTTTGGAAAGAAGTACCATTACCACAAATTTTAGGAATTAACTTAAATTTGTTAATCATGGTGTTGGTGCCGAATAAAGTTGCTCGTTGGTATTCCGAAAAGGAATTCGAAGGAAAAACAGGCTATGGTTTTTTAAAAGATGGTTTTGTCTATGTGAAAAATTATGTGTTAGATAGTAGACCAATTGTAGCTTTCGAACGAGTAAAAGAAATAGAAGAGTTTTCATTTAAACGTTAGTACAAAAAGCGCACTATATCTATGAATAAAAAAAACAAGGAGCGCATAGCATTAGCTCCTTATTTTTTATGTCTAAATTATGAATTTTTATATTTTAAATAAAGCATGACTGCACAGACTATTATTCCGATGACTAAAAGTAGCACAGTAACAATACTTTCATTTTTATTTATTTTTCTTTCAGGTCTATAGCTAGGATTAATTTGTTTTGCGTTAAAATCAGTAATTCCAAAGTCTAAAGTAGGAAGTAAAAACAGTAATAAAATAATATATATAATTCCCGCTATAAGGAAAATAGGAGCGTTGGTGAAAAGTGAAATAATGGTACCTATGATTATAGGAGTTAAAATGTATAAAAAGGATTTGATAACATTTTCTTTTCTCATTTTAATTACCAAATTTTGTTATTCATGTTTCCCATATTTCCTAAAGGAACACAATAACCACCGCTCATATTTTTTCCACCTGTAGACCAACCACCTTTTTTAAAATAAAAACCACCAGGGCAAGAGCTACCAAATTCAGCTTCTCTGGCACTAGCTTCTGAACTAAAAATAAAAGGTGTTACCATTGCGAAAATAGTTAAAGCTAAAAAAACTTTTTTCTTCATACACTTTCCTTCTTTCCAATTATTATTTAAAAGCTATATTAAATATAGCTTTATTTTATAATAACTGAATGAAAAAAAGTTGTCCAATAATATATAGAAATTTCTGAAAAATCATTTTTAATGTTAATTACTAAAATAAAATCAACAAGAAAGGAAAAAATATGCAATTAGAATATCCATTAACGAATCATATGAAAGGAAATATTGTTTTAACACAAGAAAAAACAGCGATAGCTTACTATCGTGTTCGTTCTGAAACGGTAATGTTGACTGATGTTGAAAAGAAATTAAAAACGAAAAGAAAAGTTGCTCGTGCGTTAAATCGCTTAAAAGCAAATGATGGATTTGAAATTAACCTTTTGCCAGTTAATGCCGACATTCGAGGGAAAATGGGTGCTATGCGCTCTTTAATAGATTCTAATAATTATGAAGTAGGCGTAGATAAATTAATGAAAATGGCAATGGTTTTAGAACAAGAAATGGGTATGGTTTACGAATATACGTGGATTATTGGTGTGCCTTTAATCAAGAAAGATCTCGCTGTTGATTTAAAAGAAACCGTTACTAACTCAATTAGCAACGTATCGGAAAAGTTTGTCAAAGGCTTAGGTTTTGATGTAGAACTGTCGGAGTGTTGGGAAAAAGATTATCGAGAGCAAGAATTAGAAGTCTACCAAAATTTATCTGAATTGTTAATTGAACGATTATCGGAAGATGAATTGTACTATTATCAAGCGTATCAATTTTTAAAAAATATTCCACATGAGCGACAAGATGTTCTTTCTAGTCAAAACTTAGATAATTTAATGGCAACAAAAATTAAACCATTGTTCGGTGGAGGGCTTCATTTAAATTGTGATTATGGCGAAAGCTATATATCCTACCTTCCAATGGGAGATGTAGGTGTTTTTCTTGATGGTAATCATTTTTTAGAGGTCGTTCAAAAAATGCCTTTCCCAGTTGAAGTGAAGATTCAAGCGACTTTTGCAGAAAGTAAAGGGCAATTGGCACTGTCTGGGCGTTCGTCACGTGCAAGAACCCGCACTAAGAATATCATGCAGGAAGCACACTTAGCTGGTTCTAAACAAAAACGAAAGATTGTTGAAGGTCAATTATCACTAGACGATTTAGACCAAAAAATTGATGATGGTGTGGATATTATTGACTGGAAAGCAGTGGTTGTTGTTAGTGGTAGTACAAAAAAACAAATGCGTGCAAGAAAAAAATATCTAATCAATCGTTTTGATAGTTTAGATATTCCACTTATTAAAGCAACGTTTGATAATCCTTATTTATTTCAATCCACTTTGTTTGGTAATTTTATCCGCATGCAGACTTCTCGTTGGCAACACACGTCAACAATTGAATCGTTTGCCGAGTTGAATTTCTTTACTTCACTTCATGCAGGTACGAAGTTAGGCTTTTACCTTGGACGTATTGATACAACTTTAGAAGAAAAAGAAGATAGAAAATCTATTATTTCCAGTTCAAAAAATTTAATTTTTATGAATATGTTACTAGCGAATAAACAAAATGTTGATGGGAAGAAAACAAATAATCCCCACTGGGCTTTAACTGGCGATACTGGGAACGGAAAATCGGTTACAGCTAAAACATTGTTTATGCAAATGGCACTTTTAAAAGACAGAGTGTTATACATTGATCCGAAAAAAGAAATGCGAAAGCAATTTATGTATACAATCAATGCCCCTGAATATCAAAAGAAATATCCTTTAGATGTTGATTTTGTGAAGTCCTTTAATTTCGTCACTTTAGATGTTCGTGATACGAAAAACCATGGCGTCCTTGACCCGATTGTTCTATTTAATGAAACAGAAGCCACGTCTACCGCTAAAGCGATGATAACGAATGTTTATGATGGTACATGGAACTTAAAACAGAAAACAGCAAGTAATGAAGCTATTACAAAAGTAATTTCTGAACGAAAAGCAGGAAAGAAAGTTGGATTCTGGCATGTTATTGAATTGTTAGCTGAGAGTGAAATCTCGGATGTTAAAGACATGGGGAGATTTTTATTGTCAACAATCAAAGGGTCTGTTTTAGAATTGGCGTTTTCTCATGGAGAAGTGGAAGGTTTGTCATTCGATAGAAAAGTAACCATTTTGGAAATCGAGGACTTAGATTTACCAACTGATAAAAATGAAAAGTTAGATGAAAATAAACGGTCGTCAGTTACACTGATGTTTGCTTTAGGAACGTTTTGTTCGAAGTTTGGTTCAAGAAATCCAAAAGAAGAAACAGTGACGTTCTTTGATGAATCTTGGATTTTTCAATCTTCTCCTGAAGGTAAAGCAATTTTGAAATCTATGAAACGTATTGGCCGTTCGTTTAATAATTTCTTAGTATTGATTACACAATCAACAAATGATTTGGATGATAGTGAAGATGGTACTGGTTTTGGAACAGTGATTTGCTTTGATGAAGTACAAAATCGAGAAGGTGTTTTGAAATATCTTAATTTACCAGTGAACGAAATTAACATGAAATGGGTCTCAAATATGGTTCAAGGTCAGTGCTTAATGAAGGATATGTTTGGTCAAACCAATCGAATTGTTGTTCATGTAATTTTTGAGGAATGGTTGGAACTATTCAAAACTGTTGATGATACAGAAGCTTCTAAAATGGAGAATCGCTTTGTTGCATAGGAAGGAAGTGAGAAGATGCAGTATCTAATTGACAGTTATAGTGCGTATACGGTTGATGGTGGTTTGTTGGATAAAGGATGGCAAGTAGTAAATTGGTTCTTTGTAGATATACCATTCTTTATCTTACGAACGTTTGCTTCTTTTTTCCTTTTTTGTGAGAACGTCTTAAATCAATCTAGTTTCTTTGAAGGAAAACAAGAAACAGTATTGAATATGTCAAAAGATGTCCTAAATGACTTTGGTGGCAAGGGATTTAGAGGTAGTTCTTTATTTGCGTTAGCGATTCTTGTAAGTGCATATTATCTGCTTTATCATTTCTTTTCCAGTCGTAGAAGCTTTTCAAAAGTATTCCTTCATTATTTAGCAGTTGTTGTTTTATTTGGTTTTTGGTTTGGCTCTGTATCAACGTCAACAGGCACAACAAGTGGCTCAACGTTCTTGATTCAATCAACTAACGCAATTGCTAAAGGAGTACAAAGTACGTTTACTACAAGTGCCAATTTAGGAACAGAAGGTTCTAAAGATGGAGAAGTATACCAAAGCCCTATTTTTGATGCCACAGTAAAACAAACATTTAATTTTGTAAATAGTGGTTCACTTGATGGGAAAATGGAAAATGGTAAAAAGTTAGACGAAAGTAAACTACTAGAAAAACCTAAATTGTCTAAAAAAGAAAAAGCAAAGTTTGAGGATGAAAGAAGTACCTATATAAAAAATAATGAGAAAGATAATCCATACTTCGCACAGGACGGAGCAAAAACAATGGAAAAAGCTTTTGGCGTTGGTGTGGGTGTAGTCAATTTAGCAGTCTTAGCAGTGCCTGTCACGTATATTAATATTATGCTCAATGTAATTCAAATCATTGTTGATTTACTCATTTTTGTTTTTCCGATTATTGCGTTGGTGTCTTTCTTCCCTCGGTGTCAAATGATGATGTTTAAATTTTTTAAATCATTAATTGGCATTTTATTTTTACCTGTAGTTTTCGGTATCTTTTTGTCTGTGTTGTTTTGGGTCAATAAGTTAATTGACCAAGCGTTTTTAGGATTGATGGATAAAGTAAGTAGTAGTTTATTAATGGTGATGTCTGGTGGTGTTTTTCTTTTAGGCACATTAATTGTTACTGCATTGGTGAAAATTATTTTGTATCGGAAAATTTGGAAAAGCAGATATAAAATATTATCATTCTTTTCTGATGGTCAAGTTCAACAACCTTCTTTTGAATCAAAAATGAATGAAAAAACAAAAGAAACGGTTGAACGTACAGGTGAAATTGGTGTTGGAGCAGTGAAAGCAGGAATAGGTGCTTCCACTGGGAATTTAGCGTTGGCTGCTGATGGTGCTAGTCATTTAATGCCAAAACATGACAAGGCATTGAACTTAGCCAAAGACCATTTTATTGACGATAATGGGCAATTTGCTGGTGTTAAAACAGGATTGAATTCATTATTGAATCGTTCTACTCAAGAAGAACAACAACCATTTAAAGACGATATGTTGCCCGACGAAGAAATTGCGGAAGTAGAAGAGCCAACCAATGTTGATAATGAGGAACTAGAAGAAATAGAAGATAAAGCTTCAACTGATGAAGTGGATAATTTTGAAGATTCAACAGATGATGAAATGGATAATTCTTTAGAAGAATTTGATGTTCCTGTGTTAGATGAAAATGTATCTGATTTTGATACTGATACTTCTTTAGCTGATGAAAATAATATTGAATTAGAGCCAATTATTGAAAATGAACTTGATAGTTTAGATTCAAGTTTAGATTCAAGTGAAAATGATAGAGAAGAGCCAATTCAAGAACTTGATGAGCAAGAAATAGCGGACAATTTGAATGTTAGGGTTGATAATTTCGATGAGTTGGCATTTGCTCGTGAAGAACGTGCATTTTTTGATGGTGGAGAGGATAGCGAATTAATCACAAACAACAATGATTCATTAAATAACGTTTATTCATTTTACCAAACAGAAGAAAACTTCAATAATTTAGAACAAACAGAGGAACAATTTTTTGGTAGTGTGAACACGGAAGAATATAATTTTGATGTTGTAGAGGGCTGATGAAATGTTTATCAGTCTTCTTTTTTATTGAAAGGAGAGAACATGAAGAACTTAAATAAGATTTTAATTGCTAGTTGCTTTGTCTTTATTCTTCCTTTTTTATTATTTTTAGGTGTATTTTCTTCTAGTGAAAGTGGAGATTCTTCCCAGTTTCAGCCTGCTACACCACAGGAAAAAGTAGCATTAGAAGTTTCTAACTACGTGACGTCAAACGGTGGAACGTTGCAGTTTGCAGCCGCTTGGATTGGCAATATGGAACATGAAAGTGGATTAAATCCTGCTAGAATTCAAAGTGATTTGGCTTTTAATCCTTCTATTGCTTATAACGCTAGTTTAGGCGGTTATGGAATTGGATTAGGACAATGGGATTCAGGACGAAGAGTTAATTTATTAAATTTTGCAAAAAGTCAAAAAAAGGAATGGAAATCAGTAGCTTTACAAATGGATTTTGCGTGGAATAAGGATGGTTCTGATAGTGACTTACTTAAAAGAATGTCTAAATCAAAAGATGTGAATACACTTGCGGTAGATATTTTGAAGCTGTGGGAACGAGCTGGAACAAAAGATGATCCTGTAGAACAAGTAAACAGAAAGACTAGTGCTAATAATTGGTATAAGCGACTTTCTACAGGTTCGATGGGCGGAGGTTCAGCCAATATTGGTGGAGGAGAAATTGATATTTTAGAAAATGTACTGGGACAAACTATTAATGGTGGGCAGTGCTATGGCTTATCTGCTTTTTTTGTTGAAAAACAAGGAGGTTTTCAAATGATGGGTACAGGACATATGTTTGCGAGTGAGATTGGTAATGATTACAATTGGCCGTCAATAGGTTGGAAAGTGATAAAGAATCCAAACTACTCGGATATTAAAGCAGGAGATGTTATTAATTTTGGACAAGGTGGTGTGGCTACTAGTATTTATGGACATACTGGTGTTGTTGCAGGAGTAGAAGGCAAAGGAAAATTTACAACATACGAGCAAAATGCGGAACAAGGTCAAATTGTTGCTAAGTATTCTCGGACTTGGGGATTAGATTTTCCACATGTGACCAGCATAGTAAGGAAGTAGGAGGAATTATGAATGATTTTGAGTAAGAAAAGTGGTTTAACTAATCGTCAGATAAAAGAAATCTGTTCGAAATTTAACTGTAGAAAAAATGAATTTGCAGTTCAAAAGTACCAAGATGGTTTTTTAGTAGCTGTGAATAATAAAGAGTATCGTGTTAAATTTTCTGAGGGAATTTTTTCAAAGGTTGTGTATATTAAAGAAGTGCAACGCATTTCAAAGAAAGTAGGTAGAAAATGAAAAAGTTAAGTTTAGTAGTTTTAGTATTAGGTGTTGGATTAATATTTTCTGCTTGTGGAGGAAATACCAAAGGTCATGAAACGGTGGCTTCGTCAACAACTGAATCGGTGACTATGAAACCAGTTGATAATATAAATACTACGAAAAGAAGTGAAGTAACTGAAAAAAGTAGTACCAAGTCTATACAGAGTAAGGATAAATCAACGGAAGAAAAGGTATCTAACACTTACCAGTTGGTAGAGGACTGTGGAAATGCTTATGCTAATTTTTCTAGTATCAATGATCGTAACGAAAATTTGAAGAAATTAATGACTGCTGAATGTATAAAGAAAAATGGTATTGATGTGAAAACTGGTGCAAAATTGGAAAGTAAAGGTGAAGTAAGTTCAATATATCAAAATGATAAAAAGGAATACGCAGTCTTGCTTGATTGTGAACAAAACGGAACAAAAACAAGGGTACTTTTACTGGCAAAAGTGAAAGGGAATAAGATAGCAGAAATTACCTATAACTCAGTGAAACAAGAGTATTAATTTTGATATACAATTTTTTGCTTTATTTAATAGTGTTACGTTTATATAAGTTAGGAGATGATAAAATGAAAAAGGCAGCTTCAATTGTGTTGATGGTTGTTGCAATTTTTATGATATCTGCCTGTGGTTCTAAATTAGATAAAACAGGTGAAGAATTTAAAGACTCTATAATTAGAGATTCTGCATATGGTGATGAGCATTCAGAAGATAGTTTTAGTTTTTTGATGTATAAAGATAAAGACACTAATCGTTATTTGGCTGATATTTGGGTTCCTGTTAAAGATGAGCCTAGTACATTGGAGTATTTTTATTATTATGATGAAGATAAGCAGTTAGATAGTACAAAAAGTAAAGCAACTTTTGATGATATGAAAGCTAGTGGTAACTATGAAGTTATCTACAAGTCGGGTAAATTTAAATAGAAATTCAATTTTATTGAACATTTGACATAGGGTAGTGCTAATTAAGTACTGCTTTTTTTATGTAATTAAATAGAAGGAGATGGTATTATTAATGTTAAGTACTGTGACAAAAAAAGACATTATTAGCCTTGGATTTTCTCCATACCAATCACAACGTGTTATTCGTGAAGCCAAAGCTTTACTAGTAGAAAGAGGTTGCCACTTCTATAGTGGTAAGAAAATCTCTTGTGTTCCTGTGAGTGTAGTTGAAGAAATTTTAGGAATAGAGGTTAATAAAGGTGGCAAAGACATCAAATGTTTATAAAGACAAAAAGACAGGTAAGTATTATTTTGTTGCAAGTTTGGGTTTTGATTTAAAAGGGAAAAGAATACAAAAATTTAAGCGTGGATTTAAGACAGCAAAGGAGGCAAAAAAAGCTTATAATCAGTTTATGATTGATTATCAAGAAAAACGTGAAAAGATTACATTTGGTAATTTTTACGAAGAATATTATAAATGCTGGTACAAAAATCATGTTAAGGAAGGTACTTTTAAGACCAATACAGGTATAATTGAAAATCATTTATCTATCTTTAATGAGGTACAGATAAATACTATTGAAACGGTTGATTTACAAAAATTGATTAATTATTTATCTGGTGAGTATAGAACTAAAACAGGTGAAAGTTTATCTCCAGAGTATATTAATTTGATCATTTGTAATATTCAATCCGTATTTGAGCGAGCTTTTATTTTTGGGTTTATTGATGAAGATATATCAAAAAAAGTAAGTAGAGTTCGTGTTGAAGAGAAAGAAGTTAACATTTGGACTATAGATGATATGCAAAAAGTAATGCTGCTTAGTGATGAAAGCGATAGTTTATTGTTCTTTAAAAAAATGTTTTTTAGATTTTTATTCATGACAGGTCTTCGGCTAGGTGAAGCCTTAGCTTTGAATTGGGAAGATGTTGATTTTGACAGTAAAGTTGTTTATATTAATAAGACGATGCTTGTTAAAAATAAAAGAGAGTTTAGAACTACAACGCCAAAAACAAAAAGTAGTATTAGAACCGTATCTCTTGACGATGAAACGCTACGGCTTTTTGAAATATGGAGAGAACAGCAATCTCCTTTAAAAATAAACCTTATATTTTCTATAGATGGTGGAACATTGGCTAAGTCTACAACGCATGGCTGGCTTAAAAAACTTTGTGACTTAGCAGATGTGCCAGTGATTAAGATACACGCTTTAAGACATTCTCATGCTTCTATGTTAATTGCCCTTAAGGAAGATTCACTGGTTATTAAGGAAAGATTGGGTCATAGTCGTATAACAACTACTTTAGAAAAATATGGGCACCTTTATAATGGAAGAATGAATGATGTTTCTAAGAAATTAACTGATTTAAAAATTTAGAATAGTAATTGTTAGCTTTATTGTTAGCAAATATAATGAAAACTAATTGTAAGCTTTGTTTTAAAGCGATTTAGAAAGGGATTAATAGAAAGTGAAATATACAGAAATTATGGTTCGCTATGGCGAATTATCAACTAAAGGAAAAAATCGTAAAACGTTTATCATGCAGTTAGCACAAAATGTGAAACGTGCGTTAGCTGATTTTCCAGCATTGAAAATCCATGCAGATCGAGACAGAATGCATATTTTATTAAATGGGGAAGATAGTGAAGAAGTGATTCCGAAACTAAGTAAAGTGTTTGGGATTCAAAATTTTTCGCCAAGTATTCGTATTGAAAAAGAAATGCCAGCGATTCGTGCAATGGTTCAAGAGGTTGTTCGGGAAGTTTATACGCCAGGTAAGACGTTCAAAATTACTGCTAAACGCTCGGACCATTCATTTGAACTTGATTCAAATGGCTTGAATCAAGAATTAGGTGGGGCTGTTATTGAAGCCATTCCGGAAATTCGAGTACAAATGAAAAA
Organism: Enterococcus sp. DIV1328a; assembly: GCF_050536905.1. NCBI lineage: Bacteria > Bacillati > Bacillota > Bacilli > Lactobacillales > Enterococcaceae > Enterococcus > Enterococcus sp. DIV1328a. The sequence continues at coordinate 2,367,971 of NZ_CP172912.1, read as the reverse complement.
GCCTGATATTAACTTAAGAATTGAAATTCGTAAAGACGCGGCGTATTTATCTTATGAAACGATTCGCGGTGCGGGTGGATTGCCAGTGGGCACCAGTGGTCGTGGTATGTTGATGTTGTCAGGAGGCATTGATTCACCAGTTGCTGGTTATTTAGCTATGAAACGTGGCGTGGAAGTGGAAGCTGTCCATTTTGCTAGTCCGCCTTATACAAGTGAACAAGCGTTACAAAAGGCTAAAGATTTAGCTGAAAAATTAGTCCCTTATGTAGGAACTATTCAATTTATTGAAGTGCCCTTTACAGAAATTCAAGAAGAAATAAAACGAGTTGTTCCCCAAGGCTACTTAATGACCATTACACGACGTTTAATGTTACGCTTAACAGATGCAATTCGTGAAATGCGGAAAGGTTTAGTCATTATTAATGGTGAATCGTTAGGACAAGTGGCTTCGCAAACACTTCAAAGTATGGTAGCAATTAATGAGGTTACCTCAACACCGATAATTCGACCTGTTGTTTCAATGGATAAGACAGAAATTATCGAAATTGCCGAAAAAATTGACACGTTTGAATTAGCCATCCAACCCTTCGAAGATTGTTGTACAATTTTTGCGCCACCGCAACCGAAAACACGACCTCGCTTGGATAAAGCGCAAGATTATGAAGCGCGCTTAGACTTGGAAGGTTTAATGGCTCGGGCCTTAGAAGGACTCAAAATTACAGAGATTTCAGCAGAAACAGCGAAAGATAAACAAGAAGACGAATTTGCAGATTTCCTATAAGAAATAAATACAGTGACGGTCGCTTAGACGTCACTGTATTTATTTTGTACTTATTTCACAAACAAGTTGCTCGGAGAGGGGAACCGTGATAAACTGAATATGTGAAGTAGGTAACAAGGAGGACAGAGGATGGAGAAAAAAATGCCTAAAGCAACGGCAAAACGTTTGCCGGTTTATTTACGTTATTTAAAAATGTTAGGGGATTCTGGTGTTAAACGCATTAAATCACGAGAATTTAGTGAAATGATCCAGATTCCTTCTGCAACGATTCGGCGTGATTTTTCCCACGTTGGTGAACTGGGCCGAAGCGGTTATGGTTACGATGTGCCGTATTTAATTGAGGTATTTAGTAATATTTTAAATACGCAAGAAGAAAAAAGAATTGCTCTGATTGGTTGTGGCAATTTAGGCAAGGCATTATTAAAAAATAATTTTAGACGCAACGAGAATTTGAATATTGTCTGTGCTTTTGATAATGATTCGGCTTTAGTTGGCACCACGATTAATGGATTATTAGTTCATGATATGTCTGAGTTAGAAGCATTCGTTCGACAAGAAGGGGTCACGGTAGCCATTTCTACAGTACCCAGTCACCATGCCCAAAAAGCCATCGACAAAATTGTACAAGCGGGTGTGACTGCGATTTTAAATTTTGCGCCAGACCGTGTCAGTGTGCCAGCCAACGTTAGTGTGCAGTATATTGATTTAACAACGGAACTGCAAACACTGATTTATTTTAATGAAACTTTTTCACTAGCAAATAGCCCAAAGCAATAAAATTGTCTTCATAAAAATCCTCTACTATACTTATTATTGAAAGTGGAAAAGGAGGATTTCAGAATGAATGTTACAAGAAAAGGGCACGTATTAGAATTGACAGGTGAGCAGCCTAAAGTTGGCACAAAAGCCCCCGTCTTTTCTTTGAAAAATTTAAACAACCAAGAAATCAACTTGGCAGATTATAAAGGTAAAACGGTTTTAATTAGTGTGGTTCCTGATATCGACACACGTGTTTGTTCACTGCAAACGAAACGTTTCAATCAAGAAGCGGCGAAATTAGACGGTGTTCAGATTATCACGGTTTCCAATAACACAGTTGAAGAACAAGCAAATTGGTGTGCCGCTGAGGGTGTCGAAATGGAAATGCTTCATGATACTGAAGACTCATTTGGTGCAGCTTATGGTTTGTATATTCCAGAAATGGGCCGTTTAGCACGTGCTATTTTTGTGATTGACCCAGAAGGAACGTTAGTTTATGAAGAAATCGTCTCAGAAGTTTCGTCGGAACCCGATTATCAACAAGCGTTAGAAGCTGCAAAAAAAGTGTAATCCCTCTAGATTACAAATTGACTTTGCTTGCGCTTCATTGTAGAATGAAGCAAAGACAGCGAACAAGAGGAGTATCATTGGCGTCGTTTTAGAGAAAAAGTCGTTCAGGTGCAAGACTTTTACACAACCAGTGAGAAGGTAGCTTGTGAGTCAATGGTTTGAACACAGTACGTTAGTAGAACGATTCGTTTCGTGAACGTTATCTCACGAATGAGTGGCATTTGAATGAATTCAATTCAAATGCAATTTAGGTGGTACCGCGTAAATAAGATGAATCTACGCCCTAAAATACGAAAGTATTTTAGGGCGTATTTTAGTGTTTAGCCAAAAAAAACTCATTTGTAAAATAATTACCGCTCCAAATCGCGTATTTTAAGAAAGAAGGGGAAAAAATGTCAGAAGAAAAAAACTTACCAACGAAATATCAACCGACAGAAATCGAAGCTGGCCGTTATCAAAAATGGCTAGATCAAGATTTATTTAAACCAAGCGGCGACAAAAAAGCGAAGCCCTATTCAATTGTTATTCCACCACCTAATGTAACAGGGAAGCTACACTTAGGGCATGCTTGGGATACAACATTACAAGATATGATTATCCGCCAAAAAAGAATGCAAGGCTTTGATACGTTATGGCTGCCAGGAATGGACCATGCCGGAATTGCCACGCAAGCAAAAGTAGAAGAGAAACTAGCACAACAAGGAATTTCACGTTACGACTTAGGTCGTGAAAAATTTGTTGATCAAGTGTGGGAATGGAAAGAAGAATATGCTTCTCACATTCGTGAACAGTGGGCAAAAATGGGCCTTTCTTTAGATTACAGCCGTGAACGTTTTACTTTAGATGAAGGGCTATCTGAGGCCGTTCGTAAAGTGTTTGTCTCTCTTTACGAGAAAGATTTGATTTACCGTGGTGAATATATCATTAACTGGGATCCGAAAGCGAAAACAGCATTGTCTGATATTGAAGTAATCCATAAAGATATTGAAGGAGCTTTTTACCACATGAGCTACCCATTATCAGATGGTTCTGGCGTTGTTGAAATTGCGACAACGCGTCCTGAAACAATGTTGGGAGATACGGCGATTGCGGTCCATCCAGAAGATGAACGGTATCAGGAACTTATTGGTAAGACAGTTGTCTTGCCATTAGTCGATAAAGAAATTCCAATTATTGCAGATGACTATGTAGATATGGAATTTGGAACAGGGGTTGTAAAAATCACACCTGCCCATGATCCAAATGACTTTGAAGTCGGTAATCGTCATGACTTACCTCGAGTAAATGTTATGAACGAAGACGGCACGATGAATGAACTGGCTGGAAAATACGAAGGAATGGATCGTTTTGCCGCACGTAAAGCGATTGTCTCTGACTTGAAAGAACTAGGTCGCTTAATTAAGATCGAAACAATGAATCACAGCGTGGGTCATTCAGAACGAACAGGTGTTGTCGTGGAACCACGTTTATCGACCCAATGGTTTGTAAAAATGGGCCCATTAGCTGAAAAAGCAATGAAAAATCAAGAAACAGAAGACGCTGTTGAATTTTATCCACCACGCTTCAATCAAACATTTTTACGTTGGATGGAAAATGTACATGATTGGGTTATTTCGCGACAATTATGGTGGGGCCATCAAATTCCTGCTTGGTATCACAAAGAAACGGGCGAGATGTATGTTGGGATGGAAGAGCCAGCCGACAGTGAAAACTGGGTTCAAGATAGTGACGTCTTAGATACATGGTTTAGTTCTGCATTATGGCCATTTTCAACGATGGGTTGGCCAGATGAAGCAAGCGAAGATTATCAACGTTACTTCCCAACAAGCACATTAGTTACTGGCTATGACATCATCTTCTTCTGGGTAAGTCGTATGATTTTCCAAAGCTTAGAGTTTACAGGTGAACGTCCCTTCCAAAATGTCTTAATTCACGGCTTAATTCGTGATGAGCAAGGACGCAAAATGAGTAAATCATTGGGGAATGGGATTGATCCAATGGATGTCATCGAAAAATATGGTGCAGATGCGTTGCGTTGGTTCTTATCAAATGGTTCAGCTCCAGGTCAAGATGTTCGTTTTAGTTATGAAAAAATGGATGCTTCTTGGAACTTTATCAATAAGATCTGGAATGCAAGTCGCTTCGTTATCATGAATGTAGAAGGTATGACTGCTGCAGATATTGACTTTAGTGGTGAAAAGACTGTCGCTGATCGTTGGATTTTAACGCGCTTAAACGAAACAGTCGCCCGTGTGACAGAATTATTTGATCGCTTTGAATTCGGTGAAGCAGGTCGCCAATTATACAACTTCATCTGGGATGATTTCTGTGATTGGTATATTGAAATGAGTAAAGAAATTCTTTACGGAGAAAATGAAGCAGCTAAACAAACAACACGGAGCATCTTGGTGTACACATTGGATCAAATCTTACGCTTATTGCATCCAATTATGCCGTTTGTAACAGAAGAAATTTGGGAAAAAATTCCGCATCAAGGTGAGTCATTGGTTGTGGCAGAGTACCCAGTTGTTCATGAAGAATTTAACGATGAAGCAGCAGCTCGAGGAATGGAAGTTCTGAAAGAAGTTATTCGTTCGGTTCGGAATATTCGAGCAGAAGTGAATACACCACTTTCTAAACCAATTACCTTGTTAATTAAAACAAACGATACAGAAGTAGAAGAATTTTTAACAGCTAATACTAGCTATTTAGAACGCTTCTGTAACCCAGAGGAATTAGTCATCAGTCGTGAAATAGAAGCGCCAGAATTAGCCATGTCCGCTGTATTAACAGGCGCAGAACTATTCCTACCATTAGCTGGGTTGATTAATATCGAGGAAGAAATTGCTCGCTTAGAAAAAGAATTAGACAAATGGACAAAAGAAGTCAAACGTGTGCAAGGCAAACTTTCAAATGAACGTTTTGTGTCAAATGCACCAGATGAGGTCGTGGAAGCAGAACGTGCAAAAGAAAAGGACTACCTTGAAAAACAAGAGGCTGTCAAAGAACGGATTGCCCAATTACGTTCAATCTAAAAAAGAAAAGACAACAAAACCAAACGTTGGTTTTGTTGTCTTTTTGTTATAATTTGCCAAATAATTGAAACAAATACAACATTAAATAGCTGTAAGTAGCCACAGACCAGAATTTCAATAAAAGAACAATTTTCATGAATTCTTTTAAAGAAATATCTGTAATTCCCGCCACTAAACAAACAATATCATCTGGAGCGAAGGGGACTAACATAGTAAAGATTAAGAGCTTTTTGACATTGTGTTCATTTTTGTCTAAAATCTCTTCAAATTTTTTGTATTTATTGGGTGAAAGGATTATTTTTACAAAGCTACGTCCATAGTAACGAACCAGTAAAAAGCCAATAAACTCACCAATAATCAATCCAAGATAGCTATACAAAAGGCCTTGCAAATTGCCAAACATCAACATTCCTGCAACAGAAGAAATTCCTCCAGGTAGAATAGGGATAATCACTTGGACGATTTGTAAAAGAATGAAACATAGAACCGCATAGTTACCAAACTGTTTAATAAAAGCTTGCAAGGAAGCAACAGAATGAAAAATTCCTCTGGAATATCCCCATAAAATTAAGCCGAAGAAAAGCACCAGTCCAACTAGGGGTAACCACCGAATGAGTCCATTTAAAAATTTTTTCTGATTAGTCATGAGTGGCCTCCTGACGTTTTCGACGGTATTTTTTAAAGCCAAGATAACCAGCCGCTCCCAGTAAAACCGTTCCGCTGACGGCAGTACCGAGATAAATCATTCTTGGATGATAGGTAAAGGTTAACTGCTGTTTGCCAGCTGGGACTTCAACAGCTAAAAAGCCACCTAGAATGCGTTGTGTTTTTAATGGTTCTTTTTGTAGCGACGATTTGACTTGCCAATCTTGGTCATAAGGAATGGACGTATACAGTAACTGAGTGTCATTTCCAGGTACATTCAGTGCGCCATTTAAATGGCCTTTTTTAGTTGCATTCACGTGAAGAGCTTGTTGGCGTAATTTGTCAACCGCACGATTAAAGGCTGTTTGGTCTAAAGTTTGAAGTTGCCAATTAGTTAAATCAACCACTTGTTCAGCAGTTAGTGACAGGGTCACGGTAGTTCCTTTTTCAAAATGCCCTAAATTGAACAGTTGATTGGTTGCAATATAAATCGGCGTCGAGATAACTTGTTGGTTTACCTTCAATTGTGTAACTTTTTTCCATTTTAAATTCGGAATATAAAGATGCAAGTCACCAGTGCTATTCACTTTAAAGGTTGCTTCAATTGTTTCGTTAGTATGATGAGGTTCATTTATCAACGAAGCTGTTTTAAAGTAAGGTTTATCCGTCGGCACGAGCGTTTGCAGGAGTTCTTCTTGGGCATCTAAAGGATTATTTTTTGCTAATTTTAACTTGGTTAATGCGGTTGGCGCCAAAAAGCCCATACCGATCGCTTCATCATTTTCCATGATTTTCGTGGAACCAACTGTTTTTAGCAATTTTTCACTCGTAGGTTTTTCAATTGGTAAAAAGTCATATTTCACATTTAAAAGTAAATTGGTTAGTTGTGAATTATCCACATAGGCAATCCGGCGATCATTTTTTCGATATAAACCTAGCGCACTTAATGTGTCTTGGGTAGTGGCAGTTAAAGTCGAAGTATAGCTAGAAACGCCAGCATAGCCATAAAGTAAAGGATTATTGTAGCCGTTATTGATTTCACGGAACCCTGTTTCTTTGGAAGGAATGACTTGTTTCATGCGATAAAGTTCTGGTGCTGAGGCCATTTTTTCATCGATTAATTGGCTGTGTTTTCGGTAATCTTGGGCAAATGTTGCTTGGCTACCAAAGGGCATGTGTTTAAAAGAAATCCAGAAATTCGTTGTTAATTCTGTGCTGACCAGTAAGAATAAAGCCACGACTACATAGTTTCTTAAGGCCTTTTTGTGTGCTAAACGCAAGCAAAAGAAAATCAACCAAATAAAAAGTAAACTTAGCCATAAATAATTGATCGAAATTAAGAGATTTTTTTGTGGACCATAATACAAAGATCCGTAGCCAATGACTAACAGCAGACTAAAAATAATAGGTGCGGTCCAAGGAATGGTCACTTTTTTAAGCCAAACTTCATAGGCAAAGACAATCAATAAAAAGCTAAAGATAAAGACATTTCGGTAAGGGAACCCAGCTGGGCTTTGAAACATGTGCCACACAGTGTTAAAGGCTTCTAACCAAAAGCTTAAAAAGAGAATGAATAAAAGAATTGCTGAAGCTATTCTTTCTTTTAACGCAATTTGTTTCGTTTGAAAATAGGCAACACAGAGGAGTGTCACAAATAATCCAGCAAAAACGGTTGGTAAATGGTCTAAACGCAACTCATAATTAATAGAACCTAAGCCTAATTGCGAGAAGAACGAAGTGTTGAACTTAGGCGTTAAAAAGAACGTCGAGACATCAAAATCTGCTTTTTTTGTATAGAGCATCCCTTCTGCTGCAGGTAATAATAAAAAGCTAGTTGCGGTTCCTGTTAAAAAAGAAACGAGGATGAATAACGGACTTTGTTTAAAAAATTGCCGAATAGCATGGGCTTGGGTATTCTTTTTAAAGAACCAATAGATACTGTACAAAACAGCAAAGAGACAAATCATATAACCCATGTAGTAATTTGTCACAATCGCTAAAAACAGGGTGATACTGTATAAACCCCATTTGCGTTGATCCCATAAACGTTGGAGTCCCAATAAGATAAGCGGGAATAGAATCAGTGCATCCAACCACATAAAGTTTTGGCTATAGACGGTGACAAAGCCACAGAAACTATAGGACGTTGAAAAAAGTAACGTGGTGCCATCAACTTTTTGATAGGTGTATTTTAAATAGCTAAACATCGTCGTGCCCATCAAGGCAAGTTTTAAGGTAATAATCCATAAAATTGCTATAGGTAATTGTTCATAAGGAAAAAAGAAAGCCAACACATTAAAAGGGCTCAGTAAGTAATAGGCTGCCAAAGGAACAATCGACTCACCAATCTCATTGGAAAAAGAGTAGAATGTAGTTATTCCCTCGTGAAAAGAGCGTTTTAAAAAACTCAAGAAAGGCATGTATTGTGTGCCTAAATCACTAACTAATAAGTTGTTGTCACCAAAAGGCGCAAGTTGTAATGTCATCCATACAAGCAACAGAAGTAAAAACGGCAAGAAAAAACTTCCTAACCATAAAAGCTTCGATTTGTTTTTCATCAAAATAAGTCCACCTTTATAAAAAAATCATGAATAAGCGTGTTGAACGCTCTAAAAATAGTTTTTAATTGGCTGGCTGGAATGAACCATCCAGAATGTTAGTTTACCATAAGTTCATTAATGTATCCGCTAATAACGCAAAATTATGAAAAATGCAAAAAGTTTTCAAGAAAAAGTTTCAATTGGTTATTAGTGAAAAAGTCACCTAACTTAGTTATAATGTAGAAGAAGACAAGGAGTTGGACAAGATGCAATTAACAATAGAAGAAGCCATTGAATGGATTCATAGCCGGTTACCCTTTGGCTCAAGACCTGGTTTGGATCGGATCAATGCGTTATTAGAAAAAATTGATCATCCAGAAAACAAAGTGCCAACGATTCATATCGCAGGAACCAATGGTAAAGGCTCAACCGTGACATATTTACGCTGTCTATTAGAAGAAATGGGCTTGAAAGTCGGAACCTTTACCTCTCCTTATATTGAATCATTTAATGAAAGAATTGCGATAAATGGTCAACCAATTTCAGACGAACAATTGATTACCTATGTGGAAAAGTATCAACCAATCATTAAAGAATTAGACCAGATTACTGAAGTGGCTGGAATTACAGAATTCGAAACATTGACAGGAATGGCCTTGGACTATTTCGTGAATGAACAAGTGGATATCGCAGTTGTTGAAGTTGGCTTAGGTGGATTACTTGATAGCACCAATGTCGTGAAGCCATTATTGACGGGAATTACGACAATTGGGAAGGATCACACAGAAATTTTAGGTGAAACAATTGCTGAAATTGCCTATCAAAAAGCGGGTATTATTAAAGAAAAAGTCCCAGTAGTAACAGGCAATATTTGTGCTGATGCGCTAGCAGTCATTGAAAAAGTCGCACAAGAAAAACAGAGTCCAATTTTTCGTTTTGGCAAAGAGTATCAAGTGGAATATCTACACCCTGACACACAATGGGGGGAAGTATTTAATTTCTATGGAGAAATGGGCAAACTGACAAAAATTAAAGTTCCCTTGTTGGGGCGTCACCAAGTAGAAAACGCGGCGGTAGCTATTCAATTATTTGACAAGTATTGCCAACTACAACATTTGCCGTTTAAAGAACGAGACATTACTCAAGGGTTAGCTAAAGCGCAATGGCCAGCTCGAATGGAACGTCTTAGTGATGAACCGTTGATTGTTTTAGATGGTGCCCACAATGATCATGCAGTAAAACGCTTAGTTGAAAACTTGCGCAAAGAGTTTCCGCAACACACGATTCATATTTTATTTTCAGCTTTAGCAACTAAAGATGTGGATGAGATGATTCAGGACTTAAAGCAAGTACCGAATGCGCATCTTTACTTAACTAGCTTTGATTACCCTAAAGCTATTGCACTTACAGAAATGGAAAAATATGAAGACGATTTAACAGAAATTGTGTCTTTATGGCAATTTGGTTTAGGCGAAATTTTAGAAAAAATGTCGACAGATGATTTATTATTAGTAACAGGTTCATTATATTTTGTTTCTCAAGTAAGAGAATTACTTTTAACTATAGGAGGAAATGATGAAGAAATTTGATGGCGTAATTTTTGATATGGATGGGTTGCTTTTTGATACGGAGTTGATTTACTATACATCTACTCAAAAAGTAGCAGATGCAATGGGGTTACCATATAGTAAAGAAGTCTATTTAGACTATGTTGGGATTTCCGATGAAGAAGTACAAGAGAATTACCGACGTATTTATGCATCCTATGGTCACGACACAGTGGAAGAATTTATCCGCCGTTCTTATGAGGATACCCTGCAAGAGTTTCAATCTGGTAATGTACCTTTAAAACCAGGGGTGGTGGAATTCCTCGACTTTTTAGATGATCAAAAAATTCCTCGATTGGTTGCTTCAAGTAACGTCCGTCCAGCAATTGAAATGTTATTAAGCCATGCTGGGATTCAGGATCGTTTTGTAGGAATTGTTTCAGCAGAGGATGTTAAACGAGCAAAACCGGACCCAGAAATTTTTCAAAAAGCTCGTCAACTTTTAGGAACAGAAGCCCCGAAAACCTTGATTTTCGAAGACTCATTTCATGGGGTAAGTGCGGCTCATAGTGCGGGCATTCCAGTGATCATGGTACCTGATTTATTGCAACCAACTGAAGTTATCCAAGAGAAAACATTACATGTCTTGGAGAGTTTACATCAAGCGCCACATTATTTAAAATAATAAAAACAACACTCCTTTGCGTAGTTTATTAATGACTAGCAAAGGAGGTTTTTTATGCAAGTATCGGATCTATTTATTCGCGAGATGCCGAGTGATTGTTTACCACGAGAACGGCTCTTAGCGATAGGAGAAAAAGCATTATCGAATCAAGAGTTGTTGGCGATTCTGTTACGCACTGGCTCAAAAGAAGCAGACGTGATGACTGTTGCCGCAACGCTGTTAAAACAGTTTAAGCAGCTTTCTTATTTGCAGCAAGCCACGTTGAACGAGTTAATGGCTATTAAAGGCATTGGCCAAGTGAAAGCCATTGAATTACGTGCGGCTATTGAATTGGGGTGTCGAATTTATCAAAGTAGTCAAATCAAATTTGGCAAAGTTACGTCCAGTCAACAAGTCGCTCAACGATTACTCCAAGAGATGAAGGGGCTGCAACAAGAACATTTAATTTGTATTTACTTGAATACCAAGAATGACATTATCCAACAGAAAACGATTTTCAAAGGATCACTGAATCAAAGTATTGCTCATCCACGCGAAATTTTTCGGGAAGCGGTTAAATATTCATCTGCTCGCATACTATTAGCTCATAATCATCCATCTGGCAATCCGACACCGTCTCCACAAGATATCCAATTTACCAAACGAATGGAAGAATGTGGCGAAATGATGGGGATTCAATTGTTGGATCATATTATTGTTGGTGATAGCGGATACATTAGTTTGAGAGAAGAGAATTTTTTTGCTTCAGAATGAGGACAATTCTTGCAAAAATATTTTATCACGTGTAAAATGAAAGGGTAATCTTGTTTGGAATTATGTAGACTTTTTAAATTTTTTTAAATATTCTATTGGAAGCGAGCAAAGTTACGACTATTTATGTGCAAATGCACGAGGAGGAACAAAAGAATGGAACAAGGAACAGTAAAATGGTTTAACGCAGAAAAAGGTTTTGGGTTTATCTCACGCGAAGACGGAAGCGACGTATTCGTACACTTCTCAGCTATCCAAGGTGATGGTTTCAAAACTTTAGAAGAAGGTCAAGCAGTGACTTTTGATGTTGAAGATTCAGACCGTGGCCCTCAAGCAGTTAACGTAGAAAAAAACTAATAAAAAATAATCCAAAAACACCTAACGCATGTTAGGTGTTTTTTTGTTAGAAAAAATAGAGAAGAAAAATGAACAAGCATTTTTCTTCTCTATTAAATGAGAGCTTTATTGATCACTAACTGTGGCAGTCATAATCATTGGCAGAATCATTGGATGACGTTCTGTTTGTTCAAACAAGAAAGGCTGTAAAGCGGTCGTCATGGCTTCGCCTAATTTTGCTTCGGTACAGTTTTTATCTTTCATTGCTTCACGTAGAGCATTGAATAAAAGACGTTGGCCTTCATGAATCATATCACCAGACTCACGCATGTAGACAAAACCACGGGAAAGAATGTCTGGACCAGCCATAATTTCTTTATTTTTAATATCAACCGTTGCTACCGCTAAAACTAAACCTTCTTCAGATAAGATACGACGATCCCGTAAAACAACATTCCCGATATCGCCGACACCATTTCCATCAACGTACACGTCATTAGCGTTGAAGTGACCAGCAGGACGTGCGCTATCAGCCGTTAAAGCTAAGACATCGCCGTTGCCCATGATAAAGCAATTTTCTTCAGGAACCCCTGTATCTTGAGCGAGCGAAGCATGGATTTTTAACATTCTAAATTCACCATGAACAGGCATGAAATATTTAGGCTTCATCAAGCGAAGCATTAATTTTTGCTCTTCTTGTCCACCGTGACCAGAAGTATGGATATTATTGATTTTTCCGTGGATAACTTCTGCACCGGCTTCAGATAATAAGTTGATTAAACGGTTAACGCTTGTCGTATTCCCAGGAATTGGTGAACTTGAGAAAACAACCGTATCGCCTGGTTGAATACTAATTTGGCGGTGTGTACCGTTAGCAATCCGACTAAGCGCGGCCATAGGTTCTCCTTGAGAGCCAGTACATAAAATCATTGTTTCATTTGCTGGCAATTGATTCAGTTCCGCCGCATCGACAAACGTTCCTTTTGGCACTTTGATGTAGCCTAAGCGTTCGCCATTGACAATGGCATTTTCCATGCTACGACCAAAAACAGCAATTTTGCGACCGGTTTTCACGGCTGCATCAGCAGCTTGTTGTAAACGGAAAATGTTTGAAGCAAAACTGGCAAAGATAATCCGACCATCAATTTTTTCAAAGATTTTTAAAATAGAGGTCCCAATTGTTTTTTCGGATTTTGTAAAGGTGGGTATTTCAGCATTGGTACTGTCTGAAAGAAGACAAAGGACGCCTTCTTCACCTAATTTCGCCATTCTGTGTAAGTTGGCTGGCTCACCAACGGGTGTAAAGTCAAACTTAAAGTCACCTGTTGCGACAATGTTACCAGAAGGCGTTTTAACCACAACGCCCAAGGCATCAGGAATACTGTGAGTCGTCCGGAAAAAACTAATCGCTGTTTTTCTAAAACGAATCACCGTATCTTCATTAATTTCGTGTAATTCCGCTTCTCGCAATAAACCATGTTCATCTAGTTTGTTGGTAATTAAAGCCAAGGCTAGTGGTCCCGCATAGATTGGGATATTCGCTTGACGTAAAAGATAAGGAACGCCACCAATATGGTCTTCATGACCGTGGGTAATAACGAGTGCTTTGACTTTATGCAAATTTTGAACGATGTAGCTATAATCTGGAATCACGTAGTCAATCCCAAGTAAATCATCTTCTGGGAATTTGATCCCAGCATCAATAATGATAATTTCATCTTGGAATTGTACCCCATATGTGTTTTTTCCAATTTCGCCTAAACCACCGATTGCAAAAACGCCAGTTTCGTTATTTTTTATGTTTACTTTCATGTTAAAACTCCGTTAGAGTGAAGTCCGCATGTTCTTGCTCGTAAGCAAGATGTTTTTCGTCTAATAATTGAACGTATTCAATATTGTATGGGGTATTTTCTTCAACTAATTGGCGCACGATTACATCGCTATCGGCTTCCATGTAAAGAGATTTTGTGTCTTCTCTTTTTGGGTTTCTGATTTTTGTTTCTTGATAGTATACTTTGTAAATCATCGATTCATTTCTCCTTCAGCTACTAATAGTAGCAATTTATAGTTTTTTTCATTTTAAGACAGAAAATTAAACACAACAAAACGAGGTGCTGATCACCTAAAAAAGAATGCTCATCAAAAACATCTGTTAATGATGAAATGAAGCCTCGACTTTGCTTCATTCTGGGTATTTGATTTTATGTGTTCTTTTTCAACCGTCCCGTGTGTTGTGAATAACAACAATTAAGCTTATTTTATCATAGAATGATAAGGAAGTATAGAAACACTCACTGGACTTTAAAAAAAAACAAACTTCTTGTTTCGCCTTATTCTTGATCAAGCTCGAGTGCCTTTTTTTTAGGACGCCAATACCAACTTAAGCCAATCACGTGAGCTAAATAAACAATCGCTAAAGTCGTAGTCATCAACGTATTTCGGACAATTAAACACGGAATGGCAAATAAAAGAAACATGGAAATAAATAGTTTCCATTTGCCTTTACGAGTAATTTTTTTCTCAAAGAAGGCTTCTTGGATATATTTTTGATAATAAGAAGAAGCTAAAAATTTGTTATAAAGTTTATCTGAACTACGCATCCAAAAAAAGGCCGTTAATAAATAAAAACCAGTGGTGGGTAAAAGCGGCAAAAAGATTCCTAACGTGCCTAAAGCAAACGTACAGGAACCGAGAAAAATGAAGAATAATTTTTTCATTCAAAGGGTCCTTTCAGTTTTTCCCAATTATGGCACAATCAAAAGGAAGTAGCAATTTTAATCGTATAAGTAAATCATTAAAATTATCTATTTTTTAGAAAATCTAAAAGAGAAAGGATAGAAAGAGAAAGGCTGTTTTTTCTAGCCAGACAGCTTGTATTACCGATTTCTTTTTGATACAGTGGGAGTACTAGAAAATTTAAAGTAAGATAAGAAGGAGATGATTAATTGAAGTTAATGTGGCGTTACACAATGCGTTATAAGAAATTACTTTTCGCTGATTTTATTTGTGTGTTTGGTTTTATTTTAATTGAATTAGGCTTGCCGACCATTTTAGCACGAATGATTGACAAAGGAATTATTCCTAAAGATATGGACTATATTTATCAGCAAGGGATTTGGATGGTTGTAATTACGATTATTGGTGTCGCAATGAATATTTTGCTGGGGTACTTTGGTGCCAGAATTACAACAAACATTGTTCGTGATATTCGTGATGATTTATTTGAAAAGATTCAAACTTTCTCACACAGTGAATATGAAAGTATTGGGGTTTCTTCCTTAATTACGCGAACGACCAATGATGCATACCAAATTATGCTCTTCATGGGAAATATTTTACGTCTTGGCTTTATGACGCCAGTGATGTTTATTGCCAGTCTTTACATGGTGATGCGAACGAGTCCGTCGTTAGGAATGTACGTTTTAGGTGCCTTGCCTTTTCTGCTGCTAGCAGTTGTCGGAATTGCTCGTTTGTCAGAACCGTTATCTAAAAAGCAACAAAAGAACTTAGATGGAATCAATGGGATTTTAAGAGAAAATCTTTCTGGATTGCGGGTAATACGCGCATTTGTTAATGAAAAATTTGAAGAATCTCGTTTTAATAAAGTCAATGAAACTTACACTAAAAGTTCAAAAAGTCTGTTTCGTTTAATGGCAGCAGCCCAACCAGGCTTCTTTTTCTTATTTAATATTGTGATGGTCTTAATCATTTGGAGCGGGACTGTTCAAATCAGCCATGGGGATTTAGAAGTTGGGAATTTAATTGCTTTTATTGAATATATTTTCCATGCGCTGTTCTCGTTTATGTTATTTGCCAGTGTCTTTATGATGTATCCTCGGGCTGCGGTTTCGGCTTCGCGGATTCAAGAAGCCTTAGACATGGAACCAGCTATTCGTGAAGAAGAAGGCGTAACAGAAACAGCTACTAAAGGCTATCTAGAGTTTAAAAATGTAACCTTTGCCTATCCTGGACATGCGGAAAGCCCAGTCATCCGCAATGTAAGTTTTAAGGCGTCACCTGGTGAAACAGTGGCCTTTATTGGGAGCACAGGTAGTGGGAAATCAACATTAATTCAATTGATTCCACGGTTTTATGATGTATCAGAAGGTGAAATTTTAATCGATGGAGTGAACGTAAAAGAGTACAAACTTAGTGCATTACGCAATAAGATTGGCTATATTCCACAAAAAGCGTTACTTTTTACTGGTACAATTGCTGATAATCTTCGCTACGGTAAGGAAGATGCGACGTTAGAAGAAATGGAACGAGCAATTGACATTGCTCAAGCTACAGAATTTGTTTCACAAAAACCGCAAGGCTATGATGAACCTCTTTCAGAAGGTGGCACGAACTTTTCTGGTGGTCAAAAACAACGTTTAGCTATCGCACGGGCGATTATTCGCAATCCGGAAATTTATATATTTGATGATAGTTTTTCTGCGTTAGATTATCAAACAGATGCAAATTTACGAGCGCGTCTGAAAAAAGAAACAACAGAATCCACTGTTTTAATTGTGGCACAACGTGTTGGAACAATTATGCATGCGGACCGCATTGTTGTTTTAAACGAAGGCGACGTGGTCGGAATTGGCACACATCGTGAATTACTTGAGACTTGTCCAATTTACTATGATATTGCGGCTTCTCAATTGTCAGAGGAGGAATTAGCATGAAACACGCCTTTTCTTCTATGAAACGAATCGGTCGCTATATTAAACCGTACCGAGTGACGTTTTATTTAGTTATTTTATTTACCATATTAACCGTTGCCTTTAATGCAGCGTTGCCTTATTTGACTGGATTACCAACGACAGAAATTAGCCGTAATATTGCGGCTGGCGAATCCATTAATTTTGATTATGTAATCCAATGTTTAATTTGGATTTTAGTTGTGGGAACAGGTTATTGTGTGGCACAATTTTTGTCAGGCTTTTTAATGACGAATGTCGTTCAACAATCCATGCGCGATTTACGTCGCGATATTGAAGAAAAAATCAATCGTTTGCCAGTTTCTTATTTTGATAAGAACCAACAAGGAAATATTTTGTCACGGGTGACGAACGATGTGGATGCTGTCAGCAATGCGATGCAACAAAGTTTTATCAATATTGTTTCAGCAGTCTTAGGGATTGTGATGGCGGTAGTGATGATGTTCTTAATCAATCCGCTGATGGCGATTTTTTCAGTGATTATGATTCCGTTGTCTCTGATTATTTCCAGAACAATTGTTAAAATCTCCCAGAAATATTTCCAAGGAATGCAAAATTCTTTAGGAGACTTAAATGGTTATGTCCAAGAAAATATGACTGGGTTCAGTGTTTTAAAACTATATGGTCGGGAAAAAGAAACCCTTGAAGGCTTTAAACAAGTCAATCATCGTTTAAATGGTTTTGGTTTCAAAGCATCCTTTATCTCAGGATTAATGTTGCCATTGGTTCAAATGACCGCTTATGGGACCTATATCGGGGTAGCTGTCCTTGGTAGTTACTATGTGGTTGCTGGTGTGATCGTAGTGGGGCAGTTGCAAGCGTTTATTCAATATATTTGGCAAATTAGCCAACCAATGGGGAATATTACGCAGTTGTCTGCAGCTTTACAAAGCGCTTCAGCTTCGACCATGCGGATTTTTGAAATCCTAGATGAACCAGAAGAAGAACTTAACGAACAAGATGTTCCTTTACCAGAACCTATTTTAGGCTCTGTTGAATTTGAAAATGTCAGCTTTAGTTATGACCCAGAAAAACCGTTAATTCGTAATTTGAACTTTAAAGTTGATGCGGGCCAAATGGTTGCGATTGTGGGACCAACTGGCGCTGGGAAAACAACCTTAATCAACTTACTGATGCGTTTTTATGATGTAACAGAAGGCGCCATTAAAATTGATGGTATTGACACAAAAAAAATGAACCGTAGTGATGTCCGTTCTGTATTTGGAATGGTATTGCAAGATGCTTGGTTGTATAAAGGTACCATTGCAGATAACATTCGTTTTGGGAAGTTGGATGCCACGGATTATGAAGTTGTGGATGCAGCGAAAACGGCCAATGTGGATCACTTCATTCGGACAATGCCAGACGGGTATGAAATGGAAATCAATTCTGAGGGAGATAACGTTTCCCTTGGTCAAAAACAATTGTTGACCATTGCCCGAGCGGTAATTTCTGATCCAAAAATTTTGATTTTAGATGAGGCGACTAGTTCAGTCGATACACGCTTGGAAGCCTTAATTCAAAAAGCAATGGATCGTGTTATGGAAGGACGAACGAGTTTCGTTATTGCCCACCGCCTATCAACTATTCGTGAAGCTGATTTAATTCTTGTTATGAAACAAGGAGAAATCATTGAAAAAGGAACGCATCATGAGTTGCTGGAACAAGGTGGCTTCTATGAAAAACTATACAATAGTCAATTTGCTGAAGAAGGCGACTATGAGGAATAAAAATGAGGTCGGGACAGAAGCGTTTAACTCCGAGAAATAAGAAGGAATTTCCGAAAATTGTTCTGTAATTTTTGGAGAATTCCGGCTTATTTCCGAAGGAGTTGCTTTTGTTCCCGCCGTTTATCAGTTTTTGAGCGTGGAGCAAAAATCCAAAGTGATTTTTGTCCCACGCTCTTTTCTTGTCTTTTTTACTATGAAAGTGAGGAATTCTTGTCTATACTTAATGAAAAGAGGTGACAGAGTTTGAAAAAAGAGTATTTTATTGCTGCTAGTGCAGATGTCTATGGAAACGTACAACTAGCGAAGGATAGTAATATTTGGTTTCAGTCGGTCTTAAGAGGTGACAGTAACACAATTACCATTGGTGAAGGTAGTAATATTCAAGATGGCACGATTATTCATGTTGATGAAGATGCCCCGACAATTGTAGGCAAGTATGTAACGGTGGGCCATCAATGCATGTTACACGGTTGTAAAATCGGTGATGGTGCTTTGATTGGCATGGGTTCAACCATTCTAAATAACGCTATTATTGGAGAAAACAGCCTGATTGGTGCGGGCTCTTTAGTGACAGAAGGCAAAATTATCCCGCCAAATGTTTTAGCATTTGGTCGACCCGCGAAGGTTATCCGTCCGTTAACGGCAGCAGAAATAGCCAGTAATCATACGAACGCCTTACATTATATCCAACGAGCAGAAGAATTTCGGCAACAAAAATACCCGAAACTAACATAGAATTAGGAGGAAAATGATGAAGAAAATTAAAGTAATGACGGTTTTTGGAACACGGCCAGAAGCGATCAAAATGGCCCCCTTAATTAAAGTTTTAGAAGAGCAAAGTCAAGGATTTGACTCTGTAGTAGTCGTAACAGCGCAACATCGCCAAATGTTGGATCAAGTGTTAGAAGATTTTCAAATTACACCGAATCATGATTTAAATATCATGAAAGATGGGCAAACCTTAACAGATATTACAAGTCGTGTTTTGAATTTATTAACTGAGGTTCTTGTGACAGAACAGCCGGATATTGTCTTGGTTCATGGCGATACAACCACGTCATTTGCGGCTGCATTGGCTGCTTTTTATCAACAGATTCCGGTGGGACATGTGGAAGCAGGATTACGGACCTGGCAAAAATATTCTCCGTTTCCGGAAGAAATGAATCGTCAACTGGTAGACGTGTTAACTGATATTTATTTTGCCCCAACTACTCAAAGTAAGGACAATTTAATCAAAGAAAATCATCCAGAAGAACATATTTATGTGACTGGCAATACAGCGATTGACGCGATGGCGTACACCGTTGATGCCCACTATCAAAATGATTTATTGGAAAAAATCCCTACAGACCAGCGCATCGTGCTAATTACAATGCATCGTCGTGAAAATTTAGGCCTGCCAATGGCAAATGTGTTTAAAGCTGTTCGTCGACTTGTAATGGAACATCCAGAAATTGAAGTCATTTTCCCTATGCACAAAAATCCCAAAGTCCGTGAAATAGTAGCGGAACACTTAGGTGAATTAGCTCGTGTGCATTTAATTGAACCATTGGACGTCAAAGATTTTCAAAATTTTGCAGCGAAAAGTGCTTTAATTTTAACTGATTCTGGCGGTGTGCAAGAAGAAGCTCCTTCCTTAGGTGTGCCAGTTTTAGTTTTACGAGATACAACGGAACGTCCAGAAGGCGTAGCGGCAGGAACATTGAAATTGGTTGGTACAGACGAACAAGTAGTCTATCAAGAGGCGAAAACATTATTGACTGATTCTGATGCTTACCACGCGATGGCGCATGCACAAAATCCGTATGGGGATGGTCAAGCTAGCCGCCGAATCGTTGAAGCCATTGCCTATGAAATGCAGCAATCAGATAAAAAACCAGATACGTTTACAGCAAAATAAATAAAAAGGCAGAGAAGCGCTGAAAAGGTGCTTCTTTTGCGTATCTTATTTTGAAGAATCAATTAGACAAAAATGCTAGAAAGTAGTGAAGTGAAGATGTATCAAACGATTTTATTTGATTTAGATGGCACAATTACGGATTCTGGTAGCGGCATTATGCGTTCTATTTTGTACGCAACAGAACAATTAGGCTGGCCAGCTCCTAGCGAGGAGACATTACGTTCTTTCATAGGGCCGCCTTTATATGAGTCGTTTTTGCACATGGCGCCTTCAGCTGAAGCAGCGCAACAAGCCGTGAGTCATTATCGAGCGTATTATCAGAGAAAAGGTATGTTTGAAAATCATGTGTATCCAGGGATCCCAGAGGTACTAACAAGGTTAAAGGAAGCGGGAGCAAAGTTATACATTGCGACTTCCAAGCCAGAAGAATTTGCAAAAAAGATTATTACTCATTTTGATTTAGATCGTTATTTTACAGGCATCTATGGAGCGAGTATGGACGGTCATCGTTCTAAAAAAGCAGATGTGATTCAGTATGCATTAACGGAAGCTCAATTAGACCCAACCAAAGAAGCGATTATCATGGTTGGTGATCGTAATCATGACATTCTTGGTGCTCAACAAAATGGCTTAGATAGTATAGGTGTCTTGTATGGATTTGGTGAAGAAATAGAATTACAAGAGGCGGGAGCGACATTCCTAGTACAATCACCTAAAGGCTTAGGTGCTATTTTGCTACAAAATTCTTAATAGAAAATGGATTTTCGATAAATTTAGGAGGATTTTAAGATTTATTATCGTTTCAATAGAAAAGCGCCATCATAGGCTTTAAACGTTGTCAATGATGAATTTTTTATCGGGGAATGACGGTCTTTTTATTAAAAACATTTAATTTTAAAGAGGTTTCATGTATAATAGTTTCAGTCATAAACGATAGAATAGTAAGGAGGGTTAGTTTTGGCTAATGATAACCAAAATAACCAAGATCCCAAATCTTCGCTTAGAGATCAAGTAACTGGGTCTTTAAAAGGTAGAAATGATGGCGATCAACCTGATTCCTCTGAAAAAAATGATAGGTCTCCCCAACCTTCATCTGATGAATCACAAGAAACAGCGAGCCGCACAACACAAACACGTGCAGGTTCTAGAGCTGCTCGAAGACGTGGGAAAGACAAGACAACACAGACAGTCGAAGAGCCAACCCCGATTGAAACAGACGAAAAGCCAACAAATACAAAAAAACAAACACGTAAAAAAGAAGATCGTTTAGTCGGTCGTATCGTGTTAATTGTAGTTTCTGTATTGGTTTTAATGATGGCAATCTTTGGGTTTACTTTTTATAAATATGTAGACGCTGGGCTACAACCACTAGACAAGAACAATAAGAAGCTTGTTCAAGTGCATATCCCAGAAGGATCTTCTAATAAGCAAATTGCTGCGGTTTTAGAAGAAAGCAACGTCATTAAAAGCGGAATGGTTTTTAACTACTACGTAAAATTTAAAAACTTAACAGATTTTCAAGCGGGCTATTATCAAATGTCTCCAAGCATGACACTCGATGAAATTGGTGAAATGCTAAAAGAAGGGGGCACGCCAGAACCAACTAAAATCGCAGATGGCAAAGTAACGATTCCTGAAGGCTACGATATAGATAAAATTGGCGAAGCTATTGAAAAAAATACGGATTTCAAGAAAGCAGATTTCATTGCATTAATGAAAAACGAAGACTTCTTCAATCAAATGAAGGCTAAGTATCCTGATTTACTTGAAAGTGCTGCAACCGCAGAAGGTGTTCGTTATCGCTTAGAAGGGTATTTATTCCCAGCGACTTATGATTACTACAAAAAAGCAACACTTCCTGAATTTGTCGAACAGATGGTTGCTAAAATGAACACAGTAATGGAACAATATACGCCGACAATTCATGCAAAGAATTTAACCAATCAGCAAGTCTTAACGTTAGCTTCATTGGTTGAAAAAGAAGGAGTCAAAGAAGCAGACCGCAAACAAATTGCGCAAGTATTCTTTAACCGCTTGGCTGCCGATATGCCGATCCAATCAGATATTTCTATTTTGTATGCTTTAGGAGAACATAAAGAAACTGTAACGTATGCTGACTTGGAAGTGGACTCGTCTTATAACTTGTATAAAAATACTGGTTATGGACCAGGACCATTAGATAGCCCAAGTGAGGAGTCAATTAAAGCAGTCTTGAATCCGACACCAAGTGACTATTTATACTTTGTAGCAGATATTTCTACAGGAAAAGTATACTTCTCAAAAACATATGAAGAACATCAAGTATTAGTAGATCAGTATGTCAATAATTCAAGTAGTGAATAAAATGAAAACATAAAAGAGCTTGGTGAATCAATTTTGTATGATTCACCAAGCTTTTAGATACTCAAAAAGTAATCTGTTTAACAGAGGGAAAGAGTAGCAACTAGAAATTTATATAAATAAAATTTAGCAAAATCACAAAAATTCAATAATTATATTTACAATTTAGAAAAAGCGTGGTACTCTTTTGTGGATTGAAAGCGGAATTTTTTTCAATAACCAACCAAGAACTACGTATCGTTAAGCGAAAAAGGAGAATTAACATGGTAGAAAAAGTATATCCAATGACTCTTGAAGGAAAAGAAAAATTAGAACAAGAGCTAGAAGAATTAAAAACAATTAAACGTAAAGAAATCGTAGAGCGTATTAAAATCGCTCGTAGCTTTGGGGATCTTTCAGAGAACTCAGAGTATGAATCAGCTAAAGATGAACAAGCTTTCGTTGAAGGACGTATTACAACGTTAGAAAATATGATTCGTTTTGCAGAAATCATCGATAATGATGGCGTGGACCAAGACGAAGTTTCCATCGGTAAAACAGTTACTTTCCAAGAATTGCCTGATGGAGAAGAAGAGGAATACACAATCGTAGGAAGTGCCGAAGCCGATCCATTTTCTGGTAAAATTTCTAACGATTCACCGATTGCACAAGCCTTAATTGGTAAACAATTAGGCGACCAAGTGATTATTGCAACACCTGGTGGCGACATGACAGTTAAAATTACAAAAGTTGAAGCAAACTAAATAATTGAGTAGGGCAGGCAGCTTCCAAGGCCTGTCCTTTCGCAATCTAAGACATTTAGGGCTAAAGTCCTATGGTAACCTGAGGCGCAAACCACTATGATTAAATAAAATAAACGAGTAAAATAAATGACATAGGGAGGAGGCAAATCTATGAATAACCCTTGGCGCTTTTTTATCGTCGCAGAAGCATTACTTTTTATTCTGGCGTTATGGCAAATTGTACATAATCCTGGATTAGCTGTTTTATTAACAATTGGCGTTTTACTTGTGGCCTACGTTTCCAGGAAAGCATCTAAAACACATTTTAACAACTTTCAATTCGTCCTCGGCGTTGTTTTTATTGTCATTGGTGCAATGAACAGCACGGCTGTTTGGTTTATGTTGATTTTTGGCGTACTCTTTATCGGCTTAAAAGGCTTTGAGATTTCAGGCGTGGATATAGCTGAGCGAGCACCTTGGCGAAAAAAACAAATGATTATGGTGGAGACGGCGGCAAAAGAACCTAAAAATGGCAAACGATTTAAACGCCGCTGGTTTGCCAACGAACGCATTGGTAACAATATCTATGAATGGGACGATATCAATATTGATTTAATCTCTGGGGACACCATTATTGATTTAGGTAATACGCTACTACCGAAAGAAGACAATATTATTATTATTCGTAAAGGTTTTGGCCGCACGCGAATTCTAGTGCCGTTAGGTGTAGCTATTTTGTTAGAACATTCAACTTTTTACGGAACGGTACGTTTTGAAGAAGAAAAATATCAATTGAAAAACGAATCATTAAAAATTTACAGCAATGATTACGATACCAATCTTCGTCGTTTGAAAATTATGACGAACACTTTAGTAGGAGATGTTGAGGTGATCCGTGTATGACCGATCGGATTTCAAGACGCATGATTTCATTATATGCGTCCCTTAGCACCTTTATTGTTATCTTAATTACATTGTTTTCATATTTTCATTCGATTAAACAAAACCGGTGGTTATTAGAGCTTCTTCAGAGAAAAGTCTTTTATCTACCACTAATTGTGCACATTGTTCTCATATCCTTACTAATAGGCTTATTGACCTTTTTACTGATTTCATTGGTTCAAAAAGGGCAATATGGACGGATTGAAGAAAAACTTCGGTTATTGGCCAATGGTAATTATGAAAGTCCAGTCTTAAACAAACCAACGACCAGTGAAAATCAAGATCATTATCTAACCGAAGTCGAACAAGATATTTGGTCGATTAAAAATAAATTATTAGAGATGTCTAAAGAATTGCAATTATTAAACAGTCGGCCGCAATTAATGGATGGGCAAACAAAAGAAGAAATTTTAGAGAACGAGCGGCATCGTTTGGCGCGGGAGTTGCATGATTCAGTCAGTCAACAACTTTTTGCAGCCATGATGATGTTGTCTGCCTTAAATGAACAAGCACAACGAACAGAAACCCCGGAACCATATCGTAAACAACTAGCCATGGTGGCAGAAATCA
The DNA here is from genome assembly GCF_050536905.1 of Enterococcus sp. DIV1328a. NCBI lineage: Bacteria > Bacillati > Bacillota > Bacilli > Lactobacillales > Enterococcaceae > Enterococcus > Enterococcus sp. DIV1328a. The sequence goes on along the minus strand of NZ_CP172912.1, from coordinate 2,343,410 downwards.
TTAATGCCTCCCAATCGGAAATGCGCGCGTTACTATTGCACTTGCGTCCTATCAGTCTAGAAGGAAAAAGTTTGCGTAAAGGTATTGAACAATTACTGAAAGAACTACAAACAAAAATTAAAATTGAATTGATTTGGGATGTTGAAGATGTTCATTTAAATAGCAGCATTGAGGATCATCTTTTCCGAATTGTGCAGGAGTTACTTTCAAATACCTTAAGACATGCCAAAGCAAAGGAATTAGAGGTATACTTACACCAAGTCGATAAAAACGTGTTATTGCGTATTGTTGATGACGGTGTCGGCTTTGATATGAAGGAACAAAGTAATAAAGCCGGTAGTTATGGCTTAAATAATATCCGAGAACGTGTTGTCGGCATGGGCGGTACAGTTAAAATTATTAGTTTTAAAGGGCAGGGAACCAGCGTTGAAATTAAAGTTCCTGTCATAAAGGAGGAAACTGCAAGTGATCAAAGTAATGTTAGTGGATGACCATGAAATGGTCCGTTTAGGCGTTTCATCATATTTATCTATTCAAGAGGATATAGAAGTCGTAGGCGAAGCAGAAAATGGTAAGATTGGCTATGAAAAAGCATTGGAACTACGTCCAGATGTTATTTTGATGGATTTGGTAATGGAAGAAATGGACGGCATTGATTCAACAAAAGCGATCTTGAAAGATTGGCCAGAAGCCAAGATTATTATTGTGACGAGTTTTATTGATGATGAAAAAGTGTATCCGGCGATTGAAGCTGGTGCAGCGGGCTACCTATTAAAAACATCAACAGCACATGAGATTGCTGATGCAATTCGGGCGACTTATCGCGGAGAGCGTGTGTTGGAACCTGAAGTGACGCATAAGATGATGGAACGGTTAACAAAAAAACAAGAGCCGGTGTTGCACGAAGATTTGACAAACCGGGAACACGAAATTTTAATGTTGATTGCACAAGGTAAAAGTAATCAGGAAATAGCTGATGAACTCTTTATCACTTTGAAAACAGTTAAAACACATGTTTCAAACATTTTAGCAAAACTAGATGTGGATGATCGGACCCAAGCGGCGATTTATGCTTTTCAACATGGTTTAGCCAAATAAATATCAGATAAATCCATAAATAAATTCTAGGAAATCCTTCTAGGAATTTATTTATGGATTTGTTATACTAATTTTAACGAACAGACAGGAGCGGTCAGAAGAAATGAAACAAAATTTTGCAATTATTGGTTTAGGACGTTTTGGCGGCAGCATATGCCAAACTTTGGTGGAAGCTGGTCAAGAAGTTTTGGCCATTGACAGCAGTGAAGACCGTGTCAATGAATATATGAATATTGCAACGCATGCAGTGGTGGCTAACGCCCAAGATGAAATGACGTTGCGTTCTTTAGGGATTCGGAATTTTGATCACGTAGTGGTGGCAATTGGTGAAGATATTCAAGCGAGTATTTTAGTAACATTAATGGTTAAAGAGATGGGGGTTCCCAATGTCTTAGCCAAAGCAGTCAATGAATATCATGCCCGTGTCTTAGATAAAATTGGGGCAGACATGGTCGTTCACCCAGAGCGGGATATGGGTATTCGAATTGCTCACAAACTTGTTTCACGCAATATTTTAGATTATATTGAATTATCTAGCGAATTTTCATTAGCTGAGGTTCGGGTCACCAATCCTAAATTTTACAATAAAACCTTAGCAGAATTAAATTTCCGTCAACGATTTGGTTTAACTGTGGTAGCGATTCGCCGCTCGAAAACAGAAGTAATTGCTTCGCCAGATGCTTCTGAAATTGTTCGAGAAAACGACAATTTATTAGTTATCGGTGATACCGCAGACGTTGATTTATTAGATGAAAAAATGAATGGCTAAGCACTTTATTCTCTAAAAGCACTGCGCTGTGCTACAATAAATGGCGACAGAGATGTGAAGGAGGAACAAAGAATGAAATTAGAAGTGACACCGAAAGCCCAACAATGGTTTAAAGAAGAAACCGGGGTTCAGCCTGAGACAGGCATTCGTTTTTTCGGAAAAATTTATGGAAAAACACCTGTTCATGATGGTTTTTCCATTGCGATGTCTGTAGAAGCGCCAGATGAGCCAATGATTAAAGAGAACCTAGATGGGATTACCTATTTTATTGAAGAAACAGATGATTGGTTCTTTAAAGGGTATGATTTGCTTGTTGATTATGATGAAAAGAATGATGAACCGCGTTATCAATTTGAAGCAAACCAAGAAGATTTAACAAAATAATTTTAGTGCTAAACAAAAGAGGCTGAAGTAGTGCGTAGGACTATTTCTGTTGCTTTCGTTTAACCGCTAGTCAACCTGAGAAAAAATCGTTTTGGATTTTTTCTCAGGTTCTTTCTATTTAATTAAGCTATTCTTAATTGGATATCGTTATTTAATAAGGCTATCATATGGTATAATGATAATTAACTGAAGTGTGGAGGAAATAAAATGCTATCAATTGTTGTCCCTTGTTATAATGAGGAAGCAGCGATTCCGCTGTTTTTTGAAGAAGTAGAAAAAATTAGCCAGCAACTATCTCATTCAGTAGAATATATATTTGTGAATGATGGCTCAAAAGATAATACGTTAGCTGTTTTAAGACAGCTTTATCGCGAACATCCAGAGAAGGTCCGTTATCTTTCTTTTTCACGAAATTTTGGGAAAGAAGCGGGCTTATACGCTGGTTTAAAAGAAGCAACAGGTGACTTAGTGACAGTCATGGACGTTGATTTACAAGACCCGCCTGAGTTATTACCTCAAATGATTGAGATGATTGAAACCAGTACAGATTTAGATTGTGTTGGCACACGACGCATAACAAGAGACGGCGAACCGCCCATTCGTAGCTTTTTTGCACGGATGTTCTATAAACTCATTAATCGAATTGCTGAGACGGAAATGGTGGATGGTGCCCGTGACTTTCGTGTCATGACCCGACAAATGGTCGATGCGATTTTAGAGTTATCTGAGTATAATCGTTTTTCAAAAGGGATTTTTAGTTGGGTCGGCTTTAAAACAGAATATATTGAATTTAAAAATCGAGAACGAATTGCTGGAGAAACCTCTTGGTCTTTCTGGAGTCTATTAAGTTATTCAATTGACGGGATTGTCAATTTTTCAGAAACACCATTGAATATTGCTTCATACGTTGGCGCCTTTTCGTGTGTTGGTTCTGCACTAGCAATGTTAGTGATTATCTTTCGAACATTAGTTAATGGTGATCCAACAAGCGGCTGGCCTTCAATGGTTTGTATTGTACTTTTTGTAGGTGGTTTGCAACTATTATGTTTAGGAATTATTGGCAAATATATCGGTAAAATTTTCTTAGAAACGAAAAAACGACCAATTTATATTGTAAAGGAATCAGAAAAAGATTCTAAAAAATAACCAAAAAAGCAGAGAAAAATTCTCTGTTTTTTTGTTGTGCATTAAAAAAAGTGTGAATAGACTTTTCAGAAAAACAACATTTTTTACATAAAAAATACATTAACTTTACCTATTTTTATCTTAATGAAACAGCTTTGCTCTCGCGGTTGCAAGAAATAAATGTTAAAATCAAAAGGTATGCTATTAAATGTTTTTTTGGAGGTTGGGTCATGATAGAAGTTATCGACTTGAAAAAAGTATTCGATAATGGGTTTGAAGCGTTAAAATCGGTCAATTTTACGATTGAGCAAGGGGACTTGGTTTGTTTGTTAGGACCAAGTGGGTGTGGGAAATCCACAATTTTAAACTTAATTGCAGGTTTATTACATCCAAGTGATGGAGATATTCAGTTTCGACAGCAGTCGGTTGTCAAAACAGCACCAAAAGATCGGAACATCGGGTTCGTTTTTCAAAACTATGCCTTATATCCACATATGACTGTTCTAGAAAACGTAATGTTTCCTTTGACGGTAGGAAGTAAGAAAGTTCCCAAGGCAGAGGCACAAGCTATTGCCGAAGAATATATGAAACTAACGAATATTGAAGAGTTAAGCCATAAAAAGCCAGGCACACTTTCTGGTGGTCAACAACAGCGTGTTGCGATTACCCGGGCGTTAGTTCAAAAACCAGATGTTTTATTATTAGATGAGCCTTTAAGTAACTTGGATGCACGTTTGCGTTTGAAAATTCGTGAAGAAATCCGCCGCTTGGTGAAAGAAGTAGGCATTACAACAATCTTTGTAACGCACGACCAAGAGGAAGCGCTATCAATCAGTGATAAAATTATTTTATTAAACGAAGGGGTTATTCAACAAAATGATGAACCTCAAAACCTTTACTTAGAACCAAATAACTTATTTGTTGCTCAGTTCATAGGTAACCCAATTATTAATTTATTGTCTGTTGAAGTGAAAGACGGCAAAATGTACCACGAAAGTTTTGAAATTCCGCTTGAGCGTTTTGAGCAAGCACGCTTTAAAATGCCAATGACTGACGGGAAATATACGTTTGCTTCTCGTCCAGAAGATGTGGTACCAACTGAAACAGGTCTCTTTACCACAACGACAGATTTAGTGGAATTGATTGGTCGAGAACGTATTTTACGATTTACATTAGGAAATGAACAAGTGAAATCAATTGTAAGTGTAGAAGAAGCGATTGAAGAAGGAGACACTTTATCTTTTGATTTTTCATATAAAAAAGTATTTATCTTTAACGAAGCGGGAGACCGGGTTTACTAATGAATAAATACAATCCAGAAAATCAACCAAAAGCATGGCTCTTCCTTCTGCCATCATTAGGAATCATTTTACTGTTTAGCGTTTATCCGCTGTTTCGTTCTTTGTGGATGAGCTTCCAAAAAGGTTCCTTAATTAACCAACGCTACGCTGGTTTAGAAAATTATCAACGTGTATTGAATGATCCAATCTTCTATAAAGCGTTAAAAAATACAGCGCTCTATGCATTTGCTGTGGTACCGATTGCCTTGATAATTTCCCTAGCAATTGCTTGGATTATCTTTGAAAAAGTTAAACATAAGAGTTTCTTTGAAACGATTTTCTTTATGCCTTATGTAACGAGTACGATTGCCATTGGGATTGTCTTCCGTTACTTCTTTAATGGCGATTATGGAATTGTCAATTACGTCTTAGGCTTTTTCGGCATTCCTTCTGTCAACTGGCTAGATAATGTTCAAATGAGTATGCCAACATTGATTATTTTTGGGGTTTGGACGAGTTTAGCATTTAATATTATTATTTTGTTGGCTGGGTTGAGAAATATTGATGAAGAACATTTTAAAATTGCAAAAATGTTTGGTGCCTCAGACGGCGAAATTTTCCGACGTATTACGTTTCCGCAATTAGTCCCGACCATTGCCTTTTTATTAACGGTCAATTTAATTGGCGCCTTTAAAGTTTATACACAAGTTTATGCTTTATTCGGTGGTCGTGCGGGGATTGCCAATAGTGCCACAACCGCAGTGTACTATATTTATGACAAATTCCACATTGCAGGGCGTCCCGGAATTGCGATGGCCGCCACAGTGATTTTATTTGTGATTATTTTAGTGGTCACTTTCTTACAAAATAAACTCTTAAAGAAAGTGGGGCAATAAGCCAATGAAAAAAGTTTTAACGATTATCGCATTTGTTTTCTTAGGCATTTTAGCCGTTATTACGTTATTTCCATTTGTCTATATGATTTTAGCCGGTTTAATGAGTTACTCTGAAGCGACCAGCATGCCGCCAACCATGTTTCCAAAACAACCACAATGGCAAAACTACACAGAGGTCTTTCAAAAAGCACCCTTTCTTCGGTATTTCTTGAACACAGTCTTTGTTTCAGGCGTTACAACGATTGCTACGGTAGTCACCGCCGTTTTAGCTTCATTCGCGTTAACGAGTTTGAAGTTCCGTTTTAAAAATGTGGTCATTGCTTTGATGATTTCGTTGTTAATGGTTCCATATGAATCTATTATCTTTACCAATTATCAAACGATTGCGCAATTAGGTTTGTTAAATACTTACAGCGCCTTAATTATTCCATTTTTAACTAGTATTTTTTATATTTACTATTTAAACGGTTATTTAAAAGGTATTCCTGATACTTTTTACAAGGCTGCCAAGATTGATGGCGCTAGTGATTTAGAATATATTTGGCGTATTTTAGTACCAATGTCAAAACCAGCGTTAGTAACAGTAGGGATTTTAACATTTATTTCTAGTTGGAATTCTTTCTTGTGGCCATTGTTGGTGACGAACGAGAAAAAATACCGTCTATTGAATAATGGACTATCGGCCTTTGCGACAGAGAGTGGTAGTGACGTACATTTACAAATGGCTGCTGCAACATTAACCGTTATTCCAATTTTAATTATTTACTTGATTTTCAGAAAAGAAATTATCAGAGGAGTTGCAAAAAATGGAATCAAAGGCTAAAACAACTGTGACTTTTCACAGTGGCATTTTAACAATTGGAGGAACCGTGATTGAAGTGGCGTATAAAGATGCCCACATCTTCTTTGATTTTGGCACAGAATTTCGACCAGAATTAGATTTGCCCGATGACCACATTGAAACCTTAATTAATAATCGTTTAGTGCCAGAATTAAAAGACTTATATGATCCACGTTTAGGTTATGAATATCATGGTACAGAAGACAAAGAGTATCAACACACCGCTGTTTTCTTATCTCATGCCCATTTAGATCATTCGCGCATGATTAATTATTTAGACCCAGCTGTTCCGTTGTACACATTAAAAGAAACGAAGATGATTCTAAATAGTTTAAATCGCAAAGGTGATTTTTTGATTCCATCACCGTTTGAAGAAAAGAATTTTACCCGAGAAATGATTGGTCTTAATAAAAACGATGTGATTAAAGTTGGCGAAATTTCAGTGGAAATCGTACCTGTTGATCATGATGCGTACGGTGCTTCGGCATTACTGATTCGCACGCCTGACCATTTCATCACATACACAGGTGATTTGCGCTTACATGGCCATAATCGTGAAGAGACTTTAGCTTTTTGTGAAAAAGCCAAACATACTGAATTATTAATGATGGAAGGCGTAAGCATTAGCTTCCCAGAACGTGAACCAGATCCAGCCCAAATAGCGGTTGTCAGTGAAGAAGATCTTGTTCAGCACTTGGTTCGTTTAGAACTAGAAAACCCGAATCGACAAATTACCTTTAATGGTTATCCAGCAAACGTAGAACGTTTTGCTAAGATTATTGAAAAGTCACCACGTACAGTCGTTTTAGAAGCAAATATGGCTGCGTTGTTACTTGAAGTATTTGGAATAGAAGTTCGTTATTATTATGCTGAATCTGGTAAAATACCAGAATTGAATCCAGCGTTAGAAATCCCGTATGACACGTTACTAAAGGACAAAACAGACTATTTGTGGCAAGTTGTGAACCAGTTTGACAACCTCCAAGAAGGTAGTTTATACATTCACAGTGATGCACAACCGTTAGGGGACTTTGATCCACAGTATCGCGTGTTTTTAGATTTGTTGGCTAAAAAAGACATTACTTTTGTCCGTTTAGCTTGTTCAGGACATGCAATTCCAGAAGATCTGGATAAAATTATTGCATTGATTGAACCTCAAGTATTGGTTCCAATCCATACGTTAAAACCAGAAAAACTGGAAAACCCGTATGGTGAAAGAATATTGCCAGAACGTGGCGAGCAAATTGTTTTATAAATTTTTTTAAGGGAGAGAAAAAAATGAAGTTCAAAACTCTAGCAACAACAGTGTTAGCAACCGCAGCTATTTTCGCATTGGGGGCTTGTGGTAACGGTAATGGGGCCAAAGAATCAAACGATATTGTGAAAGAAGTGAAGGAAGATACGACAATCACTTTCTGGCATGCAATGAATGGGGTTCAAGAAGAAGCGTTAACAAAATTAACGAAAGACTTCATGAAAGAAAATCCAAAAATTAAAGTGGAATTACAAAATCAATCTGCTTACCCTGATTTACAAGCCAAAATCAATTCGACTTTAACTTCACCAAAAGATTTACCAACAATTACGCAAGCGTACCCAGGCTGGTTATGGAATGCTGCACAAGATGAAATGTTAGTGGACTTAAAACCATATATGGATGATGACACAATCGGCTGGAAAGATGCAGAGCCAATTCGTGAAGTATTGTTAGACGGCGCCAAAATCCACGGCAAACAATACGGCATTCCATTTAATAAATCGACAGAAATGTTATTCTATAATGCTGATTTGTTAAAAGAATATGGTGTTGAAGTACCGAAAACATTGGAGGAATTAAAAGAAGCTTCTAAAACAATTTACGAAAAATCCAACAAAGAAGTCGTTGGTGCTGGTTTTGACTCGTTAAATAACTATTACGCAATTGGAATGAAAAACAAAGGCGTTGATTTTAATAAAGACTTAGATTTAACAAGCAAAGATTCACAAGAAGTCGTGGACTATTACCGTGATGGTATCGAAGCAGGTTACTTCCGCACAGCTGGTTCAGATAAATATTTATCTGGCCCATTTGCAAACAAAAAGGTAGCAATGTTTGTCGGTAGTATTGCTGGTGCTGGTTTTGTTCAAAAAGATGCTGAAGCTGGTGGCTATGAATACGGTGTTGCACCACGTCCTGAAAAAATCAACTTACAACAAGGAACAGATATTTATATGTTCGATAGTGCTACGCCAGAACAACGGACAGCGGCATTTGAATTCATGAAATTCTTAGCTACTCCTGATTCACAATTGTACTGGGCACAACAAACAGGTTATATGCCAATTCTAGAATCTGTTTTACACAGTGATGAGTACAAAAATTCTAAGACAACCAAAGTACCTGCACAACTTGAAAACGCAGTAAAAGATTTATTTGCTATCCCAGTAGAAGAAAATGCTGATTCAGCCTATAATGAAATGCGGACAATTATGGAAAGTATTTTTGCTTCATCAAATAAAGACACGAAAAAATTATTGAAAGATGCAACATCACAATTTGAACAAGCATGGAACCAATAATCAATAAATAAACAGACGTGGGAGGTTGGGATCTGAGTCGTTATGGCTCGTGTTCTAACCTTCCTGTTCTTTTGGGCGGAAGAAGGAGAGAAACAAAATGCAAATAAAAATTTTAGCAACAAGTGATATGCATGGGTATATTATGCCGACAAGTTATAGTGAAAAAAAGATGGATTTGCCTTTTGGAACCGCAAAAGCAGCAACCATGCTGAAAAAGTTACGTGCGTCTGCCGAAGGACCAGTTTTTCAAATTGAAAATGGGGATTTTATTCAAGGTTCGCCGCTTAGTTACTACGTAAGAAAAGCAGAAACACATTCAGTGGAAGCCATCACTAAAATCATTAATCAAATGAATTATGATGTTAGCATTTTAGGTAACCACGAATTTAATTACGGATTAGATTATTTAAAGGAAACAATTGCCAGTTATCAACAGCCAGTTTTAGCTGCCAATATTCTTGGTAAAGATGGACAACCTTATTTCGGTCAGCCGTATGTCATCATAGAAAAACAAGGGGTTAAAGTAGCCATTCTTGGCGTGACGACCCAATATATTCCTCATTGGGAACAGCCGGCAACAGTCAAAGATTTAACGTTTAAAAGTGTCGTTGAAACAGCGGCAGAATACGTGCCAAAATTACGGGAAGAAGCGGATCTAGTTGTTGTCGCTTACCATGGCGGTTTTGAAAAAGATTTAGAAACAGGGGAACCCACGGAATTACTAACAGGAGAAAATGAAGGCTACGATTTGTTGGAAAAAGTTCCTGGGATTGATGCCTTAGTCACTGGTCACCAACATCGAGAAATTGCTACAAAACTGAATGGAATACCTGTGATTCAACCAGGTTTTCGAGGAGCTTTCGTTGGAGAAATTACTTTAGAAATTGAACCTATGGCTAAAGGCTATCGCGTTATTGGAAGTGACGCAGCTATTCATCCTGTTGGAAACGAACAACCAGATGCAGAAGTTTTAGCTTTGACAACAGCGTTACATGACGAGGTAGAAGAGTGGCTTGACCAACCAGTGGGAAATGTGGAAGGGGATATGACGATTCAAAATCCGAATGCCGTACGCCTCAAAGAACATCCATATATAGAATTTATTAATAACGTCCAAATGGCTTCAAGCGGAACGGATATTTCAGGGACTGCACTTTTTAACAATGAAGGCAAAGGGTTTAATAATCAAATTACGATGCGCGATATCATTACCAACTACATTTATCCAAATACCTTGGCTGTATTGCGTATCACTGGACAAGACCTCCGTGAAGCGTTAGAACAAAGCGCTACTTATTTTGTGTTAGAAAAAGGCCAACCAATTTTTAACCCGAAATATGTCGATCCAAAACCACAATACTATAATTATGATATGTATGAAGGCATTGAGTATACGCTTGATTTAAGACAACCGTTTGGTGAAAGAGTGACGAAACTTAATTATCATGGCAAAGCAGTGCAAGCAGAAGATGTTTTGGAAATCGTGACAAATCAATACCGAGCAGTCGGTGGCGGAAACTATCAAATGTTCCAACCTGAAAAAATTATTCGAGAAATTCAAATTGATATGACGGAACTGATTGCAGAATATTTAAAAAAACATCCAATCATTCAAGCGTCGACAAATGATAACTTCAAGGTTATCTGGTAAAAAATAGCAAAAAAAAGCCTTCAACCATGCAATTACTTGAAAGATGGTTGAAGGCCTTTTTTGAGTTAATAGCCTTTTTTTAAGGAAACTTGGTTTTTGACGAGGGTCTGATCCGTCACAAATTGATTTAAGTTTGGAATAAAAATCGCCAGTAATTTTGATTTGAACTTCGGTGTCATGCCAGAAATATGAGGTGTTAATAAAACATTCTGCATCTCCCATAAAGGGCTATCTTCGGGAAGAGGTTCTTCTTCAAAGACATCTAAGGCAGCAAAAGCAATGGTTTTATTGTTTAAGGCAGTTATCAAATCGTTCGTTGCTACTGAGGCGCCGCGACCAACATTTACGAAAATTGTTTCAGGAGCCATTTTTTCAAAAAGTGCCTGATTGTATAAATGTTTTGTTGTTTCAGTCAAAGGAAGAATGTTCACAACAATGGACATTTCATGGATAATTTTACTCATATTCTTCTGTGAATAGCATTCAATGAAGCCTTCCGTCACATGTCCAGAGGTATTCACGCCATAAACTTGAAGATTTAAACCTTTAGCAAATTTAGCTAATTGTTGTCCGATTTGCCCGGTGCCTACGATTAACATTTTTTGCCCAGAAAGTTGTTGATAGGAAGGGGCTGTTTGATTCCATGTGTGTTGCATTTGTTGTTGGATACTTTCTTGCAGTCCGCGGGTATGTGCTAATAAAACGCCTAAAACATGTTCTGAGATAGAAACACTATGGATTCCGCTACCATTAGACAACAGAATGCCCTTTTCTCTTAATTTATCAAAATCCATATAATCAGCACCAGCAGAAATGAGCTGAATCCATTTTAGGTGACTAGTATCAGAGGCTAATAAACGCGGACCAATTTCTTTATGCCAGCCTAACATAATTTCGATTGCCTCTTCTTCAGCAGAGGATAAATAATCGGTAGATGTTTTAACTAGATAATTGGGTGCCACAGCTTTCACTTGTTCCAGTTGTTCTTCGTTGAATACTTCATTTAAATAAATAATTGGTTGGTTCATCTTTCTTCCTCCTAGCACTTTTTATTGTATCAAAAATAAATTTAAAAGAGAAAAAGAAAGGCTTTTCAGTAAAGCAGAAAGCCAAGGACAAAAATCCGATTTAGATTTTTGTCCTTGGCTTAAAAACTGCTAAAGTCCAGTGCTAACCTTATTTAGGTACGCCGTTTTCAAATAAACTTGTACTATGAACTGGTTGACGTCGAGCATCGGGCCGTAAGTAATGTAAAGCATTATTTACGGCAGTAGGTGCCTCACCAAAGCCTGTAGCGATTAATTTCACTTTTCCCTCATAGGAACAGATATCCCCTACAGCGTATACACCAGGAATGTTAGTTGACATATCGGAATGAACATTAATAGCATTTCTAGAAACGTCTAATCCCCATTCTTTGAGGTGTGTTAAAGAAGAAGTGAAGCCATAATTGATAATTAAATCATCCAGAGGGAGATCCATTGTTTGGTCACCTTTTGTCTCCGTTAATTGGATGCCTGTGAACGTTTCATTTTCCTTTAAAATATCACTAATGATATAAGGAGTTCTGATAGAAACACTAGATTTTTCCAGTTGTTCCACGCTATGTTCGTGGCCGCGAAATTGTGGGCGACGATGGATAATAGATACTTCTTCTGCAACGTTTTCTAGCATTAAAGCCCAGTCAATTGCGGAATCGCCGCCACCAGCAATCGCAACTTTTTTGCCAGCGAATTTTTTCATGTCAGTCACATAATAATGGATTGACTCACCTTCAAAGGCTTCAACATTTTCGATAGCTAAACGTCGAGGTTGGAAAGCGCCGTTACCAATCGCAAAGATAACCGTTTTAGAATAATGTGTGCCTTTAGTTGTTTCTAAGCGCAAAAGTCCATCTGCTTCCTGTGCAAGGTGTGTGACCTCTTCTTCCAAGCAAACATCGTGCTGAAATGGCTGCATCTGTTTTTCCAAATTGGCAATTAACTCACCGGCTTTAATAGCAGGGAATCCAGGAATATCATAAATATATTTTTCGGGATACAGCATTGTTAGCTGACCACCTAATTGTGGCAGGCTATCAATGATTTTCGTTTTCGCTTTACGAATTCCCGCATAAAAAGCGGCAAATAATCCAACAGGACCGCCGCCGATAATCGTTAAATCATAAATATCTTTTTCATCAGACATTTGAAAATTCCTCCTAATTCATTTAGGGTTGAGACAACTATTGATCGTTTTGCGAACACTTCACAAAATAGCACGGCTTTTCGAAAAAAGCAAGTTTGGCTAACGAATCAAAGCATTCTTTAATCATTGGAAAAAGATCATAGCAATTTTCAGCATTTTTCGATATGATGGAACTATAAAATAATTATCTAGGAGGACATTCTCATGTCACAATTTCCACAATTAGATTTAGAAAATGCTAAAGGCCCAAAAGCTGTCATTAAAACAAACCGAGGCGACATCACTGTTCAATTATTCCCAGAACAAGCGCCTAAAACGGTTAAAAATTTTGTTGAATTAGCGAAAAAGGGCTACTATGATGGCGTTATTTTCCATCGTGTGATTCCTGATTTTATGATTCAAGGCGGTGACCCAACCGGAACAGGAATGGGCGGCGAAAGTATTTATGGAGAAGCATTTGAGGATGAATTTTCTCGGGATGTTTTCAATTTGCGTGGCGCATTGTCAATGGCAAATGCTGGTCCTAACACAAATGGCAGCCAATTCTTTGTTGTTACTAATCAAAATGTTCCAGCTCAAATGATGAGTCAGTTAGAAGATGCTGGTTTTCCAGAAGAAATTATTGAAGCTTACAAACAAGGCGGAACACCTTGGTTAGACTTCCGTCATACTGTTTTTGGTCATGTGGTTGATGGTATGGATGTAGTGGATGAAATTGGTGGAGTCCAACGGGATGCCCAAGACCGTCCAACATTTGACGTCGTGATGGACACAGTTGAAATCATTGGTGAATAAGTTTAACCAATTGAAAAAGAGAGTACCAACGAGGGACAAATTCGTTGGTACTCTTTATTTTTTTCTTAAAACGACTAACTTTTTTTTAAAAGCATCCAAATCGCTTCTTTTAATGAAGTCTTTATAGGATACTGAGTGAAAGAATAGAAGGAGAGGAAGCAAATTTGTTAGAAAAATACAGATATCCAATGGCCTTGGCTTTGTTTGCAGTAATACTCCCATTTATAGGAACATTTTTTACGTATGTAGATCAGCAAGGAATCGTTCATGAACCAGGATTTTATACAATCATAATTGGAGAAATTTTACTTATATTTTCAGGTATCTGGTTCGTCAGAGTTTATTTAGCTAAACGCAAAAGAAAGAATTAAAAACAGCTGTCCTAAAAACTAGGACAGCTGTTTTTAATTAAAGGCTTTTTTGATACGTAAAAGGCCTTCTTCGAGAGTTTCTTTTGAACAAGCTAAGTTTAAACGCATGTGTTGAGAACCTTGGGGACCAAAACTAATTCCTGGATTTAGAACCACTTTCCCCTTATGAATTAAGGTATCGCGAAGTTCCCGATCCGTTAGCGAATAAGAACTAAAGTCTAACCATAAAAGATAGGTTCCTTCAGGCTCCATTACACGAACGCTAGGCAGCTCTTTACGGAAAAAAGAAAGGGCAAAATCAATATTTTCTTTTAAATAATCAAGTAATGCCGTTAGCCATTCCTCCCCTGTTTGATAGGCAGCTGCCGTTCCCACGTAGCCAAAAGTATTGATACCGCCTTGATGATTTTTGTCTTGTAAAGATACGAAAGATTGCCGTAGTTTTTCATTAGGAATGAACAGCATTGAATTTTTAATCCCCGCTAAATTAAAGGTTTTCGTTGCCGCTGTTAAGGTAACAGTGAATTCCTTAAATGCTTCATCAGCGACAGTAAAGGAAGTGAAGGTATGCGGTTTGAAAATCAAATCCTGATGAATTTCATCGCTAACTACAGTTACTTGGTGTTTTTGGCATAAACGGCCAATTGCTAGCAATTCTTCTTTTGTCCAAACACGTCCACCAGGATTATGGGGATTACAAAAAAGTAACAGTTTCACCTTTTCTTCGATTATCTGTTGTTCCATTTTAACCAAATCAACTTCATAATGTCCGTTAACTTCTAGTAAAGAATGGCGCACAAGTCTACGCTCATTTTGTTTTACCACATCTGCAAAAGGGGGGTAGACTGGATCACAAATCATGACAGAATCAGCAGGTGCTGTATACGCTTGAACGGCTGTGGCCAAGCTGGGTACCACGCCACTATTAAACAAAATTTCTTCTTTTTCAACAATCAATTGATGGTGTTGCCGTTGCCAATCTTGAATTGCTTGATACAGTTCATTAGGTGCAACTGCATATCCTAGAATGCCTTGTTCAATAACTTGTGACAAGGCATCAAGAATAGGCTGATGTACTTTGAAATCCATATCAGCAACCCATAAAGGTAGTAAATCTTTTTCGTGGTAACTCGTTTCAACGGTGTCCCATTTAACACAATTCGTGTGGCGACGATCAATGGTTTCATTAAAATTAAACATAAGATAACTCCTTTTCTTCTATATAAACTCTTACTTCCTATAGTATAGTAGATTTTGCTTAAAAGATGAAACAATAGTTTTAACAACTAGGGAAGAAATAATGCACAAACGTTGAAAAAATGCTATTATTTTAAATGAGTAGAAACGGAAAAAGAAATTTATCGTATGAAAAGAGGAAATTTGATGAAGTACAAAATTGGTATGGTACTTTCTGGCACAATTACCGGACTTCAACCATATGGCGCATTTGTTTCTTTAGACGAAGAAACACAAGGACTGATTCATGTTTCGGAAGTACAAGCTGGCTTTACCAAAAATATCCATGGACTCTTAACCGTTGGACAAAAAGTAACCGTTCAAGTTATTGATGTTGATGAATATTCTCAAAAGATTAGCTTATCTTTACGAACCCTTGAAGACAAAGTTCATTCAGTGAACCATCGACGCAAAAAATATTTTACGGATAAGAATAAAAAAATTGGCTTTGCAACCTTAGACAAAGAACTTCCAGAATGGATTGATGAAGCCATGGATAAATTGCTTGAAAAATAATTCTGTATTTTTTCAGAAAGTGTGTTACAATTTCTTTTGTTAGTGAATCTAAAAATTAATTGAGGTGGATGTCGTGTCTAACAAAAAAGTCGCTGGAACAATCATACTGAACTTAAACGATGGTAGTAAAAAATTTTTGATGCATCCAATAGGTGAAGCGATTGAGTTTGCGATGGCAAAAGTTTCTGATGAGATGACGGGTTTAGCTAGTATGCTACAATGGTTCAAAGAAGAGGTTCAATTGGACGTTACTTCAATTAGCTTAGTAGAATTAACTAACGCGCATATCAATAAAGAAAATGTTCCGCTGTTTGTCTTCGAGATGGATGAACAAGCACTTAAAAATGAAATGGATAAAGACTATACATGGGTAGCACCTGCAGAATTAAAAACGATTTGGTCAAAATATCATATTGAAGGTGTCCCAATGTTTTAAACAAAAAAGAAAGAATCTGTCGATAATTGAACAGATTCTTTCTTTTTTTATGTTGTACGTAAAAAAGTTAATCGAACTATTTCAAATATATGATTCAAATTGTTCGATTTTTAGCAAGGAATTAAACTGTTTTGATAGACAATTAGGATTTAAAAAGTTTAAAAACGAAATAATTGAAAAGAATGAAAACAGATTGAAAACTTCTTTTAATTTTTTTGAAAAAAAGTGTTGACCAAACATCAAAATCTTGATATATTATTACATGTCGCAAGGCGAGTCACACAGCTGAGCGATTCAGAAATCAATAATTAAATAACAATTCTTGATTTCAAATCTCTCGAAAAAAGTTTGAAAAAACAACAAAAAAGTTGTTGACAAATAACAAACGAGATGATAAGATATAGAAGTTGTCACAACAGACAACAACAACCGAGCAAAACAACTTAAAAAAACTTTTTTAAAAAAGTTCTTGACATTCAAACGAAAGTTTGTTATGATGTAAAAGTTGCTGCGAGGTAACGTAGACCTTTGAAAACTGAACAAAGAATAGACGAACCAAATGTGTAGGGCGTCTTGATTCAATTCAAGACAACAAACATTTTTAACAAGCAAGCAATATGCTAGCAAACAAATTGAGCTTAACAATCGCAAGATTGTTCTAACTTTTATTATGAGAGTTTGATCTTGGCTCAGGACGAACGCTGGCGGCGTGCCTAATACATGCAAGTCGAACGCTTCTTTCCTCCCGAGTGCTTGCACTCAATTGGAAAGAGGAGTGGCGGACGGGTGAGTAACACGTGGGTAACCTACCCATCAGAGGGGGATAACACTTGGAAACAGGTGCTAATACCGCATAACAGTTTATGCCGCATGGCATAAGAGTGAAAGGCGCTTTCGGGTGTCGCTGATGGATGGACCCGCGGTGCATTAGCTAGTTGGTGAGGTAACGGCTCACCAAGGCCACGATGCATAGCCGACCTGAGAGGGTGATCGGCCACACTGGGACTGAGACACGGCCCAGACTCCTACGGGAGGCAGCAGTAGGGAATCTTCGGCAATGGACGAAAGTCTGACCGAGCAACGCCGCGTGAGTGAAGAAGGTTTTCGGATCGTAAAACTCTGTTGTTAGAGAAGAACAAGGACGTTAGTAACTGAACGTCCCCTGACGGTATCTAACCAGAAAGCCACGGCTAACTACGTGCCAGCAGCCGCGGTAATACGTAGGTGGCAAGCGTTGTCCGGATTTATTGGGCGTAAAGCGAGCGCAGGCGGTTTCTTAAGTCTGATGTGAAAGCCCCCGGCTCAACCGGGGAGGGTCATTGGAAACTGGGAGACTTGAGTGCAGAAGAGGAGAGTGGAATTCCATGTGTAGCGGTGAAATGCGTAGATATATGGAGGAACACCAGTGGCGAAGGCGGCTCTCTGGTCTGTAACTGACGCTGAGGCTCGAAAGCGTGGGGAGCAAACAGGATTAGATACCCTGGTAGTCCACGCCGTAAACGATGAGTGCTAAGTGTTGGAGGGTTTCCGCCCTTCAGTGCTGCAGCAAACGCATTAAGCACTCCGCCTGGGGAGTACGACCGCAAGGTTGAAACTCAAAGGAATTGACGGGGGCCCGCACAAGCGGTGGAGCATGTGGTTTAATTCGAAGCAACGCGAAGAACCTTACCAGGTCTTGACATCCTTTGACCACTCTAGAGATAGAGCTTTCCCTTCGGGGACAAAGTGACAGGTGGTGCATGGTTGTCGTCAGCTCGTGTCGTGAGATGTTGGGTTAAGTCCCGCAACGAGCGCAACCCTTATTGTTAGTTGCCATCATTTAGTTGGGCACTCTAGCGAGACTGCCGGTGACAAACCGGAGGAAGGTGGGGATGACGTCAAATCATCATGCCCCTTATGACCTGGGCTACACACGTGCTACAATGGGAAGTACAACGAGTCGCTAGACCGCGAGGTCATGCAAATCTCTTAAAGCTTCTCTCAGTTCGGATTGCAGGCTGCAACTCGCCTGCATGAAGCCGGAATCGCTAGTAATCGCGGATCAGCACGCCGCGGTGAATACGTTCCCGGGCCTTGTACACACCGCCCGTCACACCACGAGAGTTTGTAACACCCGAAGTCGGTGAGGTAACCTTTTTGGAGCCAGCCGCCTAAGGTGGGATAGATGATTGGGGTGAAGTCGTAACAAGGTAGCCGTATCGGAAGGTGCGGCTGGATCACCTCCTTTCTAAGGAATATTACGGAAATACACATTTCGTCTTTACTT
>NZ_CP172912.1:835000-2320000 GCF_050536905.1 Enterococcus sp. DIV1328a | reverse complement strand
CTTACATTATATTGCTAAAGGAAAAGTTGTCCGTCCATCACATGTTAAATTCTTTTCAAGAGTGTTTACAAATCATACGACAGGTGTTGTTTGTCCCAGTGAACGTGTAATTGAAAAATTACGGGATTATGGAGTGACCGCACCAATGAGAATTATTCCAACAGGGATCGAAATTGATAAGTTTTTACGTCCCGATATTACTGAGGAAATGATCGCTGGAATGCGTCAACAACTAGGTATTGAAGAGCAACAGATTATGTTGTTATCGTTAAGTCGAATTTCTTATGAAAAAAATATTCAAGCAATTATTCAAGGGTTACCACAAGTTATTGAAAAATTACCACAAACTCGTTTAGTAATAGTTGGAAATGGTCCCTATCTAGAGGATTTAAAAGAATTAGCAGAAGAACTAGAAGTTAGTGAATACGTTCAATTTACGGGTGAAGTGCCAAATGAAGAAGTCGCCATTTATTATAAAGCTGCTGACTATTTTGTCAGCGCATCAACGTCGGAAACACAAGGCTTAACTTATACAGAAGCGATGGCTGCTGGTGTTCAATGTGTTGCAGAAGGGAACGCCTATTTAAATAATTTATTTGATCATGAAAGCTTAGGCAAAACTTTTAAGACAGACAGTGATTTTGCCCCAACATTGATTGACTATATACAAGCAAATATTAAAATGGACCAAACTATTTTAGATGAAAAATTATTTGAAATTTCTTCTACAAACTTTGGCAACAAAATGATTGAATTTTATCAAGATACATTGATTTACTTTGATCAACTTCAAATGGAAAAAGAAAATGCGGACTCAATAAAAAAAATTAAAGTAAAATTTACATCTTTAAGAAAATAAACTGCAAAACTTTCCTCCTTCGTTTATACTGAAGGAGGAAAGTTTTTTATTTTAAGAACGGAGGAAGCTACTATGTCTAAAATCGGCTTTATTGGAACGGGTGTCATGGGGAAATCAATTATTCGTAACATGATGAAAAACAATTTATCTGTCAATGTTTACAATCGAACAAAAAGTAAAACAGATGATTTAGTTGCTGAAGGAGCAGTTTGGTATGATACGCCAAAAGCAATTGCGGAAGCGAGTGATATCATTTTTACAATGGTTGGCTTTCCTTCAGATGTTGAAGGCGTGTATTTTAATGAAACAGGGATTTTTCAAGCAGATCTTACAGGTAAAATAGTAGTAGATTTAACCACAAGTACGCCGACCTTGGCTGAAAAGATTGCCAAAAAAGCAGCAGAAGTGGGTGCTCATGCGTTGGATGCGCCAGTTTCTGGTGGTGACTTAGGTGCTAAAAATGGTACTTTAACAATTATGGTTGGTGGCGATCAAGAAAGTTATGAGACCGTCTTACCAATTTTCAAAACATTTGGTAAAACGTTTATGCTACACGGCTCAGCTGGAAAAGGGCAACACACTAAGATGGCGAATCAGTTAATGATTGCAGGCACAATGACCGGTTTGACTGAAATGCTCGTTTATGCAAATGCGACAGGATTAACTTTAGAAAAAGTTCTGGAAACAGTCGGTGGTGGTAGTGCTGCGAACTGGTCATTAAGTAATTATGGTCCGCGTATTTTAAAAGAAGATTATACGCCAGGCTTTTTTGTTAAACATTTTATCAAAGATTTAAAGATTGCGTTAGATGAAGCAAAAAAACTTGACCTTCCATTGCCAGCGACGCAAAAAGCGACAGAATTATATGAAAGCCTTGCAGATAAAGGGTTTGAAAATGATGGCACACAGGCCTTAATTAAGCTTTGGTGGACAGATGGCAAGCAACCAACGAATAAAAATTAAAGAACAACAAAAAAATCAAAAAAAATGACGAAAAATCATGCAAGTTAGGCAATGTTTTGTTACAATGGTACAGAACTAGTTTGCAAAAGGAGGCCCACTGATGAAACATTCACAACTTGTGGCGATTATTAAGAGACTGGAAGCAATGATCGAAGCAGCAGATAATGAAGTACAAGTACGCCGCTTTGAACGTGAAGGCGTAGAGAAATGTATTGTAAGTTTTGATAAATCAACAGAAACATTTGAATTAACAGAATCTGATACGCACCAAAGCTATCAATTCGATAACATCGATATTGTAGCAATGGAAATTTACGACTTAATTCAATAATTAATCGTCCTACATTTTAATAAGGGAGTGGAGTAGAAGCACCAAAGCTTCTGGTTCACTCTCTTCTCGTATTATCCAGTCAAGTTGTAGCAATAGCTTAGTGGGAGTTTAAGAATTATATAACAAAAATCACTGGCACTTCTCAATCAGGGGAGTGCCAGTGATGCTTTTTAGTTGCACTTCTTTCCTTTTTCTGTGAAAATAGTTTGGGTATCAAAGTAATTGATCCTTTTTTTAAAAGCCTCGTCCCTTGAAAATGCGCCTTTTTTGAAATATTTGAAGAATATTTCATTAAAAATATAGAAAATTCTCTTGCATTCTTTGCTTATTTACGATATAGTTTGAACATCAAATGTTTTGATAATCAAAGTATATGGATGGTGCACAGAATGGAACCTAATTTAGAAACAGTCAACGATTACTTAGTCAGTGTCTTTAATGACATCTTAACGATTGAAGAATCTGAATTGAAAAAATCACAATTTAATGATTTATCCATTACGGAGATGCACACAATCGAAGCAATTGGTATGTACAAGAAAAAAACGTCTTCAGAAGTAGCCAAGGAACTGTCAATTACCGTCGGAACACTTACTGTAGCGATTAACAACTTAGTTAAAAAAGGCTATGTTGAACGTTTGCGTAGTGAAGATGATCGACGTGTAGTAAAGCTTGGCTTAACTAAAAAAGGAAAATTACTTTTTAGAGTCCATCAGCATTTTCATCGTGAAATGGTTAAAAACATTTTGAAAGGCATGGAGCAAGAAGAAGAACAAGCGCTGTTAAGAGCACTAAAAAATCTTCATGATTTCTTGCAAGAATACAAATAAAAAGTGAGGATCCCCATGAAGAATTATGCACGAATTAGTTGTACAAGCCGTTATGTTCCAGAGAATTGTGTCACGAATCAGCAACTGAGTGAAATGATGGATACCTCTGATGAATGGATACATTCGCGAACAGGCATTAGTGAACGTCGCATCGTTACGCAAGAAAATACGTCTGATTTATGTCATCAAGTCGCAAAACAGTTATTGGAAAAATCTGGAAAGCAAGCAAGTGAGATTGACTTTATTTTAGTTGCAACAGTGACACCAGATTTCAATATGCCTTCTGTTGCTTGCCAAGTGCAAGGCGCAATTGGCGCTACTGAGGCTTTTGCTTTTGACATCAGTGCAGCGTGTTCTGGTTTTGTCTATGCCTTAAGCATGGCAGAAAAACTAGTCTTAAGTGGTCGTTATCAAACAGGTCTAGTAATTGGTGGCGAAACATTTTCCAAAATGTTGGATTGGACCGATCGCTCCACAGCGGTGCTTTTCGGTGATGGGGCTGCCGGCGTCTTGATTGAAGCGACTGAGACACCGCATTTTCTAAATGAAAAATTACAAGCAGATGGACAACGGTGGGCGGCTTTAACGTCAGGCTACACGATCAACGAAAGTCCTTTTTATCAGGGGCATGAGCAGGCTAGTAAGACGCTACAGATGGAAGGACGTAGTATTTTTGATTTTGCGATTAAAGATGTTTCACAAAATATTTTATCACTCGTGACGGACGAAACCGTGGATTATCTTCTACTACATCAAGCAAATGTGCGCATTATCGATAAAATTGCACGTAAGACGAAGATTTCCCGCGAGAAGTTTTTAACGAATATGGATAAATATGGCAATACCTCAGCTGCTAGCATTCCTATTTTGTTGGATGAAGCAGTTGAAAATGGGACCTTAATTTTAGGTTCCCAACAACGCGTGGTGCTAACAGGATTTGGCGGCGGCTTAACATGGGGCTCACTGCTCCTAACGCTGTAAAAAACTGTTCACATATAAATGAAGAAAATGACTATTTTGGAGGAATATACACATGGTATTTGAAAAAATTCAAGCAATTATCGTAGAAGAATTAGGAAAAGATGCTGAAGAGGTACAATTAACTACAAACATTCAAGAAGAATTAGATGCGGATAGCTTAGATTTATTCCAAATCATTAACGAAATCGAAGATGAATTTGATGTGAAAATCGAAACAGAAGATGGCATCCAAACCGTTCAAGATTTAGTAACATATGTAGAAAAACAACAAGCAAACTAATACATGAAAATAGGGGGCTGGGACATTTAATTGCTAAATGACCCAGTCCCTAAAAAAACAAGTAAATAAGCCGGAAAAATCCTTTTTTACTTGAATGAAGTGTACTTATCTTAGAACTAAAGGACGTATAAAATCAATGAATCAACAGTTATGTGAGTTGCTTGGAATCAATTATCCCATTTTTCAAGGCGGTATGGCTTGGGTAGCCGATGCTTCATTAGCAAGTGCCGTGTCAAACGCTGGTGGATTAGGGATTATTGCTGGCGGCAATGCCCCAAAAGAAGTCGTAAAAAAAGAAATTAAAAAAGTTAAAGAATTAACGGAGCAACCCTTTGGTGTCAATATCATGTTACTTTCACCTTTTGTCGATGAAATTGTCGATTTGGTTTGTGAAGAACAGGTTCCTGTCGTAACGACAGGTGCGGGCAATCCAGCCAAATACATGGCTCGCTTTAAAGAACATAACATTAAAGTAATCCCAGTAGTTCCTTCAGTTGCTTTAGCAAAAAGAATGGAAAAAATTGGTGCCGATGCTGTCATTTTTGAAGGAATGGAAGCTGGTGGACATATTGGCAAGTTAACCACTATGAGTGGCTTACCGCAAATCGTTGACGCTGTGTCAATTCCTGTGATTGCAGCAGGTGGGATTGGTGATGGTCGTGGTATGGTTGCTGCCTTTATGTTAGGTGCTGAAGCAGTCCAGTTAGGCACACGTTTTTTAATTGCAAAAGAATGCAACGTTCATCCAGATTATAAACAGAAAGTTTTAAAGGCACGTGATTTAGATGCAGTAATTACCTGTCAACATTTTGGCCATCCAGTGCGTACTTTAAAAAATAAATTAACCGCTCAATATAATCAATTAGAAAAGCAAGAACTTCAAAAAGAAGTACCTGATTTAGAAATGTTTGAAAAGATTGGTCAAGGCGCTTTGCGCAAAGCTGTCGTTGACGGGGATATGGATTACGGTTCCGTCATGGCGGGACAAATTGCCGGGTTAATAAAAAAAGAAGAAACAGCCCAAGAAATCATTGATTCACTCATGTCTGAATGCAAAGCGATTGTACATAAGATGAATCAGCGTTGGGGCTAAGTGAATAATTTTAACAAAAAATGAGGTGTCGTATGAAAACAGCGATTTTATTTAGTGGACAAGGAGCCCAGTATCAAGGGATGGGTGAAGAATTATATCACCAAGAAGCGATTGTTCGGGAAACTTTCGATGAAGCAAGTCATATCTTAGGTTATGAGATGGCAGAACTTTGTTTTACTGAAAATGAACGTTTAAATGAAACAGAATATACGCAACCTGCTATTTTAACAGTCAGTGTCGCATTTTACCGTCTTTTGCAACAAAAAGGACTAACACCTGATGTCGTAGCGGGTTTAAGCTTAGGGGAATACAGTGCTTTGGTTGCCAGCGGGGCTTTGCGTTTTTCAGAAGCAGTGGCCTTGGTCCAAAAGCGCGGTCAGTACATGACAGACGCAGCACCACAAGGAACTGGCAAAATGGTTGCTGTCATGAATGCTGAGCGTGAAGTAATTGAAAAAGCCTGTCAAGAAGCCAGTACTTTCGGAATTGTGGCTCCAGCAAATTATAATACACCACAACAAATCGTGATTGGTGGTGAGGTTGCTGCTGTTGATCAAGCGATGATACTTCTCAAAGAAGCTGGTGTGAAGCGAATGATTCCGTTAAATGTGAGTGGTCCTTTCCATACGGCACTGTTACAACCAGCATCAAAAAAATTGGCTCAGGATTTAGCAAAATTGAACTTTCAAACGATGCAAATTCCTGTCATTAGTAATACGACTGCCGAAATTATGCCCCAAGAGGCAATTCAAGCGTTATTGGAAAAGCAAGTCATGTCTGCGGTACGTTTTGAAGACAGTATCGAAACGATGAAGGCTATGAACGTGGGAACGATGATTGAAGTTGGTCCAGGGAAAACATTAACTGGTTTTGTTAAAAAAATTGACAAAACAATTGAAATGCACCGTGTGGAAGATGTTGCAACATTAACAGAAACGTTAACAGCACTTACTGGGAGGTAAAAAATGGAATTAACAGGGAAAAACGTATTTATTACTGGAAGCACTCGTGGGATTGGCAAAGCAGTTGCGTTGGCTTTTGCGAAAGAGGGCGCCAATATTGTTTTAAACGGTCGGAGTGAGATTACGCCAGAACAACGACAAGAAATTGAAGCCTTTGGGGTAAAATGTATTGGCCTTTCTGGAGATATTTCCGATTTTGATGCAGCAGGTGAGATGATTCAAGCAACTGTTGACCAATTAGGCTCGATTGATATTCTGGTGAATAACGCTGGGATTACGAATGATAAATTATTATTACGAATGACAAAAGAGGATTTTAATGCCTGTTTAGATATTAACTTGGTAGGAACTTTTAACATGACTCAACAAGCGGTTAAACGTATGATGAAACAACGAAGTGGTCGGATTATTAATATGGCTAGCGTTTCTGGTTTAATGGGAAATGTTGGTCAAGCAAACTACGCTGCGAGTAAAGCGGGTGTCGTTGGTTTTACTAAATCGGTGGCACGAGAAGTTGCGCCGCGCGGTATTACCTGCAATGCGATTGCACCAGGGTTTATCCAAACAGAAATGACGGATGTTTTATCGGAAAAAGTTAAAACACAAATGAATGCGCAAATTCCCTTACAAACGTTTGGGCAAGTCGAAGATGTCGCAGCTACAGCGATATTCTTAGCTAAAAGTCCCTATATTACTGGGCAAGTCGTGAATGTTGATGGCGGCTTAGTCATGCACGGATAAACGAAAGGAGTCAAAAGGATGAATCGAGTAGTTATTACCGGTTACGGTGTCACCTCGCCGATTGGCAATGAACCTGAGACTTTTTTAGAAAGTTTGAAAACAGGGGAAAATGGTATCGGACCGATTAGTAAATTTGATGTTAGTGAAACAGGTGTCACCTTAGCAGCTGAAGTGAAAGACTTTCCAATGGAAAAATATTTTGTTAAAAAAGATGGCAAACGCATGGATAAGTTTTCGTTATTTGGCATTTATGCGGCCTTAGAAGCAATGGCTATGAGTGGCTTGGATACCAGTCAACTAGATGTGGATCGGTTTGGCGTCATGGTGGGTTCCGGGATTGGTGGTTTGGAAACAATTCAAAATCAAGTAATTCGGATGCACGACAAAGGACCTGAACGTGTGGCACCGTTATTTATTCCAATGGCGATTGGAAACATGGTGGCGGGAAATATTGCTTTACGTGTTGGTGCCAAAGGAATTTGTACGTCAACAGTGACGGCTTGTGCTAGTGCAACTCATTCAATTGGGGAAGCGTTCCGCAATATCAAACATGGCTACTCCGATGTCATTATTGCTGGTGGAGCAGAAGCGCCTATTACAGAAATCGGTATTTCAGGATTTGCTTCCTTGACCGCTTTAACAAAGGCGACTGATCCAGAAAAAGCCTCAATTCCCTTTGATAAAGAACGTAGTGGATTTGTGATGGGAGAAGGAGCGGGTGTCTTTATTTTAGAATCATTAGATCATGCTCTAGAACGAGGCGCAACTATTTTAGGTGAAGTGGTTGGCTATGGTGCTAATTGCGATGCCTATCATATGACATCGCCAACACCAGATGGGAGCGGCGCAGCGAAAGCCATGGTACTAGCAATGGAAGAAGCGGGGATTTCTCCAGAAAAAATTGGCTATATTAACGCCCATGGAACAAGCACACAAGCTAATGACAGTGCAGAATCTAAAGCAATTGAATTGGCTTTAGGTGATGCCGCAAAAACGGCGTATGTAAGTAGTACAAAGAGTATGACGGGACATCTCTTAGGCGCCGCTGGTGGAATTGAAGGAATTGCTACCCTAAATGCTTTACAACATCAATTTATTCCGCCAACCATTAATGTGGAAAATCAAGATGAAGCAATTACGGTGAACGTTGTTTTAAACGAAAGCAAAGAGCATAAATTTGATTATGCTTTAAGTAACTCGCTAGGCTTTGGTGGCCACAATGCAGTTATTTGCTTAAAACGCTGGGAGGATTAACATGCAGTTAGAAGAAGTAAAAGCACTATTAACACAATTTGATCAATCAACTTTAACCGAATTTGATTTACGAGAAGGCTCGTTTGAATTATATATGAATAAAAATACAGTTTCTGGACGAAGTGCCGTAGAACCAGTGGCGCAACCACAAGAAACACCAGTAGCCGCTAGTGGTGTGTCAGTGCCTGTTGAAACAGTTTCTGTCGTTGAAGAAACGCCAACCAATACACCGACAGCCAATGAAAAGACAGAAGAAATTACGTCACCTATTGTAGGAATCGTTTATTTACAACCAGCACCAGATAAAGAGAACTTTGTCAAAGTAGGAGACACTGTTAAAACGGGTGACGTTGTGTGTATCGTTGAAGCGATGAAATTAATGAATGAAATTACGGCGACAGTTGACGGCGTGATCACCGAAGTGTTAGTCAACAATGAAGATGTGGTTGAATTTGGTCAGCCGCTATTCCGAGTTGCTAAAGGAGAATAAAACATGAAATTAACAATTACAGAAATTCAAGAAATTTTACCACATCGCTATCCCTTTTTATTATTAGATAGTGTTGAAGAAGTCATTCCCGGGGAACGCGTTGTAGCGAAAAAGAATGTAACGGTTAATGAGCAAGTTTTTCAAGGTCATTTTCCTGGGAATCCTGTTTTGCCAGGAGTTTTAATTATTGAATCGTTGGCTCAAGCAGGCGCCGTGGCATTACTTTCAATGCCTGAATTCAAAGGGAAAACGGCATACTTTGGTGGATTAGATAAAGCAAAATTTAGACAAAAGGTAACACCAGGCGACACATTAATTTTAGAGGTTGAACTTTTAAAAGTCCGCGCTTCTGCTGGAATGGGTAAAGGTGTAGCAAAAGTTAATGGAAAAAAAGTTGCCGAGGCTGAATTAACCTTTATGATTGGATAGGTGAAAAATGTTTTCGAAAGTATTAATCGCAAACCGCGGAGAAATCGCTGTTCGTATTATTCGTGCCTGTCGCGAATTAGGCGTTCAAACAGTTGCTGTTTACTCTGAAGCGGATCAAGAAGCGTTACACACACAGTTAGCAGATGAAGCCATTTGTATTGGACCGGCGAAAGCAACTGATTCTTATTTAAATGTTCAAGCTGTTTTAAGTGCAGCGATTGTTACCAATGCTGAAGCGATTCATCCAGGGTTTGGTTTCTTATCTGAAAATAGTCAATTTGCTTCAATGTGCGAAGAATGTAACATTACTTTTATCGGTCCTAAAGCAGAAACGATTGATGCAATGGGCAATAAAATAAATGCACGTCAACTGATGCAGAAAGCCAAGGTACCTGTTATTCCTGGGAGTGATGGCGTCATTGATTCTGTCGAAGAAGCGTTGACGATTGCTGAAGAAATTGGTTACCCAGTGATGTTAAAGGCAGCTGCTGGTGGTGGCGGAAAAGGAATCCGAAAAGTTCTTTCAAAAGAAGAGTTACCGAAACACTTTACTTCAGCGCAGCAAGAAGCCAAAGCCGCATTTGGTAATGATGATATGTATTTAGAAAAAATTATTTATCCAGCACGTCATATCGAAGTGCAAATTTTAGGTGATCAATATGGGCATGTGATTCACTTAGGGGAACGTGATTGCTCACTACAAAGAAATAATCAAAAAGTGTTAGAAGAATCACCATCGATTGCTATTTCTGAAGAAAAGCGTCAGATGTTAGGCGAAACGGCCGTTCGAGCGGCACAAGCTGTGCATTATGAAAATGCCGGAACCATTGAATTTTTGATGGATCCAGCTGGCGACTTTTATTTCATGGAAATGAATACCCGCATCCAAGTCGAACATCCAGTTACGGAAATGGTAACAGGGATTGATTTAGTCAAAGCACAATTAGAAATTGCTTCAGGTGAACCTTTAGGCTATACCCAAGAGGATGTTACCATGACTGGGCATGCGATTGAGTGCCGAATTAACGCTGAAAATCCTGCCTTTAATTTTGCTCCTTCACCAGGTAAAATTCAAAATCTCTTGTTGCCTAGTGGTGGAATGGGCTTGCGTGTAGACAGCGCTATGTATTCAGGGTATTCAATTCCACCTTATTATGATTCGATGATTGCGAAAGTCATCGTACATGGTGAAAATCGTTTTGATGCCTTGATGAAAATGCAAAGGGCTTTAAATGAAATTGTAACAGAAGGTATTATTACGAATGCCGAATTCCAATTGGATTTAATTACACATGACAATGTTTTGACAGGTGACTATGACACAAGCTTTTTACAAGAAACATTTCTACCAAATTGGGAGCCAGAAAGCAATCATTAAAGAAAGAACGCCGCAAGAGCTCTCTTGCTTGGAAAGATCAGTGATCTTTTGAAAGGAGCTGAGCTCTTGCCGCTAAAATACGAGGAGTAAGCAAATGGCATTATTTAAAAAGAAAAATTACATTCGCATTAATCCAAATCGTGCTGATGCAAATGATGCATCAAAGAAGCCTTCTGTTCCAGATAATATGTGGGCAAAATGCCCTTCTTGTAAGCGAACACTGTATACAAAAGAAATGGGTGCAGAAAAAATCTGTCCGCATTGTGGCTATAGTTTTCGGATTGGTGCATGGGAACGATTAGCGATAACCGTTGATGAAAAAAGTTTCCACAATTGGGACAGTGAATTAGTGACAAAAGATCCACTAAATTTTCCTGGTTATCTTGAAAAAATTGAAAAAATGCAAGAAAAAACTGGGCTAGATGAAGCTGTCTTAACGGGAGAAGCAACAATTGAAGGACAAGCTGTTGCAATTGGAATCATGGACGCTAATTTTATCATGGGCAGTATGGGAACGATTGTTGGTGAAAAAATCACACGCTTGTTTGAGCGGGCGACGGAAAAGCATTTACCAGTAGTGATTTTCACTGCATCTGGTGGTGCCCGTATGCAAGAAGGGATTTTTTCATTGATGCAAATGGCGAAAATTTCGGCCGCTTTGCAACGGCATAACAAAGCAGGCTTGCTGTATCTTACGGTATTGACTGATCCAACGACTGGCGGTGTTACCGCAAGTTTTGCGATGGATGGCGATATTATTTTGGCAGAGCCTCAGAGTTTAATCGGTTTTGCTGGCCGCCGTGTAATTGAACAAACGATTCGTCAAGAGTTGCCAGATGATTTTCAAAAGGCCGAGTTTCTTTTAGAACATGGTTTTGTAGATCAGATTGTGCCAAGAAATCTTTTGCGTCAACGATTGAGCGACTTGTTACGTTTACATTCTTTGGAAGGGTGGCGCTAACATGGAAAAGAAAACAGCCAATGATGTTGTTACCTTGGCAAGAGCCCAAGATCGTTTGACAACTTTAGAATATATAGAAGCCATTTTTGAGGACTTTTTAGAATTTCATGGGGATCGTTACTTTGCCGATGATTTAGCTGTAGTCGGTGGTGTTGCTACTTTGCAAGGGAAACCAGTTACAGTGGTAGGTATCCAAAAAGGCCGAAATCTACCAGAAAATATTGAACGTAATTTTGGTTCACCTAATCCTGAAGGGTATCGCAAAGCGTTACGTTTAATGAAACAAGCGGAAAAATTTAATCGCCCAGTCATTACCTTTGTGAACACTGCTGGTGCCTATTGTGGGATTGGTGCCGAAGAGCGGGGCGAAGGGGAAGCCATTGCGCAAAACCTGTTAGAGATGTCTGATTTGAAAGTGCCAATCATTTCAGTCATCATTGGTGAGGGCGGTAGTGGCGGTGCTTTAGCTTTAGCAGTCGCAGATGAAGTTTGGATGTTGGAACACACGATTTATGCGGTTCTTTCGCCAGAAGGTTTCGCCTCTATTTTGTGGAAAGATGGCAGTCGTGCGAAAGAAGCAGCAGAATTGATGAAAATCACAGCGACAGAGCTGAAGGAATTAGCTATTGTAGATAAAGTAATTCCAGAAGTTATGAACGGTCAGCCTCTGGAACAAGCAAAAATTAATCGCATGTTACAAAAAGCGTTTATTTCAAAATTAACTGAATTAGCTAAATTAGATACGGAAACGTTACTAGAAAAAAGATACCAACGTTTTCGCAAATATTAGAAGTTACTACTCATCAACGAACTTTTCAGGGGTTGATGGGTGGCTTTTTTTATTTTTTCTTTTATTTTACTTGTTCTTTTACAAGGAACGACCGTCCTTTATAGAAATTTTCAGCAAAATGCAGTATAATACAATAGGTAGAGACTGAAGCATAATTGTTTAGTTATGTTTCAGTCTCTTAAAATCGAAGAAACTACATAGTGTCAGTGAGAGGAGTCACGATGTTTTCAAAATATAAACCGACATGGATGATTGATGCGATTTATAAAATTACCCCCGCACAATTAAAAAAACTGGGGATTAAGGCAGTACTAACTGACTTAGATAATACGTTAATTGCTTGGAATAATCCCGATGGAACAGAAGAATTAAAAACTTGGTTATTAGAGATGAAAAATGCAGGAATTACCGTCCTTGTTGTTTCAAACAACAAAGACAGCCGGATTAAACGCGTTGTTGAAAAGTTTGACTTAGATTATGTAGCACGTGCCTTGAAACCAACCGCACGTGGCTTCAAATTAGCAGAAAAAAAATTAGGCTTGAAGCCATCTGAAATGTTAATGGTCGGCGATCAGATTATGACAGATATTCGGGGAGCTAACGCAGCGGGTATACGCAATGTTTTAGTTCAACCGATTGTCGATACAGATGGCTGGAATACTAGAATCAATCGGTTCTTTGAACGGAAAATTATGAAATACTTATCAAAAAAACATCCAGAAATGACATGGAGAGGCGGATTAGAATGACAGAGGCAATTCATTGTATTGGCTGTGGTGCGATTATCCAAACGGAAAATCCTCATGAATTAGGCTATACACCAAAAACAGCTTTCGAAAAAGGAATGGAAACAGGGGAAGTTTATTGCCAACGTTGTTTTCGCTTAAGACATTATAATGACATTCAAGATGTCCAATTAACAGATGATGACTTTTTACGTTTATTGAATGGTTTAGGAACAGAAGATGCACTGATTGTGAACGTAGTGGATATTTTTGACTTTAATGGCTCTCTTATTCCAGGACTACATCGTTTTATCGGAGATAATCCTGTGTTGTTAGTTGGTAATAAAGTGGATGTTTTGCCTAAATCATTAAAAAAACCTAAAATGGTTCAATGGATGAGAGAACGGGCCCATGAAGCAGGATTACGCCCTGTTGATGTTTTACTAACAAGTGGCAAGAAACCACAAGAAATGCAAGAGTTATTAGATACGATCGAAAAATATCGTGAAGGCCGAGACGTTTATGTCGTAGGTGTGACCAATGTTGGAAAATCAACATTAATCAATCAAATCATTCAACAAACAGTGGGTGTTCAAGATGTGATTACGACATCACAATTTCCTGGAACAACGCTAGATAAAATTGAAATTCCATTAGACGATGGCCACTTCTTAATCGATACGCCGGGAATTATTCACCGTCATCAAATGGCACATTACCTAGGTAAAAAAGACTTGAAAATTATTGCACCGCAAAAAGAAATCAAACCAAAAGTTTACCAATTAAATGCTGAACAAACCTTGTTTTTAGGTGGCTTGGCTCGCTTTGATTATGTCCAAGGTGCTAAAAGTTCCATCATTGCCTACGTTTCCAATGACTTAAATTTACACCGAACAAAAACAGCAACCGCCGATGCTTTTTATGAAAAACATGTTGGTGGCTTATTGCAGCCCCCACGTGCCGATGAAGTCGCTGAGTTTCCTGAATTAGTGCGCTTTGAATTTTCCGTGAAAGAAAAAACGGATATTGTGTTTGCTGGTCTAGGTTGGATTACTGTCACAGAACCTGGTGTAGTCGCTGGTTGGGCGCCTAAAGGTGTCGATGTTTTACGTAGAAAAGCATTAATTTAAATTTTAGAGAGAAGGCAAACAATTTGAAACTTAGAGGAAAACAAAAACGTTATTTACGTAGTCAGGCACATCATTTACAACCTATTTTTCAAGTAGGCAAAGGTGGTTTGAATGACGCAATGATTACACAAATTGATGAAGCGTTGGAAAAACGTGAATTGATTAAAATTACGTTATTACAAAATACAGATGAAGTAGCAGAAGAGGTTGCAGAAGAACTAACAGCAGCCATTCATTGCGATGTGGTACAAATTATTGGTCGCGTGTTGGTCTTATTCAAGCCATCAAGTAAAGAAAAATATCAAAAAATTTCAGCAGCAGTCAAAGAGATTTAATATTGGAGGGATGAACAATGGGAGAAAAAAGACAAGCGCGTCAAGGAGCGGACGTTCTCTTGCAAGAGGAACCGTTACGTTTTCAAACAAGAAAGCAAGTCGGCTTGTTAGGTGGTAATTTTAATCCCGTTCATTTAGCACATCTTGTCATGGCCGATCAAGTTCAAAATCAACTAGGTTTGGACAAAGTTTACTTAATGCCTACGTACTTACCACCACATGTAGACGAAAAGAAAACAATTAGCAGCGAACATCGGTTAGCAATGTTAGAACTAGCGGTGTCTGATAATCCCTGCTTAGATATTGAGCCAATTGAATTAATTCGCAAAGGCAAAAGTTACACGTATGATACGATGAAAGCTTTA
Source organism: Enterococcus sp. DIV1328a (assembly GCF_050536905.1). Classification (NCBI taxonomy): domain Bacteria; kingdom Bacillati; phylum Bacillota; class Bacilli; order Lactobacillales; family Enterococcaceae; genus Enterococcus; species Enterococcus sp. DIV1328a. The sequence goes on along the minus strand of NZ_CP172912.1, from coordinate 2,305,103 downwards.
AAAGAAGCCAATCCAGATACTGATTATTATTTTATAATTGGTGGAGATATGGTGGAATACTTGCCCAAATGGCATCGGATTGATGACTTACTCCATTTAGTTCAATTTGTCGGCATTCGGCGTCCTAATTATCCAACGGAATCTACCTATCCAATTATTTGGGTCGATGTTCCGCAGATGGCGATTAGTTCCACTTTGATTAGACAAAAAGTCAAAAGTGGTTGCTCAACACGCTATCTTCTTCCAGAGAATGTGATAAACTATATTCAAGAGAAGGGACTGTATCAAGATGAGCTGGATAACAAATTATGATGCTGCACAACGTGAATTATTAATGCAAAAAGTTCAAATGCAAATGAGTGAACGTCGCTTTCGCCATGTGTTAGGAGTCGAGGAAACAGCTGTGGCCTTGGCAGCGAAATATGGTGCCGATGAAGCCAAAGCCAGTATTGCTGCTTTGACGCATGATTACGCCAAAGAACGTCCAAACGATGAATTCGAGTTGATTATTCGCCGAGATGGTTTTGATTTGGCTTTATTAAACTATGGCAATGAAATTTGGCATGGCTTAGTTGGGGCGGATATTGTTCAACGGGAATTAGCCATTGATGACGAAGAAATCTTGCAGGCAATTCGTGTGCATACAACTGGGGCTGCTAAGATGAGCTTGCTAGATAAAATTATTTATGTCGCAGATTACATTGAACCAGGACGTGATTTTCCAGGTGTGAAAGAAGCCCGTGAAATTGCCCTTGTTGACTTAGATGCAGCGGTTGCTTATGAAACGAAACATACCTTGTTACATTTGATTGAACAAGAACATAAAATTTATCCAAAAACGTTAGAGACCTACAATCAATGGGTCGTTAATCAAAAATAAAAGAAGAAAGAATTACTAGGAGGGAACTATCATAGATAGCCAGAAAATTTTAGAAATTGCTGTCAAAGCAGCAGATTCAAAACGAGCAGAAGAAATTGTCGCATTAGACGTAAGAGAGATTTCATTATTAGCAGATTATTTTTTAATTTGCCAAGCCAATAGTGAACGTCAAATCAATGCGATTGTTGATGAAATTAACGAACAAGAAGCCAAAAATCAAGTAGAAGTCAAACGTGTGGAAGGTAAAGAAGGCGGAAAATGGATTTTAATCGATTTAGGCGATGTTATTGTCCATGTATTCCAATCTTCAGAACGTGCCTTTTACAACTTAGAAAAATTATGGTCAGATGCCCCAATGGTTGATCTAAGCGCTTGGGTTGACTAAAATGGCCTATGAAACGTTTGCTTTCGTCTATGACGAAGTGATGGACGAAAGCCTATACCAAAAATGGTTGGATTTTTCCAATCGTCATCTCCCACAAGGAACCCAACAAATTCTTGAAATGGCTTGTGGTACAGGCGCTTTAGCAGTTGATTTCGCGAAAAGTGGTTACGATGTGACGGCCTTAGACTTATCAGAAGAAATGTTGATGATTGCTAGTGAACGAGCCTTTGAAGAAGAAGTGCCAGTTCAATTTGTTCAGGGAAATATGCTAGATTTATCTGAAGTGGGACAATACCAAGCCATCACTTGTTTTTCTGATTCACTGTGCTACATGGCTAACCGCCAAGAAGTACAACAAGTGTTCGATGAAGTTTATCAAGCGTTAGAAGAGGAAGGAACGTTCATTTTTGATGTTCATTCTACTTACAAAATTGATTCAGTTTTTCCAGAATATAGCTATCATTATCAAACAGAAGAATTTGCTTTTCTATGGGATAGTTACGCTGGTGAAAAAGAACACAGCATCGAACATTTCTTAACATTTTTTGTGAAAGAACAGGAAACAGATGAGCACTTTGTTCGGTATGATGAATTGCATCAAGAACGAACCTATTCGTTAGATAACTATTTACGAATGTTAGAAAGTGCTGGTTTCATGAACGTCAAAGTTTATGCAGACTTTACAGATGAAGCACCAACTGAAACAAGTGAACGCTGGTTCTTTGTTTGTCAAAGAGATTAATAAGATTTGGCTTATGAGCTTGGGACAGCGCTTAAAAACGTTGGTCTCTTTGCTGATAAGTCCATTTTTTTATAACGGAGGTGGCTAGAGTGAAAGCCTGTGGCATTATCGTGGAATATAATCCCTTTCATAATGGACATCGCTATCATGCCCAACAAGCTCGCCAACAAAGCGGAGCTGAAGTAGTAATTGCTATAATGAGTGGAAATTTTTTACAAAGAGGAGAACCAGCCTTACTAGATAAGTGGGCCAGAGCAGAAGAAGCTTTGCAAAATGGTGTGGATTTAGTCATTGAATTGCCGACAGCTTGGTCGGTACAGTCTGCGGATTACTTTGCCAAAGGCGGTATAAAGTTATTGCAGGCGTTGCAATGTGAGAGCTTATGTTTTGGAACAGATAGTACAAGCGCAATTGATTATGCGGCTTTCGGCCAGTTTGTCCAAGAAAATCAATCCTTAATTGATCAAACGTTCCACGCATTGACAGACAAACAATTGAGTTATCCACAAAAAATGACTGCTGTTTTTCGTCAAGTATATCCTGAAAGCAGGTTTGATTTTTCTTCGCCTAATCATATTTTGGGGATGAGTTATGCAAAGGAAAATGCCACGTATCCAACCCCGATGACGCTCTACCCAATTGCTAGAAAACAAGCGGGCTTTCATGATGCAACGATTTCTGGGAAAGTTGCTAGCGCCACGGCGATTAGGCAAAGTGTTTTTCAACAAGAAATAACGCAAGTGCTGCCAACGGTTCCTTCTATAACCGCACAACATTTACAAACACAAGCAATGATTTCATGGGAAAACTATTGGCCCTTCCTAAAGTATAAAATTGTTCAATCCTCGTTAGAAGAGTTACAAGCCATTTACCAAATGACGGAAGGACTTGAACATCGACTAAAAGATCAAATCCAAGCAGCAGGTTCTTTTCACGAATTAATGGAACGTATGAAAACGAAGCGTTATACTTGGACAAGGTTGCAACGATTAGCAACCTATATATTGTTAAATATGACCAAAGAAGAAGTTGAAACTGCTTGGCAAAACAGTTATCTCCATGTGCTAGGATTTACGCCAAAGGGACAAGCTTATCTAAAAGAAACCAAAGCACAGATTCAATTGCCGGTAATTTCCAAAGTATCTAAAGAAAACCGCGCAATGCTTTCATTAGATATTCGCGCCAATCAACTATATCAGATGGGAGATTCTTCTTTAAAAGAACAAAATTTTGGTCGGTTTCCCTTACGATTTTCGCCAGATACCTAAAAAATACTTAACAAAAATCAGTTTCCCCAGTATAATAAACAAGGGATAAGATACTAACAACAAATCAGAGAAAGCGAAGTGAGAATATGGGCCGTAAATGGGCAAATATTAAAGAGAAAAAAGCTGCCAAAGACGCAAACAATAGCCGTGTTTATGCAAAATTCGGGATTGAAATTTACGTAGCAGCGAAGTCAGGAGACCCTGATCCTCATGCAAACCAAAAATTACGGTTTGTAATCGAACGCGCCAAAACATACAATGTACCAAAACATATTATTGATCGCGCTATTGAAAAAGCAAAAGGTTCAGCAGATGAACAATATTCTGAATTACGCTATGAAGGATTTGGGCCAAATGGTTCAATGGTCATTGTTGATGCTTTAACAAACAACGTGAACCGAACAGCAGCAGATGTGCGGGCCGCATTTGGTAAAAACGGCGGAAACATGGGTGTCAGCGGTGCTGTTTCCTATATGTTTGATAATACAGGTATCATTGGCTTTGCTGGTGACGATGCGGATGAAATTTTAGAATACTTAATGGAAAAAGACATTGATGTTCGCGATGTTGTTGAAGAAGACGGTCAAATTATCGTTTACACAGAACCAGAAGATTTCCACCATGCACAAGAAGCGTTAAAAGAAAAAGGCATTGAAGAATTCACGGTTACTGAGTTAGAAATGGTTCCACAAAACGAAGTAACATTAGAAGGCGACGATTTGGCGAACTTTGAAAAAATGTTAGACGTTTTAGAAGATTTAGAAGATGTTCAAAAAGTTCATCATAATGTAGATTTACCTGAATAATCCATTTGTTCGTTTGTTTTAAGATTTAGAAAGTGAGCCATCGGTCATTTTGACTGATGGCTCACTTTTTTTCATATAATATATAGAAAAAAGAAAGTTGATTGATAAGTCCATGTGACACAAAGCATTCAATGACAGGTTCAACTTTTGTCTGTTCCATAAATATTTGTCTAAACAGTTGAATTAATAGTACAATAGTCTAGTAAGATAGATCATTGAACGGGGTGAATAGGCGTGAAAAAGGGAATGCTAGCGTTTTTTGTCGGGCTAGCGGTTTTATCATTAACTGCTTGTCGGGAACCAAAAGAAAAGAAAGTAACCGCTTCAACGGAGGCATCCTCTAAAGTTGAAGAGACGAATGAAAAAACGAGTGAAACAATTGATAAGACAAACGAACAAGCGAGTAGCAGTATCGAGTTTAACGAATCAGTGAAAAGTGAAGAGTCTGCAGCTGATGAAAACAACAGTCAGCTAACCACAGCTGATTTAGATACTACAGCGATTAATGCTGGCGATTTTACTACTTTAGTTGGAACATGGAAAAATGGTAAAGGAGAGAGTTTGATCATTCATCCTGATGGTAGTACAAATACCGGAGGAATGATTACGAAGGATTCACCTACTGATGAGTCGCGACCAATTACAAGCTTAAGTATTAGGTGGGGGCCTACTGGTGCTGCGTTATTATTATATAAAATTGGTGTTGAAAATCCTAACGGCGACCAATCGGATAAGACGAAACCACGATTGTTAATTACTCAAGATAGTGGAAATTATCCTGCGGAAGAGTATTACTATCGTTCTTCTGAAGAGGAAAATCAAGACCAAAATGAAGAGGCAAAAATCATCGATACACAAGAAAAAGCAGAGACATATATTAGAAAGACACTGACTGATGCAGAAAATAATGATACGAACCTTGGATTTTTGGGTATGAATGGAAATGACTTCTTTTTTAGAGCCCAATCGAAACAGATGGTTGCAAATGGAGGGACAGGAACTGTCGGTTTTTACAGAGTATCACCACAAGGAGCAGTCAGAATAACGGATGCACGAGGCAACTAAAGATAGTCTCGTGGCAATCTATTTAATTCCTATAAAAGTAGCAAAATAAGAATGAAATGATCACAAAATCTTCACATTTAGTTTGTAAGATATAAGCATATCAACAAACAACCTTAACAACACAAAACACTTTTTCATTTTTAACTCCTTTCCCGTCCTTACCCAAAGGGCGGGTCTTTTTTTGTGTAAAACGATTCACTCAAGATACCAAAAAGCCAGCTTGTAGTAAGCTGGCTTTTAACTCTTTACATGTTGGCGCTTGTAGACACGAGATAATAATTAAGGTGTTGGAACAGTTGGTGAATAGTTCGTTTTTCGACCATAAAGTTCTTGTGTCGCCGCCGAGATATACGCAGATGAATCTTTTCCTGGGAGGTTATACATTAGATAAATACCATATTGCTCCGCTTTCGTACGTTTAGCATATTGCGCAGCTAGATTTTGATTGACACCAACTTCAACGGCAGAAGCACCTAAACGAGAAGCAGGCATCCCCGCAATTTGTGGCGGATTCCAGGTACTATAATAAGGGTTCCAAGCATAATCAATTAAAGAACTCATTTGAGGATTAGCTGAAGAGTTCGCAGCCGCTGGTCCAATATTATAAAAAGTAATTAATTTATCATTGCCTAAGCGATTTCTTAAGGCTTGAAGTAACCAAATGAACGAAGAATTATTTGGTTGAGGCGTCCCATTTTTTCCGTATTCAGCATACTCATCATCAAAATCAATACCATCTAAATGATACGTATTAACGACTTGTTCTAATTGAGCTGCAAAGGCATCCGCACTTTCGTAAGTTGGGAAGTTAGCAAAGCCAGCGCCTTCATGGTTGCCTAAAATAGACAATAGGACTTTAGTGCCGCGTGCTTGAACTGGACGAATTTGTGTTTCAGCTTCGTTTAAAGTTTGTTGGACCCGTTCATTTAGATATAAGTAAGGTTTTTTATTGACCGTATCATAATTAATATTGGCTGCAAAAATAATCCCCATATCAAAAGCAGGTTGATTGGTTCCAGCTAAAGTATATTTTCCCACATTGTTAAAATCGTGGTTGTTTACTTCTACATACATGACTGTTTTAGGTGTAACAGTTGATGCTGCTTGTACTTCAAATGCAGGTAGTGCAAACAGTAAACCACCGACTAAAAGTATCAAACTTAAAAAAGTTGAAATAATCCCTGTTTTCTTGTTAAAAAAATGAGTGCTCAATTGATGCCCCATAACTTTCTCCTCCTATAAAATAAATATTATTTGTAAGCGCTAACAAAGATATGTTATCATTTTTATAATTTAAACACAAGAAGAAGAGAACAAAAGTGAGCAAATCCACAGAATATAAAAGCGTCCTTCGCAAAATGGTCTTGCGAAGGACGCTCTTTTACCAATCAAAGAGTAAGGCATAGCCTAAAGAAAGCAGCTCTCGACCAAAATTTTTGATATCTTTTGGAAAAGAAGAAGCCGCAGTGATGCCTGAAACATTTGAGATGCCTGCTCGCTTGGCTAAAAGTTGCGAGCGGTACATGTGAAAGTCACTAGTAACAATCACTAGCCGTTTAAAAGAAAGGAGTTTTTGTGAATTGACAATATTTTCTTTGGTGCGTGTGGCACGATTTTCTAAGAGAATCTGTTTTTCTGGAACACCTTTATTTAGCAAGTATTGTTTCATAACCGCAGCTTCCGTAGCCGGCTCATCTGCTCCTTGCCCTCCGCTAACAATAACGGGTGTCTCGGGGTGTTGTTTAATATAGGGGATAGCCACATCTAACCGAGCTTGCAAAACACGGCTGGGCAGTGCGGTTTCTTTAGACGTCCCTAAAACACGGGCCCCTAAAATTAAAATAGCATCTGGTTTATCGGTGGGTTGCGTATTTTTGCCAGTAAAAATAAGTAGACCTAAAATCAAAAGAATACAAAAGCCAAAACTGACAATGGATAAACTTGTTATTTTTAACCAATGCATGAAACATCCCTCCTTGTAATGTTAGTGTATACGAAGTACCATAGAAAAAGCGATAGAAAACAAAAGACTTATAAAAAAATCTATGTTTTAATAGAAACTTTTGAAGAGAGGGAGCGAGTGAATGCGTACAGAAGAAGAAATGTTTCAACTTATTATGGATGTAGCAAAACAAGAAGAACACATTCGAGCCGTGGGAATGGTGGGTTCTCGTACGAATGTGAAAGCGCCAAAAGATAGTTTTCAAGATTTCGACATTGTTTATATTGTAGAACCATGTGCTGAGTTTTTTGAAACAGCAACGTGGACAGCAAAATTTGGTCAACCATTAATTATGCAACGTCCCAAGGAAATGACCTTATTTCCCACAGAACCGAAGACGCGGGAAACATTTTTAATGTTATTTGAAGATGGTCAACGTATCGATTTAACGTTGTGTCCTCTCGCAGAAAAAGACAATTGGCATGAAGGCGATTCTTTAGCAATTATCTTGTTAGACAAAGATGAAAATTTGCCACCTTTACCTGTAGCATCTGATAAAAATTATACAGTAACAGTTCCGAATCAGCAGCAGTTTAACGATTGTTGCAATGAATTTTGGTGGGTTAGTACGTATGTAGTTAAGGGGCTTTGTCGGAATGAACTATTTTACGCTGTCACACATCTCTATGAATATTGTCAGCAGGAACTGTTGCGCTTGCTTTCTTGGCAAGCGGCTTGGCAGGAACCGGAGCCAATTTCTGTTGGGAAACAATTTAAGTATCTGAAAAATTATGTCACTCCTGACACGATGGATCAATTAGCATCGTTGCTGGATTTTTCTAGTAAAGAAGCTTGTTGGAACAGCTTAATAAAGACACAAGCCTTTTTTGATGTCGTCGCTCAGGATTTTGCTAAAATGGCCCAGTTTACGTATCATTTACAAGAAGCAAAAAAAGTCACAGAGTATACAAATTCTTTAAGATTAAAGGATTTACAAGGAAAATAAGCTGAAAACAACGTAAAAATAGTGTATAATTGAAAAAATTAATCTGCGAGAGAAAGGGAAGTTTTTTTGATTGTAGATCACCGCAGTTGTTTGTTGCCTAGTCTCTAAGAAATAAACCTAAAATTATTGATATAAAGGATGAACAAATGAAAAAAGAAGAAATGCAAATGCGTAATACACGTCGTCAAAAATCAGGAAAAAATAATAAAAAGAAAGTAATTATTACTTCTTTGGTTGGACTAGCTCTGGTTGCTGGGGGCAGCTATGTTTATTTTCAAAGTCACTTTTTACCAACCACAAAAGTAAATGGAGTTTCTGTAGGCTGGTTAAATGTAAATGCAGCGGAAGAAAAATTAGCGCAAGTTAATCAAACCGAAGAAGTTGTGGTTCAAACGGGGACAAAAGAAGAAAAAATTCAACTTCCTAAAAAATACCAATTGGATCAAAAATTTTTAAAAGACCATTTACACAGTAGCAAGGTGAAGCTACCGTTAAACGAGGCATTCAAAAAAGAACTAGAAGCCAAATTAGCAACTTTGAGTTTTCCAGAGGGGAAACCAAGCAAAAATGCGAGTATCCGTCGAGGCAATGGCACTTTTGAAATTGTTCCCGAAGAACAAGGCACAGTAGTGGACACACAGCGCTTAAATCAGCAGATTATTGCGGATGTTGAAGCGGGAAAAGGCAACTATCAATACAATGCCAAAGATTTTTATAAAGCCCCTGAAATTACAAAAGAGGATCAAACGTTAAAGGCAACATTGACAACGCTCAATAACAAGTTAAATAAAACAATTACAGTTGATATTAATGGTGAAAAAGTAGCCTTTGATAAAACACAAATTCAAAACGTGCTGAATGATGATGGCACAATCAACAAAGAAAAACTAACTACTTGGGTGACACAATTAGAAACAACATATGGTTCTGCTAATCAACCAGTTTTATTTACAGATGTTCACGGCACGACACGTCGTTTTAAAAACAACGGAAGTTATGGCTGGTCGATTGATGGGGCCAAAACGAAAGAACTACTAGTAAACGCGCTGAATAGCCAAGAACAAACGAATGCAATCACTGCTCCGTTGGTTGGCGATACCAAAGAAAATAGTAAAATTGCCAATAATTACATTGAAATTGATTTAAAAGATCAAAAAATGTATTGTTTCATTGATGGCAAAAAAATAGTCACCACAGATGTCATTACTGGCAGATATAACAAAGGAACCGCAACAGTACCAGGATTCCATACAATTTTATATCGGACAACCGATGTGAATTTAGAAGGTCAAATGCTCGATGGTTCTCGATACAGTGTGCCAGTAAAATATTGGATGCCGTTATTAAGTCAAGGGGGCGTTGTCACACAAATTGGGATTCATGACTCCGACCATAAATTGGATAAGTATGGCGATAAAGAAGCCTTTAAAACCGATGCTGGTAGTAATGGCTGTATCAATACGCCAGGAACAGAAGTTTCAAAAATCTTTGACGTATCCTATGACGGAATGCCGGTAATTATTTACGGACATATCTATGATGATGCACCAGGTGAATTTGATAAACCTGTAGATTACGGCGAAGAAGTATAAATGATTATTTACAGCACCAAAAGGGCAAATGAGCAGTCTTTTTGGTGCTGTTTTAGTTGAATAGATAATTTATAAATGGACAAGCAAGGAGCAAAACCATGGCAGAAAGAATTTTATTAGTAGATGATGAACAAGAAATAGCTGATTTGCTGGAAGTATATTTAACGAGTGACGGTTATGAAGTAGAAAAATTTTATCAAGGGAAACCTGCTCTGGAATCAATGGCAAATAATCAGTTCGATTTAGCGGTACTTGATGTAATGTTACCAGATATTGATGGCTTTCAAATGGTTAAAAAAGCACGGGAAAAATATTTTTTCCCTATTATTCTTTTAACCGCTAAAATTGAGGACATTGATAAAATTACTGGGCTAACTTTAGGCGCTGATGATTATATTACAAAGCCATTTAATCCATTGGAAGTAGTCGCACGTATTAAAACACAACTAAGACGTTTTCGTAAATATAATTCACAGGCGAGTCTACAACAAGAAACAGAAGGAACAGAAATAGATATTCATGGTTTGGTGATAAATAAAATACATCATACAAGTAAACTATACGGGGAGGATATATTTTTAACGCCATTAGAATTTTCAATTCTTTGGTATTTAGCAGAACGTCAGGGAGAAGTAGTCCCAGCAGAGATATTGTTTGAAGAAATCTGGGGTGAAAAATATTTGGAAAACAATGGAAATACCGTGATGGCACATATTGGCCGTTTAAGGGAAAAATTAAAAGAACCACCAAGGAAGCCAAAGTTTATTAAAACTGTTTGGGGAGTGGGGTATAAAATTGACTGAAAAGAAAAAAACAGGAAAACAGCAATTTAAAGAACGAATGATTAAACAACTACTAACAAAGTTTTTGTTTTTTAGTTTGGGAATATTGGCGTTATCAGCAGTCTTGTATTTTTTTAGTAATTTTTTGTTTGGATTACGTAGATGGGGCATGGAAGATCCACTCTACCTTTTAGCCAAAGGAATTGAGGAGAACTACGTTTATTTAATTAGCTTAGTAATTCTAGGTGGTTCAGTAATCATTCTTTTTCGGATATGGTTGCAAAGCATCAATCAATTAACAGAAGTATTGGAGGCAACAGGGAAACTCTATCAGAATTCCGAAGAACCGATAGCCTTGTCAGCAAATTTAATGGAGTTTGACAAAGAGTTGAATCAAATCCGTCAAGAAGTTAACTTACGCCAGCAACAAGCGAAGGAAGCTGAGCAAAGAAAGAATGATTTGATTGTTTATTTAGCACATGATTTAAAAACGCCTTTAACATCAGTCATTGGTTATTTAACACTTCTTCATGATGAACTGGAAATTTCGACGCAATTACGAGAAAAATATTTAGCTATTTCATTAGAAAAAGCAGAGCATTTAGAAGAGTTGATTAATGAATTTTTTGAAATAGCTCGATTTAATCTCTCGAATATTGAATTAGAACCGACGAGTGTTCGCTTGGATCGTATGTTAAATCAAGTAAGTTATGAATTTTTACCTATGTTGAAACAAAAACAGTTAACTATTGAAACAGATTTTACTGAGGCTTTGTCTATTCATCTTGATGTCGATAAAATGCAAAGAGTTTTTGATAACTTAGTTCAAAATGCCATTAACTACAGCTATGCAGGAACAACCATCTCTCTTTCCACTAAAGTTGATAATGAAAATCAACGAGTAAATATTTATTTTACAAATCATGGTCCTACTGTTCCACCAGAAAAATTAGCCCGAATTTTTGAACAATTTTTCCGATTAGATACTGCCCGTCAAACAAACCGAGGAGGCGCAGGACTAGGTTTAGCGGTTGCTAAAAAAATTGTGGAGCTGCATGGCGGGGTGCTTTCAGCTGAAAGCGAAAATGAAAAAACTACCTTTATGATTTCTTTATCGATTTTGTAAGAAAATCGTTAGAAATTCTTGCGAAAAAAAAGAAGGCTCCTTTTTACTAGCTTGCTATACTAATTTTGTTAAGTAAGTAAAGAGGAGAGAAATAAAAATGAAATTTAAAGTTACAATTGGTGTCGCTATTTTAGGCCTTTTTATTGTGGGCATGGCTGTTAAACAAGTTGCTGAGAAAAAAATAGTTTCAATAGGAAATGAGCAAGCCCTCAGTTTAGAGGAAGAGGAAAAAATGAGTTCTCCTGAAGAAGGCGATCAATCATGGAAATTATTATTAGTAAATCAAACGCATCAGATTCCTGAAGATTATCAAATCCAATTAAAAAAATTACCTAACAAACAGGCAGTGGATAAACGAATTTATCCAGCTTTGAACAGGATGTTTAAAGATGCCAAAAGACAAGGCTTCTATCTTGAAGTCACTTCTAGTTATCGAACAAATGAAGAGCAAAAAGAAATTATGGCAGAAAAAGTACAGGCTTTTCAAGATCAAGGATTCAGCGAACAAGAAGCGATTGAAACAGCTGAAAGTTGGGTAGCAGTGCCGAGAACTAGTGAACATGAAGTAGGTTTAGCAGTGGATATAAATGCGCAAAGTAAGCGATCTACTGACGAAGAAGTCTACGCTTGGTTGGCAAAGAACGCCTATAAATATGGATTTATTCTTCGTTATCCTTCAGACAAAGTGGAAATTACGGGTGTTAGTTATGAACCTTGGCATTATCGATATGTGGGTAAAAAAGCAGCACTAGAGATTCAAAAAGCGAGTCTAACGTTAGAAGAATACTTAGCAGAAAATAATAATTAATTGTTTATCAATAAAGCTATCTTAGCTTTTACTGAACATAGGCTATTTTTTATTGACAAGCGTCATAACCCGCTCTATGATACAAACAGAACAAGCAATTTAAATTGGGGGAACGAAGATGCCATTTGTACATGTAGAATTAATTGAAGGCCGCACAGAAGAACAGTTAACTAATATGGTCAAAGATATTACAGAAGCTGTGTCAAAAAACGCTGGTGCACCAAAAGAGAATATCCATGTGATTGTCAATGAATTGAAAAAAGACCGCTATGCACAAGGCGGCGAATGGAAAAAATAAGTTTTCAGAGAATTTCTGTTGAATCACTTGCTTTTTCTGAAAATAAGTGGTTAAATAAGTGCATAAATGATTGATGAGAAAGACAACTGAACTTGCCCGCGATCTATTAGAGAGGAAAATCTTGGCTGAAAATTTTCCAGATTGGCACAAGGGATGACCACTTTCGAAACCTTTGTTGAAACAAAGGCGGTCGCACCGTTAACACGCTAGAGGAACACAGATTATTTGTGTTCAAAATTAGGTGGAACCACGATATTTTCGTCCTAGTATTCGTTAGAATACTAGGACTTTTTGTTTTTTAACAAGGGGAACAGGTGGCTGTTTCGTTTCATTGTGAAAAACAGGAACACAATGAAACGCTTCAAATCAAAAAAATTAAAAGGAGAGAATTTTATTATGTCTATTCACATTACTTTTCCAGATGGCGCTGTCAAACCGTTTGATTCTGGGGTTACAACATTTGATGTTGCTAAAAGTATTAGCAACAGTTTAGCCAAAAAAGCTTTAGCTGGTAAATTCAATGGTGTTTTAATCGATTTAGATCGTCCTATCGTAGAAGATGGTTCGCTTGAAATCGTGACGCCTGATCATGAAGATGCTTTAGGAATTTTACGTCATTCGTCAGCTCATTTAATGGCTAATGCCTTACGTCGTCTTTTCCCTAACATTAAATTTGGCGTAGGTCCTGCGATTGATTCTGGGTTCTACTATGATACAGATAATGGGGAATCCCCTGTGACAGCGGAAGATTTACCTGCAATTGAAGCCGAAATGATGAAAATTGTGAAGGAAAATAACCCAATCGTTCGTAAAGAAATCTCACGTGCAGAAGCGTTAGAATTATTTGCTGATGATCCTTACAAAGTTGAATTAATTACAGATTTACCAGAAGATGAAATCATCACTGTCTATGATCAAGGCGATTTTGTTGATTTATGTCGTGGTGTTCACGTCCCTTCAACAGGACGGATTCAAGTCTTTAAATTACTTTCAGTAGCTGGTGCTTATTGGCGCGGAAACTCTGACAATCATATGATGCAACGGATTTACGGCACTGCCTTTTTCGATAAAAAAGATTTAAAAGAATTTATCAAAATGCGCGAGGAAGCCAAAGAACGTGACCACCGTAAATTAGGAAAAGAATTAGATTTATTTATGGTTTCACAAGAAGTTGGTTCAGGGTTACCTTTCTGGTTACCAAAAGGCGCAACCATTCGTCGTACAATTGAACGTTATATTGTGGACAAAGAAATTAGCTTAGGTTACCAACATGTGTATACACCAATTATGGCAGATGTGGAATTATACAAAACATCTGGTCACTGGGATCATTACCATGAAGATATGTTCCCACCAATGGATATGGGCGATGGCGAAATGCTGGTATTACGTCCAATGAACTGTCCACACCATATGATGGTTTATAAAAATGACATTCATAGTTACCGCGAATTACCAATTCGAATCGCTGAATTAGGGATGATGCACCGCTATGAAAAATCTGGCGCATTATCAGGGTTACAACGTGTTCGTGAAATGACTTTAAACGATGGCCATACTTTTGTTCGTCCTGACCAAATTAAAGACGAATTTAAACGTACTTTGGAGTTAATGGTGGCAGTCTATGCTGACTTTAACATTACGGATTATCGTTTCCGCTTAAGCTATCGTGATCCAAATAATACAGACAAATATTTTGATGATGATGCGATGTGGGAAAAAGCGCAAGCGATGTTAAAAGCTGCCATGGATGAATTAGAATTAGATTACTTTGAAGCAGAAGGTGAAGCTGCCTTTTACGGTCCGAAGTTAGATGTTCAAGTAAAAACAGCTTTAGGAATGGAAGAAACATTATCAACCATCCAATTAGACTTCTTATTACCAGAACGTTTTGACTTAACTTATGTTGGCGAAGATGGTGAAAATACACATCGCCCAGTTGTTATCCACCGTGGTATCGTCTCAACAATGGAACGATTTGTGGCTTACTTAACAGAAGTTTACAAAGGCGCTTTCCCTACTTGGTTAGCACCAATTCAAGCAACTATTATCCCAGTTTCTGTAGAAGCGCATTCTGAGTATGCTTATGAAATCAAAGAACGTTTACAAGCACAAGGCTTACGTGTTGAAGTCGATGATCGTAACGAAAAAATGGGCTACAAAATTCGGGCCTCTCAAACACAAAAAGTACCTTATCAATTAGTGGTCGGGGACAAAGAAATGGAAGATGCAACGGTGAACGTCCGTCGTTATGGAAGCAAAGAAACTTCTGTCGAAGATTTATCAATTTTCATTGACAGCATGGCTGCTGAAGTTCACAATTACAGCCGTTAAAAAAAGAGAAAAAGTCAAAAGGACTTCTGAATTCAGAAGTCCTTTTGACTTTTTTCAACAACAAAATAATTAAATATTTCCTTAGAGCTAGGAATAATCCTGATTTTTTGACTAATTTTTGTTACAATGAGAATGCGAAACTTTTTAGTGAAGGGACTAGAGGTATGAAGAAAAACTCATTTATAGATAAAATAAAAAAAACAGATGCCGCAGCAAAGAGTCAACGAGGTAGAAAGCCACATATTCCTTTTCGATTGAACTTATTATTTTTTGTGATATTCACTTTATTTGTTTCATTAATTGTCCGTTTAGGGTATTTACAGATTGTAGAAGGAGAAGAGTTTAACAAAAAAATCACTGCCAATTCTTCACTACAAATCACGACACCATCCCCTCGAGGACAAATTTATGATTCACAAGGAAAAGTCTTGGTTTCTAACAAAGCCAATTTAGCAATCACTTACACACGAGGAAAAAACATTGAAGGAAAAGATATTTTACCGATTGCGAATAAAGTCAACGAACTTATTAACGTTCCAGTTGATCCAAACTTAACGGACCGTGATAAAAAAGATTATTGGTTAGCGAATCCTGAAAATTTAAAAGCAGCCCAAGCCCGTTTAACCGATCAAGATAAAGAAGATGAAAAAGGCAACAAAATTACGGACGAAGGCACATTATATGCCAAAGCCGTTGAAAAAGTCACCCCTGAAGAAATTGCGTTTGATGACCGAACCTTACAAGCAGTGACGATTTTTAAACGAATGAATGCCGCGTCACAAATGAACACGGTCTTCATCAAGAATGAAGGGGTAACAGAAGGTGAAATTGCGACAATTGGTGAACACACAGCGGAAATATCTGGTGTTTCAACAGGGACTGATTGGACGCGTGATTATTCTCAAAGTGGTGCATTACGTAGCCTGTTGGGCACCGTTTCAACTGAAAAACAAGGATTGCCAGCCGAAGAAGTCGATGAATATTTGAAAAAAGGTTATGCACGAAATGACCGTGTTGGGACTAGCTATTTAGAAAAACAATATGAAGACGTTCTACAAGGTAAAAAAGCAAAATCAGAAGTCGTTTTAGACAATAACGGAAAGATTGTTTCACAAACCCCAATTTCCAAAGGGGAAAAAGGTTCCAACTTAAAATTAACGATTGATTCAAATTTCCAAAACAAAGTTGATGAAATTTTACAACGAAACTATTCACAAATAGTCAAAACCATTGGACCATACTCAGAAAATGCATATGTCGTTGCTATGAACCCTCAAACAGGTGCTATTTTAGCGATGTCCGGATTTCATCATGATTTAGCAACTGGGGAAGTCACACCTAATCCTTTAGCACCTATTTTGAATTCTGAAGTTCCTGGATCAGTTGTGAAAGCAGGTACTTTAACAGCTGGTTATGAAACAGGCGTCATTAAAGGCAATGACGTTTTAACAGATGAAGCTATTTTACTAGCAGGTAGTAATCCAAAAGCTTCTTGGTGGAATGCTTCTGGCGGAACAACCATGCAATTAACTGCGGAGCAAGCGTTAGAATATTCTTCGAATGCCTATATGATGAAATTAGTCTTTAAAATGATGGGTGTGAATTATTATCCCAATATGATTTTCCCTTATGAAGTAGGAGATGACACTGTCTTTAAAGAATTAAGAAAAGCTTTTGCAGAATATGGTATGGGAACGAAAACTGGAATTGATATACCAGGAGAAACAACAGGAATTCAAAACAAGGACTTTAAGGATTCGTCTTCTGCGCCACAAGGCGGTAATCTTCTTGACCTATCTTTTGGACAATATGATACCTATAGCGCGTTACAATTAGCACAGTACGTTTCCACTGTCGCAAATAATGGTATCCGCGTGCAACCCCATGTGGTAGAAGGAATCTATGGCAATGATGAAAATGGAGCTTTAGGAAAAATTTTAAAAGAAATTGAACCAAAAGTTTTGAATAAGGTGAATATTTCTGAAGACCAGATAGGAATTCTTCAACAAGGTTTCTATAATGTGGTAAATGGAACTAGTCCTTTTACAACTGCACGTGGTTTAAAATCAGACAAGTTTTCGATTGCTGCTAAAACAGGGACCGCCGAAACGCAAGCAACAGATGCTAATGGAGTAAACCATACAACGGTTAATAGTAACTTGGTGGCTTATGCGCCGTACGAAAATCCTGAAATTGCAATTAGCGTTGTTTTACCACACTTAAATGATGAATCTTCCAAACCAAATCAAACGATTGCCAAAGAAGTTTTAGAAGCGTATATGGAAATGTACAAAAAATAAAATTTGTAAAGTAGAACTACTTTACAAATTTGCCCAAAAGGGTAGTCAAATGACAAAAAAAATGGTATGATATTCAAGTCTAAGAAATCTCTTGGAAAGATCAATTATTAGTAGGAGGGGAAAACATGCGCGTAAACATCACTTTAGAGTGTACTTCTTGTAAAGAACGTAACTACTTAACAAATAAAAATAAACGTAACAATCCTGATCGTTTAGAAAAACAAAAATATTGCCCACGTGAAAGAAAAGTTACTTTACACCGTGAAACTAAATAATTTAGTTAGACAGAGCCTAGAATCCTTGTTGTGTAAGGGTCTAGGCTTTTTATCTATTGATTCATTACATGTTCATTTGTAGATGGAATGTAGAGGGAGGATTACCCAAGTTTGGCTGAAGGGGACGGTCTCGAAAACCGTTAGGCGAGTAACATCGTGCAAGGGTTCGAATCCCTTATCCTCCGTACCGAGAAGCAGTTGAGTTATTAGTTGCAAATAAAACGACAGAGACGTACACTTAAAGTAGAAAAATACTTAAGAAGAGGTGTCTATTATGTCAAACTATGAAGAAAAAGAAGCGCAAGCATTAGCAAAAATTTCCGACGTTTTGAACAAATTGGATGCAAGTTTAGAAGAGTTGGACTCGCTAGATGAGGATACAAAAAAACATAGTATGAAGAAATGGATTGTTGAAAAAAAAGCCATTCATGAGATTAAAAAAATTGCACACGAAGCTGGTAAGTATGACAAGTATGATGAAAAAGAATTAGAAAAAGAAATGGATCTGTTGGAAAAGTTTATGTAAAAAAGCGCTAGCTTTTGTTCAACAGTTATTTAATTTTGAGTCTAGAATTAATCGTTTTGATTTTTTCTAGGCTTATTTTTTATGAAGTAAGCAAATCGTATCGGGAGAGGTATTGAATTAAGAAATAAAGCATGTATTGATTCAGAAAAAAAGTTGTAGTAAAATGTTCGTCACAACTACTTTTCTTATAATTTCATAGAAGGAAAAGTTGGAATAATGAATTGAGAAGAGTCGATTTTTAGGAGATGATTTTAGGTGACTTTTTATCAATTATTGCAGTTAGATCCATTTATTTTAAAACAAAAAATTCATCAAGCGGACACTAAAAAACAGCGGAGATATTTTTGGCGCGCCTTGTTAATAAGGGATATCTTATTAGTTTCGTTTGCGATTTTATGGGTGTCGACGATTACTTTTTTCTTTGGAAAAGCTGTAGCGCCTTTTTCAATTGTATTATTTTGTTTGCTGTTGAGTATCCGTTTCGTCTCATATGGCTACAGGGAAAAACAGGCCTTGCTTAGTTTAGGAATCGTGTTAACAATTCTAGGTGTTAGTCCACTAATTTCACTGATTTCTGTATCATTTTTACAATGGGGTCTTCATTTTATCTGCTTGCTGGCATTGTTTTTCTTAACTGGTAAAAACCCTAAAATGGGTAATCCTGGCTTGTATACGTTCTCCTACTTATATTTAGTTGGCACGGTTCACTATCAATCGTTTCAGCAATTAGAACAAACTTTCTTTGTATTAGTGTTTGCTTATCTACTTTTAGCTTTTGTTTATCATGTGAAACATAAAAAGTTGGATCAGGAGATTACTTTTATACAGATGGTTAAAGAAAATGGTTTTTTTAATCAAAGAAATATTTGGTTTGGTTATTACGCTTTAGGCATTAGCTTATTACTTTTTATAGGAACGCACCTTCAGATTGACCGCTTTATGTGGGCAACATTTGCTAGTTCGTCATTATTTTCTGGGTATGATACGTTTAAATTGTCTGAACGAGCCAAAGAACGAATAATAGGGGTCGTTATTGGTTCTCTAGTATCGGCTATCTTGTTATTTTATATACCAACGAACCTACTTGGTATTTTAGGAGGACTTTGTTTAGGCTTATGCACATCTTATAAAAGTAAAACGATTTTTAATTGTGTTGGTGCTATCATGGCAGCTTCTATGATATTTGGGCTAGAAACAAGTCTTTACTTAAGAATTTTGTTAAATATGTTGGGGCTAGCTTACGGTTTGCTTTATCATTTTGTCTTTGTAAAAACTATGTCCTATTGCAATCGCAAAGAGTGGCTGAAATTGTCTGAATAAAAGGAGCCTAACATTCTTTCTTGAAAGAATGTTAGGCTCCTTAGACATTTTTGTTTATATTCCATATTATCAAATTATATGCATGCTGTTAATCAATGCCCAACTGCTATATCAAATGTCGCAATTTTTGCTGAGCCAGTCGGTACAAGGTCTAGTTCCACTTCGTCAAACCTATTGCCATCAACTGGTATCCCAAAGTAAATGGTAGATGGTCCAGTTCTACTTTCATAGACTATTATCTATTAGTATACCTAAATTTCTATTTAATTCGTAATGACTGACCAGGATAAAAAACAGAAGTTTCAATGCCTGGATTTAATGCTAATAATTCTTCTAAGGTTAAACCATTTCTTTCGGCTAACTGTCGCCCACCTTCACCACTTCGTACCGTATCGTATATAGGTTGGTCTGATTTAGAATTTTGTATTTGTTCACGAGAATCAGAGTTTTGTGGTGGTTGCTGTTCAGATTGTTCAAAAACTTGTTGAGTTTGATTATTTCTTTCAATTAATTGTTCCAACGTAATATTACCTAGATAAGTGTATATTTGTCCATTAACAGTTAAAGTACCATCATTATTTTTCGTTACTGTTCGGGGCGTATTATTCAAAAGAAACGTCATTATTTGATTACCATTCTCATCCACAGAAAAACTTACATTTTGAAGAGGAACATTCGATTGAGTTATGCTAGTGAGTGTTCCGTCAGCATTTATAAAAAATAAGTTATCACTTTGAGGAATACCCCAACCGCCTATAAAATCAGCTAAGCTAACTTGTGGTAGCGGTTCTTTAGTAGTAGATGAAGAGGTAGATTGGTTTGTTTCAGATGAGACGTTTTGATAATTAGAGCTGGTTTCTTCCGTTTTATCTTTTTGAGTGGAAGAATCAATACTTTTCTTTGTGTAAGGTTTCAAAACTAGTTTTGTTTGGTTATCAGAATTGTTTGTCTTAGTAGGAGTGAAAAGTAGATTTTGCTTTTCTTTTTTTATCTTGTAAGCTACTTCTTTTCCTTCATTTTTCCAACGAATTTGATTGTTTTTTAGATGGTATTTGACTTTGTATTCTATTTTATTTGCAATTTGTTTACCTAATTCTTCGCCTGCTTTTTCCAAATCATTTTTTGCAGTTGATGTGTGTTCATCTGTATTGATTTTGAAAGTAGCGGTATCTTCGCTGAATGATACAATCATTACTACTTCATCAACGTTGGAGTTTACGGCCCACTCGTTTGCCATTAGCTCTTTTGTGGTCACTTTATTTCTGCAAGAAGTAAGGGTCAGTAAGGATAAAAAAACAATCAACCCCAGTAAACTTTTTTTCATTTTTAACTCAATCCTCTTTTCTATTTTACTGTTTTTTTGTATCTTCGAATCTCTCTCAACCCCAGCCAACCACTCGCTGATAACAAGTACCAAAACGGCATAAACTGGATTAGATAGCGAGAGCGGCCGCCTTCAAAGAGCAATAAATACAGAATAGCTCCAATGAAAGCTAATTTCAAAATCGCGTAGTTATTTTTTGAATCTTTTAGAGGGATACTGAACAATAGACCTAGTAATGTGAGTAAATAGAAAAAATGCATATAAATTCGTAGATAGTTACTTTTGGGATTTTGCGGATAATACAGTGACCGCAAGTGTTCTTGCCAACGATTTTTAGAAGGTGTTTCTGGGATTAAATCACCGCCATCCCAACCCCAGTCAAAATCACCATTGGCAGTATTATGACGATTTTTTTGAGCCAGAAAACGGAGATAACCGAAGAATCCTTTATTTTTTAAACGGTCTTGAATCATTTTTATGGTATAAGCTTTTTTGGCTTTTTGTGTAGGCAACTGATTTACTGCTTGTGTATCTGCATCATTGTAACCGCCAGTTCCAGTCAAACCCATCATTACAAAAAGTGTCCAAGGTTTGGCTTGTTCTTTATCGATTTCCGTAATCGTTTGTTTTTCCACAAAAAATTGAAAACTATAATATGCGCTGGCGAAACCAGTCAGTAAAAAGAGAGCAACCACGGTTAATTTTACGATAGACTGTTTGTTCCGATTTACTAAAAGAAGTTGCAGCACTTTGATACAACTAAATGCAATAAAAAAGATAATAGACGAAGGTTTCATTAAAAAACACCAAGCTAAGCCAATTCCAATAAACAGTAATAAACAATATTTTACGAAGGGATGGGAAACTTGGTCAAAAAGGCTATATGCAAAAAAGACTAGGTTGATGAACAATAAGACGGCCGTATCTGTATAAGGCGTGAGTAACCATGGAGACAATCCGAAAGAAAGAAAAAATAAACTGTAAGCAACGAAGGCGGTTAATGGATTAAAGACACGTTTAGAGGCATGATAAAAGAGAAATAAACTGCTATTAATAAACAAGCAATTAACCACTTGCCAACTAAACCAAGTATTGCTCCAGCTCTCTGTTACATCAATGAAACGCAAAAATTTATTCAGGTAATACATCATGAAAAAGAAAAATTCGTTATTGGGGTTTAAAGAAAGTACGATTTTTGAATAATCCTTATTTTCAGTGGTAATACTATGAAAGTTGTCAAAAACATCCCAGCCAATCGGCACAGTAATCTGCCTCAGGAGTAAAAGTTGTAGTAAAAATAAACTGATCAAACTACCAATAATAACCACACGATCATAGGCTTTTATTAAGTGCCAGAGCGCTTGAATCTTAGTGTAAAGAAATTTTTTGTTTTTATAAATAATCAACAATAGAATAATTAATAGAGGAAGTAAAACAAGCAAGTGCTTAGGCTTTTCCCAAAGAATTTTTACCAGCGAATAGGGAGAGTTAATTGCGCCGTAAAAGACAAATAAAATAAAAAAAGTAAAAATATAATTTTCTAGATTCAGAATCCGTTTAAAAGTAGCCATATTTTCTCCTTCCATTTTTTTAGCTAGACTAGTTCTTATTTTATCATAAAGATTTTAAAATAAGAAAAAAGCCCTTCTTTTAAAAGAAAGGCTTAAAACTTTTCCTTACTTCACTTCTTTGTAACGGAAGAAGAAGCGTAAGACGCTATTTTGGCTAGTTGTTGTTAGTTTATCTGTCGGTAAGACTGTTAGTAAGAAGAAAAACAGACTAATCACAAGAGTGAAAAATAAGAAGACGGGACTGCCACCTGTTATCACAGTATCTGTTTGAACATCATATTTCAGTGTTGACATAACAGAGAAAACTTGTGTATAGCTACAGGCAATAGAAAGTAGATATAAAACAAGCACGCCCCAACCTGTCATCCCAGCATCACGATACCGACGGACACACATTGCCCACGTTGGTAATAATAAAGCTAACCATAAAACAAGTGCAAAAAGCATCAACGGTAATAAGTTCCCAAAATCATAGGTTTCAAAATATTCAGCTGCTAAAATTGCTGACACGGCTTTGCCGACAATGGCAATATAAAAAATAAGTGCTAAAATGCTTAATACCAATGTCATCCACCAATAACCAGCACGTGTGGTCCGACCTTTAAAATCAACATATCCACGAAAATAATCTTTAAAAGCTTGTCCAAATGTTACTTTGCCTTTTTCCTCAATTTTAACCATAAAAACACCCCTTTGTATTTAATAAAATGATTATAACGGAAAGTAATAAAATAGGAAAATGCGAATTCGCATATTTTGTGATTTTTTTGATAAATCATATAAAGAGCAGGTTTTATCAAAAAACGGTAAAATAAGAGAAGATATTTTATAATGGAGGAATCATGAATGAAAATCAGTATTAGACATCGCTACATAGCAAAAATTCCAGCATTAGAAGTGACAACAGAAGAGCAAAAAAACGAAGCATTACCTTTAATTGTTTACTATCATGGTTGGCAATCAGCTAAAGAATTATCTTTAACACAAGCAAGAAAATTAGCACACGAGGGGTTTCGGGTCATTTTACCAGATGCCATGAACCATGGAGAAAGAAAAACAGGACCTATTTCCACGATTCCTTCGATTACATTTTGGAGTAGCATTCAATATAATTTAATTGAATTTCCAGTAATTATCCATCATTTTCATAAATTAGGGTTGATTAAAGAAAATTGGATTGGCGTAGGTGGTGTATCCATGGGCGGTATTACTACTAGCGCTCTTATGACCCAACATCCTGAGATTCAAGCTGCTGCTTGCTTAATGGGAACACCCTATCCGGCGCGCTATATTCAGCGAGTGATTCAACGGGCGAAAGAATTTGCTATTTTTGTACCTAAAGACTTGCCACTGTTGCTAAGTTGGGTACATCAATACGATTTATCACAAACGCCAGAAAGACTACAAGAACGACCGATGCTGTTTTGGCATGGAACGGAAGATGAAAAAATTCCCTATGAAGACATGGCTGATTTTGAACAATTAGTGTCTGGGAAAACGTATGCGAGAAATACGCAATTTATAACGGAAATCGGTGAGCGGCATTTAGTGAAAGGAGAAACAATGGATTTGGTTGCTGACTTTTTTAAAGAAGCGTCAAAAACGTTAGAAAAATAACGGGATTTTTCAAAGAGAAAAGGGGAATCAGCTTGTTTTTTAAGAACACTTTCTATAAACTTAACAGAAAAGGGGTTGAAGGTGTACATGGAGAAAAACAAGTTGAGAAAAGTGGGCTTAACTGCCCTAGAATGGCTAAAACAACATCCAGAAATTAAACAACATAAAGAATCAAGTCTCTATGAACAGTTGTTTGCTAGTCAGCAATGGCAACAAGCACAAACAATCGGAATGATTCGGTCGTTACCGCTAGAATTATCAACACAGCCAATTTTCGAGCGGGCCATGCAAGAGAGCAAGCAAGTGGCGGTGCCGCGAACATTTAAAGGAGGCAAAATGCACTTTTATCAAGTCTTTCCAGAGACGGTTTATGACACCAGTGCATTTGGCGTGGAAGAACCTCCGTTAACAGCGGCAGAAATAACAGCTACAGCGATTGATTTATTGATTGTGCCAGGGATTGTTTTCAATCGGGCTGGCTATCGAATAGGCTTCGGCGGTGGTTTTTATGATCGTTATTTGGAACATTTTTCGGGCCATTCATGTAGTTTAGTTTTTAGTGAACAACTCCATGAACAATGGCAACCAGAAGCGTTTGATCAGCCAATCGAACAATTATTTATACAATAGGAGGAATGGAATGAATTATCAAACAGAAATGAAATTGAAACGGCTAAAAAATCAGCCGTTCATTACGTATGCCCTTTTAGGTATTTCAATCATTGTTTTCCTTGGATTGGAATTAACTGGAGGATCAGAAAATATTTTAAACTTAGTTAATTGGGGAGCAATGGTTCGTCCACTGGTAGCTCAAAATCATGAATACTGGCGGTTTATCACGCCAATGTTTCTTCACATTGGGTTTATGCATATTATTTTGAATATGGTTACTCTTTATTATATCGGCGCACAGGTTGAGGCAATTTATGGGCATTGGCGCTATTTGGGAATTTATTTATTGAGTGGGATTGCTGGAAATATCGCCAGTTTTGCCTTTGGGACACCCAACAGTGTCTCAGCGGGTGCTAGTACAGCGCTTTTTGGTTTGTTTGGCGCATTTGTTATTTTAGGACGCCATTTTAGAGACAATCCAGCGATTATGTATATGGTGCAACGCTATTCAATGTTTATTGTGATTAATTTGTTATTTAACTTGTTTAGTAGCTCTGTAGATATGATGGGTCATGTTGGCGGTCTAATCGGTGGACTATTAGTCGCGACGGCTTTTGCTGTTCCAAATCGTGAAGAAGCATTTAATAAGCACGAGCGAATTATGGCCACGTTAATTTTTATTTTTCTTGTCGTAATTTGTCTGTTATTGGGTTTTAAAAAATACGGTTTACCTGTATAATAAGGAAGTGTTTTCGTATGGAAACGTTATATGATGTACAACAACTTTTTAAACAGTTTGGGATGTATATTTATGTCGGTGCACGGATTTATGATATTGAGTTAATGATGATTGAATTAAAAAAATTGTATGAAGGTCAATTGGTAGACCGAGATACGTATTTACAGGCCTGGCATATTTTGCAAAGAGAGCATCGAATAGAAGAATCTAGAGGGAAGCAGAAAGGAATCGACTAAATGGATAAGAAGATTATTGGGATTGATTTAGGTGGAACGACCATCAAATTTGCTATTTTAACAACTGATGGCGTTGTTCAACAAAAATGGAGTATTGAAACGAATATTTTAGAAGATGGCAAGCATATTGTGCCATCAATTATTGAAAGTATTCGTCACCGTATAGATCTTTATAATATGAAAAAAGAAGATTTTGTGGGAATTGGTATGGGAACACCAGGAAGTGTCGACATTGAAAAAGGAACTGTTGTAGGTGCCTATAATTTAAACTGGACGACTGTACAGCCTGTCAAAGAACAAATCGAATCTGCTTTAGGAATTCCGTTTGCATTAGATAATGATGCCAATGTTGCCGCTTTAGGTGAGCGTTGGAAGGGCGCGGGGGAAAACAATCCCGACGTGATTTTTATTACTTTAGGAACAGGTGTTGGCGGAGGCATTGTTGCAGCGGGAGAATTGCTCCACGGTGTTGCTGGCTGTGCTGGTGAAGTTGGGCATGTGACGGTTGATCCTAACGGCTTTGACTGTACCTGTGGGAAACGTGGCTGTTTAGAAACTGTTTCTAGCGCCACTGGTGTCGTTCGTGTTGCACGTCATTTATCAGAAGAGTTTGCAGGTGACTCTGAACTGAAACAAGCGATTGATGATGGACAAGATGTTTCGAGTAAAGATGTTTTTGAATTTGCTGAAAAAGGCGATCATTTTGCTTTAATGGTTGTGGATCGTGTTTGTTTCTATTTAGGCTTAGCCACAGGAAACTTAGGTAACACGTTAAATCCAGATAGCGTGGTTATCGGTGGAGGTGTTTCTGCAGCAGGAGAATTTTTACGTAGTCGTGTAGAAAAATATTTCCAAGAATTTACCTTCCCGCAAGTTCGAAATAGTACAAAAATCAAATTAGCAGAGCTAGGTAATGAGGCCGGCGTCATTGGTGCCGCTTCACTAGCATTACAATTTTCAAAAGAGAAATAGAGAGGGCTTTTTAGAATGAGTATTTTATGGGTAATCAATGGTATTTTGCTAGTTATTGTACTAGCGATGGTATTCAATGAATTATATTTGAAAATTATGGTGAAACGTTCAGCAAAAATGCTGACGGAAGAAGAATTTAAAGAAACAATGCGTAAAGCACAAGTGATTGACGTTCGTGAGAAAGATACATTTGATGCTGGGCATATTTTAGGGGCGCGCAGCATGCCATACAGCATGTTAAAAACAACAATTGGTTCTCTTCGTAAGGATCAACCTGTTTATCTTTATGATCAGAAGAAAGCTTTAAGTATCCGAGCAGCTAATTTATTACGCAAAAATGGCTATACTGATATTTATATTTTAAAAGGCGGCTATGATGGCTGGACTGGGAAAGTGAAAAAGAGAAATAGTTAATAACAAAAAGAGTTGGTCTTCATTGAGACCAACTCTTTTTGTATAGGAAAGTTTAATAGAGATGCTGCTTTTTGTCAGTCCTCACTTTTTGAGCTACAATAAAGAGAAGAGGTGAAGGCAGATGATTCAAATCAAGCGAGCATATGAAGCACCGACAGAGCAAGATGGCTACCGTGTTTTAGTTGACCGTATTTGGCCACGAGGAAAATCCAAGGAATCTGAAAAGTTAGATGAATGGCTCAAAGAAGTGGCCCCAAGTACAGAGCTACGGAAATGGTTTAATCATGAAGTAAATAAATATCCCGAGTTTAAACAAAAATACCAAGAAGAATTGAAACATGAGCCAACTGCCACAGCGTTTAAGCAGTTACAGACGATTGTAAAAAATCAGCCAGTAGTCACGCTGGTCTATGGGGCGAAAGATACAGTGCATAATCAAGCGGTTGTCTTAAAAGAATTATTAGAAAAATAGAGTAGGTGATTGGATGAAAATTGCAATTGTAGGTGCTGGACCCAGAGGCTTATCAGCTGCAGAACGAGTCATTGAATGGGCTCGTAAAACGGAAATAAATGTTCAGCTCACGTTGTTTGATCCATACGGTCCAGGTGGGAAAATTTGGCGAGCAGAGCAACCTAATTATTTATTAATGAACACCGTGATTAGCCAAGTCACTTTATTTACAGATGAATCTTTTAGTGGCGAAGGACCAATTGTCAAGGGCCCCACTCTCTATGAATGGACCCAAGCAGAAGCTGCGCAGTACATTCAACAGCAACAACCCTATAATTATCTTGAGTTGTTGAAAGAATGTCATCGCCTTGGACCGAATGATCACTGCTCGAGGGCTTTTTATGGCATGTACCAAAAATGGTTTTATACGTATTTAGCCACGCGGTGTAACGAACAAACATCGCTGACGTTTTTTAAAGAGCCAGTAACTGCTGTGCGGGCAGGAGAGAATAACTATTATGTGTACACCCAATCCATTGAGTTTACGGCAGACAAAGTAATTTTAGCTTTGGGTCACCAAGAAAATGAATTAACGACTGTTGAACAAGAGCTTGCGGACTACGCCAAGGAGCATCGTTTGTTTTATTCTTCTCCTAAAAATGCGGCGGATGCTTTATTGGCACTTGCCAATATACCCGCAAAACAACCTGTTGTGTTAAAAGGCTTAGGTTTGGCATTTTTTGACTATTTATCTGCCTTGACGATTGGCCGCGGGGGTGTTTTTTCTCGTCAAAATGACCGCTTACGTTATGAACCTTCTGGAAGAGAGCCTATTATTATTGCTGGTTCTGGTCGCGGTTTTCCTTCTCATCCTCGAGGGATTAATCAAAAAGGTTACGGGGAAACCTATCAGCCTGTTTTTTTAACCGAAACGTATTTAGCTGAATGTCGTAAAAAAGGACAGGTTACAGGTGCAGAGTTTTTTGGGTATTTAAAAAAAGAAGTGGAATATGTGTATTACACTTGCTTAATCGAAGAAAAATATCCGCATCTTTCTAAAGAGGCCTTTCAACAGCTGTTTATTCAAACCAAGGGAGCGCCGGAAAGCTTAGCCCACTTTGAAAAACAAGATTGGTTTGATTGGCAAGCGTTAGAACATCCTGAAACAAAGAAAACCACTCATGAAAGTTTTCGTTCGTTTTTACTAGAGTATTTAAAATGGGATATTCAAGAAGCAGAGAAAGGCAATCTTAGCGGTCCTTTGACCACTGCTTTAGACAGTTTAAAAGATTTAAGAGATCAGATTCGCTTTGTTTTGGATGAGGGGTTATTAACGAATGACGAGAGTCAAAAGTGGTTGTGGCATTGGTTTACCCCGTTGAATACCTTTTTGTCAGTGGGACCTTCTGTTGAAAGAACAGAAGAGCTACAGGCGTTAGTTGAACTGGGATTAGTCACGATTCTGGGGCCAGAAATGCGTGTCGAAATGAAAGCGGGTCAATTTATTACTTATGCTAATTTGTTTCCGGAAAATCGGTATAATAGTCACTTTTTAATTGAAGCGCGCATTCCTAAAGTCAATAATGAAAAAAGTTTGAATCCTTTAACGAGGCAGTTGTTAGCCGATAAGCTAGCTACGCTCCATCAACTGGCATTAGCCGATGGTCAAATAGTCAAAACAGGTGCACTCTTGATTGTGCCTGCCACGAATCAAGTCATCACAAAAGATGGACAGGTGGCGACAGGCCTTTTTAGTTGTGGTATTCCAACAGAAGGGATTCATTGGTTAACAGCCGCTGCAGCTCGTCCGGGTGTGGATCCTTGGAATATGCGCGATATGGATCGGATTGCTGCCACTATTTTTAATAGTTAAGAAAAATAGTCAGCTCCTTTGGTAAAAAAGAAAGCATAACAAGTGGTCATCCATCGCTTTGATGGATGACCACTTGTTATGCTTAAGAGAATCAACCAAGCCAGAAGCGCTCCTGTTGATTTCTTGCCGTTAGATTTTTTATCTCAACGTCACAGCTATTTTTTAACGTGCAATACGTTTACGCATCGCTTTTTTACGGTTTTCTTCAATCATATCTTCTTTTTCTTCAATTGGATCAATGACTGTTTTTTTAATAGTTGTAGCCACACCGGCTAAAGCAGCAACTGTGATAGCAGTACCGACTAACATACCTGATACAAATTTTTTCATCGTTCATTCCTTCTTTCAAATTGTATTTGTTTCTATTATGACGGAAAAAAGCAAAAAAATCCAATAGTTACAATGATTTTTCATAAACTCTACGACTAATTTAGAGATTTGTTAAAATTTACCAAGTCTTTTCTGTATTTTTATAGGAAAAATGAATAAGGAGAAATGGCCAAATTAAATCCTGTTTACAAAATGAAATAATTCAGAAGTAAACCTTATTTAATGGTACAATAGAAAAAGAAATTAGGGAGTAAAAGGAGCGTATTTATGTCTATTTTAGTATTAGGCGGCGCAGGCTACATTGGCTCACATGCCGTCGATCAATTAATTTCAAAAGGATATGCCGTTGTTGTTGTTGATAATTTATTAACGGGGCATCGTTCAGCAGTTCATGAACAAGCGACTTTCTATGAAGGCGATATTCGTGATAAAGCTTTTTTACGTAGTGTCTTTGAAAAGGAATCAATTGAAGGGGTGTTACACTTTGCGGCCAATTCTTTAGTAGGAGAATCCGTGGAGCAACCGTTAATGTATTTCAATAACAATGTTCACGGCACTCAAATTGCCTTGGAAGTCATGCAAGAATTCGGGGTGAAACACATTGTTTTTTCTTCCACAGCGGCCACTTATGGCGAACCAAAAGCAATGCCTATTACAGAAGAAACCCCAACGAATCCTAAAAATCCGTATGGGGAAAGTAAATTAATGATGGAAAAAATCATGAAATGGTGCGACAACGCTTATGGAATGAAATATGTTGCTTTGCGTTATTTTAATGTTGCGGGAGCAAAAAAAGATGCCTCAATTGGTGAGGATCACACGCCAGAAACGCATATTGTGCCAATTATTTTACAAGTGGCATTGGGCCAACGAGCAGAGCTAAGTATTTTTGGGGATGATTATGATACACCAGATGGCACGTGCATTCGAGATTATGTTTACATTGAAGACTTGATTGCAGCACATATTTTGGCTTTAGAATATTTGAAAAATGGCGGCGAAAGTGACGTCTTTAACCTGGGTAGCAACAACGGCTATTCTGTTAAAGAAATGTTAGATGCTGCTCGCGAAGTGACAGGCCAAGAAATTCCTGCGACAATCGCGCCACGCCGAGCAGGGGATCCTAGTACGTTAATTGCTTCTAGTGAAAAAGCCAAACGAGTTTTAGGCTGGCAACCAGAAGTAACTGAGGTCAAGGACATTATCGCCACCGCTTGGCAATGGCACCAAGCTCATCCACATGGGTATCAAGAAAAGTAATAGGAGGAATGAATCGATGACCACGAGTCAAATGATTGCCGATTTTACCACACTCGCTATTCAAGCAGGTGGTTGGATGGAATTGGATCGCTTATATCTTCAGAACCGTTTATTATCAATGATTGGTGAACAAGAATTAGGCGAAGTAGACATACGGCCTGTGGCAACACCCGCCGCTGATTTGGCGGAACAATTGTGTCAAATTGCGAGTGCCAACCAACTTGTAAAAACAGAGCAACAAAAAGAACAGTTCATGGTGCAATTGATGGATTTGTTGACACCGCCACCTTCTGTGGTTAATGCTTTTTTTGCGCAACATTATGCCAAAGAGCCACAAGAGGCTACCGAGTATTTTTACCAACTTTGTCAAAAAAACGGTACGGTCATTGAACAGGAAGAACCTGTTGTTTTTTCAACAGTCTATGGTGATTTTTTAGCAAATAAGGTCCACGGTGAGGCGCCAAAAGCAACGCTTTCTGCACAAAGCTATCCCCGCTGTGAATGGTGCATGGCAACAGAAGGCTACCAGGGAAGTCAGCAATTTCCTGCGACTACGAACCATCGAGTGATTCGAATGAACTTAGATGGCGAAAGCTGGGGGTTTTCCTTTGTAAAACAGGCACAATATCAGCAACAAGGTGTGATTGCGTTTGAAAAACATCAGGCAGCGAAACGTTCAATTAAGACTTTTCAGCAATTGTTGAAAATTGTTGAGGTCTTTCCTCATTATTTTGCTGGGATTGATGCTGACTTTGAACAAGATGAGCATGTCTATTATCAAACGGGTTTGCAACAATTTCCATTAGCCGAAGCGAGCATTTCAGAATATGTTGAGTTAGCTAACTATCCTTTAATCAACGCAGGAATGGTGAATTGGCCAGTTGCGACATTTCGCCTAGAGGGACCGAATGCGTCAGAAGTTGCCCAAGCCGCAAATGATATTTTTGAGCAATGGCAAATGCTAAAACTGCCAACGGATGAGATACAAATCGTTGCCCGACGAAAAGAACTTTTATATGTCATGGACTTAATTTTTAGTCGACCTCAAGCAAAGCCTTCGTTAACGTTAGCAGAAGTCCAAGGTTTAACGACTTGGAACAACCAGAAAACGCAGGCACTTGAAACTGTCGCTTCAGCGTATCAACAGCGATTAAAAGAAGCCAGTGCGTTTGCAGAAACAAGTGAAGGAAAAGCGGCTTTTTTAGCAATGGTTGCGCCAGTGACTCATTAAAAGAAAAAAGATGCCGAATGACTAAAAATCACGTATAATAGATAAGAATGAAAAATAAGGGAGGGTAAAAAATGGCTTATCAAGCACTTTATCGGGTCTGGCGTTCACAACGTTTCGATGACGTAGTAGGACAAAAAGCAATTACTCAGACACTGAAAAATGCGATAGTGCAAAAGAAAACATCTCATGCCTATTTATTTACTGGCCCTCGTGGTACAGGTAAAACCAGTGCCGCAAAAATTTTCGCTAAAGCGATTAACTGTAAACATAGTCAAGATGGTGAACCTTGTAATGTTTGTGAAACCTGTGTAGCCATTACGGAAGGTCGTTTAAATGATGTCATTGAAATTGATGCGGCGAGTAATAATGGCGTGGAAGAAATCCGTGATATTCGTGATAAAGCAAAGTATGCACCGACACAAGCCGAGTACAAAGTTTATATTATTGATGAAGTTCATATGCTATCAACAGGCGCGTTCAATGCACTTTTAAAAACCTTGGAAGAACCGCCACAAAATGTTATTTTTATCTTAGCAACGACTGAACCACACAAGATTCCGTTAACGATTATCTCACGGACGCAACGCTTTGATTTTAAGCGAATTAGTACGCAAGATATCGTCGATCATATGGCCCATATCATGCAGGAAATGGCTCTCGATTATGAGGAACAAGCCCTTTATGTGATTGGACGTGCTGCGGAAGGTGGGATGCGAGATGCCTTGAGTATCTTGGATCAAACGATTTCATTTAGTGATGAAAAAGTAACACTGGAAGATGCAATGCAAGTGACAGGCAGCCTAACCTATGAAATGATGGATCATTATATTCAGTGTTGTGTCGCCGGTGATGTTGAACGAGCATTAGAAGGCTTGGAAAGTATTTTAGGCGAAGGTAAAGAAGCGCGCCGTTTCTTAGAAGATTTGTTATTATATTGTCGAGATTTGCTGATGTATCAGCAAGCACCGAAGTTATTAGCAGAAAAAGCAGGAACTTTGACAGAAGCATTTAAGGAACTAGCTACACAAACACCTGCTGAAAAAATATATCAACTAATCCAAATTTTAAGTGACACACAAAATGAGATCCGCTTTACCAACAATGCGAATATCTATCTGGAAGTAGCCACTGTCAAATTAGCTAAAACGGTGCAATCTAATAAACACAACACGCCAGAAACAACTAATCAAGGTGGTAGTGCAGAGGGAAATCCAGAATTAGCAGATTTACAAAATCAAATCGGGCAACTGAAGAAAGAACTGGCTGAATTAAAGAAACACGGTGTAGCTGCTAAAGAAGCAGATGCGCCACGTCAACAAGCACGACCACAAGCGCCAAAAAGTTCGTTCCGTGTACCCACAGAACGGGTATATCAAGTCTTAAACGAAGCGACTAGAACACATTTAATGAATGTGAAAAATGTTTGGGAAGACTTACTGCAAACATTATCTGTGACTCAACGAGCGATGCTAAAGGCTAGTGAACCTGTCGCAGCGAGTCCTAAGGGGATCGTGGTGGCATTTGACTATGAGATTGTTTGTGCTCGTGCAACAGACGATGAAGAGATGCAGTTAGCTTTCAATAATAATTTAAGCCGTTTGATGGACTATACACCAGAGATGGTCTGCATTACTAGAGAAAGCTGGCCAAAACTAAGACAAAGTTTTATTAACCAAAATCAGGGCAGTTTGAATCATTCTGAACCTGAAAATGAAATGGCTCGTCTAGCGGACGAACCGCCTGTAACAAATGAACATTCACAAGAAAATCCAGTAGTAGATGAAGCAATCGCTATGTTTGGTGAAGAGCTTGTCGAAGTACTAGATGATTAATACGAAGGAGTAGAGGAATTATGATGCGAGGAATGGGCAACATGCAAGGCATGATGAAACAAGTACAAAAAATGCAAAAAGAAATGGCCAAAGCGCAAGAAGCGCTAAATGAAAAAGAATTTATCGGTGAAGCAACCAATCAACTTGTGACAGCGACATTTACTGGTGATCGCACAATGAAAGATTTGACCATTAAAGAAGACGTGGTTGATCCTGAAGACGTTGATATGTTACAAGATTTAGTCATTATGGCTGTCAACGATGCGTTAGTAAAAATTGAAAAAGAAACCGAAGCAACTTTAGGTAAATACACCAAAGGAATGCCAGGATTCTAAAAAATAAGACAAACGAAAGTATGAAAAACGTCATGCCCAAAAAATCGAACTTTTTGGGCATGACGTTTTTTCTGTTTTTGTGGGAAAACTCTTTGGCAATTTTAGTAGTCGCTTCCAAAAAACTATGCTATACTAAAGCCAATTAAAGAGAAACATTTGGGGTGCTATTAGCTGAGATTATACC
Organism: Enterococcus sp. DIV1328a; assembly: GCF_050536905.1. Classification (NCBI taxonomy): domain Bacteria; kingdom Bacillati; phylum Bacillota; class Bacilli; order Lactobacillales; family Enterococcaceae; genus Enterococcus; species Enterococcus sp. DIV1328a. The sequence continues at coordinate 2,270,667 of NZ_CP172912.1, read as the reverse complement.
CATGGAACCTGAAACAGTTAGGACTGGCGCAGGGAAATGTCTTGAAATTTTGACCGATTATTGCACCCAACTACGTTTATTTGTGGTTGGGTTTTTCTGTCTTTTTCAGTCGCGCCTCCTTTTGCTTCTCGCAGAAAGGAGTTTTTTTACGTGGAAAAAAATCGAATCCACAGAGTTACGTTACTGGCTTTAATGATTGCGATGGACGTTGTATTATCGCCGTTAATGCGAATTGAGGGAATGGCCCCTATGTCCAGTGTCATGAACATTATTGCCGGAGTTTTATTAGGTCCTCTTTACGGAACGCTCATGGCACTTGTCTGCGGCTTAATCCGTATGACATTCTTAGGTATTCCGCCATTAGCGTTAACAGGTGCCGTTTTTGGCGCGTTTTTTGCTGGTTTATTTTATCAATGGGGACAAAAATTAGGCTGGTCGATGCTAGGGGAAATTTTTGGGACAGGCATCATTGGCTCGTTATTGTCCTATCCTGTAATGGTTTGGTTTACTGGCAGTAAGCAGAATTTTTATTGGTTCATTTATACACCACGATTTATTGGTGCCACACTGATTGGTTCAGTGATTGCTTGGCTTGTCTTAGCAAAACTGAAAGAAACTCGGGTATTTAAACAAACACAGGAATTATTTTTAGGAGGGTACTTTTATGAAAACAAGCGTTAAGTTTGAAACGATTTTTCCACTGACAACGGCACCATTAATTCAGTGCATTACGAATGAAATTACGTGTGAGTCTATGGCGAATGCATTACTTTATATTGATGCTAAACCCATTATGGCAGATGATCTCCGGGAATTTCCGCAGTTGTTTCAGCAAACCAGTGCCTTGGTTTTGAATTTAGGCCATTTATCACAAGAACGAGAGCAGAGCTTGTTAGCAGCTAGTGATTATGCTCGGCAAGTGAATAAACCGACCGTAGTCGATTTAGTTGGTTATGGCGCTAGTGATATTCGTAATGAAGTCGGGGAAAAGCTGGTGCACAATCAGCCAACCGTTGTGAAAGGGAATCTTTCAGAAATGCGGACTTTTTGCCAGTTGGTGAGTCATGGCCGAGGAGTGGATGGCAGCCCTTTGGATCAAAGTGAAGAAGCAATTGAGGAACTGATTCAGGCTTTACGTCAACAAACGCAAAAGTTTCCCCAGACGGTATTTTTAGCAACAGGGATTCAAGATGTCTTGGTTAGCCAAGAGCAAGTGATTGTCTTACAAAATGGCGTTCCTGAGTTGGATTGTTTCACTGGCACGGGCGATTTAGTCGGCGCATTAGTTGCCGCTTTATTAGGTGAAGGCAACGCGCCAATGACTGCGGCAGTAGCCGCAGTGAGCTATTTTAATCTTTGCGGAGAAAAAGCCAAGACTAAGAGCCAAGGGCTGGCCGATTTTCGCCAAAATACGTTAAATCAGTTATCTCTTTTAATGAAGGAGAAGGATTGGTTTGAGGCGGTGAAAGGACGAGTGCTATGAGAGAACAATTGAAAGTTTATTTGGTGACAGGTCGGTATGATTTTAGTGATACTGAATTTTTAAAACGAATTGAAACTGCTTGTCGCAGTGGAGTGACATTGGTCCAACTGCGCGAAAAGAAAGTGTCAACACGGCGCTTTTACGAATTAGCAGTGAAAGTTAAAGCGATAACAGATGCGTATCAGATTCCGTTGATTATTAATGATCGTGTCGATATTTGCTTGGCAGTGGATGCGGCAGGTGTGCATATAGGGGATGATGAATTACCGGTTGCTCTTGTGCGAAAACTGGTTGGGTCCATAAAAATCGTAGGTGTTTCAGCCAAAACGGTGGCACGAGGAGTTGAAGCGGAAAACGAGGGCGCTGATTATTTAGGCGTGGGCGCAATTTTCCCCACAACGACTAAGGACAGTCCGTTAACTTCTTTGCAGACACTTTCTGAAATTGCCGCAGCAGTCACGATTCCTGTTGTAGCGATTGGTGGAATCAAAGAAGAGAATATAGAACAACTTATGGGAACGGGAGTGGCTGGTGTTTCACTGGTCAGTGAAATTATGCTGGCTGAACAGATAACCGAGAAAGTTCAAGGGTTGATGCGTGTAACGGAGCGAATGTTGGAGGCGAGAAAATGACCGAATATAATTTGACCCCACAAGTAGTCACGATTGCTGGTTCTGATTCTGGTGGGGGAGCTGGCATGCAAGCAGATTTAAAAACATTTCAAGCGCGGCAGGCATTTGGCTTAAATATTGTCATTGCATTGACGGCACAAAATACGTATGGCGTGCAAGATAGCTTACCGATTCCTAGTTCATTCATTGATGCACAATTCCAATCACTGGCGGCTGATTTTAAAATTGGGGCAGCGAAAACGGGGATGTTAGCAGATAGTGAGCGTGTCGAAGCTGTTGTTCGCAATTTGCAGAAAGTTGATTTTGGTCCGTTGATTGTCGATCCTGTAATGGTGGCTAAAGGTGGACATCATTTGTTAGAAGCCGAGGCAGTTCAAACGATTAAAGAGCAACTGTTGCCATTAGCAACGGTCGTGACACCTAATTTACCAGAAGCGGAAGTTTTACTAGAGACGACCATCAAGACAGAACAAGAAATGCAGACCGCAGCAAAAAAATTACAGCAATTGGGCACAAAAAATATTATTATGAAAGGCGGACATAGCACAAATCAACAAGCGGCTGATTATGTGTTAATGGAAGACGGTTCGAGCTTTTGGCTAAGTGCACCACGAATTGTAACGAAAAATACTCATGGAACAGGAGATACTTTTTCAGCGTGTATCGCAGCCGAATTAGCAAAAGGTACGCCGTTAGAAGCGGCGATTGTGATTGGCAAACAGTTTATACAAGGGGCCATTAGCCAAGCAATTTCTGTTGGACATGGTCACGGACCTACTAATCATTGGGCCCAATTAACGCAAGATATTCAAGTTATTAAAGCATAAGAAGAGCCTGGGGAAAAATCATTTTAGATTTTTCCCCAGGCTCTTAAATAGCTTAAAGCTCTTTTTTGATATAGTTTATAAACGTTTTGTTCACTAATCTTCACATTTTAAATAAATTTCTTGGCCTTGTTCTTGCAAATGAGCCACGTGGGATTCTCCCCAATTACATAAGTTATCTAAGACAGCAGAGAGGCTTTGACCATAATCGCTTAAATAATATTCGACTTTTGGTGGAACTTGGTTGTAAACTTTCCGCTCGATAATGTTGTCTTCTTCGAGTTCCCGTAATTGTTGTGTCAGCATTTTTTGACTAATGCCAGTAATACCGCGTTTTAAATCGCTGGGGCGCATGGCGCCGTGCCGTAAATTACACAGAATAATTGGTTTCCATTTACCGCCAATAACATCCATCGTTGCTTCGACACCAATCGCATATGTACGAGTTTCCAAAAAACATTCCTCCTTAATAGGTTGATAATAACCAAAAGTTACTAAAAGGTACCTATGATACAAAAAAGTAGGTACTTATCAAAAATTCAATCTTAGTATATAGTAATTTTTGTTGAAATTCAAATGTTTTTTAGGAGGAAGAGAATGGAAAAGAAAATTTCACCAAATTTAACGCTCTTTGCATTAGCTATCAATGCTTTCGCAATCGGTTCAACAGAATTTATTAGTGTGGGTTTATTACCAATGATTGTTAAAAGTTTTCATATTAGTCTTTCCCAAGCAGGTTTGACTGTTTCTTTATACGCTTTAGGTGTGACGATTGGGGCGCCGTTATTAACAATTTTGACAGGAAAATGGAATCGTCGCTCATTAATGCTGGGGATTATGCTTCTTTTTATTAGTGGGAATTTAATTGCTGCGTTTGCGCCAACGTTTATTATTTTATTGGTAGGGCGGATACTTTCTGCATTGGCGCACGGTATTTTCATGTCTGTTTCGACTGTCATCGCCGCAGATGTTGTGCCGCCATCACGTCGTGCTAGCGCCATTGCTATTATGTTTACGGGCTTAACGGTTGCAACAGTGACTGGTGTACCTTTAGGGACGTTTATTGGGCAACAAACAGCTTGGCATATGTCCTTTCTTTTTATAGCCAGTATTGGCTTGGTGGGACTGATTGCTAGTTATTTTTTAGTTCCCAAAAATTTACCGATACCAGGGAAGGTTGACTTAAAAGGAATCACGCGGATTTTTACGAACAAACCCCTCGTTTTCTCTTTTCTAATTACTGCTTTTGGTTATGGTGGAACGTTTGCTGCATATACGTACTTGTCACCGTTATTGGAAAATTTAGGCTTTTCAGCCAACGCGGTAGTGATTATTTTAGTTATTTATGGCGTAATGGTCGCAATTGGCAATACAGTAGGTGGTCACTGGGCAAATAAAAAACCCTTAGATTCGTTAGTAAAAATGTTTAGCTTATTAATTCTGTCCTTAGTCTTTTTATTTATTACTGTTTTAATGGATAACAGTCTTCTAGGCTTATTAGCAAGTTTGATGTTGGGTCTATTTGCCTTTATGAATGTACCTGGTTTACAACTATATGTTGTAGAATTAGCGGAAAAGTATGTTCCAGAAGATATCACTTTGGCCTCAGCTTTTAATATTGTAGCCTTTAATATTGGGATTACCGTCGGCTCAATGACAGGTGGGGTGGTCACAGATCATTTATCAGTAACATATACACCGATTTTTGGTGGCTTTATCGTGCTAATTGCTGTCTTGTTCGTACTTTATATACGGAAGCAAGAAGAACAAAAAAACAACTATCTTTAGAAAACTAAAAAAAGCAGCTGGTCACTACGGAACGGACCAGCTGCTTTTTTTTAAGCTTTTTTGCGGAAATAATTCCAGCAAGCAATTAAAACAATTACTAATAAGGTTAACAAGAAAATCAGAGAAATGAGTGAGCCCGTTGTTGTCCCCTGAGCAAAATTATCTGCGTGGTCTTGAGCGATATTAATAATCGTCGCTACGATGGCCGTCGCAATAGCGCCAGAAAATTGTTGAAGTGTATTAAATAACGTATTGCCGTCGCCAAAATCTTTCTCCTCTAACAAGCTCATACCAGTCGTCATCATATTACTGTATGCAAAACCTAGACCAATCATATAGGTAACATGTCCAGCGACGAATCCTAATAAAACAGGCATCTCTAGTAAAATTGTTAAAGCTAGCCAACCGATTGTCGCCAAACTTAAGCCAAATAATATAGGTTTTTTAGCGCCGTATTGATCCAACACTCGTCCAGAAAGTGGTGCCAAAATGGCCCCGACTGTAGCACCTGGCAGCATGACTAGCCCAGCTACAAACGCATTTTTTCCAAGGACGATTTGAACAAAGTTTGGTAAGACAAAGGAAATACCTAACAATAAGAATTGACAAACTAAAAAGCCACATAAAAATAAAACAAAGGCGGGATTTTTTAAAATTGTCAAACGAACTAGTGGCTGTTCAGCCGTCGTTGCTCGTTTATAAAAAATAACAAAGCCAATAATGGCTGCCAGAAGTGAAAGCCAGCCAAACAATGTGCCAATTTTACTTAAAAACATCAACAAACCACTAAATAACAGGGCAATACCAATTAAACTAACCAAATCAAGAGTGGTGGTTTTTTTAACAGGTATTTCTGGAATAGCAGATAATCCCATAAACAAAGAAAGTAGTAAAACAGGAATTAAGAATAAAAAGATGGCGTGCCAAGATAGGGAAGATGTTAAGATTCCACCATACGTTGGACCAATGGCTGGAGCAATTGAAGTGGTCAATGTGCCTACCCCCATCATCGTTCCTCGTTTTTCTAGCGGAGTAAAGTTCAAAATAATATGAAACATCAGTGGCAAAGCAATCCCAGTGCTAGCCCCTTGGAAGAGTCGGCCTAATAACAAGATACTGAAAGATGGCGAATAGACATCAATCGCTAAACCAATCAAAAAGAAAAGATTCGCAACGATAAATAAGCGTCTTAGCGAATAGGTTTTTAATAAATAATTGGATAAGGGCACCATGATAGAAATAACTAATAAATAAATCGTTGTCACCCACTGCACGGTACCGGTGGAAACACCAAATTCCTTTGTTAATGTCGGAAAGGTTACATTCATTGCTGTTTCAATTAATACGCCAGCAAAAGACATAATTCCTGTCGCTAAAACGGCAGGGAATAATCGTACGTTTTTTTGTTCCATTTAATCACCTCTATAGTTTTCATTTTTTCGTAAAAAAATAGAAGCAGTTTCTATAAGAATAGAAACCGCCTCTCTCTCGACACGCAACTTGCGTGTTATCTGTACGATTTGTTTACATGTTGCATTGTAAACAGTTTTTAGGCAATCGTCAAGCAGAAAATAATTAACGTTGCATGAAGAAACTAATAATTGCAAAAATAGCAATGTGAGCTGGATAGAAAATATAAAAGAAATTCCGCATGCCACGGCCTTTTTCACCATTATAAAGAACAATTGGGATCGCTGCTAAAATCATCATCCATTGGTGGTTCACCCCGAATAGTTCTTGGAAATTATAGCTGGCTGCTGAAATCAACGCAACAACGCCAATTGCTGAAATTTGTAACCACTTTTTGCCATGGAATAAATAAAAAGCTACGGCCAAGAGAACAAATAAAAACCCACCTTCTGTCATCATTAGTGATGGCACAATCAGATTGAAAATTTGGAAACCAATTAAGATAGCAGGGTTGCTTAATATGTCTGGAGAACTAAAAACAACGAGAGGTAAGGCACTGATTAATAAAGGCACAATAAACCAAAGAAGCCCTTTACCAATTTGTTTTTGTTTAAAATAGTCCATAGACTGCATGTAGACCGTACCTAAAAATAACGTCCCAAAAATATTATTGATAATTAAGCCACCTGTTGAAAAATACGCATTTAAAATGCCGTTCAGAATCCCCATAATCCAGAAACCTAACAATAACCGGAACATGTATTTTCGCCGATTGCTTGTGTGAATGAAGCCTTCAGAACTTTCAAATAAGAAAATAGGTGCAGCAATTCGTCCAATCCATCCGAACCAACCAGGCACGCCTAAAAAACTAAAAAATTGCAATAGATGGTCAAAGACCATTGAAATAACCCCAATGACTTTCAAATGAAAGCCAGTTAATGTTTTACCCATAGTATAAACGCCTCTCTTTCATAAAGAACAATATAACAAAGTCCAGAAAAACCAACCATTTATTTGCCTAACAGTTATCTTACAAAATTGTTTGATTTCTTCAGCTTTTGATGAAAGAAAAAAGTGCCAAGACTAGTTTTTATAATTATTCTATGCTATAGTAAAAGTACATTTTAATAAAAAACATTTGGGGTGCTGTTATGGCTGAGATGATACCCATTGAACCTGATGCAGTTAGTACTGTCGCAGGGAAATGCCGATTTACTTTGATTTTTCACGCACTCATTCTGTCCTAGGATGAGTGTGTTTTCTTTTATCAGGGTTTATTTAAGTCACTCCTTTTGCTTTTTGTTAAGAGAAAGGAGTTTTTTTATTGAAAAAATGGTCATTGCAACAAGTCGTCTTACTCGCTTTTTTAGCCTTTTTGTTTGGCGGTGTTTTTATGGGGGCAGGGTTCCTCTATGCGTTATTGAATGCTGCGCTGTTACCATTAGGACTGAGTCCATTTGCCAATGAGCTTTTATTTGGAATGTGGACCATGGTGGCACCAATTGCAGCGATGCTGATTCCACGAGCGGGAAGTGCTGTTTTGGCGGAAGTTTTAGCCGCTTTGGCAGAAATGCTTTATGGTTCGTATTTCGGACCTAGTGTATTAATTTCTGGTGTGATTCAAGGCCTAGGTAGTGAAAGTGGCTTTTTTGTGACACGCTACAAACGGTACGATACACTAACGTTATTTTATAGTGCGATTGGGACGACTATTTTTAGTTATGTGTATGAATACTTTAAGTTTGGTTATGGCAATTACGGTCTGGGGATGAACATTGCTTTAATTAGCGTTCGGTTCGTTTCTATTTGTTTCTTTGGTATTTTCTTAACGAAAGTTATTTTACGAATGTATCAGTCTGCGCAAGGGTTAGCTGTGAAGGCAAAATGAATAGTATCCAATTAAAAGCTGTGTCCTTTTCACGAGAACAACCCTTGTTTGAAAAGACAAATTTAGCAATTCCTCAAGGAACGTTTTCCTTATTAATTGGCGATAGTGGTAGTGGAAAATCAACGCTCTTACGATTGATTGCCGGATTTGCTCCGCTTGATTACCAAGGAGAAATTTTGATTGAAGGAATGGAACGCCGACAATTATCAACTCGTGAAAAGGCGCAAAAAATTGGCATGCTGTTTCAAAATCCCAGTCAACAATTTACAATGAAAACCTTGGAACGAGAACTGATTTTTGCTTTAGAAAATTTAGGAATCTCGCCTGAAGAAATGAATCGAAAAATCCAAACAGCGCTTCAACTTGTTCAGACTCAAACCTTATTCACACGAGAATTAGCGACGTTATCTGGTGGTGAAAAACAAAAAGCGGCGTTGACAGTTCTGCTAGCAATGAACCCAGATATTCTTTTATTAGATGAACCTTTTGCAAGTATTGATCCAACCTCTCGAAAACAATTTATTCAAATTTTAGCAAGACTCCATCAAGCAGGCAAAACGATTTTGGTGTGCGACCACGATTTCAGCGATTACGCTGATGTTGTGGACCAAGTCGTCACGTTGAAAAATGGCCAGTTTGAAAAGCAACCGTTGACGTTTATCAAAACAAAACCACAGACATTTCAGCTTACAACTTCTGTGGTAAAACAACCAATGCTCCAATTGAAAAATTTTCGTTTGTCTCAGGGAAAACGAGTGCTACTTGAAGAAAAAGAAGCGCTTTTGTTTAAAGGAATTACCACGTTGACGGGGCCAAATGGGGCGGGAAAATCCACCTTATTAAAAGCCATCGTTCAGAGACAAAAATATCAAGGAAAAATGTTCTTGGCAGGCCGCCGCTTGCGGGCTTCAAAAAAATTGTATCAACACATGACATTAGCGGTGCAACAAGCCAATCGTCAGTTTGTCACGTTGACTTTACGAGAAGAGCTTTTGTTTGGTCAGAACATGACAGCAGAAAAAAGAAGAAAACAAGAGGAAGCCTTAACTTTTTTAGGTTTAAAAGAAAAACTAGAGCACAGTGTTTTTCAACTAAGTGAAGGGCAAAAAAAGATGGTGCAATTAATCAGTTTGCTGAGCTTAGATTTGGACTGTTTACTTTTAGATGAACCTTTTGCTGGATTAGATGAGCGAGCATGCAATTATTTTGTTGAATGGATCAAAGAAAAAAGTGCGCAACAAGATTTTCTAATCGTCACGCATCGGCTAGAACCTCTCTCTGGCGTGAGCAATTACCGAATAGAATTGCTGCAGCAACAACTGATTATCTGGCAGGAGGGAACCACATGCAAATAAAGCAAACAGATGCAGCAATTTATGCTTCTTTGATTCTTATTTTGACCTTTGAATTATCTTTTTCTCAGTCAATTTTGGCAAATTTGGCGGTTTTTATGGGTTGTGTCATTTTTTTAATAGGCCAGCGAAAATCCCGCTTACTGCTTTGGTTATTTTTCTTGCCACTTTTACCAGCAATCGGGACGTTTTGGTCTATTTATTTGCATGGTACGAGTAGTCAACAAGCCTGGCTTTTGTTTAGTCGAACGTATGCCTTTGCCGGTTTAGGACTAGCTTTTGCTGTAGGCGTTGATTTTGAAGAATTATTGTTGTTATTGGAACAAAAGGGGCTAGCACCGAACTTTGTTTATGGAATTTTAGTGGTGGTTCACGCCTTACCTGAAGTGAAAAGAGAAATTAATGATTTAAAAGAAGCGAGCCTACTCCGTGGCAAAACGTTTCATTTTTGGTCGCCGATGCTTTATGTTAAAACACTGCTCGTCGCTGTTTCTTGGCGAGATAAATATACGGAAGCAATGTCTGCCCATGGCTATGAAGAAGGAGCCACCAGAAGTCGAAAAGAGCATTTTGTGTCAGCAAAAGTCAGTCTGGGGCTTGCTATTTTGATCATCATTTTTACCAATTTGTTTATTTTTCTAACGTAAAGGAGAAACCTATGACATTTACAGAACAAGCCAAAGAACAAGCGCAAGCTTCTTGGCAAGGGAGTTTTCAGCATCCTTTTATCACAGAATTACATGAAGGAACCTTGAGTCCAACGATTTTTCGCTACTATTTAATTCAAGATCATTACTATTTAAAACACTTTAGTCAACTTTATCGCTTGATTGCGGCACAAACGCAACAACCTCGATTGAAAAAATTACTCTTAACAAATGCGGAAAATCTCGCGTTGGGCGAATTAGCTATTCGTGAAACTTTTTTTGAAGAACTAGCGATTACGGAAGAAGAGGTTGCAGCGACACCGATTGCACCAACCGCGTATCACTATGTTTCTCATATGTATCGCCAACTTATTGAAGGAACGCCTAAGACGGCCGCAGCAAGTATGTTGCCTTGTTCTTGGCTCTATCAAGAAATTGGTGCACAGTTAGTCAAACAACACTCACCAGAGCCACTGTACCAACGTTGGATTGAAACCTATGCTGGGGAGGAAGCGTACCAACACGTCCAAGAGGAACGCCAACTGTTAGACCAATTATATGAAGAAAGTTCACCACAAGAACAAGCAGCTATGATCACCGCTTTTGTTATCAGCAGTGAGATGGAATACGCTTTTTGGGAAATGGCCTATACACACGAAACCTGGATACAAAAAGAAGAGATGAACATGTGGTAAAATAAATTTATCAAAATAGGAGGATAAATTTATGAAAAGTGTTGGTATACTATTGTTCATTGTTGGCATTGGAAATTTTGTTTATCAAGGGATTTTGACCTTACGGAAACTGCGTAAAGAAGCAAATGAGGTACGCACAACGCATAGGTTTTGTTGCACGGCTTGTGGTGAAAAATATGAGTTGAGTACTGTGGAAACAAAGGAAAAAATCAAGTGGAGTATTCATATCCGCAAAGAGACGTTGAATACACAAAAAAGCTTGTACAAATTTATTTGTCCAATCTGTGGTGAAAAAAATTTTCAGGAACGATTGTATGATTTGAATATTACCAAATTGAAAGGTAGAATTCGGTATCAAGGTACAGAATTTCAGCTAAGAGAATTAGTTCTTTTTTTCTTGAAAGGTGTATTACCATTATTACTAGTACGTTATCTATTGCGATTTTTAATTTGAGCAAAATAAAAAAACTTCCATTTTGTCACAACAAAGTGGAAGTTTTTTTTGATTCTTTAAATAGCGGTTAAATATTGCTTTTTTGACAGGGCGTGATAAGATATTCAGTGACGCAAAATCTGTTATAACTCGTTTAGTAATAACAGAAACGCCTTGCTAAGAAAGGACTGTAGAAGCCTCATGAATTATCCAGAACCGATTGCAAAATTGATTGAAAGTTATATGAAATTACCAGGAATTGGTCAAAAAACAGCGACACGGCTTGCTTTTTATACAATTGATATGAAAGAAGAAGATGCTAATGCTTTTGCAAAAGCGCTAATTAGTGTCAAGAGAGATCTCCATTTCTGTAGTATTTGCGGAAATATTACTGAAGAAGATCCTTGTGAAATTTGCCAAGATAAAAATCGTGACCGTAGTATTATTTTAGTAGTGGAAGAACCAAAAGACGTTATGGCAATGGAAAAAATGCGTGAATATCAAGGTTTGTATCACGTACTCCACGGGGTGCTTTCACCGATGGAAGGAACAGGACCAGAAGATATTAATATTGCCTCTTTGATCAAACGATTGCACGATGATGAAGTGAAAGAGGTCATTATAGCAACCAACGCTACCACTGAAGGAGAAGCGACGGCGATGTATTTATCACGGCTCATTAAACCAGCCGGAATCACCGTTACTCGTTTGGCACACGGCTTGTCTGTCGGCAGCGATATTGAATATGCAGACGAAATAACCTTGCTAAAAGCAGTCGAAGGACGTCGAGAAATTTAAAAGAAACATCGTTGGAAAAAGAAGTTGAAATCGAAGTAGGTCGTTTCTGTGAGAAAATGTCGCAGTTCAAGCTTTCCCGTACTTCTTTTTCAGTTTCTTTTTTTCAGCGGATGCATCACTTTAAATAGGACATAAGGATTTCAATTAGACTGATAGAGCAAGATGAAGTATAATAGATACAAGTAAAAATTGATTGGAGTTTTCGCACGTGCAGGGTATTTTTATCACATTTGAAGGTCCAGATGGCGCTGGCAAAACCAGTGTTTTGAAGGAAGTTTCTGAAAGATTAGCTAAAGAGTCAAAACGAAAAATTGTCACTACAAGAGAACCAGGCGGCATACCGATTGCCGAAAAGATTCGAACAGTTATTTTAGATCCAAGAAATGACAGAATGGATGAGCGAACAGAAGCTTTACTTTACGCAGCTGCTCGTCGTCAACATTTAGTGGAAAAAATCTTGCCAGCTTTGGAAGCAGGTCATTTAGTCCTATGTGATCGTTTTGTTGACAGCTCATTAGCCTACCAAGGCGCTGGGCGTAGAATTGGGATTGCCCCCATTGCTTCAATTAATGCGTTTGCGACAGAAGGTGTCTCACCAGATTTTACAATTTATTTAGACGTTGACTCAGATACTGGCTTACGGCGGATTCAAGAAAATCGAACACAGCAAATTGATCGCTTAGATTCAGAAGGATTAGAATTTCATCAACGTGTTCGTCATGAATATTTGAAATTAGCAGAAGAAAATCCACAACGTATCAAAAAGATTGATGCACGGATGAGTTTAGAACTTGTCGTAGAAGCAACGTATCAGGCGATTATTGAACGTTATCCAGAAAACTTTTAATTATAGGAAGGTGTAGACCATGAAGATTATTTTAGCCATTGTACAAGACAAAGATAGTAACCGATTAGCCAACGAATTTATTGATGCCAATATTCGTGCTACAAAATTATCCTCAACAGGTGGGTTCTTAAAAGCGGGAAACAGCACATTTATTATTGGGATTGATGATGAACGTGTCGACGAAACATTAGCTTTAATTAAAGAAACATGTCAATCAAGAAAACAATATGTTTCAACACCTGTGACTTTAGATATCACAATGGATGGCCAAATTCCTTATCCTGTGGAAGTTGAAGTAGGCGGCGCTACTTGCTTCGTCTTACCAGTTGAAGGATTCCATCAATATTAAGATGAATGAAGCACAACAGCTACAGCAAATGCAACCTTTGCTGTACAAGCAACTCCAAAAAAGTTTTGAGCATGGTCGTCTTGCCCATGCTTATCTTTTTGAAGGAGATACAGGAACTGGAAAACAAGAATTTGGCTTATGGATGGCGAAACATGTCTTTTGTACGAATTTAGTAAATCAACAGCCTTGTAACGAATGCCATAATTGTGTGCGGATTAATGAAAATGAACATCCAGATGTTTTAAGAATTGCGCCAGATGGGCAAACCATCAAAGTGAACCAAATCCGTGAATTAAAAGCGGAGTTTTCTAAAAGTGGGGTCGAGACTGCTAAAAAAGTTTTCTTAATTCAAGAAGCAGATAAAATGAGTACCGGCGCAGCCAATAGTCTCTTAAAATTTTTAGAAGAACCAGAAGGACAAATTTTAGCTATTTTAGAAACCACTTCGCTTTCTCGAATTTTACCAACGATTCAATCACGATGCCAAACCTTACATTTTCAACCATTAGTCAAAAAAACATTAATTGATCGCTTAATCAAACAGGGGATTGGTGAAAAGACTGCAACCCTTTTAGCTGAGCTGACAAATAGTTTTGAGAAAGCAGTTGAAATCTCTCAAGATGAATGGTTTAATGAAGCTAGGGAAATCATTTTGCAATGGTTTAATTATCTAAAAAGTAATGATTTACAGGCATTTATCTACGTTCAGAAGAAAATGGTCAAAGTATTTAAGGAAAAAGAACAACAAGCGCTTAGCTTTGACTTGCTCATGGTTTATTACCGTCAATTATTGGAAGAAAGTGTTGCGACACAGCAAGCCAAAAAAGTAACGGAAGAGCAGGCGGAACGGTTGGCGCTAATTTTGAAAGCACGCCAAAAATGGACTGCCAATGTTAGTTGGCAAAATGTTTGTGAACAATTAGTTATCCAAATGATTCACCCTAAATCATAAAGGAAAAAAGTGCCAAGTGGCATTCAGTTTCATAATATAGTAGGAACTTAGTTGTTTCAGCAAGTTCCTTAACCGATTGAAGCGACGTTCACTTGAACTAGATTAGGAGGAATAAAATGGTAGAAGTAGTAGGAGTTCGCTTCCGTGAAGCCGGTCATATCTATTATTTTGCTCCTGGAAAATCTGAGTATATTTATAATGAGAAAGTACTCGTTGAATCTCAACAGTCAAAACAATTAGCTACTGTTGCTATTCCTAAAAAAACAGTCGATTCAGACGATTTACCAGAGGACCTAAAACCCATTTTAAATAAAGCAACAGCCAATGATTTAGAAAAAGAACAAAAAAATTTGGCTGATGCAGAAGCTGCCAAAAGCATTGCCAATGAAAAAATTCGAGCTCATGACTTAAAAATGAAATTAGTGCGAGTAGAATATACCTTCGATCGTAGCAAAATGATTTTTTACTTTACGGCAGATGGGCGAATTGATTTTCGTGAATTAGTCAAAGACTTAGCGGCTATTTTCCGGACGCGAATTGAGTTACGTCAAATTGGTGTCCGAGATGAAGCGAAAATATTAGGTGGCATTGGCCCTTGTGGCAGACAACTATGTTGCTCAACATTTCTAGGAGATTTTATGCCAGTTTCAATCAAAATGGCTAAAGATCAAGGGTTATCTTTAAATCCTGTCAAAATTTCGGGATTATGTGGCCGCTTAATGTGTTGTTTGAAATACGAAAACGACGAATATGAAGCCGCTAAAAAAGAATTACCAGATTATGGAAAAGAAGTAATAACACCAGATGGCAAAGGCAAAGTCGTCGGGTTGAATCTATTAAGTCGGATTGTCAAAGTTCGTCTGCATGGTCGTGAAATCGCAGCGGATTATGATTACGAAGAAATCAAAGAAGCTACTGCGAAAGTTGCTGCTGAAAAAGGTGATCAAAATGGATAAACGTTCGCTCTATGATGGATTAAATTCGTTGGAAACTGATTTAGACAGTTCAGTGACACAATTAAGAGAAATTAAAGCAGCACTCCATGAGTTGGTAGAAAAAAATACCACGTTGGAAATCGAAAATCAACGCTTACGGGAGCATCTCCAAGAACTGAATAAGTTAGCAGGAAATACAACTGAAACTGAAAAACAAGAGCTATCAAAATCACGTATGAATTTGGAAAAACTTTATGAAGAGGGCTTCCATGTCTGCAATATTTTATATGGTTCAAGACGTGAAAATGATGAAGAATGTGCCTTTTGTCTTGATGTTATTTATGGGGAACGTACGCGTTAAGTCTAGTGGACACTGCAAATAAAAAGGAAAGGTTTGGTTTGACAGTCAATCGATTGTCAAATCAAACCTTTATCTATTTATAGAACGAAAAAGGAAAATGAGGGATGCGCTATGCAAAAACAGAAAAGTTTTGATAAGCAAACAACAAAAGGAAAATTGTATCTTGTCCCAACACCGATCGGCAATTTAGAAGATATGAGTATTCGTTGTTTAAACATATTGAAAGAAGCAACGGTGATTGCTAGTGAGGACACAAGAAACACACAAAAATTGCTAAATCATTTTGAGATTACAACACCACAAATTAGTTTACACGAACATAATTACAAAGAGCGAATTCCTCAACTGATTACACGATTGCTGAGTGGTGAAACGATTGCCCAAGTTAGCGATGCAGGTATGCCTTCAATTAGTGATCCTGGCCATGAATTGGTTACAGCATGTCTTGAAGAAGAACTGGCAGTGATTGCCTTGCCAGGACCTACGGCAGGAATGACCGCCTTGATTGCCTCGGGCCTTTTACCACAGCCATTTACGTTTTATGGTTTTTTACCAAGAAAGAAAAAAGAACAGAAAGACGTGTTATCAGCATTAAAAGAAGAACGGCCGACACAGATTTTTTATGAGTCCCCCTATCGGATTGCTAAAACGGTAGCAACGTTTGCTGAAGTCTATGGTCAAGAACGCCCCGCTGTGATTTGTCGAGAATTAACGAAACTTCACGAAGAGTATTTACGAGGTACCTTAGGAGAACTAACAGAATATTTAGCAGAAAATACGCTAAAAGGCGAGTGTTGTTTATTAGTTAGCGGATTTGCTGGTGAGAAAGAGACAATAGCAGCAATGCCGGCTATTTCCCTCAAGGAACATGTACAAGTTTTAATGGAGGAAGAGGGACGGAGTTCAAAAGAGGCAATCAAAGAAGTGGCCAAATTGAGAAATGTAAAAAAACAAGAAGTATATAAAGAATATCATTCCATTTAAAAAAGGAGAGAAACATGAGTAATTTATTGCGAGCAGAAGGCGTGTCTTATCAAGTAAATGGTCGTAGCATTCTTTCTGATATTGATTTGTCATTTGAAACAGGCAGCAATACAACAATTGTTGGTCCTTCAGGTAGCGGGAAAAGTACATTTTTAAAAATTTTATCTTCATTATTAAGTCCTACAGAAGGCGAAATTTTTTATCAAGAAGCGCCAATTACTACAATGCCAATCGAAACATACCGCCAAAAGGTTTCTTATTGTTTTCAGCAGCCAACTTTATTTGGTGAAACCGTGTATGATAATTTGTTATTTCCATTTACCGTCAGACAAGAAGCGTTTAATCAGGAAAAAGTCGTGGCATTACTCCAACAAGTGAAATTGCCCGCTGCTTATCTTGAAAAGAAAATAGCCGAACTCTCTGGTGGTGAGCGACAACGGGTTGCTTTGCTACGAAACATTATTTTTGTACCAGATGTTTTATTATTAGACGAAGTTACAACGGGATTAGATGAAGAAAGCAAACAGATTGTCAATCAATTGTTAAACCAATTAAACAAAGAGCAAGGAGTCACGCTGGTTCGTGTCACGCATGATACCGAAGAAATTCAGCAAGCACAGCAAGTGATTCGTATTGTAGCAGGAAAGGTGGCGCCGACAGATGGATTTAGCAGTTAATAATTTATCCTTATTTTTTTCAGCCATGCTAGTGGTGGTCGCATTAATTATTAGTACTAAAGAAAAATTAGGTTTTACCAAAGATATTATTATTAGTGTGATTCGAGCAGTCATTCAATTAGTCGCAGTCGGCTATTTATTAAAATATGTTTTTCAAGTCAATAACCTTATTTTAACGCTCATCATGGTTTTGGTGATTGTTTCCAACGCAGCCTTTAATGCAAAAAAACGCAGCCAGCAATTACAAAAGGGCTTTTTGATTTCTTTCATTGCAATTGGTTGTAGTACAGGAATTACCATTGGTATTTTGATTTTTTCTGGTTCTATTAAATTTATTCCTTCTCAAATCATTCCTATCAGTGGGATGATTGCCAGCAATTCGATGGTGGCAATTGGTTTATGCTATCGCAATTTAGATACTCTTTTTCAAAACCAACGGCAAGCGGTAATGGAGAAACTAGCATTAGGTGCAACTATCAAACTCGCCTCTTTACCAATCATCCAACAAAGTGTGAAAACCGGGATGGCGCCGACGATTGATTCTGCCAAAACTGTCGGAATTGTTAGTTTACCTGGGATGATGTCAGGCTTAATTTTTGCGGGCGTTGATCCTGTCCATGCGATAAAATATCAGATTATGGTGACTTTTATGTTGCTATCAGCAACAAGTATTGGTTCAGTGATTGCAACTTATCTTGCCTATAAAGGCTACTATAATCAACAAAAACAATTGGTCGTTTAATTAAAAAGCTGGAAATCTGTGTTTATAACTTCACGGATTTTCAGCTTTTTCTGGTTGAAATAAAGAAGTTTCAATTTGAAAAAGAACGGACGTTCGTATATAATGGAGGGAGGAGGCGAATCAAAATGATGAGCGAATTACGTTTTCCCTTAAAAAAAGATACGTCGAGAAAAATTATACATATAGATATGGACGCGTTTTTTGCTTCAGTTGAAGAACGAGATCATCCAGAGCTAGTAGGACATCCGTTAGTTATTGCGCGCCATCCAAGTGATACTGGGGGCAAAGGAGTGGTGACCACAGCGAATTATATTGCTCGACAGTACGGTATTCACTCGGCTATGAGTGCTCAAAAGGCGTATGAACTATGTCCAAGTGCCATTTTTAAGCCAGGTAATTATCAGAAATATAGTGAAATTTCTCAAGAAATCCGTGAAATTTTTCGCCGCTATACAGATGTGATTGAACCGGTATCTATTGACGAAGCGTATTTAGATGTAACTGAAAATAAGGTCAACAGTAAGTCGGCTATTAAAATTGCGAAAATGATCCAATATGATATTTGGCATGAATTGCAGTTAACTTGCTCGGCAGGTGTTAGTTACAATAAGTTTTTAGCCAAGTTAGCATCAGATTTTCAGAAACCAAAGGGCCTGACGGTTGTCTTACCAGAAGAGGCCGAAGATTTTTTGAAAGCATTACCGATTGAAGATTTCCATGGAATCGGGAAAAAAACAGTGCCCAAAATGCATGAACTAGGGATTTTTACTGGAGCAGATTTATACAAGCAAGATGAGATGACGTTGATTCGGTTATTCGGTAAAATGGGTTATTCATTGTATCGTAAAGTCCGTGGTATCCATGATGCGCCAGTTCAAGTGACTAGAGATCGTAAGTCGGTAGGCAAGGAACATACTTACGGCACCCCTTTAACGACGGAAGAGCAGGTTACGGCTCAATTGAGACAATTAGCAGCAGGGGTTGAGCGTGCGTTGCAACGAGTGCAAAAACATGGCAAAACAGTAGTCCTGAAAGTTCGTTATACTGACTATACGACGATTACGAAACGTGTGACATTACCTGAATATATTTCTAAAAAAGAAGAACTTTTCTATCAAGCGAATTTAATTTGGGAAGATATTTTAGGTTTAGAACAAGGAATCCGTTTATTAGGCATTACTTTAACGAATTTAGATCCACTAGCGTATGAAAACATTGTTTTACCTTTATGGGAAAAAAGTTAGCCCTTTAGACACATCCTCAAGAGATGGCTAAAGGGCTAACTTTTTTAAATTGATTTTTTGATTTGTTCATAAGACGTTTCGGCGTCATGACATTTTTCCCAAATAACAGCTTTGCCAGCAGCAAGTGATTTGGGTACATCAATAATCCGTTGATTACTACTGCCACGAAATTGTAAATTTAAATTACGTTTTGCCAGTTCAAAGCGCCCATCAACTAAAATGTCAATTGAATGGAGTAGTTCAAGCTTATCAGGCGTTTCTAAAAGTAGTTCTTCAAAGGTATACCCAGACCAAGACCAGATATCTTTGGCTGAGCCAAATGTTTCCCGCACACGTTTGACTACACTAAGACAAACATCTGTATTCAGAAAAGGTTCACCACCCAAAAGAGTCAAACCTTGGACATAGTCATGGGACAAATCTTCAATAATTTGATTCATTAAAGATTCTGTAAACGGCGTACCGTAATTGAAATTTTGGACAGCTTTGTTAAAACAACCTTCACAAGCAAAGAGACAGCCGCTCACATATAAACTATTGCGTACACCTTCGCCATCAACAAAGTTGAACGCTTTGTAATCGGCAATCTTTTTTTGGCTGTAGTCTTCGGTTTTCCATTCTTGTGGTTTCGGATTACGCATCAGCAAAACTTCTTTCTATAGAATAATCGAGTTTAATTTTTTAAATGTTTCACACGAGAGGAAATTTCTTTGTGACGACCATGTACCATTGGGCGAGCTTGCGGGTTACCTAAATAACCACAAGTCCGTTTAACGACATCACAAGTCTTAGGATCATGATTGCCACATTCTGGACATTCAAAGCCACGTTCAGTTGGATGGAAGTCCCCTTCAAAACCACAGGCATAACAATGATCAATTGGCGTATTGGTTCCTAAATAGCCAACTTTGTCATAAGCGTAATCCCAGACAGCTTCAAGTGCTTTGGGATTTTGCTGTAACATGGGGTATTCACAGTAGTGGATAAAACCACCAGAACAATATTTTGGATAATCCTTTTCAAAATCAAGTTTTTCAAAAGGCGTTGGATTTTTGCGTACATCATAATGGAAACTATTTGTGTAATATTCTTTATCTGTAATATTTTCGACGATGCCAAATTTTTCAGTATCTAAACGGCAAAAACGGTCAGTCAAGCTTTCGCTCGGTGTAGAGTAGACACTAAAATGATAGCCGTATTCGTTGCCCCAGTTATCGGCATTTTTTTTCAGTTCTTTTAAAATATCCAGTGTAAAGTTTTTGGCCTCTTGATTGTCCTCCCAAGCACCGCCGTAAAAGGCAGAAGCCACTTCATACAAGCCAATATAGCCAAGCGAAACCGTGGCACGTTTGTTTTTAAACAGTTCATCTACGGCATCCTGTGTAGCTAAACGTTTTCCAAATGCACCATACATGTATAAAATCGGTGCATTCGCTGGTTTAGCTTCTTTAACACGTTCAACCCGATAAACCAAAGCATCTTTAACGATCGCTAAACGTTCATTTAAAATTTGCCAGAACTTTTCTTGACTTCCTTGCGCTTCTAAAGCGATTCTTGGTAAGTTCAAGGTCACAACGCCTAAATTCATTCGGCCAACATTTACTTCTTCACCTTGTTCGTCTTTCCAGCCTTGTAAAAAGGAACGACAGCCCATTGGTACCTTAAAACTACCTGTTAGTTCAACGATTTTATCATAGTTTAAAACATCAGGATACATGCGTTTCGTTGCGCATTCCAGTGCCAGCTGTTTAATATCGTAGTTTGGATCAGTAGGTTGCGCATTGACGCCGCGCTTAATTGTGAAAATCAGTTTTGGGAAAATAGCTGTTCGTTTTTCAATCCCTAAACCATTAATTCGGATTTGTAAAATCGCCCGTTGAATTTCTCGTTCAAACCAGTTGGTACCTAAACCAAATCCCAGAGAAGTAAAAGGGGTTTGTCCATTGGAAGTAAATAAGGTATTAATTTCATACTCAAGACTTTGCATGGCATCAAAAATATCTTTTTTCGTTTTCTTCCGAGCGAATGCTTTTTGGCGTTCTTCTCCTTCAATCCATTCTTGCGCATCTGCTAAATGTTTTTCATAATTACGTTCCGCAAAAGGCGCTAATAATTCATCAATCCGATCGGCAGAGCAACCACCATATTGACTGGAAGCTACATTGGCAATAATTTGAGAAATTTGTGCAGTGGCCGTTTGAATTGATTTTGGTGATTCGACATCAGCGTTCCCAATTTTAAAGCCATTGTTTAGCATGCCTTTAAAATCAATTAAACAGCAGTTTGTCATGGGCGTATATGGATGATAATCTAAATCGTGGTAATGAATGTCGCCTTTTTGATGGGCATTAGCCACGTGTGAAGGCAACATCTTTAAACCAATTGATTTTCCAACAATCCCAGCGGTTAGATCACGTTGCGTATTAAAAACGTCACTGTCTTTGTTGGCATTTTCGTTCACGACAGTCTGATCTTTATTAATTAATTTGCCGATAGATACATTAATATCAGTTGCTTTACTACGCTCAAAATCACGTTGGGTTCTGTAATGAATGTATTCTTCGGCTAAGGCATATTCGTTGTTGGATAGCAGAGTATGTTCCACAATATTTTGAATTTCATAAATTTTTACGTTATTGGTAAAACGTTCGGCAATTTCTCGATTGACATCGGCAACAATCGATTGGACTTTTTGATGTGTCAAAGGAGTGACTTGGTCATGTATTTTTTGTTCAGCTTTGATCAAAGCGTCGTATATTTTTTGATCATCGAAAGTCACTAAACGACCATCCCGTTTGACGACTTTAATTGTTGAGAGATTAACATCCTCGGCTTTTTCATCAGTAATCTTCATCATTTTATCCAGCTCCTTATATCTCGTTAGTAACTATCCTAATACAAAGGTCGGCTAAATTCAATCGATATATTGCGTATTTTTAGTAAAATATCACTAGACAAACACTATATATTGTGCTTGTGCTGTTTTGAAAAAATATGAAAACAAATGAAGAAAAGGATTGAGCAAATTTTTTTGTGTGAAAAAAATTCTTTGTCAAAATTAAAAAACAGCAAAGAGTTTTTTGCCAAATTGCTAAAAGCAACACTAAAAAATAACAATTATTAAATAATAATTGTTTGCGGATTTATTCACGAAATGCCAATTATTCTTTGACTACCGAACGATATTGTAAGATAAAACGATGTTCATTCAGATTTTTTCTTGGTAAAATAAGAGTAATAACAAAACGTTGGAGCGAGAAAAATGAAAAAAATTGTAGAAGTAAACCATGTCAGCAAGACATATGGTCGTTTAAATAATAAAACAGAAGTATTAGATAATATTTCGTTTACCGTTGATGAAGGCGAATTTGTGGGGATTATGGGTCCCAGCGGTGCTGGGAAATCGACACTGTTGAATGTCTTATCCTCGATTATTTTGCCAACCGCAGGAATCGTGCGCATCGCCGGACAAGATATTTTAAAAATGCGAGATAATCAATTAAGTGATTTTCGGAGAAACGAAATGGGGTTTATTTTTCAATCGTTTAACCTAATTGATACGTTAAATGTGAAGGACAATATTCTGTTGCCTTTAGCTGTAGAAAAAGTTTCATTAGAAGAAATGGATAAACGTTTGTTACATGTGACTTCGATTTTGGGGATTCAGGAGCTTTTATCTGCTTATCCACCAGAGATATCTGTGGGACAAAAACAACGGGTAGCAGCTGCTCGTGCTTTGATTACGAACCCTAAAATTATTTTTGCAGATGAACCAACTGGCTCACTGGATTCAAAATCAGCAACAGAATTGTTGAAATATTTAGCTGAAATTAATCTGCATGATGATGCCACAATTTTGATGGTGACACATGACCCGTACACGGCCAGTTTTTGCAATCGCATCTTATTCATTAAAGACGGTGCGATTTTCTCAGAAGTTGTTCGTCAAGGATCACGTAAGGAATTTTTTAATCGTGTGATAGATATGCAAGCAACGATTGGTGGAGGCGGGCGCGCAAATGATTTTTAAACTATCATTAAAAAATTTAAAAGCTCATGTACCTAACTATCTGGTTTATTACATTAGTATGACTTTTGCAGCGGTCGTTTATTATTGTTTCCGTGCGATTGCTTACAACCAGCCTCTTGTCGCAGGTGCAGGCCGTGATATCGAAATTAAGCGATCTTTAGGACTTGGTAGTACCTTAGTCACCATTATTATTTTGGGCTTTATGTTGGCAGCAAATCGTTTTTTTATAGGAAAACGTAGCCAAGAAATTGGCTTGTATCGATTAATTGGCTTGAGAAAGAGCCAAGTTTCACTAATTTTTTTAGTAGAAAATTTAGTTTTAGGCTTTGTTTCACTAATTAATGGAATTATTTTAGGAGTGATTTTCACCAAGTTGTTTTCAATGATTTTAGCCAAAGTTATGTTTTTAGAAGTCCCCAGTTTCTTCTATATTTCTTGGCGTTCCGTTATTGAAACCGGTGTAGCTTTTGCATTTATGATTTTGATTGTCTGCTTAAGAAGTATTTGGATGATTTATCGTTATCCATTGTCGCAGCTTATGCACCAAGAAAAAATTGGTCAAATTAATTATAGTCGTTTAACGAAACGGCGGCAGTTTCTAGGTATTTTAGGACCTATTTGTTTACTGGCTGGTTATTTTATTGCGTTTGATTTTCGGAATTTAGCGACAGGTATTGTGTATAAACAATTAAATGATTCATTGGATATCTCGATTCCGATGATTATTACATTGACGCCTTTTATCATTTTGGGTCTCTGTGTGGTGGGAACTTATTTATTTTTCCGTTATACCATGTATTTTATCATTCGCTTATTTAATCATAGAAAAAAATGGTATTACCAAGATTTACGTATGATTACTTTAGGCAATGCCAAACGCTACTTATTTAAAAGTAGCAAAACACTCACTGGTTTGACCTTGTTAATTGCGACAGCCTTGAGTGGGATCGGCGTGATGGTTTTTGTGTATACGATTAGTATGCACACGGTCAACAGTGATGGCCCCGTGGACTTTTTAGTTTCACAGGAAAGCTATCCTAAATTGAAGAAAGTTCTCGATGAAGCGAAGGACACCAAAATAAAAAATGAAGTGACACTTTCTTATAAAATTACTGGAATTGAACGCAGTTTGCGAATTGGTCAAGCGCAAGAGGAACAAGAAACGATTGAAGCAGTTAATGTTTTATCCTTCTCAAATTACCGCAACTATCAAAAAATTAATCCTTATTTAAACGATTTACATTTAAAAAATGACCAAAGTGTTATCTATATGGATAGCTTTACCAATATTTTAAGTGGTATGTCTCGTTATGAATCGAAACTGCAATTTGTTGAAGGGGAGAAGGCACAACTGCAACAAGTGCTGCCTAACTATCTAGGCAATTTTTTATTACAATATTCCTTACCAACGATTGTCGTTTCCGATGCCCTTTATCAGAAAGTGACAAAAAATTCCATTCAGTATCAGATTAACGCCGTAAATGTTGACACGAAAAGCCGTGAAAAACTTTATGAAGCCGTAAATAAACAGATTGCCACAGAATGGCAAGCGCCAATTTTGTATAAGTATGAAAAAAATAACCAGCAGTTGAGTGGTTTTGCCAAACAAATGCCTAACGAAGAGGTAAAGAATACGCAAGATGATGTCACAGAAACTTGGCGGCTAAATATGAATGATCGCTACGCCTCTTTACGCTATGAACGAAAAATTAACGGCTTGACTTTATATGTCTCCATGTTTGTGGCAATTTTAGCGTTGTTTATTACGGGCAGTATTTTGATGTTACGACAACTCTTTTCAGCTGTAAGTGAGCGTCAAGATTACGTGACTTTAAAACGGATGGGTGTTTCTAGTAAAGCGATAACTAAGCAAATTTATCGACAGAATAGTTTGATTTTCTTTCCGCCGATGGTCATTGGGATTTTGCATACTACCTTTGCCATTTATTTGCTAAGCCAATTTATTAAGAGTCCAGGATATTTGTTAGTATATCTTTCTTGTGGAATCTTAATAATTGTTTATCTAATTTTTTATATTTTAACGTCTGCCATTTATGCGCGGATGATTCGACACATCCATTTTTAAAAAACTGTAAAAGCCGTTGTGAAGCGGTTTTTACAGTTTCTTTATGCGAAAAAATTATGAGATTTCCGTTTATGAAAATCATGAAAATTTAAGAAGTGACGAAATTGTTAGTTTTTTTATTAAATTGTAAGAAATTTCAATGGACTTTGCTGAAATATAGCATAAAATAATGGATAGCGATTAACCTTAGGAGGTGAATGATAATGAAAACAACTTTTCAGAAAATTCTCAATAACGAAAGTCTTAAATTCATCGGTAAAACGTTATTTTATTCTTTCATTGTCATTGCATTAATTTATCTTTATCATTACAAGAATATCAATGGAGGAACCTTCATTTATAACGAGTTTTAAGGAGGCGGCTATACATGGAAAAAGTAATTAATATGATTCAAACGATTGATGAATGGGCACGTAAAGAACCCCAACGTCCTGTTTATTTAACCGAAGAAAAAGTCTCTACGTATGGAGAGTTAAAAGAAAAGTCAGACAATCTAGCCGCTTATTTAGCTGAGCTGAAAACGGACAAGTCAGCGATTGTCGTATACGGAGAATTAGATTTTGAAATGATTGTGAGTTTTCTAGGCGCATCGAAAGCTGGTTTTAGCTATATCCCCATTGATGCACATACACCAAAAGAACGCATTGAACTAATTCTAAACGTAGCCAAACCAACCGCAGTGATTGCTGTGCATGAATGGCCTGAGTTAGCCACCGAAGTGCCAGTAATTACGGCGGAAGAATTAACAGAAATGATGATGCATGCACCTCGACATGCGCCTGCGTTGACGCCTGTCACAGGAGCAAGTAATTACTATATCATTTTCACTTCAGGGACAACTGGCGTACCAAAGGGTGTGCAAATCAGTCATGATAATTTAGTTAGCTTTACGAATTGGTTGTTGCAAGATTTTGGTTTAGAAGAAGGGGCCCGCTTTTTAGCACAGGCACCTTATTCGTTTGATTTATCGGTGATGTCTATTTATCCCGCATTGGCGTTAGGCGGCTCATTAACTCCGTTACCCAATGAAATCATTAACGATTTTAAACAATTATTTACGCGTTTGCCACAATTAACAATCGACGTCTGGGTTTCAACACCGTCCTTTATTGAATTGTGTCTAATGGAACCAAGCTTCGATGGTGAACATCTACCAGCACTGCGCACGTTTTTATTCTGTGGAGAAGAATTACCAAAACCAACAGCTGAGAAATTAGCCGCTCGTTTCCCAACTGCGCATATTTATAATACGTATGGGCCGACAGAAGCGACTGTAGCGATTAGTGCCATTGAAATCACTCAAGAAGTTTTAAAAAGTGTTCAACGTTTACCAATCGGGTATGTGAAAGAGGATACGCAAATTTATATTATGGAAGGCATGTCAAAATTACCTGCAGGTGAAATTGGTGAAATCGTCATTGCTGGACCAAGTGTTTCCAAAGGCTATCTAAATAATCCTGCGAAAACAGCTGAAGCTTTTTTCCAATTAGATGGCGTACCAGCTTATCGCACAGGCGATGCTGGAAAGTTAGTCGATAACCTATTGCAGTATGAGGGACGCTTAGATTTTCAAATTAAATTGCATGGCTACCGCATTGAGTTAGAAGAAGTGGATCATCACTTAACGAATGTTTCCTACGTGAAACAAGCAGTCGTTGTGCCGAAATATCAAGGAAATAAAGTCCAACAATTAATTGCCTATGTCGTTCCGCAAGCACATGAATTTTCAAGTGATTTTCAATTAACTAAGGCAATTAAACAAGAATTAGCCACGTTGACAATGGACTATATGATTCCGCAAAAATTTGTATATGTTGAACAATTACCTTTGACAAGTAATGGCAAAATTGATCGGAAAGGGTTGATGAATGAGGTGAATGCCACATGATGAATTTTCCTCATATGATTCCCTATAATGCGCCGTATTACTTTGTTCTGCTAATTGCGGCCTTGTTGCCGATGATTTTAACTTTAGCCATTAAAGGGACACGTTGGTCTTGGTACCAAACACTCGTGACACTGGTCTTTCTATATATCAGTTTTGGTGGCGAATTTTGGCAACAAGGAGTCGCTCTGATTGTATATGTTATTTATCAGACGTTACTAACGTGGGGCTATGCGGCTTATCGAAAAAATAAAAATGCAGGTTGGGTCTTTTATCTGGCTGTCTTTTTAGCTATATTACCGCTTGTTTGGGTGAAAGTTTCTCCCTTCATGACAGGCAAAACAACCTTACTTGGCTTTTTAGGGATTTCTTATTTAACCTTTAAAGCGGTCCAAGTGGTCATGGATTTACGGGATGGCGTAATGAAAGAATATCATCCGTTTCGTTACATTCAGTTTCTCTTGTTTTTCCCGACTATTTCTTCAGGACCCATCGATCGTTATCGGCGCTTTGAAAAAGATTTGAAAAACCCGCCGAGTGCGGAGAAATATTTAGACTTTTTAGAAAAAGGAATTTTTTATTTATTTCTAGGATTTTTATATAAGTTTATTATCAGTCATTATCTTGGTGGTGTCTTTTTACCACATGTGGAAAAAATGGCCTTGGCACAAGGTGGTTTATCCTGGTGGACAGTCGGCTATATGTATAATTACAGTTTGTATCTATTCTTTGATTTCGCAGGCTATAGTTTACTGGCCGTTGGCACAAGTTATTTAATGGGCTATGATACACCAATGAACTTTAACAAACCGTTCCTAAGTTGGAATATTAAAGAATTCTGGAATCGTTGGCACATGACCTTATCTTTTTGGTTCCGTGATTACATTTACATGCGCTTAATGTTTTTCTTAATGAAAAAGAAAGTCTTTAAAAGTCGGATTGTGACTTCTAATATTGGTTACTTTGCGTTGTTCTTAATCATGGGCATTTGGCATGGATTAACGTGGTTCTACATCGCTTATGGGCTCTACCATGCAACACTAATTTGTGTAACAGATGCTTGGCTACGTTTTAAGAAAAAACATAAAGACAAGATACCATCAAACAAATTTACACATGCATTTGCAGTCTTTTTAACTTTCCAAGCGGTTTGTGTCAGCTTCCTGATTTTCTCAGGATTTTTAGACAAACTATGGTTTAAATAAACAAAAATAAAAATATAAAGGGGCAATTTACAATGAACATTCAAGAAACAGTATTAAACATTTTAGAAGATATTACAGGAACAGACGAAGTTGTGAACAATCAAGACATTCAATTATTTGAAGAAGGATTATTGGACTCTTTAGCAACGGTTCAATTATTAGTAGAAATTGAAGGACAATTAGGAATCCAAGTTCCTGTATCAGACTTTGACCGTGAAGTATGGGGAACACCAAAACAAATCATTCAACAAGTGGAAGCTTTACAATAATGTCTAGAAAAAAACGACTAATCAGAATCTTAGGTCCAGTGCTTTGTTCAGCGGTCTTGGTTGCAGTGTTCTTTTTTGCACCGTTCAGAATCAATTTAACTTCCGAAAAAACGTTGAAGGAAGCATCAACGTCAATGGCACCGAACGTTTTAAAAGGCAATGTGATTAAAAACAAAGCAGTGGCTTCTGGTAAATATGTTCCTTTTTTTGGCTCTTCTGAATTAAGTCGATTTAGTGCTTTCCACCCTAGTGTGCTCTCTGAAAAGTATCAACGGAACTACCGACCGTTTTTACTAGGAGAAGCGGGCACACAGTCATTAACCCAAGCAATGGTCATTCATTCGATGGGCGATGCGATTGCCAATAAGAAAGCGGTCTTTATTTTATCTCCGCAATGGTTTGTCAAAAAGGGTGTACCTAATGATAGTTTTGGTGCACACTATTCACAATTACAAACCTATCAATGGTTAGCTAATTTAACCGAATTAACCAGCGGTGACCAATATCTAGCACAACGTTTGACCAAATTTCCAGTTGTTCAAAAAGACAAAGTCTTAATGGAAACCTTGGCAAATCTGCAGGCAGGGCAACTTCCCCAACGCTCTCAACGAGATTATTTTATAATGAATCTCCGTTTCTTGAATCGTGAAGATGAATTGTTTAGCCAAATTGGCATGGTTAGCAGAGAACCAATTGTTGAAAAAGATATGAAACAATTACCTGCTACTTATAATTTTAATGAATTAGATCAGCTAGCTGGAAAAATTGCGGCAAAAGCCATTAATAATAATAAATTTGAAATTAGTAACGGTTTTTATCGCCAACGGATTAAACCAGTTTTACCGAAATTAGCTCATTCACAAAAGAAATGGGATTATCGTTTTTCTCCAGAATATGGTGATTTCCAAGCTGCGTTAGAACAGTTAGCAGAAAAAAATGTCGATGTTTTATTTGTAATCCCACCTGTTAACAAACGTTGGTCGGACTATACGGGCTTGTCACAAGATATGTTGCAACAAGTAGCACGCAAGCTGAAATATCAACTTCAAGAGCAAGGGTTTACTAACATTGCTGACTTCTCAACATGTAGTAATGAACGCTACTTTATGGCGGACACGATTCATTTAGGTTGGCGTGGTTGGCTCGCTGTTGATCGTCAAGTAGATGAATTTATGAAACAACCTGCGTCTAAAAAGTTAGCGTATAAAATTGATGATCGTTTTTATCAGACAGATTGGCAACAACAAAATCCATTGGTCTTACCTCAATTTTAAGAAGGCAAGATGGATCAAGTACCAATTATCTGAAGCGGACTAGAAACGCTTCGTAACAATGAAAATAGCCTGTACCTGCCGTTGAATAACGAGCGTGCAGGCTGTTTTTTCGTTTACTTTTAGTGGAGAACGTTGCTCAATTTATTTTTTGTAAGTATTTTTTTAGTTCGTGGTATAATGGATAAAATTGGTTTTTGAGGGGAGTTATTTTTATGGATGCAAAAGAAGAAAAAATGTTAATTGATTTAACAAGTGCTAAAGGGATTGCTGGGAATGAAGACGAAGTACGTTCGTTATTTAAAAAGTATGCAGCACCGTATGCGGATAAATTTTTATATGATGGTCTTGGCAGTATTATTGCAAAAAATGTTGGTGATAAAGAAGGACCAAAAGTCTACATTTCTGGGCATATGGATGAAGTCGGTTTCATGGTTACCCAAATCACAGAAAAAGGCTTTTTAAAATTTCAAACCGTTGGCGGTTGGTGGGGGCAAGTGATGTTGGCCCAACAAGTTCAGATTAAAACCACGACTGGTAAGGTTTACCATGGTGTCATTGGGTCTAAACCACCACATGTGTTAACAGCGGAAGTTCGTAACAAACCCTATGAGATTGCAGATATGTTTATTGATATTGGTGCAAGTAGCGATCAACAAGTTGCAGAATGGGGGATTCATCCAGGAGATATGGTGACACCATATATTGACTATCGTCGCATGAATGATACAAAATTTTTATTGGCAAAAGCGTGGGATAACCGAATTGGTACGGCCGTTTCATTAAAAGTTTTAGAAAATTTAGCGACAGAAGGGCACCCCAATATTTTATTTGCAGGCAGTGATGTGCAAGAAGAAGTGGGGCTACGCGGTGCGCAAACAAGTACGCATCTTGTGAATCCAGACATAGCGTTTGCTTTAGACACAGGAACAGCTGGTGACACACCAGGAATGACACCTAAAGAAGCCGACTCTGTTTTAGGTGAAGGGCCACAAATTTTGATTTATGATGCATCAATGATTCCGCATAAAAAATTACGTGATTTTGTTATTCAAGTGGCGGAAGAAAATAACATTCCCTTCCAATATACAGTGATTACAGGGGGAGGTACGGATGCTGGCCGCATGCATTTAACGCGCAACGGGATTCCATCATTAGCCATCACGGTGCCTGTTAGATATCTGCATTCACATACCTCAGTTATTCATGAAGATGATTATTTCAACACAGTCAAATTAGTCACAGAAGTGGTGAAACGTCTAGATAAAGAAACAGTCGCTAAATTGACTAGTTATTAGTTTCAGAAAGGATGGAATGAATGAAAAGTTTAGTAACAAATTCGCAACATCGTGCCAATGCTCGCAGAGCTCTTGATGGGCAATGGGGGATCATGGCTTGGTTAACTTTCTTAGGAGTGGTTTTACAGAGCTTCTTAACATCGATTGTGCAAAATTTATTTTCTGGTGAAAATCAAGTTTTTCAAAGTAGTTTTGCCGCAGTATTACTGCAAATTTTTGTTTTATTCGCGTTAAGTTATGCGCTATATTACGCAGCCTTGAAGGTGTTACGTGGTGAAAAGGTGCGGGTCAATATTTTAATGAGTGTTTTTCAAGGAAAATATTATGGTCCGCTATTTGTGGTCAACCTACTTCAAAAAGTACTTGAACGTGTAATTGGTTTGTTATTTTTGTTACCAATTTTATTTGGGGCAGGGACAACCTTGTATTTCAAATTGATGTTTAATACAGTTACACCAGAGGAAATCCAAGCCTTTTTCTTAAATGATTTTTCCTTTTTCCTAGCATTTGGCGTTGCCACTATCTTGATCTTTTTAATTGGTTTATTTGTGAGTGGCGTTTTTCAATTTGCTGTGTGGCTACGTTTTGATAATCCAGAACTGCCAATTATGATGGCATTGAAACAGGCGTTATATTTAATGAAAAATCGTTTTTGGCAATATTTATGTTTACAATTTTCTTTTATTGGTTGGTATATTGTGGGCTTTTTAGCTATTGGTATCGGTCTATTATGGGTGATTCCTTATAACTATGTAGCGTTAGCTAGTTTTTATCAAACTGCCTTAGAAGAAAAAGGTTTAGCCGAAGAATAAAAAAGAAGCTTGAATCCTTCGTTATCTCGACAAAGGGTTCAGGTTTTTTCTTTGGTCTTTTTGTGAAAATTTAAGCGTTTTAACCTCGTTTTTCCGTTATTTTATGGTAACATGGAAGTATCGTATTGAAGGAGGTTGTCCACACATGAAATTGACTGTCTTAGGCTGTTTAGGTGCTTATCCATACAAAGGAGAAGGAACAAGTTCCTATTTGTTAGAATCTGAAGGCTTTCATTTGCTTATTGATGCAGGCAGTACGACATTAGTGCGTTTAGAAAACTATCTAGATCCATTGAAATTAGATGCTGTCATTCTGTCGCATTACCATCATGACCATATCGCAGATTTAGGCGTTTTACAATATTATCGTCAGCTTTATCCAACGCTGGAACCGACTCCTATTTTGCCAATATATGGCCATACACAAGATCAAATGCATTTCAAAGAACTAACGCTTCCTAACGTTTCCGAAGGGAAAGAGTATTTTGAAGCAGAAGAGTTGGCAGTAGGACCATTTTTAATTACTTTCATGGAAACGATTCATCCTGTCACTTGTTACGCGATGCGGATTGTTGAAAAAGCGACTGGCAAAGTCTTTGTCTTTACAGGAGACTCTGGTTACTTAGCAAGTTTTGAAGACTTTGCAAAAGACGCGGATTTATTCTTAGCGGATACGTACTTATTTGAAGGTAATGAACGACATCATGCACATTTTACGTCAAGAGAAGCAGGTGAAATTGCCAAAGCAGCACAAGTCAAACAATTGATGTTGACCCATTTACCACAGCATGGGTCATTGGAACAACTACGGGAAGAAGCGCAAAACTATGCTGGAACGGAAATTCCAGTGACATTAGCCCAACCAGATTTAACAGTTGAGATTTAAAAAAGTAACTATACCAAGGGAGAGAACCGATTGTGATTTTTGTACCGAATGAAAATAATGACCCACGAGTGAACTTAGCAATTGAAACATATTTGTTAACAGAAATGCCTTTAGATGAGCCCATCCTTTTATTTTACATTAACGAGCCGTCAATCATTATTGGCCGTAACCAAAATACAATTGAAGAAATTAACAAAGAATATGTAGATGAGCACGGCATTCATGTTGTTCGTCGCTTAAGTGGCGGCGGCGCCGTTTATCATGATCATGGTAATTTGAATTTTAGTTTTATTATGCCAGATGACGGCAACTCTTTCCGTGATTTTGCGAAAGTTACCCAACCAATTATCCAAGCATTGCACGACTTAGGCGTTGAAGGTGCCGAATTAAAAGGGCGCAATGACCTAGTGATTAATGATATGAAGTTTTCAGGAAATGCGATGTACGCTACCAACGGCCGCATGTTTGCACATGGAACCTTAATGTTTGATAGTGATATTGATGAAGTTGTAAATACATTGAAAGTACGGAAAGATAAAATCGAATCTAAAGGTATCAAGTCTGTTCGTTCACGGGTAACAAACATTAAACCATTTTTATCTGAAGATAAACAAGAGATGACAACGGAAGAATTCCGCCAAGAAATTCTTTTGAAAATTTTCGGCGTAGATTCGATCGACCAAGTTAAAACGTATGAATTAACTGATCAAGACTGGGCGGCTATTAACAAAATTTCAGAGCAATACTATCGCAATTGGGATTGGAATTATGGTAAATCACCTGCATTTAACTTAGAACGTCGCCATCGTTTTCCAATTGGTTCAATTGAAATGAAAATGAATGTGGCGGATGGTGCCATTCAAGAAATTAAAATCTTTGGGGACTTCTTTGGGCTTGGTGAAATTAAAGATGTTGAAGATATTTTAACCGGCGTGAAATATGATAAAGCTTCTTTAGAAGAAGCCATTGATCAAATTGACGTTAAAAAATACTTTGGCAATATCGAAAAAGAAGATTTGCTTGGGTTAATTTATTAAAAAAAAGACAGCCGTTTCAAACGGTTGTCTTTTTTCTAGCTAAAAAATAATGTTTAGCTTTTAGAAAGGTAGTGCTATGTGCAAAATCGTCGAAACGATTTTTATCAGGGAACTATCAAATAGCTCGCCTGCATATGTACTTGAACCAAGTCAAGTCCGGGAATTTGGTTATGTGCTTCACTATAAATCACTATCTGTAAAGAGTATACAAGATTTCCTTTCTTTTGTGATATCAAATTTTTACAGACAAAGTAGTAAAATTTGACGTTTCTTATTTTAGCAAGGTTATAGGCTTGTTTTGGGGCTTGAATTAGCAAGAATTAATAGTGATTTAAGGGAAAATATTAACATATGTAGAAGTATTTTTATAAGAAATAACGAGAAAAAATCAATAGGTATGTTCTTGAGGGCTACTTTTTGACGTTTTCTGAATAAAACTTAATAAAAAATAGCAGAAACAAAGAAAAAATGTGCTTACAAGAAGTAATCCGGACTTAGCTAGGAAGTTAAGAATGTGCATGTTATTTTCAAACAAATAATAAGAATCCTATTTCAATCCTTTACAGAGGAACAAGGACTTCGTATAATAAAGGGACGAAAAGGAGCGAAAGTGATGAGAAACGAAATGATGCATCGACCAGTCGTTAAACCAGAATTGGTTGAGTATATGCGTACAAAACAAAAGAAACTTCCCGGAGAATTAGGGGCAGTGGAGGCGGAAGCCAATGAAGCAGGGGTGCCGATTATTCCGCACGAAACAGTAGTTTTTCTACAATTTTTGCTAGGACAACTAAAGCCCAAAAATATTTTAGAAATCGGGGCAGCAATTGGTTTTTCTTCAAGCTTGATGGCCCAATTTGTCGGTGAAGATGGTCACGTGACCACGATTGATCGTTTTGACGTAATGATAAAAAAAGCGAAGAAAACCTACCAACGCCTAGACTTAGAAGAAAAGGTCACTCTTTTAGAAGGACAAGCAGCTGAGATTCTACCAACGTTGGAAGGACCTTATGACTTTATTTTTATGGATAGTGCCAAATCAAAATACATTGAATTTTTACCTGAATGTTTACGGTTGCTACCAGTTGGCGGCGTTTTAATGGTGGATGATGTATTTCAAGCTGGGACAATCTTAGACCCTGCTGAGGAAGTACCGAAAAAAAATCGAGCGATTCATCGTAAATTAAACCAATTTTTAGATGTAGTCATGGCTCACCCTGATTTAACTTCTACTTTAGTTCCTCTTGGTGATGGAGTTATTTTAATTACCAAAGAGAAAGAAACGATTATTTTAGATAGTTAAAGAATGTCTTCACAAAAAGAAAGCGAATCATTAAAAAGCAAGTTCTTTTAATGATTCGCTTTCTTTTTTATGTTATTTAAAAAGTTATCTCGCTATTTCTAATTGAGAATGATAATCATAAAATTCTCAATATGACAGTATTATGTGTTAATAAAACCTCGTTTGTTTATAATTATTCTATTGACGGAATAATTATAAACTGTTATCCTTAAAGAGTAAAAAAACAGAGGAGGAACGACAATGAATTTAATTAATCAAAAACTTTTTGACTTTGAATGTGATGCCTATCACGATGGTGAATTTACACGAGTATCAACAGAAGATATTTTAGGAAAATGGAGTATTTTCTTCTTTTATCCAGCTGATTTTTCTTTCGTGTGTCCTACGGAATTAGGGGATATGCAAGAGCATTATGCGCATTTACAGGAATTAAATTGTGAGGTTTACTCTGTTTCAGAAGATAGTCATTATGTGCATAAAGCATGGGCTGACGCTACAGAAACGATTGGAAAAATTAAATATCCAATGTTAGCCGATCCCAACGGTCAACTTGCTCGTTTCTTTGGCGTTTTAGATGAAGCTTCTGGAATGGCTTACCGTGCTTCATTTATTGTGAGTCCAGAAGGTGAGATCAAATCTTATGAAATCAACGACATGGGTATTGGTCGTAATGCTGAAGAACTTGTTCGTAAATTAGAAGCTTCTCAATTTGTAGCAGAACATGGTGATAAAGTTTGTCCAGCCAATTGGCAACCAGGAGAAGAAACAATTGCGCCAAGCTTAGATTTAGTTGGTAAAATTTAAATTCGCTTTGTAAATAGAGGTCAAAGAGTTGGATAAAACAGAGAAAATGTTTTGTTCAGCTCTTTTTCTGAAACACAGAAGAAAG
Source organism: Enterococcus sp. DIV1328a (assembly GCF_050536905.1). NCBI lineage: Bacteria > Bacillati > Bacillota > Bacilli > Lactobacillales > Enterococcaceae > Enterococcus > Enterococcus sp. DIV1328a. Next base: position 2,234,655 of record NZ_CP172912.1, on the reverse strand, counting down.
AGGAGAAGCAAGTGACAGAAGAAATCTACGATTTGATTATTATTGGTGGCGGATCAGCTGCTTTATCTGCAGGTATCTATGCAGGTCGCGCAATGATGGATACCTTAATTATTGAAAAAGACAAAATTGGCGGACAGGTAACGACGACTTCTGAAATTGTGAACTATCCAGCGATTCGTCACACAACAGGTCCAGAACTAATGGAAGAAATGCGCATTCAAGCACAAGACTTCGGTGTAGCTTTTACAAAAGACGAGATTATTGATGTTGATTTTAGTCAAACGATAAAAACTGTTCAATCAGCGAGTCAAACCTATCAAGCATATGCAGTATTGATTGCGACAGGGGCCTCTGCTCGTAAAATTGGTTTCCCTGGTGAAAGTGAATTTACAGGACGCGGCGTGGCCTATTGTTCTACTTGTGATGGGGAGTTTTTCCAAGGCCTAGATATTTTTGTGATTGGTGGCGGTTATGCAGCAGCGGAAGAGGCCGTTTATTTGACACGTTACGGTAAATCAGTAACGATGATTATCCGAGAACCCGATTTTACATGTGCAAAATTAACTGCGGAGGCGGCTAAAAATCACCCGAAAATTAAGATTGTTTATAACACAGAAGTGAAAGAAATTACGGGAGATGATTTTGTCCGAAAAGCTGTGTTTGTCAATAACCAGACGGGAGAAGAAACGGTTTATGAAGCGCCAAAAGACAGTACATTTGGCCTGTTTGTTTTTGCTGGAAATAAACCAAGTACAGAAATTTTTGAAGGAAAAATTGCCTTAGACCGTGGGTATGTGCCAACAACTGAAAATATGGAAACCAATATTCCCGGAGTTTATGCAGCAGGAGATTTACGAATAAAAAAATTACGTCAAATTGTGACGGCGGTTGCAGACGGTGCAATTGCCGCCACTCATGCGCAACGTTACGTGACAGAACAAAAAACACAGGCAGGTCAACCGATTGTAACGAAGCGAATGACTGAACGATTAGCTAATCAATCTGTCCCTGAAACAAACAGTCAGCAACCAAAAGAAAAACAGCCAGCGAAAGTTACTGGTAAGCATCAGTGGTTCCCAGAAAGTATGCGCCAACAATTAAGCGGTATTTTCGCTAAACTAACCAAAAAAGTGACATTGCTTCAGTTTTTGGATGCAAGTGATGAAAAATCATTGGAACTTCAGTCATTTTTAACAGAATTTGCAAGTCTGGATCAGAAGATTACTTTAGAAACGATTTTGAAAGATACTGAGCCAGCCAAAGAATTGCTGTATGGGATTGAAAAAATGCCTAGCGTTGTGCTCTTAGATGCGGCAGGAAACTATACAGGAATTAAATTTAGTGGTATTCCTAGTGGCCATGAAGTAAACTCGTTGGTTTTGGCGGTTTATAATGTCGGCAGCGAGGGGCAGCCGTTAGAAGTAAGTCTGCAAAAGAACATACTTGCATTGCCAAAAAGAAAAATAGAAATCTTTGTTTCACTAACATGTCATTTCTGTCCCGATGTCGTGGCCGCTTGCCAACATATTGCATCAATTAATCCTCATGTGGAAGCAGAAATGGTGGACATTAGTCTGTTTCCAGAGTTGAAAAAAGAAAAGAAAATTATGAGCGTTCCAGCAATGCTGATTGATGGCGAACAAATGATTTTTGGTTCAAAAACAATGACCGAAATTATTGAAGCCTTGGCTTAAAAGAGGCGGAAAAAAGTAATTAGCCTAAAGAACCTAAGTCATTCAAAAAAGTGAGAAATACGTCGAGATGATGTATTTCTCACTTTTTTCGCATAGTTAGTCAAGTACCTTTTTTGATTAGGCGATTGAGTTTCCTAAAAAGAATTAAAAAGACACAACAGCAAATGAACAACAGGCTTCCTGTTAGTGGTAAAAAGACATCTTGCATGTAGCTATCGATATGCATTAAACCAGGTACCTCGCTGAAAAAATCATGGATAAACTGTTGAATGAGCTTATTAGCTAGAAAAGCAGCTAAAGGCAAAACAAAAATCAAATAATAGAGGGGGTGTAAGGCATAGCTAATTAAAATTTGTAATTTTGTCGTACCTAAAAGAGCTAAGATCAGTAAGTCGTTTTTTTGCTCTAAAAAAGTTAGGAAGAAAGTTCGGCAAATATAACTAATCAGGAAGAAAAAGAGTGTTCCAGCGCTGATTCCAGCCAAACCTCTGAAAATTTTCAAGGGAGGAATCACTGCATAATTATCAAGAAGAATCATTTGTGAAAGCCATCGAGAAAACAACAAAGTCAATAATAGAGCAGAAAAAGTCAGAAAACTAATAATAAAGATAAGAATCAACGTACTAAATTGGTTTTTTGAGCGCCACGCATTTTTGAGAGAGTCTGTGAATAAGTAAAGAATCGAATACATCATCGCGTCCTTTCTGAAAAATTTTTGTTTTAGCGGAAAAGTTATGTAAAAGAAAAGACGTTATCTCCTGCCAACTAGCCACTGAAAGAGATAACGCCTTCGCTGGAAACAAGAACTGGATTATTTCACCAATACTAATTTTTTTAAAGGTTCAACCCCAAATCGTTGTTCTTGCTGTAAAAGAATTTCGGCACAAGCTCGGCTATCTTCTAAAGCATCATGATGATTATTTAAAGTGATATTGAGGTTTTCACAAACGGTATTTAATTTATGATTAGGAAATTCAGGAAACAGTTTGCGACTCGTTTTGACTGTACATAAAGAAAGGTAATTAGGTTGTTCTAAGCCATAGTAATCTAAACAGCCAGCCAAAACACTACAATCGAAACTTGCATTGTGAGCGACCACTAACCGATTTGGTTGAAAACAATGCTGAATTTGTTGCCATACTTCAGGGAATTTGGGCGCATTGACAACATCTGATTCATGAATGCCGTGAATTTGCGTATTTCGCCAGAAAAAAGGTGTTTCTGGTTTGATTAACGTGTAAAATTCATCCACAATCCGACTATTTTCTACTTTAACAATTGCAATGGAACAGGCACTATGTTTATCATAACTAGCTGTTTCAAAGTCAAAAGCGTAAAAGTTCATTAAAAAAAACTCCTTTCAACGCGTTGAGTAACACTTAAAAATCAAGTACAACTTCCACTGGACAATGATCACTACCAAGAATATCTGTATGGATTTTAGCACTGACTAAACGTTCATTCAAGGATTCTGACACAACGAAATAGTCAATCCGCCAACCTGCGTTATTTTTTCGTGCGTTAAAGCGATAACTCCACCATGAGTAAATGCCTTCAGCTTCTGGATAAAAATAACGGAATGTATCAGTGAAGCCACTGTCTAACAACTCAGTAAATTTTTGCCGTTCTTCAGACGTGAATCCCGCATTTTTTTGATTGGTTTTCCAATTTTTTAAATCAATCTTTTGATGAGCTACGTTTAAATCACCACAAAGAATTACGGGTTTTTCTTGATTTAATTCGTTTAAATAGGCACGAAACGCATCTTCCCATGTCATTCGATAAGCTAAACGCTTTAGTTCAGCTTGTGAGTTTGGTGTGTAGCAAGTGACCATGAAAAATTCTGGATATTCTAAAGTGATCACGCGGCCTTCTTGATCGTGAGTCTCGATACCTAAGCCATAGCGAACACTTAACGCTTCTTCTTTAGCGAAAATTGCTGTGCCAGAATAGCCTTTTTTTTCGGCGTAATTCCAATACTGATGATAGCCAGGAAGTTCTAAATCAATTTGCCCAGCTTGTAATTTTGTTTCTTGTAAACAGAAAAAATCTGCATCTAATTCATTAAAAACATCCATAAAATTCTTTTTAACAACCGCTCGTAAGCCGTTGACATTCCAAGAAATACATTTCATTGTTGAAACTCCTTTCAAATAAGAAACGCTTTTGCTCGTTTCAGTGCAAACCAGAACCAAAGAAAAGGTCGCTTGGTGCTTTCTTCTATTCTAATACTTTTTAAAGAAGTTTTAAATACTTGAAAAGAAAAAGAGAAAATGACTGATTTTTGTAAAGAAGTAGTCTATGATAAAATAGTAAAAAGAGCAGAAATGAGGACAAACGAATGAAAATTGGAGTCATTGGTTTAGGAAACATTGCACAAAAAGCGTATTTGCCAACTTATAGTGAATGCCGCCACTTGGCAGAGTTTGTATTAGCAACTAGAAACCCAGAAACACGACAAAAAATCGCTGATCAGTATGGCTTTACAGAAACCGTTGGGACCATAGAAGAATTGATTGAAGCGAAGATTGATGCTTGTTTTGTCCATGTAGCCACAAAAGTGCATGGTGCAGTCGTTCGCCAATTATTACAGGCCGGTATTCACGTCTTTGTGGACAAACCTTTAAGTGAAGAGCTTGCTGAAGTCAAAGAATTACAAGCATTGGCAGCAGCCAAAAATCTGCGCCTGATGGTTGGCTTCAATCGTCGTTTTGCCCCTTATACGGAAGTATTGAAAAATATTCCTGAAAAACAAACAATTTTTATTAAAAAGAACCGCATCAATACAACGAGAGAAACAAGTTTTATGATGTATGATTTATTTTTACATGTCGTTGATACCGCCGTTTATTTAGCGGAAGGACCGCTCCACGTGGTGCAGTCAAAATTAGTGGAAGAAAACGGTCATTTAAAACGAGCAATTTTACAATTAGAAACCGAACAGACAACAATTGTTTGTTCTATGGATTTACACTCTGGGGCCAATACAGAAACTTTTGAAGTCACCAGCCCTACAGGTACTTATCGTTTGGAAAATTTAACGCATTTGACCATCCAAACAGAAGAAGAATACCAAGTAAAAGAGATGGGAGATTGGACGCCAACATTGGAAAAAAGAGGTTTTTACCAAATGGTTACTGCTTTCATTCAGGCCATTCAAAAACCGCAAGAGCAAGAGTTAAAGCAAGAAAAAGTCTATGAAAGTCATGCGTTATGTGAAGAAATGCTACGCCAACAACAACGGCATGTTCTTTAAAGAGGACTAGCAACTTTCTTTCTATCATGCTAGAATAAGACAGATATTTTGAAAAGAAAGGACTAACTTTCGTGAACACTAAAGCTATGTTAGAAACATTAAACGAAATTACTTTATTAGTAGATGAACCATTAAAAAACGTAACCTTTACCAAAACAGGTGGCCCAGCTGATGTGTTGGCCTTACCCAAAACAAAAAAAGAAGTCGAAGAGATTGTGGCGTATTGCCGAGAACAAGGACTTTCATGGTTAGTATTAGGCAATGCTAGCAACTTGATTGTTCGTGATGGCGGTATTCGCGATGTCGTGATTATGCTAACAGAAATGAAAGAAATCAAAGTAGCCGGTACCACCATGATTGTGGATGCTGGTGCCAAGCTGATTGATACAACCTACGAAGCCTTAGCAGCTGATTTAACTGGTTTTGAATTTGCTTGTGGCATTCCGGGAAGTGTCGGTGGTGCTGTTTATATGAATGCTGGAGCATACGGCGGGGAAATTAAAGATGTTTTCCAGTCTGCAGAAGTGCTGTTGGCAGATGGGACTATTCAAACCATGACGAAAGAAGACCTGAATTTCCGTTATCGTCATAGTGAAATTCAAGAATTACATTGCATTGTCTTGCAAGCTACGTTTGCTTTAGAAAAAGGAAACCATGCAGAAATTAAAGCCCAAATGGATGAATTAACGGAACTTCGTGAACTGAAGCAACCGCTAGAGTATCCCTCTTGTGGCAGTGTCTTTAAACGCCCTGTTGGTCATTTTACAGGAAAATTAATCCAAGACGCAGGCTTACAAGGCTTGAAATGGGGCGGTGCTCAAATTTCCGAAAAGCATGCGGGATTTATTGTTAACATCGATCATGCAACCGCAACAGATTATGTGGAATTAATTGCACATATCCAAGAAGTGATTAAAGAAAAATTTGATGTTGAATTGCAAACGGAAGTTCGAATTATTGGTGAAGAAGTCTAGAAGTACTTCATTAGTTGCCCAAAGAGGACGGGACAGAAGTGTTTAACTCCAAGAACCAAGTAGGTACGATGATGTCATCTGTTCATGTCTCACAGTTAAACATCACAACTCTTAGAGCTGTAGCTCTTTTGAAGGCTAGACGTATGTCGATTTCAACACCTTAGAAGTTGTTGAAATCGGAGCAACGCATAGTGTTGGTTCTGTTCCCGTCGTTTATCAGGTTTTGAGCCTGGAGCAAAAATCCACAGTGATTTTTGTCCCAGGCTCTTTTGATTTTTAAAAGTGTTCTTGTGAATGGAGATAATTATGGGATTGAAAAGGTAGCAAAAGTCCTAAGTAAATCGCCAATAATAATACCCGCACAATTGGAACGATTTGGATTGTTGCTTCTCGAATGATTTCCAAAGTAAGTTCATCATAAGACGTACCTATTATATGCGATAAACAATTTATTTTGGAGTGAGATGCCAAGAGCTAAGTATGACAAGCTGGTTGACAGATGTTTTTCAGGTCTGTTCCCTACTGCAGAGACCATTGCTTCTTTTTTAGGTTACTCTTAAGTTTTCTAATTCAACTCAACGACTTTAAAGTTTTTTCGTTCTAAATATTCGATAGAAAATAATGCTTATTAAATAACAATTATTTGTTTTTGGGGATAAAATAATTAGTTTTAGATTTGAAAAAAACGAGAAAAAACTTATTTTCAGGAGATGAATGTGATACAATGAACTTATATACTTGTTGTATATATAAGATTGATAGAAGAAGATGTTTATTATGAAAAAATTGATTTGTTTAGCAACCCTGATTTTATTTGGCACGATAATAGTTCCTAGTGTAACAGTTCTGGCAGAGGATACTTCAAGTGTAAGCAGCGATGGAATTACTGAAGGAGAAACTTTTTCTTCAAATGAATCAGCTCCTGTTTTCGATACTTTTGTTGAAAAGAGTACGGAGGTTATTAATATAAGCTCGTATGAAGATACAGGTTCCGGCGAAGAAGTTAAAACAGTTATTGGGGAAGAAGACGTTGTTCTGGCTACAAAAATTAATGATACCGAAAATAATCAAACTATATCAGTCGTTAATACAGGAGAAAATATTATTGTACAAAAAAGCATTTTATTAGAAGATGGAACGTACCAGGTTGAAACAGAGACGTCACCAATTATTGGTAGTTTTGATAGTGAAAAAGAAAAAATACAAGATTATAATCCTTTGCAAAGAATCTATAATGGTCCGTGGACTTATACACATTTGGCAGTAGGTAGAAATGTTTTTGCAACAATTGTTGATATGGGATTAGGTTCTTGGATAGGTTACTTTGCTTCTCTTTTTAGAATTTCGAGAGCTGCTGCTGATTTCGTTTTCGGATATATGGGTGCTCGTGGAATTTCTGCTGGAGAAAGGTTGGCAAAAGTTTTTGATAGTAATGGAAATGGTTGGGTAGCGCTCTATAAGCGAGGAGTTTATCGTTACAAAGGTGCCCCTTTGATTGGTTATCAGCATCGTACTTTTTAAATTTTTAGGAAAAGAAGTGATTAAATGCAACGATTGTTTTTTTATTGGATTAATTACACATTACTAATTCTATTTATAGTGATGGTTATTCTAGGAGTTGTTCAGTTAGCTGTTAAAAAAGAATCAGAAATCACTTTTTATACAACTTTTTTTGGCATCATTTTTGGTATATCTTTTATGAGTGCGTATTACGCCAATAAAAAGAGTAATAGGATGTTCTTTTGGCTAACAACTTTTCTGTTGATGTATGTTCCTAAAAAAATAGTAGATTATCTAAATGTACCTTTGTTAAAGATTTCGGTAGCAAACTATTTTATAGTGCTGTTCGGCATACTGATACTAATTTTTTCCCAAAAATATATTAAAAAACAAACGTAAAAAGAAATGGAGCAGATTGTGTATTGTCATCTGTTCCATTTCTTTTTATTTGTATCAAGATAAGTGAGTCATCTCTTTTACTCGTCTTCTAAATTTTCCAATTCTACAACTTTAAAGTTTTTCCGCTCTAAATGTTCTACAATGGCTGTACACGTTTCGGCAGTTGTGCCGGCTGGTAAAGTAATAAGTGTGCGACGAACAAATTCTTCACTATCAACATCCAATGTAATACAGCTGGCGATGCTGCTATATTTGGCAATGATTTTTGAAATGGCTGCTAAGTCGCCTTGTTGACCAACTGAAGCAATTGTTAAAACGTAGCTCCCTTGTTTTACATTCCAAGATTGCGCTAAAATATTTAATAAGGTGCTGTGTGTTAAAATGCCGTAAAAATAATTATTTTCATCTAAAACAGCAATGTAAGGTAGTTCTTTAATAGTAAAAAATACCTTGAAAAATGAAGTGTTGACATAAATAAATTTTGTGGCATTTTTTAACAAATAGGTAACAGGTAAACTCATATCGCCACCGTTTGCTTTGTGGCGGTAAATATGCATTTTATAGATATTTCCTCGGAAAATTTTTCCAGATTCGTCTAAAATTGGGACACAACGGTAACCTGAGTCTTCTAAAATAGAAAGAGCTTCTTCTAGAGTACAAGATTCATTGACTGTTGTTAAATTATCTTTTTTAATAACTACAGATTTTAATAACATAAACAGGCCTCCTAAGGGTTCATTTTTAATAAATTTATCATATCATAACTTAGCAGAAAACAATAGCTGAGACCTCAGAATAAAAGCAATTTTGTTAAAATAAATAGAAAATAAAGAAAAATCAGATATTTTATAAAAGAAATCAAGCACGTATTCGCGATAATGGTAAAAAATTACGTAAGAATCGGCACAGCGCTTCTTTAAAAAGTAAATTAAACTTTGACAACTTTTTCGAATAATGGTACTGTTAAGAAGTAAATTTGTGAATAGAGGAGGTCGAAGAACATGGCAACAAAGAAAGCAGCTCTTGCTTGTTCCGTTTGTGGCTCTCGCAACTATTCTAAATCCGTTAGTGAAGGTAAACGTGGCGAACGCTTAGAAATCAATAAATTCTGTAAATATTGTAATCAATACACGTTACATAAAGAAACGAAATAGATTTAGAGGAGGGTATCAACATGAAATTTTTCCGCAGCGTTGCTGATGAGATGAAGCAAGTAACTTGGCCAACAAAAAAACAATTGCGTAAAGATACATTAGTTGTAATTGAAACATCTATTTTATTTGCAGCATTGTTCTTTATCATGGATACTGTTATCCAAACGGCATTTGGCTGGATTTTAAAATAATTAATTCTAGTATTTCCCGACGAGGGGTGCTATAATAGTATTCGAGAAAAAGCTTCGGGAAACTGAGCTTTTTTTATTTGCTCGAAAAAAATAAACTAAAACATTTAAAGGAGCCGAATCAGTAATGGAAACTTTTGAAAGAAATTGGTACGTATTGCACACCTATTCAGGCTATGAAAATAAAGTAAAAGCAAACATTGAATCACGTGCACAAAGCATGGGGATGGGCGATTATATTTTTCGTGTCGTTGTACCAGAAGAAACAGAAAAAGAAGTCAAAAATGGTAAAGAAAAAGAAATCGTTCATAAAACTTTCCCTGGTTATGTGTTAGTGGAAATGATTATGACCGATGATTCTTGGTATATTGTTCGTAACACGCCAGGCGTAACTGGTTTTGTAGGCTCACATGGTGCTGGTAGTAAACCCGCTCCTTTATTACAAGAAGAAATTAACCACATTTTACGTTCAATTGGCATGAGCACCCGTCAATCAGACTTAGAAGTAGCGCTAGGCGATACAGTGAAAATTATCGAAGGTGCCTTTTCTGGTCTTGAAGGTGTTGTGACAGAAATCGATGAAGAAAAACAAAAATTAAAAGTAAACATCGATATGTTTGGTCGTGAAACAAGTACAGAATTAGACTTTGAACAAGTCGATAACATTGATTAATAAACAAGCTGACAAACTATTGTTCAGCTGATTGATACAGATTGTAGGGTCTGGAAAAGCAGTCAACTGACTTCTTTTCCAAGCCCTTTTTTAGTTCATCGCAGAAAGGAATGAAAAAAATGAAACATGCCCAAAAATATCGTTATTTTTCTTTGCTAATGGGTCTTGTTCTATTATTAAGTGCTTGCCAAATTGGGGCAACCACGAAGAATGACAATCAAGCCGCCACAAAAGAAGCAACTGTTGAGTTAAACCGCACAACAACACCAACACTTTTTTTTCATGGTTACGCAGGAACTAAAAATTCGTTTGGCTCGTTACTGCATCGCTTGGAGAAACAAGGTGCCACAACTCAAGAATTAGTGCTACTCGTTAAACCTGATGGGACCGTGGTTAAAGAGCGAGGAGCTTTAAGTGGCAAAGCGACGAATCCCAGTGTTCAAGTTCTATTTGAAGATAATAAAAACAATGAATGGAATCAAACAGAATGGATAAAAAACACATTACTCTATTTACAAAAAAATTATCAAGTGAACAAAGCCAATATTGTCGGGCACTCTATGGGTGGTGTTAGTGGTTTACGTTATTTAGGAACCTATGGGCAAGACGCATCGTTACCTAAAATTGAAAAATTCGTCAGCATTGGAGCACCTTTCAATGATTTTATTGATACGAGTCAACAGCAAACCATCGAAACGGAACTAGAGAACGGCCCCACAGAAAAAAGTAGCCGCTATTTGGATTATCAAGAGATGATTAATGTTGTTCCAGAAAAACTGCCCATTTTATTAATTGGTGGTCAATTAAGTCCAACAGATTTAAGTGATGGAACAGTACCGTTATCTAGTGCCTTAGCAGTCAACGCCTTGCTAAGACAGCGAGGAACTCAAGTCACTAGCCAGATTATTAAAGGAGAAAATGCACAACATAGCCAATTACATGAAAATCCTGAAGTAGATCAATTGCTAATCGAATTTCTATGGCCGAGTAAAAAATAGCAAAAAGGCACATGTTCCATAAAAAATGGAACATGTGCCTTTTTCTATACTTTGGCTAGCGAAATAGCTTTTTTCAGCTATAATAAATAAAATTATTTATTTTTAGGAGATATTGGAATGGAATCCTCATGATTTAAATAAGCACAAATCAAGGCTTCAAAGGTGATTAATGTTTGGCCAAAAAACATTTGTGGCTGAGCGACACTTGTTGAAAACGGGCTGTAAGAGTCAGTTGAAAAAACGAGATCTGCCAGTCGACCAAGAGTTGAATTTTTGGCACCAACAAAAGAAATGATAGGATGTTTTTTCTCTTTCGCAAGCAGAGCTGTTTCTTTTAAGTATTTTTCTTCACCAGAATGTGAAAGGATGATAAAAAGAAAATTCTGATTATTTTGACTATTTATCGAATGAGTATGGGCTGTTGTGATACTGGGGATGCCATGAAAATTGAAAACTTCACTAATGTAAGCCGCCAAATGTCGTGAAAAGTCATGACCTAAAATAACAAATAAATGACTCTTGTGTTTGGCAAGCAGTCGACAAAACTCGTTGGTTGTTTCAAATGAAGGTGCTGTTTCAAAAGGGATTGGCTGAGAAAAATGGGCTTCTTTTAATTTGTAAATAAGTTCATTATAACCTGATAAATTTAATTTTTTGGCTAAACGAATGATGGAACTAGGCGAAGAAAAGCAGTGTTTGGCAACTTCTCGAATACTCAAATCGGCCGCGTTCGTACTTTGTTGATCCAAATAATACAAAATCTGACTTTCTGTTTTTGTTAAATGATACGTTTCTTTTAAGTAATCTAAGTTCATGAGCAAACCTCCTTTATCAGATTATAAATAATTTTGTGGGAAAAAGGTATCAAAAAATAAAAAATGAGGTGTTTTTATGAAAAGGGCAACAAAGCAAAGGCTGTCTTTGGCAGCAATCATGGTTCTACTTCTCTCGGGCTGTGGAAGTGTTGGGAAAGAAACCAAAAAGCAAGAACAACAGGTATTACGGGTCGGGATTGATTCGGAATTATCAACGGCAGACGTGTCGTTGGCAATGGATAATACCGCAGCAGATGTAATGAGCCAAGTAGGGGAGGGACTTTTCTCCTTTGACGAAAAAGGAGAAGCTAAACCAGCATTGGCAACTGAAAAAGTACAGCCCTCCAATGATGGTTTAATCTATACTTTTACGATTCGAAAAGATGCAAAATGGAGTAACGGCGAGCCAATCACAGCCAATGATTTTGAATATTCTTGGAAGCGCACAGTGGACCCAAAAACAGCTTCCCCGCAAGCGTATTATTTTGAAGGGCTAAAAAATTATCGTGCTATTGTTGACGGTGGCAAATCTAAAGAAGAGTTAGGGGTAACAGCCATTGATGACCATACCTTGGAAGTAGAGCTAAGCTATCCTATGAGTTATTTTCAACAATTATTGGCGGTGCCAGCTTTTTATCCTTTAAATGAAGCATTTGTCGAAAAAACGGGCAAAAACTATGGTACATCAGCTGAGTCAACACTTTACAATGGCGCTTTCACATTGGAAGGTTGGGATGGCACGAATAATACTTGGTCCTATGTGAAGAATAAAAATTATTGGGATCAAGCGAATGTTTCATTGGATAAGGTGGATGTCCAAGTAGTTAAAGAAGTCAATACTGGGAAAAATCTTTTCGAAGGGAAAGAATTAGATGTTGTAAAAATTTCTGGAGAAATTGTTGCACAAGAACAAGACAATGCAGCTTTGAAAATTCGTGAAATTCCTGGAACGTATTATATCCAATTAAATACGCAAAAAGATCTTTTGGCAAATAAGAATGCACGTCGAGCAATAGCATTATCATTAAATTCTGAACGTTTAGCTAAAAATGTTTTAAATGATGGCTCAAAAAAAGCACTTGGCTTCGTGCCAACAGGTTTCACTAATCAAGAAACGCAAAAAGATTTTGCAGAGGAATTAGGAGATTTAAATCCTAGTGAACCAGAAAAAGCGAAAGAGTTATGGCAAATGGCTAAAAAAGAATTAGGAATTGAAAAAGCGGAGCTAACCATTTTAAGTTCGGATACAGAAAATGCTAAAAAAATCAGTGAGTATGTTCAAGGAGCTTTAGCAGATAATTTAGAAAATTTAACAGTCAATGTTTCACCAGTTCCTTTTAATAATCGTTTAGAAAAAAGTCGCAGCGGAGATTTCGACATTGTGGTTGGTGGCTGGACGCCAGTATATGCTGATCCAATCGATTTCTTAAACTTACTGCAATCAAAAAATTCCAATAATTTTGGTAAATGGTCTAATAAGACCTTTGATCAGTTGCTTCAAGAAGCAAACGTAACTTATGCAAACAAATATGAAGAACGTTGGAAAACATTACAAAAAGCGGATCAATTGGTTGCGGAAGAAGCACCCCTAGTTCCTCTTTATCAATTAACAGAAGCACGCTTAGTGGACGATTCTGTCCAAAATTTAGTCTATGGTCCATTAGGTTCAGGCTATTACAAATCAGTCTCTATCAGCGACAAGTAAAGGTTGGGAAAAAATGAAAAAAAGTCAAGCTGTTCAATTAATTCAGGAACTTTCAAATGCTAATGGTGTTTCAGGCTTTGAAACAGAAGTCGTTAGAATCCTTCAACACGCAACTGCGGATTTTACTATTCAACGGCTAGATTCCATTAAAAATTTATATCTTGAGAAGAAAAATAATCTAAGTGAAGGTCCAGTAGTGCTTTTTGATGCTCATAGTGACGAAGTGGGTTTTATGATTCAAGCAATTAAAGAAAACGGCTTGTTGCGTTTTCTTCCGTTAGGTGGCTGGGTCCCAAATACGATTTCTGCACAAAAAGTTCGGATTCGTAACCGGGAAGGTACCTATCTGCCAGGCGTAGTTACTAGTCGGCCCCCTCATTTTATGACACCAGAGGAACGACAGCGGCCATTAACCATTGCTGATTTGACGATCGACATTGGTGCTACCTCAAAAGAAGAAGTAATTGAAACGTACAAAATCGATCTTGGTGCACCGGTCATTCCAGATGTGACGTGCTGTTACAACGAACAGACAGATCTTTTTTTAGGAAAAGCTTTTGATTGTCGCATTGGCTGTGCTTGCTTAGTGGATGTCATGGAGGAGTTGAAAGAAGAGACGCTTCCATTCAAGTTAGTTGCGACAGTAACTGCACAAGAAGAAGTTGGCGAAAGAGGAGCACTTATTGCCGCAAAGCAAGTCAATCCTGATTTAGCTATTGTTTTCGAAGGCTGCCCGGCTGATGATACGGCAGAAACGCCAGAGATGATTCAATCAGCAATGGGAAAAGGACCGATGTTACGTTATTTTGATGTTTCTATGATTACGAATCCGGAATTTCAAGAGTATGCACTAGAGATTGCTAAAATACACAAAATTCCTGTTCAAGTTTCTGTTCGAAGTGGTGGTGGAACCAATGGCATGGCGATTACACAAGTTCAAGGAGCCCCGACGATTGTTGTAGGAATTCCTGTCCGTTACGCTCACACACCCCATTGCTATGTGGACTTTCAAGATTACCAAGCGGCGAAAGAATTAGTCATTCAATTAATCAAAAATTTAGATGCTGACAAAATTCAAGCACTGGTTCAGCCATTGTCAAAGGAGTGGAACAAATGAAGATTTATGTATCATGCGATATTGAAGGATTAGCAGGTATTGCGACATTTGATATGGAAAAAGAAGACACCGTTTTATTCCGAGAATTATATCACCAACATGTGGCTTGGTTGATTGAAGGGATTCAAAAGAGTGCCAAAAATGAACAAATTACAGAAATTACTATTGCCGATTCGCATAGCCGTGGATTGAATTTAGCTTATGCGCGCTTGGCAGAAATGGATGAACGAATTTCCTTAGTGAGCGGCTTTCCTCGCATGGATTATATGATGAGTGGCTTGGATAGTAGCTATGATGTGGTCTTTTTCTTAGGTTATCATGCCGGTATTGGTAAACAAAAAGGGAATATGGATCATGGGTATAGCGCTAGTGTTGCTTATGATTTAAAAATAAACGACTTAGCGATGAATGAAACGACAATTAATGCAGCTTACGCTAGCGAATTAGGTGTCCCTGTTGGTTTAATTATCGGTGAATCAGGCTTAGAGGAACAACTTTTTCAAGAAAAAATGATGTCCAAAGTTCCCTTTGTTTCCACCAAAGAATCTCTGGGACGTTATGCAATCAAAAATAGACCCATGCAACAAGTTCGGGAAGCTATCGTAGCAACTACAAGTCAGGTGTTAACTTCCTTTGCGTTGTCTGAATTACCCCGATATGCCTTGCAAACACCAGCAACTGTAAAATTGCAATGCGTGACGACAGCACAAGCAGATCGTATTGAAATGTTACCAATGATTAAACGCATTGATGGTAGAACTGTTTCATTTGTAGGTGAAACGATGAAAGATGTCATGAATGGAATTGTCGCTGTGGTTGGTTTAGGCGGAACAAGTTATTAAAGAAGAAGCTTACGGAAAAAACGAATGGACGTTTTTTTCTGTAAGCTTCTTGCAATAGTTATTTCTATTTTTGTTTCTCTAGAATTTCTTTGCTTAAACGTTGTGCAGTTGGTGTCACCGCAAGACCGCCTTCAGCGGTTTCCTTGAAAATTTGTGGCATTTGGCGACCCACTTGGTACATTGCGTGGATGACTTCATCTGGTGGAATGACACTTCGAATCCCCGCTAAAGCCATGTCAGCTGAGATGAAGGCTTGAGAAGAACCTAATGCATTTCGCTTCACGCAAGGGACTTCAACAAGTCCTGCAACAGGATCACAAATGAGGCCCATCATATTTTTTATCGTAATAGCCACAGCTTGAGCAGATTGATCAGGCGTACCGCCAGAAGCCGCAACTAAAGCGGCACTGGCCATTGCACTAGCAGAGCCGACTTCAGCTTGACAACCACCTTCGGCACCACTGATTGAGGCATTATTGGCAATCACTAAGCCAAAAGCCCCAGCTGTAAATAGAAAATCCAATTGTTGCTGATGCGTTAACTTTAAGCGATCAATAACTGCCAACAAGACGCCAGAAACTACTCCGGCACTGCCTGCGGTTGGTGTAGCACAAATCAAGCCCATTTTTGCATTAACTTCATTAACAGCAATCGCATTTCGCACGGCTTGTAAAATGGTCTCACCGCTTAAAAAGTTGCCTGAATGTATGTAATCATTTAAGCGGGTTGCATCGCCACCAGTTAGCCCTGTTACTGAGGTAACACCAGCGATTCCTTCAGCGACAGATTGTTTCATAACGGCTAGATTTTTTTCCATTGTTTCAATAATTCGTTCACGAGAATACCCGCCATGAGCCATTTCTGTTGCAATCATTAATTCGCTCACAGAAGGGTACTCTTTCGCTTGAGCTACCAAATCTTCAATTGAATAAAACATCGTATTACTCCTTTACGTTCATTTAGTCAAAATAGTTGACGCTATATATATGAGGGATTTCAGCTAATTGCATGACAATGTCACCGACTTCGGCTTGATCAACTTCAATAATCATAATCGCTTTTTCCCCTTTAGATTCTCGGGTAACGGTCATTGTACTAATATTGATATCGCTAGCTGAAAGGATGTTGGTCACCTTAGCAATCATGCCAGGAACATCTTGATGGACAACGATAAATGTTGGCGTGCCCATACTTAAAGACAATTTGAAGCCATTTAATTCAGAAATTTGAATGTTTCCACCACCAATTGAAATTCCTGTCACAGATAGTTTTCGGTCGCCAGAAGAAACCACAATTTTAACGGAATTAGGGTGGTCTGCTTTTTCACTTTTAGGAATAAAACAAACTTCCATTCCTTGTTCATAAGCAATTTCCAAAGAATTGGCTAGTTGCTCATCATCTGGTTCCATACCTAAAAGGCCGCCAACTAAGGCGATATCTGTTCCGTGACCACGATAAGTTTTAGCAAAAGACTCATATAAATAAATGTCAACGCTATCAGGTTGCTGTCCAAAAATACTCCGAACCACTTTTCCAATTCTTGCCGCTCCAGCTGTATGAGAACTGCTTGGACCAATCATAACAGGTCCGATAATATCAAAAACACTATTAAAGCGTAACTCTTCCATTTCAGCACCTTCTTCATTAGAATATGTTTTCATTGGAAGTCTAACACAAAAAATGGCGGGGAACTAGGCAATCGCTTGTGTTTTAGCGAATAATTTAAATTTTTATCAGAATGAAAGCAAGGGGCCTTCGTTGACAAATCAGTGAAGAGATGCTAAATTCTAGATAATAAAAGACGAAAAGAGGGATTCGTGCGTTGAAAATTTAAGTTAATTTTTTAGAGAAACTGTATAACTTTGCCTGATTATAACGGGTGGAGTGTGCGGATTTTCGGAAATTAGCTTAAAGAATTCAGCCACGGGTCTTTTTGTATACCTTGGATTGATGCCGCTGATTTCCGTAAAGCTGCATCAATTTTGCTTTATGGAGGTATATTTATGTCGAAAATTGAACTAAAACAACTATCTTTTGCCTATGATAATCAAGAAGCGTTGCTTTTTGATCAGGCAAATATCACGATGGATACCAATTGGAAATTAGGATTGATTGGCCGCAATGGCCGTGGGAAAACAACCTTATTAAGATTGTTACAAAAGCAGTTGGATTACCAAGGAGAGATTCTTCATCAAGTCGATTTCGTCTATTTTCCACAAACAGTTGCAGAAGAACAACAGCTCACTTATTATGTCTTACAAGAGGTGACTTCTTTTGAACAGTGGGAATTAGAACGAGAATTAACGCTTTTAAACGTTGATCCTGAAGTTTTATGGCGGCCCTTTTCTTCTTTATCAGGCGGCGAAAAGACGAAAGTTTTATTAGGTCTTCTTTTTATTGAAGAAAATGCCTTTCCTTTAATTGACGAGCCAACAAATCATTTAGATCTAGCTGGCAGACAACAAGTGGCTGAATATTTGAAGAAAAAGAAACACGGGTTTATTTTAGTCAGCCACGATCGGGCATTTGTTGATGAAGTGGTTGATCATATTTTGGCGATTGAAAAAAGTCAATTGACACTGTATCAAGGGAATTTTTCTATTTATGAAGAGCAAAAAAAATTAAGAGATGCTTTTGAACTAGCAGAAAATGAAAAAATCAAAAAAGAAGTCAATCGCTTGAAAGAAACCGCTCGTAAAAAAGCGGAATGGTCGATGAACCGTGAAGGTGATAAGTACGGCAACGCTAAGGAAAAAGGGAGCGGGGCGATTTTTGATACAGGAGCCATTGGTGCCCGGGCAGCGCGCGTAATGAAGCGCTCGAAACACATTCAACAACGCGCCGAAACACAATTAGCAGAAAAAGAAAAACTATTAAAAGATCTTGAGTATATTGATCCTTTGTCAATGGATTATCAACCAACGCATCACAAAACATTATTGACGGTGGAAGAGCTTCGTCTAGGCTACGAGAAAAATTGGCTATTTGCGCCACTTTCTTTTTCAATAAACGCGGGAGAAATTGTCGGAATAACAGGAAAAAATGGCTCAGGAAAATCGAGCTTAATTCAGTATTTATTGGATAATTTTTCTGGGGATTCAGAAGGCGAAGCCACTTTGGCTCACCAATTAACCATTTCTTATGTGCGCCAAGATTATGAAGACAATCAAGGAACTTTATCCGAATTTGCAGAGAAAAATCAGTTAGATTACACTCAATTTTTAAATAACTTACGAAAACTTGGGATGGAGCGTGCCGTTTTCACTAATCGAATTGAACAAATGAGTATGGGGCAACGGAAAAAAGTCGAAGTAGCCAAATCATTGTCTCAATCAGCAGAGCTTTATATTTGGGATGAACCCCTTAATTACTTGGATGTGTTTAATCATCAACAATTAGAAGCGCTAATCTTATCTGTGAAGCCTGCAATGCTAGTGATTGAGCATGATGCGCATTTCATGAAGAAAATAACGGATAAAAAAATTGTCTTGAAATCATAAAAACATCTTGAAAAAGTAAAGGGAATCCTGTATAGTAATAGGGTATGTTTTAAATGTACGTTGAGTGGGAGGGGAAATCTCAACCCCATTAACCACGCACGAGAACTTAAGGAGGTATTTTCGTGGCTAAAAAAGTAGAAAAAATCGTTAAATTACAAATTCCTGCGGGGAAAGCAACACCAGCTCCACCAGTAGGTCCAGCGTTAGGTCAAGCAGGTATCAACATCATGGGATTCACTAAAGAATTCAATGCTCGTACAGCTGACCAAGCAGGCTTAATTATTCCAGTAGTAATCTCTGTATATGAAGATCGTTCATTTACATTCATTACTAAAACACCACCTGCTGCAGTCTTATTGAAAAAAGCTGCAAAAATCGAAAAAGGTTCAGGTGAACCAAACAAAACTAAAGTTGCAACAGTTTCAAGCGATCAAGTGAAAGAAATCGCTGAACTTAAAATGGCAGACCTAAACGCCGCTGACGTTGAAGCAGCAATGCGCATGGTTGCAGGAACTGCACGAAGCATGGGTATCATCGTAGAATAATTTTTATTCCACACTTACTCAAAGAAGTAGCTTCTCAGTTCGTTTCATATTTAAAGATATGAAAGACGTGGGAGGTACAACCGTTATAACCACAATCAAGGAGGAAACAAAATGGCTAAAAAGAGCAAAAAAATGCAAGAAGCATTGAAAAAAGTTGATGCTACAAAAGCTTACTCAGTTGAAGAAGCAGTAGCTTTAGCAAAAGATACAAACATCGCGAAATTTGACGCAACAGTTGAAGTTGCTTACAAATTGAACGTTGACCCTAAAAAAGCAGACCAACAAATCCGTGGAGCAGTTGTGCTTCCAAACGGAACTGGTAAAACACAAACTGTTTTAGTATTCGCTAAAGGCGAAAAAGCTAAAGAAGCTGAAGCTGCTGGTGCAGATTTCGTAGGCGACGACGACATGGTTGCAAAAATCCAAGGTGGATGGTTCGACTTTGACGTAGTTGTTGCGACTCCTGACATGATGGCTACAGTTGGTAAATTAGGCCGTGTCTTAGGACCAAAAGGTTTAATGCCAAACCCTAAAACTGGTACTGTAACAATGGACGTTACAAAAGCTGTTGAAGAAGTTAAAGCTGGTAAAGTAACTTACCGCGTTGACAAAGCTGGTAACATCCACGTACCAATCGGTAAAGTTTCATTTGATAACGAAAAATTGGTTGAAAACTTCAACACAATTAACGACGTATTATTGAAAGCTAAACCATCAACTGCTAAAGGTCAATACATCAAAAACATTTCAGTAACAACAACATTTGGACCTGGAATCCACGTTGACCAAGCTTCTTTCTAATTTGAAAGAAAATAATTAAAAAATTCTTGACTCACTCACTTACCCTATGGTAAAGTGAGTGAGGTTAATAATTAACTGTACCGAAGACAGTAGGTGACGCAAGTCTTAATTTCCTACCGAGGACAATTGTTGAGTTATATACAATTCGGTCCCTCTATGTCTACGGTGGCATGGAGTTTTGTTGTTTTACACGACTTTTTGAAAAAAAGCCGATGTAAAACAATACTTGGCGAACGAAGTGAGCGAAGTTTCATTTGATTCTTCTACTTTACATAACGTAAACCAAGTCCAACTCCACCATCAAAATCAGGAGGTGAAATAAATGAGTGAAGCAGCAATCGCTAAAAAAGAAAGCCTAGTTCAAGCAGCCGCTGAGAAATTTGAATCAGCAGCATCAGTTGTAATCGTGGACTACCGTGGTTTAACAGTTGAAGAAGTCACTAACTTACGTAAACAATTACGTGAAGCAGGCGTAGAAATGAAAGTCATCAAAAACTCAATCCTTTCTCGTGCAGCTAAAAAAGTTGGTTTAGACGGCTTAGACGAAGTCTTTACAGGCCCAACTGCTGTCGCATTCAGCAACGACGATGTAGTAGCACCAGCTAAAATCATCGACGAATTTGCTAAAGATGCAAAAGCATTAGAAATCAAAGGTGGCGTCATCGAAGGAAAAGTTTCTTCAGTGGAACAAATTACTGCGTTGGCAAAACTACCAAACCGCGAAGGTTTACTATCTATGCTATTATCTGTATTACAAGCGCCAGTCCGCAACGTGGCTTACGCTGTCAAAGCAGTGGCAGAGAAAAACGAAGAAGTTGCTTAATTGCAGTCTAATTCAAACAAATAAAAAACAAACAATTTTAATTTAAATGGAGGAAATTCAAAATGGCATTAAACATTGAAAACATCGTTGCTGAGTTAGAAACAGCAACTATCTTAGAACTAAGCGAATTAGTTAAAGCTATCGAAGAAAAATTTGACGTATCAGCAGCAGCTCCTGTAGCAGTAGCTGGACCAGCAGCAGGTGGAGCAGCAGAAGAACAAACTGAATTCACTGTTGAATTAACAGCAGCTGGCGATCAAAAAGTTAAAGTTATCAAAGCAGTTCGTGAAGCAACTGGCTTAGGCTTGAAAGAAGCTAAAGCTGTAGTTGATGGCGCTCCTGCACCAGTTAAAGAAGCTGTTTCTAAAGAAGAAGCAGAAGCTTTAAAAGCTGCTTTAGAAGAAGTTGGCGCTTCAGTAACAGTAAAATAATTCATTCAACTTTTGAATGTTCGAGAACCCTTGTGTGGCAAGGGTTCTTTTTTATTAAGCTTTTAAATGGTGGTAAAGTTAGTGAATTGATTGTCAAAATAATCTTTTTGTTTAATAAAGATAAGCATTCATAGCTAAAGAGAAAATCCAGAGGATCTTAACCTCTGGATTTGATAATTTCTATAAGTTCTCGTTATCAATATTATTTGATAAAAAGCAAATTATTTAAATAATGATTGAATAGTAGGTCTATTTCTTTTTATTCTTTATAATGAATATACTAACTAAAGATAGTAAGATGATTCCAATGATGGTAAATAAAACTGATTTTTTTTCGCCAGTACTGGGAAATATCCCCTTTTTGTGCTCAGTTGAACTTGATGTAGTAGCTTTCTTCGTACTGCTTGTAGTTGTTTGTAATGTAGATTCTGTATTAGTAGTATCCGAAGAAACACTTTCAGCACTTTGATTAATTGACGTATAATCGTTTGCTTTTATTTTATCTGCCATTGATGCTAAACCATAATCGCCACGAACATCAGATGGATAATTTTGGTTAGCGTAGTCTACCTTGACTTGATTAATTAAATCGATGAGTGTTTGATCGCTTAAATTATTTACAACATCACTATTTAAATCATATACATAAATTAACGAAAGTCGAATTTGAGGTAAATAATTTTTTAAGTCATCAATCGTTAATGTTGAGTAATCTGTAGAGTAGGAGTCCTCCGGTATAGGTTTCTCACCATATAATTTAGTAATCATTCTCGCTGTTCCACTGACGTCTTGGTTTACAAAATGAAACGAAACTTTTTTTGCGTAGTCCAGTTCGTCATCAGATAAACGATTTATCAAGGTTTCTGTTAAACCATACATACCTACGTAATTAAGAAGTGTTTGACGAAGCGATGGAAGTTCCTCGCTTTCAGCTGTAAGTGCTGTTGAATCAGTTGAAGCATTAATTGTTGTTGCTGAAGTTTCTTGAGTTAAAGAAGTAACTGTTGACTTTTCCACAGAAGCTTCATTAGCCGAATCTTCTGCCCATACATTAGAAACTGATAGTGTGGTAATCGAAACAAAACAAAAGAGTCCTAAAAACATTTTTTTCATTTTAATCATTCCTTTCGTTACTTATTGTAACATTTTTGAAATATTTTTGTAACAATTAAATATTAAGAAAAGCTTAAGAATATATACTAGGTGATAAAAAATATAAATTTTAAACTGTTAATCTATCAAAAAAACGATCCATAGAGAGCATTACATTAGTGTCAAAATATTTCAAAGGTGTTGGTTATAGAAGTACTGTATTCGCTTAATGGTAGTTTCGAGTAAATTAGTCATTATATAAAAGATTGACAAGTATGCTGCATAACGAAAACTTGTCAATCTTTTAAAAGGATAAAAATACAGATTTAAGAATAATGACAATTTATTTTAAGTCAAAAACTGTTGACGATATTGTCGAGGTGTCATCTCTTTTTTCTGGAAGAAAAATTTTGAAAAATAAGAAGGTGAAGAAAAACCTGCTTCAAAACTGATTTCCGTGATGGTTAAGGAACTTTTTCTTAACAGAGAACAGGCTTTTTGCAATTTTAAGTTTTGTACATAGATACTAGGATTTGTTTGTTCATAACGCTGAAACAGCTTAAATAAATAGCTACGATCAATGTTATACTCAGAAGCTAATTGACTAATTGAAAGATTGTTTGAAAAATTTTCGTGAATAGCCATTTTAATTTGGTTAAATAATTGTTGGCTTTGATTTTCGTGCTGTGTAACGGAATGATGCTCTAGATAATTCAACAATTGAAAGCTTTCACTTAAACTGCCAAAATGATTATGTTTCTTCGCTTCTTGGTAAATATTTTTAAATAAACTTTCTAATTTCTTATCAACAGTTCCTTTTAAAATACAATTTTCGGTAGTCAGACCTATTTTTTCTAAATACTGAGACGAAAGATCTCCAACAAAACCGACCCAATGATAGGTCCAAGGATTTTGCCGATTAGGATAATAAATATTGCGACAATTGGCTGGAATCATAAACAAATCACCAGCGGTAATGTGTTGTTTTTCCATAAAGGGTGTTGAAAAATAGCCTTCACCATCGCTACAATAATGCAAAACCCAATAATTAATAGGGGCAAACTCAGTTGGTTTTGTCGGACGGCATTTTTCATAGCCAGCTTCATAAAGATGAAATTCTTGGCTAATAGGTTGATCATTAATCAGGATGCTGACATTATTTGTAAAAACATTTTGCATGCTATCACCTCTTTATAAGAGTATGTAAAGGCTTTCTAAAAGTCAACATCTTTACAAGAAATAGGCAACATTTTTTATTTTTAAAAAACTGTAAGCGTTTTACAATGTGTGAGTACTAATTAATTTGATAAAGAGAGGATGTAGTAAAATGGCAACACATTCACGGGAACGATTAGGTTCTGTCGCATTGATGCTCATGACTTTTTCAGCGGTTTTTGCCTTTCCCAGCATTGTTAACAACAGTATTCAGATTGGCCTAGCAACTATTCCAGGCTATTTATTCGGCTCTATTTTTTACTTTTTACCATTTATTCTAATGATTGCAGAATTTGCTTCTGCTAATTCTGAAAATGAATCAGGTGTTCACAGTTGGTTGGAATCTGTGCTAGGACCTAAATGGGCATTTTTAGGCGCTTGGTCGTATTTCTTTGTCAACTTGTTTTTCTTCTGTTCATTACTACCGAATACATTGATTTATGGTTCATACGCTTTTTTAGGTCAAAACGTTTTTCAAGGAAACCATAGTACTAAAATAATTGCAGTGATTTCTATCCTGTTATTTTGGTTAATGACATGGGTTTGTATTAAAGGGGTTTCGTGGATTTCGAAAGTGACAAGCTTAGCGGGTGGTGCTCGTTTATTTATGGGCGTAGCTTTTGTGGTTTTAGCCTTTGTCGTCGTGTTTGGTTTTGGCAATGAGCCAGCACAAGAATTTACCACGACGTCAATTATGCCAACTTTTAATTGGACTTTTTTCATGACGATGGCGTGGATTTTACAAGCTGTTGGCGGTGGTGAAAGTATCGGCGTATACATTAAGGATGTTAAAGGCGGCAATAAAACGTTTGTCCGCACGATGATTGGTGCAACGATTGCGGTCGGTATCATGTATATTCTTGGTGCCGTTGCTGTAGGTTTGGTAGTGCCAACGGACGTCTTAAAAGGAAATTTTTCAAATGGTATTTTTGATATCTTTAAAATTTTAGGTACGTATTTCCATATTCCCGCAGCAATGATGGTGCGCTTAGTAGGAATTATCTTATTTGTCGGAAGTCTTGGTTCTTTGGCTCTGTGGACGGCAGCACCAGTTAAAGTATTTTTCTCAGAAATTCCTGATGGGGTCTTCGGTAAGTGGCTAGTGAAAACGAACGAAGAGGGAAATCCAACCAATGCTTTGTTAGTTCAAGGAATTATTGTGACGATTTTAGTTGCCATTCCAGCATTAGGAATTGGAAATATGGATAGCTTTTTAGAAACGTTAATTAATATGACAGCTTCTACGTCATTAGTGCCTGTCTTGTTCTTGTTAATCGCCTATATTGGGCTTCGTTGGAAAAAAGAAACAATGCCGAGAAGTTTCCGCTTTGGTAATCGAACCTTTGGCTTAATTGCGGGAATTTTCTTATTAGCCATTTTTATCTTTGTATTCTTTATGTCAACTGTGCCGGATCCAAAATTAATCATGGAAGAAATCAATGGCACGTTACCGAAAGGAACCGCTAGTCCACTGGGCATGTTGGCGTATAACATTATTGGGTTAATTGTCTTTATGGGCTTTGCTTGGATTTGTTGGAAACGATATGAAACAAAAGAAAAAAATGAAGTTGGTAAAGGAGAAATGGATTATGAAGACTTGGGAAAATTATAAAGTAGATAGTATTAATCGGTTGCCTGGACGAGCACACTTTTCGAGCTTTCCCTCGAAAGAAACAGCCTTACTAAATGAAAATAAATATACACAAGCATACAAAAATTTAAATGGACGCTGGCATTTTCTTTTTTTAGAAGCGCCAGAATACAGCCCAGAAAACTTTTTTGCGACGGATTTTGATACAAGCCAAATGGATCAAATCACTGTTCCTGGAAATTGGCAAGTCCAAGGATATGGCAAAATGCATTACTCTGATTTATGGTACAATTTTCCCATTAATCCGCCGTATGTACCAACAGAAAACCCAACAGGTATTTACAAACGAACATTTGCTATAGATGAAACATTTTACGATAAAAAAATCATTTTACGTTTTTGTGGCGTAGATTCAGCTTATCATGTTTGGGTGAACGGCCATGAAGTTGGCTACAGTAAAGGTGCACGAAATGAAGCAGAATTTGACATTACGCCTTACGCTAAAATTGGTGAAAAAAATGATTTAACGGTGCGAGTCTATCAATGGTCAGATGGTACGTATTTAGAGGATCAAGATATGTGGTGGTTAAGTGGTATTTTTCGTGATGTTGAATTACTCGGTGTACCAGAAAATGGGCTGGAAGATTTCTTTATTATTTCCGATTTAGATGATTCGTATCAAAATGGCCACTTGGCAATTACGGGTAAATTTTGGCAAGACAAAGGACAACAAGTTCAATTGGAGTTGATGGATCAGCAGGGAAAAACGGTTCTTAAAGAGACTGTCGCAGGAAATCAAGGTACGGTTGAATTTTCAGCAAGTTTACCGTCTGTCACTGCTTGGTCAGCTGAAAAACCATACTTGTATCAACTATTTATTACTGTTTTTTCTGAAGGGGAAGTCGTCGAAGTTATTCCGCAAAAAGTTGGTTTCAGAAATATTCATGTATCTGGTGAGACTTTCTTAGTCAATGGTGTGGCCATTAAACTAAAAGGAATGAATCGTCATGATTATAATCCGAAAAATGGTCGAGTGGTTAGTCGTGAAGAAATTGAAAAAGATATTCGTTTAATGAAACAATTTAATATTAATGCCATTCGAACCAGTCATTATCCAGCATCTGCTTATTTCTATGATTTATGCGATGAATATGGAATGTATGTGATTGATGAAACTGATTTGGAATGTCACGGCTTTGAATTAACTGGAGAATATGATTGGATTAGTAACGATCCAGAATGGGAAACGGCTTATGTTTCTCGGATGGTACGGATGATTCAACGGGATAAAAACCATCCATCAATTCTCTTTTGGTCGTTAGGAAATGAATCTGCGTTTGGTCATAACTTTATTGAAATGGCCCGTATTGCAAAAGAAATGGATCCAACACGTTTGGTTCATTATGAAGGTGATTTTGAGGCAGAGGTCACGGATGTCTATTCTACAATGTATACTTGGTTGGAACACCCAACTAGAGAATTACTGATGAATACGATTATTGAAAATTCAAAAAAACCGCATATTTTATGTGAATATTGTCATGCGATGGGGAATGGCCCTGGGAATTTAAAAGAATACCAAGAGCTATTTTATGCTCATGATAAATTACAAGGTGGCTTTATTTGGGAATGGTTTGACCATGGCATTGAATCTGTAACAGATAACGGTGAAGTTTATTATCGTTATGGCGGCGATTTCGGCGATGATCCAAGTAACAAAGATTTTTGTATTGATGGGATGTTGATGCCTGACCGTACGCCATCTCCTAGCTTGTATGAATACAAAAAAGTCATTGAACCCATTACAACTAGCGCTATTGACGTTCTGTCAGGTGAATTCTCATTATTGAGTCGGTTTGACTTTGAAAACTTGGCTATCTTTAAGCTGGTTTATACAATTACTGAAGATCAAACAGTGATTCAATCAGGGACAGTAGCAGTGCCAACAATTGCTGCTAGAGCAGAAGGAAGACTGCACTTACCTTATCATTTAGATTTTCCTAAAAAGGCAGGAGCCGCCTATTATTTAACTCTTTCATATCAATTGAAAGAAACGACCGCCTATGCATCTGCTGGTCATGAATTAGCTACCGCACAGTTTGAGTTGCCAATTGCAACACCAGGGATCGAGATCACACCAGTTGGCACGATGATGGCAAAGGAAATTGGCCCTCATTTATACATTGAAGGACCAAACTTTTCAATTAATTTTGATAAAGTGAAGGGCGCCTTAACGAATGTGACACGAGATGGTAAAAAATTATTGCATAGAGGGCCGAAATTTACATTTTGGCGGGCACCGATCAGTAATGATATGGAAATTATTGATGAAATGAAGAAGAAATATTTCTTACATTTAGAGCATGAAATTGTCCGTTCTTTTGAGTGGAAAAAAGTTGATGATTTTATCCAAGTCATCGTAAAAACAATTAACGGAACGACTAACAGTGCTTGGCATTATCAATGTACCTATCAGTATTTAATTGCACCAAATGGCGAAATTTTCTTCGACTTAAAAGGTAGTCCTGCCGGTAAAATTGAAAATGCGCCAGATATGTTACCACGTTTGGGTGTGACTCTCCATTTAGACAAGTCTCTATCAGAAGTAAAATATTTCGGTAAAGGGCCGAGAGAAAACTATGTAGATTCACAAGAAGCTGGTTTACTTGGCGTTTATGATGCTACAGTAGCGGAAATGTTCACTAATTATGTTGTTCCACAAGCCAATGGTAACCACATGGCGACTAAATGGTCCGCATTCACGGATGATCGTGGCCAAGGGGTAGTAGCAACAGCGGCTGATTCATATAATTTTAGTGTTTCTTATTTTGAAGAACAAGCGCTAGATGTTGCTAAGCATACCAATGAATTACAAGAAAGTGAGTATGTTGTTTTAAATATCGATTACAAACAAAACGCCCTAGGTAGCTACTCTTGTGGCCAGTGGCAATTAGAAAAATACCGGACTACGTTTGAAGAATTCCAATTGGCATTCCGCTTAACACCTTTTAATAATAAAGAGATTCAAGCAGCGGATGTCGCACATGAACGAGTAAAACGACCAACAATTTCTTAAATAAAAGCTCAGAACAGTGCACTTCGGTCTCCTGTTCTGAGTTTTTTTAATGAAATTATCAGAAATTATTGCTTTTTTTTCATGGAAACAAGCAAACTATTTTGTTATCTAATAAAAGTAGTCCATAATAGTAACATAGCGAATTATTCGCTAGATAAAGCATTTAGGAGGAATTATTTTATGCATACTTTATGGGTTTTAATCGTTGGTGCTGTTATCGGTGCTATCGCTGGCGCGCTTACAAGCAAAGGTCAATCAATGGGTTGGATTGCGAATATCGTTGCCGGTTTAGTTGGTTCATTTATCGGAGAAAAAATCTTAGGTAGCTGGGGTCCTCACGTAGCAGGTATGGCAATTGTGCCATCAATTATTGGGGCAGTAATTTTAGTTGCTGTGGTTTCATTCTTCTTCGGACGAAAAAATAGCTAATTAAGTAAATAATTGTTTAATTAGTTAAAGGCACCAAGTCTCACGAATTTCGTGAAACTTGGTGCCTTTTTTTATTTTCTCGTTAATTTTACGACAACTTCACAACGAGCGGTTTGTGG
Source organism: Enterococcus sp. DIV1328a (assembly GCF_050536905.1). NCBI lineage: Bacteria > Bacillati > Bacillota > Bacilli > Lactobacillales > Enterococcaceae > Enterococcus > Enterococcus sp. DIV1328a. The sequence goes on along the minus strand of NZ_CP172912.1, from coordinate 2,205,718 downwards.
AAACATATCAACAGATTGTAAATAGTCTACTTGATATACTTTGGCTAATTGAACTAAATCACGTGCTAACGTGGATACATTACAAGAAATATACACCATTTTCTTAGGTGGTTGTTTCAAAAGGGCCGTTAATAATTTACGATCCAAACCAGTCCGTGGGGGATCAACTACAATGGCATCAGGTTTAAAGCCTTCTTTGAACCATTTAGGTAATAAGTCTTCAGCTGTTCCAACAGCATAATGTGTGTTCGTAACACCAAGTCGTTTTGCATTGAATCTAGCATCGTCAATTGCGGCGGGAATGGTATCCATACCACGAACTTGATGCGCTTGTTTCGCTAAACTTAAGCCAATGGTCCCGACGCCACAATAAGCATCAACAACAGTTTCATTTGGTTGTAAATCTAAGGCCTTGATTCCTTCATTATATAAAACTTCCGTTTGTTCTGGATTCAATTGGAAAAATGCTCGCGGCGATAAATCAAAGACAACGTCGTTAATGTGTTCTTCAATGCTTTCTTTGCCCCATAAGTGAAGGGTATCATCACCCATTACTAGAGAGGTTTTTTTATTTTGGACATTTTGCATAATAGAAACAACTTCTGGTAATTGTTCATTAATTGCGCGAACCATTTTTTCTTTTTGTGGAAATTTCTGCGATTGTGTAATGAACACTACTTGGACTTCGCCAGTTTGGATGCCCACTCGAACCATTAATGTTCGAAAGATACCACTATTTTTACGTTCATCATAAATTGGTAATTGAAAGTCATTCAATAAATCAACTAATGTATTCATCACCTTGGTTGTCGCAGGCTGTTGGACCAAACAGTTATCAATCGGTACTAATTGATGTGAATCAGCTTGATAGAGACCAGCTTCTACTTGGCCATCGATTTGGCGTAATTGGAATTGGGCTTTATTTCGATAATTCCAAGGATTCTCCATCCCAATTGTTTTTCGTAGTTCATAGTTTTGATAATTGGCTGGTTTAAATTTGTTAAGCGCCTGCTTTAATAAATCTTTTTTAAAGTCTAATTGTGCTTTGTAGGCTAAATGTTGTAGTTGGCAGCCGCCACATGTTTCATAGACAGGACAAGGAGGGACCACGCGATCTTTAGCAGCTTTTTTGACAGATTGAAGGGTTCCTTCAGCAAATTTTGGTGTAACATTTGTGATCGTGGCAGTCACTTCTTCTTTCGGTAGCGCCCCAGGAACGAAAATAATTAATTTTTTATAATAGCCGATACCTTCGCCATTAATTCCTAATCGTTTAATTTTTAAAGAAATTTGTTGGCCTTTTTTTACTAGTTGTTGGGTCATATTCTTTCATCCTTTAGTCATCTCACATTTTTCACTTCCTCCCATTTTAGCACATTTTTATTTATTTGGCTTCCAAGGATTCTATGGTATAGTAGAATATATGTTCTGATTTAGAGGGGCAGGAGAATAAGATGACAACAATCACACGAATTAGTAAAGATAAAGGTGAATTTTATCTACTTTGGCTATCTTCAGGCGAAAAACTGCGTGTCTCGGAAGATATTTTAGTACGGCAGCGTCTGCTAAAAGGCCAAGAGTTATCAGATACTTTAATAGAAGAAATAAAAAAAGCCAGTTCTTATGATGTCGGGTTACAAATGGCGATGAATTATTTAAGCTATCAATTACGTTCAAAGAAAGAGATTTTTACTTATTTAAAAGAGAAAGAAATTGTACCTGAAGATCGAGTAAAAATCGTTCAACGTTTAGAAGAGCTGCGGTTGTTGGATGATGCAATTTTTAGTGAAAGTTACGTACGGACAGCTATGCGAACCAGTGATAAAGGACCACGAAATGTGGCACAACAATTAAAGCAAAAAGGCATTAGTGAAGAAGATATTCAGCATGGCTTGACCTTTTATACGTTAGATGAACAGCTTAATGTTGCCATAGCAACTGCAGAAAAGGCCATGAAACGCTATCGAACTAAAAGTTTTAAAGATGCACTACAGAAAACGCGTCTGCATCTGATGCAAAAGGGCTTTACAAATGAAATCATTGATCTAGCTTTGGAATCTTTAGCTTTTGAAAAGGACGAAGAACAAGAACAACAAGCGTTAAACAAGGAAGGCGAACGTTTATGGCGTGCCAATCAGCGATTTGATTTTTCTAAAAAAGTCCAAAAAGTCAAACAAAGCTTATTCCAAAAAGGGTTTGACTATGATTTGATTCAGCAATTTATTAGCGAAAAGGAAGTAGAACATGACGAATAAAGAGCCTTGGGAGGCGTGGAGTCCCGCAAAAGTTAGTTCATTCCAGGAAGATTTTTTAGCTTGGTATGAACGAGAAAAACGCAATTTACCTTGGCGAGCGAATACAGATGCGTATCGTATTTGGATTTCTGAAATTATGCTACAACAAACTCGCGTAGATACAGTCATTGATTATTTTTATCGATTTATGGAATGGTTTCCGACGATTCAAGATTTAGCGGAAGCGCCAGATGATAAGTTGTTGAAAGCTTGGGAAGGGTTAGGTTACTATTCACGAGCGCGTAATTTAAAAGTGGCAGCGCAACAGATTGTTTCAGAATTTGGTGGGAAAATGCCTGACACAATCGAAGATATTCGGAGTTTAAAAGGAATCGGCCCCTATACGGCTGGTGCGATTGGCAGTATTGCCTTTAATTTACCCGAACCAGCAATTGACGGTAACGTCATGCGGGTAGTGAGCCGTTTATTTGAAATTGATGCAGATATTGCAAAAGCGAGTAGTCGTAAAGTATTTGAAGCGGCGATGCTTAAAATCATCGATCGTGAGCGTCCAGGGGATTTTAATCAAGCCTTAATGGATCTAGGCTCAGCCGTCTGCACCCCAACTTCACCTAAGTGTGAAAGCTGTCCGCTTCAGCAATATTGTGCGGCCTATCAGGCAGATAAAATGACCGCTTATCCAGTCAAATCAAAAAAAGTTAAGCCGAAAGATGTGTATTATGTCGGCACTATTATTGAAAATAAAAAGCAAGAATTTTTATTAGAACAACGCCCTGAAACCGGTTTGTTAGCCAATATGTGGCTGTTTCCGATTGAAGAAATTAGCAAAAAACAATTTCAACAATTGCAAAAAATGGCGCAACCAGTAGAAACGGAAAAACAATTAACTTTAGAGTTAGAGCCTGTAACAGAGCCTTTGGTCGCTGAAGAACCTGTCAGCTTTTTTACGGACTATGAAACAGTTGTCTGGCAAAAACGTGCCTTAGGCGAAGTCGTTCATATTTTCAGTCATTTAAAATGGCATATCTTAGTCTTTTATGGCCGAAATACAGGCGAATTAGCCACACTAGAGTCGCAGCGATGGGTAGCAGCACAACAATTTTCGGACTATGTTTTTCCAAAACCACAGCAAAAAATGGTGGAATTGTTCAAAAAAGAACACAAAAATAAATAACAAAAAAGAGAGACTTTTAAACAAACAAGCCCCTCTTTTTTGTTTCCTCTAGGTTATACCCCTATATAAATTCTGCTATGTTTAGTTTTGAAAGGGACTGGTAAGATAGACTTGTCTCTTGTCTGCTTAGAGGAGTAGTAATGATGGTGGAGACTTTTCAAGAGAGAGGAAGTACAGCCAATGAGTAGGAAGCGAAAAATCAGCTTAATTAGTTTAGTCATCATTTTGTTTTTTGTCACAGTCGGCTCAGCATACTTTGCTGTAGCGGGTAGTTATTTAAAGAAAACGATTGATAAAGGCTATGTCCCCATAAAAAATGATTATACTGAAGCGCAAAATAAAGATAGTCAATCGTTTTTGGTCATGGGTCTAGACAATACAATTGAACGGAAATTAGGCACAACTAGGACTGATGCTATGATGGTGATTACCGTGAATAACAAGACGAAGAAAATAACCTATTTAAGTTTGCCACGGGATAGTTTTGTGCAAATTGATGCGAAAAATTACCAAGGGATGCAGCGAATTGAAGCCGCCTATACCTACGATGGACCAACAGCTTCTGTTAACACCGTTGAGAAATTATTGAATATTCCAATCAATCATTACGTTGTGTTTAACTTTTTATCTTTTATTAAGTTAATTGATGCAGTTGGCGGCATAGATGTCAATGTCAAGCAGGCGTTTGATGGTGTCACCAAAGACGGGCCAGGATCCATTCATTTTGATGCAGGGAAACAGCATTTAGATGGTACGAAAGCTTTATCTTATGCCCGTGAAAGACATAGCGATAACGATATTATGCGTGGATTCCGACAACAAGAAATTATTCAAGCAGTTGAAGACAAGTTGAAATCTGGTCAATCAATCATGAAAATAATGGACATTATTGATTCGTTAAATGGAAACATTCAAACTGATGTGGATTCCAATGAATTGACTCATTTAGTCAAAGAAGGTTTGACTTGGACCAATTATGATAAACAACAGCTTTCTTTTGACTGGCGCACTTTTAGTAATGAAGGGCGCAGTATGGTTGAACTATATCCAGATAGTATTGAAAATGTCCGTCATCAATTACGTGTGTCTTTAAATTTAGAAAAGCCAGATGAACGAGATCAAGACGGCTATGTCTTCCATACGAACGGTGAATTTTTATATCAAAGTGATTATACCGTTCAAGATGAAGCAGCTGAGGAAAACGAAATGACTTCTATCAACGGCAATACGTATATTGGTGTTCCTGGCAATACACAGACTGGCCCGTTGCCATCAGTTAAAACGGAAAATGGCTTTATAAAATAATTTATTTTCCAAGTGTAGAAAATCCGAACATAACAGATTAAATAATCCGCTTACTTATTATTCTTCTAAGGAAAAAACGAAGGATTTTAGCAAGGAAACAGCGTATCATTTGATATAAACCCAACATTCCCTTTATAATGAAAGTAACAAGCAAATTTTTGTTACTTAGAAGGGGAAGGGAGCAAGGAGTTATGTTTAGTTATACAGATACCATTTTGTCAATTATGCAAAGAATTGAAGTATACAACGAAATTTTCAAAGCCATCTCTAAAGAAGTTCAAGAATACGGTTGTAATCAGGCTGCACATCGGAGAGGCCGTGACACTTATATGTTTTGCCGAAATAATGTGAATCGTTTTTTTACAGAAGAAATGATGTTTCGTAAAAATTTAGAGCCGTATTATGATAAAGAAGCAACGAAAATCTTGCTAGAAGGATTAGATACGTATAAAGAAGGAGTATTTTTCTGGTTAGAGGCATTAAGTGAATCTTGCCAAGTGACAGATGAATTGAAATATCAATTAGGAATCCGCCAAAAAGAATCCTCTTATTTATTAATTAATCAAGCTTGTAAAGAAGCCTGTGAGGGCATTCAAAGCGCTCATAGTGTTCATAAGATGTAAAAAGTTAGGGATAGCTGTCAATCTGGCAGTTATCCCTAACTTTTTTATTTCAATATCATCTGATAAGCATAACGTTCGCCATCGTTAACATCTAAAATCACGTCACCTTGATAAACAAAGCCAGCTTTTTTAATCAGGTGCTGCATAGCGAGATTTTGTGGATGTGTATCAATTCGAATATCAGTAGCACCTTGCAAACGAGCGGCTGTAACCAGTGAGCGCAAAAGCACCAAAGCCAGTCCTTGACCTTGAAAGAAACTTTTTAGAGCAACACGATGAATTGCTGTATACGTAGCTTGAGAATGAGGTTGCCAAGAACCATTAAAAATCGCTTCATAAGCAGGATCAATCTCCGAACATAAAACACCAACGCCTGCCAAGGCATCATCAACCATTAAAATATAGCAAGTTTGCTGGTCGATATCTTTTGCTAAAATTTCTTGATTCGGGCCATCGTCGTTTTGCCATTGGGGAATGCCACTTTTTTGTAAGGTGCGGCGTCCATCTTCAATGATAGCAAGGATGTCAGGCAAATCAGAAGGTTCTGCTTTTCTTAAGTAAACAGTCAAAAAATATTCCCTCCTCTTAGAAACCTGTTGTTGTTTTCAATTGGTAAATTTTTGAAGGGCGGCCAATGCCAACGGGACGTTCACCTAACTCTTCAAAATATTGTGTCATGGCTTTTTTAAAATTTGAATGGTCAATGCTGCGATAATCAACGCCGAGGAACTTCGCAAAAACTTTACGGGCTTCCGTAATGGTGAAATCTTTTCCTAAGACTTGAAGCACTTGCGGTTCATGTTCCATTTTATCAACAACACGATTAAACGCCTTAATTATAATTTCACTATGGTCGAAGGCTAATGTATCTTTACCAAGAGAGGCCGCTGTTTTCAAGTCTAAAGTAATTTCCACATCTTCATGAGATAACGTGATATGTTGACCATGCCGTTCAAGATTGAACCAGTGGACTTCTTTGGCATCGTCGCCAGCAATTAAAGGTTCTTCACCAATAAAGGCTAAATAGCTGACTGTCACGACCCAGCCACGAGGATCACGATCTGGGCGACTAAAGCTGTGTAATTGTTCAATATTTTCTTGAGAAATCACCACACCAGTTTCCTCTTTTGTTTCTCTTAAAACACTATCTTCAGTAGATTCGTTACGATTAACAAAACCGCCAGGAAGCGCCCATGAGTTTCTAAAGGGGTGACCTTTACGTTGAATCAGTAAGACTTTTAATTGATCAGCTTCCTTGTTGTAACAAAGAAGAACCATATCAACGGTTAAAGAGGGTTTTTCATATTCAGGTAATTCTTGTTGATGATACCAAGTTAGAAACTCTGCTAAGCTAGCTTGGCGTTCATAATAATTTTTTTCTTCGGCTTTAGAAGCAAATTGTGGCACAATTGCTCCTCCTTTCAAAAAGAAACATGGTTTTCTTTTATTGTATCATTAAGTGGCTGAAATACAATATTCAAGCGTAAAAAGAAAAGCAAGCCTGGGACAAAAATCACTTTGGATTTTTGTCCCAGGCTTGTACTATAAGAAGTTTGTTCTAAACGTTGTTTATTGTGTTAATTCTAATAATTTATTTTTCAAATCTTCTTCCATATGGCCAAGTTCGATTTCGGCAGCTTGGCGTTTTTCTTTTCCTTCTTGTTGAATACGTAATGTTTCTTGGATAGTTTCAATTAAATCATTTTGTGTTTTTTGTAATGTTTCAATATCGACTAGGCCACGTTCGTTTTCTTTTGCTGTTTCAATTGCAGAAATTTTTAGCATTTCTGAATTTTTCTTCAGTAAGTCATTGGTGGTTTCAGAGACTTGACGTTGAGCAGTCACAGCATCTTTTTGACGGAGTAAGGTCAAGGCGATGACTACTTGGTTTTTCCATAACGGAATCGCTGTATTCACCGATGATTGAATTTTCTCAGCCAAGGCTTGGTTAGTATTTTGAATTAAACGAATTTGTGGGGCTTGTTGAATCGTAATTTGACGAGCCAAGCGTAAATCATGGGTTCTTTTTTCTAAACGGTCTAGGAATTGGTTATAATCATTAACAATTTGGACATCCATTTGATCCCCAGATTCTTCCGCTTTTTTCATGGCTTCAGGAATAATTTGCGTCCGTAGTTCTTCTGCTTTTAATTCCCCAGCGGCAATATAGATGTTTAAGGCATCAAAATAATCTTTATTTTTTTGATACAATTGATCTAACATGGCATTATCTTTTAAAAGACCATCTTTTTCATGGGTTAATTTGACAGCAATTTTGTCAATTTGCGCACCAATTTTTTGATATTTGGCGGTAATTTCGTAAACGGATTGTTTGACTTTACCTAACATTTTTTGAATAAAGTTGCCTTCGCCAGCACGTAATTCATTGGGATTGGCTTCATTTAAACGAAACATTAGATCGGTCAGTGAATCACCAACAGGACCAATGTCTTGTGCTTGAACGTGGTTTAACATCGCTTGCGAAAATTCGCCGAGTTTGATTTGGGCATTTGAACCATAGGTAATTACTGCTTGTGAATCTTGGACGTCAATTTTTGAAGCTAACTCTTTTGCTTGGGCTTGACGTTCTTGTGGTAATTTATCAATTAAACGAGGAGCTGCTTGCTGTTCTTTTAACTCAGATAGTTCATTTTGTTGCGTTGGTGTTAGTTCATCCATTGATGAAAATGGATTACTTAATAAATCATCCAATGTATTGGTTACAGATGTTGTTTCTTTGGGTTGTTGCTCAGTCATTTTTTTTCCTCCCTAATGATTATTGCTGGTCTTCGTTTACTTGAGGTGATTCCTCAGTTGCAGCTTTTTGCGACAAGCTGCTTTTAGCGATCGACATTTCGACATCTAAATCGTCTAAGTCATCGGAAACGATTTCCTCATAATCATTTTTAACTAATTTTGACAATTGGTCAATGATTTGTGCGCTTTCTTCTAATTTTTCATACGTTTGTTTGTTTTTTACTTCATGTTGTTCGATTTCTAAATGTTTACTTGTTAAGTCAACGATATTTGGTAAATGTGTATAGAGAAAGTGATTGGCTAAGTGTAACTTTTTAGGTTCTTTCACTAACTCTTTAAACAGAGCTTTAGAAACCTTCGTAGTATCATTACGTAAGTCAATCGCCCGTAATTTAGTTGAACGATTCATGTTTTCTTGTAATTGTATGATTTGTTTTTTGGCTGTGCTCATTGTACTTCTGAAAAAATCAATTTCTTGTGGAGATAACCCCAACTCACGATAATGGGCTTCTTTATCTTTTGTTAAGTAAGGCATTTGATCGCTCTTGTCGGCGGCATTTTTCTTTTTTCGATAGAGAACGAATCCTAAAAAGCCTACCAGAATCACAAAAGCGAAGAAGCCATATTCTCTAGCGACAGCAATGATTAAGGCTCCTAAAAGAATATAGCCAATCAGTAATTTTGTATTTAATTTGTTCATTTATATAGTTCCTCCTATCTATCTAATCCTCGAAAGAGTCAGCTCTCGTTACAATAGTTATTTTAGCATACTCTGTGAGAGAAAAGACATACAGCGGAAGATGTATTTTATGATTTAGTGAAATCCTAAGAAAAAAAGTATAAAACGCAAAAAAAGACCCGTCCTAATTGGGGGTAGGACGGGAAAGGAGTTAAAAATGAAAAAGTGTTTTGTTAGGGTTGTTTGTTGGTATGCTTAAATAATACAAGGAAGTTGTGAATTTTTTATGTCTATTTTTTTTCGAAAATGTAATTTTTTTCTAAAGCAATAAATTTTTTTCTTTGAAAAGGGTTTAACTAGAGAAGAAGGGGTGCGATTTTTATCATTTTAGGGTATGATAAACAAGAAAGGTTGGTGAAAGATATGTTAAATTATGAGGACTTCGAAGAAAAAACACTTCAACGTCGAGAAATTTTTAAAGGAAAGATTATTGATGTTTTTTTGGATGACGTGGCTTTACCGACAGGCGGCACTGCTAAACGCGAATTGGTTTTTCATTCAGGCGCAGTAGCTATGATTCCGTTAACCGCAGAAGGAAAAATCGTCTTAGTTAAACAATTTAGAAAACCCTTGGAACAAGTAATTTTAGAAATTCCGGCGGGAAAAATTGATCCTGGAGAAGAAAATCAACTGGAAACGACGGCTATGCGGGAATTAGAAGAAGAAACTGGGTATCGTGCAGGTCAGCTTACCTACATAAATTCAATGTATCTGTCACCAGGATTTGCTAATGAAAAATTGGCTCTCTATTTGGCAACGGATTTGCAGAAAGTCGAAAATCCGCGTCCTCAAGATGAAGATGAAATCTTGGAACTTTACGAGCTAACAATAGCTGAAGCCAAAGCAGAGGTGGCAAAAGGCACGATTTGTGATGCCAAAACACTTTTTGCTATACAATACTGGGAATTGTATTTACTGCAGAGACAGTTTAAGGAGGACACGCAATGAGCAAAGGTCCGTTAGTCACTCGGACAGAGCTTCGCAAACGCAGAGAAGCAGAAGAAAAAGAAGCGGAACGTCGTCAGCAAGAAGAGCAGAAGCTGGCGGAAAAAGCGTATAAGCGAAAAGAAAAAGAAATTTCGACGTTTTATCGTAAAGAAAAGAAAAAACAAAAACCAATCAACAAGTCACGAGTAGGAGAATACTCGAAGCGTCGAGAACGGAGTACTTGGTTAAACAAGGCAATTATTATTGTAGCGATTTTATTAGCCGTTGTGGCATATATCGTTTTGAATTTATAGAAAAGAGGAATCACTATGAAAATTGGAATTATTGGAGCAATGGATCAAGAGGTCAAAATTCTAAAAGAAAAATTGACAGACACAATGTCATGGGAACGAGCAGGCGCTTTATTTGTTTCTGGTTCGTTAGGAAGACATGAGGTGATTGTGGTTCGTTCAGGAATTGGTAAAGTGGCCTCAGCTGTGACCACGACTTTATTGATTCATCAATATGGCGTAAATATGGTGATTAATACAGGTTCTGCTGGTGGTATCGGTGAAGGACTAAAAGTTGGCGATTTAGTCATTGCAGACAAATTAGCTTACTTTGATGTTGATGTCACTGGTTTTGGTTATGCCTATGGACAATTGCCTGGTGGCGTGCCTTTGTATTTTGAAACAAGTGAATACTTGCGGATGGAAATTGCGAAAGCTGCTGAAAAAACTGGTTTAGCTATTCGTAAAGGATTGATTGTTACTGGAGATACTTTTGTGGATAGCGCTGAGAAAATCGCCAAAATTAAGAAAGAGTTTCCTGAAGCCTTAGCTTGTGAAATGGAAGGCGCAGCAATTGGCCAAGCGGCTTCACAGTTCAATATTCCATTCTTAGTTGTACGGGCAATGAGTGATACAGCAGATGGCGAAGCAACTCAAAGCTTTGACGAATTCATCGATGAAGCTGGGAAAAAATCAGCCGAAATGGTTATTCATTTTGTCGAAAACTTAGTTTAAAAAGAGAAAGAAACAGCCATCATTTCATCAATGAAATGATGGCTGTTTCTTTTTGCTTATTGTCACTTAATGGAAAGTTTTTAAATACTGTTCTTTTTGTTTGCGCGTTAATTTTTTAAAGGCGGCTTCGGCTTTGGTGGCCGCGCTACGTGTTTCAAATTTCTCTGTATGAATCATTTCGACTGGCCGTCGTTTGGCTAATCGAGTATATTTTGCACCAGTTCCGCTATTATGTTCGGTTAATCGACGTTCTGGCTCAGTTGTATAGCCACCGTAAAAGGAACCATCTTGGCAAAGTAAAACATAAAAATAATGGGATTTCTTATTCTCCATACAGCATAGCCTTCATTTCTGCTTCGTATTCGTTCTTTTCATTGTATGTAAAAAGAGGTGGTAACACACGAAAACCGTCTTTTTTGCCTTGTTTAATGCCTTCAATTAGTAAAACATTAGCTTCTTTGCCTGGCTTCGGATAAACAAACCGAGCTTTTTTCGGCGCAATATTGGCGTTTTCCATGGCATGTAAAATATCCAGGAAACGATCAGGACGATGAACCATTGCGAGGCGACCATTTGTTTTTAATAAATCCGCCGACACAGTGACCACTTCTTGAAGAGACGTGTGAATTTCATGACGGGCAATCGCTAAGTGCGGGTTTGGATTTTTTTGGCTAGTTGGTCGTTCTTTAAAGTATGGGGGGTTACATAGTACTAAATCCACAGAATCTTTTTTGATGACTTCTGTCGCTTGTTTTAAATCACGTTCATACATCGTTACTTGTTTTTCCAATTTATTTAATAGAATACTTCGTTGACCCATATCTGCCAAACGAGGTTGTAATTCGATTTGGTCGATCTTTGCAGCTGTTTTCCGACTAACGAAGAGGCCGACCGCGCCATTGCCAGCACACAAATCGACAATCTTGCCTTTTTTTGGTAGTTGCGGAAAATTAGCCAATAAGACTGCATCAATGGAAAAAGAAAAGACTTCTTTACTTTGAATAATTTGAATATCATCCGCATATAATTGATCAATCCGTTCGCCGGATAATAACATAGATTAAGAACCTCCAACTTTTCATCTGATTGTTCATGTATTATACTACTTTTAAACCCGTATGACAAAATCTGTTCCCTAGATTAGTAGGGACATGTTATTTCTCTAATTGATAGACGTAAAAAAAGCTTGTCAAAAGGTAGAGCTTTCGGCATACTAGAAAGCGGAGAGAAGAAAGGAAGAAAATTATGTTTTTTACATTTATGCGTGGCGTGGTTCGCGTCATTTTATTTGTGATTAATGGAAATGCACATTATGAAAATAAAGAAAAATTACCAAAAGACCAAAACTATGTCTTAGTTGCGCCGCATCGAACATGGTGGGAACCGCTGTATTTAGCTGTTGCTGGCAGTCCTAAGAAGTTTAGTTTTATGGCAAAAAAAGAGTTGTTTAAAAATCCTGTTTTACGTTTCATTTTAAAACATGCGAATGCGTTTCCGGTGGATCGTGAGAAGCCCGGTCCCAGCGCGATTAAAACACCTGTCAAAATTTTAAAAAATTCTGATTTAAGTTTGATTATGTTCCCCAGTGGTACGCGTCATTCCTCAGAATTAAAAGGCGGGGTAGCCTTGATTGCTAAAATGGGGCGAGTACCTATCGTGCCATCTGTTTATCAAGGTCCGTTAACTTTAAAAGAGTTGTTTAAACGTAAAAAAGTAACGGTTCGTTTTGGGGAGCCAATCGATATTAGCGATATTAAAAAAATGGATAAAGACGGTTTAGCTGAAGTAGAACGTCGGATGCAAGAAGCATTTGATCAGTTAGATAAAGAAATTGATCCAACTTTTAAATATGAATCAACAGAAAAAGAATAAAACAAACCGCTACAGAATAGGAATGTTACTGGCAGGTAGTTTCATCAAAAGATGATGCTCCCTGTCTTTTTTCTTGCGTTAAGAAAAAAGTTTGTTAAAAATCTAATTCTTCTGTCCGATTTTCTTAAAAAATACCAGAAATTTGTTATAATAATAAGAAGGACTTTTTTAGGCGGTGAAAAAATGAAATTTTTACATACAGCAGATTGGCATATTGGCAAAAAATTACATGGTTTTGATTTATTGGCAGAACAAAGGGAAGCCTTTAAACAAATCTTAGCAATTGCGAAAGAAGAGCAAGTGGATGCTGTTGTGATCGCTGGAGATTTGTATGATCGCTCTGTTCCAGCGGTTGAAGCAGTCGAGATTTTTAATGAAATGATGATTCAAATGAATCTCAAAGAGCATTTCCCCGTGTTAGCTATTTCGGGAAACCATGATAGCAGCACTCGTTTAGAAACAGGAGGCCCTTGGTTTAACCAAACGCAATTTCATTTGAATACGCGTTTAGAACAAGCCTTTCAACCAATTGAAATCGACAATACCCAATTTTATTTGTTGCCTTATTTTGAACCGATTGCGGCTCGCTTATATTTTGAAGATGAAACGATTCGAACGATTCAGGCGGCGATGGAAAAAGTTGTCGCGAAAATGCAAGAATCTTTTCTCCCCAACAAAAAACAAGTGTTAGTTAGTCATTTTTTTGTCGCTGGCAGTGAAAAAACTGATTCTGAAACAAAATTAACAGTGGGTGGTTTGGATGTTGTACCGACGGCTTTGTTAGAGCCTTTTGATTATGTCGCGTTGGGCCACTTACATGGAAAAAATGCGTTGCAGGCACCTAATGCTCGATACAGTGGCTCGCCTGTAAAATTTTCTTTATCAGAAATGACACAAGAAAAGGGTGTTTGGCTTGTTGAAACAGAAGCTGAAGTTCATTTTAAATTCCGTACTTTGAAACCATTGCGAGACATTCAACAATTGACGGGCTCGTTTCAGCAGTTAACGGATCCCGCTTTTTATCAAGAAGTGAATCGGGAAAATTATTTACATGTCCAATTAACCGACCGAGCGATCATTCCCAACATGATGAATCAATTGCGAAAAATTTACCCCAAAATTATTGGGTTGGAACGTTTGAATGGTCGAGAAACAAGCAACGGAAATCAGAAAAAAGTGGTACAAATAGAACAACGTTCACCAGAAGAACATCTGCATGACTTTTTTAACGATGTGACAGGAGAGGCCTTGACAGAACAACAAGCACAATGGGTCCAAGAAGAACTGAGTACACTTAATCAATTAGAAAGAGGGAAGTAACAGGATGAAACCATTATCTTTAACATTGAAAAACTTCGGACCGTATATTAATGAAACCATTGATTTTACGAAGTTTGAAGATTCTTCACTTTTTCTAATTAGTGGAAAAACAGGGTCTGGGAAAACAACGATTTTTGATGGAATGAGCTATGCTTTGTTTGGTGAAAGTTCTGGAAAATTACGTTTAGGCAAAGAAATGCGTTCCACATTTGCTGACCCCTCAGAAGCCACTGAAGTTACTTTGCTTTTTAAACATAACGAGTATCTCTATGAACTGAACCGCCTTCCCGAACAAGAACTTTTTAAAAAACGTGGCACAGGAGTCCGTAAACAAAGTGCCAAAATTTCTTTAATTGTCAAAGATGCTCAAGGGAAAGAACTACGAGCCTATTCTAAAAGACGTGAAGTGGACGAACTCATTCAAGAATTATTGCATTTGAATGCCAATCAATTTGCTCAAATTGTATTGTTACCACAAGGAGAGTTTCGGACTTTTTTAATTGCTAAAAGTGATGAAAAAGAAAAGGTTTTGCGTAATTTATTCGGAACAGAATTGTATCAGTTGTTCAGCGAAAATTTAAAAGAACGCTTAAAAATTGCCAATCAAGAGATTCAAGAAACCCAGCAAAAAATTGAACTGAAAACAGAACAGTTGCATTGGTCAGAAGAACCTGAACCGACAATGACACTTTTTGAAAAACTTCAATTATTAGAAAGCCAACAACAAGAGGCTCAGCAACAACTATTAGTTGAAAGAGAACAAATTGCAACCTTAAAACAAGCCAAACAAGCAAAAGAGCAAGTTCGTTATGCTATTGAAGAACGACAAAACTTGCAACAGCAAAAAGAAGAATTACTGGAAAAGAAAGCAAAACAAGCTGAACAGGAAACCGTCATTGAGCGGTTAAAGGAACAGATTCAGCAATTAAAATGGAGCCAAAAACAGCAATCTTTAGCTGAAAAAGTCTTTGAAAAACGAAGCGAAAAACAACAAAAAGAACAAGAAACAAAGTCCAAACAACAAGCTCTCATGGAAACGCAACAAGCATTGACAGATTGGCAAGCAATCATGAGTGAGTTGGAAGAACAACAACCATTGATTGCTGAAAAACAAGAACATCTTCAAACGATTCAACGTCAATTACCACAATACCAAGAATATGAACAGTTAGCTCAACGAAAAATAGCAGAACAAGCCAATTATCAAGCCATTCAAAAAGAGTATGAATCTTGCCAACAGGAAAAAACAACATTAGCGGATAAAGTGGCGACAGCCAAACAATTTATTGAACAAGAAGGAACACTTGAAAAAGCAAATTTTGAATGTTCTAGTGTAGCAGATCATTGGCAAAATTTTGTAGAACGTTGGCAAAAAAATCAAAAAGCTTGGCAAAAAATTAGTCAAAACCAAGGGGAATTGCACGAGTTGACACAACGGTTTGCTGTTGAACAGCAACAAAAAAGCGCCGAAGAAGCGAAGTTGCAGACAAAGAAAAGTCAATGGGCCTCTTTACAAATCCAACGATTAAGCTTGTTACTTGAAGAGGGGGAACCTTGCCCAGTTTGTGGCTCTTTAGAACATCCAAAGCAACAAACTCATCAAGAAGTTTCCTTAGAAGAGATTAATCAAGCGGAACGGGAATTAACGGAAGTTGAAAAAACGGTTCAACGATTTACTGAAACGCTCTCTGCATTAGGGGCGGAAAAGCAACAGAAAGAAAGCCAATTACAAGAACAGGAAGCTGCGTATACTGAGGAACAAGAACAATTAGCAGCGCAGTTTGCTGACTTGCAGTTGCCGTTAACAGGACTAACTTTTTCACAAGTAACACCTGCAGAAATTGCGGAAGTTGAGTCGCAATTAGCTAAAGAAAAACAACAAATAGCACAAAAACTAACGGAAATTTCAGTCGAAAAGGACCGTCTGACGGAACTAGAAGAACAAGTAGCTGAAAATTCTCAACGCTTTGAAGTGCTCCGACAACAAGTAGAAACAATGCAACAAAGTCTGGAAAGAATCACTATCCACCAGCAAATGATTGCTAGCCAATTATTGGATGCAACCGTCACATACGAAGAAATGACTAAACGACAAGCTTTGCGTCAAGAAGAACTCTCTGCATTTGAACGTCAAAAAGAAAACGTGACGACACAAGGAGAAACCTTGAAGAAAGAAGAAATGATCCTTGAAAGTACGTTGACTCATTTGGAGAAAGAACAACAAACACTTCAACAAACAGTCGCACAACTTGAGAGTCAGTTAAACGCAGTTTTAACGGAACAAGGAGTGACAGAGGACCAATTGACGGAGTGGTTGAAAGAGGTACCGACACTAGAAAGTCAGCAAGAACAAATTGCTTTATTTGAACAAGAGCAAACCCAACTGACTATCCAACTCGCTGAAATTGAAAAAAAATTATCTAGTGATACGTTCCCAGAATTATCTTTAATCACCACAGAAATTGAACAAATAACACAACAAATTGAAGAACAAGAAAAAGAATACTATCAACTGCATGAAAAAATGCTGAACAACCAACAGTTGGTTCAAGAAATTAATGCGCAAAGAACAACAATTGAAGACAAGTTTGAGGAAGTTGCTGCACTACAACAATTGGCAGATACGGTGAATGGCAATAATCCTAAAAAAATTAGTTTTGAACGGTATATGTTACAAACGTATTTAGAAAGAGTGCTGACAGTCGCTAATCAGCGTTTAGACCGCCTGACCAATAGTCGTTATCAATTTGAATTGAATCACGAAGCAGGCAGTTATCGGAATCAAACGGGGCTAGAAATCAATATTTATGATGACAATTCGGGGACGGTGCGCAGTGCTCACACGTTATCAGGCGGGGAAAGTTTTATAGCAGCGTTAGCTTTGGCACTTTCTTTAGCAGAAGTGATTCAAGAACAAGCCGGCGGAGTCTTAATTGATGCGTTGTTTATTGATGAAGGCTTTGGTTCCTTAGATGAAGAAGCATTGGAAATGGCAATGGAGGCGTTAGAAACGATTGAAAATGAAGGCCGCATGATTGGGATTATTAGTCATATTGGCGAATTAAAAGCACGAATTCCACAACAATTACAAATAAAAAGCAATGGGAATGGTCAAAGTACCGTTCACTATCAGCTAGCTTAGTAGAAGAGGAGGTGAGTCGATGAAATGGAGTATTCCAGAGCGAATCGTTGAACAAGGGCGCGAATATATGCAAGAAGGCCGGGTCTTATCTATCGTTCAAAATCCAGAAAAAAGGATCTGGTTGTCTGAGGTTTTAGGGGAAGAACTTTATCTTGTTGAATTGGATGGTACCGCCAAAGAACAAGATGTTTGTGAATGTCAATATTGGATGGAACATGGCTATTGCAAGCATACAGTGGCAGTTGAACTGGCACTGAAACAACGAGGCGTGTCAAGAATTATTCAAGCGAATCAAACAGTCAGTTTTGAGAAAACAAATCGATCAACAGCTGAAATGTTTACCAAAGGCTTTGCCAAATTAAGCAAAGCTTCTGCCGAAGTTCCCTTGCAGCCTTTACGTTTAGAATTTCATTTAGATGTGATCGAAACGAATAATTACTATCCAGAATTATCAACGATTGGTCTTTCTTTAAAAATTGGTTTGGAAGGCACCAAACCTAAAACATATATTGTGAAAAATATTGGTGATTTTTTACAAGCATATGAAAAAGAAATGACCTTTATGGTGAATAAACAACACCAATTTACCTTGCTACATGATTCTTTTTCAATGGAGATTCAAGAAATTTTAACAGAACTTGCGGCAATTTATCATACCAGCCAATTATTAGGTGCAAACGGTATTCAAGTTAAAGGGAAAATCGACAAACGTTATCTATTATTACCAATTGATCGCAGTCAATCGTTAGTTGAAAAAATGAATCGAACGGGTCAGTTTATATTGACCAATCAAACTCATAAGTATCGCTATCTAACGTTCAAAGAAACCAGTTTGCCACTTACGTTTACAGTGCAAAAAACCGAGGAACAAAGCTTCAAATTAACTATTCAGAATCCTATTACAACGTTTCTAGCCCACTATCACTGGGCGATTGCGGATCAAACGGTTTATTTACTAACAGAAGAGCAGGAAGCCATCTACACCACGTTACTTCAATTAATGAAACGCTTGGAAGAGCCGTCAATTATTTATGAAAAAGAAACAGTTTCTGATTTATTTAGTGAAGTGTTACCATTATTGGAAAAAATTGGTCGAGTGTCTGTTGAAGAATCAGTTGAAGAATTAGTCGTCCATCATCCTTTAAAAGCAGTCTTTATTTTTAAGAAAATTAAAGGTCGGATTAACGCTCGGATTGACTATCACTATGGAGAAGTCATTTTCTCGACAAACCCGAAATATGCTCAATTACCTGAAGTCAATCAAGAAATCGTTCGAGATAAAGCAAAAGAAACAGCAATTAAGCAGCAATTTCAACAGTTTGCCTATCAGCAAACAACCACAGGCTTTGAAAAAGTCTTACCTGCTGGAGAGTCCTTGTATTATTTCTTTAAAGCCGAAGTTCCAGCTTTCCGTCAATTAGGAGAAGTTCGGATGGGACGGAAATTACGGGAATTGTATTTAGATGCCCAGCATCATCAACCAACGATTGAAGTTGCGGAAGGGGATTCTTGGTTGGATATTCGGTTTGATGTCACTGGCATTGATGAAACCGAAATCGATGCAGTATTGACTAGTCTGCTACGTAATGATGCTTTTTATACGTTAAAAAGTGGTGAAATTCTTGCTTTTGACTCAGAGGAATTTTTCCATACAAGTGCAATTTTAACGAAGCTGCGAAAAAATATGCATCAAGAAGACAATGTCATTCATGTGCCCAAAAACCAAGGCCTCATGATCGAAAGTTTATTAGAAGACAACGAGCGGGCACATTTTTCAGATTCCTTTAAAAAAATGGTCACGGATTTAACACATCCAGAAAACTTTGAAGCGCAAGTCCCCAAAACCTTACAAGCAACGTTACGCCATTACCAAGAAACAGGGTATAAATGGCTGAAAATGCTTAGCCATTATCAATTTGGCGGTATTTTAGCTGATGAAATGGGTTTAGGGAAGACACTACAAACCATTACCTATTTACTTTCGGAAAAAGAAGAAGAGCGCTTGAAAGGGACAGCTTTGATTGTCGCTCCTGCAAGTTTAACCTATAACTGGTTAGCCGAAGTCAAACGTTTTGCGCCAACCTTAAATGTTCAAGTGGTTTCTGGCAATCGCCAAGAACGAGCAGCGCTTTTACAAAATAGCACCGAAGATATTCTGATTACTTCTTATGCAAGTATGCGACAAGATGTTCAGCTTTATCAGGAAATGCGTGTCGGCTATTTGATTCTAGATGAGGCCCAAATGGTTAAAAATAGTGGGACTAAAACGGCGCAAGCCTTAAAAAGTTTAAAAGTACCCCAACGTTTTGCATTAAGTGGCACACCAATTGAAAATAATTTAGATGAACTGTGGTCAATTTTTCAAATGATCTTACCGGGATTGTTCCCAGGCAAAAAAGCCTTTCGAGAAATTAAGCCGGAAGAAATTGCCAAAATGATTCAACCATTCATTTTACGACGAGACAAGAAAACGGTGCTCGCAGACTTACCAGAAAAAATTGAAAATAATATGTACAGTGTCTTAACAGAAGAACAAAAAACGGTTTATTTGGCCTATCTAAAACAAATGCAAGCAGATGTCAGTCAAATGGATCAGGCGACCTTCAAGAAAAATCGC
This sequence comes from Enterococcus sp. DIV1328a, assembly GCF_050536905.1. Classification (NCBI taxonomy): domain Bacteria; kingdom Bacillati; phylum Bacillota; class Bacilli; order Lactobacillales; family Enterococcaceae; genus Enterococcus; species Enterococcus sp. DIV1328a. The sequence goes on along the minus strand of NZ_CP172912.1, from coordinate 2,185,962 downwards.
ATGAGTATTTTAGCAGGCTTGACCCGTTTACGACAAATCTGTTGCGATCCGCGTTTGTTTATTGAGGATTACACGGGAGGTTCTGGCAAAGTGGAACAAGTCAAAGACTTTTTAGTGGCTGCCAAAGAAAACAATCGTCGTGTCCTATTATTTTCTCAGTTCACAAGCATGCTTTCTATCTTAGAAAAAGAATTGAATGAATTAGGCTTAGAGACGTTTTATTTACGAGGAAGTACGAAGCCTCAAGATCGGTTAACGATGGCGAATGCTTTCAATGAAGGAGAAAAAGATGTCTTCTTAATTTCATTGAAAGCAGGGGGAACCGGACTAAATTTAACTGGTGCAGATACAGTTATTTTATACGATTTATGGTGGAATCCCGCAGTCGAAGAACAAGCGGCTGGTCGGGCACACCGCATGGGACAAAAAAAAGTTGTTGAAGTGTGGCGGATGATTGCAGAAGGAACGGTTGAAGAAAAAATGAATTCCTTACAGCAAGAGAAACGCGAGCTGTTCCAAAAAGTGATTCAAGGAAATGAAGAGCAATTAGCGAAAATGACGGAAGAAGATATTCGCACAATTTTAAGCATTGGAGAATAGCCGTTCAACTTAGTTGCTATCTTATTTAAAGAGAAATGGAGTAATTCGTTTGAAACAAAAAGAATATATGGAATATCGGCCGCTAGGTGAAGAAATTGAACGGATTCGTAAAGGAAAAAATATTCCTCTGCGTGTCTTTGATGAAAATGGTGTTTCTAGTCGAAGTTATCAACGCTTTGTCCAAGGAAATAGTGAATTGCGTATTTCGGATTTAGCCATTATTGTCGAAATCTTGTCTATTTCGCCGATGGAAATGACAGAAAAATTAACGCCAATGTCCAAAACAGTTTTAGCTAAGGAGCAGTTTAATCAAGCAATCTTTAGTAAAAATTTTCAAGAAAGTAGTCGAATCGTTGCAGATTATCGAGCGTATTATGATAAATCGTCTTTTGCTTTAGGAAAGCAAGAAGTAATGTATTCGATGTTGGCGTTGGAATATCTTTTTAACCCTCAAACGGTTGTGACAAAAGAGGAAATTATTGCATTAGAAAATCAGATTCTGGAACGATTAATTAATGCCGATGTGTATACTATTTTTAATTTGAAATTTTTAGCATTACAAAAAAACGTTGGCTTGCAGCCGTTTCCAACTTCGTTACTTTTTCGTGTGCTACAATCTGTCAATGAGCGGGAAATTATTGATATTCGCTCGCTAGAAATTATCGAGCAAGTAATTATTGATTTTTTATTTGCGGCGATTGTCAGCCAAAATGTTCCCCATATTCTTCATGTATTAGGCATGTTTAAAGAATATGAAGTGGGTGAAAATAACTGGCGAATGATCCTCTGGAAAAAAATAGCAGAAAAAATAGAAATGATTTTAACCAATGAAGAAATATTCGCAGATTGGTCAATCTTTAAAGAACAAATCCTCTTATCTATCACATTGTTTTTACCAAAAGCCAAACAAGAATTTTTTGCTGGGCAATTGGAAAAAATAGAGGATAGTTTAAAAGAAATAAAAGAAAACTAGGCATAATTGAGAATTTGTCATAATACATTCTGGTTGTGTTTAGCGACAAAGAGCGCCAAATAGGGGTAGAAAACCCTATTTGGCGCTCTTTGTCTTGTCTATACAAATTAATTTGGACAGTTTGTCGTAATTGAACCCATTTTCAGTTGATATTCACTATAATTAAGAAAATATCAGGAGGTGAAGTTTATGAAAAAAATGTGCATCTCCGCAGTTAGTGCCTTACTTTTGGCTAATAGTTTGCTACTTCCTGTAACAACTTTCGCCGAAACGACCGAAACAATCGCATCCTCCAGTGAAGAAAATGTTTCATCTGTTTCAGAAGAAAAGATTCCAGAAACTTCATCAGCAGAAGAGCAAAATTCAGCAACCAGTAGTTCGGAGATTCCCCAATCAGAAGAGTTAACGACTGTTGAAACAAGTGAAGAGCCGCCAAATGAAGCACTAGCGATAACGGAAGCACAACTGATGATGCCCCAATTATACGCAGGTGCTGTCTTAGATAAAGCGACGCCTATCAGTACACTATTTCCTGATCCAGCCTTTGCGGAAAATATCAGAAAACAGTTAAGCAAATCTCGGACCTCTAATACTGTCACCCAAGCAGAATTGGATAAACTGAATAAAGTTATTTTAGAAAATGTCGTTGTTTCTAATGTGGAAGGAGTTCAATACCTAAGAAACTTAGAAGAATTATCTTTTCAAGATTCGCTCAATGTAACAGATTTGAGTCCTTTTGCTAAAGGTGAATTTAAGCTATTACGTTTTTTATATATGAGAAATAATAAAATAGCTGATCTTAGTCCGTTAGGTCAAGCAGGATTAATTAGTTTAGAAGGCTTGTATGTTGAGAACAATCAATTAACGACATTAAATGGACTTGAAGGAATGGCTGCTTTAAAAAATTTAAGTATCCAAAATACGACAGATCATCCGTCAAAAATCACGCCGAATAATCGAGTGACTTCCTTCGACCCGCTTCGTTCTCTTCGTAATTTAGAAACCATTTGGGCTGCCAATAATCAGATTGCTACTTTAGATGGGCTTACGGAAGCAAATAACCTACTCCGTCTTTATGTGGAAAATAATCAATTAAAAACAATTGCGCCCTTGGCGAATAAGCCACGTCTAGAAGAGTTGAGTATTATGAATCAAACGATTGCTAGTCTGGAAGCTTTAAGCACTGTTCCTAATCTGCGTGTACTGTATGCAAGAAACAATCAAATTTCTTCCTTGGCACCGTTAGAGAAAACACTCAATCTAACAGTTTTAGATGTGGGAGAAAATCAAATTTCAGATATCAGTCCGTTAAAAGGCTTAACGGCCATTACAGGGCTAGATGTATCTAATCAAATGATTATCTTATCTTCTGTCGATTATATTGCTGGGAAACCACTGCAATTAAAAAATAAGGTGGTATCTCGTGATGGTCAACTATTTCCACCGCTGACGATTAGCCCTTATGGAAGTTACGATGCCACAAAAGGACTGTTTGAATGGAATTTACCCAAAGCTCATGAAGGCGTTTCTTATATCTGGGAATCAACAGATAAAGCATACTTAGGGAACTTTTCTGGAACAGTCGTCCAACCTGTCAAAGAAGTTTTCTTAAGTGAAACGAAACTATCTTGGTCAAAAGAGCGTATAGAAAAGTCGATGGAAAAAACAATCGATATTGATGACTTTCAAAAAACAGCCCTGCCTTTTTATTGGCAAGATGTCGATGCTGGGAATAGATTACAATTTATTGTCAAAAAAGAGGGCCAAGAAATCCAGAAATTAGCAGATGAAACAACCACTAATTCTAAAACATTTAAGGAAAAAGCCTTGTTATTACCAGAACTAACTTATGGAAAACAGCAGTTGGTCGTGGAAGTCTATGATAAAGGCTACAAGATTGATGAATTAGCGCTAACAGTCACTGTGGTTGGCTCTGTCAGGTTCAAAACGGTACCCACAGCGATTTCCTTTGGGAATGAGCTGCAAATCGCTAGTAGCACGACCCAATATCCAATTGTTTCCATGGATCAACCATTAGTGATACGGGATACTCGTCAAACGGGGAATAATTGGTCGCTTGCACTAACCGTTACTTCTGATTTCAAATCTGAATCAGGTGCTACGTTGCCGAATATTTTAAAATTTAGAACCAACCATCGCTTACAGGACATTCCAGAAGGCCAATCGATTCTTGTTCACAACCAAGTCAATGGACATCAAGAAACAAATATTTCTGATCAATGGAAAGAAAATGACCAAGAGTTGTTATTATCTGTTCCTGGAGGGACGGCCAAAGCAGAAGAATACGAAGCAAAACTAACTTGGCACTTGATGGACGTACCTGATGGCAGTGCAAAATAGGGGGTGAGTCTTATCAAAAAAATAGTTAGCGGTGTATTGCTATTAGGATTGATTTCATCAGTTGATGTATTTGCTGAAACAAATGCCTATCCGACAAATGCAGAAGTTTCTTTTTATGGCGAGTATGAGCCACCAGCCAACAAAGAAAAACCAGATGGTAAGATACCACAGCGTTTCCCCAAGCAGTCGGAAGCAATACCAGCAGTGAGTGGAGAATCATTGAAGCATTCAACAAGTAAAACGGTTGATCAAAAAGGCTCAGGCTTCTTACCTCGAACTGGTACTAAACAGCAACAAATGTTTAATTATCTCGGAATAATAGTCATCTTTATGGCTAGTTTTATTTTAAAAAAAAGAAAGAAGGAACAATAAAATGAAAAAAATTATCTTATCAACAATCCCCGCTATCACTTTAGGCGTGGCTATTGCACCAGAAGTGAATGCAGAAGAAAAAAACTATGAATCAAATGCCATCGTAGAATTTACGCCGGATACCTCTATCAACAAACCTGTCGATCCAGTGAATCCAGATACCGAAAAACCTGTTGAACCCTTTGACCCAACGACACCAGACACTGGTAATAAGCCAAATGAAGGAACAACTGGTCCACTAAGTATCGATTATGCTTCTAGTTTAGACTTTGGCAAAAATAAAATTTCAAATAAAGATGAAAAATATTATGCAAATCCACAATACTTTTTCTTGGCAGACGGTTCTGGTCCTGATTTGACTAATCCTAAACCAAATTATGTACAAATTTCCGACAAACGCGGAACGAATGCCGGTTGGGCCTTAACAGTTAAACAAGAAACACAATTAACAGCGACAAAAGAAACATTAAATAAAGTTTTAGACGGTTCAGAAATTAAATTAAGTCAAAACAAAGCAGTGTCTAATTCCAAAGCAGTCACACCAACTGCGCATGAAGTAACTTTAGTAGCTGGCGATTCATCAAATGTGATGTCTGCCGCTGAAGGTCAAGGTTCTGGAACTTGGCTTAGTGCGTTCGGTGGGATTGAAAAAGTGGAAGTTGACGGTGAAAGCGTAGATAAAAATACAGCGATCACATTAACTGTACCAGGAGCAACACCAAAAGATGCTGTTCAATACAAAACTGTTTTAACATGGACAATCGCTGATTTACCAAGCGTATAATTATTGAAACTATAACAATAGAAGAGAAGGAGCACTAACATGAAAAAAATGACCATCGCAAGTAGCTTAATTTTAGCAACCATCGCGGTAGGCACACTACCAGTTCAAGCAGAGGAAGTGGCTAATCGCGACACAGATGCTATTGTAAAATTTAAAGCACCAGATGAAAAAGACCCCAACAGCAAAAATCCTGTAGTGGATCCAGAAGACAAAGACGGCAAAGATCCTGTGACACCTATCGACCCAGTAAATCCTGACAAACCAGTTGATGAAGGTTCTACAGGCCCCTTAACCTTGGACTATGCTTCAAGTTTAAACTTTGGTGAAAATATCATCAGCACAAAAGATGAAATCTATTTTGCATCAGCACAAGTTTTAAAAGATAAAAATAATGTTGAAAAAACGGGCCCCTTATTTGCTCAAATTACAGATAATCGTGGAACTTTAGAAGGCTGGACTTTATCTGCAAAACAAAATTCTGCATTTACTTCTGCTACAAAAGGTCAGACGCTTGAAGGAACTGAAATTGTCTTTCAAAATGCTTCAGCTGTGACAGCAGGACAAAGCGCTGCACCAACAAGTTTAGCGAGCGTAACTTTTGGTACAGTTGGTGAAAGTCATAACGTGATGGTAGCCGCAACAGATCAAGGTGCTGGGAAATGGTCATACTTATACGGCAATGCTAGTTCAATTGCTGAAGTTGACGGCCGTCAAGTAATGAAAGATGTTCAATTAAAAGTGCCAGGTAAATCAGTTAAATTAAACGATGCCTACAAAACAACAATTACTTGGACATTAGCTAATACGCCAGTATAAAAAGAACCTTTTTGGAGAAAGGAAGAGGGGAACTCAGCCTTTCTCCTTTACATAGAAATGGAGTGTAGAGCGAAATGAAAAATAGATATTTTATTCTGATGATCCTAAGTTTTTATTTCTTTGCTTTTGGGATTGAAACCTCAGCAGCAGAATTACGATTTAGTGTTGAAACAGAAATTCCAGAAAACCAAATAGATAAAACAAAAACATATTTTGATTTAATGATGAAACCAGACCAAGAACAAATTTTGAAAGTTCGAGCGGCCAATAGTACAGATGAAAATTTAGTGATTGATGTTAGTGTGAAGTCGGCCACAACAAACAGCAACGGAGTGATTGAATATGGTGAGTCGTTGACAGCATTAGATAAATCTGCACCAGCAGATTTATCAGAAATCATTCAACTGAAAGACGGCGGTGAGAGTGTTGAATTGCCTGCTAAAAGTGAAAAAGTAGTTGAATTGCGAGTGAAGATGCCTAAAGAAGAGTTTTCAGGGCAACTAGCGGGCGGGATCACGTTTAGTGAAAAAGTCGATGAAACGAAAGACAAGCAAAAAGAAAATACAAACGGCTTAGCAATTGAAAATCGCTATGCCTATACAGTAGCTGTTTTACTTCGAGAAAATGAAACAGTTGTACAACCAGAATTGTCTTTAGAGAAAGTTGAACCGACGCAAAGAAATGCGCGCAGTGTTATTTCTGCAACACTGTTAAACCATGAAGCAGCCTATCTTCAATCAATGAAAGTAACGGCAAATGTTAAAAATAAGAAAACAAATAACGTTATTTTAGAGAAAGAACAAGAAGATATGCAAATGGCGCCCAATTCAATTTTTAATTTCCCTATTCCTTATGAAGAAAATGAAATGGAAGCTGGGACGTATGTATTGGCAATGACTGTGGAAGGCTCAGGAAAAAAATGGCAATTTACGAAAGAATTTACGATCTCAAAAGAGGAAGCAAAAACATTTAATGAGAAAGATGTAACCGTCAAAAAAACGGAATCTAAACTTATTTATCTCTTAATCGGTTTATTGATCCTTTTACTGATAATTTGCCTGTTCATCATTTTACGTCTGAAAAAACAAAAAAATAAATAAAAAAAGCCGCTCTTCAATTTGAAGAGCGGCTTTTTTTTAAAGATTAAATAATTTCTCCACAGTCGGACAAAGTTCGGTGAAACAAGTGACTTCTGCAAGGTGTGATGCAGGTTGGCAACTTGGTAGTTCACGAGAGCGGTGGTTAAACCAAAGAGAATGCCAGCCACCATTACGTGCGCCTACAATATCATTGTCATAACTATCACCAACATATAAAGTATGTTCAGGTTCCATACAAAATTGATTACAGGCTAAATCAAAAATTTCCTTTTCAGGTTTTTGAAAACCCGTACTTTGAGAAATAATGATATTTTGGCTTGGAACCCATTTTTCAAGATTCAATTGTTTAACTTTTTTAAATTGATGGTCTGTTGGACCATTTGTAATAATCCCCATCGGAATTTCTTTCTCTTGTAAAGTATCAAGAAGCTTAGTAACTTCTGGATGCATCGTAATATTATCCAATTCTTCTTCATAAACTTGTTGGAAAATTTTTCCTTCTTCTTGTGAAATTCCTGGATAGTTTAGATCCTTTAATGTTTCATTCATTCGGAAAAACCGCATGAAATCTAGGGACCATTCATTGGCTAAAACTTTCGGAAACGTTTCATCGCTGTGGTGTCTAAAACGAAGATACAATTCATGCATATCCTCTGTCGCAACGTTCGGGAAAATTTTAGTCATCGCATTTCGAAAGGGTTGTTGCTGATCGTACAGCGTGTCATCAACATCAAAAACAATGGTTCTCATTTAACAAGTGCACCTCTTAACTTTTTTACAAAACTTTTCATATGTTATATTGTAGCCGATATTTTCACAAATAAATAGAGTATTTTTCACTGTATTTCAAGGTTTTGTACAGAAATCAAAGCCTTGCGGGAAAAGACAATTATAGTTATTTTTACCGAAAAAATGGAAACGATAAATGAAAAAATATTCTGATAATGAAAAGTTTGTGAAAATGATTTTGAGTCAAAGTTACTTAAATAACACGTGTTCTGATAGAAGTTAGAATTTTGCAAGAGACAGTCTTTTTCCGTATAATGAATGAGAATGAAGGGGGAGAGTTAGGGAGTTATGTTAAAGCGTTTTTTTGGGTATTATCGACCTTATCGTCGATTATTTATTTTGGATTTTGGGTGTGCCGTTTTTGCGGGGCTGTTAGAGTTGGCTTTTCCAGTAGCAGTCAACCAAGTAATTGATAAGATTATGCCAAAAGGAGATTTTCGCCTCATTGCATTAGCTAGTGCGGGCTTATTTGCATTTTATATAATCAATACGTTTTTACAATTTATTGTGGTTTATTTTGGTCATATGTTAGGCGTGAATATTGAAACAGATATGCGTGAAGAATTATATCAACATCTTCAAACACAACCGTTTGAGTATTATGATAATCAAAAAACAGGGAAATTAATGAGCCGTTTGACCACTGATCTTTTTGAAATTTCGGAAGTGGCGCATCATGGTCCAGAAGACGTCTTTATTACGATTATGACGTTAGCAGGTTCTTTTTTATTAATGTTAACCATTCACGTGAAATTAGCCATCGCTACGTTTATTTTATTGCCATTTATCACGATTGCGCTAGGCTATTTTAATAAAAAAATGACAAAAGCGAATACGGATATTTACGATAATTTAGGTGAATTTAATGCTGGGATTGAAGCGTCAGTAAGTGGAATACGTGTCACGCAATCTTTTGCAAATGAACCATTTGAACGAGAACAGTTTAATTATTTAAATCAAATGTATCGAAAATCGAAATTATATTTTTATAAGGTGATGGGTGTCAGTTCCGCCTATAATTACTTATTAATTCGTCTGATAAATTTATTTTCATTAATTTTTGGTGCGTATTATACAATTAAAGGAGAAATTACAGAAGGTCAGTTTGTAGGATTTATTTTATTAGCCAATATTTTTATTCGGCCGATTGAAAAAGTCAACAATATGATTGAAAGTTATCCCAAAGGATTTGCTGGTTTTAAACGTTTTACGGAAGAAATGGACAAACAACCGTCCATCAAAGATTTGCCAGGAGCTGTTGCTGTTTCGCATTTAGAAGGAACGATTGCCTATAAAGATGTTTCATTTGCTTATGAAGATGGCACAAAAGTTTTAGACCATATCAATTTAAAAATTCAACCTGGTGAAACCGTTGCTTTCGTTGGCCAAAGTGGTTCAGGAAAAACGACCTTGTGCAATCTGTTGCCTCGTTTTTATGAAGTCAGTAGTGGTGAAATTACGATTGACGGTAGAAATATCCAGCAAATGACCTTGGCTTCATTACGTAAGCAAATTGGAATTGTTCAACAAGATGTGTTTTTATTCCCTGGAACATTACGAGAAAATATTGCTTATGGGAATTTAAATGCTACAGAAATAGACATTCAACAAGCGGTGAAATTAGCACATTTAGAACATGTAATTCAGCTAATGCCAGATGGCTTGGACACAATTATTGGCGAACGTGGCGTGAAATTATCGGGCGGTCAAAAGCAGCGAGTGGCAATTGCGCGAATGTTCTTGAAGAACCCGCCGATTTTAATTCTAGATGAAGCGACTTCTGCATTAGATACAGAAACAGAGCAAGTGATTCAAGAGTCATTAAACTCGTTAGCTGACGGGCGAACAACATTAATTATTGCCCACAGACTGGCAACGATTAAACATGCTGATCGAATAATCGTAGTGAGTGACCAAGGAATTTTAGAAGATGGAACACATGAAACTTTGTACGCGCAAAGAGGCCACTATCGTCGCTTGTACGATGCTCAATTTAGAACATAAAAAACCCGCGAATAAAACTTCGCAGGTTTTTATTATGTTTAGTTAGCGCCGAACTTTTCTTCCCAAACCAACAGCATTTTTCATTCGTTGAAGTGTTTTGTTGGCTACCTGGCGAGCGTTTTCTGCACCCTCATCTAAAATCATATCTAATTCTTCTGAAGCTAGAAGCTCTTGGTAGCGCACTTGAATAGGTTCTAATAAGGCAACTACTGCTTCTGCTAAATCTGCTTTGAAGTCTCCATAGCCTTTGCCTTCGTATGCTTGAACAAGTTCCTCAACAGTTTGACCTGTCGCAGCAGAATAAATATTTAGTAAGTTAGTAATACCAGGCTTTTCTTCTTTATTATATTCAATTACACCAGTTGAATCAGTTACAGCAGAGCGGATTTTTTTGCGAATCACTGCTGGCTCATCAAGCATTGAAATAAAGCCCTTCACATTTGTATCAGACTTACTCATCTTTTTCGTTGGTTCCTGTAAGCTCATAATTCGACTACCTTGCTCAGCGATTTTTACTTCAGGCATCGTTAAAATTTCTTGATTTTTTTGGGCATAACGTTTATTGAAGCGTTCCACAAAATCACGTGTTAATTCTAAATGTTGTTTTTGATCATCTCCGACTGGCACTAAGTCAGCGTTGTACAACACGATATCACCAACCATTAATGGAGGGTATGTTAAAAGACCAGCGCTTACGCCAGCACGACCATTTTTTTGCGATTTATCTTTAAATTGTGTCATTCGCTCTAACTCACCAATAGAAGTATTGCACTGAATGATCCAACCAGCTTCTGCATGCGCACTCACTTCAGACTGTATGAAAATTGTTGCTTTTTGTGGGTCTAAACCAACCGCTAGGTAAAGAGCTGCTAAACTACGAATTTGTTGGCGTAGCTTTTGCGGTTCTTGGGGAACGGTAATGGCATGTTCATCCACAATACAAAAATAACAATTGTATTCATTTTGTAATTCGATAAATTGTTTCATTGCACCAATGTAATTTCCGATTGTCGGAGTACCACTGGGCTGAATACCAGAAAAAATTGTTTTCATTAAATAACCACCTGACTTTAGACTTAAGATAGTGAATAGTTCTATTATACATTTTATTAGAAAAAAATACATGGGAACTTCTTGAAAAATCACCAAGAGAAGTAAATTATAACAGCAACCATAAAAATAGAAAACTGTATTACTTTTTTACAGAATCATAACGAATATCCATAAAATTTCATAAAAATTAACCCTAATTTTACACGGATGTAATGAAGGAAAAATAAACAAAGTTAATAAAAAATGTTTAAAAACCCCTAGTATTTTTATTAGAAATTAGGTATACTGGTTTTAAATAGAGGAACAGTACAGTTCCCTGTTTCAGAAACGCGATGATTCGCGAAAAGGAGTGATGCACAATGTTGACACTTTATACTTCCCCAAGTTGCACGTCATGTCGTAAGGCTAGAGCCTGGTTGCAAGAGCACGAAATTCCTTTTAAAGAAAGAAATATTTTTTCTGAACCTTTAAATATTGAGGAATTAAAAGCAATTTTAATCATGACAGAAGATGGAACAGAAGAGATTATCTCTACTCGCTCTAAAGTTTTCCAAAAATTAAATATGGATTTGGACGAGCTTCCACTTCAAGATTTATTAGAGTTGGTTCAAGAAAACCCTGGATTGTTGCGTCGGCCAATTATGATTGATGAGAAAAGATTACAAGTCGGTTTTAACGAAGATGAAATTCGCCGATTCTTACCAAGAGATGTTCGACAACTGGAATTGCGCCAAGCACAATTAATGGCAGGTTTATAAAAAATATAAAATTTTGTTCTTTATTTGTTAATTTTAATAAAGAACGATTCATATGAATTTAGGGCCAGGGATTTTTATCTCTGGCTTTTTAATACATATTTAGAACTTGTATTCATTTGATTTGGCAGAACGTGGTCAAGGAAAAATAGTATCTTTTTTGGAGAGACTGCGTTAAGATGAAGAGGTAGAAGGAGCGAAAAACCAATCGTTAAAAAAGTTCAAAGTTTATAAAACGTTCGCTAGTTTTCGAGGATTTACAGACTTTCCACTTTACTTTTGTGTAGTTTTCGCTACAATGAACGTAAGAAGTTTCCTGATTGAAGCAAAGAGAGGTGTAGCGCTATGGAAATGGAACATATTAATGAAAATACGATTCGTGTGTTAATTGGCAACGAAGACCTGGCGGATAGAGGGATTACTTTTCTTGACTTACTAGGAAACCACAAAGATGTTGAAAATTTCTTTTATAGTATTTTAGAAGAAGTTGATGTCGAAGATGAATTCCAAGGTAGTGAAGCAGTCACTTTCCAAGTCTTGCCTAAAAATGATGGCTTAGAACTGTTTATTAGTAAAAATGTCGCTATGGACGACTTGTCTTCCTTAGAAGGTCTGAGCGAAGTCAATGCAGATGTTAGCGAATTGATTCGCAAACAAATTGAAGCAGACAAAGCAGCCGCCGATGAACTTGATGAGATGGAAGCCACAGATGAAACAAACAGAAATGTAATCTTTGAATTAGATAATTTTGAAGCGATGATCCAATTATCCAAAGAAGTCTTCATGCAATCTGTTTTGACTAACTTATACACGTACAACGATCGTTATTACTTACAAGTTTTGTTCTTAACCGATGAATTAGAAAAAACAAATGTTGACAATGAAATTGCACAGATTTTAGAATTCGCTCATAAAACAACTGTCACTCAGGATACTTTAGTCGAATATGGCACTTGTATTATGGAACGCAGTGCGCTGGAATTAACACGTTATTACTTTAATGATTAAGCAAAAAAGCAAAAACTTTCGAGTTTTTGCTTTTTTTTTTTGATGAAAATTAAGAAACTTTGCGTAGTTTATTTATGAGAGGTGAAAATCATGTTAACAGCTTTAACGGCAGACAACCAAGAATTATTTTCTTTAATCGATTGCTCGATTGATGAATTAACACAGATACGAAGCGAACAAGCTTTTGTGTGTCCAATGTGTTATCAATCGGTCATTTTGAAGGCAGGCCCCATTAAAATACCCCATTTTGCTCATCGTAAAAAGAATAGTTGTTGGTACGAAGCAGAAGCTGAAACAGAAGAACACCTCCGCTTGAAGCAGCTTTTTGCGGAAAAGTGTTTACGCGAAAAGCTGTCCTTTCAAGTTGAGGCATACTTACCCACCTTGAAGCAACGCCCAGATTTACTCATTGGCAAGATAGCCATTGAAATTCAATGTAGTCCATTGCCAATTAAACGTTTGGTGGAACGGACGGAGACTTATCAAGCTCATGGCTATCAAGTTGTTTGGATTTTAGGTGAACGATTAGTGCCTAAAGACAAGCTCACGCAATTAACGAAACAATTCCTTTACTTTTCGGAGTCCTTGGGATTTTATTTATGGACGGCCAATAAGAAGCAAGAACGAATAGAATTACTTTGTCATATTGAAGAGAGTCAATGTCAACAATTTTATAGAAGAAAACAATCATGGGATTTTTACGAAAAAAAATTACTAGAAATCTTCCGACTACCGACCGCTAATTTAAATTTACTGCCAAATAGACGGCACACTGGTCAATTGATGCATGATTATTATCAAAAATTGACACAACAACTTGGTTACAGAAATGCTCAGTTGCTTAGAACACAGAGCTTTTTATATACGAAAGGTTGTCACCTTCTCCAGTTACCTCCTTGGTTTTACTATCCTGGATTGAAGCTATTACCTTCTTCTGAAGAAGATATTCATTTAAAAATGCTTGTTTGGGAAGCACTAAAAACCGAAGAAGAGCGTTTAGTGACCAAACAGGAACTATGGCGTATCTTGGAAGCTATTTTTTTGGAAGAAGGGAACTTTGTTTGGCAGCCACTGCCGAATATTGGCTTAAAAAAGCTTTTTAAAATCGTGGGGAATAGATTATTGAGCTGGTTACAAGAATGTTATGTGTTAATTAAAGTAAACAATAAGTACCTAATAACTAGTATTTTCCTAAGAGAAGATCCTGAAAAGCTCATTCATTGGCTAAAAAAAGTGAAAAAACAACATTTTTTTAGTCACACGTGTTAAATTATGATAGTATAATGAGTAAAACGTTTCTTAAAGGAGAGTAAACTATGAGCGAAATTAAACAATTACCAACACGTGATGAAGTTCCAACTCCATTGACTTGGGATTTAACCAAAATTTTTAAAGATGATGCTGCTTTTGATGTTGCGTATAATCAGTTGACAGAAGAGCTAAATCAAGCAGAATCATTTAAAGGTACCTTAGGGAATGGTGCAGAAGCTTTTCTAGCTGCGTTAGAATACGTTTTAGATGTCTATCGAAAAGTGGAAACATTATATGTCTATTCTCATTTAAAAAATGATCAAGACACTACAAATACAGCTTACCAAGCTTTATATGCCAGAGCTAGTTCTTTATATGCACAAGTTAGTGAAGCTGTTTCTTGGTTTGACCCAGAGGTTTTAACATTAAGTGATGAACAAATCTGGGGATATTTTGAAGAGCAGCCGAAATTAGCTGTTTATCGTCACTATATTCAAAATATTTTAGATGAACGTCCCCATGTTTTATCGATGGAACAAGAAGCTTTACTGGCGGGGGCTAGTGAAATTTTTGGTGCCTCAAGTAATACATTTTCAATTTTAAATAATGCAGACTTAGAATTTCCAACTGTGCAAAATGCTGAAGGCGAAACAATTCAACTTTCTCATGGCGTTTATGGTCAATTAATGGAAAGTGTCGATCCATCTGTTCGTGAAGCAGCATTTAAAGGGTTGTACAAAGTATACAAACAATTTAGAAATACATTAGCCTCAACTTTAGGTGCACATGTTAAAACACATAACTATAAAGCAAAAATTAGAAATTATGATTCTGCTCGGGCAGCCTCTTTAGCAAGTAATCATATTCCTGAAAGTGTTCACGAAACATTAGTAGCTGTAGTAAATAAACATTTACCTTTGCTACATCGTTATGTAAAATTAAGAAAAAAATTATTAAACGTAGAAGAATTACACATGTACGACTTGTATGCGCCTTTGCTAGGTGAAGCACCAATTCGTTACAGCTATGAAGAAGCAAAAGAAAAAGCAATTGAGGCTTTAAAACCACTAGGTGAAGACTATCTATCTATTGTCAAAGAAGCTTTTTCAAGTCGTTGGATTGATGTGATTGAAAATCAAGGAAAACGAAGCGGCGCATATTCTTCAGGAGCTTATGATACAGCCCCATACATTTTAATGAATTGGCATGATAGTTTGGATCAACTATTTACATTAGTCCATGAGATGGGCCATAGTGTTCATAGTTACTATACAAGAAATAATCAGCCGTATGTTTATGGCGACTATTCAATTTTCTTAGCTGAGATTGCTTCAACCACAAATGAAAATATTTTAACAGAATATTTATTACAAACAGAAACAGATCCTAAAGTACGTGCGTATGTCTTAAATCACTATTTAGACGGCTTTAAGGGAACCATTTTCCGTCAAACCCAATTTGCGGAATTTGAACATTTTATTCACACGGAAGATGCTAAAGGCACGCCATTAACAAGTGAATATTTGAGTGAGTATTATGGCGAGCTCAATGCTAAATATTATGGACCAGAAGTAGTTAGAGACGAAGAAATCAGTTACGAATGGGCGAGAATTCCACATTTTTATTACAATTACTATGTTTATCAATATGCAACTGGCTTCTCAGCCGCTTCGGCATTGTCTAAACATATTTTAGCTGGAGAAGAGGGAGCTTTAGAGAACTACCTTAACTACTTGAAAGCAGGAAGTAGTGACTTCCCAATTGAAGTGATGAAAAAAGCGGGCGTGGATATGACACAAGCCGCGTATATCGAAGATGCAATGAAAGTTTTTGAAGAACGTTTAACGGAATTAGAAGCTTTGGTTGAAAAATTATAATTCGTAACTTCTTAGTAAACATAAAATATAAACCTGGTTTTATACAGAATAGTAAATATATCTGTGTAAAACCAGGTTTAGTTATATAATTAAATAGATTGTTGCTTTCTTTTATATCAAGCTTCTATTATCTTTAGAGTAATAAAAGGAGGTTTTTTTTTGAACATAGGGAATTCATTAAAAATGAGAAGAAATGAATTAGGATTGACACAATCAGAGGTTGCTGAGAAATTATACGTTACTAGGCAAACAATTTCTAACTGGGAGAATAATAAATCATATCCTAATATTGATTGTTTAATTGAACTAAGTAATCTTTATGAAATGACCTTGGATCGATTATTGAAGGAGGACAATACGATGGTGGAGAAACTTTCGAAAGATATTAGAGAGGGACAGAAGTACAAAAAATTATTTTTAATATTATTAATTATAGTACTATGTATAGGTGGATATTTTACTATTTTACAACTTCGTCTGAATAATTTGTATAGCGGTGTCAAAGAATGGAATCAAAATGGTCAAACTTATAATTTAATAGAAGATAACATTCAATATCATGTGGTTAAAATTGATAATTATAATCTGTTTACAATTCCAGAAGAATTGGAATTAATGAGTTCGTATATCTCTGAAAACGAAAAGTTTAATATGTATTATAGCGGTGATGATTCGAATATAAAAATTTACTGGACAACAGGAGCATTAAATGGGTTAGAGTTATCTTTTGATAAAGAATTCATCTTTGACAATGTAAATCAAAGAAATAAATTTTCTTATGAGATTCAGGAATTAATAAATAAAAATTTAGATAAGGATAAAAAAGAACTAACCATATTATATAAACAGACTAAAAATAAATGGGAAGAAATAAATTAGCTTGTGTTAAACCGAATAAAATTTACTCGATTTTTTGAGTTAGTATCGGCGAGTATTGTCTGATAGCGTTCCAAGAGATTAGTCGATGAACTGAAATAGATATTGGTGGTTGATACAAATTTCGGTGTTAATATTTAAGAGTACATAATATATATACATGGACCCATTCCATAGCTGTCTTTTATAAGAACAAAGCATCAAATGTAGTAGTATTAGACTTTATCTATTATTATAGAACATGGTGAAAATAGTAAAAGAAGGACCAGTCAACTGGTCCTTCTTTTTTATAATAAATGTAAATGTCCATTTGGAAAATGATAATTGGAGCGACGTTTAAATTCAAAGGTTGCGTCACCTTGGTCCAGCAACGGTTCGTTATGTGGATGGACACGACAAAGTTGTTTAATTTCATCCATGTTTTCAAAATTTTCGACTAAAATGCCGAAATCGTTCTCGCAAGTATAGTTGTAAACGACTGCGGTAGGATGTTGTTTAATCCCCATTTCTCGAGCAACTTTTTGGTCGGTTTGGAAAGATTCTTTGACAAAATCGGATTGTCGGTCTTTACGATACATATCAATATCCCCGCCGGCCGCTAGAAGTAGTTCTTCTGATAACTCAGGAGAGTAAGCTAGACCGTCTTCAGCTACTGCTTTTTGTAAGCCAATCAACAATTGTCGGCCTTTTTTTCGGCCTTGTAACTGTGCTGCTTTATAGTCAAGAGCGGCTGAGTATAAATCTTCAAAAATTCGATTCCGTCGTTTAATGTCATTAATCGGAATATGTTGACGACTCAAAAATTCATTGATCGTTTTCATGTTTAATAAAGGGATAAAGCGCAATTGTATTTTTTTCTTGTCGTTAACAGACAATTGTATAATTTCTTTTTCAATTTCTAAACAGACGCCGCCTAAAGGATTGACGAACAAATAAATTTCAACCATTCATACTTCCTCCAATGCCATGCTTTTTCAAATACAGGTGCCAGAACGTCAGTGCTTCGAATACTAAGGGGCAGTGGTCCGCATCATGCGTTGAATCTTGTTAGGTGCAAGCGTAATGGGAATGTTCAAATCAGCCATTAATGTTTGAAACGCTTGCTTGCCGCTTTCAGCTTCAGTAACTTCTAACTCTAATTCAAAATCGTGCTGTTGGTTATACCAACTTTCGTCTAACGCAAGTAGTCCTTGAGGAATTTGTTTTTCTGCACGTGCTGTTTTTAATGAACCAATTAAATGGATCGAGGCGATTTCAATACCTAATTCTTGTAATTTCTTCGCCACAGCCCCCTCAGTAGGGAGGTGATTCCTCTTGATAAAGTGGTTCGCCGTCTCAAGCGATAAAGGGTCATTGATTTCTAATAATCCTTCTGGCGCAGGAACTTTTAAGGTTAACTCACCACGATCTGCTAATACGCGAATTCTTAAGCCCATTCGTTGTGCTTTTAATTGAAAATCGTCCGTATCAAAATAATGATTTGTTTGCGTAAAAAAGTCCGTTTTTTGAATAGAAAAATGGTCGATTAATCGTTTGAAATCTTGCGGACTAACTAATGTTTTAAATTCAATTTCTAAGTGCTCACTCATGGGGTTCTCTCTCTTTCTTAAATCACTCCAATTTTCACATATTATATAGGTTTCCGTCAAGAAAAGTGGTCTTCTCTGTGAAAAATTTTTCTAATGAAAGGCGTTTGGAAATCAAATAGCGAATAACACCCTATTTTAGGGAGGACTGTGGTAAAATAATCAGTGAATGAAATTCAAGGAAATTGAGGGATCTACCATGGAACGAGAGTGGGAGCTGTTTTTAGCGCCATATGAACAGGCGGTCAGCGAATTAAAAGTAAAACTACGAGGTATTCGTAAACAATTTCGGGAGCAAGATAAACACATACCAATTGAATTCGTTACAGGACGTGTGAAACCAGTAGATAGTATTTTGACCAAGACGGCTATTCGGCATATTCCTTTAAATCGGATTGAAGAAGAAATGCAAGACATTGCTGGTTTGCGGATTATGTGCCAATTTGTGGAAGACATTTACCAGGTAGTCGCACTTTTAAGAAATCGTAAAGACTTAAAAATTGTGGAAGAACGGGACTACATTGAAAATAAAAAAGAAAGTGGTTATCGTTCGTACCATGTGGTGGTGGAATATCCTGTGCAATTAGTCACTGGGGAAAAGATTATTTTGGCCGAAATCCAAATTCGGACACTTTCCATGAATTTTTGGGCAACGATTGAACATTCTTTGAATTATAAATATCAAGGTGTCTTTCCTGAAGAAATGAAAGAACGCCTTCAGCGAGCGGCAGAGGCAGCCTATTTATTAGATGAAGAAATGTCATCTATTCGTGAAGAAATTCAAGAAGCACAACATTACTTCTCTCATGGCCGTGGATTGCTAGAAAACGAATACTATAAGCAAATTAAAAACGAAACACCAGAAAATCAGTAAAGGAGTCTGCTTATGAAAGTGGCGATTGTTCATAACTCGGAAGAAAAATCGAAACAAGTCACAAAACAACTGACAACACTATTAGAGCAAAACCAAATTCAAATAGACAATCGTCAACCTGAACTTGTGATTTCAGTCGGCGGAGATGGTACGCTTCTTTCCGCTTTTCATCGATTTAATCATCTGTTAAACGAAGTAAGTTTCTTAGGTGTACATACCGGACACTTGGGTTTCTATACAGATTGGCGTGATTATGAATTAAAAGAACTAGTTGAAAGTTTATGTATTCATCGTGAAAAAAGTACAAGTTATCCATTATTAGATGTGCGGATTCGGTTTAGAGATGGGAAACCAGATAAACATTTTTTAGCATTAAATGAATCGACAATTAAACGAGGAAACCGGACGATGGTGGGCGATGTGTTTATTAAAGACGAACTGTTTGAACGATTTCGTGGTGATGGGTTGTCGATTTCGACCCCAACCGGCTCTACTGCGTATAATAAAAGTATTGGTGGGGCTGTTTTGCATCCTAGCATTAATGCGTTTCAGTTAACCGAAATCGCCTCCTTAAACAATCGTGTCTTTCGAACATTGGGGTCACCGATTGTAATCGCACATACGGAGTGGCTGGAGATTAAATTACAGGAAAGTGATGATTATTTTGTCACGGTGGACCAATTAGATATTTATCAAGAAAATATCGCTTCTGTCTGCTATCGAATTGCAGACGAACGGATTCATTTTGCCTCTTATCGGCACATGCATTTTTGGCATCGAGTGAAAGATGCCTTTATTGGTGAGGATTAATTAAACGATGGAATTTCAATGGACATATGACAAAGAAACAACACAACAAGTGAAATATTTTTTAAAGGAACAAGGTGTTTCAAAAGGGTTATTAGCAAAGGTGAAATTTCAGGGTGGTAAAATTCAAGTGAATGGGACCGTTCAAAATGCCATCTATCCTTTACAAACTGGCGATGTCGTTAAAATGACGATTCCAGATGAAGCGGAACATGAGACATTATTAACAGATGATGAACCGATTGAAATTGTGTTTGAAGATGATCATTTTTTAGTAGTTAATAAGCCTGCTGGCATTGCCTCAATACCTGCTCAGTATCATCCTTCAGGAACGATGGCGAATCGTGTTAAGGGCTATTACAAGCGACAAAATTACGTGAATCAAGTTATTCATGTCGTGACTCGTTTAGATCGAGATACTTCTGGGCTGATGTTATTTGCGAAACACGGCTTTGCCCATGCTTTAATTGACCAAGAATTACGAGAAAAAAAGGTGACAAAAATTTATTATGCCCTTGTTGGTGGAGCGATTGAGCAGTTAAACGAGCATCAATTGATTGAAAAGCCAATTGGGCGCGACTTGTCCTCTTTATTAAAACGCCAAGTTATCGAAACAGGTCAATTTGCTAGTACAGAATATTGGCTCGCAAAAAGAGGAGCCCAAGCAGCAGCTGTGCGCATTCAGCTCCATACAGGACGAACACATCAAATTCGGGTACATTTTGAAGCAATTGGCTGTTCATTGTTAGGGGATGAGATGTATCATGGAAAGATGGATCAAGGAATTGAGCGGCAAGCGTTGCATTGCATGGAACTAATTTTTACTCATCCTTTTACCAAAGAAACGGTTCATCTGATTTCCCCACTAGCGGAGGATATGAAAAGTGTAGATGATACGTTATAATAATAAAGAGGCAGGAGGGGAAAGTGTAAGATGAATGAAGGCCAAGAAATGGAAGAGCAATTTGCCCTTCTTTTAGAAACGCTAAAAAATCAACAAATGAACGAATTTCGTGAGCTATTTTTAGCGTTACACATTTATGAACAAGGACAATTTTACCAATCGTTAGATGAAAAAGACCGACAACATTTATACAATTACCTATCTCCGAAAGAACTAGCGGATATGTTTGATGTTATCGAAGAAGATAATGAGAATATGAAAGATTATTTAGCTGAAATGCGCCCAAGTTATGCAGCAGATATGTTAGCTGAGATGTATACCGATAATGCGGTGGATTTACTAAATATGTTAGATAAAAGTCAAAAGGCGAAATATCTTAGTTTGTTAAGTAGTGAAGAAGCAGGCGAAATTAAAGAGTTACTTCATTACGAAGATGAAACTGCTGGGGCGATTATGACCACCGAATTTGTTTCGATTGTGGCGAATCAAACAGTGCGTTCTGCGATGTACGTCTTAAAGAATCAAGCGGACATGGCGGAAACAATCTATTACGTTTACGTAGTCGACCAAGAAAATCATTTAGTCGGCGTTATTTCGTTGCGGGATTTAATTGTTAATGATGATGATACCTTGATTGCTGATATTTTGAATGAACGGGTTATTTCAGTTCATGTTGGCGATGACCAAGAAGATGTCGCGCAAACAATTCGTGACTATGACTTCTTGGCTGTGCCAGTTACAGATTATGATGATCATTTGTTGGGGATTGTAACAGTTGATGATATTATTGATGTTATTGATGATGAGGCCGCTAGCGACTACTCTGGTTTAGCCGGGGTCGACGTTGAGGAAGTTAGTGAGAACCCTTTAAAAGCCGCTTCTAAACGATTACCTTGGTTAATTACATTGCTGTTTTTAGGAATGTCTACGGCCTCTTTAATCAGTAATTATGAGTCTTTAGTTAGCGAAGCGAGTATTTTAGCCGTTTTTATTTCTTTAATTACCGGAACAGCCGGCAATGCTGGGACACAATCATTGGCGGTCGCGGTACGCCGTTTGGCTATGAAAGATGAAAAGGATAGTAATTTTGGTCGCTTAATCTTAAGTGAAGTGCTCACGGGACTAGTGACGGGGGCTGTGACAGGTTTAACCATTATGATTGTGGTTGGCGTGTGGCAACATAATCTTCCGCTTGGATTTGTGATTGGGATGGCAATGCTCTGTGCAATTACTGTGGCGAATTTAGCAGGGAGTTTAATCCCGATGTTAATGGATAAATTAGGGTTTGATCCCGCAGTTGCCAGTGGCCCGTTTATTACTACCTTAAGTGATTTAACCAGTGTATTAATTTATTTCAATATTGCCAGCATGTTTATGCGTTATTTTGTTTAAAAAATTGCACTTATTTATCATGAGACTGAGGTAAAAGGTTTCGTTGGTTTGCTTGAAATCAAAAAAGTGAGATAGCCGTTACTACGATGGCTACCTCACTTTTTTAGATACAAGAAATTAAACAATTTTTGTGCCATGGACTTCTGTGACTTTTAAAGTGTCCATCACAGTTTGAACGTTTTCTGTGGAAATACCGCCACCTGGTAAAATAAGAATCCGTTGATCTGCGTAGGCAATTAATTCTTTTAAATGATCAAAGTTGTCTTCGATAGGGGTACCAGCTGGCCCGCCATGAGTTAAAATACGCGTCACACCACGCTCAGCTAACCAGTCGATCGCCTTAAATTGGTTTTCTTTCGACAAGGCATCAAAAGCCATATGGAAAGTGATTTGCAAGCCTTCAGCTGTTTCAATGAATAAGTCCAAAGCTTCTTCATCTAACCAGCCGTCCTCAGTTAAACAGCCAATAACAATGCCGTCGGTTCCTAATTTCTTTGCTTCGATTAAATCGGTATGCATAATTTTTAATTCAATATCATTATAGACAAAATTGCCGCCACGAGGACGAATGATTGTCATCACTGGTACAGAATTTTCGCCAGCGTATGCTAAGACTTCTTCAATAACACCAGTACTTGGCGTCGTTCCACCCACGGCTAAGTTATCGCATAATTCGATGCGATTCGCACCTTTTTGAATGGCTTGGGGAATCTTAGTGAAATTTTCGGCACAGAATTCTTTAATCATTTCTTATCGCTCCTTGCTTTTTCTTCACAGGCATTGTACCATAATTCTGCTTACTACCATAGCCCTGAAAAAAAGAGTGCAACTTTTTATAAGAGAAAATGTTCATTTGATGAACGTAAGGAGTTTTAAATGTTAAAGAAAATTGAACGAGCACAACAATTATTGAAAAAAGAAGCAGCTGTATTTCGCTGTCCAACTTGTCATCAACCAATGCATGTAGAAGGGGTTGGTCTGATTTGTCAACAGAGGCATCAATTTGATTTATCCAAGAAAGGCACGTTATACTTTCTAAATCATGGCGTTCAGACAGAATATAATAAAAAAATGTTTACTTCTCGAGGAAAAATGATTCAAAGTGGCATGTACGCGCCTGTTTTAAACAAAATTATGCACTATCTTCCTCAAAATAAAACAGTAGTCGATGTTGGTTGTGGTGAAGGGAGTTTTCTAGCTGAGTTAAGTCAAGCAGGCTTATCTGGACTGAAAATCGGGTTTGATTTATCAAAGGAAGGAATCTATTTAGCAAGTAATCAGCCAATTGATGCGTTTTGGTGTGTGGCGGATTTAACGAATTTGCCATTTGCGAATGAAGGGCTTGATACGATTTTGAATATTTTTTCTCCTTCACATTATCAAGAATTTCGGCGAGTACTAAAAGCTGACGGGACTGTGATTAAAATTATTCCTGAAGAGAATTATTTAAAGGAATTACGAGCGGCTTTTTATCCCAATGACGAAAAGAAACAAAGTTATTCCAATCAAAAAGTAGTCCAACGTTTTGCCGAGGAATTAGCTGTGGAAGTAGATGAACGAATAACTTATTGCTTTGACATTCCCGAGGAAAGACGGTTGGATTTATTAGAAATGTCGCCATTAGAGTGGCAAGTTTCTCAAAAAGTTAAAGCCGAGCTACAACAGCGACCATTGGAAAAAATCACGATTGACGTCCGCTTGTTAGTAGGTCGTAAAAGATAGACTTTTTTGTGAAGAAAATCCTAAAAAAGTCTTGCAATAAAGTGACATTGGTGTTATATTACTTACAAGTTGTTTTTTCATTGGTTTTTATCAGGGTCCTGTTCTGATAAAAGTTAGTGAAGAGACCTTCACTAACGTAACGACTCGCCGTGCTAGACACCGAGACGGTACGTTTTTTTTATTGGTTAGAATAGCTGCCGCCTGACATCATCGCGTCATGCGGTTTTTTTTTGAAAATAAGTATTGTGGGCGCTATTTATTTTGAATTTATGCTAAAATGAACACGATTGATATTTGAGGAGCTGAAGATAGTTGACGAACCATATTGTTTTATTTGAACCACAAATTCCAGCAAATACTGGAAATATTGCACGGACATGTGCAGCGACGAATACACCGTTGCATTTAATCGAACCTTTAGGATTTTCAACAGATGATAAACACTTAAAACGTGCCGGATTAGATTATTGGAATGATGTAAATATTACGTATCATAAAGATTTGGCTGCCTTTTTAGCCCATGTGGCAGGCAAACACTTGCATTTAGTAACCAAATTTGCTCACCAAACATACAGCGAGGTCAATTATAATGATGGCGAGGACCATTATTTCCTTTTTGGAAAAGAAACAACGGGCTTACCAGAAACGTTTATGCGAGAAAACGAAGAAAAGTGTATCCGAATTCCTATGAATGATGAACATGTGCGCTCGTTGAATCTTTCTAACACTGCCGCACTAATTGTTTATGAAGCCTTACGTCAGCAAAATTTTCCGAACTTAGAACTGACGCATCATTATGAAAATGATAAATTGGATTAAAAAAAGTTAAGACAGTAGCGCTTTTTTCAAAAATGTCAGAAGAAAGTGGTTTTATTTTTACTGTTGGCCAATTTCCAAGCCTAGAACAAAAAACAATTTAGATTTTTGTTCTAGGCTTATTTTGCTTGGATTACTAGAAACTTCCATGGATATTTTCGCAGGGAAGTGATAAACTAGAAAGACATATGAAGAGATAAAGAAGTTTGGAGAAGTTACATGAAATTATATTTTACACGACATGGAAAAACTGAATGGAATCAACAGAAACGATTTCAAGGAATGACAGGAGATTCGCCGTTATTACCAACTAGTTATGATGAAATTAAACAATTAGGCCAATATTTACAAGATATTCCGTTTGAAAAAATTTATTCTAGTCCGCTATTACGTGCCAAAAATACTGCGCGGGGAATTCAACAAGAATTGAATCGTCCAGTTGAAATTGTTTATACAGATAGCTTAAAAGAATTAGGTTTAGGTCGTTTAGAAGGACAATATATTGAAGAAATGCGTAATTTTTATGGAGAAGAATTAGATCATTTACGGCATCGTTTAGATTTGTATGATCCAACAATTTTTGATGGTGAACCAATCGAGCAAGCGATTCAACGGATTTCAGAAACAGTTGCTGAAGCGGCGAAGCAGCACGAAGGTCCAGTTCTATTTGTCGGACACGGAGCAGCGCTGACGGCGGCAATCCAAGCGATGGCTGGTAAACCATTATCAGAATTACGGACAATGGGCGGGCTGTTAAACAATAGCCTTTCAATCCTTGAAACCAAAGAGGCATCAAGGAACATGCCGTACGACTTAACGTTATGGAATGATACGTCTTTTTTAGCTAAAGAAAAAGCACAATAAGCGCACAACAGAAAGGAGGGCTTGTAGTGGTAACACTTTTTGGTGAGGACGAAGAAAAAGCCTTTATTGTTGGGACTGTACAAGCAATCTTTTTTGAAAATCCCAGTAATTTTTATAAAGTCGTTCTTGTAAATGTGACCGATACAAATACAGATTATTTAGAAAAAGAAATTGTAGTAACTGGAAGTTTTGGCCAAGTTCAAGAAGAGGAACCCTACCGTTTCTTTGGTCATTTTGTGGACCATCCTCGTTATGGCAGACAGTTTCAGGTGGATAGTTATCAGCAAGAAAGACCGACTTCGGCTAGTGGGGTGGTTAACTATTTATCAAGTGACAAATTTCCTGGCATTGGTAAACGAACCGCTGAAAAAATTGTTGAAGTATTAGGGGAAAGTGCGATTGACCGAATTATTGATGACCCGAGTGTTTTGGAAGAAGTTACTGTTTTAAATGAAAAAAAACGTCAAGTAATCGTCGAAACAATTCGTTTGAATCACGGGATGGAGCAAGTGATTGTGGGACTAAATCGATACGGCTTCGGTAGTCAGTTAGCTTTTTCAATTTATCAAACGTATCAAGAAGAAACCCTTTCTGTGATTCAAGAAAATCCCTATCAGTTAGTTGAAGATATTGAGGGAGTCGGATTTAAACGAGCGGACAATATTGCTGAACAAATCGGCATTCAGGCGGATTCTGCTGTTCGAATTCGAGCGGCGATTTTACATGAAGTGTTTGAACACTCCATTCGCTCAGGCAATACGTATGTTCAAGCAGATGTTTTGTTAGAAGAAGCGATTCGGACCTTGGAAGCAAGTCGCCCAGTGGAAATCTCACCTGATCAAGTGGCCAATGAAATCATTACGTTAGTCGAACATGGAAAAATCCAACAAGAAGAGACTAAACTTTTTGAGAACAGTCTCTATTTTTCTGAATGGGGCATTGGTACTTCGATTCAGCGTTTACTTTCTCGTAAAAAAGAAATTCATTACGAGGAAGAAGAAGTCCAAAAAAATATCCGAATGATTGAGAAACGTTTAAATATTCAGTATGGCGACTCGCAACAAGCAGCGATTGAAGAAGCGATTAAATCGCCGTTATTTATTTTAACTGGAGGGCCCGGAACAGGGAAAACAACTGTTATTAATGGGATTGTCTCGTTGTTTGCGGAACTAAATGGTCTTTCATTAGATCTCAAAGACTACACGCAGGAGATGTTTCCAATCTTGCTAGCGGCGCCAACTGGGCGAGCAGCGAAACGCATGAACGAAACGACAGGTTTACCTGCAAGTACCATCCACCGTTTGTTAGGCTTGACAGGTCGTGAAAAAAATCCGAGTTTAACCGCCAAAGAATTAGAAGGCGGTTTGCTAATTGTAGATGAAATGTCAATGGTGGATACTTGGTTAGCCAATACGTTATTAAAAGCTATTCCGACAAACATGCAAGTGATTTTTGTTGGTGATAAGGATCAGCTACCGTCTGTCGGTCCAGGTCAAGTCTTACATGACTTATTGCAAATTAACGAAATTCCCAAATGTGAGTTAAACGAAATTTATCGTCAAGGAGACGGTTCAAGTATTATTCCTCTTGCCCATGAAATTAAAGAAGGAAAGTTGCCTGCTGATTTTCAAAAAAATCAAAAGGATCGCTCGTTCTTTGCAAGTGATATTGGTCATATCGAAGAATACATTCGACAAATCGTCACAAAGGCAAAAGCAAAAGGGTTTACGCCACAAGATATCCAAGTTTTAGCGCCAATGTATCGTGGCGCAGCCGGCATTGATGCCTTGAATAAGATGATGCAAGAAATCTTCAATCCAAATGATGGTAAGAAAAAAGAAGTCAAATGGAATGACACCGTCTATCGGATTGGGGACAAAGTTTTGCAACTAGTCAATACGCCAGAATTAAATGTGTTCAATGGAGATATGGGAGAAATCGTCGGAATTACTTTAGCCAAAGACTCAGAGGACAAAGTGGACGAGTTGGTTTTACAGTTTGATAATAATGAAGTAACGTATAAAAGAAATGAATGGAATAAAATTACGTTATCCTATTGTTGTTCGATTCATAAAGCGCAAGGTAGTGAATTCCGCATGGTGTTACTGCCAATGGTTCATCAGTATAGCCGAATGCTGCAACGAAATTTGCTGTATACAGCAGTGACACGTAGTAAAGAATTATTAATTCTATTAGGTGAGGTTTCTGCTTTTGAAACATGTGTCAAAAACGAATCGGCTAGTCGCATGACGATGCTAAAAGAACGAATCGTGAACGCAGAACAAATGACCTTAACGACTAGAACTCAGTTAGAAGCCTATGAAGAAGGTTTAACGGCAGACCATCCATTTACTGAAAAAGAAACAAAAGCTGTCTCTTATGAAAATGAACAGCAATCAACGAAAGCCGATCAGATAAAAGAAACAGACGAGCAATTAGTTGACACAACGGTACAAGAAGTTTCACTATTTGCTGATGAAGGGGAAGAGTCAACCCCAGAAACAGCAAAGAAAGCGACAAAAGTTGTCGAAGAACCATTACCAAAAGAACCACGACTAACAGTCGAAATTATTCAAACAAAT
The DNA here is from genome assembly GCF_050536905.1 of Enterococcus sp. DIV1328a. Classification (NCBI taxonomy): domain Bacteria; kingdom Bacillati; phylum Bacillota; class Bacilli; order Lactobacillales; family Enterococcaceae; genus Enterococcus; species Enterococcus sp. DIV1328a. The sequence goes on along the minus strand of NZ_CP172912.1, from coordinate 2,157,796 downwards.
GCTGTTGATCCAATGATTGGAATGAAGGATACGACGCCTTATCAATTTATGTGAGAAAAGGAAAGAGTGCCATAAGTCGTTTTGACTTATGGCACTCTTTTTCAACCTTAAGGGACTCAGTTAAAACCAAAACAAACGTTTTTGTGTGGTATAAACCATATCAATACTTCGTTTGCCTAAAATCTCGCCATCTGCGTGAATGGTTTGTGGAATCGTCGAAACAATTCGAATTTTGCTTGATTGAAAATGATGAAAATGCTTAGATTTCCCTTGTTTTTGGCGAAGCAATAGGAAAATAAGCCACAAAATTTTAAAAATATTGATTCGTTCCACGACAACTAAGTCCACGACTGCTTTGCGAGGATTGGCCGTCGGCATAATTGATACGCCCCCGCCAAAATAAGGATGATTTGTGACCGTACATAGGAAAGCACGATTAAATGTGTATTGTTTACCATTCATTTCAACTAAAATTGGAAAGCCTTTTTGTTTAAAAAAGACATGAATGATTGAAGAAATATAGGAAAGCGAGCCAAGCTTAAATTTATTTAAGGCTTTTTTTGATGACGATTCGTTGGTTTTTTCCACGATTGCCGCATCTAACCCTAAGCCAACATTATTGGTGGCTAAGCCGATTTCTTCTTGGTTGGCTTCTACATAATGAATCGTTTGAATTTCTTTTGGTCGTCTGGTGCGCAGGATTTGATGCAATGCTTTATCAATATTCCTTGATAATCCCACCCCTCGTGCAAAATCATTTCCAGAGCCGCATGGAATATAGCTTAAAGGAATAGCTGAATCATATGGAAGTAATGAATTAATGACATTATGTAGTGTGCCATCGCCGCCTAGCACGACTAGGATTGGAAAAGTTGAAACGTCTAAGTCTTCAGACCAAGGAAGTAAAGTTGTTTCTGCAAGTTCCTTCGTCAATTCTTTTTCATGTCCAGCGTAATCAGTGTAAAGAGCCGTATATTTAAGTTCTTGTTGCTTGAGTTGTTGAATCACTTTTCTAGCGACTTTTCGGCCATTGCCGCTACTTGCTTGCTCGTTGATAATAAGATAGTAGTGAATGTTCATTGAGCTCCTCCTTTGAATCGCTATTGTCCATTATACCAGAGGGAGGAACTTCTGCGAATAAAGATTGCTTAAAAAAGTAAAAAATGACTAGAAAAAGGTACGAAACAATGCACGAGAGGTGAAAACTGCAAATAAGTGCAAAGTAAAACAGGGCTTTCATTGACTATTTTGACTTTCCATATTAGAATGTGAACTGTTGCAATTGTAACCAAGGTTCATCAACCATCCCTTGTAAAAAAACTCGGAGAAAGAAGGAAAAAGTATGCAAAATTCGTTTCAAGCCAATCGAAAGCTAAGAACAGTCTTAGCCAATGGTATCATTATGGGCTTATATATTGTCCTCTCTTTATTGGTTCGGCCAGTTTCTTCTGGTATGATTCAATTTAGAATTTCAGAAAGTTTGAATCACCTAGTCGTTTTCAATCGCAAATTGATGTGGGGTGTTTTAGGCGGCGTTATCTTTTTTAACTTATTTTTTGGTTTCGGTGTAATGGATGCTCTGTTTGGTGGAGCGCAAACATTATTTGCGTTGAGCTTAACAGCTTTTTTACAAAAAAAGGTACCAAGTATTCCTGTTAGAATGTGTCTAAATAGTCTATTTTTTACTGTAAGTATGTTTTTTATTGCCTTTATGCTAGTACCAAGTGGCGGTCAAGCATTTTGGACAACTTATGGTTGGTTAGCATTAAGTGAAGCGATTATTATGACGATTTCAGCACCAATCATGTATTTTATCAACAAGTCATTAAAATTTGAAACACGTATTTAATTGAAAAGATGTGGATAGAAATGATTCATCCTTTGAATGGCAGTGAAGAAAAGTGTCGTTGCTATTAGTGAACTAAGTGGTAGAATGAACTGTTTCTACCTCGTCTTTTTTACATAAAGAATAAGATCTACATTTTTTCTAAAAATTTTCATGTAAAACTTTACTAGTCTGTTGGAATACACTATGATAGTGTAAGATAAACGGACTATTGGAAAGTCACAGCAGAGGAGTTTGAACATGTACACATTTAAAATCGGTATTCCGGCAGAAGTACACGATACATTTGTTAAAAATCACCCATTATGTAATTTACTACAGTCATCTTCATGGGCAAAAGTCAAGGATAACTGGGGTTCTGAAATTGTTGGGGTTTATGAAAAGGATACATTAGTCGCATCAAGTTTAGTTTTAATCAAACCATTACCAGCCGGTTTTACGATGTTATATACACCAAGAGGTCCAGTAATGGACTATACAAATGAACGTTTGGTCAGCTACTTTATGGCTGAATTGAAAAAATTTGGCAAGAAAAAACGAGCTTTATTTATAAAAATGGATCCAGCGGTTCATTATCAAGATTTCCATTTGGGAGAAGAACATCAACCGCATGCTGAAGCGACAGCTATTATTGAGACCTTGAAAAAAGCAGGGGCCAAATATCAAGGACTGACAATGGATATGGGGGCCACCATCCAGCCCCGCTTCCAAGCGAATATTTATCGTGAAGATTTTAGTGAGGAACAATTGTCAAAAAGTACCAAGAAAATGATTAAAACAGCTGAAAAAAAAGGGGTCGTTGTGCAGCAAGGGCATGTTGACTTTGTTGATGAATTTGAAAAAGTCATTCAATCAACCATGGAACGCCAACATATTTCTTTGCGGAATAGTGATTACTTTAAGAAGCTGTTGAACATTTATCCAGAAGACTCCTTTATTATGCTGGCGCAAGTCAATTTAAAGGAACGCTTAGATAGCACGCGACAACGCTATGATAAAAATCAAAAAGACTTGAGTAATTTGAAAGAAAATCAAGTGAAAAAGCGCCATAATTTAGAAGAATTAGATGCTTCCTTGACTCGGGAACTAAAAGAATTAGAAGAAAATATCGCAGAAGCTGGTGAAATTGTAACGGTTGCTGGCGCCTTGGCTGTGACATTTGGTCCAACAAGTGAAATCCTTTATGCTGGCTTAGATGATCGTTATAAACGCTACATGCCAACATATGTGACTTGGCGAGATGCCATTCAAGAATGTTTTAACCGTGGCTGCGAAAGCTGTAATATGGGCGGCTTAGAAGGTAGTTTAAATGATGGCTTAATTAAGTTTAAAGCGAACTTCAACCCAACGATTAATGAATTTATTGGGGAATTCGATTTACCGGTTAATAAATTATTATTTAAAGCCAGTGAATATGCCTATAAATTACGAAAACAAAAAAAATAAATAAGAACCACAGGGACTAAAAATCAAACTTGATTTTTAGTCCCTGTGTTTTTTTCTATAGTTTTTGCGTTGCATTCCGTTTCATTAAGCGAAGCAAAACGCTAGCAATTGCTGAAGCAGCTACACCAGCAACAAGAGCTTCTGGCACACCAGAACTGAAAATCGTCGCAATAATAGCTAGGTAAACAGCAGTTCCAGCTTTACCAATAATTTCAGCATAAGCTGAATTAAAAAGAAAATAAATCATGTTCATGACTAAAATGGTATTCGTTGCTGAGCCTAAAACACCAGCCACAAATAAGGAGACAGGTTGCGCTTTTTCCTTCGTTAATTTATTTAGCCATTTGTAAGCGAAATAAGGAACGACCCCAATTAAAATCCGCGGAATTAGCACAATTAAAAGAGCCTTCCAACTACCGTGATCGGTACCGATCACGGGAATAAATGGAGAAAAAACAAACGACAAAGGTGTTGGTGCTGTCGTATTTTTAATTAAGCTAATGATCCCAAACGTGCCGCCCAACATACTACCGATTTTTGGCCCTAAAACAATGGAACCAATAATTACAGGAATATGCATCGTGGTCGAATTTAAAGGACCTAATGTGATAAATCCTAGCGGGGTTAAAGCCAGTAAAAGTAAGATAGCTAAGAACATTGCTGTTAACGTAAATTTTTTCGTGTTATTCATAAATTACTCCTTGTTATCAGATGCTAAAATTTTCATCACTGTTTGAAGGATATCTTCAACAGTGGCAAGTGCGCCACGACCATAATCGCCACAAGCTAATAGAGCTTCACGTGGGATTATTTCTTGATAGCCGACTTCTTTTAAAATGCCAATATTTCGTTGGACAATGGGGTTTTGGTACATATACGTATTCATCGCGGGCGCAATAATTTTTGGTGTTTCAGGATAAAGCGCCAAAGCAACTGTTGATAATAAGTCGTCGGCAATCCCATGGGCTAATTTCCCAATTGTATTGGCCGAAGCAGGTGCTACTAAAAATAAATCCGCTTTTTTAGCTAACTCAATGTGATTAATTTTACTGGGATCAATTTCCATCATGACATCCGTATGCACTGGATTCTTAGAAAGTGATTGTAAGGTCAGCGGAGTGATGAACGCTGTGCTGCTTTTAGTCATTAAAATTTCCACATTGTAGCCAAGCTTAGCTAGTTGACTTGTAATATCTGCTGCTTTATATGCAGAAATGCTGCCAGAGACGCCTAATAAAATAGTTTTCATTGTTGTTCTCTCCATTTCTTTTCAACATTTTTAACGATCATTGAACCAATCCCTTGTTTTGAACAAGCTTCTTGGACAATGCCCGTTTCGTTAATTAATAATCCTTCGTGTTCTGTTTCATGAACGTTCATCAAGTCATTGGCTAAGACAAAGTCACACCGATTTTTAACCAAAGCGGCTTGTGCAACCTGGACAAGTTCTTCTTGTGAAACGTCGACAAGTAATTTAAAGCCCACTAAAACAGTTTGGGGTTGCTTGTCACGAATCATTTGGATGACTTTAGGATTTTTCTTTAGAAAAATTAATAATCGGTCCGTATCAGATGAAATTTTTGTTGCTGTTTGAGGAATATCAGCAATCTGATTCAATGTGTTTTGAACGATAGTTGCCAAGGCTTCTTTGGTCTTTGGCAATGTTTGTTCGCTTAATTGTTGAGCAAAAGAATCAATAAATTGTTCTTCCGTTTGCGCGGTTTCCGTCGTAAAATCACTGACTGCCATTGCGTGAACAATCGCATCAAATTGCTTTTCAGCAAAGAGTTGTTCTAACGTAGTGGCTAATTCAACCGTTGTTTCTATTTCTTTAATTGATAAGTCCAATTGTTGGGTTGGACGTAATGCATGTTTGGTTGTTACGTAGGTTACGGTGTGTCCCGCAGCTAAAAAACTTTCAGCAATTGCTTTTCCTAGTCCGCCAGAAGAATGATTGGTAATCGAACGAACATTATCAATCGGTTCTGACGTTCCGCCAGCAGTAACTAAAACATCCATAATCAAAACGCCTCCTTAAGAAATTCGGACAATGGTCCGTCCAATATGTTGGCCTGCTTGTAATGCTTCAAAAACAGGGGGAAGTTCTTCTAAAGTAATCTCTTGATACACAGCTTTTTCAGTGATGTCTAAATCAGTGGCAAGACGTTGCCAGACTATTTTTCGTTTGTCCATACCAACATTAACCGAATCAATGCCCAATAAATGAACGCCCCGTAAAATAAAGGGTAAAACGGTTGTCTCTAATGTAATTCCAGCAGCGCGGCCACAAATGGCTGAACGGCCATCATAACGAAGTTGTGGTAAAACAGCAGAAGTAATTTCCCCACCAGTGGTATCAATTGCAAAAGCAAAACGCTGTTTCATCAATGCTTTAACAGGAGTTGCTAAGAAATCTTCTACTAATAAGCATTCACTAACACCTAACTCTTTTAAAAGCTCAAAAGAATCTGGCTTTCTAGTTAATGCAGTGATTGAAGTGTAGCCTAATTGATGCAACATCGCAATAGACAATGTCGCAACACCGCCTGTCGCACCAGTTACAACGATGGGGGCTTCTTTGTCGTCGCGTAAGCCATCGTCTTCTAAAGCTGTGACAGATAATCCGGCCGTAAAGCCAGCAGTTCCGAAAATCATTGCTTCTTTGAGACTCATTTTTTCAGGAAGTGGAACTACCCAATCGCCAGGAACACGCACATATTCAGAATAACCACCAGTATGACTAACCCCTAATTGATAGCCTGTTACGATCACTTTATCGCCTTCTTTGAAACGAGGATCTTCCGATGTGACAACAGTGCCACTGACATCAATTCCTGGAATCATTGGATAATTGCGAATCACACCGCCGTCTTTTTTTGAAGCTAAAGAGTCTTTAAAGTTAACTGAGGAGTAGGCTGCTTTGATTACTACAGTGCCTTCTGATAAATCGTCTAAAGTAATGGTTTCTAGTTGACCAATAACAGATGTATCTTGTTCTCTTAACGTAAATGCTTGAAATGAATTCATATAAAAACTCTCCTTCCAATTATGTAAAAAAGCAACTCGTCTTATTTTATCATATTCTGATTTTTTCGTATCATTTTTCTTCTTATAAACAGTAAGTTATACAGAAAAAAAAGATTGTGTGACAATTAGACTAGAAAAATAAAGAAAAATGGTTGAAATTTTTCAAAAAGTTCGTATACTAAAAAAGGTAAAACTAAACTGTAAGTTTAGTATTACAAAACTTTTGTTGAAAAGATTAGCTGAAAATAGAAACGAGGTGTGCCATGGAAATTGGTGAGAAGTTGAGAAATTTACGCATTCAGAAAAATTTAACACAAGAAGAATTAGGCGAAAGAACGGATTTATCCAAAGGCTATATTTCCCAATTGGAGCGGGATTTAAGCTCACCATCAATGGAAACATTTTTCTCAATTTTAGAAGTACTAGGCGTGACGCCAGAGCAGTTTTTTAGTCAGCAACCGCTTGAACAGAAAATTGTCTACAATGAAGAAGAAAGTACCCTCTATTATGATGAAGAACATGGCTATGAACTAAAATGGTTAATTCCAGCCTCAAATGAAAAAGAAATGGAACCTGTCATTATTACTTTTGATAAAAATGGCGAATACAAAACGTTTGAACCTTCTCTATCGGAAACATTTATTTATGTGATTGATGGCTCCATTCGTTTGACATTAGGGGAAGCCACGTATATTGCTAAAAAAGGTCAAACCATGTATTACCAAGCAACAGAACCTCACCAAATTAGCAACAATGGTCGAGGAAAAAGTCGTGCGTTAATTGTGGCGACAGAATCGTATTTATAAAGGACGAAATGGAGGAGTTTATCCAGTGAGAAACCATGTGATTTCATTTGAAAATGTTGTCAAACAATTTGACGATGAACCAGTATTAAAAAATGTCAGCTTTGAAATTGAAGAAGGAAAATTTTATACCTTATTAGGACCTTCAGGATGTGGTAAAACAACGATTTTGCGTATTATTGCGGGATTCAATGACGTGACTTCTGGCGATGTTTATTTTGATGGTAAAAGAATAAATGATGTACCTGCCAATAAACGCCAAGTCAATACCGTGTTTCAGGATTATGCTTTGTTTCCTCACATGAATGTTTTTGATAATGTTGCATTTGGTTTAAAAATCAAAAAACTATCCAAAGCAGAAATTGAAAAAAAAGTGAAAGAGGCATTACGTTTGGTTCAATTACCGGGCTACGAAACACGTGAAATTAGTGAAATGTCTGGGGGCCAACGTCAGCGGGTCGCAATTGCACGAGCGATTGTCAATGAGCCAAAAGTATTACTTTTAGATGAGCCGTTATCCGCTTTAGATTTGAAATTACGCACAGCGATGCAATATGAACTACGTGATTTACAACAACGTTTAGGAATTACTTTTATTTTTGTGACCCATGATCAAGAAGAAGCATTAGCGATGAGTGATGAAATTTTTGTCATGAATAAAGGTCATATCGTGCAAAGTGGCACACCAGTCGATATTTATGATGAACCGATTAATCACTTTGTTGCTGACTTTGTGGGGGAAAGTAATATTGTGGACGGCGTGATGCTGGAAGATAATTTAGTTTCATTTGTGGGCAAAAAGTTTGAATGTGTCGATGGCGGCATGCGGAAAAATGAACCTGTAGAAGTCGTTTTACGTCCAGAAGACTTAACGATTACCACGCTTGAAAAAGGCAAGCTAACTGTAACGGTGGACACGCAGTTATTCCGCGGCGTTCATTATGAAATTATTTGTTTTGATGAACAAGGAAACGAATGGATGGTGCATTCCACTCGAAAAGCCAAAGAAGGTGCTCAAGTAGGTCTCTCTTTTGAGCCAGAAGATATTCACGTGATGCGCTTCAATGAATCAGAAGAAGACTTTGATGCCCGTTTAGAAAGTTACGACGAGTAAACGAAAGGGGAAAATAAAATGAAAACAATGCGTCGAATTTATTCGATTCCCTATGTAATGTGGTTACTTTTATTCGTCATTGCGCCAGTGCTAATGATTATTTATCAATCATTTTTCGATATGAATGGCCAGTTTACCTTGGCGAATTACCAAACGTATTTTACATCAGGAACGTATTTAAGTATGACCATTAATTCGGTTTGGTATGCTTTTCTGATTACCATTTTTACGTTATTGGTAAGTTATCCTACGGCTTATTTTTTGACAAAGCTCAAGCATAAACAGTTGTGGTTAATGCTCGTTATTTTACCAACATGGGTGAATTTATTATTAAAAGCTTATGCCTTTATTGGGATTTTCAGTATTCATGGGAGTATCAATCAGTTTATGAGTTTTATGGGTTTGGGCACGCACCAGATTCTGTTTACAGATTTTAGTTTTTTATTTGTCGCGACGTATATTGAAATTCCATTTATGATTATGCCGATTTTTAATGCCTTAGAAGAGATGAATCCTTCATTGATTAGTGCTAGTCGGGACTTAGGAGCTAGCAGTGCGGAAACGTTCCGTCGTGTCATTTTTCCTCTCTCCCTAAACGGTGTGAAAAGTGGCGTTCAAGCTGTCTTTATTCCTTCGCTCTCGCTCTTTATGTTAACGCGTTTAATTGGCGGCAATCGGGTGATTACGTTGGGAACGGCGATTGAGGAACACTTCTTAGTAACGCAAAACTGGGGCATGGGTTCAACAATAGGTGTGATTTTAATTGTTGCCATGTTTATTGTGATGTTGCTGACGGGTGAGAAGAAGAAAGGGCGTGGCAAATAATGCAAAAGAAAAAGTTTAAATGGTCTTATGTGTATTTATTCGTTGTCTTTGCGCTACTGTACGCACCAATCTTTTATTTGATTTTTTATTCGTTTAACGACACGCAAACGATGAATCAGTTTACTGGTTTTACGTTAGATAATTATCGGAACGTTTTCGAAGACACACGCTTGTTAACCATTGTTCTGAATACGTTTTTGCTAGCTTTCTTATCGGCTTTAATAGCAACCATCATTGGAACATTTGGCGCGATGGGGATTTATTATACAAAACGTCGTAAAAACCGGAACACGTTGCTTAGCTTTAATAACATTTTACTCGTTTCACCAGATGTTATTATTGGAGCCAGTTTCTTAATTTTCTTCACAGCAGTAGGGTTTATCAGTTTAGGTTTTACAAGTGTATTATTGTCGCATATTGCCTTTAGTATTCCGATTGTTGTTTTAATGGTTTTACCAAAACTACAAGAGATGAACGATTCTATGGTAGATGCGGCACGGGATTTAGGGGCCAATAATGTTCAAGTGATTAAAAATATTATTTTGCCTTTTTTAGCGCCAGGAATTATTGCTGGCTACTTTATGGCCTTTACTTATTCGTTGGACGATTTTGCCGTAACATTCTTTGTGACAGGCAATGGTTTTTCAACATTATCTGTTGAAATTTATTCACGAGCACGTCAGGGAATTAGTTTAGAAATCAATGCCTTAAGTGCGTTAGTATTCCTATTCTCAATGATTCTAGTTGTCGGTTATTACTTTATCAGTAAAGACAATACGCCAAAACGTTTAAAGAAAATGCGTCGGGAACAAAGTGAGGTGGCCAAGTTAAAATGAAAAAATTACAGTCACTTTTTATTGGAATTATCGCTATTATTGTCATCTTGTTTTTTGGCGTGCGCCAATTGGAGAAAGCAAGTGGCATGGCAGGAGCAGATACCTTGACCATTTACAATTGGGGGGACTATATAGATCCGGCCTTGATTAAGAAATTTGAAAAAGAAACAGGTTATAAAGTCAATTACGAAACCTTTGATTCTAATGAAGCCATGTATACAAAAATTCAGCAAGGTGGTACAGCCTATGATATTGCCATTCCTTCTGAATATATGATTCAAAAAATGATGAAAGCAAAGATGCTTTTACCACTTGATCACAGCAAATTAAAAGGCTTAGAAAACATTGATGCACGCTTTTTAGATCAATCCTTTGATCCCAAAAATAAGTTTTCCGTTCCGTACTTCTGGGGCACGTTGGGGATTATTTATAATGATAAATTTATTGACGGTCGTCAGATCCAACATTGGGATGATTTATGGCGCCCGGAATTAAAAAATAATGTCATGCTGATTGATGGTGCTCGGGAAGTGTTAGGATTATCTTTGAACAGTTTAGGCTATTCGTTAAACAGTAAAAACGACCAACAATTACGTCAGGCTACCGATAAGTTAAACCGATTAACGAACAATGTCAAAGCAATTGTTGCCGATGAAATCAAAATGTACATGGCTAATGAAGAAAGTGCAGTTGCTGTAACTTTCTCTGGTGAAGCTGCTGAAATGCTAGAAAACAATGAACATCTACATTATGTGATTCCCAGTGAAGGCTCTAATCTCTGGTTTGATAACATTGTGATGCCTAAGACAGCCAAAAATAAAGACGGCGCCTATGCATTTATGAACTTTATGTTACGACCAGAAAATGCAGCACAAAATGCAGAATATATTGGTTATTCCACACCAAATAAAGAAGCTAAAAAACTATTACCAAAAGAAGTTGCCGAAGATAAACAATTTTATCCAGATGATGAAACCATCAAACATTTAGAAGTTTACCAAGATTTAGGTCAAGAATACTTAGGAATTTATAACGATCTGTTCTTGGAGTTTAAGATGTATCGGAAATAAAAAAAAGTACCTTCGTAACTTTCGAGCCGCCCCTAAAAGTTAGATTTTTAGTCTAACTTTTAGGGGCGGCTTTTATTCATACAAGCTTCTAATTGAGGCACGAAGAAACCTGTGCTACACTTTGTATAAAGCATAAAAGGAGCAAAGAAAATGAAGAGGAAAGCAATCCGAATACTACTAATCAGTAGCGGGCTTATTTTAATCCTGCTGGTAGGTTACCGTTTGTATCTAGAATATCAAACAGATATTCAATTATTTTTGAATCCTAAAGCCAGTAAGACACAATTATTAGAGCGAATTCGTTCACATGGTTTTTCAGCAGCGCTATTGTTAGTTTTTTTGACCGCGATCATGTGTGCAGTACCAGGGATTCCAACCTCGGTAATTGGTGTGATTGCAGGATTGAGTTTTGGTCCATTTAGTGGCACACTCATTAATGTTTTAGGGAATAGTTTGGGAAATTTAGTTGCAATCTTTTTGATGCATCATATAAAATTTTTAGATAAAAAAACGGAGACCAATCATTGGGTCCAGTCCATTCGACGGATGAAGCATCCAAAAATTGGGATTATGGTGGGCTACATGATTCCAATTATTCCTTCTTCTGTGATTAATTTTGCTGCGGATACTATGCAGTTGTCATTAAAAAATTTAATAGCCGCGATAGTCGTTGGTGTGATTCCTTCCTCAATACTTTACGCATGTGGAGGCGAAGCGCTATTTCATGGATATAATAAAACGGCAGTATTGTTAATTGTGAGTGTTCTTTTGTTCGTTGGCTTGGTGGTCATTATTGAGAAAGATAGAAAAAGATTTCAAAAAACTGTTCTTTAAGAACGGTTTTTTTGTGCATTTGAACAATAAATCCTGTTAAATTTACAATTTTAAAAAGAAAGGACTTTGATAGAATGAAAGCGTAAACAATTTAAGGAGCTGATTTTGAATGCCAGATATTACAATATCTTGGGTTGCTGCAATTTTAGGATTAGTTGTAGCGATAGTATTAATTTTGAAAAAATTTAATCCTGTGTATTCCTTGTTTTTTGGTGCAATTGTTGGTTGTCTTATTGGAGGCGCTTCCCTGTCAGACACAGTCGCTGTTCTATTAAACGGAACACAAAGTATTATGGGAACCGCAATCCGTGTCTTAGCAGCCGGCATGTTGGCGGGTGTGATGATGGAATCTGGTGCGGCAGAATCAATTGCCAACGCCATTGTACAAAAGCTTGGCGAGAAAAAAGCTATTTTATCTTTGGCATTATCCACAATGGTAATTACAGCAGTGGGCGTATTCATTCCTGTTGCAGTGTTGATTGTTGCCCCGATTGCTCTATCCGTTGGGAAAAGTACGGGTATCAGTAAGTTATCATTATTGATTGCCTTATCAGGTGGCGGCAAAGCGGGTAATATTATTTCGCCTAATCCAAATACTATTGCAGCGGCGAACGGCTTTAATTTACCTTTAAGTGACGTTATGATTGCTGGTTTTATTCCAGCCGTATTTGGCTTAATTACGGCTGTTGTTCTTGCAAATATCATGAGAAGTAAAGGATCAATGGTCAAAGAAACGGATCTTGTAGAGGAACAAACAAAAGAATTATTACCTTTGAAAAAGGCGTTAATCGCGCCAGTGTTAGCGATTGTCTTATTATTACTTAATCCGATTGGCGCCGTTTTAAATATTTCTTTCATCAAAAGTTTGAATATTGATGCTCTGTATATTTTGCCGTTCGCTTCAGTTGTTGGGACAATTGCGATTGGGCAAACAAAACAACTGGCCTTTTATGCATCTTCTGGCTTGAAGAGAGTAACCGATACCGTTTTAATTTTAATTGGTGCAGGTGCAATTGCTGGATTAATTTCTGTTTCTGATTTATCAACACAAATTGTCCACTTAATTTCTGTTATGGGAATTTCTGGAACCTTCTTGGCACCGATTTCTGGTATTTTAATGGGCTTAGCAGTTGGTTCAACATCCACAGCGGTTATTTTAGCGACAGGTTCTTTTGGACCAGCGATTTTAGATATGGGCACATCTTCACTTTCAGCAGCAGTCATGGTGCATACTGGGGCAACTGTGATTGATAGTGTTCCTCAAGGCAATTATTTCCATATTACGGCACAAAGTATGAATATGACGATTAAAGAAAGAATTCGAGTGATTCCTTATGAAATGTGTGTCGGTGGGGTAATGACGATTGTTGCAACCATTTTATATGGCTTTATTTTAAACTAGTTGGAAAGTAGGCGCGAAAAGATGACGAAAAAATTTGTTTTGGCTCCAGACTCATTTAAAGAAAGTATGAGTGCAAAAGAAGCCTGTCTGGCAATGGAAAAAGGGATTTTAGCTGTATTTAAAGATGCAGACATTCAACACGTCCCGATGGCAGACGGCGGGGAAGGAACGGTGGATTCCTTAGTGGATGCAACAGGAGGCACAAGAGTACCAGTGCGTGTGGCAGGACCGCTTCCTGATCAAATCGTTGAAACCTATTACGGCTTATTAGGTGACCAAGAAACGGTGGTCATTGAAATGGCGAAAGCCAACGGAATTGAATTGGTCAAAGCAGCAGAACGTAATCCCTTGATCACTTCTACTTATGGTACAGGAGAAATGATTCAACATGCGCTCAATCATGGGGCAAAAAAAATCATTATCGGCATTGGTGGTAGCGTGACAAATGATGGGGGTGCAGGTATGATTCAGGCACTTGGTGCGCGTTTGTTAGACAAGGAAGGGCAAGAATTGACACGTGGCGGTGGTGCATTAGATAAACTGGCGCAGATCGATTTAACACAGTTTGATCAACGTATTTTTGCTACCGAAGTTCTAGTAGCAAGTGATGTGAATAACCCACTAACAGGGCCAACAGGGGCGTCTCATGTCTTTGGCCCGCAAAAAGGTGCGACAGAAGAAATGGTGGCTCAATTAGATAAAAACTTAGCCCATTATGCAGCGATCATCAAAAAAGAGATCGGCATTGATGTTGAGATGATGCCAGGCGCAGGAGCTGCTGGTGGTTTGGGTGCAGGGTTACTAGCATTCACAAAAGCTCAGTTACGCCCAGGAATTGATATTGTCGTAGAAGTGAATCAATTAGAAGAAAAAATAAAAGCCGCTGATTATGTCTTTACTGGTGAAGGCGGGATGGATTTTCAAACAAAATTCGGCAAAGCCCCTTATGGCGTCTCACGTTTGGCCAAGAAGTATCAAAAACCGGTTTTCGCTTGTGCTGGCTATATCGGCAAAGATGTGGATGTCCTCTATGAAGAAGGGATGACGGCTATTTTTGGAATTTTGGCCAAAGCCGAACCATTGGAAGCAGCATTGAAAAATGGACCAGTTAACTTAGAAAGAACCGTTGAAAATATTGCTCGTACATTACAGCTGGTGCCTTGTGACTAAGAACTAACCATGGTATCATCAGTAATGAAAGCTGAAATAAAAATGTTCAGTCGTTGATCTGAAGAATTAAGCGTTTGGGACATAAGTCATTGCGGCTTATGTCCCAAACGCTACTCGCTTTTTAGAAAGTTGGCGATAGCAATGTTAAAATTAGACAAAATCCAAGCAAATAAAATTGTTGAAAAGTTGATGGCAGATATTCCTTATAACATCAATATTATGGATGAACGAGGAAAAATTATTGCGAGTGGAGATTCTGCTCGAATTGGGGAGCGCCATCGTGGCGCAGAAAGAGCCATCAATGAACGAAAAAATATTGAAATTTATAAAGATACTTCTTTAGAGAAAAAAGGCACCAATGAACCGATTATTTTGAATGATCACATTTTAGGTGTCGTAGGCATTTCAGGAGAACCAGACGAGGTGCGCAAATTTACCAAGCTTGTGCGCTCGATTGTTCTTTTACTGACAGAAGAATTAAATACACAACAAGAACGCGAAAAAAAGAAGAAACAAAAAAATCAGTTTATCCAGCACTTAATGCATGTTGATTCTGCTTACTCAGAAGCCTTAAAACTTGAAGCGTTGGAACTATATAACCTTCAATTAGATGACCAGAATCATTGTGTACTGACCAAGGACAAGCGCTTATTATCCAGTTATTATCCTGGCCATGAAATATTTGAATGGGAAAATTGTTATCTGGTGATTACTTCTGAACCACCTCAGATAACAAAGCCAGTAACAGAATACCTTGTAATAAGTTCGGAAAAAGCCACGATTCAACAAATGGTCCAAGAGGCACAAAACACGTATTTACTTCTATCGTTTCTCCAATTAGAAAAGGCTAAGTTTTACCAAGCAGAAGATTTTTTCATTCAAGGAATTTTTAATTTTCCTTTTCATATTGAATTGGATTTTTTTGAAACCATCCAGACGATTTATGATGAATACTATGAAACCGTTATTTTTTTCGCCAATCATAACTTAAACATCAATGAAACCTCACAAGTATTACATATCCATCGAAATACATTGAATTACCGCTTGAAACGAATTCATGAATTGACGGGGATGGATCCAAAAGTTTGGCAAGATTTTTGGAAATTGTTCTATTATTTTGCCTATTGCTTTAAAGAACGTTTTGAAAAGTAGTGAGGAGCAGGAATGCTTGTTTGTTAAGCAAGTGTCAGCATATTTTTCGCCAGAATCAAAAATATCTTTTATAATAATTGTAAGGAATCAAACGATTTAGATATCAATGAGGAGTGGTGCCAGTGAAAAAAGCAGTTTTAATTGTTAACCCCAGTTCTGGTGGTGAAAAAGCCAAAGAATTTGAAACGTTAGCAGAAGAAAAATTAAAGCAGTTATTTGATGAAGTTGTAGTGAAACAAACAGAAAAAGGCGGCGATGCAGAACAATTTGCCCGTGAAGCTGCGGAAAGTCACTTCGACAGTGTTTTCGTAATGGGGGGAGATGGAACCGTTAATGAAGGAATTAGCGGGTTGGCAGAACAAGCTTACCGCCCGAAATTTGGCTTTTTTCCTTTAGGAACGGTGAACGATTTAGCGCGAGCCTTGAATTTACCGATGGACCCTGAAGAAGCGATTCAACAATTAGATTTAGAAAAAACCAGTGCTTTAGACGTGGGGAAAATCAATGACGACTACTTTATGAATGTCGTTGCAATTGGGACGATTCCAGAGTCAATTAACGACGTGGACGTTGAACAAAAAACGAAGTTAGGAAAACTCGCTTATTTTATTTCAGGTGCCAAACATTTAGCGAATGCTCAAACGTATCCTTTTCATTTAAGCTTGGATCAAAAAGAACAAACCATTGAAAGTAGTACCGTTTTAGTTGGCTTAACGAATTCAATCGGTGGGTTTGAAACATTATTACCAGAGGCCCAAGTGGATGATGGCAAACTTCATTTAGTTTATTTAAAAGATCAATCATTATGGGATGCAGTAAAAGCAGTCCCAGATTTGTTAAAAGGCGTCGACCAGTCCACTGATAATTTAGTTTACCTAACCTTTAAAGAAGGAACAATCTCCTTAGAAAACCAAGAAGAATTAACCACTAATGTGGATGGTGATGAAGGAGCTGCTTTGCCAATTACGCTGGAAATTTTACCTAAACACTTGACGGTGTATTGCGGTGAAGAACAAACAAAATAGCTGATTTTTTGAGAAAAGCTAGAACATTTCTATTTGTTTAAAAAACAGATAAGTTCTGGCTTTTCAAATCATCTAAAAGAGAATCAATCAGGGGCTATGCTATACTTTGTTTCTACATATTGATAGATAAAGGAGTTAATGAGATGAGAAGAAAAAAACATAAAAACAAAAAGAAACAAGAACTTTTTGAAGAGATTGAAAAACAAGAATTAGCAGAACAAGAAACTAAGCAATTGAATGAAGAAATCGAAGACCCAGAATTTCGTTCTTTTTTTCAGGATGTCTTGAAAAAATTTCCACAAAAAACGTCTACGGCCATAATGAATGCTTTCGCAACTTCTAAAGGTAAAGCAGAACAATTAGTGACGAACAGTCAAACACAACTCGACAAAGTATTTGATGAATTTTTGGCTGGTGTTTCACCTGACGTGAAAAAGAAAAGTCATCAAACGATTCATTTTGCTGCATTGTCAGCAGCAATTATTGGGTTTTCGCCAATTCCATTTTCGGATGCTTTTTTACTGGTACCTGTTCAATTAACTATGATGTCACGGCTGCATAAAATTTTTGGTCAGTCTTGGTCTGAAAGCTTAGGGAAAAGTTTAACCAAAGAATTAGTAGTGGTTAGTTTAGGTAAGAGCGCAGTCGGAAATATTCTAAAAGTGATTCCTGTTGTCGGAACTGTGACTGGTGGCATGGTCAATGCTTCAGTTGCGGTAGCAATTACGGAAGCGCTTGGCTGGGTGACCGTCAAAATGTTAAACGATGGTGTTGATATCTTTGATGATGTGATGTCTTTCAAAGGACAATTTTCAACATTATTTAAAGCCATCCAAAATGCTAAAAAGAAATAATCACTGTATCGATTAACTAGGGTGAGACACATTTAAACTTTTTTAAGTAATTCGTAGCAAATTTCCAAGGTTTTCGTCACAAATTATTCACAGGTTCTCGTTAATATATAAGCATACCAACAAAACACCCAACATAAACACTTTTCATTTTTACTCCTCAAGTAAAAATAACTCCTTTCCACTCAGTCTACCCAACTGAGTGGTTTTTTTGGCGAAAAAAGAGGGCGTTGAACAATTTGTTCAACGCCCTCTTTTAATAGATGGGGAAGTCATTTGTTAAGAATTATTTTTTCCATTCTGCTACTTGGTCTTTATGTGAATCAACCCAATCACGTGCAGCTTCTTGTGGGTCTTTGCCTTCGTTAATTTCTAACATGACAGATTCCATATCCTTAGTTGTCCAATGGAAATTATCTAACACTTTGTAAGCTTCTGGTTGATCTTCTTTTAGGCCTTGGCGAGCCATTGTGTGAATCGCTTCTTCGCCGCCCATAGTGCCTTTTGGATCAGCTAAATATTTTAAATCATATTTTGCAAACATCCAGTGAGGAGACCAGCCAGTAATAACGATGTCTTCGTTGTTTTTAATTGCTTGTCCTAAGGCGACAGTCATGGCACCTGATGAAGAAGTTTCAACAGACCAATCTTTCAAATTAGGATAAGCTTCTTTAGTTTTCTCTGCTGCTGCAACAACACCAGCCCCAGGTTCAATTCCAGTAATCTTTTTCCCAGCTTGATCAGATAAATCTTCGATAGAATCAACATCCATATAAGAAGGGACGACAATTCCTAGCTTCGCGCCTTTAAGGTTTTCACCAAGGTCGTCTAATTTATCTTTATATTGTTTATATTGCTCTGCGTGAGTTCCTGGCAGCCACGCACCAACCATGGCATCTGTTTCACCTTTAGCTACAGATTCCCACATAATTGCGTTATCTAAAGGAGTCGTTTTAACATCATATCCCATATCTTTTAAGACTTCGGCAACCACATGTGTGGAGGCTACTTCGGTATCCCATTCCACATAAGAAAGGGAAATTTGCTTATCATTTGTTGTTGTAAAAATTGAAGCACCAACTAAGCCAGCAACAATTACAACAACCGCTGCAATAATCCCATATTTTTTCTTTTTAGAGGTGGCACCAGATGCTTTAGGGGCTGCTTTTTTATTATTTAAATGTTGAGTAAAACGGTCAATGATAATCGCTAAAATAACTAAAGCCACACCATTTACGAAACCGTTCCCGACTTGCGCACGTTGTAAAGCAGAAAGGACGCCACGTCCTAGTCCAGGCGCACCAATCATTGAAGCAATAACTACCATTGATAGGGCTAGCATGGTTGTTTGGTTAACACCAGCCATAATCGTGTTTTTGGCTAAAGGTAATTCTAATTTGAATAATTTTTGCCAGCCAGTACTACCGTAAGAATCAGCTGCTTCAACAAGTTCATTTGGTACTTGTCGAATTCCTAAATTCGTAAAGCGCACGGTTGGTGGTAAAGCGAAGATAACAGAGGCGAAGACCCCAGGAACCATACCAATTCCGAAGAATGCAACGGCTGGAATCAAGTAAACGAAACCAGGCATTGTTTGCATGAAGTCCAAAATCGGTGTAATAATACTCTTGGCTTTTTCGCTTTTCGCCATTAAAATCCCTAGTGGCACACCAATGATAATGGAAATAACACTAGAAAGTAAAACTAACGTAACGGTACTCATTAAATCGTTCCATAAGTTTTGGTTATAGATAAACATTAAGCCGATAAATGTGAATAAACTTAAGCCAATTTTTTTATTAGAAATAAAGAAAGCAGCAATCGTTAATAGCACAATCAGCACAAGTGGTGGTACGGCTGTTAGTAAGGCAGTAATGTTGTCCATTACACTTTGACCAATTGTTTGTAAAAAGCTGAATAATCCAGCAAATGTTGAAGTTAACCAATCAGTAAAACTTTCAACCCAAGACGCGACAGGTAATTGATACTTATTCATGTTCGTTCACCTCTGTTTCTGCAAGTGCTTCAAGTACGCTACCACGGATGACCACGCCTAATAGTTTGCCGTTATCAGTCACAGCAAGAGGCGTTTGTGCATCATAAATCAGTGGGAAAATATCATTCACTAACATATCTTTGTCGATTGTTTGAATTTCTGGATCCACACATTCTACAAGAGAAGTCCCATTTTTACGCGCTTCTAAAGCTTTTTCTGCGCGTACAACGCCTTTTAGTTGGCGTTTTTTATCCACGGCAAGTAACATACTCACTTCTTCTTGACGCATCCGTTTTAAAGCAACAGTTGGGCCATCAATTTCAATGTTAGTAGTTAAAGCAGGTACCATAATATTCTGGGCAGTTAAGACTTTTGAACGATCCACATCTTCCACGAAGGTTCGCACATATTCGTTGGCTGGGTTGGTTAAAATTTCTTCTCCAGTCCCAATTTGCATAATTTGACCATCTTTCATCAAGGCGATCCGGTCGCCGATTCGTAAAGCTTCATTCAAATCATGTGTGATAAAGATAATGGTTTTTTTGACATTTTCTTGTAAATCTAATAGTTCGTCTTGCATTTCACGACGAATTAACGGATCAAGAGCAGAGAACGCTTCGTCCATTAATAAAATTTCTGGATCGTTAGCCAAGGCACGAGCAAGGCCGACACGTTGTTGCATCCCACCAGATAATTGACTTGGTAATTGGTCTTTAAAAGCAATTAAGCTAGAATTTTCTAAGGCTTTTTCAGCTTTTGCTTGGCGTTCTTCTTTAGGAACACCACGAATTTCTAAACCATATTCCGTATTTTCTAAGATAGTTCGATGGGGGAAAAGACCAAAGTTTTGGAAAACCATGCTCATTTTATTTCGACGTACTTCACGTAATCCTTCTTTATCTAAAGAAGAAATATCTTGTCCATCAATATAAATATTTCCTGAAGTTGGTTCAATCAAACGATTTAATAAACGAATTAATGTTGATTTCCCACTTCCTGATAACCCCATAATAACGAAAATTTCGCCTTCTTCAACTTCGAAATTTACATCATAAACACCGACTGTGGCACCCGTTTTTTCTAAAATTTCTGTTTTGCTTTTGTTGGCACGAATCATTTCAAGTGCCGGTTTGGTTTTCTTACCAAAGATTTTGGTAAGGTGATTTACTTTTACTTTTGGCAAATCATTGTTCCTCCTCAATAAAAAAAGTGACTACATCAGACTACTATAAAGTTGTCACTTTGTCAAATTAGATGAAAATCTTTCTGAAAATGAAGAAAAACAGTATTTTAACTAGGTTTTATAGTGGTTTTTTATGAAAAATAGAAATAATAAATAAAAAAAGTGACTATTTACCGCAAGATAAGTAGTCACTTTGTTTTAAATTTCTTGATCAAAGTATTTTAATGAATAGTACTCAATGGGATTTTGAAATAAGTAACCATAAAAAAGAACTTGAACAACAGTGGTTAAAGAAATTTCCGTTTTTAAGTTCAACACAAGCACAGTTGCTAGAGATATACAGATAACAATTCCTAGAATATAGAAATAACGTAAAATCATTTGATTTGCTTTTAAACGGATAACTTGCCAGCGTTCATCATTTTTATATTCAACTTTTTTCTGTTTTTTGAATCGTTCAGTTAAATACATAAAAATCGCTAAGATACACATCGAACTAATTCCTAAAAGTGGTTTCAGTGTTTCAATATTCATTTAGTTTCCTCCTTTTGTTGATAAAATACTTCTGTGACGGGTTTTTTAAAAGCTGCTGCAATATCAAAGGCTAGTTCTAAAGAGGGTGTGTATTTATACTTTTCAATAGAAATAACTGCTTGGCGTGAAATCCCAACTTTTTCTGCTAAATCAGCTTGTGTCCAGTTTTTTTGGGCTCTAAGAACCTTAAGTTTGTTTTTAATCAATGTAACTACCTCGTTTCTAAATGTAACGACTTCGTTACTTTATTTTAGCAATTTGAAAGGAATTTGTCAAAAGAAAAAAAGCTCAAATGAGCTTTTTAAGGATAGAAAAAATTCTGCACTCGTTGTAAGGTTGATTCGTCATGTCCAACAAAATAAAGTGTGTCGTTCAACGAAATCTTTGCATATGGACCAGGTGAGACCAGAAGCTCTTCTTTGTGTTTGATGGCGATAATCGTTGCCGAAGTGTTTTGCCAAAAATTCATTTCGCTAATCGTCGCCTCAAGATAAGCAGCTTCTTCTGTTAAAACTAATGAATAAGGATTCATTGGATTGAAAGAATCAAAACGCTTTGTTTGTTCAACAAGAGTATCTAGAATGCTAGAAAAATGAGTAAGTTCTTCTTTTTGTTTCGCTACGCTATCTAGCAATTCTTCTTTAATTTCAGCAATCGTTTGAACGTCTTGATATTGTGTCACAAAGTCCTGCGCTTTTTCTTTTGATGCCACATAGAAGCCGCTGCCGTGTTTGGCTTTAACGATTTCTAAATCGACTAAAACGATAATGGCTTTGCGGGCTGTTTCTGGCGACACTTGGTATTGGTTAGCTAGGGTGGAACGGGCATGGATTTTATCTCCAACATGTAATTTGCCTTCTGCAATTTTTTCCGCAACATCAACGGCGATTTGTTGATATTTGGGCTTCGTTAAACTGATTTTTTTGGAAGCCATAGTGAATCCCTCCGTTAATTGTTATTTTCCATTTCTTCTAATTCTAAACTGAAATTTTCCCATTGCTCAAGTAGTTCATCTTGTTGCTGACGAGCGTCATCTAATTGTTGGTTTAAAGCCAGCAATTCAACATGATTTTCTAGAATGTCTGGTTGACTCATTTGTGCTTCTAATTGTGCAATTGTCGTATCTAACTGAGCAAGATTTTCTTCGACTTGTGTTATTTTTCTTTGCAAAGTACGGAGTAATTTTTGTTGCTCCTTATTTTGATAAAAAGTATTTTTGGCTGTGACTGGTTCGGGTTTTTTCGCCGCTTCTTCATTAGCTAAGAGGGCAGCGATTTCTTCTTCCTCTTGTTTCTTTTCTAAATAATAATCATAGTCGCCTAAATAAAGTTTGCTGCCTTTTTCAGAAAGCTCAACAACTTTTGTTGCAATTCGATTGATAAAGTAACGGTCATGGGAAACGAAGAGGATGGTTCCTTCATAATCAATCAGCGCATTTTCTAAAACTTCTTTATTATCAATATCCAAGTGGTTGGTTGGCTCATCGAGAATCAAGAAATTGTCACGATCCATCGCTAATTTTGCTAATGCCACACGTGCTTTTTCGCCACCACTTAATAAAGGAATCGTTTTTTCAACATCATCTCCACTGAAGAGAAAGCCACCTAAAATACTTCGAATCTCTTTTTCAGGTGTGGTTGGGTGTTCATCCCATAATTCCGCTAAGACCGTTTTATTGCCATGTAAATTGGCTTGCTCTTGGTCATAGTAACCTACAGAAACATTGGTACCAAAAATTTTACTTCCTTTAATGAAAGGAATGCGGTCAATAATTGATTTCAAGAGAGTGGATTTACCAATTCCGTTCGGTCCGACTAAGGCAATGGCTTCTTTACGACGAATATCCAAGTGAATAGGTTCGGATAAAATATGTTCTGGGTCGTAACCAATGGCGGCATCTTCGACTTGTAAAACAACATTTCCCGAGACTTTTTCACTATCGAAAAGAAAATGCGCCGATTTTTCATCTCCTTGAGGTCGGTCTAAACGGTCCATTTTTTCTAATACTTTTCGGCGACTTTGTGCACGTTTCGTTGTAGATGCACGAACCAGATTTTTGGCAACGAAATCTTCTAACTTATTGATTTCTTCTTGTTGCTTTTCATACGCTTTCCATTCACTGGCTAATTGTTCTGCTTTTAACTCTAAGTATTTGGAATAGTTTCCTTTGTAGTGAGTCATTTTTTTGCGACTCAGTTCATAAACTTCATTAACTACCTTGTCTAAAAAATAACGATCGTGGGAAACAATCAATAGGGCGCCGGCATAGCTTGGCAAATAAGATTCCAGCCAAGAAAGCGTCTTGATATCTAAGTGGTTTGTAGGCTCGTCCAGAATTAAAATATCTGGTTTTTGTAAAAGCATTCTCGCTAATGCAAGCCGGGTTTTTTGACCACCAGATAAGGTTTGAATATCTTTCGTGTAAAAGGATTCATCGAAGCCAAAGCCGTGAAGGACTGAGCGAATTTCATTTTCATAGCCGTAGCCATTTTTTTCAGAAAACGTATGTTGCAATTGATCGTACTCTTTTAAAATTCCTTCATAAACGGAAGTGGTTGGCTCCATTTCACTAATTTTAGTTTCTAATTCTCGCATACGCTGTTCCATTTCTAGGATGTCAGCAAAGGCTTTTGTCATTTCATCCCAAACGGTTTTATCTGATTCTAAGCCGGTATTTTGAGCTAAATAACCTAACGTAGCAGTTTTATTTTTGGCAATGGTTCCGCTATCGGGAGCATCAATGCCTGCAATGATTTTTAAAAAAGTCGATTTTCCAGCACCATTACGACCAACTAAGGCAATCCGACTTTTTGTTGCAATTTCTAAATGTATGTTTTCAAACAATGTTTCCGAGCCAAAATGCCGGGCAACTTGATTTGCTTGTAATAAAATCATCAGTAGTCCTCATTTCTAAATTCATTGCCCTTAGTGTAGCATAAAATCTGCTAAAATAGCACGTATCAAAAAATGCTTTGTGAAGGTTTATACCTTTTATCACAAACTTTTGAAGAAAAATGCTATTTTTGAGCCATAGAATTGCTTTTTATTGTGAAAAACTGCTATTATGTTAATGGATAAGATTTAAGTGAAAGTATTGGAGGTCCAATTGTGAAAGATCAAGTTATTCCAAAAGCAACGGCGCGACGCCTTCCTTTATATTATCGCTACTTAAGAATGTTACATGATACAGGAAAAAATAAAGTCTCATCAACTGAATTAAGTGAAGCGGTACAAGTAGACAGTGCGACTATTCGTCGTGACTTTTCATATTTTGGTGAATTAGGTAAACGTGGGTACGGCTATGATGTTGAAAACTTAATGAACTTTTTTGCAAAAACATTGAATGAAGATGAGTTAACCAATGTCGCATTAATCGGGGTTGGTAATTTAGGAAGTGCTTTATTAAAGTACAAATTCCATCAAAGCAACAGTATTCGTGTAAGTTGCGCATTTGATGTGAATGAAGATATTGTGGGACGCATTGTTGACGGTATTCCAGTTTATCCAATGGAAGATATGATGGAACAAATCCGTGTTCAACAAATCGAAGTAGCTATTTTAACTATTCCAGCTCGCAAAGCACAAGAAGTTGTAAACAAACTTGCCGAAGCAGGGGTTAAAGGAATTCTAAACTTTACGGCTGCGCGTTTAGTAGCGCCACCTGAAGTATTAATTCAAAATGTTGACTTAACCAACGAATTACAAACATTAATTTATTTCTTACATCATGACAACGAATTGATTGACGAAGAAGAATAAGCAAAAGAAAAGGGCCTAGTCGTTTAGACGAAGGCCCTTTTCTTATTGAATTGCACCATTATGCAAAAGTAGTTGAACAATAATCACAATCGTATTCATGCCGCAATGGGCAATAATTGAGGTCCAAATTTTTCCAGTTTGCTTGTACAAAAGAGCAAAGAAAAATCCCATAAAGAAATAAACAAAAAAGTGACCATCGGCATGTGCGAGTGAAAAAATCGCCGAACTAACAGTAGCCGCAATCCAGAAATTTGTAAAAGGCTGGATTAAATGGATAAATGCATAACGAAAGACGAATTCTTCCATAATCGGACCACCGATAGTAGTTGCCAAAATAAATAAAGGATTTGCCAAAATCACCGCTACAATAGCTTGCGTATTTTGAGAAGTAGCTTGTTCTCCTGTGATGGCTACTTCAATGGCAAAAGTAACCCCTTGAATCAGCATGGCAATGAAAATCCCACTAACACCTAGTAAAAAAATAAAAATAGGTGATTTCAAGGTTGCGGTTTCCTCTAAAGGAGAAGGTTCTGTTGTTTTTAAAAAGATGCCAATCATTACAAGGGCGCCAATAATGTAGAGAGCAGTTGTCACATTAATCGCTGCATTGGGGGAAATACCCGAAAAAAGTAACGGCCCGAAAAAAGCGATAATGTATGTGACTAAAATAAATAAACTTGATTTTCTTAAGGTCATGGTTAATCCTTTCTATAATTATTTTTTACGATTATTGCGATATCCTAATAAAAGAAAAACGAATAAGAAAAAGAAAAGAGATTCCCAAAGTGTCGAAACAATTCCTTCTGTGACACTGAAAACAAGATTTCCTAAATTCGCTATCACAAAATAAACGAATGTTGCTATTAGTGCTGTAAGTAAACGTTGTTTCATTTTATTCGCCTCCAATCGTAGTCAATTTATTTTACCATGAATTAAAGGATTGGAAAAACATTCCATGAAAAAAGAATACGCAATAAAAAATGCGTATCTTATAATTGACAAGAAAAAGAGAGAAAAGACTTGCATTTTTAGAGTGAAATGAGTATTATAAATAGTGTGAGTTAGCACTCTTGTGTATCGAGTGCTAAAATAAGCGAAAACTTTTTATTTGGAGGGATTTATTGTGTTAAAACCATTAGGCGATCGCGTCGTAATTAGAGTCGCGAAAGAAGAAGAAAAAACTGTTGGAGGAATTGTTCTTGCATCCGTTGCAAAAGAAAAACCACAAACAGGTGAAGTTATCGCAGTAGGTGAAGGTCGTGTGCTTGAAAATGGCACAAAAGTTCCGATGGAAGTAAAAATTGGTGACACAGTAATGTTTGAAAAATATTCAGGAACAGAAGTGAAATACGAAGGCGTAGAATACTTAATTGTATCAGCCAAAGACATTATTGCCACTGTTGAATAATAAACAACTTTTACAGAATAATATAATAGAAGAAAAAAATTATGAGGTGAAGAAATCATGGCAAAAGAGATTAAATTTGCAGAAGATGCACGTGCAGCAATGCTACGCGGAGTAGATGTATTAGCAGATACAGTGAAAGTGACATTAGGCCCTAAAGGTCGTAACGTTGTTTTAGAAAAATCATTTGGTTCACCATTGATTACTAACGATGGGGTAACAATTGCTAAGGAAATTGAATTAGAAGATCATTTTGAAAACATGGGCGCAAAATTAGTTTCAGAAGTTGCTTCTAAAACGAATGATATTGCTGGTGACGGAACAACAACAGCGACTGTTTTGACACAAGCCATTGTTCGTGAAGGCTTAAAAAACGTAACTGCTGGAGCTAACCCATTAGGTATTCGTCGTGGGATTGAATTAGCAACAAAAACAGCAGTAGAAGAATTACACAATATTTCATCTGTAGTTGATTCAAAAGAAGCGATTGCACAAGTCGCTGCTGTTTCATCAGGTTCTGAAAAAGTCGGCCAATTAATTGCTGATGCAATGGAAAAAGTTGGTAACGACGGCGTAATTACCATTGAAGAATCAAAAGGGATTGAAACAGAATTAGATGTGGTTGAAGGAATGCAATTCGACCGCGGTTATTTATCTCAATACATGGTTACTGACAACGATAAAATGGAAGCTGTTTTAGAAAATCCATATATCTTAATTACCGACAAAAAAATCTCAAATATTCAAGATATCTTACCTTTATTAGAACAAATTCTACAACAAAGCCGTCCACTATTGATCATTGCGGATGATGTTGATGGAGAAGCTCTACCAACATTAGTATTGAACAAAATCCGTGGTACATTTAATGTTGTCGCAGTAAAAGCGCCAGGATTTGGTGACCGCCGCAAAGCGATGCTTGAAGATATTGCTATTTTAACAGGTGGTACAGTAATCACTGACGACTTAGGGTTAGAGTTAAAAGACACAACCATTGAAAACTTAGGAAATGCTAGCAAAGTAGTTGTCGACAAAGATAACACAACAATTGTTGAAGGTGCTGGTTCAAAAGAAGCCATTGATGCCCGCGTTCATTTAATTAAAAACCAAATCGGCGAAACAACGTCTGATTTTGATCGTGAAAAATTACAAGAACGTTTAGCTAAATTAGCTGGCGGGGTTGCTGTCGTTAAAGTCGGTGCTGCAACTGAAACAGAATTAAAAGAATTAAAATTACGAATTGAAGATGCGTTAAACGCAACACGTGCCGCTGTAGAAGAAGGCATGGTTTCTGGTGGTGGTACCGCACTGGTCAATGTAATTGGTAAAGTCGCTGCGCTAGAAGCTGAAGGCGATGTGGCAACAGGGATCAAGATTGTCGTTCGTGCATTAGAAGAACCAATCCGTCAAATCGCTGAAAATGCTGGTTATGAAGGATCAGTGATTGTTGACAAACTAAAAAATGTTGACTTAGGTATCGGATTCAATGCAGCTAACGGTGAATGGGTAAACATGGTTGAAGCCGGTATTGTTGACCCAACAAAAGTAACTCGTTCTGCCTTACAAAATGCAGCTTCTGTGTCAGCTTTATTATTAACAACCGAAGCAGTTGTTGCAGACAAACCAGAACCAGCTGCACCAGCTCCTATGATGGATCCATCAATGGGCATGGGCGGTATGATGTAAAAATAAAAAAGTATTCTAAAAGCTTACGATTGAAAAATCGTAAGCTTTTTTTTACATAAAGAATAAATAATCTAAATAATATCTTTACTTGTAGTGTTTTCTCAAATATTTACTCATTTAACAAAAAAGATGATAATTTAAAGGCCTCGTTTTAGCTAGACAGCCTTGTTTTTATTCGATAAAATTTAGTAATAACAATCATTTTTTGAAAACTAGTAGTTGGTAATTTTTATTTATTAATAGAATATAAATAAAAATTATTATATTTTGAAGGGGAATATTAGGAAGATTGAGGTGGAAAAATGGAAAAATATACAATTGGTGTCGTTCCTTTGACAATTGAAACAAAAGAATACTGTCAAAATTGGTTTGTTAGTAATCAAGTAGAATGTCAGATCATCCAAGGAACAAATATACTTCTTCATTTGCACCATATTGATGGATTAGTGATTGAAGTTACTGACCACCAGCAAGTAAATACTTGTTGTGAGTTATTAATGACAATTCGCAAGCAGTCAGACTTGCCAATTTGGTTATTTTCTCGGACAGAAGCAATTAGTAAAGTCAATCGAATTATTTATTTACAATTAGGCGCAGATGGCGTTTTTGATCATTCTTATGATCGCCAAGAATGCGTGTTAAGCATGAGTAATTTATTGCAACGTGTAAAAAGACGTTTTTATCCTAAATTAGTTAGTGCAAACGAGGAACATACAGTTACTAAGAATCTTTCTGAGAAATTGTATTTAATTGCGCCAAACTTAAGTGTTTGCTTGGGAAGTGGAGAAGAAATTCTTTTAACAAAATTGGAATTTTTCACAATAGAGTATTTATACAAACACGCAGGACAAACAATTACATATGAAGAACTCTACAAAAATGTCTGGAAAGATACTGCGAATGAACGAAAATATCGTGTCGCTAATGTGATTTTCCATTTGCGTAAAAAAATTGAACAAGATGTGAACAAACCACAATATATCAAAACAATTCGCTCAAAAGGCTATATGTTAACGGTGTAAAAGGTACGAAGGAGGAGAAACAAATGTGGCAATTTTTGACTAAAAACAATGAAGATGAGGAGTATGAGAAGATGCCGGATTTCGAAAATGAACAATCGGGGAAAGCACAACCAAAGGTAACAGAGGAAGCAATCTTTGATGACGAGGTCGTTTATGCAAAAGAGCAAGCCGCAAAAGTAAAACAGGTCCAGCAACAAGTGCCGACTGAACTGTCAGAAGAGTCATTTTCTTTTGCTGAAAAACTAGAAGAAGAAAATCAACTATATCAGCAATCCATAAAAAAACTAACGGAGCAATTATTAATGCAAACCAATGAAGTGGAAGCATTACAAAAACAAGTAGTCGAAAAAGATGTTCAACTTAAAGATGTTAAAGAAACGTTAAGTGATAAAGAAGCAACTATCACTTCTTTACAGAAACAATTGTCTGAAGCAAAGATACAACAGAAACAGACTAGCGAAGAGAACTTAGACACAGCCGTTACGCTTTCTCAAAAAGAAATTGGCGAAGTCTTATTAGAAGCCAAACGTCAAGCAAAAGAAACAATTGCCCAAGCTAACCAACAAGTTGCAACAGTTCATGAAGAGATGGAACAACGTTTAGCAACTTTAACACGCATGAAGCAAGTGGCAAGAGAGTACCAAGCTTATTGTGAACAAATGCTAACCATCAAGAATGAATCAACAGGAATGTACCAACAGATAGAGCAATTATTAGCAGAAATAAAGAGGTAAATGAAGGAGAAATGCGATGAAAAAAAGAAAGGCAAGATATTTGAAGTTGGTATGTCTTGGAGTCTTAGGGACTTATGCTGGCGCCAGTTACTACAATTCGGAACCATTAATCGCTCAAGAGGAGACCGAAACGAGTCACGAAAACCGACAGCTAGTGCTGGAAGAAAAAAGAGCGGACCAAGTCAATCAAGACCAAGGAACTCTTACTTCTTCAACGCTGAACGAAACAGTAATAAGTTCGTCTGAACAACAAGAAAGTTCAATACAAGATGACAGCAGTGACCATCAGGAAAATAATGTGGAACCTTCAGAATCTGAAAATAGTTTACCGCCACAAGAAAAGCCAATTGCTAGTACTAAACCAACCGAATCGTTACAAAATGAGCAACCAGTATCTGAAGAGCGTAAAGCGCTCACTGAGAAGTCACCTCATAATCAGGAACCACAAAATTCTACATTAACTGAAAAGACCAAAGAGCCGTTGGTACATTCAGAGATAGACAATAGTCAAGAAAAGGAAAAGCAAGCAGGAATTCAACAACAAGCCGAGGCAAATTTTGTTGTTCAAGAGAATGCTTCTACTTCTGAGTTTATTAGAAAAATCGGTGAAGAAGCACGAGTTATTGGTCAGCGGCATGATCTATACGCTTCTGTCATGATAGCTCAAGCTATTTTAGAGAGTGGCTCGGGTAATAGTGCGTTAGCGGCGCCGCCAAATTATAATTTGTTTGGCATTAAAGGCGCTTATCAAGGTCAAAGTGTCAGCTTTCCCACACAAGAAGATGATGGTAAAGGGAAGATGACCACCATTCATGCCGATTTTCGTCAGTATCCTTCCTATAAAGAGTCATTAACAGACTATAGTAAATTAATCATCAATGGGCTGGCGGGGAATCCGACGTTTTATCACGGCGTTTTGAAAGCAAACACGACGAATTATCAGCAGGCAACAAAATTTTTGACAGGTCGTTATGCAACGGATACATATTACGATAAAAAATTAAACGCGTTGATTGAAACCTATCAATTAACTGAATACGATCAAGAAAAGAAGAAACCAGTAGTGACTAATTTGGCAGAAGAAAAGAAACCTTCGTTTGATAAGGAAGCAGTCAAAGAACAGCTAAAAAAAGAAGCAGTCATCTATGAAGTAAGCAAAGGAGATTCTCTCGCCACCATTAGCCAGACGTTTGGTGTGTCAGCAACAGCCATTTTAAAACAAAATTCAAAGACTCAAGAAATGTTTTATATTGGCCAAAAAATCACGATTCCTCAGCATACAGCGGCGACTTCTCTAGAACCGAAAGAACAAGCGTTACTTCAATCACTAATAATCAGTAAATCGGTGACTAATGCTTTGGAAACAGCAGAGCAATCAAATGGTACAGCGAATGACTCAAAAACAGAGTCTACTGAGTATTATGAAGTAAAAAGAGGAGAGACACTCGCAAAAATTGCTAAAAAAACGGGCTATTCCTTAACCGCACTCAAGCAGGCAAATGACTTAACGTATTCTGTATTAACCGAAGGACAAACGATAGCACTTCCTAAGCTAAAGGACTAATGCTGATTTAACTTATTGGTTGATGGAGTCATATATTATTAGACGAAGAGAAGAGGAGAAGTTCATCCATGGATGAACTTCTCCTCTTCTCTTACTATGTTTTTCATAAATACCTTAATAAATAGTAAAATTAGCAAGAGAATTGTGTCTTTACACAAAATAGATAGGTTTTCTTGCCGAAGTTTGATAAAATGATTAGTTGAAAGGATGCGTGAAAATTGAAAGAATTATTTCGTAAATACCGAGAAGTACTGGCTTATTTATTTTTTGGTGGTGCAACGACGGTCGTCAACTTAGTTGTGTTTTTTGTTTGTCAAAACGTGTTAGGGCTGGATTACAAGATAAGTAACGCAATTAGTTGGTTTTTATCTGTTCTATTTGCCTTTTTCACGAATAAATATTGGGTATTCGCAAGTAAGCATGAAAGCATAGCTGGTTTTTTTAAAGAAATGGGCTTATTTTATTGGTACCGAATTTTATCTTTTGTGGCCGATATGGGTTTAATGATTCTCCTAATTGATGGTATTCATTTTTCATCGTTTTGGGCGAAAATGATTACACAAGTTGTAGTAGTGATTTTAAATTATTTCTTCAGTAAATTTTTCATTTTTAAAGAAAAAGAGGTCTAAGCAGATTTTAGGCTAAAAAAAATTTTTTTGTTATAATATAAACAAGTTTTTAATACAAAGAATAGAGGTAGAAAACGATGGACTATACATATGCAGATGATAGTTTGACATTGCATACAGATATGTATCAAATCAATATGATGCAAACATACTGGGAATTAGGGAGAGCAGATTTACATGCTGTTTTTGAATGTTACTTTAGAGAGATGCCCTTTAATCATGGCTACGCAATTTTTGCAGGTTTAGAACGTTTAGTCAATTATCTCGAAAATTTAACGTTCACAGAATCTGATATTGCATATCTCCGAGAAGTTGAAGAATATCCAGAAGATTTCTTGACGTATTTAGCAAATTTTGAATTTAAATGTACTGTACGCTCTGCTTTAGAAGGGGATTTGGTTTTTAATAACGAACCGTTAATTCAAATTGAAGGTCCTTTGGCACAATGTCAATTGGTAGAAACTGCCTTGCTAAATATGGTGAATTTCCAAACATTAATTGCGACAAAAGCGGCTCGAATTAAATCCGTGATAGGCGATGATCCTTTATTGGAATTTGGAACACGCCGGGCACAAGAATTAGATGCTGCCATTTGGGGCACAAGAGCCGCCTATATTGGTGGGGCGGACGCGACAAGTAATGTTCGTGCTGGTAAAATTTTTGGTATTCCGGTTAGTGGGACTCATGCCCATTCATTGGTTCAGTCGTATGGAAATGATTATGAAGCATTCATGGCGTATGCCAAAACACATCGGGATTGCGTTTTCCTTGTTGATACGTATGATACTTTGAAAGCGGGAGTGCCAAGCGCAATTCGAGTAGCTCGAGAAATGGGGGATAAAATTAATTTCCTAGGTGTGCGGATTGATAGTGGCGATATGGCTTATATTTCTAAACGAGTTCGTGAACAACTGGACGAAGCAGGCTTTACTGAAGCAAAAATTTATGCATCGAACGATTTAGATGAAAATACGATTTTGAATCTAAAAATGCAAAAATCAAAAATTGATGTATGGGGCGTGGGTACCAAGCTGATTACGGCCTATGATCAACCGGCTTTAGGAGCGGTGTTTAAATTAGTTTCAATTGAAGGTGAAGATGGTCAAATGAAAGATACCATTAAACTATCTAGCAATGCTGAAAAAGTGACAACACCAGGAAAAAAACAAGTTTGGCGTATTACACGTAAATCTGATAAAAAGTCAGAAGGGGACTATGTGACACTTTGGAACGAAGATCCTCGCCAAGAAGAAGAAATTTATATGTTCCATCCCGTTCATACCTTTATTAATAAGTATGTCCGTGATTTTGAAGCACGGCCAGTACTCCAAGATATTTTCGTTGAAGGAAAACGTGTGTACGAATTACCAACTTTAGATGAAATTAAACAGTATGCAAAAGAAAATTTAGATTCACTTTGGGAAGAATACAAGCGGGACTTGAATCCGCAGAAATATCCAGTGGACCTTTCAACAGATTGTTGGAACCACAAAATGAATTTATTGGAAAAAGTGCGTAAAGACGTTAAACATTTAACGGAAACGGTGAATAAGGAGGCCTAGAAATGACAACACTTCAAGAAAAAATCATTCAAGAGTTAGGTGTTTTACCGACAATTGATCCAAAAGAAGAAGTTCGTAAAAGTATTGATTTTCTGAAAGCTTATTTAACTAAACATCCTTTTTTAAAAACCTTTGTCTTGGGAATTAGTGGCGGACAAGATTCAACATTAGCTGGGCGCTTAGCACAATTAGCGATGACTGAAATGCGCGAAGAAACAGGAGATATGTCGTATCAATTTATTGCGATTCGCCTTCCCTATGGTGAGCAAGCAGATGAAGCTGATGCACAAGCCGCGCTAGCCTTTATCCAGCCAGATGTTTCTTTACGAGTGGATATTAAACCAGCAGTGGATGCAATGGTTGGTTCGCTAGAAAACGCTGGCGTTCAAATTAGCGATTTTAATAAAGGGAACATGAAAGCACGTCAACGTATGATTACACAATATGCAGTAGCTGGCGAAAATGCTGGCGCAGTAATTGGCACAGACCACGCAGCCGAAAATGTCACAGCTTTCTTCACCAAATATGGCGATGGCGGAGCGGATATTTTACCGTTATTTCGTTTAAATAAGCGCCAAGGGAAAGCTTTGCTGAAAGAACTTGGGGCACCAGAAGCCTTGTATCTAAAAATACCAACAGCTGATCTAGAAGATGACAAACCGTTAGTTGCAGATGAAGTTGCCTTAGGTGTCACGTATGATGCCATTGATGACTATTTGGAAGGCAAAAAAGTCTCGGAAACAGATCAACAAACAATTGAAAACTGGTATAAAAAAGGACAACACAAACGGCATTTACCCATTACAATTTTTGATGATTTTTGGAAATAAAAATACAGACCATCGGCGAATGAACGATGGTCTGTGTTTTTTTACATAACTACTTTTCAGAAAGTAAACGTTGCTACAGCAACTATCCTATGATAATGAAAGTCGTTTTCATTTAGGCGTTTTCACTTTCTTTTTCAAAACAGAAAAGGTACGCTCAATAATGTAAAGTGAATGATAGGAGAGAAAAAGAGATGAAGCATGTAACAAAATTGGGGATTACAATTATAACAGGAGTTTTGGCATTATTATTTGAATTTATTTTACATCAGCCGAATTGGGCGTATGGCATTATTTTAATAACAGGTTCTGTAATGGCGTTAATGATGTTCTGGGAAATGATTCAAACCTTACGTGAAGGAAAATATGGTGTCGATATTTTAGCGATTACCGCTATCGTTGCAACCTTAGCTGTGGGAGAATACTGGGCCAGTTTGATGATTTTAATTATGTTGACTGGTGGTGATTCATTAGAAGACTATGCCGCTGGAAAAGCTAACCAAGAGCTGAAGTCATTATTGGATAACTCGCCACAAAAAGCTCATCGCTTGAATGGCGAAAATTTAGAAGATGTTTCTGTTGAGGAAATCAATGTTGGCGATGAATTAGTAGTAAAACCAGGGGAACTAGTTCCAGTTGATGGCTTGGTAAAAACCGGGACATCAACAGTCGATGAATCTTCATTAACAGGAGAATCAAAACCAATTGAAAAAAATCCTGGTGATGAATTAATGTCGGGTTCCGTGAATGGTGATGGCTCTTTGAAAATGGTTGCTGAAAAAACTGTAGCCGACAGTCAATATCAAACGATTGTGAACTTAGTGAAAGAATCTGCGGCACGTCCAGCTCATTTTGTACGTTTAGCAGACCGCTATGCGGTACCTTTTACACTAGTTGCCTACTTAATTGCAGGTGTTGCTTGGTTTGTTTCAAAAAGTCCGACACGTTTTGCGGAAGTCTTAGTTGTTGCTTCGCCGTGTCCTTTAATTCTATCTGCCCCAATTGCTTTAGTGGCAGGGATGGGTCGTTCAAGTCGTCATGGGGTCGTTATTAAATCGGGAACGATGGTCGAAAAATTAGCTTCTGCAAAAACGATTGCGTTTGATAAAACAGGCACGATTACGCAAGGACAACTTTCTGTTGATCAAGTCCAACCAATCAATGCTGGAATAACTGCTGCTGAATTAGTGGGATTGGCAGCAAGCGTGGAACAAGAATCAAGTCATATTTTAGCTAGATCAATTGTTGCTTATGCCAGAAAGCAAGATGTCCCATTAAAAAATATTACAGATCTAGCGGAAGTTTCTGGTGCTGGCGTGAAGGCATTTGTGGATGGTGCTGAGATACGGGTAGGTAAAAAGAATTTTGTGACACAAGAGTCTCAAGCAACTGAAAAAATTGATAAAACGACTATTCATATTTCACGTAATGGCACATATTTAGGCCGAATTACTTTTACAGACACTGTACGCCCAGAAGCAAAAGAGACTATGGAAAAATTACACCAATTACATCTTCAACGAATTTTAATGCTGACGGGGGATCAAGAATCCGTCGCAGAAACGATTGCTGCAGAAGTAGGAATTACCGAAGTACATGGGGAATGTTTACCACAAGATAAGTTAACTATTCTAAAAGAATTGCCCAAAGAAAACCATCCAGTCATCATGGTAGGAGATGGTGTAAATGATGCACCTTCGCTTGCTGCTGCAGACGTAGGTATTGCTATGGGCGCTCATGGAGCTACTGCGGCTAGTGAAACTGCTGACGTTGTTATTTTAAAAGATGACTTAAGTAAAGTCAGCCAAGCGGTCGAAATTGCCCAAGATACCATGAAAATTGCCAAACAATCTGTATTAATCGGAATTTTTATCTGCGTTTTACTAATGCTAATTGCTAGTACCGGGATCATTCCGGCGCTAATCGGGGCTATGCTACAAGAAGTCGTGGACACTGTGTCAATCTTATCTGCTTTGCGTGCTCGTCGAATTGGCAAGTAAGGTGGAACAATTAATTGCCTGAATGTCCAGCTTAGTGGTAAAATAAAGGTACGTTTTTAATATTAATAAGTTACAGGGGAGAGATTGTGCAATGAAAGGAAACCAAATAGATGGGCAACCAGTTACGGAAGAACAACTATTAAAAGAAGGCTACCGTAAATATACTGGGGAAGGAATTGATATCTTTTATAATAAAGATATTTGTGAACATATTGGTAATTGTGTTCGCGGAAATCCAGAAGTCTTTGAAGTTGGTCGGAAACCATGGATTATTCCAGATAACGGAAGTGTTGAAAATGACATGATTGTAGTTGATTCATGTCCAAGTGGCGCTCTAAAATATATTCGGAAAGCAGGGAACGAATATGCAAATTAAAGAAGAAAACAATCGTTTTGCTCTATATAACGATGAAAACCAAGAAATTGGTGAAATGACTTGGTCAGATGCTGGCGAAAGCATGATGATTATTGATCATACGTTTGTTGATCCAACTTATCGTGGACAAAAATTAGCTGAAAAACTTGTTTTAGCCGGTGTTGAAAAAGCGAGAAAAGAGCATAAAAAAATTATTCCGCTATGTCCATTTGCCAAAAAAGAATTTGATACTAAACCTGAATACGGAGACGTATTGAGAAAATAAAGAAGAAACTAGCAACAGCCGCAAGTAGAAATCTGATTCCTACTTGCGGCTGTTGCTATTAGAGACAAATAGGGAAAGACATTAAATTTCACTGGTGTTTACAGATAAAATATGCTACATTAAAGTAGATGAATTTCGCATATTTGTATAAAAAGGAGAATTAACGCATGTATAATCTAATCTTAACGTTGGTCATCATCTTATCTGTTTTAATCGTCATTACTGTTATGATGCAACCAAGCAAACAAAACAGTGCAGCAAGTGCCTTCACTGGCGGTGCAGATAAATTATTTGGGAAGCAAAAAGCGCGCGGTTTTGAAGCTGTTATGCAACGCTCAACAGCAGTTCTTGGCGCAATTTGGATGATTTTATTATTTGTTTTGGCGTTCTTATCTTCAAAATAAGTACGTAATCTTTTAAAATGACAAGTTTAGAACAGAGAGATGAGTGCGGACACTTATTTTTCTGTTCTTTTTCTTTCTGAAAAAGTCTTTGAAACTTATCATTTCGGAAGGTTTTCTTTTGAGAATATGATAGAATGAAGCTGAGGTGAGCGAAGTGGCAAAAAAAATCAATTTACCGAAGCCGTTATTTTCAGAAAAAGGAAAACGGGCGGTCCTTTTATTACACGCTTATTCTGGCAGCAGTAATGATGTACGGATGTTAAGCAGACGTTTAGAAAAAGAAAATTATACTGTCTATTCGCCTAATTTTTCAGGACATGGCACGCTAGTTCCTGAAGATATTTTAGATCAAACAACGGAACAATGGTGGCAAGATACACAAGAAGCAGTCGCTTTTTTGAGAGAAAGAGGTTACCAAGAAATTGCTATTTTTGGTTTATCAATGGGCGGGATTTTCAGTATGCATGCATTAACGGAACAATTAACAGGATTAATTGGTGGTGGATTTTTCTGTTCACCGATCTACCCTGTCGAAAATAAAGTCCCAGAAAATTTTGTATTATACGCAGAAAATGTGATGAAAATCGCAGAAGTTCCTGCAGAGGAACAACAAAGCCGGTTGCAATCGATTGAGCAACGAGTCAAACAACAATTAGGAGCGATTGAAACGATTGCTAGTCAGACGGCTGACAAACTAAACAAAATCCACGCACCTCTTTTCTTAGCGCAAGCTGGCAAAGATGAAATGATTGAGCCAATGGGCGTCTATCAAACGGCCCAAGCGCTAACACAAGCACGTGTGACCTTACAATGGTACCCAAACAGCGGACATGTCATTACGGTGAGTGGAGAACACAAACAATTAGAGCAAGATGTGGTGCAATTTTTAGCAACACTACCTTGGAATGAGGAGAAATAATGACAAAACAAACAATTAAAGAGCAAATTTTACATTTCATGGAAAGCCAAAAAAAGAAAAGCTTTTCAATGGAAGAAATTGCACAAGGCTTGAATTTAGAAAAAAGTTCAGATTTTAAAATTTTAGTGCAAACCATTGCACAAATGGAACGAGAAAAGTCAGTTAGTTTCAACAAAAAAGGCAAAGTCCTGTTACCAATGAAAGACTTATTAATAGAAGGAACGTTTCGTGCAAATGAACGAGGCTTTGGTTTTGTAACCATCGATCCTGAAGAACCAGATGTTTACATTCCGAAAGAGGCAACGAACTTTGCAATGGATGGGGACACG
The DNA here is from genome assembly GCF_050536905.1 of Enterococcus sp. DIV1328a. NCBI lineage: Bacteria > Bacillati > Bacillota > Bacilli > Lactobacillales > Enterococcaceae > Enterococcus > Enterococcus sp. DIV1328a. The sequence continues at coordinate 2,119,198 of NZ_CP172912.1, read as the reverse complement.
GTTTTAATCGACGTGATCCAACATGCGGATCCTTTTTCAGATCGCGGCGCAGAAGGTAAAGTCAAAGAAATTAAAGAGCGAGCAGTGAGCCAAGTTGTCGGAGAATTTGTGGCATATAGTGAAGAAGAAATGGCAGAAATGGGACTGTATGGCTACATGATTCCCAAAGATAAGAAATTGAATCAGTATACTGTATCAATTGCACCTGAAGGGATTAAGCCAGTAGATGGTAGCATTGTCATTGCTGAAATTACCTATTATCCAGATCAAGAATATCCAACAAGTATGGAAGGACTAGTCAAACAAGTGATTGGTCATAAAAATGATCCAGGAATGGATATTTTATCAATCGTGGTGGCTCATGGAATTCCCACAGCATTTCCTGATGAAGTTTTGGCTGAAGCGGACCAAGTACCAGAAACTATTGCAGAAAGCGATTTAGTCGGTCGTCGGGATTTACGTGATCAGTTGATTGTGACGATTGATGGAGAAGATGCGAAAGATTTAGATGATGCAGTAACGGTACAAAAGTTAGCAAATGGTAATTTCTTTTTAGGGGTGCATATTGCAGATGTTTCTTATTATGTAACTGAAGGAAGCCAATTGGATATGGAAGCGTATGAACGTGGCACAAGTGTCTATTTGACAGACCGAGTTGTGCCAATGATTCCGCAGCGATTATCAAATGGGATTTGTTCGCTAAACCCACATGTTCCACGTTTAACCATGAGTTGTGAGATGGAAATTACACCAGAAGGAGAAGTTATTTCGCATGAAATTTTCCAAAGTGTAATCCAAACAACGGAGCGAATGACCTATACAGCAGTCAATGAAATTTTAGAAGAGCAAAAACCTGAAACGTTAGAACGCTACAAAGAGCTAGTTCCCATGTTTAAAGAGATGGGCGAGCTGCACCATATATTAGAAGAGATGCGTATGCGCCGTGGTGCGATTTCTTTTGAAGATCGTGAAGCCAAAGTCCTAGTTGATGAAAATGGTCATCCCCAAGATATTCTTTTACGCACGCGTGGCGTGGGTGAACGATTAATTGAATCCTTTATGTTGGCAGCGAATGAAACTGTGGCACGTCATTATCATGACTTAAAACTGCCATTTATTTATCGGATTCATGAACAACCAAAAGAAGAAAAAATGCAACGTTTCTTTGACTTTGCTGCAGTACTTGGCATTCTTGTTAAAGGAACAAAAGAAAACATTTCACCAAAAGATTTACAAAAAGTTTTAGAGCAAGTTGAAAATAAGCCGGAAGAAGTGGTTATCAATACGATGTTGCTAAGAAGTATGCAACAAGCGAAATACTCAGAAGACAACTACGGACACTATGGGTTGGCTGCTGAATATTATACGCATTTTACTTCACCAATACGTCGTTATCCAGATTTAATTGTGCATCGTTTGATTCGCAGCTATAGCCAAGATCAATCTGAAAAAAATCAAGAAAAATGGAACGAAGCATTACCAGAAATTGCCAATCATAGTTCAAGTATGGAACGTCGCGCAGTTGATGCAGAGCGTGAAGTGGACGCCATGAAGAAAGCCGAATTTATGGTAGATAAAGTGGGAGAAACGTATGACGGGATTATCAGCTCAGTCACAAAATTTGGTATCTTTGTGGAACTGCCTAATACAATAGAAGGCTTAATTCACGTGAACAACTTAAAACAAGATTATTTCCACTTTATTGAAAATCATATGGCGTTAGTTGGTGAACGGACGGGAATGACTTTGAAAATTGGTCAGAAAGTTCAAATCCGTGTTGAAAAAGCTGATCCAGAAACAAGAGAAGTTGATTTTGAATTGATTTCAGCTGAGGAAGTCGCGCCAGTCGAAGGACCAAAAGGACGTAAAAAAGGTAAAGCCAATTCTTCAACTCGTTCAAATAATCAACGAAGAAATAAAAAAGATGAATCATTTGATGGTAAGAAAAAGAAAAATAAGAAAAAAGGCAAAGGCAAAAAACAACCTTTTTATAAAGAAGCAATGAAACAAAAAAATAAAAAAGGGAAAAAGAAGAAGTAGAGGAGGTCGCTTATGCCAAAAGGGGAAGGAAAATTAATCGCACAAAACCGCAAAGCTAGACATGATTATTCAATTATCGATACGGTTGAAGCAGGTCTTGTTTTACAAGGAACAGAAATCAAATCTATTCGTAATGGTCGTATCAATTTAAAAGATGGTTTTGCACGAATTCGAAACGGAGAAGCCTTTTTGTATAATGTTCATATTAGTCCATATGAACAGGGCAATATTTTTAATCATGACCCATTACGTACCAGAAAATTATTATTACACAAAAAACAAATTAATAAGTTAATCGGCGAAACCAAAAATACAGGTATCACATTAGTACCTTTGAAGGTCTATATTAAAGACGGCTATGCCAAAGTTTTGATTGGTTTAGCTAAAGGGAAAAAGCAGTACGACAAGCGTGAAGACTTGAAACGTAAGGAAGTTGACCGACAAATCAGCCGAACATTAAAAAATAACCGACGTTAAAAATGTAAATTTATTCTTTTTCGCATATTTGCTTGCCTTTCTTCGGATTAGGTGTAAAATCTGGTAAGTGTTGAGTAAATGAATGTAAATGATTCATTTTTTAATCGCTTCGGAAAGCAGTACCACCCTGCATTAGATTGGTTTATGGAAAAGGTTTTCCAACCAATTTTCAACACATGAAATTTTAAAAGTAAACTATTTGTAAATTATCAACAAGTGGTGGTACGATAGCTTTGCCAGGGATTATCACTCAGGAGTAGGATGAAACTTCTGAAAGATTGTTGGAAAAGAGGTGAATTGATTTGGAAGAGAAGAAATTACTCTTCAATATCGGACCAATTTGGTTTGATGGAACCATTGTTTTGATGGTGCTGTTGACGTGTATCATTGTTTTCGCCTTTGTCTATGCTTGTACGAGAAATATGAAGCTACGACCTAAAGGCAAACAAACGGTCATCGAATGGTTAGTGGATTTTATTCGTGGAATCATTACAGACAATTTACCTCGTAAAGAAGTGAGCAATTTTCATTTAATGGCGTTTACCCTGTTCATGTTTGTACTTGTTTCAAACATCTTGGGTCTCGTTACAAAAATCGTTGTGGGCGACGATCTCAGCGTTTGGAAAAGTCCAACCGCCGATCCAATCGTAACCTTAACGTTAGCGATGATGATGATTGTCTTAACACACTTCTTTGGTATGAAACGCTTTGGTTTTAAAGGCTATCTAGTTAATAGTTATTTAAGACCCGTTGGTTTCTTACTACCGGTAAAATTAATGGAAGAATTCACGAATCTATTAACATTAGGCTTGCGTTTGTACGGAAACATTTTTGCCGGCGAAGTTCTATTGGGCTTAATTGCTGGAACCGTAGCAAGCGTCGGATTATGGGTTATCCCACTAGCAATTCCGCTAGAAATGATTTGGGTAGCATTCTCAATCTTTATTGGATGTATCCAAGCGTTTATCTTTGTGACACTTTCAATGGTTTATATGTCACACAAAATTGAAACAGAAGAATAATCAAGAAATACGAAGGACAAAAATTATCTTTTAGGAGGATTTTACACAATGGAAGGATTAAATTTTATCGCAGCAGCAATTGCAATTTTCGGTTCAGCTATCGGAGCCGCTATCGGTAACGGACAAGTTATTTCAAAAACAATCGAGTCAATGACTCGTCAACCAGAAATGTCTGGTCAATTAAGAACAACAATGTTTATCGGGGTCGCTTTAATCGAAGCTGTGCCAATTTTAGGTGTCGTTGTTTCTTTATTACTTTTATTCAGATAAGCAATAAAATGGAGGCAGGACGCTGATTATTATCGGGACCGTCACTGCTTTCTTCTATCTTTAGCCTTTTCAATAGCTGGTGATAAAGCAGTTGAAGAAGCTAAATCGATTTTTGCAGGAAAGGAAGTTGAGACTTCATGCTACTTACTACATTGGTAGTCGGTGAAACGGCTCCTAGTACCACACTAGGCACGATGATTGTTGTCAGTGGTGCATTTTTAATCTTGATGCTCTTATTAAAGAAATATGCATGGGGAGCAATCGTAGATATTTTGACACAACGTGAAGAAAAAATTGCCAACGATTTAGACTCTGCAGAACAATCTCGCGTAGCAGCAGCGAAAATGGAAAAAGAACGTCAACAACAATTACTTTCTTCCAGATCAGAAGCAGCTGAAATTATTAAAAACGCGAAAGAAAGTGGAGAACAGACTCGCCAAAAAACATTAAAAGAAACAACTGCGGAAGTTACTCGCTTACGCGAAAAAGCTCGGACAGATATTTCTCAAGAACGTGAAGAAGCATTGTCTTCAGTAAAAAATGAAGTGGCAGATCTTTCTCTTCAAATTGCAGCCAAAATTTTAAATAAAGAATTAACACCAGATGCACATGAAGCATTGATTGATTCTTATATTGAAAGTTTAGGTAAAGCAAATGAAACTAGATAAATATACAGTTGGTAAACGCTACGGCAAGGCTTTGTTTGAGTTGGCAGTTGAAAAGAACCAAGCTGAAGCAATTTATCAAGAATTATTGACGCTTCGCGAAGTCTATCACCAAGTACCTGGTATTGGCGATATTTTAAGTGATGATCGCTTAGAACCTTATGAAAAAGACAGCATCATGGAAAAACTAGTAACAGGTTTTAGTGAAATGATGCAAAACTTTTTGCGAGTGGTTTACGAATATCGTCGCATGTACGATCTGCTCTTGATGATTGATGAATATGAACGACGTTATGATGAGCACCAAGGACTAATTTTGGGTTCAGTGACAACAGCCATTCCTTTATCAAAAGAACAACATCAAGCAATGGAAGAAAAAGCTGCCCAATTATTAGGGTATGAACAAGCGCATTTAGTCAATTTAATTGACCCGTCAATTGTCGGCGGAGTGGTTATTGAAGCAAACCATCAAGTAATCGATGGCAGCATCCGCAAACAATTAGAACATATGCAGCAGAAGTTATTAAAATAATCTTTAGGACTACAAAGAGGTGAATTGAATGGCTATCAAAGCAGAAGAAATCAGTGCCTTGATTAAAGAACAAATCGAAAACTATCAACAACAGCTTGCTGTTGAAGAAGTTGGAACAGTCACTTACGTCGGTGACGGAATTGCCCGCGCCCACGGTTTAGAAAATGCCATGAGTGGAGAACTTGTTGAGTTTTCAAACGGTTCATACGGAATGGCACAAAACTTAGAAACAAATGATGTAGGGATTATTATCCTTGGCGATTTTGAAACCATTCGTGAAGGAGATAAAGTACAACGCACAGGCAAAATCATGGAAGTACCCGTTGGGGAAGCTTTGATTGGCCGTGTTGTTAATCCATTAGGTCAACCATTAGATGGTTTAGGCGAAATTAAAACAGACAAAACACGTCCTGTGGAAGCAACAGCTCCCGGTGTTATGCAACGTCAATCTGTTGCTGAACCAATGCAAACTGGCTTAAAAGCCATTGATGCCCTAGTACCAATTGGTCGTGGACAACGGGAATTAGTTATTGGAGACCGTAAAACAGGGAAAACATCGATTGCAATTGATACAATTATTAACCAAAAAGGACAAGATGTAATTTGTATTTATGTAGCGATTGGTCAAAAAGAATCTACTGTTCGTAACCAAGTAGAAACACTTCGTAAATTTGGTGCCTTAGATTATACAATCGTTGTGACTGCAGGAGCTTCGCAACCAGCACCATTACTTTACATTGCACCATATGCAGGAACTGCAATGGGTGAAGAATTCATGTATAACGGCAAACATGTCTTAATTATTTTTGATGACTTATCAAAACAAGCCGTGGCTTATCGTGAACTTTCTTTACTATTACGCCGTCCACCAGGTCGTGAAGCTTATCCAGGGGATGTCTTCTATTTACACTCACGTTTGTTAGAACGTGCAGCTAAATTAAGTGATGAATTAGGTGGCGGTTCAATGACAGCCTTACCATTCGTTGAAACACAAGCAGGCGATATTTCTGCTTATATTCCAACAAACGTTATTTCAATCACTGATGGACAAATTTTCTTAGAAAGCGACTTGTTCTATGCAGGCACTCGTCCAGCCGTTGATGCTGGGTTATCTGTTTCTCGTGTCGGAGGATCAGCGCAAATCAAAGCAATGAAAAAAGTTGCCGGAACGCTTCGTTTAGACTTAGCTAGTTACCGTGAGTTAGAAGCCTTTACACAATTTGGCTCTGATTTAGATGCGGCAACACAAGCTAAATTAAACCGTGGTCGTCGTACGGTAGAAATTTTAAAACAAAAACTACATGCGCCACTGCCTGTAGAAAAACAAGTCTTAATTTTATATGCGTTAACACACGGCTTTTTAGATAGCGTGAGCGTAGATAAAATTTTACACTTTGAACAAGATTTATTCGATTATTTTGATGGTAAACATGCAGACTTATTGGAAACTATTCGTACAACGAAAGACTTACCAGATACTGATGCATTAGATGCAGCGATTACAGAGTTTTCTGAAATGTTTGCAGCGGCAAACAATAGCGGAGATTCAGCCAAAGAAGCTTTAGAAAAAATCGATAACGCATAAGAGAGGTGAGCGACATTGGGTGCTTCATTAAACGAAATCAAACAACGCATTGCATCAACAAAAAAGACAAGCCAAATTACCAAAGCGATGCAAATGGTTTCTGCAGCCAAATTGACCAAGTCAGAAGGCGCCTCTAAAAGCTTTCAAGAATATTCTTCAAAAATTCGTAGTGTCGTTACGCATTTAGTAGCTGCTCAGTTAAGTGAATTACGTGAAACAGAACAATCTTCTCTTAGTGAAGGGAACTATCATGTGATGTTAGCACAACGACCTGTCAAAAAAACAGGCTATATCGTTATCACTTCTGACAAAGGGTTAGTTGGTGGCTACAATAGCTCAATCTTAAAACAAACCATGAGTATGATTCAAGAAGACCACGATTCTAATAAAGAATATGCCTTAATCGCCATTGGTGGTACAGGGGCGGATTTCTTTAAAGCACGCGGAATCGATGTTTCCTATGAGCTAAGAGGCTTAACGGATCAACCAACGTTTGAAGAAGTCCGTAAGATTGTGACAACGGCAACGACTATGTACCAAAACGAAGTGTTTGATGAATTGTATGTTTGTTATAATCACCACGTTAACTCACTAACGAGTCAGTTTCGTGTGGAAAAAATGTTGCCAATTACTGATTTAGATCCATCAGAGGCGACCTCTTACGAACAAGAATATCTTTTAGAGCCTTCACCTGAAGCAATCTTGGATCAATTATTACCACAATATGCAGAAAGCTTAATTTATGGGGCGATCATTGATGCGAAAACAGCAGAACATGCTGCTGGGATGACCGCCATGAAAACAGCCACTGACAATGCGCAAAATATTATTAGCGATTTAACAATTTCTTATAACCGTGCTCGTCAAGGGGCGATTACCCAAGAAATTACAGAAATTGTTGCTGGTGCAGCTGCACTAGAATAATCTAGTCTTACGTTTGAACGTGTATAAAAACGTTCAAAGCGTGTGACTTTATGAAGACTGGAGGAAAGAAATTATGAGTTCAGGAAAGATTGTTCAAGTAATCGGTCCCGTTGTTGACGTGGAATTTTCATTAGATCAATCCTTACCCGATATTAACAACGCTTTAGTCGTTTATAAAAATGGCGAAGCAAAACAAAAAGTAGTACTTGAAGTCGCTTTAGAACTAGGTGATGGAGTGATTCGTTCTATCGCCATGGAATCGACAGATGGTTTACAACGTGGAATGGAAGTTATCGATACAGGAAAATCAATTTCAGTTCCTGTTGGTAAAGATACATTGGGTCGTGTGTTTAACGTTTTAGGAGACACAATTGACTTAGAAGCGCCATTCCCTGCAGATGCTGAACGTAGTGGGATTCATAAAAAAGCGCCAGCATTTGATGAATTAAGTACCAGTAATGAAATTTTAGAAACAGGGATTAAAGTTATTGACTTATTAGCGCCTTATCTAAAAGGTGGTAAAGTCGGACTTTTCGGTGGTGCCGGTGTTGGTAAAACCGTCTTAATTCAAGAATTAATTCATAATATTGCCCAAGAACATGGAGGGATTTCCGTCTTTACTGGTGTTGGTGAACGGACACGTGAAGGGAACGACCTGTACTATGAAATGAAAGATTCAGGCGTTATTGAAAAAACAGCCATGGTTTTTGGTCAAATGAACGAACCACCAGGTGCACGGATGCGTGTGGCCTTAACTGGGTTAACGATTGCTGAATATTTCCGTGATGTGGAAGGACAAGACGTGCTATTATTTATTGATAACATTTTCCGTTTCACCCAAGCCGGTTCAGAAGTTTCTGCCCTTTTAGGTCGGATGCCGTCAGCCGTTGGTTACCAACCAACCTTAGCGACTGAAATGGGACAATTACAAGAACGGATTACTTCAACGAAAAAAGGATCAATTACCTCTATTCAAGCAATCTATGTTCCAGCCGATGACTATACCGATCCAGCGCCAGCAACAGCGTTTGCCCATTTGGATGCAACAACTAACTTGGAACGTAAATTAACCGAACAAGGGATTTATCCAGCGGTAGATCCGTTAGCTTCATCTTCTAGTGCCTTGGCTCCTGAAATTGTTGGAGAAGAACACTACGAAGTGGCTACCGAAGTGCAACATATTTTACAACGTTACCGTGAATTACAAGATATCATCGCTATTTTAGGGATGGACGAATTATCAGATGACGAAAAAGTACTTGTTGGTCGCGCACGCCGTGTTCAATTCTTCTTATCTCAAAACTTTAACGTTGCTGAACAATTTACAGGTCAACCTGGTTCTTATGTACCAGTTGCGGAAACAGTTCGTGGCTTTAAAGAAATTCTTGAAGGTAAACATGATAATCTGCCAGAAGAAGCCTTCCGTAGTGTCGGTAAAATTGAAGATGCCATCGAAAAAGCGAAACAATTAAACTACTAGAAAGGCGGCAAACACAATGGATAGTCTTACTGTGAATGTAGTAACGCCTAATGGTCTAGTTTATGACCACCATGCAAAAATCGTTGTGGCGAAAACAACAGATGGTGAAATTGGTATTTTACCAAAACATGCGCCAATCATCGTTCCGCTAGCGATTGATGAAGTCCGCATCAAACGGACCGATTCAGATACACATGTTGACTGGGTAGCTGTAAATGGTGGTATCATGGAAGTCCGTGATAATGTCGTTTCTATTATTGCCGATAGTGCCGAACGTGAACGAGATATCGATGTACCTCGTGCTGAACGAGCAAAACAACGAGCAGAACGTTTAATTGAAGAAGCCAAAGCAAAAGACGACCGCGATCAACTACGTCGTGCGACTGTTGCTTTGCATCGTGCAATCAACCGGATCAACGTATCGAAACATGGGTAAAAAAGGCTGAAGGATTCAGTCACTTTTGTAGAGTTTAAGGCGCTTGCTATTGAGTCAGTTGCCTTAAACTCTATTTCTTCGTATTTTTTAATAAATAGTGTCAAATTTTGGCATTTCAAGTGGATTAATTATCGGTTTTTATTATTTTGTGATAAAATGTTCCTACGTTAGAAAAAAGGAGGCTCCTTATGCAATACTATGGAGTAGATGCTATTGTTCGAATCGTTAGTCATCTTATGTTCATTTACATAAGTTTTTGGGCGTTGCAATCATTGCGTATTGAGCAATTTTTCAAAACCCAATTTACACCGCAAATTAGAATGTTGATGGTATTTTTCGCCATCGCTATCGGATACACAGTTAGCTCGTTTGCTTTAGAATTGATTGCGCTTTGTCGAAATCTTTTCATTGTGTATTTTCCTTAAAAATTGAAAAATAAAAAAAGGTACAATTTTTAGTTGAATAATGGTATAATAGTAAAGATTTTGAATAGGAATACCTATTCTCATTTTTTTGGGGGGAACAAAATGGAACAAATTATTGTTCATGGTGGTAATACAAAATTAGAAGGAACTGTAAAAATTGAAGGCGCCAAAAACGCTGTTTTACCAATTTTAGCAGCTACTCTTTTAGCTGAAGAAGGCGTTACTACTTTAAAAAATGTACCAATTTTATCTGATGTATTTACAATGAATCAAGTAATTAAGCATTTGAATGTAGCCATTGATTTTGATGAAGACGCGAATGAAGTAACAATAGACGCAACACAACCTTTAGGGATCGAAGCAAACTATGAGTACGTTAGTAAAATGCGTGCTTCTATCGTTGTAATGGGACCTTTATTGGCTCGTAATGGTCATGCCAAAGTGGCAATGCCAGGTGGCTGTGCCATTGGCAAACGACCAATTGACTTACACTTAAAAGGCTTCCAAGCATTAGGTGCAAAAATCATCCAAAAAAATGGTTACATTGAAGCAATTGCGGATGAACTAATCGGTAACACTATTTACTTAGACTTCCCAAGTGTCGGCGCTACGCAAAATATTATGATGGCTGCTGTTCGTGCGAAAGGAACAACCATCATTGAAAACGTTGCTCGTGAACCTGAAATCGTTGACTTAGCAAACATTTTAAACAAAATGGGTGCCAATGTTATCGGTGCTGGGACAGAAACGATGCGTATCGAAGGCGTCGATAAATTACATGCCGTAGAGCATTCAATCGTTCAAGATCGAATTGAAGCAGGTACGTTCATGGTAGCTGCAGCAATGACTGAGGGCAATGTTTTAATTGAAGAAGCAATTTCTGAACATAATCGTCCGCTAATTTCTAAATTAACTGAAATGGGTGCAATCATTGAAGAAGAAGAAAACGGCATCCGTGTAATTGGACCAAAACATCTAAAACCAACAGATGTTAAGACAATGCCGCATCCTGGTTTCCCAACAGACATGCAAGCGCAAATGACAGCGATCCAAATGTTTGCTGAAGGAACAAGCATCGTGACAGAAACAGTCTTTGAAAATCGTTACCAACACTTAGAGGAAATGCGTCGAATGAACGCTGACTTAAAAATTGATGGCAACATCGCCGTTATTAATGGTGGCAACGAGTTACAAGGAGCAGCAGTGGAAGCCACTGATTTACGGGCAGCTGCCGCATTGATTTTAGTAGGGTTACGTGCAAATGGCATTACACGTGTCTCTAATTTGAAATATTTAGATCGTGGCTATTATGAGTTCCATAAAAAACTTCAAAAATTAGGCGCGAACGTTGAACGCGTCAATGATGAAAAAATTGAAGAAAAACAAGCAACGACAGTAATCTAAAGGAGTCAAACGTATGAGTTCATTTCGTTATATTTTAGTAACATTATTGAAAATTCTAGTGGTCATTTCGTTAGTCATTATCTTATTTGTTGTGGGAACAATGATTGGTTATGGTTTGATTGGAAATGGGAATCCGATGGATGTCTTTGATGAAAAAATTTGGACTCATATTATGAACTTCTTTAAATAAAAACTTATTTTAAGGCGGTGAACAAAAGTCAATTGACGATTGTTCATCGCCTTTTCTTTTTCCTGAATATCTATTTTATTCTATGCTATAATAATAGAAGTAAGATAATGAAGGAGTGGGATGGAAGATGCAAGCAACCGTAACAGAAATAGGCAAACATGCAATCGATGATTCAGAAAAAATGATTATTCTTTTTGGTGAAACTGCTACCGATACCTTGAAGCAACATGCAGTTATTCAATCATTCCCAGAAAAAGACCAAGTTACCTTGGCAGAAGGAGATCATCTGAAAATTGGCGATACAAACTATACAATTACAAAAGTGGGTTCTTTTGCCAATAGTAACTTGCAAAGTATCGCTCACAGCACTTTAATCTTTGCTGATGCACCAACCGATGAGGATGATGTTATCCGAAATGGTGTTTATTTAACGCCCCATCAGTTACCAAAGATAACGATTGGAACAACAATTGATTACTTAGTAAATGGAGCGTGAATCAATGGATAAAAAACAAACGACTGATAAACGCCTGTCTTGGTTTTGGCGTTGGTTTTTAAATAATCAAGTAGTAACAGCCTTACTGATTGTCTTATTGGTGCTGTTAATTATTCTAACTTTTACGAAAGTTTCTTATTTATTTAAGCCCGTCTGGCAGTTTTTCGGCGTTGTCGGCTTACCAGTAATTATGGCGGGGATTTTATATTATTTATTAAATCCGATTGTCGATTATTTAGAGAAAAAACAAATCTCACGTGTCTGGAGTATTATCGGCCTATTTATTTTAATTGTGGCACTACTCATTTGGGGTGGTATTGTAATCGTTCCTAAAATTCGTGAGCAATCTGTCAGCTTTGTAAATCATTTTCCTCAATATATTGATACAATTGATCAAAAATCGCAGGAAATATTAAGTGATCCACTTTTCGCGCAATTTAGAGAACAACTTGAAGCGGCAGGCGATAAAGTTGTCAGTTCGTTAGGTACCATCATTAAAAACGTCTCAACGTTCACAGTACAAGGAATTGGTAATTTCTTTGGGGCGGTGGCTACGATCTTTGTCGCCATCATTACGATGCCGTTTATTCTATTTTATTTACTGAAAGATGGCAAAAACTTAGCGCCATATTTAATGAAGTTTTTACCAGTGAAGATGCGTAAACCAACCTTAAAAGTTCTTGCAGAAGTCAATGATCAAGTCTCTTCTTATATTAGAGGACAGTTAACTGTCGCTTTCGCAGTGGCAATTATGTTTATGATTGGTTTTTCTGTCATTGGCTTAGATTATGCAGTCACTTTAGGTATTGCAGCAGGCTTTTTAAATTTAATCCCTTATTTAGGGTCATTTTTAGCAATGATTCCAGCAGTCTTTTTAGGAATTGTCAGTGGGCCAGCCTTGTTAATTAAAGTCTTGATTGTTTTTGCCATTGAGCAAACGGTCGAAGGTCGGTTTATTTCACCACTTGTCCTAGGCAGTCAGTTATCCATTCATCCAGTCACCATTTTGGTTGTTTTATTAACGTCTGGTAAACTATTTGGGATTGTCGGGGTGATTTTAGGAATTCCTGTTTATGCCGCAGCTAAGGTGATAATTACACACATTTTTGAGTGGTACCAAATTGTTTCCGGTTTGTATGATGAAGATAAGCCAGATCAACAAGAATCTACGTAACAAAAGAGACAAGCAGTGAATGAACTGCTTGTCTCTTTTTGCTGTAAATCACTCGGAAAATTTAGAATGTTTTACCGTATTCAGTTGCTTTGGTCATGGCAGTATTTAAAAGTTCTTCCGCACGATCAGGGAAATGATCGATTCCTTCGATGAATAATCCGTCGACTTGATCAACACCAATAAAGTTTAGAATCGCTTTAATGTATTGAGAAGCAAAATCTTTTCCTTCGTAGAAGCCGCCATTTGATTGGATGTGTAAGGCTTTTTTACCACTTGTTAGAGGTTTTGGTCCTTCTGCAGTATATTGGAATGTTTTTCCAGCAACGTTGATTGTATCTACCCAAGCTTTTAAGCGTGTCGGTACGTTTAAGTTCCACATTGGATTAGCAATTACTACTTTGTCTGCAGATAAAAATTGATCAGTTAATTCATTAAAACGAGCCACTTTTTGTTGTTGGTTTTCGCTTAATGTTTCAAACGCTGCGCCAGCGCGAAGTGCACCCCAAGCAGATAATAATTCTTCATCGATTTCCGGCATGTTTGTTTCTGGTGCATAAACATCTAAAATTTCGATTTCGTCTGATGGATTTGTTTCACGGTATGAAGCTAAAAATGTTTCTAACGCACGAACTGAGCGTGATTCTTCTTTTGTTAATGGATGTGCTTTAACAACTAATAATTTTGACATTGTGTAATCTCCTTAAAATAAATAGTTTAAAAATTCAACATCTCTATTTTACTAATAAAAAGTAAGAGAAAGCAAGTCTTTTTTTTACTTTTAGTAAACTTTTTTTTTAAATGGATCAACAGAGTAAAAAATAAATAAAAATATTTTTTTGGAAAGGCTTGCATATTAAAAAAAAGCATGCTATTATTACTTTGTAAATAAGGATTGTTACTGCTTTGCAGGCAAAACCAGAGTCTTCCATTAACACAATCAGTGGAGGGATTCTGGGCTTTTTTTATAAAAAAGTGAGGTTGCATTCATCATGAGGATTGAAAAAGTTTTAAATAATAATGTCGTGCTTTCAAGAAATGAGCAAGGCGAAGAAATTGTTTATATGGGACGCGGCTTAGCCTTTCAAAAGAAGATTGGAGACACGATCAATCCAGATTATGTTGAAAAGGAATTCGTGTTAAAGGACTCCGCTATGGCAGGACAATTCCAGCAGCTGTTTGAAGACGTCCCCACCAAAGAAGTAGAAGTCGTCAAACAAATCGTTGATTTAGCAGAAACAACGCTAGCGATTGAGCTTTCATCAAATATTTATTTAACTTTAACGGATCATATTCACTATGCGTTACTTCGAGCCAAAGAAGGAATTGATATTCCGAATCCTCTTGTATTCGAAACACGTAAATTTTATCCTAAAGAATTTGAAATCGCAAAGCAAGCATTAGCGATTATTGCTGAAAAGCTAGGGGTTCAATTTTCAGAAAATGAAGCGGGCTTCATTGCTTTTCATATTGTGAATGCTGAACAAGGAAATGGCAATATGGAAGTTACCATGGAAGCAACCAAGATGGTTCGTGATATTTTAACGATTATTAGTCGCTACTTTGGACAGGTGTTTGATGAAGATTCATTGAACTATCAACGAATTGTTACACATCTTCAATATTTTGCGCAACGTTATTTAAAACAAGAAGCGCATGATGAGGAGGACGAATTTCTTTTTGCATTGGTCCAAGGAAAGTATCCTAAGGCGTTTCAAGCGGTCCAACGTATTAATGAGTATTTATTAAAAAGCTATGATCGACCAATTGATCAAGCGGAAATGATTTATTTAACCATTCATATCCAAAGAGTGGTCAATGATAAAAAAGCATAACAACCAATAATCGCGGATTGTTACTGATAATGCAGGCAAAACCTAGATTGAAAAACCGATAATGATTTTCGCAGACTGCGCAGCTGTGAAGAGAAGGATCTGGCTCTTTTTCAATGTAGGTTTTTTTGATATTAAAAATTAATGGAAATGAGGATCTAGAGATGAGTAAAAATCAAGAAATTGCAGCACGTGTGTTAAAAGCTGTTGGGGGCGAAGGCAACGTTAATAGTGTTGTTCACTGTGCTACGCGCTTACGTTTTAAATTAAAAGATGAAAATAAAGCAGATACAGCTGCATTGAATGCTGACCCAGATGTTATTCAGGTAGTTCAAAGTGCAGGACAATATCAAGTGGTTATTGGCAGTCACGTTAGTGATGTCTATAAGGATTTGATGGCCAACAGTGGACTAGGTAATGATTCTGATAATAGAGAAAAAGAAAGTGGCGGAAATATTTTTAACCGTTTAATTGATATTATTTCTTCTATTTTTACACCGTTTTTAGGTGCAATGGCCGGCGCTGGGGTTCTAAAAGGCTTCTTAACATTAGCTGTAACTATGGGCTGGTTAGCTGACACTTCAGGCGTATATCTTGTTCTCTTTTCGATTGCAGATGGCTTATTTACTTTCTTACCAATTATGTTAGCGTTTACGGCTGCTAAAAAATTCAATACTAATCCCTTTTTAGCGGTTGCTTTGGCGATGGCCTTAGTTCATCCCAGCATTACTGCTTTAGCAGGCAAAACAATTAGCTTTGCTGGTCTTCCAGTGATTATTGGGCCAAGTGGCTATACTTCTTCGGTTTTACCAATTATTTTGGCTGTTTTTGCACAAAGTTATGTGGAACGTTTCTTCAAAAAAGTAATTCCGAGTTTTCTACAAATTATCTGCGTTCCGTTAGCTGTTTTCCTTATTATGGCACCTGTTACCTTCTTAGCTATTGGTCCTATCGGGACGGTCATCGGCGATTGGTTGGGACAAGGATACAACGCAATTTACGCTTTTAGTCCAATTATCGCAGGGTTATTAATGGGTTCGTTGTGGCAAGTCTTGGTAATGTTTGGTATGCATTGGGGCTTTGTACCAATTATGATGTTAAACTTAACACAAGGTGGCGATACGATGGTACCAATGTTATTACCAGCCGTTATTGCACAAGGCGGGGCTGCTTTAGCTGTCTTTTTCCTAACAAAAAATGTGAAATTAAAAGGTTTGGCTTTGTCTTCAAGTATTACGACTATTTTTGGAATTACTGAACCAACTGTATATGGCGTGACTTTACCATTGAAAAAACCATTTATTGCAGCTTGTATTGGTGGCGGTATCGGTGGTGCATTTGTGGCTATGAATCACGTGAAAAACTTTACGTTTGGCTTGGTTAGTATGTTGAGTTTACCTGGGTTTATTCCTGCAGAGACAAAAGATACTGCACCGATGATTACTGGTGCGATTGGTGCCGGAATTGCCTTTATCATTGCGTTTGTCTTAACGTTTGTCTTACGCTTTGAAGATCAACCTAATCCAGAAACAGCAACTGAAAAAACAGAAACTGATAAGATGGTGGCACCTGTAAAAACGAATCAAGAAGACAAAATTATTTTAGCAAGTCCACTTCAAGGTGAAATTTTACCGCTAGAAAAAGTACAAGATCCTGTTTTTGCGTCAGGTGCTTTAGGAAAAGGTGTTGCAATTGAGCCGACTGAAGGCAAACTGTATGCACCCGCAGATGGTGAAATCACCACATTATTTCCGACAGGACATGCTGTTGGCTTGACGACAACAGAGGGCGTTGAATTATTAATGCATATTGGCATGGATACAGTCGAATTAGATGGTAAAGGATTTGAATTATCAGTGAAACAAGGTGATTCTGTTAAAAAAGGAGATTTGCTGGTTACTTTTGATATTGCTGCCATTAAAGAAGCTGGTTATCCAGTAGTTACACCGATTGTGGTAACGAATACGAATGATTATTTAGATGTTTTGGATATGAACCAAACAGACGTGTTACATGGTGAAGACTTTTTAGCCATTATTAAATAAAAGACAATTGGAGGAGGAACAAGTATGACAACAACGACAAAATTTCCAAAAGGATTTTTATGGGGCGGTGCGACCGCAGCCAATCAATTAGAAGGGGCTTACTTAGCCGATGGTAAAGGGTTATCTGTGGCAGATGCGATGCCTGGAGGAAAACAACGTTTCGCTATTTTAGGAGATGAAGCGTTTGATTGGACGATTGACGAAACGAAATATCGCTACCCTAATCATACAGGAATTGATCACTATGATCGCTTTAAAGAGGACATTGCGTTGTTTGCTAAAATGGGCTTCAAATGTTATCGCTTTTCAATTGCGTGGTCGCGTATTTTTCCACAAGGAGATGAAACACAACCGAATGAAGCCGGCGTGAAATTTTATGATGCGGTTATCGATGAATGTTTAAGCTATAACATTGAACCAGTAATTACGATTTCTCATTATGAAATGCCACTGCATTTAGCGAAAGAATACGGCGGGTGGAAAAATCGTCAATTAGTTGACTTTTATGAACGTTTTGCGGAAACTGTTTTAACACGTTACCACCAAAAAGTTAACTATTGGATGACATTCAATGAAATTAATTCAGCTTTTCATTTCCCAGCACTTAGTCAAGGATTGGTGAAAAGCAATGGAGCCAATGATTATCAAAACATTTTCCAAGCCTGGCATAATCAATTTGTTGCAAGTAGTAAAGCTGTAAAAATTGGCCATGAATTAAATCCAGAATTAAAAATTGGATGTATGATTATTTATGCAACAACGTATGGCATTGATTCGAATCCAGTCAATCAAGTTGCTACAATGATTGAAAACCAAGAGTTTAATTATTATTGTACAGATGTTCAAGTTCGTGGTGAATATCCAGCATACGCAGAACGCATGTATCAAAAATATGCTGTGAAAGACTTAATTATTGAAGAAGGAGATTTAGAATTATTAAAAGAATACCCAGTGGATTACATTGGCTTTAGTTATTATATGTCGACTGCTGTCGATGTTACTGGCACTACCAACGATACAGCAAATGGGAATCTTTTAGGCGGCGTTAAAAATCCCTTCTTAGAAGCAAGTGAATGGGGTTGGCAAATTGATCCCGAAGGCTTACGAATTGCCCTAAATGAATTATATAATCGTTATCAAAAACCTTTATTTATTGTGGAAAACGGCTTAGGTGCAATTGATAAAGTAGACGAAAATTTCTATGTGGCAGACGACTATCGGATTGATTATTTACGTCGTCATATTGAAGCAATGGCAGAAGCAGTTGCAGACGGCGTCGATTTAATGGGCTATACGCCGTGGGGCTGTATCGATTTAGTCAGTGCTTCCACAGGTGAAATGAGTAAACGGTATGGGTTTATTTACGTTGATTTAGACGATGAAGGAAATGGTACTAAAAACCGTTATGAAAAAAAATCGTTTAATTGGTACAAACAAGTTATCGAAACTAATGGACAAAACTTAGACTAGTTATTGTAATTAAACAAAACAAGATAAGCGTAGCAGGTTGTTGCTTCTGTTCCCGCCGTTTATTAATTTTTAAGCTTGGGCCAAAAATCCAAAGTGATTTTTGGCCCAAGCTCTTTTTTGTCAATTTTTCAAAATAGTGCACAATACGTTATAATAGAAACAACTGAGAGGAGCGTTTCTAATGATTAAGCAATTACAACATCCATTTTTTGTTATTATGGGTCCTAGTGGTTCTGGCAAGACCGCAATTACAAGTAAGGTTTTTCCGAAAAACTATAAAGTTATCTCGCATACTACGAGGAAAAAACGGTTGGATGAAGTGGATGGTGTGGATTACTATTTTGAAACAAAAGCAAGTTTTCAAACCTTGATTGAAACCAATCAGTTAGTGGAGTATGATTTTTACCATGGAAACTATTACGGTGTCGGTGTAGCTGCCATCGTTGAAACAACGAAAGAGCATCCAGCCTATAATGCGTTAACTTTTCCAGGCTTTCAAGCGGTCTTTGAGCGTTTTGGCGAGTCCGTCATTCCAGTTTTTTTTGACGTTTCAAAAGAAAATATTTATCAACGTTTAAAGCAACGAGAATCTGATCCTAAAATTATTGAAGAACGTTTAAACCTTTATGATCAAGAAATTCTTATCAAAAACCAATTGGAACAATATCCTAATTATCAACGAATAGATGCCAATGGACCTATAAAAGAGGTCGCTGGCTTGTTACAAGAATGCATCAAACACTATTATTAATCAAGCAACTGGTGAGACAGAATCTAACATCAATTTTGTCTTGCTAGGTGCTTGATTTTTTTTGTAAAAAACTTGCATTCTGAATAGAGAGTGCTATAATGACATGGTGTCATATGACAATGTGTCATAAAAGGGAGGAACACAAATATGCCTACGAATACGTTTTTTCATTTGCCAGAAGAAAAGCAACAACGCTTATTAGATGCTGCGCAAATTGAATTTTCACGCCATTCTTTACAAGAAGCGTCAATTGCAAATATTGTTAAATTAGCGGAAATTCCTCGCGGTAGCTTTTATCAATATTTTGAGAACAAAGAAGATTTGTATTTTTATTACTTTGCGACATTAAGAAAAAATAGTGAACGAGATTTAGAGAAACAAATTATTGCAGAAAATGGTGATTTAATCGAAGCCATGGATGTCTATTTCTCCAAAATGATTGTCGAAGTGCTAACGGGAGAGAATGCTTCTTTCTATCGGAATTTATTTGTCAACATGGATTATCGTGCTTCACGTCGGGTGACGGATAATTTAGCGACTGGAGAAGAGGAAAAAAATAGGAAACAGCACTGTCATAAGCATAGAGGAAGAAAAGGCCATGCTGCCTATGCAGAACATCTTTATCAAATAATTGATCGTTCGAAATTAACCATTGAAACGCCAAAAGAATTCACATGGTTCATGCAGACGGCGATGCATGCCGTTTTCTCAACAATTGTTGATGGGTATCGTCAACAAAGAGAAAATACTGCCTATGATTCAACTGAAGCAGTCAAACAATTAAAAATGAAATTAAATTGGTTGAAAAATGGCGCTTATAAGTAGCAAAAAGGAGGAGAAGTTAGTTGATTAAACTAGTCAAACGGATGTCGTTATGGTCGGTCTTTGCAGCGGTTTTATTTATGATCGTGCAAATTATCGCAGATTTATATCTGCCCACATTAACATCTAATATCATTAATGACGGTGTCGCTAAAGGAGATATTAACTATATTTGGAGTACAGGAGTTGTCATGTTAGGCTTTTCTTTGATTAGCATTGTCGCTTCTATTGGAAATACCTTTTTTGCCACCAAAGAATCACAAAGTTTAGGTAAAAAATTACGGACTGATATTTATCGAAAAGTTGAAAATTTTTCTAATAATGAATTTGACAAATTTGGGACAGCTTCGCTAATTACACGAACAACCAATGATGTCAATCAGATTCAAATGGTTATGCAAATGTTTTTACGTTTAATGATTAACGCACCTTTAACGTTAATTGGTGCAAGTTTTATGGCGTATAACAAGGACCCACAATTAACGAAAATTTTTCTATATGTTTTACCAATTATGGCTGTTTTAGTGGGTGGTATCATGTTTTTAGCGGTTCCGTTATTTAAAAGCATGCAAAAGAAAACAGACCGTTTAAATTTAGTTTTTCGTGAAGGACTGACAGGGGTTCGTGTGATTCGGGCCTTTGGCAAAGCAAACTATGAAGAACAACGTTTTGATGAAGCCAATAAGGATTATACACAAACGGCGATTAAAGTGAATACGATTGTCGCTTTGATGATTCCTTTAATGACACTCATTATGAGTGGTACCAATATTGCAATCACCTGGTTTGGCGGTCATTATATTGCGGAAATGCAACTAGAAGTAGGGAACTTAATCGCCTTTATGACTTATGCCATGCAAATTCTGATGAGTTTCATGATGCTATCCATGATTTTTGTCATGGTACCGCGGGCGCAAGCTTCTGCTGATCGGATTAATGAGGTGCTAAATACTGATTCAGAAATCAAAGATGTACCCAATCCAGAACTACTCTCTCTAAAAGGCGACAAAGCAACATTGGCGTTTGAACATGTTAATTATCGTTACCAGCATGCTGAAAACTTAGCACTGGAAGATATAGATTTTTCAGCAAAATCTGGGGAGACGGTCGCAATTATTGGTGGGACAGGTTCTGGGAAAACAACGCTGGTTAATCTTTTACCACGTTTTTATGATGTTGAATCTGGCAAAATTTTGCTAAATGGTAAAAACATTAAAGAAACGTCACAGCATAATTTACGAGAAATGATTGGCTTTGTACCGCAAAAGGCTGTTTTATTTACAGGAACGATTCGTGAAAATATGCAATACGGCGCCCCAAATGCGACCGATGAAGAAATTTGGCAAGCCTTAGAAATCGCGCAGGCGAAGGCGTTTGTTTCAGAATTGGCAGAAGGTTTGGATAGTCATGTCGAACAAGGCGGCGGTAATTTTTCTGGCGGACAACGCCAGCGGTTGGCTATTGCTCGTGCTTTAGTAAAACCAGCAGATGTCTATGTTTTTGATGATTCCTTTTCTGCATTGGATTTCAAAACAGATGCTAATTTAAGAAAAGCCTTAAAAGAGCAGATGACGGATGCAATTGTCGTTTTAGTAGCCCAACGTGTAAGTACGGTTATGGAAGCATCGACAATTTTAGTATTAGACGAAGGGAAATTAGTTGGTAAAGGAACGCATGAAGAGTTATTAGCGAATAACCAAACGTATCAAGAAATTGTACATTCTCAATTGAGAGAGGAGGACCTTGCATGAGTAGTCGACCAAAAGGCGGACCAATGGGCGGGGGACCAGGACGTAACATTGGCGCAAAAGGGCCAAAACCAAAAAATTTCTGGAAAACAGTGAAACGTTTATTTCGGTACATGTCTAAACGAATGCTGTCAATTATTGCTGTCTTAGTATTAGCAATCGCAGCCGTCGTTTTCCAAATTCAAACACCAAAAGTATTAGGACAGGCAACAACTGAAATTTTTAAAGGCGTCATGAAAGGCGCTGCTGAAATGAAACAAGGCTTAAAAATAACTTCTTTTCCAATTGATTTTGACAAAATCGGTCAAATTTTATTAATTGTTATTGCCATGTACCTTATTTCTGCTGTCTTTAATTTCTTGCAGCAAGTAATTATGACACGTGTTTCACAGCGAACAGTTTATGAATTACGTCAAGAATTAGAAGCGAAAATGAACAAAGTTCCAATTTCCTATTATGATACTCATAGTAATGGGGACATTATGTCACGGGCAATTAACGACATGGATAATATTGCGAGTACTTTACAACAAAACTTAACCCAATTAATTACCAGTATCGTGACATTTGTGGGTGTACTTTGGATGATGCTGACCATTAGCTGGCAGTTAACACTAATTGCTTTAGCAACAGTGCCATTAAGTTTAATTGTTGTGATGGTTGTGGCACCTCGCTCGCAAAAACATTTTGCGGCTCAACAAAAAAGCTTAGGATTATTGAATAACCAAGTCGAAGAAACCTACGGTGGTCACGTAGTAGTAAAAAGTTTCAACCACGAAGAAAGTGATCAAGAAGTATTTGAAAAAGAAAATGAAAAATTATATCATGCTGGTCGCAAAGCACAATTTATTTCAGCGATCATTATGCCTTTAATGAACTTTATCAAAAATCTAGGCTACGTGTTTGTTGCAGTCCTTGGTGGCGTAAAAGTAGCGAATGGTATGATGGATTTAGGGGATGTCCAAGCATTTCTTCAATATACCAATCAATTTTCACAACCGATTACTCAAATCGCTAATTTAATGAATACAATCCAAGCTACGGTGGCTTCGGCAGAACGTGTCTTTGAAGTATTAGATGAAGAAGAAATGGTGGATGAACCTTCTGGCGTACCAGTGGAAACAGATAGTCCTTATCGTGTTTCTTTTGAACATGTTGCTTTTGGCTATTCACCAGAGAAATTATTAATGAAAGATTTCAATTTAAATGTTAAACCTGGGGAAATGGTCGCAATCGTGGGCCCAACAGGTGCTGGAAAAACAACCCTAATTAACTTATTGGAACGCTTCTATGATATTAGTAGCGGCAGCATCAAATATGATGGCGTAGATACGCGCGATTTATCTCGCGAAGAGTTGCGAGCACACTTCTCAATGGTTCTTCAAGATACTTGGTTGTTCACTGGAAGTATCTATGACAATATTCATTATGGTAATGACCAAGCGAGCGAAGAAGAAGTGATCCGTGCGGCGAAAGCAGCCCATGTGGATGATTTTGTCAGAAAATTACCAGAAGGCTACCAAACGATTTTAAATGAAGAAGCCAGCAATATTTCTCAAGGTCAACGACAATTAATTACAATTGCTCGAGCATTCTTAGCAAATCCAGACGTTTTAATTTTGGATGAAGCCACCTCAAGTGTGGACACTCGAACAGAAATACTGATTCAAGCAGCAATGAATCGTTTATTGGAAAATCGGACCAGCTTTGTAGTTGCTCATCGCTTGTCGACTATCCGTGATGCTGATACGATTATCGTTATGGCAGAAGGTTCAATTGTGGAAACAGGAACCCACGATGAATTAATGGCGAAAAACGGTTTTTATGCTGATTTATATAACAGTCAGTTTTCAGAAGAAGTAGCCTAAAAGGCGAAGCAAAAAATAGTAATTCATGATGAGGCTTCAGGAACCATAGTCGTAAAGACTGGTTCCTGAAGCCTTATTTTTTTGACAAAAAGTTGGCGAAATTGAAAAATTTCTATTTTCTTTTGAGAAAAACAGGATATTACTTGATGAAATAGCAAGAGATGTATAAAATGGGAGAGAAGAAAATGGAGGTAACAGAAAAAATGACTGAATTTCAATTAGAAAAAGCTGCGACATTAAAAACAATTGCCATTCGTGCGAAAAAAGTTGGCGAAATGGTCGACTTTTATAAAAAAGTAATGGGTTTTGTTTTAAAGTCAGAAGAAAATAACCTGTCTATCTGGGGTACACGTGAAGCAGGAACGCAATTATTAATTTTAGAAGAAACTAGAAAAGCCGAAGATTTTCATAATGAAGAAAAGCAAATGGCTTATTTTTCAATTAAAGTTCCTACGGAAAAAGAATTTTTACAAATTGCTCAACGAGTGCTTGAGCAAGACTACCCAATTGATGAAAGTTTCCAAATTGGCACACGACAAAGCATGTTCATTACTGATCTTGAAGGCAATCAATTTGAGATTTTTCACGATGAAGCAACAGCAAATTCGACTTCTGAAAAGCAACCAATTGTGCTTAAAGATCTTATCAGTGAGGACTTAGAGCCACATCAAGGGTTAGCCGCTGGGTCATATTTAGCGCATGTGCAATTAAAAACAAACAATCAAAAAGAAATAAAAGCATACTATGAGGAAGTTCTGGGTTTAAAACGCAATGAAAAAGATCAATTTGTTTTAGAAGATGGCAAAGCAACTATTGGATTCCAAAAACCTGAAACAAGTGAAGTGGATCAATTACCTGATCCACACTTAGGTTTAGATTTCTTTACCATTAAGCTCTCTGATCAAGAACATATTTTAGCAATGGAGCAACAATTAACGGCAAAAAATCAAGAGTTCTTTATTGACCAGAAAAAAGCGATTGTTACTATGTTTGATCCAATTGGCTTGGAATGGTGGTTTGTCTTAAAATAAACGCTTAGACAGACAAAATAAGCTTGTTTTAGCAAGTCTGGAATAAAGTCGGAATAAAAGTTTAACGCTACTTTTGTTCGGGACTTATTCTAGACTTTTCCTTTAATATTAAAAATAGAAGGTGAAAAAATGTACGAAAAAACAAAGTGGAAAATTCAAAAAATGATGAAAAAAGGTGTTTTTTCGGGGGCTAGTTTTTGTTTCATTGAAGGTGAAAAAGAGGAGAGCAATTGTTGGGGACTCGCACAAATAAAACCCACCAAAGAACAATTAACCTCGGCCATGCTGTTTGATGTGGCTTCTTTAACCAAAGTAGTCGGCACCACCACCGTTATTTTGCAATTAGTGGAAGAAGGAAAAATTATTCTAGATCAATCATTACAAACTTATTATCCCTCTTTTCAAGATTCTAATATTACAATCCGGCATTTGTTGACACATACGGCAGATTTACAAGGCTATATTCCTAATCGTGATCAGATGAATGCCCAAGAATTAAAAGACGCCTACAATCATTCATTTCACGCAGGCAAAGCGATAGGTAAAAAAGTTGTTTATACAGATGCAGGGACTATTTTATTAGGCTTTATGTTAGAAGAAATGTTCCAGCAATCAATGATAGAAATTTTATCTGAGCGAGTATTGCTTCCTTTAGGGATGAACGAAAGTACGTTTCTACCAAAGAATCTTTTAAACTGTGTGCCAACAGAATTACATGAACAAAGAGGGTTGATTCGAGGTACAACCCATGATCCTAAGGCATTTGTTTTACGGGAACATGCAGGGAATGCTGGCTTGTTTAGCAATGTCTATGATTTAACAAAATTTGTTCGAATGTATTTAAATCGAGGCAGTTATCACAATCACCAATTCTTGAAAAAAGAGACAATTGATTTGTTACTAGTTAACCAAGTGCCAGCTGCAGATAAACCACGTTCTCTAGGCTGGGATTTTAAATATGATGTAGCTACGCAACGGCCATTATTATTCCATACAGGCTATACAGGCACTTTTTTGCTAATTGATGTGCAAAAACAATCAGCGTTTATCTTTTTATCTAATCGAGTCCATCCAGAGGACCACCGGAATACTTATATCGAAGAAAGAGATCAGTTGTTGGCAACCTATTTAAAAGAGAAATCATCAGTTTCAGATGAAATGACTAGTTTTTAGTGATATAATGAGAGCGAATTCAATTTGGGAGGTCACAGTCAATGCAAGAACCATTATTTTTACAACCTGTTTTTCAAGAAAAAATTTGGGGCGGCAATCGTCTACACACGCTATTTGGTTTTGATTTACCGAGCGATAAAATTGGTGAAGATTGGGCCATCAGTGCACATCCACATGGCGTTAGTACTGTTTTAAATGGCGAATTTAAAGGAAAAAAATTAGATGAATTGTGGGCAGACCATCAAGAGTTATTCGGCCATGCAGGTGGCGCTGTCTTTCCATTATTAACGAAAATTTTAGATGCTGAAGATGATTTATCCGTGCAAGTTCATCCTGATGATGCATATGGTCAAAAACATGAAGGCGAGCTAGGCAAAACTGAATGTTGGTACATTATTGATGCAGAACCTGGCGCTGAAATCATTTATGGACATCACGCGAAAACAAAAGAAGAACTAGCTGAAATGATTGAAGAAGGTCGTTGGGACGATCTTTTAAGAAAAGTACCAGTGAAAAAAGGCGATTTTTATTATGTACCAAGCGGCACTATTCATGCCATCGGCTCGGGTATTTTAATTTTAGAAACGCAACAAAGCAGTGATACTACGTATCGGGTTTATGATTATGATCGAACAGATGATCAAGGAAAGACCCGGGAATTGCATATTCAACAATCCATTGATGTGACAACCGTTCCGGCGAAGGATCCTGACCTCTCTATTCAACAAGAAAATCAAGGACAATCAAGCATTGTTACTTATGTAAAAACAGATTTCTTTAATGTCTATGAGTGGCGTGTCAGTGGGATTCTAAAAGTTAAAAAACAAGCACCTTATACATTAGCAACAGTTATTGAAGGTGTGGGTCGATTGATTACAGAAGATGCTGCAAAAGCAGATGTGGCTACTTTTGATTTGAAAAAAGGTGATAGCTTTATCTTTCCAACAGATATTCCGAGCTGGCGTTTTGAAGGTGATCTAACGATTATAGCTTCAGAACCTGGTAGTCGCTAAAAAAAGAGGGGATCATCAACAGATGATTTCCTCTTTTTTTGGCATTAAAACAGTTTATTTTGTTATAAAGGAACGTTTAGGTAAGGCAGCGATAACAGCTGTGACGATGATGACTGATAGCAGACGATCCCCGTAATCTGTTATCAATTGAACCAACAGGACGCTTGCTAACTGATTTAAGCCTAAACCATATAAAAATTGGACAATTATGCTGGAGCCAGCAGAAGTAATTCCACCAAATAAACAAACTGTGATTAAGGAAGAAATCACTGTTCCTGGTATCGTTAACCACAACGTTTTAAATGGTAATTTGGTTACTTTTAACTGCTGATGAAGGAGCAAGCCTGCTAAAATTCCTGTGCAGAGTTGGACAGGTGAATAATACAGAGAAAAGATATCCGTTGTCAATCCAGTTAATAGACTTGTTAAAATACCTGTCAGTGCACCAAAGAGTGGGCCTAATAACGCACCTGTAAAAATAGTTCCCACGCTATCAAGATAAATTGGTAAACGAAGGAGTAACGCAATGGTACTGCCGAGGTAATTTAAAGCAACACTAAAAGCGATAATTGTAATGATTCGTGGTGTTATTTTTTTCATGGTTATCCCATCCTTAAATTTTTGAAATCTCTTTCGATCTCATCTATTTGTACATTTAAAAGAATGGATAGAAACTTCACGAAAAACTGTTGACTATCAACCGTAGTCAAGACATGACAATTAGCTGGTTGCTGCTGGAAATGATACTGATCGATCATTGATTGCCCCATAGCAATGCCGTCAGGAACAATTTGTCCGTAACTGGAAAAGCCTTGGCAGAGCGTAGGATCAATAAAATAAGCAACCGCTAAGGGATCGTTGATAACACACCCTAAAATACGTTCATATTTCCAATGAAAATCAAAATAAAATTGAGTAATCTCAGCGAGGTAATTCCCCATTTTGGGGTTGAGTCGTTGACAATAGTTGAGAATTGTTGGTGTAAAAACAATTTCTCGTGTGACATCTAAGCCGACCATCTCGATTTTTGCACCTAATTCCTCAAAAACCCAAGCTGCTGCATCAGGATCACACCAATAATTAAATTCTGCAACAGGAGAGCAATTGCCGTGGCTTTTAAAGGTACCACCCATTGAGACAAAACGTTGAAGATTTCGTCCCAGAAGAGGTTCTTTTTTTAAAGCCAACGCAATATTTGTTAAAGGACCAAGGGCAATGATTGAGCAATCGGTAGCTTGTTGAAAGGTTTGTGCTAAATAGTCAGCAGCGGAAAGCGCTTGTGCTTGGATTTTGCTAGTTCTGGGGAAATATGTTTCACCTAAACCATCCATGCCATGTGTATCTTGTGCACTAACAAATGGCCGTTTTAAAGGGCTAGCAGCCCCTTGGTAGACAGGAATATCTAAGCGATTAACTTTTTCCAAACATTTAAAAACATTTTCCACGCCAATCTCCACAGGGACATTTCCGCAAACAACTGTAATCGCTTGGACATCTAGCTCTGGTGAAGCAAGTGCATACAAGAGAGCAAGCGTGTCATCAATTCCGGGATCACAATCAATAATTACTTTTTGCATTTTTTCCAATCCTCCTTTTTCGTTAACTGCAAATGATAACTCTTGTTAAAAAAGCTATGACTTGAGTTAGTATTGAGAGATACTTAGTTTTTTATTCTGGGAAGTTTCCGAACCAGTCCGAGAAATTCTCGATTTTAAATGCACCTCTTTATCTTACTATATTTTGTAAAGATGTAAATAGTTGTCGGAGAAATGAAAAAGAATCTAGCCCTATATGTAGGAACTAGATTCTTCTTTTATTTATAAAGCGTTTCAGGAATAGCGATCGGTTCACCATATTTTTTCTCTAAAGCGGTCCGAATTAACCGAATCCCTAGATTTTTGTTGCGTGCTAAGATTGGACCGTGGAAGTAGGAACCAAACACATTTTTATAGACAACGCCTTCGCCATTATCTTGACCGTTATTGCCTTTGCCTTGTTTGACTGTTCCTAAAGGTCGTTCACCTTCGCCTAAAAAAGTCATGCCATTATGATTCTCAAAACCATAATACGTTTCATCAAATTCTTCATTATAAATTTCAATATCACCAATGAAACGATTGTTGTCTTGGCTCAAAGTGTAATGATCTAATGCACCGATTCCTTTAATTTTTTCGCCTTTTGCGCCGACATAGTAATGTCCTAGAAGTTGATAACCACCACAGATAGCTAACAAGACGCCGTCATTTTCAATATAAGAAGTCAAAGCTTCTTTTTTATTCTGAATGTCTTCTGAGATGATCAGTTGCTCGAAGTCTTGACCGCCACCAACAAAGACTAAATCATATTTTTCGGGATCAAACGGTTCGTAGATACTGATAATTTCTGATCGGAAGGTAACGCCCATTTTTTCGGTTAAATATTTAAGCATCAATAAATTTCCGTTATCTCCGTAAGTATTTAATAAGTTGCCATATAAATGACAAACGACTAATTCTTTAGACACCATTCATTCCCCCTTGAATATACCCTTGGGCTGTTAATGATTTTCTTAATTGCAAAACAGCAGTATAGGTTGCCAAAATATAGACATGATCTGTCGGCAACGTTTTAATTTCTGAAATTACTTGCTCTAAATCAGCAATTTCTAGTAATTTTTCTTCAGGAATACCCGCAACTTTTAAACGCAAGGCCATATCTTCATGGCGATCACCGCCAGCAATTACTTTTGGAATGTCCATATCAGCAAAGGCTTCATGATTACCATCCCAAATCCAACTGACATCAATTCCATCTGCATAATTGGCATTTAATAATGAAACCAGCGAGAAAGAGTAAGGGGCTAAGCCCATCATATCAATGACCTGATTTAAACCAACGGGATTTTTTACTAAAACTAATGTACATTCTTTATCGCCAACTTTAATAGTTTCTTGACGCCCAAAAACTTTTTCATCATAAGCTAAACCTGCTCGGATTTTATCTGGTGCCACCTGATAATATTCTGCTACCGCTGTGGCCGCTAGCGCATTATAAACATTATACATCCCACCAACAGCAATGCCGTATTCTTCGCCATCAATCACAAAATCAGCAGATGTATTATCCATCCGGACCATCTCCGTTAACTGCACATCCAACTCAGGCCGTTTGAAGCCACAATTTGGACAATAGTAATCACCTAAATTAGCATACGTAATCATTTTATAATGAAGAATATGATTACATTTTGGACATAAAACCCCATCTGTATTGTAATGAGCCAATTGCTCTTTCGGTGGTAAATGATTAAATCCATAGTATTTGCGAGGATTTACAGTTTCTTTTGAATTAAAAATTGGCGAATCACCATTGCACAAAATAGTTGCTTCAGGAGCAGCAGCGGCGCCTTCCATAATTAAGCGATACGTCGTATAAATTTCACCATAGCGATCCATTTGGTCGCGGAAAATATTCGTAAAAACAAATAATTTTGGTTGAATATATTTAGTGACACGGCTTAAACTTGCTTCATCAATTTCTAAAACCGCAAATTTCTTTTGTCCTTTTTTCGCCTTGGCATTTAAAAAAGTAGAGACAATTCCTTGCTCCATGTTAGCACCAGTTGGATTTGTTAATACCTCATCAAATTCTTGGCGTAAAATGTTAACAGTTAAAGCAGTTGTCAATGTTTTGCCGTTCGTTCCAGTGACTACGACAATTTCATAGTCTTTTGCCAATGTATCTAAAATTTTAGGATCGATTTTTAGGGCTAATTTCCCTGGGTAGCTACTGCCGCCTTTAAAAAATGTTTGTAAAACCCATTGCGAAGTTTTTCCTGCAGCAATTGCTAAATGACTTCGAATCCCCATTTGTTGTCCCCCAATTTCTATATCTTTAATTTTTCGTTATTTTAAATTAAACTCAATCTATCATACCATAACTAAAATAAAAAATTAATTCCTTTTACTTTTTCTTACTATTATTTAAAAAGTCTTTTAGAAAAAGTAGAATAGTGAAGGAAAAAAGAGAATAGACGACTTGTCTTAACAACAAATCGTCCATCGATTTCCATTTTTATTTCGCATCAATATAACTGTATAGCGTATATTTAGAAATATTGAAGAAGTTAGAAACTTTGTCCCCAGATTTAGTGACTAAGAAGGCGCCTTTATTGTTTAAAAATTGAATACACTTGATTTTATCGTCCTTCGTCATTAATGGGACCGGCTTACCAACTAATTTAACTGATTCGTGAATTAAATCGTCTAACAACTCATTAACATCCTGAGGAATGTAATCAGGGTCTTTATCTTCTTCAGGTTCTGCAGTGGAAATCAAAGATTTTAAGTTCGACTCTGCAGCAATCAATGTAGTGATGTCGTAGTTAATAGCAAAAATACCATCGAGCTGACCATTCTCATCTTTAAAATACATTGTACTAGATTTTAAAATACGACCATCATGGGTGCGGGTCAGATAGTTAATATGATCATTCAACTCACTAGGGTCTTTTTTTAAGGCTTCTAAGACTACTTGAGAAGGTCCATCGCCCAGATGACGAGAAGAGACATGACCATTTTCAATGGAAACAATAGAATTGTTAATATTGTCTTCATTGATTTGGTGGATAACGACTTCGCAGTTTTCACCAAATTGACCAGCTAAACCTTTAGCAATTTGTGTTAAAAAAGTAAGTTTTTCGTCGGATAACATAAATAAGCTCCTTTCTAATGTGCCTGGCACAAACAGTTTTTATAAGATTGTGTCAAATTTAACATAATATTTTTAAATGGAATAGGCAGGGCTAAATCCTTTAATGTCGCATACTACCTGTTCTGAAAAATAATGATAGCATGATAAAAATAATAATACAAGATAACGGCTGTCAAAATTCTAAAAAATATTTTTTAGGTAGCATTGTTTTTTTTAAGGTAAGGTGATATACTTTAATTAAGTTAATGAGTTCGTTAGTAAAAAAATGCAAGCGCTTCAAATGCTTTTCGTAAGGAATGTAGATTAGCAAAGCTAATCAAGCTATATTCGTGAATGATTGAGCGATTGATTTGTAAGCGTTTGCCACTTGTGGGGAATAGGTTGAAAAATAGGAGGAGAATACATGTTATTAATTGGAAATGGGCGTTTAATCACTCGGGATGCGCAGAATCATTTTTTTGAAAATGGGTGTGTGGCGATTGATGGTCAAGTTGTGAAACAAGTCGGAACGACAGAAGAATTAAAACAAGCTTATCCAGAAGCGACATTTATTGATGCTAAAGGTGGAGTGATTATGCCAGGCTTTATTAACATGCACAATCATATTTATAGTACCTTTGCACGTGGGTTAAGTTTAACGAATTATCATCCTAAAAATTTCATGGATATTTTGGTAGATCAATGGTGGCGAATTGATCGTGCCTTGACATTAGAAGACACTTATCAAAGTGGTAAGGTTGCTTATTTAGATAGTATTCGCAACGGCGTTACAACTGTCTTTGATCATCATGCTAGTTACGGAGAAATTACAGGGAGTTTAACCCAATTATCTAATGCAGCGGACGAGTTAGGGATTCGAACCTGCCTTTGTTATGAAGTTTCTGATCGCGATGGTGAGCAGAAAATGCGGGAAGCAGTTCAAGAAAATGCCGCCTTTATTAAAGCCAGTTCCTTAAGAAAGGATGATATGCAAAAAGCGATGATGGGTATGCATGCAGCCTTTACTTTATCAGATGCTTCTTTAGAATTATGTGCAGCCAATACGCCAGATGGGATTGGTTATCATATTCATATTGCAGAAGATTTAGCCGATGTTCATGATTCTTTGAAAAAATATGGGAAGCCGATTGTGAACCGATTATTTGATTTAGGAATTTTAGGAAAACAGACAATGGCAGGCCATTGCATCCATATTGGACCTCATGAGATGGAATTACTAAGAGATACAGACACAATGGTGGTCACGAATCCAGAGTCGAATATGGGGAATGCGGTCGGTTGCCCACCTGCAATGCGCATGTTTAATGAGTATGGTATTTTGATGGGTCTTGGCACAGATGGTTATACGAATGATGTGACGGAATCTTATAAGGTAGGAAATGTTATCCACAAACATCATTTAGCTGATCCAAATGCGGCTTGGGCAGAAATTCCCACAATGCTGTTTGATAATAATCCGCAAATGGCTAATCGCTATTTTAAAACAAAGCTAGGCGTTTTAGAACCTAATGCAGCAGCAGACGTCATTATTGTTGATTATCATGGCCCGACACCAATGACAAAAGAGAATTATAACATGCACATTTTATTCGGTATGAATGGTGGGATGGTCACTGACACGGTGATTAATGGAGAAATTCGGATGCGTAATCGTGAAGTT
Source organism: Enterococcus sp. DIV1328a (assembly GCF_050536905.1). NCBI lineage: Bacteria > Bacillati > Bacillota > Bacilli > Lactobacillales > Enterococcaceae > Enterococcus > Enterococcus sp. DIV1328a. The sequence goes on along the minus strand of NZ_CP172912.1, from coordinate 2,085,976 downwards.
CAAGGAATTGATGAAGAGAAAGTTTGGCATGATGCGCAAACGCAAGCACAATCTTTCTGGAAACGAGTAAATCAATAGCTTTCATTATAAATAAAAGGAGTGACGTTAATGAGTGATATTATGCATCCCATCTCAATTGAGGCTTTATTAAATTGGATTTTTAGTGAGTATCAACAAGATGGCACAATTTTTGGCATTCGTAAATTTTATCATGCGGATCCTACAAAAACGATTTCGTTATTTGGAGAAAAAATGGAAACCCCTTGTGGTCCAGCAGCAGGTCCTCATACACAATTAGCACAAAATATTATTGCGGCCTATTTAACAGGTTCTCGTTTTTTTGAAGTTAAGACAGTCCAGATACTGGATGGAGAAGATTTACCAGTGAGTAAACCATGTATCGCAGCAGCGGATGAATGTTACAACGTTGAGTGGTCCACAGAATTGCGCGTTCCCCAAGCTTATGATGAATACGTCAAAGCATGGTTTGTTTTGAAGTTACTGAGTAAAGAGTTTGAGCTAGGTGACCCGAATGGTTTCATTTTTAACATGAGTGTTGGCTATGATTTGGCAGGGATTCAATCACCAAAAATTGATCGTTATATTAACGAAATGCAGAACGCAGAAGGAACGCCGATTTGGGCGGAATGCCAAGCAGCTGCCAAAAAATATCTATCTTATTTTAAAAAAGTAGATGACTTATATATCGAAGCAATTAGTCCTAAAGTCTGTCATTCTATTACGCTGTCGACTTTACACGGTTGTCCATCAGACGAAATTGAACGAATTGCGGCCTATTTATTAAGTGAAAAAGGGCTCCATTCCTTTATTAAATGTAATCCAACCATGTTAGGTTATGAATATACGCGTCAAACGATGGATGAGCTAGGGTTTGATTATATGGTTTTTGACGATCACCATTTCAAAGAAGATTTACAATTTGAAGAAGCAGTACCGATGTTACAACGTCTGCAATTATTAGCCAATAGTAAAAATCTAAGCTTCGGAGTTAAAATTACGAACACTTTCCCGGTAACGATTGCAGCAAATGAATTACCTGGTGATGAAATGTACATGTCAGGACGTTCGCTATTTCCTCTTAGTATTTCATTGGCACAAAAATTATCAGAAGCATTTGATGGGAAACTACAAATTTCTTATTCTGGCGGTGCAGATATTTTCAATAGTAAAGAAATATTTGATGCTGGTATTTGGCCAATCACTATGGCAACGACGCTGTTGAAACCTGGTGGCTATCAACGAATGAATCAAGTTGCTAATGTATTAAGCGCAGCAGAATATCCTCAGATGGTTCATGTCAACTTGGATAAATTAGCTCAAGTTGTTGAGAAAGCTAAAACACAAGCGCGTTACCAAAAATCAATTAAATTACCAGAAAGTACCAAACTAAGAAAAACAGTTCCACTAACAGATTGTTATATCGCTCCTTGTCGAAGTGACGGTGGTTGTCCAATCAATCAGGATATTCCTGCTTACCTTCGTTATGTAAGTGAAGGTAATTATTTAAAGGCCTTGCAAGTAATTGTCGATAAAAATCCATTGCCTTTTATTACTGGAACCATTTGTGCACATCCTTGTATGACTAAATGTACACGTCAATTTTATGAAGAATCTATTCATATTCGGGAAGTGAAGTTAGAAGCAGCTGAACATGCTTATGATGAATTATTGACGACACTAGAAAAGCCACAGCCAAAAGAAAATGCACCTAAAACAGCTGTTGTGGGTGGAGGCCCTGCAGGGATCTCTGCTGGGTATTTATTAGCACGTGAAGGCATGCCTGTTACTGTGTTTGAAAAATCCGAGACAATTGGGGGCGTTTGTAGCCAGATTGTACCAGAATTTCGAATTTCTATGGAATCTGTTCAAAAAGACGTTCAGTTAGCGGAATTTATGGGAGCCGAATTCCGTACAGGACAAGAGGCGCCATCATTGGCGGAATTGAAAAACCAAGGCTATACGAATGTTATTTATGCCATTGGTGCATGGAAACATGGGGTCCTTCGTTTAGAATCTGGTCGAGCATTGAACTCGTTAGAATTTTTAAAAGCAAACCGAGAAAATCCAACAATTAATCCTTATGGAGAACAGATTGTCGTCGTTGGTGGCGGAAATACAGCCATGGACTGTGCTCGTGCAGCCACAACATTACCTGGTGTTAAAAAAGTCTCAGTGGTTTATCGTCGGAATAAACGCAATATGCCAGCAGATGAAGAAGAACTTTATTTAGCCTTAGAAGATGGTGTCGACTTTTTAGAATTACTTTCGCCAATTAAACATGAAAATCAACAATTAACTTGTGAAAAAATGGTCCTAGGTGAACGAGATGCTTCTGGACGCCGTCGTCCAGTTGGTACAGGAGAAATGATTGATATTCCTGCTGATACAGTGATTGCCGCTGTTGGTGAAAAAGTAGATACAGAGTTTTACCAAGCATTAGGCATTCACACGGACACCTATGGGAAAGTCGTTTCAAATCAAGAAACATTGGAGACAAATATACCAGGCATCTATGTCATTGGTGACGCTAATTTAGGACCAGCCACAATAGTTGAAGCAATCGCTGATGCAACCAAAGCGGCCAATAATATTTGTCTTGTCCACAATCATCACTATGAAAAAGATAATTTAAATAGTGATGTTGCATTTGTTAGAAACAAACGAGGTATCCTTGTGACAGACGAGATGTCTTGTAGTCAAGCTAGTCGTTGCTTAGAATGCTCCACAATTTGTGAATCTTGTATGGATGTCTGTCCAAACCGAGCAAATATTGTTGTGTACGTCGAAGGAAAACCACAAATTGTTCATGTTGATCGGATGTGTAACGAATGTGGCAACTGTGAAACATTTTGCCCTTATGCAAGTGCCCCTTACAAAGACAAATTTACCTTATTTAACAGTGAAGCTGATTTTTATGACAGTACTAATTCAGGTTTCTATGTTCAAAATCCTGTGGATAAAATTTGTTTACTGCGTTTATGGGGAACGGTGTCAACAATTCAATTAACGGATCAAGGATTAGATGTACCAGAAGATTTAATCGCATTAATGGTAACTATGATTGAAGAATATGCTTATTGTATGCAAGCATAAAAGGAAATTTACGACTGGGGGATAAATAGATGTCTATTCTGCTCAAAGGTGGAACCGTCGTATCTGCATATAATCGTCGTCAATTGGATATTCGAATTGACGGCGAGCAAATTGTAGAGATGGGGGCAAATTTACCAGTAGAAAATTCTCAGATTGAGGATGTTACGGGGTGTTATGTATTACCAGGCTTTATTGATGCGCACACGCATCTGGAATTAAATAATGGCAAAGGTTCGTTAAGTACGGCGGATAACTTTACTACTGGCAGCCAAGCGGCGGTGGCCAAAGGTACGACTACGGTTATTGATATGGCTACACCTAATAAAGGTGGCTCATTGAAAGACTGTTTAGCTACTTGGAATCAATTGGCTGAAGGCAAGAGTTCATGTGATTATACTTACCATATGTCCATGATCGAATGGAACCCAACGATAGCTGCTGAAATTCAGGAAATGATTGCTGCAGGTATTACTTCCTTCAAAATGTATATGGCTTATGATAACTTGCGGACCACAGATGCGGAAATTTTTGAAGCGATGAAAGAAATAAAAAAAGTTAATGGAATGTTAGGCGTTCATTGTGAAAATGGTGATTTAGTAGATGAATTAATCCAATCATATGTTTCTCAAGGAAAGCTAACCCCGCACTATCATCCGTTATCAAGACCGGCGGCTGTTGAAGCAGAAGCGGTAGCAAGATATTTGATGATAGCGGAAATGGCTGATTTGCCGGTTAACATTGTGCATTTAAGCACAAAACGATCATTAGAAGCGGTGGAACGGGCTCGTCAAAGAGGACAATCAGTCTATGTAGAAACTTGCCCTCAATATCTTTTACTAGATGATCACTTGTATGATGCGCCTAATTTTGAAGCAGCAAAATATGTCTGCTCACCGCCACTACGCAAACGAGAGGATCAACAGGCTTTGTGGCAAGGGATTAAAGAGGGGGCAATCAATACAATATCGACAGATCACTGCAGTTTTAATTTTCACGGACAAAAAACAGTTGGCGAAGATGATTTTAGTAAAATTCCCAATGGGATGCCAGGTGTTGAAACGAGACCAGAATTAATTTACACGGAAGGTGTGGCGAAGGGCCGAATCACCTTGGAAAAAATGGTTGCTCTGCTTTCTGAAAATATTGCTAAACAATTCTCGATGTATCCACAAAAAGGTGTGGTGCAAGAAGGCAGTGATGCCGATTTAGTTGTTTGGGATCCTAGAACAACCGGCGTGATTGCTGCGAGAACGCAGTTACAAAATGTCGATTATACGCCGTATGAAGGATTTGAAACACAAGGACAGGCTCGAATGGTTTATTTAAGAGGTCAAAAAGTTGCTGAAGCTGGGCAAGTCATCTTGGCAAATCAAGGAAAATTTGTTTTTCGTAAAGCAACTTAAAAATAGAAGGAGGAGAAGTATTTTTGGAAAAAATTAAATGGACAGCAAATGAAATGCCGAAGACGGAGGATAAGTACTTACCACTGATGTCTAAAGAAAAAATTGAGAAAGCTTTGGCTTTTCACAAAAGTTTTCCACAGTATTCAGAAACACCATTAGCAGAATTGAATCATATGGCCGCGTATCTGGGGTTAAATGATTTCTTTGTTAAAGATGAATCTTATCGCTTTGGTTTAAATGCTTTTAAAGTCTTAGGTGGTTCGTTTGCCATGGCTAACTATATTGCCGAAAAATTAAAGAAAGATGTTTCGGAACTAACATATGATGAATTAACTTCTGATCAATTACGATCAGCTTTTGGACAAGCTACGTTTTTTACAGCAACTGATGGCAACCATGGACGAGGAGTCGCTTGGGCTGCGAATAAATTAGGTCAAAAATCAGTTGTACTCATGCCAAAGGGTTCAACACAGACGAGAAAAGAAAATATTGAAAAAGAAGGCGCAACCGTCACAATCGAAGAAGTTAATTACGATGAATGTGTGCGAATGGCTAATAAAATGGCCGAAGAAACTGAAAACGGTGTCATGGTTCAAGACACCGCTTGGGACGGATATGAAAAAATTCCAACTTGGATTATGCAAGGATATGGAACGATGGCGTTAGAAGCCTCTCAACAATTAAGAAAATTTGGCTCTGAACGACCTAGTCATGTTTTTGTTCAAGCTGGTGTCGGCAGTTTAGCTGGGGCGGTGATTGGTTATTTTGCTAATGCTTTTCCAGAAAACCCACCGATTATGGTCGTAGTTGAGGCACAGGCGGCTGACTGTTTATATCAATCAGCAATTAAAAAAGACGGAGAAATTCGCTTTGTCGATGGTGATTTACAGACAATTATGGCTGGCCTAGCATGTGGAGAACCTAATACGATTTCTTTTGATATTCTAAAAAATCATACATCCTTCTTTGTTTCAGCACCAGATTGGGTTTCTGAAAAAGGAATGCGTATGTTGGGCGCGCCATTAAAAGGGGATCCGCAAGTTGTATCAGGCGAATCTGGGGCAGTAGCAATGGGCTTAGTAGCTACAGTGATGCAAGATCCCGACTATCAAGAATTACGTGAGGCATTGCAACTGGATGAGACGTCAAACGTTTTAATGTTTTCTACCGAAGGGGACACTGATCCAGACAATTATAAAAAAATTTTATGGAGGTAAAAGGAATGGATTTTAATGCAGTAAATGCAGCAGCAGAAGGTTACAGAGAAGATATGGTCAAATTTTTAAGAGACCTTGTCAAAATTCCAGGAGAAAGTGCAGAAGAAGGCAACAAAATTGCGCGAGCAAAAGCCGAAATGGAAAAATTAGGTTTCGATAAAATTGACATTGATCCTCAAGGAAATTTACTTGGTTATATGGGGTCTGGTGAAAAATTAATTGCTTTTGATGGGCACATGGATACTGTCGGAATTGGTGAAATGAGTAACTGGAAATTTGATCCTTACGATGGTTATGAAACAGAAACTGAGATCGGTGGTCGCGGTACATCTGACCAAGAAGGCGGGATTGTTTCAGCTATTTATGGCGCTAAAATTATGAAAGATTTAGGTCTATTATCAGAAAAATACACTGCTTTGGTAACAGTTACTGTCCAAGAAGAAGACTGTGACGGTTTATGCTGGCAGTACATTATCAAAGAAGACGGTATCCGTCCAGAATTTGTTGTTTCAACAGAGCCAACAGATGGTGGGATTTATCGTGGTCAACGAGGCCGAATGGAAATTAAAGTTGATGTCAAAGGCGTTTCGTGTCATGGCTCAGCACCAGAACGTGGAGATAATGCCATTTACAAAATGGCGGATATCTTACAAGATGTTCGTGCCTTAAACAACAATGGAGATACAGAAAGCACAGCGATTCGTGGTTTAGTTCGTATGTTAGATCCTAAGTACAATCCAGAGTGGCAAGAAGCCCGTTTCTTAGGACGTGGTACGGTGACTGTTTCGCAAATTTTCCATTCTTCACCAAGTCGGTGTGCTGTTGCGGATGGCTGTACCGTTTCACTAGACCGTCGAATGACAGCTGGAGAAACTTGGGAAAGTTGTTTAGAAGAAATTCGTAATTTACCAGCTGTTAAAAAATATGGAGATGATGTGACGGTTTCAATGTACAACTATGATCGTCCTTCTTATACTGATTTAACTTATGAAATTGAATGTTATTTCCCAACGTGGGTAATTCCAGAAAATCATGATGTAACAAAAGCCTTGATGGAAACGCATAAAAATCTCTATGGAGAAACACGGAAAGGCTCTGTAGAAACAGTGGAAATGCGTGAAGAACGCCCATTGTTAGATAAGTGGACCTTCTCAACAAATGGCGTTTCAATTATGGGACGTAATGGCATTCCTTGTATTGGTTTCGGGCCAGGGGCGGAAGCACAAGCACATGCACCAAATGAAAAAACTTGGAAAGATGATTTGGTTCGTTGTGCAGCCGTTTATGCGGCATTACCAACGGTCTATTGTGGTTAAGTAAAGGATTATTAGACAAGAAAAAAGGAGCAGATGGAATGGAAACGTTTAAAGAATATATTGAGAAATTAGATAAATTAGAATTTGAAAAAATGTACGAAAATGACTTTTTCCTAACTTGGGAAAAAACAAGAGATGAATTAGAAGCTGTTTTCACAGTTGCCGATACATTACGCTATTTAAGAGAAAATAATATTTCAACTAAAATCTTTGATAGTGGCTTGGGGATTTCTTTATTCCGCGACAACTCTACAAGAACACGTTTTAGTTTCGCTTCAGCGTGTAATCTTTTGGGCTTAGAAGTTCAAGATTTAGACGAAGGAAAAAGTCAAATTTCTCACGGAGAAACTGTTCGTGAGACAGCAAACATGATTTCTTTTATGGCTGATATCATTGGTATTCGTGATGACATGTACATTGGTAAAGGCAATGCTTACATGCACGAAGTATCAGAATCTGTCCAAGAAGGATATAAAGATGGGGTATTAGAACAACGCCCAACGTTAGTGAATTTACAATGTGATATTGACCATCCGACGCAAGCAATGGCGGATGCGTTGCATTTAATTCATGAATTTGGTGGCATTGAAAACCTGAAAGGGAAAAAAGTTGCCATGACTTGGGCGTATTCACCATCTTATGGAAAACCATTATCTGTTCCTCAAGGAATTGTTGGTCTAATGACCCGTTTAGGAATGGATGTCGTCTTAGCACATCCAGAAGGTTATGAAATTATGCCAGAAGTAGAAGAAGTTGCGAAGAAAAATGCAGCAGAATTTGGTGGAAACTTTACTAAAACGAATAGTATGGCAGAAGCATTCAAAGATGCGGATGTTGTTTATCCGAAAAGCTGGGCACCTTTTGCGGCAATGGAAAAGCGAACTGAATTATATGGCAATGGTGACCAAGCAGGAATTGATCAATTAGAACAAGAATTACTTTCTCAAAATAAAAAGCACAAAGATTGGGAATGTACAGAAGAATTGATGAAAACAACAAAAGACGGCAAAGCTTTGTATATGCATTGTCTACCAGCTGATATTACTGGCGTTAGTTGTGAAGAAGGCGAAGTGGAAGCTTCTGTTTTCGATCGTTATCGGGTCGAACTTTACAAAGAAGCTAGCTACAAACCGTATGTTATTGCGGCTATGATTTTCTTAAGTAAAGTAAAAAATCCGCAAAAAACCTTAACAGACTTAGCGGATAAAGCGATACCAAGAGAAGTAAAATAATGAATTTGGCATGAAGACAGATGCTTTTTCTTTACACAATGAATCATTAGAAGTTGCCTCTTCAACATGAACAAATAAGACCTTCCCAAGTCTATTCATGAATGTGTGATTGTCTCGAGTCAAGAACGCTTAGTCATGTGCGTTGACTTCATGCAACGACAACAGACAGTTAATACGAAAACTCGTTGTGAAAAAGAAAAAGCATCGTCCTTTTTATAAAACAGAAAATGAGGTGAAGCAATGGGCAAACGCGTCGTAGTAGCTTTAGGTGGCAATGCTTTAGGAAATAATTTGACGGAGCAGATGACTGCCGTAAAACAGACCTCCAAAGCGATTGCAGATTTGATTGAAGCAGGATATGAAGTTATTTTATCTCATGGCAATGGTCCTCAAGTGGGGATGATTCAATTAGCTATGGAAGAATTTTCCTTTAATAATCCACAATATCCAGTTGTTCCGTTATCCATGTGCGTAGCCATGAGTCAAAGTTACATTGGCTATGATTTAGAGAATGCGCTACAAGAAGAGTTGCGTCAGCGAAATATAAGTAAAGCCGTCACCACCATAGTCACTCAAGTGGTCGTGGATGAAAATGATCCGGCGTTCAAAAAACCAACGAAACCAATTGGCCGCTTCATGACAAAAGAAGAAGCAGAACAATTAGTCAAAGAAAAAAATATACAAGTGATGGAAGATGCTGGCCGTGGTTACCGCCAAGTCGTCGCTTCCCCTAAACCCAAAAATATTGTCGAACTTCTCACGATTCAAACATTGGTTGACGCTGGCCAAACAGTCATTGCTGGCGGCGGTGGTGGCATCCCAGTCATTCAAGAAGGGAACCGACTGAAAGGGGTAAATGCAGTCATCGACAAAGATTTTTGTAGTGAACGACTAGCTGAACAAGTAGATGCTGATCTGCTCGTGATTTTAACAGCAGTTGAAAAAGTTTGTATTAATTTTGGTAAAGAAAATCAAGAAGCCTTAGGGAATATTTCAACAGAAAAAATGAAACAATATGCGCAAGAAGGTCAGTTTGCTCCAGGTTCAATGTTACCAAAAGTTGAAGCAGCGATTAAGTTTGCTGAATCTAAGCCAGGTCGAAAAACATTGATTACGTTATTAGAAAAAGCCAAAGAAGGATTATCTGGAAAAACAGGGACTTTAATTGAAAATAAAGAATCATAGAATGGAGGAAAACGATGACAAACAAAATGATTAATTCTGCACAGGCACCAGCTGCTGTAGGTCCTTATTCACATTCTGTCTTAGCGGGAAATACGTTGTACATTTCTGGACAACTAGGATTAGATCCGCAATCGGGCGAAATGAAGACTACAGTGGAAGAACAAGCAAAACAAGCTTTTATCAATTTAGGTTCGATTTTAAAAGAGGTCGAGATGACCTATGATAATGTTGTGAAAACAACGGTGTTTTTACAACATATGTCTGATTTTAGCAAAATTAACGAAATCTATGGGAATTACTTTTCAGAAGTTTTGCCTGCACGTTCTTGTGTAGAAGTAGCCAAGTTGCCAAAAGATGGTTTATTTGAAATTGAAGCAGTTGCTGTCAAAGGATAATTTTTAAGATGTTTCTGAGGGAAAAAGGATTGCATTCTTTACTGATTAAGGGAAACAATCCTTTTAGAATAAAAAGAAGAAGGAAACGATCCTATGAATGAAAAAAAAGAGCAAGCATTATTTGAATATGATGCGAAACTATCAATTTCTGAAGCAATTCCGATGGGATTGCAACACGTTGTCGCAGCAGTAGTAGGGATTGTCACACCGGGAATTATGATTGCCAAAGTTTGCCAATTAAGTCCTAGTGATACGACTATTTTGATTCAAACATCATTGATTTTTTCAGCAGTTGCCACGTTAATTCAACTTTTCCCTATTTTTGGAAAAGTGGGTTCACGGTTACCAGTTATGATGGGGGCAAGTTTTGCGTATGTACCGATTTTGATGGCCATCGGAGCTGATTTTGGGATTGCAGCAATTTTTGGTTCCCAATTAGTTGGCAGTATTCTTGTTATTATTGTTGGTTTGTTCATTAAAAAAATCCGTGTGTTGTTTCCGCCTTTAGTAACAGGAACGGTTATTTTAAGTATTGGCCTATCCCTGTTTCCTGTTGCGATTAAGTATATGGCAGGAGGAGCTGGTAGTGCTGATTTTGGTTCAGCCCGGAATTGGTTAGTTGCATTATTAACCTTTGCGATTGTCTTTTACTTCAATTATTTTGCAAAAGGATTTTTGAAGTTATCAGCAATTTTAAACGGAATGGTTATTGGTTATTTGATTTCTTTAGCTTTAGGGATGGTTAGTTTTGAGCCAGTTCAAAATGCTAAAATCGTTCAGGTAATTACCCCGTTTCATTTTGGACTGGATTTTCAACTGGTGCCTATCTTTACGCTTGTGGTGATGTTTATTGTTGATGCTGTTCAAGCCATCGGTCAATTTACAGCAACAACGGTTGGGGCAATGGATCGGGATGCAACGGATGAAGAATTATCTGGCGGAATTATGGGGAGTGGTTTCACTAACTTTATTGGTAGTTTATTTGGATCAATCCCAGTGGCAACTTTTGGACAAAATGTTGGTCTGGTTACGGTAACAAAAGTGATTAATAAGTATGTTCTGGTTTTCGCTTCAGTTATATTATTAATTGCTGGTTTTGTTCCGAAAGTAGCTGCGTTATTAACTACGATTCCTTACGCGGTAATTGGTGGCGCAACGATTTCAGTTTTTGCTTCTATTTCTATGACAGGTATTCGGATGATTGCTTCGCAGGAAATGACTCCTCGAAATACTGGGGTTGTCGGAACAGCTCTAGCATTTGGAATTGGTGTCACATTGTCTACTGGAAGCTTAGCTGGTTTTCCAACTTGGGTAACAACGATTTTCGGTAATTCGGAAGTTATCTTAACCACTTTGGTAGCAGTCCTTTTAAATGTCATTTTAAAACCAAAAAAGCGCGTAGCACTTGAGTGAAGATTGCTTTTTTTGATACGAAAGTGAGTAAGCTTTCGTATCCTTTTTCCCTTACGTTATCTATAAAAAAATGAACGAATAAAGGAGGAGAAGATGTTTACGTATTCCTTAAACTTAAAATTAAAAACAGATCGGAACTTTTTTGGTCCTGGCGTTGTCGAAGTTTTACAAAAAATTCAGCAAACTGGGTCACTAAACTTAGCGGCAAAAGAGATGAAAATGTCTTATAATAAGGCATGGCGGATTGTGCGGGTAGCTGAAGAAGAGCTATCTTTTCCATTAATTATCAAAAGTGTTGGTGGTTGTAATGGTGGCGGGTCAATTGTTACGGATCAAGGAAAAGAGTTGATTGATCAATATCTTTTATTTGAGAAAAAAGTGTATCAACAGGTAGAGGCATGCTTTGAAGAAATATTTAAAGAACAGGATGTAGTATCGGAGGAACTGAAATGAGAGAAGTATTTCAGCGTTTGAAACAGGCAATATTGGAAAAGCAAGACACGATGTTATTAACGATTGGTACAAGTTCAGGATCTACACCACGAAGTCAAGGGGCTAGAATGCTGGTTTCCGCCGAAGGTAGAATAGCCGGAACTGTTGGTGGTGGCGCGGTTGAATTTCAGGCTGAACAAGTGGCAAAAAAGCTACTTATTGAGAAAGAAAATGCACAACGTCAATTTATTTTAGCCCCGAATAATATTGCTGATTTAGGCATGGTCTGTGGCGGAAATGTCACGATTTTTTTCCATTATCTTTCATGGGAAACGCCATTTTTAAAAGAGTTGTGTGAGTCCATAGAAACGCAATTTCAAAATAATCAACAAGGTTGGTTAATGACTGAACTAGATCAAAACAATTTAGGAAAAGTATCCTTTTATAGTGAAACAGGCAAATTGATTGGTTCCACTTCTTGGGAGGGGGAATTAAGTTTGCTACCTAAAGGTATCTATTGTGAGCAAAAAGAGGAAATCACTTTTTTAACAGAAGCGATCCTCCAAGTAGGGAAAGTGTATATTTTTGGAAGTGGTCATGTCGCACGCGCATTGGTACCTATTTTAAACTATTTATCGTTTTATTGCGTTGTAGTGGACGATCGTCCAGAATTTTTGACGGCACAAGCTTTTCCACAAGCTGAGGAACTACGGGTTATTCCTTTAGAAAATTTAGCTGCGTTTATTGAAATAACGGCGGACGATTATGGTATAGTAATTACCAGAGGACACAATTTTGATTTCATCGTTGCCAAACAGTTATTGGAAACACCAGCCAAATATATTGGTGTGATGGGGAGCAAACACAAAATTGCTTCACAAGTTCGACGGTTAAAAGAGGTCGGTTATACAATGACTGAAATTGAAAGAATTTTCATGCCAATTGGCTTAGACATTGCAGCCGAAACACCAGAAGAGTTAGCGATTAGCATCGCGGGAGAATTAATTCAACAGCGCTATCAATAATGAGGACTTTTGAGTTAAATAAAAAAGTTTTTTTGCTAAAAAATAATTTTTAGAACGAAGATTTGTGGTATAATCTAGGTGATTGAACACTAAACTATATCAGAAATCGAGGTGCAAGAAATGTATTCAATTATTGTAAATGGTCAAAGTGAAACCTGTGAAACAAACAAAAAATTAATGGACTTTTTGCGGGAGGATCTGGGCCTAACTGGAACAAAAGATGGTTGTAACCAAGGCTCTTGCGGCGCATGTACGGTGCTAGTAAATGGAAAGGCTTCCAAAGCGTGTTTGTTTACTCTAGAAAAATTAGCTGGTAAAGAAGTCACGACAATCGAAGGTTTAAGCCAACGGCAAAAAGATGTTTATGCCTATGCGTTTGCAAAAACGGGTGCAGTTCAGTGCGGGTATTGCATCCCTGGGATGGTTATTTCGGCACAAGGATTATTGAACAAGAAACCCGAACCCACAAAAGAAGACATTCAAAAAGCTATACGAGGAAACATTTGTCGTTGTACAGGATATGTGAAAATAATAGAAGCCATTCAGTTAGCTGCTAAAATGTTTTGTGAAGAAACGAGCATTCCGGAAGAACATTCAAATGGTAAATTAGGGGAAGACTTCCAACGGGTCGATGCAGTAGAGAAAACATTAGGCACAGGGATTTATGTAGATGACATTGACATAGAAGGAATGCTTCATGCATCTGCTTTGCGGAGTGCCTATCCTCGTGCAAAAGTTCTATCAATCGATAGTACCCAAGCGTTGGCGCATCCTGACTGTGTGGCTGTGTTCACAGCTAAAGACGTTCCAGGAAATAATAAAATTGGTCATTTAGAATTTATTTCCGATTGGGATGTAATGATTCCAGAAGGAGAAATAACACGGTACGTTGGGGATGCAGTGGCACTCGTTGTTTCAAAAAGAAAAGAAACCTTACCAGAGATAAAAAATTTAGTGAAAGTTGATTACGAAGAAATGATACCGCTTACTTCTTGTGAAGCTGCTTTAGCAGAAGGTGCACCAGCTATTCATGAAAAGGGCAATATCTTGTCTCATGAACACTTGGTACGTGGCAATGCAGAGGAAGTATTAGCAAATTCTGCGTTTATAGTGACAGAACATTATTCCGTACCAATTAACGAACATGCCTTTATGGAACCCGAGTGTGCGATTGCACAGCCTGAAGGTGAGGGCATTTTGCTCTTTAGTGCGGGTCAAAGTATCTATGATGAACAACGGGAAGTGGCTCGGATGTTAGGACTGGACAAGGAAAAAATTCATGTTCAATCAAAACTTGTTGGTGGTGGTTTTGGTGGAAAAGAAGACATGAGTGTTCAGCATCATGCATCCTTAGCCGCTTGGTTATTGAAGAAACCAGTAAAAGTACTGCTAAGCCGTGAAGAAAGTTTGATGGTTCATCCTAAACGCCATGGCATGGAAATGGACTTTACGACCGGCTGTGATGAAGAAGGCAATTTAACTGCAATGAAAGCAGTGATTTATGCGGATACTGGGGCCTATGCTTCTTTAGGAGGACCAGTATTGCAACGGGCTTGTACACATGCGGCAGGTCCCTACAAGTATCAAACGATTGATGTGGAAGGGTTTGCTGTATATACTAATAATCCGCCAGCAGGTGCATTTCGTGGATTTGGTGTTTGCCAAACGGCTTTTGCAATTGAAAGTAATTTAAACTTGTTAGCAGAAAAAGTCGGACTATCACCATGGGAAATACGCTTTAAAAATGCCGTCGCCCCAGGAGATACTTTACCGAATGGACAATTGGTCTCGAAAAATGCGGCGTTAAAAGAAGCCTTGTTAGCAGTTAAAGACGTCTATGAACAAGCGGAAGTTGCTGGAATTTCTAGTTTCTTTAAAAATAGTGGCGTGGGTGTGGGGCTACCTGATACAGGGCGTTGTATTATTTCTGTTGAAGAAGGAAAAATACATGTCCGCACAAGTGCTGCTTGTATCGGTCAAGGGATGGCAACCGTTACGACGCAAATTGCCTGTGAAACATTAAATTTACCACCAGAAATGATTGTTGCGGAAGCACCTGATACGAGAAGAACGCCGAATTCAGGAACGACAACGGCTTCGAGGCAGTCACTCTTCACAGGAGAAGCAACTAGAAGAGCGGCAATGCAATTACGGTATGAGCTTGATATGGGACGTGCTTTAAGTGATTTGGAAGGCGAAGAATTTTATGGGGAATATTCAGCGAAAACGGATCCATTAATTAATGATAAAAAAAGTCCAGTTAGTCATGCTGGTTATGGTTATGCTGCTGAAGTAGCTATTCTAGATGACAAAGGAAAAGTAGCTAAATTTGTGGCTGCGTATGATATGGGGCAAGTGGTGAATCCACGAGCTGCTGAAGGTCAAATTGAAGGTGGGATTGCGATGGGCATGGGGTATGCTTTAACTGAAAAATTTGCCTTAGAAGAAGGCTATGTTAAAGCAAAATATGCAACGCTAGGATTAGTGAACGCCACTCAAGTACCACCAATCGAAACAATTTTGGTTCATGCTGACAATCTTCACGAAGGTTTAGCCTATGGAATTAAAGGCGTAGGTGAGTTAGCAACGATCCCTACCGCACCAGCTTTAGCAGGCGCATATTTTGCCTTGGATGGTCAGCTACGACCAAGTCTGCCTTTAGAAAATACCCCTTATCAAAAGAAAAAAAGATAAAAGGAGACAACTCATGTCACTCGTTAGTGTCATTATTCTAGCATCGGGCAATTCACAACGGATGGGCCAAAATAAATTGTTCTTAAAATATCAAGGAAAAACATTTTTAGAGCACACGTTAACCTTAGTGAATCAATTAGACGTATTAGAACGGATTTTAGTTGTTTCGCCTGAGAATCAGCCAGCGTTTCCTTTACCTAAGAACATTCAGGTGATTCTCAATCATCAATGGCAAGAAGGGCAAAGTAGCAGTATTCGTTTAGGAACCGAACAAGCTCGGGGAGCTGGCTATTTATACTTACCTAGTGATCAACCATTGTTAACACCTAAAATGCTACAACCCGTGTTAGATAAATGTCAGAGAAATAAAATTGTAGTGCCATTACAAAAAGATGGCTGTCCTAGTAGTCCAGTATTATTCGGTAATCAATTTCGACAAGAACTATTAACATTGACTGGTGAAAAAGGCGGACGCATGATTTATGAACGCTTTCCAGAAGCAGTTCAGATGCTGAGAATAGCGACTCCTGGCCGTTTGAAAGATATCGATACGCCAGAAGAGTACAGAAAATTAATTCAAGAAACCAATAGTTAGAGAGGAAAATCGTATGAAGGATTTGGTTTATTTAAATTATGCAGCGACTTCCTATAAAAAATTTCCAGCAACCATTGAGGCTTTGACTGCCTATTTAGCAGAAAATCAGTTCATGAATTACGGAAGAAATGCCCCTTTGCTGAGAGAGGGGCTTCCTCTTTTAGAGACACGTCAATTGTTAGCAGACTTTTTTCAGGCACCCAGTGCGGCTCAGATTACGTTTACGAATAACGCAACAACTTCCTTAAATCTTGCATTAGCGGGGATTTTACAACCTGGCGATCATGTGATTACGACCATGTTAGAACATCATGCAGTAGCTAGACCGCTTCACTTACTTGAGAAAGAACGAGGCATTTCAGTGACGTATGTTGCTTGTCAAAAAACGGGTCTGTTAGATGTAGAAGATATTCAGCGAGCCTGGCGAACGAATACAAAAGCCTTGGTGATGACACACGCATCCAATGTCTTAGGCACCATTTTACCCATTGAAGAATGTTTTCAATGGGCCAAACAGAAAGGATTATTAACCGTTTTGGATGCAGCTCAAACGGCGGGATTTTTACCAATAAAAATGACCCAGATGGCCATTGATGTGTTAGCCTTTACTGGACATAAAAGCTTATATGGATTAGCAGGTATTGGTGGGTTAGCTTTTAGTGAGCGAGGGGCTGAAGCGGTCAAACCACTGATAACGGGCGGCACTGGTAGCCATTCTAATTCCTTTGATCAACCCTCTTTTTTACCAGATAAATTTGAAGCTGGTACGTTAAACAGTTTAGGTATTCTAAGCTTAAATAGTTCTGTTAAAGAGTTGAATAAAATTGGTTTAGCAGCGATTCAAAAGCACGAACGAACCTTAATGCAGAATTTTTTAAATGGTTTATCAGGGTTACCTGTCACAATTTTAGGAACCAAGGACGTGGCACAAACTGTCCCTGTTGTTTCTATCACACTGTGGAATCAGGAAGAAACAGTGGTGGCACAGCAACTAGCAGAACAACATGGCATTATGACGCGCGCAGGTTTGCATTGTGCACCATTAGCCCATGAAACAGCTGGGACTTTAGCAACTGGCACCTTACGTTTTAGCTTTGGTTGGCAGACAACGCCTGAAGAAATTACTTGGACAATTCACGCTTTACAAGAACTACTAATTTGAGAAGGAGCGGACAGCATGGATTTTTTATCACAATGTACATCAGGTGGCTGCGGGGCAAAAATTGAATCCCGTGTACTGAACCAATTGTTGCAACACTTACCCGAAACACCGGCAAATGAGCGGCTACTCGTCGGATTTGAACATGCCGACGACGCCGCTGTTTACCAAATAACGCCTGAAAAAGCTTTGATTTCAACGGTTGATTTTTTTTCACCAATGGTCAATGATCCGTTATCATTTGGAAAAATTGCGGTCGCTAATGCTTTAAGTGATGTCTATGCCATGGGCGGTACAGTCCTTTATGCGCTAAATCTTGTTTGTTTTCCACAAAAGATGTCAAAAGAATGGTTGGAACAAATGCTCTTGGGTGGCAGTTTAAAATTAAAGGAAGCGGGTGCTTTACTGGCGGGAGGCCATTCGATTTATGACCATGAACCTAAGTATGGCTTAGCGGTAACTGGAGAAGTTCATCCAGAAAATTTGTGGCATAATAATACGCCACAGGTGGGGGATGTCTTGATTTTAACTAAAGCATTAGGTGTAGGAATTATTCAAGCGGCTGTTCGGGGGCAATTGGCGAAGCAGACGGAACAAAAAATCGCACAAGATTCGATGGAACGTTTAAATAAATATGCCGCTGCGAATGCTCGATCCTACGCAGTACATGCTTGTACTGACGTGACTGGGTTTGGTCTATTAATTCATGCGAAAGAAATGGCTGATAATCAGGTAACATTACTGATTGATACAGAAGCATTACCAACCATTACAGGAGCGTTGGCCTACGCCGCAGAATGTTTAGTCACTGCAGCTGGGCAAAGAAACCGACAAACAATCGGAACGACAATCGATTATTCAAAAATTTCTATGGAAATGCAAGAACTTTTGTTTGATCCACAAACATCTGGCGGACTGTTAATTAGTGTCGCTGCTGATGAAGCGGCAGCCTGTTTAGCAGCTATTCAAAAAGAGGACCCTGTTGCCAAAATTATTGGCGAGGTTCTGCCAAAAGAACAACAAGCAGTAGTACTTTTATAGAGAGAAGGGCCAAATATGAAATTAGTAGATGCATTGGGGAAACCTTGCCCAATACCTGTGATTGAAACAAAAAAAGCTTTGGCGGAGTTAGGTTTAGCTGGAGGCACTATCGAGGTTTTAGTCGATAACGAAGTAGCTGTTGAAAATTTGAAAAAATTAGCTGCTAAAAAACAGGCCACTTTGACTGCGAAGCAGATAGAAGCCACGGTTTTCTCTGTCAAAATTACGGTACCTGAAGAAGCGACGCAACAAACAAGTCAGTCAGCAACAGATTTAGTAATTACGATTGGCTCCGATCAATTAGGTACTGGAGACGAGCAGCTAGGACGACTGTTAATGAAAAGTTATCTTCAATCATTATCAGAAGCAGAAACTGTTCCTACACAGCTATTATTCTTTAATCGAGGGGCGTTTTTAACGAATCAAGCAGCGAACACCTTAGCTGATTTGCAACAATTAGCGGAGAAGGGAACCACGATTAAAACGTGTGGGGCCTGTTTAGATTTTTATCATTTAACAGACACCTTAGCTATCGGCTCTATTACTAATATGTACGAAATTGTTGAAACAATGAATCAAGCGGCTAAAGTAATTACGCTTTAACAAAAAAAGAAGGTGAAAAGATGGAGTATTTGCTAACCTTTCCGAATACACATTATGCTGTTCAGGCAGAACAAGTACTGTTGACAAGAAAGGTGGCTGTTCGCGTCTTTACTTTGCCACCATCATTGACGGATGGCTGTGGGATCGGTTTACTCATTAATGAAGCGGAAATAACTCACAGTGTATGTTTTTTAGAAGAAGCAAAAGTACGCGTAGCCTCTATTTTTTCTGTGAAAAATGACCTTGGGGAAAGGAGGTACCAACTGTGGAGTCCTTAAAAAAGTGTTTTGATTTACAAGGGAAGGAAATTGTGTCAATTGTTGGTAGTGGTGGGAAAACAAGCTTAATGTGGGCGCTAGCAAAAACATATCGAAAGGAAGCTGTTCTGGTTAGTACAACTACAAAAATTGGGTTTCCCCAACGTCAATTGTATGATTATTTTTATACAAACCATTTTGAAAAAATAACGCCGAATATCTGCGGAATCACTTTAGCAGGAACCGCTATCAACAATCAAACAAAACTAACAATGCCTGCAATGACTTCGCTTCAAACATTGTTTCAGTACTTCACGAAAGTTTTTTTAGAAGCGGATGGATCCAAGCAACGACCTTTGAAAGGCTGGTCCTCTTATGAACCCGTGATATTAAAAGAAACAACCACCACAATTGGTGTGCTTCCGATTTCTGTTATTGGTCAAAAGATAGATGAAACGACCATTCATCGGTTGCCGCTTTTTTTGGAATTAACCGATGCGCAACAACAAGAACCAATCACAGAAACATTGTTAGCTCAACTGATTGCTCATCCAAAAGGATTGTTTAAAGAGAGCCAAGGCCAACGAATTTTATGTTTAAATCAAACCCATACGCGAAGAGAGTTCGTTCAAGCGATGAATGTCTGTCTTCAATTACCCAAAAGCTGTTTTGAAAAATTAGACAAGATTATTGCTTGCAATATGGAATTAGAGAAAGGACTTATTTTATGGGAGAAATCAGTCAAAACATCCAAGAAAAATTAGTGATTGTTCGCGGAGGGGGCGATCTAGCGACAGGTGTTATCCAAAAATTATGGCACGTTGGCTTTAAAATACTAGTATTAGAAACCGAATGTCCTCTGGCCATTCGGCGGACTGTTTCAGTTTGTGATGCTATTTTTCAGAAAGAACAAAGAGTGGAAGATTTGGTTGCTGTTCGAATTACTTCATTAAAGGATTGCGCGAAATGTTGGCAGCAAAATAAGCTGCCTGTTTTTGTCGATCAAACAGCAAGTGCTATTCAACAATTGAAACCACTGATTGTTATCGATGCGATTTTGGCTAAGAAAAATTTAGGTACGCATCGAGGAATGGCACCGATTACGATTGCTTTAGGACCAGGCTTTTCAGCACCGCAAGATGTCGATGTTGTGATTGAGACAATGCGTGGCCATAGGTTGGGACGTTTATACTTTGAAGGAACAGCTTTACCTAATACAGGTATTCCAGGTGAAATTGGCGGAAAAAGTGCGGAACGAGTTGTCCATGCCCCGGCTTCAGGACAAGTTACCCACCTTAAAAACATAGGGGATCTCGTGTTGAAAGGGGAAGCATTATTTTTAATCGATCAGGTTCCAGTTTATTCGCCTCTGACAGGGACTTTGAGAGGATTGATTTCAGAAAAGGTAACCTGTTATCAAGGGTTGAAGTGTGCAGATGTAGATCCTCGACCAGTTGAGAAAGTCGATTGCTTGACGATCTCCGACAAAGCTCGTGCATTAGGGGGAGCGGTTTTAGAAGCAATTTTTATGATTGGAAGAAGGAAAAACGTTTTATAAAAAAGAACCTAAATAATATTTTTTTTACCTTAAAAATATTGTTAAAAAGGTTTGGAATGTGGTATAGTAAAGACGTAGTAAAAAATACTCTATCTCGAAAGGGGAAGAGTACATACTTAGTTAGATTAGTTTGTGAATAAAATCATTTGTAAAAGTTATTTTTTTAAGAATTAATGTAAGGGGTTACAATTGCATTTGAATGCATTGAAATATTTAGGAAAAAGAAAGGAAATGAATGAAGATGGCACTAGTAAAAATTGTTTATGCAAGTATGACTGGAAACACAGAAGAAATTTCCGAGATTTTGGAAGAACAGTTTCAAGAAGCTGGAGTTGAAGTAGAACGTGAAGAATGTTCAGAAGTTGATGTAGACTTCTTTGATGATGCAGATGCTTGTATTATCGCAACGTATACTTATGGTGATGGGGAACTGCCTTTTGAATTTGAAGATTTCTTTGATGAATTAACTGAGAAGGATTTAGCAGGTAAGCCATTTGGTGTTGTTGGCTCCGGTGATCGTGAATATGGTGAATTTTTCTGTAAATCAGCGCATGATTTTGTAGGAGCTTTTGAAAAAGCTGGTGCTAAAAAAGTAGCTGAAACAGTTGAAATTGAAAACAATGCAGAAGAAGAAGATATCGAAATGCTAAAAACATTTGTTAAAAGTGTCGCCACAACTTTATCTGATAGCGTTGCCTAAGGGTTTAAGAAAGTAGGAGTCAGAATGAAAAGGAACGATGAAGGTAGGTATTTCAATGTTTAATATTCTTCAATCGACTCAATTATCTAGTAATACATTTGATTTTTGGCTGGAAGCGCCAAGAATAGCGACACATGCTCAGGCTGGACAGTTTGTTATTTTAAGAATTGACGAAAAGGGAGAACGGATCCCCTTAACGATTGCGGAGACAAATCCACAAGCAGGCAGTATTCGAATTATTTTCCAAGTAATCGGTAAGACAACAGCTGCACTTTCCCAACTTAAAACTTCCGACTCTTTGTTGGATATCACTGGACCTTTAGGTATGCCCACAGAAGTGAAGCAATATGGAACGGTGATGGTTGTCGGTGGCGGGGTTGGTATCGCGGCTATTTATCCAATTATTAAGGCTTTAAAAGAAGCAGGCAACCGAGTGATTACGATTTTGGGGGCACGCACAGCTGAGTTAGTTCTGTTACAAGAAGAATGCCGTCGTTATTCAGATGAGCTAATCATTACAACGGATGATGGTTCATTAGGTAAAAAGGGCTTAGTAACAGAAGCGATGGAAGAAGTTATTGCACGTGAATCTGTAGCGTGCAGTTGGGCGATTGGGCCCAGCATCATGATGAAATTTTGTACCTTGACAGCTGAAAAACATCAATTACCAATTTATGTTTCCTTGAATCCTATTATGATTGACGGAACAGGCATGTGTGGCGGTTGTCGGGTCACTGTTGATGGCACCATGAAATTTGCCTGTGTTGATGGACCTGAGTTTAAAGGCAATGAAGTAAATTGGGATGAATTCATTAATCGAATGAAGCAATATCAGGAAGAAGAAGCAGTTTGCTTTACAGATCGTTTGAAAGAGCAGGTGGAGAAAAATGGCTAGAAAAAGTCGTATAAAAACACCGATTGCGGAACAAGCACCTACTATCAGAAAGAATAATTTTGAAGAGGTTTGCTTAGGCTATACATTAGCAGAAGGGCAAGAAGAAGCGATTCGCTGTTTACAATGTAAAAATGCACCTTGTATTGCTAAATGCCCCGTGATGATTGATATTCCTGGATTTATTTTAGCTATTCGTGAAGGAAACATGGAACAAGCAGCCGATATTTTAAGTAAATATACGAATTTACCTGCTATTTGTGGACGCGTTTGTCCGCAAGAGAAACAATGTGAACAAGTTTGTAAATTAGGGAAAGCCAAAAACTTTGAACCAGTGGCAATTGGCAAATTAGAACGTTTAGTTGCCGATTGGGCATTAGAAAATCACAAGTTTCCTAAGAAAACAGCGGAACCAACAAAAGGGAAAATCGCAGTGGTCGGTTCTGGTCCTTCTGGGTTAACAGTTGCGGGGGATTTGGCAAAGCTCGGCTACGAAGTAATTATTTTTGAAGCGCTTCATGAAGCTGGTGGCGTATTAACCTATGGCATACCTGAATTTCGATTACCGAAAAAAATTGTTAAACAAGAAATTGCGAGTATTGAAGCCTTAGGTGTAACAATAGAAACCAATGTGGTAGTAGGTAAAACGATTACGATGGAAGAAATAATGTCAGAGTTTGATGCCTGTTATCTATCGGTTGGTGCAGGGGCACCAAACTTTATGGGAATCCCAGGAACTAGTTTAAATGGGGTTTATTCTTCTAGTGAATTTTTAACACGAATCAATTTAATGCATAGCTATGAGTTTCCAGAATATGATACACCGATTAAACGTGCTAAAAATGTTGTTGTGATTGGCGGCGGGAATGTTGCAATGGATGCCGCTCGTTCAGCCAAACGATTAGGCGCTGAAAATGTGAACATTGTGTATCGTCGTTCGTTAGAAGAATTACCAGCAAGAATTGAAGAATACCACCATTCCCTTGAAGAAGGAATTAACTATTATTGGTTAACGAATCCAATTGCTTATTTAGATGACCAACAAGGAAATCTAGCCGGTGTTGAATGTGTCAAAATGGTTTTAGGTGAACCAGATGCGTCTGGAAGACGACGGCCAGAACCGGTTCCAGACAGCACGTTTACCATTCCTGCTGATGCAGTAATCGAGGCAATTGGCCAAGGGGCAAATCGCGTCTTGTTATCAACATATCCAGAAATAGAACTAAACCAATGGGGTTACATTCAAGCTGATCCTAAAACAGGAGCAACCTCAATACCTGGCGTTTTTGCTGGGGGCGATATAGTCACAGGTGCTGCCACCGTTATTTTAGCGATGGGCGCTGGGAAAATCGCAGCTAATGCAATTGATCAGTATGTCAAAACACAAAAAACAACAGTCACAAGCAATGTTTAGGAAAGATAAAAGGTGAAAAAATGAAAAAAACAATGGATGGAAACACCGCAGCGGCTTATATTTCATATGCGTTTACAGAAGTTGCCGCTATTTATCCTATCACACCAAGTTCAACAATGGCTGAGTTGGTAGATGAATGGGCGGAAAGTGGTTTAAAAAATATTTATGGTCAAAAAGTTCAAGTTATTGAAATGCAATCAGAAGCTGGGGCAGCGGGAGTAGTTCATGGTTCGTTAAAAACAGGTGCGTTAACCACTACTTATACTGCTTCACAAGGTTTACTGTTGATGATTCCCAATATGTATAAAATCGCAGGAGAATTGCTACCTTCTGTGTTCCACGTGGCGGCTCGGGCAGTAACGACAAGTGCGTTGAGTATTTTTGGTGATCATGGCGATGTGATGGCTACCCGCCAAACAGGTTTTTGTATGTTAGCAGAATCGAGTGTTCAAGAAGTGATGGATTTGTCGGCAGTTGCTCATTTAGCTAGCTTAGAAGGTAGTTTACCTTTTGTAAACTTTTTTGATGGTTTTAGAACGAGCCATGAACTACAAAAAATCGAAGTGATTGATTATGATGACCTGAAAGAAATGGTGAATCAGGAAGCTGTAACTCGTTTTAGAATGGGAGGCATGAATCCTAATCATCCCACTGTTTCAGGGACCGCTCAAAATCCTGACATTCATTTTCAACAAAGAGAAACAGTCAATAAAAATTACGAAGAAATGCCAAAAATTGTTCAAAAATACATGAAAAAAATTAACAATCTTCGTGGAACAACGTATGATTTAACCGATTATTACGGGGTTGAAGATGCAACAGAAGTCATTATTTCAATGGGGTCGGCTTCGCCAGTAATCAAACAAACAGTCGACTATCTCAATCAACAAGGACGCAAAGTTGGTTTTATCAATATTCATTTATATCGTCCATTTCCTACCGAAAACCTTCTTGAAAAATTACCAGCTACAGTAGAAAAGGTTGCGGTTTTAGATCGAACAAAAGAATCAGGAGCCGAAGGGGAACCGTTATTGCTAGATGTTCAAAGCGCTCTCTATCAACATGAAAATCGTCCAATTGTGATTGGTGGACGTTATGGGTTAGGTTCTAAAGACGTAGCGCCTAATCAAATTAAAGCGATCTATGACCATTTGTTATTGCCATTTAAAGAATTAAAACAACGCTTTACGGTAGGGATCGTTGATGATGTAACCTATCAATCATTGCCAGAAGAACCTACTTTAGATTTAACGCCAGATACTACCTTCCAAGCAAAATTTTGGGGCTTTGGTTCTGACGGAACTGTGGGAGCAAACAAGCAAGCGATTAAAATTATCGGAGATCATACCGACCTTTATGCACAAGCTTACTTTAGTTATGATTCTAAAAAATCAGGCGGTTTAACCGTTTCGCATCTGCGTTTTGGTAAAGAGCCAATTACTTCCACGTATTTAATTGAACAAGCAGATTTCATCGCTTGTCATAATGCTTCCTATTTGCATAAATACGACCTGTTAAAAGGTTTAAAAGATGGCGGAACGTTTTTACTGAATACTATTTGGGATCAAGAAAAGGTTCACCGTTTATTACCGGCTAAGTTAAAAAAATATATTGGGGAGCACCAAATCAAATTTTACATTATCAATGCGGTTGAGTTAGCTCGCAAAGTAGGCTTAGGTCGTCGGATCAATACAGTGATGTCTACTGCCTTTTTTGAAGTAACAGATATTTTAACGAAAGAGCAATATTTACCGTTACTTAAAGAAGAAGTGAAAAAGACTTATGGAAAAAAATCAATGGAAATTGTTGAAAAAAATTACCAAGCGATTGATGCTACCTTTGAATCGCTGCAAGAAATCGTAGTTCCAGAAGATTGGGCAACCATTGTTTTAGAACCAGAAAATCAAGAGTCGGAAGCTCCAGCTTTTGTGACAAATATTTTAGAACCAATCAATCGTCAAGAAGGGGATCAGCTGACCGTTTCAGATTTGATTGAAAACGGAATGAAGGGCGGTGCCATTCCAATGGGCACTGCGGCTTATGAAAAACGTGGCATTGCGTTAGAAGTGCCTGAGTGGCAAATGGATAAGTGTACGATGTGTAATGAATGTGCCTTTGTTTGTCCACATGCGGCTATTCGACCATTTTTAGCGGATGAAGAAGAACTGAAAGAAGCACCTGCAGGTTTTGCCATGCGCGAAATGCGTGGCACAGATGGGTTGATGTATCGTATCCAAGTTTCTTTAGAAGACTGTACAGGTTGTGGTCTTTGTGTTCAGGCATGTCCCGTGAAAGACAAAGCGATTTTAATGAAACCTTATGAAACTCAGAAAGAGCAAGCGATGAATTGGGCCTTTGCGATGACTCTTAAACAAAAAGCCAACCCAGTCAAAAAACTTTCTGTTAAAGGGTCCCAATTTAACCAGCCATTGATGGAATTTTCAGGTGCTTGTGAAGGCTGTGGCGAAACACCTTATATTAAGTTGTTGACGCAATTATTTGGTGATCGAATGATGATTGCTAACGCAACAGGCTGTTCATCAATTTGGGGTGGTTCGTCACCGGTGACGCCTTATACAACGAACGAATGTGGCCAAGGACCAGCTTGGAGTAATTCGCTGTTTGAAGATAATGCGGAATATGGTTATGGTATGTATATTGCCAATCGAACGAAACGTCAACATTTAGCTAGTCTGGTTGAAGAAAGTCTTGCTAAAAACGTCGGATCAGATTCACTTCAAGCCTTGTTAAATGATTGGTTGGAACACATGGCTGAAGGGGAAGGAACACAACAGCGAGCCACCAAACTAGCGGCAGCATTAAGTGAAGAAGCCGATGAAGATCCACTTCTAACAAAAATTTACGAACAAAAAGATTTACTAGTGAAAACGAGTCAATGGATTGTCGGCGGCGATGGTTGGGCCTATGATATCGGGTTTAGCGGCATTGATCATGTTCTTGCTAGTGGGGAAGATGTTAATATTTTTGTTATGGATAACGAAGTGTATGCCAATACAGGCGGACAAACATCTAAAGCTACACCAGCTTCAGCCATTGCCAAATTCTCAGCGGGTGGGAAACATACCTCTAAAAAAGATTTAGGGATGATGGCAATCACTTATGGGAATGTCTACGTTGCACAAGTAGCTTTAGGCGCAAACTCAATGCAAACGATTAAAGCAATTGACGAAGCGGAGCGGTACCCAGGCCCATCAATTATCATCGGTTATACCCCATGTATTAATCACGGGGTTAAAGGCGGAATGGTTCGGACGTTAGATCAAGCCAAAGAAGCCGTTGAATCTGGCTATTGGCCACTTTATCGCTATAATCCAGAGTTAGTTAAGAAAGGCAAAGATCCGATGGTCATTGACTACAAGAAAACAGATTTTGACAAAATGCGTGATTTTCTTGAAAAACAAACACGTTACTCTGCGTTGCATACAATTAAACAGAATCAAGAAGTAGTCGAACATTTACTTGATAAAACTAAAGAAGATGCAATTGAACGCTCTGAAAGTTATAACAAACTAGCCACACATATGAAAAAATAAAAAACAAAGCCTCTTACTTGAGAGGCTTTGTTTTTTTTATCCAATAATAATTTTTTCTGAAGGGTATTCGTAGCCTAAGTCACGTGTTTCTTTTGGTACAAAAATCATTAAGGTATAAAGCATACCAATACGTCCAATAAACATTAATAAGGCAATCATTAATTTACCTACTGTTGTTAAATCGTCTGTAATGCCCAAAGAAAGACCGGTTGTCCCAAAGGCAGAAGCGACTTCCACAATGATTGAAATCAAGGGTAGATTTTCAGTGGCTGACAAAAAGACGACAGCGAAAAAGCACATAATCAAAGATAACATGAAGACGACAATCGATTTTTTGACATCATCGTCATCTATTTTACGGCTAAAGACGCTAATATCATCTTCACTTTTTAAAAAGGCTAACAAATACAAGCCAATAATCGCAACAGTCGTTGTTCGAACACCACCACCAACAGAGCTAGGACTACAACCAATAAACATTAACACAGAAAAAATAATCAATGTTGTGATTTGGAAGTCCCCTAAATCATTAATTTGGAGGCCAGCGTTTCGTGTAGTCATCGAATAAAACATCGAACTTACCCAACGGCCACTTTCATTCATTGTCAAAAATAGGTGATCTTTTTCTAATAAGTAAATCAAAATAGTCCCACCAATAAACAGAACAATAAACGCTAGCAAAGCAATTTTACTAAACAATGAGAAGCGGAAAGGCAAGCCTCGTTTCTTCTTACGAAAGTTCTTTTTCTTAAAATGTAACCACTCATGAATTTCCAGTAAAACGGGAAATCCAATTCCGCCGATAAAAATTAAGAACATAATTGCCAGTAAAAAGAGATAATCATGAGCAAAAGGAATAATTGAATCACCTGAAATATCAAAGCCTGAATTAGTCACTGCAGAAATAGCTTGATAAAAGCCATAAAATATCGCATCTCGCCAGTTCGTATAATAACCACTTATATAAAAATAAATCGAAAAGAGCGAGCCGAAGATTACTTGGAACCAAATTAAAATCAAAAAAGTGGTGCGGATCAGTCGAACAATTCCGCTCAGTCGCGGCTGATTCATGTCAGTCATAATTAACTGACGTTGCTTTAATGTGATTCGCCGTTTTGATAAAATAAAAAAGACCGTTGAAATCATCATAATCCCTAAGCCACCAACTTGGAAAAGAACCTCCAATAAGACAATCCCACGATCATTAAAAACCGAATTAATATCGACTGTGGTGAGTCCAGTAACGCTGACTGTACTGATTGCTAAGAAAAATAAATCAATAAAGGGAACATGAGAGTCAGGTTCTCTGAAAATAGGGAGGCAAAACAATAAATAAGAAATAACCGTCATTAATATGTAATAAGCGACGATGATTTGAATAGATGAAAAATTTTTGCGAATAAATCGATCGCTTTTTCGCTGTGCCAGCCACAGCAAACGTGTATGGTTCACTAGATAACCTCCCAATTCTAATTAAACTAAGTATACCAAAACTTTTCGCCTCAAACGAATAATTCTGCCAGAAAATCCTTGAAATGACAAATAAAAATAAGAAATTCGTTAGAAATAATTGGAAAACATCCACAAACAAGCGAGAACATGATATTTTATGAAAGAATAGAAAAATAGGTTGTTCCCCAAACAACTTATTGCTAATTGGTCAGTTTGTCTAACGATACAACTTTAAAAAGTAGTGGTAGCTTTTTTATTTCGGTTGATATGTGAATGTGTTCACTTTATGTAACAAACTGTTATTTTTATTCAAATGAAAAATAAGAAATTGTGTTGGTAGAAATCAATAGTTTATAAGGTGGGAAAACAATGAAAAAAGTGTTAATGGGAGTTCTTTCCCTAGGGTTATTATTAGGTGCAGCAACAGGTTGTACAAGCGATCAAGAAAAAGCCGCTGGTAAAACAAAAGCATCTTCTGAAAAAACAGAAGCAACATCTGGTGCCTCTGCTAATGGTTATACAGATCCAAGCGAACTAAAAGACAGTTATGATGTTGTTATTGTTGGTTCAGGTGGTGCGGGGATGACCGCTGCATTACAAGCCAA
Source organism: Enterococcus sp. DIV1328a (assembly GCF_050536905.1). Taxonomy (NCBI): domain Bacteria; kingdom Bacillati; phylum Bacillota; class Bacilli; order Lactobacillales; family Enterococcaceae; genus Enterococcus; species Enterococcus sp. DIV1328a. The sequence goes on along the minus strand of NZ_CP172912.1, from coordinate 2,056,720 downwards.
AGAAGCTGGCATGAATCCAGTTATTTTAGAAAAAATGCCTGTTGCAGGTGGGAATACAATTAAATCGTCTTCAGGAATGAATGCTTCACAAACAAAATTCCAAGAAAAAGAAGGCATTAAAGATAGCAACGATAAATTCTTTGAAGAAACACTAAAAGGCGGTAAAGGAACCAACGATCAAGAATTACTACGTTATTTTGTTGATCATTCAGCTGAAGCAATTGATTGGTTAGATACAAAAGGAATTACATTGAGCAATTTAACGATTACAGGTGGAATGAGCGAAAAACGCACACACCGACCTGCTGACGGATCAGCAATTGGGGGCTATCTAGTTGACGGTTTAGTACGTAACGTTCGCGAAGAAAAAATTCCATTGTTTGTTGATGCTGACGTGACAGACTTAGTTGAAGAAAACGGTCAAATTGATGGCGTAAAAGTGAAAATGAAAGATGATAAAGAAAAAACAGTTAAAGCAAAAGCAGTCGTTGTCACAACAGGTGGTTTCGGTGCCAACGAAAAATTAATTACACAATACAAACCAGAATTGAAAAACTATGTTACAACGAACCAAGAAGGAACAACAGGTGACGGTATCCAAATGATTCAAAAAGTTGGTGGTGCGTTAGTGGATATGAAAGAAATTCAAATTCACCCAACTGTTCAACAAAGCGATGCTTTCTTAATTGGTGAAGCAGTTCGTGGAGAAGGCGCAATCTTGGCTTCTCAAAAAGGAGAACGTTTTGTTAATGAGTTAGATACACGTGACAAAGTTTCTGCAGCAATCAATGCCTTACCAGAAAAATCAGCTTATTTAGTCTTTGACCAAGGCGTTCGCGACCGTGCAAAAGCCATTGATTTCTATGATCAAAAAGGTTTCGTGGAAAAAGGTGAAACGATTGAAGAATTAGCTGAAAAAATTGGCATGCCTGCCGATACATTGAAAGCAACGATTGATACTTGGAACCAAGATGTTAATGCCAAAGATGACAAACAATTTGGCCGGACAACTGGCATGGAAGCTGACTTAAGCACAGCCCCTTACTACGCAATTAAAATTGCACCAGGGATTCACCACACAATGGGTGGCGTGAAAATCAACACGAAAACAGAAGTTTTACGTGAAGATGGCACACCAATTAAAGGTCTATATGCTGCTGGTGAATTAACAGGTGGCTTACATGGTCAAAACCGTATCGGAGGCAATGCCATCGCCGATATTATCATTTATGGTCGTCAAGCAGGTACGCAATCAGCAGAATTTGCCTCTGCTCAAAAATAACTAGCATTAAAAAGTCTGAAATTGTAGTCAAATAACTACAATTTCGGGCTTTTTTATTGCATACTAGCAGGATCATTAGTTGTAGTATAAACAGCTCTGCTAAAATGACTTTGGCGTAGATTCTGTTTTTTTCAGAAAAATGCACGACCATTTTAGCTAAAAATACTGCTTTTTTGCTGAAAATATAGTAAAATACGTAAGGAACTAACGGAAAGGTGTAGTGAACATGGCTCAATTATTTTTCAAGTATGGCGCAATGAATAGTGGTAAAACCATTGAAATCTTAAAAGTAGCACACAATTACGAAGAACAAGACAAACCAGTTGTTTTGATGACCAGTGGACTAGATACACGTGATGGTGTCGGGAAAGTATCCAGTCGCATCGGATTACGCAGAGATGCTATTCCAATTTTTGAAGAAACCAATGTCTTTGACTTGATTAATGATTTGTCTTACAAACCTTTTTGCGTATTAGTCGATGAATGTCAATTTTTAAACAAGCATCATGTCATTGAATTTGCACGAATTGTTGACGAATTAGATATTCCAGTAATGGCATTTGGGCTAAAGAATGATTTTAGAAATGAATTATTTGAAGGCTCAAAGTATTTACTTTTATATGCAGACAAATTAGAAGAATTAAAAACGATTTGCTGGTTCTGTCATAAAAAAGCAACTATGAACTTGCACTATATTGATGGCAAACCCGTTTATGAAGGGGATCAAGTCCAAATTGGTGGGAATGAAGCCTACTATCCTGTTTGTCGCAAACATTATTTTCATCCAAAAACAGTGAATGAAGAACAGTAAGGAGAGACACTATGTACGATCAATTACAATCTATTGAAGATCGCTATGAGGAATTGGGCGAATTATTAAGTGACCCAGCAGTCATTAGCGATACAAAACGTTTCATGGAATTATCGAAGGAAGAAGCTAATACACGTGAGACGGTTGAGGTTTATCGCCGATATAAACAAGTTGTTGAAGGGATTAGCGATGCCGAAGAACTTTTAAGTGAAAACTTAGATGCGGAAATGGCCGAAATGGCGAAAGAAGAACTTTCTGATTTGAAAAAAGAAAAAGAAGTGTTAGAAGACCGCATTAAAATTTTATTATTACCAAAAGACCCAAATGATGATAAAAATATCATCATGGAAATCCGTGGTGCAGCCGGTGGCGATGAAGCCGCACTTTTTGCTGGCGACTTATTTAATATGTACCAAAAATATGCAGAAGCACAAGGGTGGAAAGCGGAAGTTTTAGAAGCGAACGTCACTGGAATCGGTGGATATAAAGAAGTAATTATGATGATTTCAGGAGATAACGTCTTTTCAAAATTAAAATATGAAAGTGGCGCTCACCGCGTGCAACGAGTTCCTTCAACAGAATCACAAGGACGGATTCATACATCGACAGCAACCGTTGTAGTTATGCCGGAAGCGGAAGAAGTCGAAATCGAATTAGCTGATAAAGATATCCGTGTCGATATTTATCATGCAAGTGGCGCTGGTGGACAGCACGTCAATAAAACCGCTTCGGCTGTTCGATTAACCCATTTACCAACAGGAATCGTAGTCGCAATGCAAGATGAACGTTCACAGCTAAAAAACCGTGAAAAAGCAATGAAAGTTTTGCGTGCTCGTGTGTATGACCAAATTCAACAAGAAGCACAAAGTGAATATGATGCTAACCGTAAATCGGCGGTGGGGACTGGAGATCGTTCAGAACGAATCAGAACGTATAACTTCCCACAAAATCGAGTAACGGATCATCGTATTGGTTTAACCATCCAAAAACTAGACCAGATTCTTGCTGGCAAATTAGATGAAATCATTGATGCATTAGTCTTATATGATCAAACATCGAAATTAGAAGAGATGCAAAATGGCTAAACGTTACTTTGAAGTCCTTAACTGGGCTTCTTCTTTTTTAGAGGCGCAAGGCAAAGAAGGCTATGCTATTCACTATGTTTTTTTAGAACGTAAAGGTTGGGATAAAACGCAGTGGCTCCTGCATATGCAAGAAGAAATGCCCAAAGAAGAAGAGGAACAATTAAAAACGGATTTAGCCCAATTATTGACAGATTACCCAGCACAATATTTACTAGGACAAGCTGAATTTTATGGACATTCCTTTATTGTTAATGAACATACTTTGATTCCTAGACCAGAAACAGAAGAATTAGTCGAGCGTTGCTTAAAAGCCAATCCAGATACTCCTTTGACGGTCGTGGATGTCGGAACAGGGACAGGTGCCATTGCGATTAGCTTGAAACTGGCACGGCCCAACTGGCGAGTTATTGCCATTGATCTTTCAGAGAAAGCGTTGACTGTCGCTAAACAAAACGCGCAAGCATTAGGTGCTGGCATCGAATTTTATCATGGGAATGGCTTACAGCCAGTTGCTTCTGAAAAAATTGATCTGCTTATTTCTAATCCGCCCTATATTAGTGAACAAGAATGGCATTTAATGGATGCAAGTGTCCGAACGTATGAACCTAAAACCGCTTTATTCGCTGAAAATAACGGTTTGGCTTTATACCAACAATTAATTCATGAAAGTCAAACGATGCTTAAAGCAGACGGTAAAATTTATTTTGAAATAGGGTTTCAACAAGGCGCGACCCTCCAAGAATTATTGAGCGCCGCCTATCCACAAAAAACAATTAAAATTGAAAAAGATTTATCTGGCAACGATCGCCTCGCGATAGCCGAGTAACTAAGGTTCTTCGTCGCCACTTTTCTAGAAGGAGCGATTTGCAATGGAAACAAAAAAATTAACCAAACAAGAAATAGCCCAAGCAGCAGCAGCCATTCAAGCAGGCGAGCTAGTGGCTTTTCCAACAGAAACTGTTTATGGCTTAGGTGCCGATGCCTTAAATGAAGCGGCAGTAAAAAAAGTTTACCAAGTAAAAGGCCGCCCCAGTGATAATCCATTGATTGTTCATGTGAACAACGTTGAGATGGTCAAAAAATACGTGGCGACCTTACCAGAAGTCGCTACAAAATTGGTGTCTGCCTTTTGGCCGGGACCATTAACTTTAATTTTTAATGTGCCTAGCGATACATTTTCTAAAACAGTAACAGGTGGTTTAGAGACAGTCGCTTTTCGTATGCCAGATAACCAAGCGACCTTAGCTTTGATTGAACAAGCCAATGTTCCATTGGTCGGACCAAGTGCGAACACTTCTGGCAAGCCTAGTCCAACATCTGCAGAGCATGTTTATCATGATTTGCAGGGGAAAATTGCTGCCATATTAGATGATGGCCCAACGCAGATTGGGGTGGAGTCAACGGTCTTAGATTTAACGGCGGAAGATGGTGTGCCAGTTATTTTACGACCAGGAGCAATTACCAAAGAGCAGTTGGAAAGCATTATTTCCCAAGTGAAAATCGATACACATTTAATTAGCGAAAATGCAGCACCCAAAGCGCCAGGGATGAAATACAAACACTATTCTCCTGATGCGGAAGTTTGGATTATAAGCGGTCAAACAGCAGAATGGCAAGCGGCGATTCAGCAAGCAACAGAACAACAGGAAAAAATCGGCTTATTTTTAAGTGATGAACAGGCAGCACAACTAGATACAGAAAATGCGTTTGTTTATTCTTATGGTGCAGAAACGGTTGAAAATGCCACAAAAGAACTATTTGCAGGGTTAAGAGCGTTAGATGAGCAAGGAGCTACCACGATTTTTGCGCAAGGATTTGCAGAAACTGGTTTAGGCACTGCTTACATGAATCGCTTGAAAAAATCAGCTAATCAAAAATTTTTTGAAAAATAAGAGGTATTTGTAACGAAGCTGACACAGAAGTATGATACAATCAGACAAAAGAAAACAAAATGGAGTGTTGTTTGAATGGATTACAAAACGTATGACCCAGATTTATGGAATGCAATTGCAAGAGAAGAAGAGCGCCAAGAAAATAACTTGGAACTAATCGCATCTGAGAATGTTGTGTCAAAAGCAGTTATGGCTGCCCAAGGAAGTATTTTAACGAATAAATACGCAGAAGGTTACCCTGGCAAACGGTACTATGGTGGTTGTGAATTTATCGATATCGTAGAAAATTTAGCTATCGATCGTGCCAAAGAATTATTTGGTGCAAAATTCGCGAATGTACAAGCCCATTCAGGTTCTCAAGCCAATACAGCGGCATACCTTTCATTGGTTGAACCAGGTGATACCATTTTGGGGATGGATTTATCAGCTGGTGGTCACTTAACACATGGTTCGCCCGTTAACTTTAGTGGAAAAACCTATAATTTTGTCAGTTATGGAGTGGATCCTTCAACAGAAGTAATCGATTACGATGTTGTGCGAATTTTAGCAAGAGAACATCGTCCAAAATTAATTGTTGCTGGCGCAAGTGCGTATTCACGAACGATTGATTTCAAACGTTTCCGTGAAATCGCTGATGAAGTAGATGCCAAGTTAATGGTTGATATGGCGCATATTGCAGGCTTGGTAGCTTCAGGGTTGCACCCAAATCCAGTTCCGTATGCTGATATCGTAACAAGTACGACCCATAAAACATTGCGTGGTCCTCGTGGCGGTTTAATTTTGACAAATAGCGAAGAATTGGCGAAAAAAGTAAATAGTAGTATTTTCCCAGGCATTCAAGGTGGCCCATTGGAACATGTGATTGCCGGAAAAGCCGCAGCTTTTAAAGAAGCATTGGATCCAAGTTTTGCTGAATATAGTCAGCAAGTGATTGCAAATGCGCAAGCGATGACGAAAGTTTTCAATCAAGCGCCAGAAGCTCGTTTAATTAGTGGGGCAACAGACAACCACTTATTACTGATTGAAGTGACAGGTTTTGGTTTAAATGGAAAAGAAGCAGAAGCTATTTTAGATAGTGTAAATATTACTGTCAATAAAAATTCAATTCCGTTTGAACAATTAAGTCCATTTAAAACAAGTGGTATCCGTATTGGAACGCCTGCGATTACTTCACGTGGTTTTAAAGAAGAAGATGCGGTAGAAGTTGCTAAATTAATCGTTCAAGTTTTAAAAGATCCAGAAAATACAGCAGTTCATGATGAAGTCAAAGCAGCTGTAGCAGCGCTAACTAAAAAATATCCATTATATAACTAACATCAGGGATAGCTGAAGCGCAATTCTCTGTACAAATAAGAGTCGGAGCTTAGGATTTAAGGAATTCAACTTGTGTCCTAGGCTCTTTTGTTTTACAATAAGAAAGAATAAAATAATGAAGGAGAATAGATATGGGAAAATTTCAAGTAATTGATCATCCGCTAATTCAACACAAACTAACAATGATTCGCGAAAAGAACTGTGGGACAAAGGTTTTCCGCGAAGTTGTCAACGAAATTGCTATGTTAATGGCTTATGAAGTATCACGGGATATGCCTTTAGAGGATGTTGTCATCGAAACACCGATGGGTAAATCAACACAAAAAACACTTTCAGGGAAAAAAGTAGCAATCATTCCTATTTTACGTGCCGGAATTGGCATGGTTGATGGGATTTTAGAATTAATTCCAGCAGCGAAAGTTGGACACGTTGGACTTTACCGTGATGAAGAAACATTGCAACCACATGAATACTTCGTGAAATTACCTGAAGACATTGCAAGTCGTCAATTATTTGTTGTTGACCCAATGCTAGCAACAGGTGGTTCCGCAATTATGGCCATCGATTCCTTAAAAGAACGTGGTGCTAGCAACATTAAATTTGTATGTCTAGTGGCCGTTCCAGAAGGTGTGAAAGCTTTACAAGAAGCGCACCCAGATGTAGATATTTATACAGCAGCTTTAGATGAGCGCTTAAACGAAGACGGCTATATCGTTCCTGGTTTAGGGGATGCTGGTGACCGTTTATTCGGAACAAAATAATAACAAAAAACCGTTAGGTAACCGATTATGGTTACTAACGGTTTTCTTTTGCTTAAAGAACTTTTCTAGGTGTATAATAAAAAATAAAAAAACAAAGGAGTAGCTATGAAAAAGAATAAAAAAGTCTTACACGCTATCGCTGTGATTGCTAGTGTGATGTCAGTTTTGATGTATGTTTCATATATTCCACAAATTTATGGAAATTTACATGGGGAAAAAGGCAATCCGACGCAACCATTAGTGGCAATGATTAATTGTATTTTTTGGACGATTCATGGGTTATATGGAGACGATGGAGAAACACGTGATAAGTCCATTATTTTTGCTAATGTTCCTGGAATTATTTTTGGTTTTTTTGCGTTTATTACAGCATTATAGTTTCCGACGAATTGGAAAGTATTCCAATTCTGTACATAAAAAAGAGCGGGGGAAATTTCCCACGCTTGAAGAATTAAATCTTTTTCAATTGTTTGTAATTAATAACAATCACACCATTGCTGTGCACCATTAAGTGATTGTTTTTTTGCGTTTCGTCAATTTCGACGACAGCGGCATTTTTTAATTGTTTCGTAACAACGCCTGTTTGTGGCTGTCCGTGAACAAGAAAAGTAACATGGGTGTCAACGGCGAAATCCTTACCAGCATCCGATGGAACAACAGGAGTAACCATACCATTAAAATTTGACATACAAAAAACCATCCTTTCTTGATATCTCTATTATACCACATTTTCAGAAAAAAGTTTGTAAAGTCGCTATTTGGCTTATTTTAAAGAGATTTTGCATAAATAAATAACAAACAGACTTTACAAATAAAGTAGAAAGTCCTATAATAGATTTGTTTCAGGCCAGCTTAGCTCAGTTGGTAGAGCAACGCACTCGTAACGCGTAGGTCACAGGTTCGATCCCTGCAGCTGGCATCTAAAAAAACAGACAGGCACTACCATCTGGTAGTGCCTGTCTGTTTTTTTAGATAAAATTTTGGATTAGTGCAAATGAAGCAATGCCTACCAGTACAATAAGCAATAAGTTTTTAGTAAGTATTGCGGCTAAAATGGTAGGAAATGAAGCGAATAAATAAGGAAGATTGAGGCTTGGTAAATGCCCAATTCTTTGTTCAAATAAGCTACTAAACCATAAGGCGGACATAATCACAATGGGAACAAAACTTAGATATTCTAATAATTTCTGTGGCAGACTGATTTTTTTTAAAAGTAAAAATGGCAGTATTCTTGAAAGCCAGGTTGCAACGGTACAGCCTAAAATTGTTAAAAAGAGATACTCAGAAGAAGGCATGTTTTATCATCACTCCTATTCCACAACCGATTAACGTGACAACTAAGACAATTAAATTACTGGGAATAAAAATTAGACCAATAGACATCAACCCAAAAGTAATCAGGACCATGATGAGTTGTAAAGCGATTTTCATGGAACGATCACTAATTATCTGCAGATAAAGTAAACCAATGAACATAGCCACGACCGCAAACTCAAGACCTAATGCTTGAGGGTTTGCAATAAAGCGCCCTAGATAGGCACCGATGATCGTTGAAAAAACCCAAGTCGCATAGGAAATCAAATTGGCAGCATTAAACCACTCAAAACTTAAACGTCCTTTGGTATGGTTTAATTTATTCATTCCTAGTGCAAAACTTTCATCCGTCAGTAAGGTTCCCAACCAGAGATTTTTACCGAGAGATTCGGCTTTAAAGTAAGGCGCAATGGTCATTCCCATAAGAATCATACGCGCATTTACTAAGAAAGTCGCTAACACAATAGATAAGATAGGGCTGCCGCCAGTCAACATACTAACTGTTACAAACTGAGCAGATCCTGCAAAAATAAAAAACGACATCGCACTAACAATCAGAGGGGAAAAACCTGCTGCTTGTCCTACGATACCAAAAGCAATCCCAATACCAATATAGCCAAAAACCGTTGGCAAGGCTTCACGAATGCCAGTGCGTGCATCTAATTGGTGGTTCATTCTCTTTTTTTCCTTCTTTCTGTATAAAATTTAAACACGTGTGTATGAAAATCTAGACCTTCGATAATAAGACACAACGAGCGAATGAGCGTTTTCATTATTAACCACTCCTTTTGAACAACTAAGATATATATTGTATAATACAATAAAGAATACTTTTGTTCAATATATTAAACTTTTAGATAATAAAAAGAAACAGAAGGAGCAACTATTTTGGAGATTAATACAATCATTGGCAATAATTTAAAAAAAATTAGACAAGAAAAAAAACTTACGTTAGATGAACTAGCTGGGATAACCGGAGTGAGTAAAGGGATGCTTTCGCAGATTGAAAAAGGAACCACCAATCCTACCATAAATACAATTTGGAAAATAAGTAATGGACTCAATGTTCCATATACGTATTTATTAGAAGATGACTATGTTAAAGAAAATCCCGTGGTTAAAAAAACTGAGACGGTAACACAACATTCTGAAGATCACTCCTATCGAGTCTTTAATTACTACTCAGACAACCAGGAAAGAAACTTTGAACTCTTTCAGTTTGAATTAGATCCAGGGAAAAAGTATCAAGCTGTTGGGCATTCAAAACGTTCGACAGAATATGTCATGGTTATTCAAGGAGCATTAGCTCTTGAAGTGGGCGGTCAGAGATACCTTCTTCCAAAAGACGCCGCTATGTATTTTGATGCTAATCAAGTACACACGTATATAAATGATGGAACAGAGAAAGTCCAAGCTGTCGTCATTAACTATTATACGTAACAGTGGAAAATAAACATTAGGAAATTGCTACATCTGTTATTTTATGGACAAAAAAAGTAAACAATGCTACCCTAAAAATAATAGAAAATGAAAGATAAAAGAAGAGGTCAAAATGAATAAAAAAATTGAAAGTCTTGGTAATACAGCATTAAGTTTACTAAGTAATACGATTATTGTTGTGCCTTATTTACTTTACATTCAATTGAGTGATGGACACAACCTTTTAACAATTTTACCATTTGTCTTATTTTATACATTGCGTATGACAGGCATTTTTCTGGTTCGAGGAATTAATTTGTCTTTAACTAGTCTAGGTCTACTAAAGATTTCTCTATTGTTAGGCTTGGCAGGCTCCTTAATTGGGATCGCCGGCGCTTTTTCTTTCCCGCTTTATAGTATTTCAGGAATGTTGTTAGGACTTAGTGGGGCATTGTTGCCACCAAGTAATCAATCAATTCGCTTTTTCTTAAAAGAAGAAGGTCAAAAAATCAGTCATAGCAATCTTTTAACGACAGTCTTATTGACCGCTGTTTTATTTGGCGCTTTATTTTTTAAAGCGACTGAGATTGGACTGGCGTTATTGGTGTACGCGCTCTATTTTCTGGTTGCTTTAGTAGCAATCAAGAGCTATCCTGTTTCATTAAACGAGCTAGAAGAAGAATCAGCAGAAGTTTCACGAAAAGAATTAATTCTGTTTGTTATCTTTTTTGTGTTATTACTTTTATTAAGAAGTGGTCGCTTATTAACGAATGCGGTGGAATTTGATTATGCGATTGTTGGCGCCTGCTGTTTCTTTGTGGTGGCTGTCCTTTTCGTTAGTCATTATGGCAAACGGGGCGCATATAAAGTATCATTAGAAATGAATCTTGCGACCTTGATTAACGGGATTGTCGGGAACTATTTATTTTTATTTGGTTCCATTTATGTTGCAGGGGTTTATGGCAGAGCTCATATGGGCATCTATCTCTATTTACCTTATGTTTTAGGGATGATTTTTGCAATGATTGTAGCTAGTAAAACGAAACAATGGTCAAACAACATACCAATGATTGGTCTGGCGGGAAGTTTGGGAATATTACTTCTTACCTCGTGGACTATTTTAGGCCTGTTTCTCTTGAGTTTTTTCAAAAGCACATTGAACAGCTTTTTAGCTAGGCGATATTATCAAGAGACAGATTTGCCTAAAGATAGCCGCATCCTTATCAAATATACAACACAAACAAAAGGGAGTTTATTCCATCAATTTATTTTGATGGCGCTTATGTTAGTCACTGTAGTAGGCAAAGGTGGCACGACACAATTTTTATTAGAATTGACTGGCGGCAAAGGCATTTCAATGCAAACAAGTCAATTTTTAACTTTCATTAAAAATAGTAACTCGCTCTTAGTGTTATTGTTTATTGCAGTTTATTTCGTGGTCGTTTTTCGCCAAAAGAAACGATAATTTACAAATATTCATAAAAAAATACTTGGAAAAACAGTGATTGTGGCTGATTTTCCAAGTATTTTTTTATGAAAAGCTGTTTTTTTTTTTCGAAGATTCAAAAAAAATTAATCAATTGTTTCATTTTTAACAAGCTATTATTAGGTTATATGAATTTTATTGAAAGGGGATTAGTATGAAGAAAAAAACTTTTTCTTTTGTGATGTTGAGTATACTTCTCGCACAAAATTTCGGGTTTGCCGTAAATGCCTATGCTGTAACAACGACAGAAGCACAAACAGAGACCACTGATACAGCAAAAAAAGAGGCAGAGTTATCGAACTCAACACCATCTTTACCTTTAGCAACAACGACTACTTCAGAAATGAATCAACCAACTGCAACAACTGAATCGCAAACCACAGAGGCGAGCACAACAGCTTCCAGTGGTGCTACACCATCTGAACAACAAACAACGGAGGACAAGGACACCTCACTTAATGAAAAAGCCCTACCAGATGTTCAAGCGCCAATTACAGATGAACTACTTGACAGTATGAGTCTTGCGCCGATTGGTGGAACAGAATACAGCCAAACAGAGGTTCACCGCGAATTAAATACAACACCGGTAACCGCTACGTTCCAATTTGCTGTTGGAAACACAGGTTATGCACCTGGATCAGTTTATACAGTTCAATTACCAGAACATTTAGGTTATTCAACTGTTAGCGGAGAAGTGACAGGCATTGGCGCAACTTGGGCAGTCGATGCGGCAACCAAAACATTAAGTATTACGTTTAATCAACGAGTTTCAGATACTTCCTTTAAAGTAGAACTAAAAAGTTATCTAACAACAGAGGCGGAACCATTAATCAAAATTGAAACTCCAGGAAAAAATAAAAAAACCTACTCGTTTGATTTATATGAACAAGTGGAACCAATTCAATATAACGAACGAACCAGAACGACAGGGTTAGATGGCGAAATTTTTTATAATTTAGACCGGACGTTAACTGGCAATCAAACATTAGAATTATTAACAACAGAGACGCCAGACGCTGTCTTTGGAAAACAAGATAACTTGGAACCTCAAGTTTTCAGTTACGATGTCGATATTAATGGTCAAATTTTACCAGAAACGCAAGCCCTGTTAACACCTGGCAAAGATTATACATTAAGCGATAATTCACTCGGGCGGATTGCTGTAACTGTTCCAAACATGAATCAACAAAAAGCCTATTCCTTATCGATTAATCGGACAATTTATTTAGAGAGTGCTTCGGACTATAACTACTTATATTCGCAGCAGTATCCAACCACAAAAATTGGGTCAATTTCTTTGAAAAGTACGACAGGAACTAAACAAACAACCGATTTTACTGCGAAGACGAGTCAAACAAGTAAAGTAATTGCTGATCGTGAAATGCGTAGTATGTCCTATATCAGTTTTCAAAGCAAAGGGAAATATTATGTAACAATTTATGGCACATTAACAGAAACAAAAGTGGGTCAACAAATCGTATTAGAGAGTACAAACGGTCAAGAAATTAAGAATCCTAAATTTACGGCGTATGGTCCTTTATATGAAAATGTAAAATTGGAAGACTATTTTGATATTAAAACTGAAGGTGGCAAGCTCACTTTAACGGCCACAAAAGATAGCTATTTAAGAATAAATATTTCTGATTTAACAATGGATTTTGACAAGAAAGATATCAATCTATCATTAAGTACACCTGTAATTGGTCCCAATAAAGCCATTCAATTAGTATCTGATCAATATATTGAACCAATTAGTGTTGTTAATCCTTTGAATGCTGAAACTGCTTGGGGTAATTATGATCAAAATGGTGCCTATTCATCAAGAACAACTGTCTCAGTTATGGGAAGCAAAGAGACACCGATTCAAAATTTAGAAATTAAAGTAAAGCATCCTAATTATCTTTCATTGCGAGCTACAAAAGAAATTTATTTTTATTACAAGTTAGGAACGGATTATACAGTAACGCCAACGTCAGATGGTTCAGTTATTAAGTTCACTACGCCAATAACCAACGAAATCCAAATTCCAATTGGTTTTAATTATGTGCCCGATAGTTTGCCAAAAGATAAAAGTATCCCAGTCGATACGATACCGATAACAATGAGTGCTGAAGGTTTAACTCCAGTTGATACGACAGTAACTACTAATAGTAAGCGTGGTTCTGAACGAACACTTCAAAGTAGTAAAAATCAATTCCTTGTCAATGCACGAAATGATTCTTTTGACTCACTAAGCGTCCGTACAAAAATTCCAGCTGGCGCCGATGTTCTTTTTGACATTTATGATGTTTCAAACGATCAGGTAGATTCAATTTATCCACAATACTGGGATCGTGGCTATTATTTTGATAAACCAATGTCACCAGACAGTCCTGGATACCCAACGATTACTTTTGACGAAAATACCAATAGTTACACGTTTGATTTTGGAAAAACCAACAAACGTTACATTATTGAGTATAAAAATGCCAATGGCTGGATCGACGTGCCAACTCTTTATATAACAGGGACAGCTAAAGAACCACAATCGAATAATAATGAAGGGTCTGCTACGGTTTCTGTTCAAAATGAAGCGTTAGACATTTTGAGTGCAACACAAGCGGCGAATCCAACATTAAAAAATGTAACAAAAACGACAGTAACAACAAAAAATATTGATAATAAAACACATCGTGTGAAAAATCCAACGATTGAATTAACACCCAAAGGCACAACCAATGCTCAAATCGATTTGAATTCTATTACCGTGAAAGGCGTGCCAGAAGATGCTTATTCATTAGAGAAGACTACAAACGGTGCGAAAATTATTTTTAAAGACTATACATTGACAGAAAACATTACGATTGAATACAATACTGTCTCTGCAAACGCTGGCCAAATCTATACAGAAACAACAATCGACTCTGAAACATTGAACCAGATGTCTGCTAGCAAGAAAAAAGTCGCCACTGCGCCAATCACATTGAAATTCTCAGAAGGTGATGCGGAAGGCATTGTCTATTTAGCAACTGCCACATTCTACACGCATAACGTAGAGGATGAAAACCAAGCAATTGCGAAAGTTTCTTTTGAACTAATTGATAATGTCACGCATACAGCAACCGAATTTACAACAGATGAAAAAGGTCAATACTCCTTTGATGCCATCATGACAGGTGATTATACTTTGCGAGTAACGAATGTACCGCAGGAATATTCCGTGGATGAAGAGTATTTGACAGGAAAAGCTATTAAGCTGGTCAAAGGAGACAATCAACTAAAAATTCCATTAACGAAAACAATTGATCACAGTCGTTTACAAGTCAAAGATTCAACGATTTATGTCGGCGATTCATGGAAACCAGAAGAGAACTTTATCTCAGCAACAGATAAAACAGGTCAAGATGTCCCATTCGAAAAAATCACTGTTTCAGGTCAAGTTGATACTAGCAAAGCAGGCGTTTATCCAATCGTATACAGTTACGAAGGTAAAGAAGAAACAGCCCATGTGACCGTTAAACCCGACCAATCTAAGTTAGAGGTCAAAGATACAACGATTTATGTCGGCGATAAATGGAAACCTGAAGATAATTTCGTTTCAGCAACAGATAAAACAGGTCAAGACGTTCCGTTTGAAAAAATTGATGTTCAGGGAACAGTGAATGTTGATAAAATAGGCGATTATGAAATTGTCTATAAAAATGGCACAAAAGAAGCGAAAGCAATCGTTCATGTCCGTGATGATAGTCGTTTACAAGTCAAAGATTCAACGATTTATGTCGGCGATTCATGGGAACCAGAAGAGAACTTTATCTCAGCAACAGATAAAACAGGCCAAGATGTCCCCTTCGAAAAAATCACTGTTTCAGGTCAAGTTGATACTAGCAAAGCAGGCGTTTATCCAATCGTTTACAGTTACGAAGGTAAAGAAGAAACAGCTAATGTGACCGTCAAACCCGACCAATCTAAGTTAGAGGTCAAAGATACAACAATTTATGTGGGTGATAAATGGGAAGCAGAAGATAACTTCGTTTCCGCGACAGACAAAACAGGTCAAGACGTTCCGTTTGAAAAAATTGATGTTCAGGGAACAGTGAATGTTGATAAAATAGGCGATTATGAAATTGTCTATAAAAATGGCACAAAAGAAGCGAAAGCAATCGTTCATGTCCGTGATGATAGTCGTTTACAAGTCAAGGATACAACGATTTATGTCGGCGATTCATGGAAACCAGAAGAGAACTTTGTTTCAGCAACAGATAAAACAGGTCAAGATGTCCCATTCGAAAAAATCACTGTTTCAGGTCAAGTTGATACTAGCAAAGCAGGCGTTTATCCAATCGTATACAGTTACGAAGGTAAAGAAGAAACAGCCCATGTGACCGTCAAACCCGACCAATCTAAGTTAGAGGTTAAAGATACAACGATTTATGTTGGTGATTCGTGGAAACCAGAAGATAATTTCGTTTCAGCGACAGATCGTGACGGTCATGCTATATCCTTTGATAAAGTTCAAGTGAAAGGGAAAGTTGATACAAAGAAAACAGGAGAGTACCAGATTTCCTATACCACTGAGCCAGTTAATGAAACCAAACCAGCTGTGCAGTCACGACTTTTCTCAATGTTTTCAAACGAGACACCTCGTCAATTGACGACAGTAGCAACTGTTCATGTGATTGATCGTAATCCTACACCACTACCAGATAAAAATGAGAACAACCAGACTAGTTCCTCAACGAATCAAACCACGATAAAAAGTAGTCAGTATGTCACACATATTGTGAAACCTGACAAGCAAGGACGTTATCCAAAAACGGGAGAACAAACTAATGGTCTATATCGTGTGCTAGGACTTGTTGTGTTACTTATTGTGATTATTAGTGGTATAGTCATCAAGAAGAAACGAAAATAATTAAATGAGCGTGGGGCAAAAGTTTAAAGTAACTTTTGTTCCACGCTTAAAAGATGAATAAGTGCATGAATGAGGGTAGCTGTTTCCTTGGAAAATAGGAAGTTTTACAAGTGACTTTTATTTTAAGAACACCTATTAGCAGGTTTTTCTGTTAAGATAGTTATTTTTATGAAATAGTTTGGAGGAATAATAAACGAGATGAACCAGCGAACTATTTATTATGGTAGTATCGGCACAGCCTTATTTCTTTCTTCAGGAATGTTGATTGCTTCAGTGAATAGCTATGCAAACGAAGCGACAACACCAGGCAAATATACCGTGACTTATGAAGTGGATGGCAAAATTGAAACAGCAACCATTACGGTCAAAGAAAATCAAACGGAACTTAAATTAAAAGACACGTTTTTAGGAGTTAATCAAGCATGGTCACCCTTAGACAATGTCGTTTTTCTAAAAGATAAAGAGGGTCGCCCTTTAAATTTAGAAAATGTAATTATAGAAAATAATGTAAATCCTCAAAAAGTAGGCCTTTATTTTGTAACCTTCCGTTACGAGTCATACCTTTCTATTGCGAAGGTGTATGTCAACCCTACTAATTTTGCTGCAGAGGGGAATATGCTTGCAGAGCTTCCTTATAGTCAAGCAATGATTGGCCCAGAAAGACCAATTATTGCCTCGAGACAGGACAAGGAGCAACAAACAAAACAGGAGAAAAAGAAAAATAAAATTGAACAGGAACGAGTAAATAAAAAGGTGCTGTTAAATGATGAGTTGTTGAAAAAAATAGATACGATAGCCCCAGTGGAAATTACTGGAGGAGCGGCAAGTGGGTCCTCTCAATTTGGCACCACTTTAAGCTTCCTGTCAGGCTCACTTTTGTATGGAACAAGGAGAGTTTAAATGGAATTCTTGTTATTAGATGATCGGGAAAATTTAAAATTAGCGATTATTAGAAAGTTAGAGCAACAATATTCATTTTCTGAACGAAAAGATCGTTTATGTAAGCAATTAGCTATTTCTCCTTATTTGCTAGAACGGAACATAACAGAAATCAATGCAGATTTGCAACGCTTTGGTCTGATTAATGAGATGGAAATCAGTGAAAAAAATAATGAAATTTTGTTATCTCAAAGCCTTCGTATTTCTTCAAGTATTATTGAAGAATATTATTTAAAAGACTCGTTAGAATTTAATCTATTAAAAACGATTTTCTTTCATCAGTTTACCTCAATCAAAAAATACGGTGAAAAGCACGGGATGAGTCGAACGGTTGTGTACAAAATTGTTGACCATATCCGGAAAGAATTAGGTCAATACGGTATCAAGTTATCCAAAAATTTACAACTTAGCGGCAATGAAATGGCGATTAGACAATATTTTACTATGCTTTATTACCGAATTTACAAAGATTCTGAAGAATTATATAATCAAACAGATCTTCGCGCAGTTAACCAATTATTGGCTCAATTGAAAGGCTCTTATGAAAATATCACTAATTTTCATTTATTTAAACATTATGTATTGGTGGCGTTAGAACGAACGCAGAGAAAAGCTAATTATTTTTTATCCCAAGAAGAAAATCCATTCGCTTTTGATGAAGAAAGTTCGATTTATCAAGAAATTCAAAGTTGGATCAACGAAGTGATGAAGGCGACTCATGCAGAGAAAAACGCAGAAATTCAAGGAATTATCGGCAATTTATCGGTCTATCAAAGTGAACTTATTTCGGAACATTTGCTGAGTTCTCACAATGAGGCAATTACGGCTACGAAAACATTATTCTTTTCTTATATGCCGTTTACAATTTCGGACGAAGAATTTTATCAAGAAATTGTTCCGATTATTTATCAACATCGTTTTATTACACCGTTTATCGATATCACCTTACGAATTATGGATTTAGAATTTTTTCAGGAACGCTACCCAATTGTTTTTAATAGCTGTCGTCAGTTTTTATTTGCGTTGGATTGCTCGGCGTTTGAGTTTAGTAAGCTTTCTTTATTTTTTGATTTGCTATTAGTGTTATCCCGTCTTTATGACCAAAGGAATGAAAAAAGCACGATCAATCTTTATGTTAATTTTACGCAAGGAGAAAAATATACTCAGTTTATCAAAGAACAAATCAAAATATTCGAATCTTTCAGCATTCACTTTCATTCAGCGATTCGACCAGATACTGATTTAGTAGTTTCAGATTATTTACCAAAAACATTATTTTCAGTAAAATGTTTAATTTGGCTAGCGCCCCCGCGAGCCAGTGACTGGCAAAATTTTGGCAACGAAATTGTCCGAATTAATAAAGAGCTACAACAAACGAAACAAAGAAAAAGCGAATAAAAACAGTCGCAACGTGTTTTAGTTGCGACTGTTTTTTGTTACTGACTGTTTATAGTAAACTTTCTCATTATCACTGATGTAAAAAATTTTAAATAAAAGCAAAATAGGATTGAAGAAAAAGAAAAAATTGCTAGTGAAGGACCAATTCTCTAAAGTTTTTCTCAAATATAGTAGAATTCCTTTCTTTTCTTCTGTGAGAAAGATATAATAAAAAACGTATGAACAAAGGAAAAGGGATGACGAATGAATAGAAAAGAGAAAACAAATTTAGATAGTCGAATTGATTACGGCGTGATATTACCAGTGTTTCTTTTATCACTAATTGGTATGCTATCGCTTTACGTAGCGCTTTACAATGATCCAAGCAAACCTAAAATTGGTAGCTTGTTAATGAAACAAGGACTGTGGTATTTAGTCGGAGGATTAAGTATTGTCATTATTATGCATTTTAGCTCAAAATTACTCTGGCGGTTAACGCCCGTTTTTTATGCACTTGGATTAGTCTTAATGGGATTACTACTGAAATTCTATGATCCCGTGCTAGCAGAGCAAACAGGTTCTAAAAACTGGATTCGCTTTGGTGGCACCACATTCCAACCATCGGAATTGATGAAGATTGCGTTTATTTTGATGTTGGCCTATATAGTGACCATGCATAATGTTAAATATGTGGACCGAACACTCAAAAGCGACTTTTGGCTAATCGCTAAAATGCTATTAGTGGCGATTCCGGTAATTGTTTTAGTACTTTTACAAAAAGACTTCGGGACGATGTTAGTTTTCTTAGCCATTTTTGGGGGAGTTTTCTTAATGTCTGGCATTACTTGGAAAATTATTGTGCCCGCCTTTATCATAGCTGCTCTAGTCGGAGCTGGAACCATCTACTTGGTAACAACAGAAACAGGAAGAGACTTATTGTCTAAAATTGGCATTAAAGCTTATCAATTTGATCGGATTGATTTATGGCTAAATCCTTTCCATACAGATCCAGATCGCTCATTCCAACCAGCGCTAGCATTAACAGCAATTGGTTCTGGGGGCCTTTTCGGAAAAGGCTTTAACGTGAGTGATGTGTATGTCCCTGTTCGTGAGTCAGATATGATTTTTACAGTTGTTGGTGAAAACTTTGGCTTTATTGGTGGCTGTTTCATTATTTTGTTGTATTTTATTTTAATCTACCGCATGATTCGCGTTTGTTTTGATACAAATAATGAATTCTATGCCTACATTGCCACAGGAATTATCATGATGATTTTGTTCCATGTTTTTGAAAACATTGGAGCGAATATTGGTTTACTACCATTAACTGGGATTCCATTACCGTTTATTAGTCAAGGTGGTTCTTCCATTTTAGGTAACATGATTGGGGTGGGCTTAATTATGTCCATGCGTTACCAACAAGAAACGGTTCGTACCAGAAGTGGTCGTTAAAGAAAGAAGAAAGAAGGGGTAGAAATGTACACACTTTATGAATATCCTAAATGCTCAACTTGTAAAAAAGCGAAAGCGTGGTTAGACCAACAAGGCGTTAAATACCAAGCAATTGATATTAAAGCAACACCGCCTAGTAGTGAACAATTAGCAAAATGGATGAAAGAGACCGGCTTGCCTGTTCGTCGTTTTTTTAACACAAGCGGGGTTTTATATAGAGAACAAGGCTTAAAAGATCTGGTTGACAGTTTTTCTATTGAAGAAGCAAGTCAGCGTTTAGCTGCGGATGGCATGTTGATTAAGCGTCCAATTCTCTTAAAAGACAATACATTTCTAACGAATGGTTTTAAAGAAGCAGATTACGAAGGAGTGCTTGGAAAATGAGTGAAATGAAACAAATCGATCAATTATGGATTTTACCAACAGAAGCAGGTTATAAAATTGGTTTAACTGCCGAAGCCCAAGAGGATTTAGGGAAGATTACTTTTGCAACATTTCCAAAAGTCGGACAAACATTAGCTAAAGGTGATTCTTTAATTGAATTAGAAGCAGAAAAAGCAGTCAGTGAATTCAGTAGTCCATTATCTGGTAAGGTAGTTGCGATTAATGAAGCGGCTGATCAAGAGCCAAGTGCATTAGATGAAGAAAATGCCTGGATTGCTGTTTTAGCAGATGTTGAACCAACAGAATTTGAAAATCTTTAGTCTTACGTTGACAAGGTCAATGTTTATTGCTATAATTTTCTCAATCTAATCAAAAGAAAGCTTTGAAAAGAAGAGTACATGTTAAGGACGTTTGAAGAGAGCCCTGTTTGCTGAGAATGGGTAACAGATTTAAGATGGAAGATGGTCTTTGAGCAGAGTAAGTGAGCGAAGCAGTGAACTTACTACGGGGCGCCCGTTACAGCCAACGGTATGCGAAGAATCAAGTACCGTATGAGGTTATTATTGAGAAATAATAGCGAATTAAGGTGGTATCACGAAATGACAAACTTTCGTCCTTTTTGCTGTAATAGCAAAAGGATGGAAGTTTTTTTGTTTTTATTAAGCAAATTCGTTTCATAAAAAGTGCGAAACCTTCAAAATAAGAAAGTAGAACAGAAAGAAGAGGAGAACAAAATGGCATTAATTGAATTACGTCATGTAAAAAAAGAGTTTTCCGGTAAAGCGGGTAAAGTCACGGCTTTAAAAGATATTGATTTAACGGTTGAATCAGGAGATATTTATGGCATTATTGGCTATTCAGGTGCAGGAAAAAGTACGTTGGTTCGCCTATTGAATGGACTTGAAACACCTACAGAAGGTGAAGTAGAAATTCAAGGACAAGATATTGCATTGTTGCCAAATAAAGAACTACGAAACTTCCGTAAAAAAATTGGGATGATCTTTCAACATTTTAATTTATTATGGTCACGGACGGTCCTAGAAAATATCATGCTCCCATTGGAAATTGCTGGCGTTCCAAAACAAAATCGGAAAAGCCGCGCAGAAGAGTTAATCAAGTTGGTTGGTTTAGAAGGACGGGAAAATGCCTACCCAAGTCAACTCTCTGGTGGGCAAAAGCAACGAGTGGGGATTGCCCGTGCCTTAGCTAACAATCCTGATATTTTGCTTTGTGATGAAGCAACGAGTGCTTTGGATCCGCAGACAACCGATGAAGTGCTAGAATTACTACTAAAAATCAACCAAGAATTAAATTTAACGGTTGTATTAATTACCCATGAAATGCACGTGATTCGTAAAATTTGTAATCGCGTAGCCGTGATGGAATATGGTGAAATTGTTGAAGAAGGTAAAGTAATCGATATTTTCAAAAAGCCTCAAACAGAAATTGCGAAACGCTTTATCCAACAAGAAGCGGATAAAAACATTGAAGAAACGGAACTGGTTGTCGAAGAAATGTTGGAACAATATCCGAATGGAAAAATTGTTCGCCTACTTTTCCACGGCGAACAAGCGAAATTGCCAATTATCTCGCATATTGTCCAAGAATATCAAGTAGAAGTCAGTATTATTCAAGGGAACATTCAGCAAACAAAGCAGGGTGCAGTGGGTTCTCTTTATATTCAATTATTAGGCGAAGAGCAAAATATTCTAGCAGCCATTGAAGGATTACGTAAACTTCGTGTAGAAACAGAGGTGATTGGAAATGAATAATCGTGGCTTAGCAAGTTTCTTTGATTTTTCCCAAATTGATATAAGTAAACTACAAGAAAAAACGATTGAAACACTTTATATGACAGGGATTTCAATCATAGTGGTCGCCATTTTAGGGCTGATTTTAGGACTACTACTTTTTGAAACGTCAGGCAGAAAAGGGATTTTGAGCCGATTACTGTATTGGCTAGTGGCCATTTTTGTAAATATTTTCCGTTCGATTCCGTTTATTATCTTAATCGTTCTGTTAATTCCTTTTACAAAAATTATTTTAGGGAGTATGTCTGGTGTCAAAGGCTCCTTACCAGCATTGATTATTTCCGCAGCACCTTTTTATGCTCGCATGGTCGAAATTGCTTTTCGTGAAGTCGATAAAGGCGTGATTGAAGCAGCCAAAGCAATGGGGGCCAATCGTTTCCAAATAATTTGGAAAGTTCTATTACCAGAAAGTCTGCCAGCGCTTGTTTCTGGCTTAACCGTTACAACCATTTCTTTAGTGGGCTACACTGCAATGGCAGCTGCTATTGGAGCGGGCGGTTTAGGAAGTTTGGCGTATCAAGATGGCTTCCAACGTGGTCAAAATACAGTTACCTTAGTAGCAACGATTTGTATCTTAATTATTGTCTTTGCGATTCAATGGCTTGGGGATACAGTCGCTAAAAAAATAGATAAACGATAAATGGAGGGAATAAGATGAAAAAACGTACATTATGGTCAGTAATTACTGTAGCAGTAGCTGTCTTAGTTTTAGGGGCTTGCGGCAATAAAAAGAGTGATGACTCGGTCTTGAAAGTTGGAGCTTCACCAGTTCCACATGCAGAGATTTTAGAACATGTAAAACCTTTATTAGAAAAAGAAGGCGTAAAATTAGAAGTGACGACTTATACAGATTACGTGCTACCTAACAAGGCGTTGGAAAGTGGCGATATCGATGCCAACTATTTCCAACATGTGCCGTTCTTTAATGAAGCGGTTAAAGAAAATGATTATGACTTTGTGAATGCAGGTGCGATTCATTTAGAACCAGTTGGGCTTTACTCGAAAAAATACAAATCGTTACAAGAAATTCCTGATGGTTCAACGATTTACGTTAGCTCTTCCGTTTCAGATTGGCCACGTGTTTTAACGATTTTAGAAGATGCTGGTTTAATCACGCTGAAAGAAGGGGTAGACCGAACAACTGCTACTTTCGATGATATTGATAAAAATACTAAAAAGTTGAAATTCAATCATGAAAGTGATCCAGCAATCATGACCACTCTTTATGACAATGAAGAAGGGGCTGCGGTTTTAATTAACTCAAACTTTGCCGTGGATCAAGGATTAAATCCGAAAAAAGATGCGATTGCTTTAGAAAAAGAAAGTTCACCTTATGCCAATATTATTGCGGTTCGTAAAGAAGACGAAAACAACGAAAATGTAAAAAAATTAGTCAAAGTGTTACGTAGCAAAGAAGTCCAAGATTGGATTACGAAAAAATGGAACGGTGCCATTGTTCCAGTCAATGAATAAAAAGAAAAAGACAATAGAATAAAAACTTGAGGTCGGGACAGGCGTGTTAAGCTTCAAGAAATAAGAAGAAAGTTCTGAAAGATGCTTTTTGTCTCTCAAGGACGTTCAGCTTATTTCCGAAGAAGCTGCTCCTGTCCCGTTGTTTATTTAAAATTTTAGGGCTAGGCAGATACATCATGTTGATTTACCTGCCAAGTCTAAGTTTTTTTCTTTTAAAAAAGGACCATAAATGATAAAGTTACAAGGAATTTCTTAATTATCAGGAAAATTCAGGGACTATGCATAGGCATTTGCATTAGTTATTGTTATAATAATTAAGATAGATTTTTTGGAATGGAGGGAAAAAGATGTTACGTTTTTTTCCGCAAAAAAATAAATATGTAGAAGAAGCAAGCCAGTACGCCTTTGATAAAGAAGGCCAAATTCCGCAGCACATTGCCATTATTATGGACGGAAATGGCCGGTGGGCACAGAATCGAAGACTGCCGAGAATTGCTGGACATAAAGAAGGCATGGATACGGTTAAAAAAATAACGAAGCATGCTAGTCATTTAGGCGTTAAAGTTTTAACACTTTATGCATTTTCAACGGAAAATTGGAAGAGACCAACAGATGAAGTCAATTTCTTAATGCAATTGCCTGTTGATTTTTTTGATACATTCGTGCCTGAATTAATTAAGGAAAATGTTAAAGTCAATGTAATGGGCTACCAAGAGTTTCTACCAAGCCATACGCAAGATGCTGTTAAGCGGGCCATTGAGCAAACCAAGGACAATACGGGCATGGTTTTGAACTTTGCTTTAAATTATGGGGCGCGTGCGGAGCTACTAACTGCCATGAAACAGATTGCTGCAGAGGTTTCAGAAAAAACATATACGGCAGATGAGATTACAGAAGAAACGATCGCAGATCACTTAATGACTGGCTTTTTACCCACGGAACTTCGTGATCCAGAATTGTTGATTCGAACAAGTGGGGAAGAGAGAATTAGTAATTTCTTGCTATGGCAAATTGCTTATAGCGAGTTGTTTTTTACAAAAGCATTATGGCCTGATTTTTCAGGGGACACTTTAGAAACCGCGATTGCTTCTTTCCAAAATCGTAATCGTCGTTTTGGAGGTCTAAAAGAAACTACAGAAACAGAAGGGAGCGATCCGCAGTGAGACAACGTGTCATCACAGCTATCGTCGCATTAATCATCTTTATTCCAATTATCTGGTATGGTGGTTTTGCAATTGAGATTGCCGCTGTTGCTTTGGCAGTAGTCGGCGTGTACGAGTTATTCCGTATGAAAGGATTAACGTTATTAAGTTTTGAAGGTATTTTATCAGCATTAGGGGCCGTTTTTTTAGTTATCCCAACAATTAAATGGTTAAACTTTTTGCCGGAAATGCAAACAAATTTCATTTTATTTTATGTCACTGTAATGTTGTTGTTAGGTGCTTCGGTAATTTCTAAAAATACATATACGATTGAAGAAGCTGGCTTTCCAGTTATTGTCAGTTTATATGTAGGGATGGGGTTCCAGAACTTTATTAGTGCCCGTTCCGCAGGTTTTGAAGTCTTGTTATTTGCTTTATTCATTGTCTGGGCAACGGATATTGGTGCATATCTATTTGGACGCCGATTTGGTCGTCATAAATTGATGCCAGATGTTTCACCCAACAAGACAATAGAAGGTGCACTTGGTGGTATTTTATCAGCCGTCGTTGTAGCAGCGTTGTTTTTAGTTTTCACAGCTAATAAAGGGCTATTTCCTTATCAAATGCCGGTGATGCTCGTATTGACGGTTCTATTTTCTATAGTAGGGCAATTCGGTGATTTGGTTGAATCTTCTATCAAACGTCATTATGGCGTGAAAGACTCTGGTAACATCTTGCCAGGACATGGTGGTATTTTAGATCGTTTTGATAGTTTATTATTTGTTTTCCCAATTATGCACTTATGTGGATTATTTTAAATTGATTAACAAAATTTAAAAAAGTATCGTCAAATAAGCAAAAATCCAGAAGAGTCTCTCTTCTGGATTTTTACTGTTTATTGGGTTAGTTTAGGTACCTTGTGAGTTATTTAATTTATAAGAGTAATTGTATAAAGATGGCTAAAGTTTCTAAAAATTAAATAGGTGATCGGATGTTAAATATCTGAACATTCAGAGGGAAAGTCGATTGTTAAAAATTAAATTATAACAATCGAATAACACTGGAATGTTTATTTCAATAAAGCCATTGACGTTTAGCATAGATAAATTTATACTTAAAAGAAGAAAAGCAAAATAATGTATTTTATAAGCTTGTTCAATCGTGGTGAGAGTTATTCATAAATTTAAACAAGTAAAGAGAAGATAATTTAGAGATTTGTGAACGCATTCTTCATACAAGGTTATAGATTAGGATTATATTTTTGATAATCTAATGTAAAGGATTAATTCAATGAAAAAATTTTTAGAGAATAGTATACATCAAGCCATAAAAGCTTGTTTTTTCTTTTTAGGTAAACTACCTAAAAAGAAGTTATTTATTTTTGAAAGTTTTCATGGAAAACAGTATAGTGATAATCCACGTGCAATTTTTGAGTACATAAGAGATAACTGTCCTGAATATCAATGTATTTGGGCAGTCAAAAAAGGATATGAGATGCCTTTTGTGGAAGAGAATGTTCCTTTCGTCAAACGATTAAGTTGGAGATGGCTATGGTTGATGCCAAGAGCTCAGTATTGGGTTTTTAACACGCGGATGCCAGCTTGGATGTATAAGAATCAAACAACAATCTATATACAGACGTGGCATGGGACCCCTCTAAAGAAACTGGGCTTAGATATTGAAACAGTCAAAATGCCAGACCATGAAACAGAGAGCTATAAACTAGAAGTCATTCAAGAAGCAAATCGTTGGGATTATCTCATCTCACCTAATGCATATAGTACGAGAGTATTTCGACAGGCCTTTCATTATGGAGGGGAAATATTAGAAGTAGGATATCCGCGAAATGATTTGTTAGTTTGTGAAAATAAGGACAAAATAGCTTTTTCTGTTCGCAATCAGTTAGGCCTTTCAGTCAATCAAAAAATTATTCTTTATGCCCCCACGTGGCGTGATGATGAGTCTATTCGAAAAGGAGCCTATCGTTTTACCAACCATTTGCCAGTTGAACAACTTTTAGCAATTGATTCTTCTGTTGTTATACTTACACGACTACATTATTTAATTGCAGAAAGTTTTGATATAAGTGCATTTGGTTCACGTGTAATCGATGTTTCTTCTTATCCAGATATCAATCAACTTTATTTAATCGCTGACTTATTAATTACAGATTATTCATCGGTTATGTTTGATTTTGCATTAACAAAAAAACCGATGCTATTTTTTATGTATGATAAGGAAAAGTATCAAAATAGTACAAGGGGATTCTATTTTGACCCAACAGCAATTTTGCCTGGGAAAATTGTGACAGATACGGATAGCCTAGTAACGTCTGTAAAAAACGTATTGTTTTCTAAAACGGAACAGGAACAACGTTTATATGTGCAGTTTTTTCGTGAATTTTGCCTTGAAAATCAGGATGCCACTAGACAGCTGATTTCAGAAATTTTAAAGAGATAAAAAGCCGGAGGGTGTAGGTTGGAAAAACAAAAAGAAGTCCAAAAAGAATATGAAGAGTATCAATATATGTTAGATACTGAAACGTGGAAAAAGGAGTTAAGTCAATTTAAGCTGTCCTCTTCAGAAAAAATATCAAAAAATCCTAAAGTCTCAATCATTATTGCTAATTATAATAATGCACCATATCTTAAAAAGATGATGGATTCTCTTGTTCAACAAACCATTGGGATCGAGCAATTGCAAGTGATGTTTATTGATGATTGTTCCACAGATCATTCGTTAAAAGTAATAGAGCCATATCTTGAAAGATATCCGAATATTGAAATTTATCAGCTACTTGAAAACACTGGAGGTGCTCACGGCCCAAGAAACGTAGGAATTGTAAATGCACGTGGTGAGTATAGTGTCTTCTTAGATGCAGATGATTGGTATGATTTAAATGCATTGAAATATTTATCAGACCTACTAGATGACTCTCACGATGATTTTGCTGTTTCTGGTCTAATACAGAGTACGGATGGCCACTTAATGTTAAAAAGTAAGCCGTATTATGTGGATGGGTCATTTAAAAATCGGTCTATCCAAGAATTGCCAGCTGAATTTTATGGTTGGTTAGGACCGCAAGCTATCATGTTAAGAACTTCACTGATACACAATAATAATTTACACTTTGTTAATCAACGGGTGGCTGATGATGTGCTGTTCTTTTATGAAGCCATGCGATTTTCAAAAACCATTACACAAGGGGAAAGGTTAACGACTTATTTAAATCGAGATGCAGATAATGAAAGTTTAAGCAAATCAATTAATCGGACATTTATGCTTTCTTGGTTGCGTGCGTTAAGTTATATCAATCAACAGTTTCCAGATGATTTGTCTAAAGAGCGGATGTTAGCCCGCCGTTTAGAATGGCTAATTTATGACTTTTGTATTCGGAGGGATACTGGGTATCCATTCAGTAAAAAGCGATTACAAGACTTTAAAGTACAGATGGATCTGTATTTAGGCGAATTAAATTTTGATCCTAGCCCGTATTTTAGAAGTGATGTGCGCCAAATTATTTGGACATTTTTACAAATTAACGATATTGATGGTTTGTATTGGTTTATTCAATGTCAGTCCATTCGTTGGGTGTTAGTCAATCGCTTTGGTTATGTTTCAAAAACAGAGAGAAGTTATTATTATCCCAGATTATTGAAACGATTCCCAGCAGTTCGCATGAATGCTTATGCAGAAGCAACGCAACGTGAAGGCAATACGCTTTCTTTAAATGTGTATACACACCAAAAAATTACAGGATTTGAAATAAAAGAGCTGAAAAATCCTTTTGAAACAAGACAGAGGCTGGCGTTTAAAAAAATTAGTGAAACTAGTTACCAGGTGGAGTTGCCAGAAAAATTTTCAAATAAAGAAAGTAGATTTACGATAGTTTTTGATAATTATTTAGAAATTGGGGTTAAAGATTTTAGTAAGTTTTTTGCTTAAATTTTGTCCGTTTAAATCAGGATATTTTGAGTATACAACTATAAATGATAAGTGAGGGAAATTTGTTTTATGGAAAATGTGAAAGTGTCAGTCATTGTACCCGTCTATAACGTAGAAACCTATTTAGAAGAGGCATTAATGAGTTTGAAAGATCAAACATTAAAAGAAATTGAATTTTTAATTATTAATGATGGCTCTACTGATAATAGTCAAAAAATTATTGAAGAAATTGCACAAGACGATCCACGTTTTCGCGTTTTCAATGTTAAAAATGGGGGAATTGGAAAAGCCTTTAACTTGGGTGTTTCAGAAGCAAAAGGTGAGTATATTGCTGAATTTGAAAGTGATGATTATGTAGCGTTGCATGCCTATGAGCGTTTATACAATACGGCTAAAAGTCATCATGCAGATGTTGTCCGTTGTAATTGGGTTGAATTTTCTTCTGAAGAAGAGGTTGAGCGAGATATATTATGGCAATATCCCGATAAATACAATCAATTGATTGACTTAAAAACGACAGATTTAATTGTACAAGTTTATCCATGGAATGCCATTTATAAAAAAAGTATGATTGAGAAAGAAAACGTAACTTGGGATGAGGAAATTAAAAGTTATGGGGACACTGGTCTATTTTGGAAAATCAATTCAGCATCTCAGAATGTTATTTTTATTAAAGATTGTTTGTATTTTTATAGACAAGACAACCCGAATTCGACAGTAAATAATGTGGCAACAAAGGTTCCTTTCTTGTTTCAACAATTTAAACTAATTCGTTCAAATTTAATTGAACAAAATAAATTTGAACGTTACAAAGGTTATTTTTATAAGCAAATGTTCGAAAAATACTTTTGGGCGATTGAAAAATTAACCCATTTACGTGACGAGTCGGTTTATGAAGTGATTCAAGAAGTGGCAGTAGATTTTAAACAAGCTATAGAAATAGACCAGCTGAATGATATCGATTTTGAATATATCAAACAATTTTATCAAATTTCGAATGATCCAGTAGCTTATTATGAGGACTACTTGAAAAATCTGTATAAAGTTAGTGTTGTCATGCCGATTCACAATGCATCCAAATATTTAAGACAAACATTAGAAACTGTTTGTGGGCAGTCTTTACGTGAAATTGAAATCATTTTGGTAGAGAATGGCTCTACAGATAATACCATGGATATTATTAACGAATTTGCAGTAAAAGATCCGAGAATTACGGGGATTTCTATTGGCAAAAGTAATCCTGGACACGCAAGAAATGTGGGCATTTCGATGGCACGAGGACGGTATTTACAATTTCTAGATGCAGATGATCATTTTGAAGTGAATTTATTACAAGACGCTTATTATCGTGCATATGATAGTGCAACAGATATTCTTTTATTTGGTATGAAAGAAAAATTGCCAAATGGAGAAGTGCACGTGGTTCACAATCCATTACTAACTAATGGCGGACGTATGTCTGGTGAAGAAATTTCATTGGATGAAGTAA
The DNA here is from genome assembly GCF_050536905.1 of Enterococcus sp. DIV1328a. NCBI lineage: Bacteria > Bacillati > Bacillota > Bacilli > Lactobacillales > Enterococcaceae > Enterococcus > Enterococcus sp. DIV1328a. The sequence goes on along the minus strand of NZ_CP172912.1, from coordinate 2,026,453 downwards.
CTCCTTATTTATATGACAAATTATTTTTATTAGAATACATCAAAGAAAATAACTTGGTAAACTTAGAACAATTTGTTGGTGAAGACGCTTATTTCACTTATACAGCATTATTAGGTACCGAAAAAATTGTTGCGCTAAACAAATATTTGCTGACTCGAATTGTTAGACAAGATGGTTTGATGTCTACGTACGGAATGAATTATCGTGATGAGTTCAATTTACATGACAAAATGTTGGAGTACTTAAAACAACATGCTCCAAATCGGATTGAAGCATATCGTTTAAAAATTATTAATACATTAAACTGGTTTATTTTTGATATGAATCGTGTTGATCAAGCATTTAAAGAACGTTTCTATCAAGAATTAAAAGAGAAATATATCCAACAATTAGGGCTAGACTTAGTGAAAAAAGAAAAATATTCTAATGACCCAGAACAAGTAGAACGTATCACTCGAATCCAAAATATTTTACAATACAATTTAGAAATATATCAAAATATTTATAAAGATTTTGGGATGAAAAAAACCTTCATTATCCCGAATGTTCATATTCAAGAGCGTGGAGGTAAAGTAATTTTTGGACAAGAGAAAACCCAGGGGAATGGGACGGCAATTGAAATGTTTTCAATTATTATTGCAGATAACGATACAAGCAATGCCAGCGGAGTGATTGATTTCGTTTATATGGGTGACAATACAAAAATAATTCATGATAGTTTATTAGTATCTTTATTAATTAAAAAAGAAGGTACTACTTTAAAATCGATTGTTTTACAAGCCGAGTGGGAAAAAGGCTATACCTTACTACAAGAAAATATGTATTATACTTTCGTAGACAATGTTTTTACAATTTGGGCGGGCTATACTCAAAAATATGCAGCATTTGATTACAATGTTCGAATTTTGACTTCTCGAGAAGGGGAAACGCATTTCAGTGTCGTTCGACAAAACCAAGGCTATATCCAAGATACAATGACAAGCATCAGTAACGAATTAACACCTATCAATAAAATTGAAGGAAATGAACCTACAACAATTAAAAAAGCTGTATCAAAAAGTCTTAAAAAAGCAAAAGGGTTGTTGAAATAGCATGTAAAAAAGATTCTTAAACATGAACGAATAATTAAGTAATTAGAAGAGAAAGTAGGAGCGGAAAAATGAAAAAAGCAGCAATTATGGGCTGGTGGTATAACCAAAATTATGGATCAATCTTAACATACTATGCTCTAAACAAATATGTACAGAATAAAGGGTACGAGACGGTTATGATTGATGGACCACTAGGTTATAAAAACAGAAGTAACTTTCGAGCATGGATGCCTTTAGCGTATAATTTTTTTAAGAAAAATAATATGCCCTATACCGAGCAATTAACAAAAGAAACGTTACCGACATTGAATGATTTAGAAAATCTAGATACCTTTATTTTAGGTTCTGATCAGATGTGGAATCCGTGGAATGGTTGGGTAGACGATGATGATTTCTTAGATTTTGTTTATCCTCGTAATAAAACAATTGCTTATTCTGTTTCATTAGGAAAAGCAGATACAAGTAAATATGATCCCAAATGGGTTGCAAACCGCAAAAAAGATATTACACAGTTTAATCATGTTTCTATGAGAGAAGATTTTTCTGTACAAATTATGAAGGATATTTTTCAAGAAGAAGTTATTCAGGCTTTGGATCCAACCTATCTTGTTGAAAGAAGTGAATATGATTCTTTAGCTGATCAAGCTACGTTTAAACGACAAGAATCAGGAGATTATATGGCTGTCTTTTTCTTGGATATTAACAAGGAAAAAGTTCGTGTAGCACTAGCGATCGCAGAAAAATTGGGACTGAAATTAGTGGTCTTGCCTAATCCTTTAAAAGGACGTGAACTAGCGAAAAAAACATTCCCTAATACAGTAGAATATGTTTCTGAAGATACACCAGAAAATTTCTTAGCTGTTTATCGAGAAGCAAAATATATTATTACTGATTCGTTTCATGGCACTGTTTTTGCGACTATTTTCCAAAAACCGTTTTCAATTTTTTATAATGAACAACGTGGAATTGATCGCTTTAACAGCTTGATGAACCTATTTGAGCTTGGCGAAACTAGACGTGTCTATGAGCAAAATACAAAACAAGAAATTGAAGAAAATAAAAACATTAGTTTAGCACTTGACTATCAAAAGACCGCTGGAAAGATTGCCAGGGAAAAAGAGATTTCAGATAAGTGGTTAACCGATGCGTTGACAAGTAAATTTAGCCCAGATGAAGACGAAGTATATGATGAATTTAGACGATATATTATCAATAAACCTTTGGATTTTTATCGAGCTAAAACAACTGTTCCGATTTCCGCAGCAATTGTTTTATCGCCAAATGGTACGATAAAAAATTCTAACCCTAATGAAAGCTTTTGGAAGCTAACAGATAAAGAACTAATTTTTATGAATAATCATCGTGAAGTCACTACAAGATTTAATCGTGAAAAGTTTAAGGGAAAGGAAACGTTCAGTCCTTTTAGAATCGTCGGTAAATATGTGAAAGATGAAAAAATCGAACATGTCATGTATTTGCATCCGATACAAAAACCTAAGCCTAAACCGAAACAAGGCACAGAAAAAAAAGCATTAGCAATTCCAGAGAATCTTTTAACAAGAAAACAATTAATTATGAAAATTGTGCAAAATGAGAGAATTCGTTCGTGGAAACAGGATCTTTTAGAAGAATTACCAGATTTAGAGTTATTTGTAGGTCGTGAATTAAAAGAATATGCTTCGAATTTTGTTGGTGGTCCAGCAGACCTTTTAATTTTTCCAAAAACGATAGAAGAAGTTGCTTTAATTGTAAAATATGCTAAAAATAATCAGATTCCTTTAACTGTTATCGGTAAAGGTTCAAATATTTTAGTCCGTGATGGTGGTATCCGTGGGATTACTTTAAATATGACTGCCTTGAATTATCGTAAAATTACGGGGAATGTTTTAACAGTTTCGGCAGGTGCAAGTTTAATTGAAACATCTTATTATCTACTAGAACACTTGAAATGCGGTTTAGAATGGGCAGATAATATTCCAGGAACCATTGGTGGCGCAGTTTATATGAATGCTGGGACAGTTAAGGATATTAATAGTATGTTTCTTGAAGCTACGATTGTAGATGAAAATGGAGAAATTAAAGTTTTAAATAAAGAAGATGTTCAATTTAGTCATCGCTATAGTTCATTTATGGATCATCCTGAGTGGATTATTCTAGAAACTAAATTACAGATTTCAGAAGGTAATTTAGAAAACATGGTAAATGACATGGTAGGAACTGTCGAAATTAGAGAAAGGATGCACCCACTAACACATCCAAATCATGGATCAACTTTTACTTGGGGACGGGCGCCTCGATTAATTCAACAAGCTGGCTTAGTTGGTACTAGAATTGGCGGAGTAAAAGTATCTGAAAAACATCCAGGTTTCTTTATCAATGTTGAACAAGCCTCTGCTCAAGACTATGAAGCATTAATTTATTTAATTATTGCAAAAGTTTATGAATTTTCTGGATTTTTATTAAAACCAGAAGTGAGAATTTTAGGTGCAAATATGTGGGAAGCAAGTTTAACTTTTAAATAAACAGAGGAGTGTGTGACATGAAGAAAATAATCACGATAATTGTGTCTTTAGCAATTGGTATCGGTTGTGGTTTTTGGTCAGGATATTACATCGGTAAAAAATATTCGGAAAACCAAGAGACAACTATTTCCAAAAGTACTAACTCAGAACAACCTTTGATTGTAAATGGAGAGTATCAAGTAACAGCTAATTGGGATTGGAAAACATTAGTTGTTAAAGATAATGTGTGGACATTGGATGGCAAACGTATTTATGATGTTTCGACTACAAATGATAATATTGTGATTTTAAAGGGAAAAAATTTGAAATCACTTGTAGTTTATAAAATAGAAAAAGATAACGAAAAAATCAACTTATATTCTTACACAAAAGAAGGCGTTGGAAAAAAAGTATTGGCTACTCTAGTGAAGAAATAAATAATGCATTTGGTGTTTGAAATAAATTGAAAGTAACTTTGTTAGGAGAAGTTAGTAAATGAAATACAATACGAAAAATTATGACTATTTAATTGTTGGTTCGGGACCTTTTGGGGCAACGTTTGCTTGTGAAGCAGCTAAACGAGGAAAAAAAGTATTAGTTATTGAGAAACGTGCTCATATTGGTGGCAATATGTATACACATAAAGAAAATGGGATTAATGTCCATGACTATGGTGCCCATATTTTTCATACTGACAATAAAGAAGTATGGTCTTATGTCAATCAATTGACGGAATTCAATGGCTACATCAATCAAGTAGTTGCTAATTACAAAGGGGAGCTCTACAACCTACCATTCAATATGAATACGTTCTACCAAATGTGGGGGGTAAAAACACCAGCTGAAGCACAAGCAAAAATTTCAGAACAGCGGGAGGCAGCTGGAATTAAAGGAGCTCCAAAAAATTTAGAAGAACAAGCGATTCGTTTGATAGGAACAGACATCTATGAAAAATTAATTAAAGGCTATACAGAAAAACAGTGGGGACGTAAGGCTACGGAATTACCAAGTTTTATTATTCGCCGTTTGCCAACTCGTTTTACTTTTGATAATAATTACTTTAACCATCGCTATCAAGGCGTACCTGTCGACGGTTACACAGCTATGTTTGATAAATTGTTAGAGAGTGAATTAATTGATATTCAATTGAATAAAGACTTTTTGGCAGAGAAAGAAACTTACTTATCAGAGTTTCCAAAAATTGTTTATACAGGGATGATTGATGCATTCTTTGATTATTCTTATGGCGAATTAGAATATCGTTCAGTACGTTTTGAAAATGAAACAGTAGATTCAAACAATGCACAAGGCAATGCCGTAATTAATTACACAGATGCGGAAACCCCCTATACACGGATAATGGAATGGCGACATTTTGATCAACAGGCCGATGAAAACAAAACAATTTTGACAAAAGAATACCCACAAGATTGGGATCGTTCAAAAGAAGCGTATTATCCTGTTAATGATGAGAAAAATTCGCTTTTGTTTAGAAAATACAAAGAAAAAGCAAACGCTCAAGAAAAAGTTATTTTTGGTGGACGTTTAGCCAATTACCAATACTATGATATGGACCAAGTTTTCGGAGCAGCTTTGAAGGCAGTCGCTAAAGAATTTGGTGAAATGGCCAACTAGTGAACGGTTAGACTCGGAGGAACAAATGGAAAAAGAACTGAAAGTTAGAACAAAATTACTTACCAAAGAATACAGTTTAGCGCAAACACGTATTGACAAATTGAAGACACTTTTTAGTATTTTTCAAAACAAAGTTCCCACATTTTGGGCGTTAAAAGGTGTTAGCCTCGACGTATATTCTGGAGAAACAATTGGTATTATTGGTTTAAATGGTTCAGGCAAATCCACTTTATCAAACATTATTTCAGGCATCACCCCTCAAACATCAGGAGAACTTGAAATAAATGGTGAAGTGTCAATTATTTCGATTGGTGCAGGACTAAATAATAATTTAACAGGACGAGAAAACATTCGAATGAAATGTTTAATGTTGGGGGAAAAGAATAAAGAAATTGATGCCAAAATCGATGATATTATTGAATTCTCAGAATTAGGCGTTTTTATCGACCAGCCTGTTAAAACTTATTCTAGCGGTATGCGTGCTAAGCTTGGTTTTTCAATTGCGGTTCATCAAAATCCAGATATTTTAGTAATCGATGAAGCGTTATCTGTAGGAGATCAAACCTTCTATAATAAAGGCTTAAAAAAAATGCTTGCATTTAAAGAGCAAGGCAAAACTATCTTTTTCGTCTCTCATTCTATTCAACAAGTAGAGCAAATTTGTGATCGTGTCGCTTGGATGCATTATGGTGACCTACGTGCATTTGGTGAAACTAAGCATATTTTAAAGGAATATCGTGCTTTCTTGCACCGTTATAATCATTTCACTGAACCGCAAAAAGAATCGTATCAGAGAGATGGCAAGGCCAAACAGAGAAATTTTTCTTTGGAACAACTTCAAGAAACAATTCTTGAAAAAGCCAATCAACAAGTAGGCAGTCGCCGGACGACTAAAGAAGTCATAAAATTTACTACTAAAAATAAAATTGGAGATAAAATGACTCTTGGTACGAAGAGCTTGTTAATTTTGCTACTTTGTATGATTTTTTATGTAAGTCTTACCTTTGTAAAAGGTATTTCATTAACAACAGCTTTTATTCATCCAGCAGAAACAATTCAACGTATATTTGTTCCTGAGAAAGTAGCAGGTAAGGATTCAAGCGCTGTGAAAACGTCTAAAACTAAACCAACTTCAACAAAAGAATCTATCCAGCAGGAGGAAGTACAGTCTAGTTCAACGAACGTACCAGAAAATAATAATAGTGAACAAGCTGTGTCGACATATACAGTGGAAGTTGGAGATTCAGTCAGTTTGATTGCTGAAAATCACGGACTCACTATAGAACAACTTCAAACTTTGAACCCAGAAATCATTGAGGTACCTATTTATCCTGGACAAGTGTTGAAATTGAAAGAGGTGACTGAATAATGCGCGAGGTAAAATTAATTTTAGCTGAACAGTTTTCATACTTAGGCGTTGCACAACGAATTGCTAAATACAGTAATAAAGCATTATATCAAAGCCACATCTTAGGAAATTTATGGCAAATTTTAAGTCCTTTAATTCAGTTAGGTGTCTATTATTTTGCTTTTGGGATTGCCCTTGGTGGTGCTCGAACCGTAAAAGGAGGAGTATCCTATATCGCTTGGTTGATGATAGGATTAAGTACATGGATTTTTTTAAGTACAGTAACGAAACAAGCTTCTAGTTCTGTTTATATGCAAGTTGGCATGGTCTCTAGAATGAAGTTTCCAATAAGTATTTTGCCAATGGTTAAAATATTTTCTGAGTTACCAAGTTATTTTGCATTCACTACGTTAGCAGCAATTGTCTCAATCTCGACAGGCGAAAAGATTTCTATTTATTGGATTCAGCTACCTTACTATATTGTAGCGATGATTATCTTTTTATATAGTTTTAGTCTAATTAATTCAACGATTGCTGCATTAATTAGGGATTATCAAATTTTCTTGAATTCTATTATCCAAGTATTAATGTATATGTCAGGGGTCTTTTGGGATTTGAGTACAAAGAATTTACCGTCTTGGTTATCAAAAATTCTTATGTTGAATCCTTACGCATATATTATTAATGGATTTCGAGATACATTTTTCTATAAAAGATGGTTTTTTGAAGATAAGCCCCAGCTTATTGTTTTTTGGCTAACAACATTAGTAATATTTATCGTAGGGGCTCATTTACATGTTAAGTTCAGAAGCAAATTTGTTGATTATATGTAATATATGAAGAAGTAAAACCACCGTATACTGACAAGAATACGGTGGTTTTACTCTTTAATTGACAATAGCCTTCTCTTTAAAGAGAAGGCTATCTAACGAATCAATATTATTATTTTAAAGTTGGATCAGACTATTTCTAGTATTCAAGTATTTTTCATTTAAGCGATGTATTCCCTACCTCTAATACATCCTTGTGTCTCTCTAGACACGCCAGTTTTGAATAAAATCATCAAAACAATTGAATGGTTCGTTTAAAAATATTTTTCGTGTTCTAATTATTATAACATAAAACTCGTCAACTGACCACTAGCTGACGAGTTCATAATTTTTCCAGATAAATAGACAGCCGTTTTCCGCCGACTGTCTAAGATTAAGATAGATTTGTAAAGAAGTGAATAAATGCTTCCTACCCTCTCTTTATAACATGAGGAAAAGAAAACTGCAAAAGATAGCTGTGTTTTTTGAAAAAAAGATCAGCTGGTTTCCGCCAGCTGATCATCCGTTGAAAAGAGATATAAAGAAGTGAATAAAGCTTGCTTTACCTCTATTTTATACCATGTTTTGATTCAAATAACTATTCAGTATTAGTTATACTTAAATAATAAATATGTATACGGATGTATTATTTTGAGGTATAGTCATAGAGAAAAGAGGGAACGTTTATGAAAAAATTTTGTTTAAGTTATAGCTCTGGTAAAGATTGTTTATTGGCGATGGATCGATTGGTACAAGCAGGAAATCAGCCAGTTGCGTTAGTGACAACATTAAGTGATGAAATTAATCGTTCTTGGTTTCACGGGATACCAATCTCCGTCTTAGAATCAGCAGCCGAAGCGTTAGATTTACCACTTGTTATATCACATAACAACGAAACAAATTACACAGAAAAAGTGGTTGAGGCACTGCATGAAACTAAAAAATTGGGTGCAGAAACGGTTTGTTTTGGCGATATAGATATTGAACAAAATGGTGCTTGGGATCGCCAAGTTGCATTAAGTGCTGGGCTTGAGCCACAATTACCTCTTTGGCAGGAGAATCGCGAAGCACTTGTCAAAGAATTCTTGGCAAAAGGGTACACAGCAATTATCAAAACGGTCAGCAAAGAGGCAGGCATTCCAATAAAATTTTTAGGAGAACCCTTAGATGAAACATTTATCACGTACCTTAAAGAGCATCAATTAGATATTTGCGGAGAAAACGGGGAGTACCATACGTTGGTAATTGACGGCCCGCTATTTAAAAAGAGGCTCAATTATTATACTTCAGGAATTTATGAAAGTCCTTATGCTTATTCTTTGATTATTGATGCTTAAATGAAAGTAAAAGGACACAAGCTGCCACTTTTTCTAGCGATATGCTATAATTGACTTAAGAAAAGTAGAGAAAGTGAGTGGTTAATTATGGAAGAAACTGTCTTTTTTAATTTAGGAAATGCCCTTGCTTCAAAAAGAGATCAAAAAGAATTAATTAAAGAAGCCCAAATTGCGAAAGATACTCGAAAGATTCCAGGAAAACTGATTATCGTTGAAGATGAAGAAAATGGTACCCATATTTTATTTGAATTAGCTGATCAAACAGAACCGTCTGCTGAAACAAAAGAATTCAAAGTAAAAAAAGTGATTGATTAAAAAAAAGCAACGAATTTTTCTAAATTCGTTGCTTTTTTATATTTTTTTACACAAATGATACAAAAAGAATATCAAAATCAAATAAATGATTAGTATACTTGAAGAAACAAATAGGAAGCAAAGCAAACGTTTTGAGGTGTTCTTTCATGGAAAAACGAGGAATTTTATTTGATAAAGATGGTACGTGTATTCGTTTTGATACTCTTTGGCAAGCAGGTTTGCAAGCTTGTTTTGAAACACTAAGTATGTTAGCCCCTCATCATTCAGCAGAAATAAAAAAGATATTAGCTATTCAGGAGCAACGTTTTTTGCAAAAACTTTTACTTGATGAAGTCCTTTATCAGGAACTTTATCAGGAATTGGCGCAATTTGAGGAATTAGTCGAACAGGGAATCAGCAGTCGATGGCTGGAGCAATTTTTTTATGATTATTTACGAAAAAATCTGAAAAAGATCGAACCAATTGGTGATTTAAAACAGTTATTTCTTGAGCTGAAACGGAAGAACTATAAAATTGGATTAGCAACTTCAGATACTTTGCCAGCGACTATGTTGATTATGGAATATCTTGGTTTAACAGAAATGTTTGATTTTATTGCGACAGGAGATCGTTACTTACCGAAACCAGATGCGGACATGCTCCAAGCCTTTTGTCAGTCATGTCAATTGAAGTCGACAGAAGTAATTATGGTGGGGGATTCGCTCGTGGATGTTTTCATGGGAACTTGTCATGGCAAAGCAGGAATTGGTGTTTTAACAGGCAACTGCCAGTCAACTGATTTTGAAAAGTTTGAAGTAGCCTATTTCCGTGATATCCATGAAATACCTTATCAAGAATTATGGGAAAATACCAAGAAGAAAAAAATCCTGAAAAGATGACGAGTCTTTTCAGGATTTTTTTATTAATCTAATTGAAGCAATTGCCGTTTCTTTTGTTGAAATTCTTCTTCTGTTAGAACTCCTTCATCAACTAACAGTTTTAAATTTCTTAACTCAGCCATTACGTCTTCAATAGCGCTAGATGAGTTTTTTTGTGAATCAGATAGCTTTGGTTCAATCGGTTGGTTTTCATCACTCTTTATAGGAGTTGGTATTTCTGTGAAAAATCTAAAAACTTCGACCGCCGCCACCGAATGTGCCGCCGCCAGTTGAGTGGGTGGTGCTGCCACCACCGCCCATTCCGCCACTGCCGCCATTGTTTTTAGGAATACGACGCGTAGTGATGAAAGAGTTGGTTAACTGATCTGTGCGGGAGGTTAAGTTTAAAGTTGTTTTTTCCCTAAAGGGATATTGATAACTTGAAAATTTTAATTGATATTTAGAAATATTAATGCCTAAGAAGACCAAACTGAGTATCAGAGCAGCAGCAAAAGCAATTACCATTTCCAGCGGGGTAATGACTTTATAACGAGTGATTTTACCTGTTGCGCTGTCCACACGATAGTGCCCCCCAGGAACCCCTTTATTAACAAATGCTTGAGTTTCCTGAACAAAGGTTTGAGCAGCCGCGAAATAATTTCCTTGACTCATCCCATCCATTACTTTATCTAAGGTGTCATTAATTCGTGCATCCGTCATATAATCAATCATGTTTCCAGAAGTAGAGATGTAGACTTTCCGTAAGTCCATATCAATGAGAAAAAGAATCGCATTTTGGTCCTTGCCAACTTTATTTAAAAGATAATGATCTGCATATTCTTGTTCATCGCCATAGGTATTATTATTTGTGGTCACAATAAAGACAGAGGCTTTTGTTTTTTCTTCTAAAGGTTGTATCTCTTGCTTTAGTTGGTTGATTTGATCAGGTGTCAGTAATTGTGCACCATCATCAATTGAATTTTCAGCCGCCGAAACGGGTAGGGCAAGGCCAAAGGTAAGAAGTATTAGGAAAAAAATAGGTAAAAGTCGTTTTTTCATAGGAAATAACCTCCTAATAAAAAGAGTGCTAAGAGTCCAGCGAAAATGCCTAACGTTGCTAGTCCTAAACGAGTGTAACTAATTGGAAGCACACCGCTTACTTTACCTGTTTGTCCATTCATGGCATAATAATAAACTTTTTTTGATTGTTCCTGACTGCGATAGGTGACTAACCAAATTGGCAAAAGCATATAGTGATTATTTTCTTGGTCTAGAGAAATATCCGTGCGAACATTTGTCAATGTAGTATAACCAGAAGCAGAGTCCCGTAACAATGATTCCGAATAATCTTGTAATTCTTGTTGGACGTGTTTTTTGATTGCTTCATATTCAATATCGCGTTTTTCTGCTTGAAAACCTGCTAGGTATTGGCTTTTGAAAGGCACTGCTTGATCAATTAAAAATGGTTGAACGCCTTCCACCATTTTTTGTTGGACGTTTTTTGACAAGGCATTTTTAACTAATTCTTTAAACGATAATTTTCCTGAACGTCCCACATTGAAACGTTTTGTTTCGGTGTATTCAATATCACCTACGCGCCAAATGCGAATACTTGTGCCAGTAGCTTGGAGTTGTCCATCGACTTCTGCATCAACGACCCAATAGGGGAAGTAAACCCCAGTTAATTTATCGATTTGATTTTTGCTGAAAAAATCTCGGGGAATGAACCATTTTTTCTTGGTCCAAGCGAGAAATTTTTCAATCGCTTCGTCTTTTTCAATTGTAAAGGGTAAGACGTTTTCTGGTAAAAATTCGCCACTTAATCGACCAGCCAAGACAACAGGATTATGGCAATAATAACAGTATGTGGCAGCCGTTGTTGCATCGGTGACAATTTGAGCGCCACAGCTTGGACAATTAAAAATTTCCATTGTGCCTGCATCTGCAGCTGCTTCATTCTCAGTGGTCTCTGTTTGTTGCGTAGCGGAGGATTCTTCTTCCGCCGTGAAAGTCAAATTTTCCTCGGCAGTCGTTGTTGAGGGATTCTCTAAATGCGCCTCATGTTGCTGTTGCTCATAACGAGTCACTTCTTCTTCCGTGTAAATATTTAAACAATATTCACAATGAAATTTTTGATCTTTGGGATTAAATAAGAGCGGGCCGCCACAGTTGGGGCATTTATGGGTAAATGTTGTTTCCATTGCAACCGTCCTTTCTAATAGAGTGAGTAAATAACAGGAATCTGATTCAAAGAAAAAGGGTAGACTTGTGCCTGACCCTTTTCTTTAATTGTTCACTACTTGCTTATAAAGGAACCCCTTGGAATGGTTTACCACAATGTGGACAGAACTTAGGAATACCATTACTTAAGTCAACAATTTCGCTACATTCACTACATTTCATTTCTAATTTTGGTTTCTCGTTTGTTGGTTTTGGTGTACCACAGTTTGAACAAAACTTCCCAGTGTTTTCAGTCCCACATTGTGGGCAAGTCCAAGTGTCTGTAGACCCTTGTGCGTTTTGCTGGTTTTGTTTTTCTTGCATTTGTTGTTGGTTTGTTTGAGACGCTTGCGCAAAGTAGTTGCCATTCGCATTCATGCCCATACCAACGCCCATAAAGCCGCTCATAGCGCCACCTTCATTTTTACCAGCAGCCTCCATACCACGAGCCAAGGAACCTTGAACATAGCCTTCGCGAACACCTGGATCGCTGAGCATAGCTCCTTCATTTCGCATGTTGATTAATTTTGTTGAATCATCTGTATAAGAAATGCTCGCAACTGCTACAGAAACAATTTCCATGCCGCGATTGGTGCGCCAATCCTCATCAAGTGCAGTTTGCATATATTTGCTTAATTCAACACTTTTTGAGGGAACATAAGAAATACGTTGCCCATCAGCAGACATTTGATTGATTGCTGCTTGCAATGCTGTAATGAACTCTGCCAAATATTGTTCATTAATATCATTAATATCTACTTGCGTTTGATTTTTAGGAATCGCATTAGTATAAAATAGTAAAGGATCTGTAATTTTAATTGAGTAATTTCCGTGTGCACGTAAGAAAAGTTCGGCATTATAAAAATTATCAAAATAGTTTAATGGCGCAGGTGTTCCAAATTTAATGCCTTTAATTTCTTGCAAGTTAATATAAAAAACTTGTTGTTTTTGTGGAGTTACGCCACCAAATTTGAAACGACTGAAGGTCTCTGCAATCGCATCTTTTAAAGAACCGTTAAACATTGAAGGCGCAGAATCATTTTTGACTGTATAATAGCCTTCTTCAGCAGTGTAATCGATGATTTTGCCCCCATCGACAAGAAGCATCATCATGTTGGGATAGACATGTACAACAGAACCATCTGTTAAAACATCGTCCGTTCCTTTACGATTAGAACCACGTTTATCATCTTTACGCACAAAAACACCTTTTGTCATGACGGTTGTGTCCCCCATATTATCAGGTTCAATAACCTCTAGCCATTGATCGGCCAAGCCACCGCCAACTGAACTTGTTGCTGCTTTAATAAGTCCCATGTTCATTCCTCCTAATAAAAAACTAATTGTTACAGCTAGTATACCACACAATGAATGCAGAGAAATCCAACGAAAGCCTGATGAAATGGAAAAAATTGATCAAACTTTATTAAGAAATTAAAAAAAGTATAGGTGAAACACAAGCATTTTAAAAAAAGTTACGTATAATAGAAGAAAAGACATATTATATAGTTAGGGGATTATTGAATGGAACGAAGCAATCGTAATAAAAAATCTTCAAAAAAACCACTTATTCTTGGTGTTTCTGCCTTGGTTCTAATCGCTGCTGCCGGTGGCGGGTATTATGCTTATAGTCAATGGCAAGCCAAACAAGAATTAGCCGAAGCGAAGAAAACAGCTACTACATTTTTAAACGTATTGACAAAACAGAAATTTGATAAGTTACCGTCCGTTGTTCAAGAAGCTAGCTTAAAGAAAAATGGCTATGATACTAAATCTGTTGTTGAAAAATACCAAGCAATTTATTCAGGGATTCAAGCAGAAGGAGTCAAAGCTAGTGATGTTCAAGTCAAAAAAGCGAAAGACAATCAATACACATTTACCTATAAATTATCGATGAGTACCCCTTTAGGCGAAATGAAAGATTTGTCTTATCAATCAAGTATCGCCAAAAAAGGCGATACCTACCAAATCGCTTGGAAGCCGTCTTTAATTTTTCCAGATATGTCAGGAAATGATAAAATTTCGATTCAAGTAGATAATGCCAAACGTGGAGAAATTGTCGATCGTAATGGTAGTGGGCTAGCAATTAACAAAGTGTTTGACGAAGTGGGCGTAGTGCCTGGCAAACTCGGTTCTGGCGCAGAAAAAACAGCCAATATCAAAGCTTTTAGTGATAAGTTCGGCGTTTCTGTTGATGAAATCAATCAAAAGTTAAGCCAAGGGTGGGTCCAAGCAGACTCCTTTGTACCAATCACAGTCGCTTCTGAACCAGTGACAGAATTACCAACAGGGGCTGCGACAAAAGATACAGAGTCACGTTATTATCCGCTGGGGGAAGCAGCTGCGCAATTAATCGGGTATACAGGCACCATTACTGCAGAAGATATTAAAAAAAATCCAGAGTTAAGTAGTACGGGCGTAATTGGTAAAACTGGCTTAGAACGAGCGTTTGATAAAGAATTAAGAGGGCAAGATGGTGGCTCACTAGTTATTTTAGATGACAAAGAGAATGTCAAAAAAGCTTTACAAACCAAAGAGAAAAAAGATGGTCAAACGATTAAATTAACGATTGACAGTGGCGTACAACAACAAGCCTTCGCTATATTTGACAAACGCCCTGGTAGTGCGGTCATTACCGATCCTCAAAAAGGCGATTTATTAGCAACGGTTAGTTCACCTTCGTATGATCCTAATAAAATGGCCAATGGCATTTCTCAAAAAGAATATGATGCTTACAATAACAACAAAGATTTACCATTCACAGCACGTTTTGCGACAGGCTATGCACCAGGCTCTACCTTTAAAACAATTACCGGTGCCATTGGTTTAGATACAGGGACATTGAAGCCAGATGAAGAGCTAGAAATTAATGGTTTGAAATGGCAAAAAGATAAATCTTGGGGCGGCTATTTTGCGACACGTGTAAAAGAAGCAAGTCCAGTCAATCTGCGTACCGCTTTAGTTAATTCAGATAATATTTATTTTGCCCAACAAACATTACGGATGGGAGAAGACAAATTTAGAGCGGGTCTTAATAAATTCATTTTCGGTGAGGAACTAGATTTACCAATTGCCATGACGCCTGCTCAAATTTCAAATGAAGATAAATTTAATTCTGAAATTCTTTTGGCAGATACGGGCTACGGCCAAGGCCAATTGTTAATTTCGCCAATCCAGCAAGCTACCATGTATAGTGTTTTCCAAAATAATGGGACATTAGTCTATCCAAAATTAGTTTTAGACAAAGAAACGAAGAAAAAAGACAATGTAATCAGCGCCAACGCAGCGAATACAATTGCCACAGATCTTTTAGGTAGTGTGGAAGATCCTTCAGGTTATGTTTATAATATGTACAATCCGAACTTCTCATTGGCTGCCAAAACAGGAACAGCTGAAATAAAAGATAAACAAGATACAGATGGCAAAGAAAACAGTTTCCTTCTAACGTTAGATCGTAGTAACAATAAATTCTTAACAATGATTATGGTTGAAAATTCAGGAGAAAATGGTTCTGCAACAGATATCAGTAAACCATTAATTGATTACTTAGAAGCAACCATTAAATAAAAAGAGAAAATGAACGAAACGAGGTTTCTGTAAAAAGAAACCTCGTTTTCCCTTTTTAGAAAAAGGAAAGTGTGCTACAATGAAGCGACTAAATTGTAGAAGGAAAGGGATTCGTGTGCGAATTTTAGCAATAGATACATCTAACCAAACATTGAGTATTGCTGTGTGTGAAAATCAAAAAATTCTGGGAAGTTATACAGCAACGGTTAAAAGAAATCATAGCTTAACATTAATGCCGGCAATTGACTATTTGATGAGTCAATTGAACTTGGCGCCAACGGCAATTGATCGTTTTGTCGTAGCAGAAGGACCTGGATCATACACTGGTTTACGTTTAGGCGTGACGACTGCCAAAACATTGGCCTATACTTTAAAGAAAGAGCTAGTAGGCATTTCCAGTCTACAAACGTTAGCTGCCAATTGTGTTGGACAAACCGGTTTAGTTGTGCCTCTTTTTGATGCGCGTCGTAAAAACGTCTATGCTGGTGCTTATCGGTTTGTCAATGGCGTGTGGCAAAATGAGTTACCGGACCAACATATTTCCCTGCGGGAGTTATTAGAACAACTAAAAAATGAACCAAATCTTTTTTTTGTTGGTGAAGATGTTGAAAAATTCACTGAAGAAATAGCTCAAATCATTCCTCATGGAGAAATTTGTGATGTCCCGCAATGGCAAATTCCTAATGCCGCAGTTTTGGCTGCGTTAGGTAGTGTGGCTGAACATGTTGAAAATGTTCATGGGTTCTTACCTGCGTATTTGAAAAAAGTAGAAGCGGAAGAAAATTGGTTGAAGACACACACGCCTAATGGAGAAAGCTATGTGGAAAAACTTTAATTTTGTGACAAAATACTTTACAAAAAGACGGCAACGGTATATAACTAAAACCATTGCAATGAACCAGCAAGAATTTCAATTGCGTGAAATCACCTACCAAGATATTAAGGATTTACTAGCAATTGAACGTGAAGTTTACGCTGGGGAACTTCCTTGGACGATGTCTGCTTTCATGGCAGAACTTGGCTCAAAAGCGCCGCATCTCTATTTGTTAGCGGCAATTAACGGAAAAACAGTTGGCTTTATTGGTTGTCGGATTCAAGGAACGGATGCACACATTACGAATGTCGCTGTCCATACAGCATACCAAGGCTTAGGTTTAGGTCGTTCTTTAATAGAAGAAACGCGAATTTTTGCCAAGAAAAATCGTTGTGAAACCTTATCGCTAGAAGTACGAATGAGTAATGTTAAAGCCCAACGTTTATATCGAAAAATTGGCTTTGTCTCACAGACGGTGAAAAAAGGCTATTATGACGAAAATAATGAAGACGCACTAGAAATGATAATTGATTTAAAAGAAGAGTGAAGAAAAAATGTTAGTAACAAAAAAAGAAATATCTGTAGCAAATATTGGTGAAGAATTATGGCGTTTTAGTAATTCTTCTTATACAACTGGCTCCCCTTGGACAGAAACACAATTCGCGGAAGATTTTGCTCAGGAAAATAGCGAATATCTTTTTTTAGTTGAAAATGGCCAGTGGTTAGGCTATATTGCCTATCATTTTATTTTAGATGAAGCAGAAATTAGTCACGTTGTTGTGAATGGTCAGAAACAACACCAAGGAATTGGTTGTCAATTAATGAAAGCTTTTAAAGAATATGTTAAAAGTCGTGACATTACACAAATTTTCTTAGAGGTCAGAGAATCGAATACATTAGCTCAAAAACTTTATGAGAAAACAGGTTTTCGGAAAGTAGCTGTTCGAAAAAATTATTATAAAGAACCGCAAGAAAATGCCTTTGTAATGTGTGCGAAATTAAGGAAGGAAGCCCAATGACAATTTTTACAAAAGAACGTAAATTATTATTAGCTGTGGAAAGTAGCTGTGATGAAACAAGTGTGGCTGTCATTGAAGATGGCGACAAAATTCTTTCCAATATCGTAGCTTCGCAAATTAAGAGCCATCAACGTTTTGGTGGAGTCGTTCCGGAAGTTGCGAGCCGTCATCATGTTGAACAAGTGACGATCTGTATTGAAGAAGCATTAACAGAAGCAAAAGTCACACCAGAAGAGCTTAGTGGCGTTGCTGTGACCTATGGGCCTGGGTTAGTTGGTGCTTTATTAATAGGACTTTCTGCAGCAAAAGCATTTGCTTGGGCGCACCAATTACCACTTATTCCAGTCAATCATATGGCTGGTCACATTTATGCTGCCCGTTTTGTGGCACCGCTCGAATTTCCATTGATGGCCTTACTCGTTAGTGGAGGACATACGGAATTGGTCTACATGAAAGAAGATGGCTCTTTCGAAATTGTTGGTGAAACACGTGATGATGCAGCTGGTGAAGCGTATGATAAAGTCGGACGGGTGTTAGGATTGCCTTATCCTAGTGGCAAAGAGATTGATGCTTTGGCCCATGAAGGCACAGATACCTATCAATTTCCACGGGCGATGCTAAAAGAGGATAACTATGACTTTAGTTTTAGTGGCTTAAAAAGTGCGTTTATTAACACGGTTCATAATGCAGAGCAACGTGGTGAAGTACTGTCTACAAAGGATTTAGCCGCAAGTTTTCAGGCGAGTGTGGTAGAAGTATTAGTGACTAAAACCATTCGTGCTTGTCAAGAATATCCTGTTAAACAATTGCTAATTGCTGGGGGCGTTGCTGCGAATCAAGGATTACGAGAAGCAATGAGACATGCAATCAGTGAACAATTACCAGAAGTGACATTACTTATTCCGCCATTAAAACTTTGTGGGGATAACGCGGCGATGATTGGCGCTGCCGCCTTTATCGAAGCTGAAAAGAATCACTTTGCTTCGTATAACTTAAATGCAGAACCTGGCGTTAGTTTTATGACAATTAGTGAAGAAGGCTAGCCAGCTAGACAAAAATTTGCTATAATGAAGCCAGTTTAACAATGACATTCGATGATAAAGAGAGTACTTATTTCAACGTCAGCTTAGCGATCTTGGGAAGGTGGGAGCCAAGAGTGATCGGAATGAGGAAGCGCACTTTTAGAATTCTGCTGAAAGCAGACGGCAATCACCGTTATCGATGAAGCAGGTCTATCCAAGTAGTATAGACAATTAGAGTGGTACCGCGGGTAAATTCTCGTCTCTGACAAAACAAATCATTTTGTTTTGTCAGAGACGTTTTTGTTTTTTTATACTTACAAATTAATCAGGAGGGTTCTTATGAACAACAAAGAAATCGTAGCAAAAGCGTTACATGATGTTTTAAATGAAGAATTAACGATGGATCAAATCGAACAATTATTGGAAAATCCTAAATCTGTTGATCATGGAGATGTTGCTTTTCCAGCCTTTTCATTAGCTAAAATTTATCGTAAAGCACCAC
Source organism: Enterococcus sp. DIV1328a (assembly GCF_050536905.1). Lineage (NCBI taxonomy): Bacteria > Bacillati > Bacillota > Bacilli > Lactobacillales > Enterococcaceae > Enterococcus > Enterococcus sp. DIV1328a. The sequence goes on along the minus strand of NZ_CP172912.1, from coordinate 2,007,416 downwards.
AACAAATTGCAGCAGAATTAGCAGAAAAAATTGATGGCACAAATTTTGAAAAAATTGAAGTGGTAGGACCTTATTTAAACTTTTTCATGAATAAAGAAGCAGTCAGTCAAGCTGTCATTGGCGCAGTAGTCAAAGAAAAAAACAACTACGGAAACAGTACCTTTGGCAATAATGGCAATGTTCCTATTGATATGTCTTCACCAAACATTGCTAAACCAATTTCTATGGGGCACTTACGTTCTACGGTAATCGGGAATTCAATTGCCTTTATTTTAGAAAAAATTGGGTATCAGCCAATTCGGATTAACCACTTAGGTGACTGGGGTACACAGTTTGGTAAGTTAATTGTAGCTTATAAAAAATGGGGTTCTGAAGAAGCAGTCCGCCAACAACCAATTAATGAATTATTGCGCTTATATGTGCAATTTCATGAAGAAGCAGAAGAAAAACCAGAATTAGAAGACGAAGCACGTGCTTGGTTTAAAAAATTAGAAGAAGGAGACCAAGAAGCCAATGAATTATGGAAATGGTTCCGTAGCGAGTCTCTAAAAGAATTTGATAAAATCTATTCCATGTTAGAAGTTGAATTTGATTCTTATAATGGCGAAGCCTTTTATAATGATAAAATGGATGAAATTGTTACTTTATTAGAAGAAAAACATTTATTAACAGAAAATCAAGGTGCAGAAATTGTTGATTTGACAGAATATAATTTAAATCCAGCACTTATTCGTAAATCAGATGGTGCGACCTTATATATCACACGGGATTTAGCTGCTGCGCTTTACCGTAAACGGACGTATGATTTTGCCAAATCACTTTATGTAGTCGGCAACGAACAAAGCAATCACTTCAAACAATTAAAAGCAGTCTTGAAAGAACTAGGATTTGACTGGTCAGATGATATGGAACACATTCCGTTTGGTTTAATTACTCAAGGCGGTAAAAAATTATCCACACGTAAAGGGAAAATTGTTTTATTAGAAGAAGTATTGAATGAAGCTGTTACTTTAGCAGGAAATCAAATTAACGAGAAAAATCCAGACTTAGCAAATCGTGAAGAAGTGGCGAAACAAGTTGGTGTAGGTGCAGTTATTTTCCATGACCTTAAAAATGATCGTCTAAATAATTTCGATTTTGTATTAGATGAAGTTGTTCGTTTTGAAGGCGAAACTGGCCCATATGTTCAATATACACATGCTCGTGCGATGAGTATTTTACGTAAAGCAAACTTTACACCAGACGCTACACAACGTTATGCACTAAATGACAAGGATAGCTGGGAAGTCGTGAAGTTGTTACAAAAATTCCCTGAAACTGTGATGCAAGCTGCTGAAAAATATGAACCATCTGTTATTGCGAAACATAGCATTCATTTAGCACAAGCGTTCAATAAATATTATGCCCATGTTCGGATTTTGGATGAAGATGCTCAAAAAGAGGCACGCTTAGCGTTAGTTTATGCAGTAGCTACTGTTTTAAAAGAAGATTTACGTTTACTAGGATTACATGCACCAGAAGAAATGTAGAAGTTTTTGTGAAAATTTTACTGCGTTGAACGCTAAACTTATTAAGCAAATATTAAAGTTAAGTTACAGATTGAGAAATTCATAGTAATTAAATAGCTGGGGTGCTATACTCGAGTCAAGTTATAAAAGGATTAGAAAAGGTGGCACCCAATTATATGACAGAAAAATGGCGTGAAGACGAAGAATATCTTTCTTATGTAGAAGATTTATTAGCAACCGAAGAAGTCCAAAAATTAGCAGAATACACACAACATATGCATTCAACTCGTTTAGAACATTCAATTAGTGTTTCCTATCATAGCTATAAATTAGCAAAGCGTTGGAACGGCAATGCTCGTGCAACAGCTCGTGCTGGTTTATTGCATGATTTGTTTTACTATGATTGGCGCACAACAAAGTTTGACGAAGGCTCTCATGCCTATGTTCATCCACGAATTGCAGCCAAAAATGCTGAAAAAATTACAGAGTTGTCTGATTTAGAACGAGACATTATTATTAAACATATGTGGGGCGCAACTATTGCACCACCAAAATACAAAGAAAGTTACATTGTAACCTTTGTTGACAAATATTGTGCTGTCAAAGAAGCAGCGTTGCCGATGACGACAGCCATGAAAACCAAATGGCGTCAGTATTTTGGCCAACAGTCAATCTAAAAAAAGCTTATCCGGAAGGATAAGCTTTTTTTGTTTGACGTTGACTAAAAAGTCTAACATTCATCTATTTAAAATAAATATTAAAAGTAATTTTGTTCTGTTAATTTCTTTTGAGCATATCGATAAACTGCTTCTTGATTTTCAGTTGTCAATTGTTTGTAAACATTCATAATATTGGTCGGGACAACAAGTGGCGTTTCTTCCGTTTCAGGAATACCTAAGATTTCAAGAGGTGATACATCTAAAACTTTAGATAAGGCGACAATTTTATCCCTCCCCATATTTTCAATCATTCCAGTTTCCCATTTCCTGACGGTACTTTTTCCAACACCAACAAAATTTCCAACTTGTTCTAATGTAAGATTTTTCTCCATCCGTTTTTGCTTCAAAAAATTTTCTTTCAAAAAAACCACCTCCGTAAAAACATTCTAGCACAAAAAGTGTCGCAAAAGAAACATGTTTTTTTGAAAGTAGATATAACAAATATAACAAAAAAGTTATTTGATTTTAATGATATTGACGTTTTTTTCACAAAATGATATAATTTCTGTGTCTTATTAGACACGAAGAGTGGAAAAGGGGGAGAGTAAAATGGAATCAAATTTAATTCACTCAAAATTGAGAATGAAAGGAAAAAATGTTGAATGGTTGGCAAATGAAATGACTGCATACGGGCAGCCCGTATCCGCTTCAACGATTTACAAAAAATTAAAAGGAGAAGTTGTTTTCAAAGCAGCGGATATTAAATTGATTTCACAGTTGTTGGATTTGAAGAATGAAGAAATTATGACTATTTTTTTTAGCGAATTAGTGTCTAAAAAGACACATATTGATGTTGAAAGGATTGTGATGAATGAAAAAAATTATTAATAAGTTATTTTCGCTTTGTTTAATTATTTTTATTATTTTAGGATCTAATACAAGTATTATTTCTTATGCGATAGATAATGAAAGTGGACCGCAAATTCGGTCTGTATCTGTGGAGTATCCAGAAAATAAGACGGAAATTGTTGCGACAAAAGATTGGGCAACTGTTTCCTTGGCGTTATCAATTTCCGAATTAGCAATTGGAGAGACGATTACATTAAGAATGGATAGCGAAAAATATTCCTATTCAATGACACCTTTTGAAATCAGTGATGGGCTTCGAGTGACTCCAAATGATGATGGAACTTGGACGATTAAAGCGTTGCAAAATATTGTAGACTATTCAGCTGATTTAGAATTAAAATTACGATATAACCAAAATTTGTCAGAAAATTTTGAAGATAAAGTGACTTTTACTTTTGGAGATTCACAAAAAGTTGCAATGATTAACATTGGGCAATATGTTGAGAAAGTTCCAGAAACTGAGCTCGTTCGGAAAGTTCCTTTAGGTTTTACGCCAGAAGGAAGAGTTGCTTGGGTCATCTATTTTAACTATAACCAAGCAGGACTTTCAGGTTCAGAAAAAACAACCTTTAAATTTTTAGATAATGTAGGTCCAAACCAAACATTAGCTGTTGACAGTATTGCCGCGTATCTCACCAAGCAGCCTATTTTAGAAGTAAATGGTGAAATGATTCGGAATTTAGAGCATGATGAATACAGTTACGATGCTAGTCAATTTTTCCAAAAACATGCTTCTAAAAGCGGACTTAATTATGAAGCGGAGAAATTTGAAGGAATACCAACGGCTACGGGCAGTTATCTTTCTAACAAAAACGCCTATTATATTTATTTAGAAACAATTCCAAATGAAAATATTCCAAGTGATGCCTTACTATCAAATTACACCTATATGCGTATTTCTAATGAGGGATTCGATGCTTGGGAAGATGAAGACATCGCTTATATCACTGCGGATGAAAATAGTGGAGGAACAGGTCAAGGTGGTGTTATTTTAGAAAAAATAGACGCAGAGACAGCTGAAGTTCTGCAAGGCGCTATTTTCAAACTTGTGAATAAAAAAACACAACAAGTTATTCAAGAGAATTTAAGGACCAATCAATCTGGACAAATCCGTTTAGCTGGTTTAGAACCTGATCAATATGAATTAATTGAGGTTAAAGCACCACCCGGCTATAAATTAGATGCAACGCCAGTATCATTTGAAATTAAATCAGGCCAAACTCAGACGATTCGTCTGAAAAAAGAAAATACACGTTTAGAAAATCAATTAAAAGTAGAAAAAGTAGATGAAAATAATGAGGCGAAGCGTTTAGCGGGTGCTGAATTTTCGTTGTATGACCAAAAAAATAATCTAATAGAAAAAGGTGTCACGAATGAAAATGGCGAGCTGTTATTTTCAAATTTATCACCTGATGGAGAATATTATTTAGTTGAAACGAAGGCGCCTAATGGCTATGAATTAGACGATACTAAACATCCTATTTCATTTGCTGGAAAAGCCGACTACACTTTAACATATCGGGTGAAGAATAAGCAGCAAGTACAAATTGGTTCCATCAAAATTGTTAAACAAGATAAAGACAGTAAAAAACGTTTAACAGGCGCAGAATTTCAGTGGAAAGATACGGTGACAGGAAAAACAGGAACAGTGACAGTTGGAATCGATGGAACCATCACAATTCCCAATTTAGCAGTCAATCGTAAGTATGAAATCACAGAAACGAAAGCACCCACAGGTTATGTACTAGACAAAACCGTGCATAAAGTCACTTTAACAACTGCACAAGCCAATAAAGTAGTGACTGTAACTGTTGACAATGTAGCGCAAAAAGGGTCTATCAAAATTGTTAAACAAGACAAAGACAGTAAAAAACGTTTAACAGGCGCAGAATTTCAGTGGAAAGATACGGTGACAGGAAAAACAGGAACAGTGACAGTTGGAACCGATGGAACGGTCACAATTCCCAACTTATCCGTCAATCGTACGTATGAAATCACAGAAACGAAAGCACCCACAGGTTATGTACTAGACAAAACCGTGCATAAAGTCACTTTAACAACTGCACAGGCAAATAAAGTAGTGACAGTAATCATTGAAAATACAGCGCAAAAAGGTAGTCTAGCAATAATCAAAGTAGACAAAGATTCAAGAAAACGTCTAGCAGGTGCAGAGTTCAAATGGCGTGATACGGTGACGGGAAAAGAAGGAACAGTTGTAGCCGACAAAAATGGACAAGCACTGATAACAGATTTGCCAGTCAATCGTGTATACGAAATTACGGAAATTAAAGCACCAAATGGCTATATCTTAAATAACAAGACTTACCGAGTTATCTTAACGACTAATTTTGCAGATAAAATTGGTTATTATACCATTGAAAATACAGCGCAAGAAGGTAGTCTAGCAATAATCAAAGTAGACAAAGATTCAAGAAAACGTCTAGCAGGTGCAGAGTTCAAATGGCGTGATACGGTGACAGGAAAAGAAGGAACAGTTGTAGCCGACAAAAATGGACAAGCCCTGATAACGAATTTGCCAGTCAATCGTGTATACGAAATTACAGAAATTAAAGCACCAAACGGCTATATCTTAAATAACAAGACTTACCGAGTTACCCTAACGACTAATTTTGCTGACAAGATTGGTTATTATACCATTGAAAATGTTGCGCTACGTGGCAATTTAAAATTAATTAAACAAGATAGTTATTCAAAACAACGTTTAGCAGGTGCACAATTTAGATGGCGTGACACAGTGAACGGGAATACAGGCGTAGTAACTGCTAATGCTAATGGTGAAGCAACTTTGTATAATTTTTCCGTCAACCGGATTTATGAAATTACAGAAATAAAAGCACCAAATGGTTATATACTTGACAAAACGGTGCATAGAGTTCTTTTACCTTCGAATTATGCTAGCAAAACCTACACGTTTACCAAAAATAATCAAGCACAAAAAGGCGCCATCAAAATTGTTAAGCAAGATGGATATACGAAACAACGTTTAGCAGGTGCACAATTTAAATTCCGAGACACAACCAATAATTATACTGCAACGTTTACAGCGAATAGGAACGGTGAAGTACTGATTACTGGATTAGCCGGTGATCGTATCTATGAGATTACAGAAATCAAAGCACCGAATGGCTATATCATAGATAGACGTGTTCATAAAGTTGATTTACGTGGACAAGGTGGTAAAACCTATACATTAGTCTTAAATAATCAAGCACAAAAAAGTGCCATCAAAATTATTAAGCAAGATGGATATACGAAACAACGTTTAGCAGGCGCACAATTTAAATTCCGAGACACAACCAACAATTACACAGCAACGTTTACAGCGGATAGAAACGGTGAAGTACTGATTCCTGGATTAGCCGGTGATCGTATCTATGAGATCACAGAAATTAAAGCACCAAACGGCTATACTATAGATAGACGTGTTCATAAAGTTGATTTACGTGGACAAGGTGGTAAAACCTATACACTAGTCTTGAATAATACATCACAACAGGGCGCTATCAAAATTATTAAGCAAGATACGGATACAAAACAACGTTTAGCAGGCGCAAAATTTAGATTCCGCGATACCACCAATAACTATACGGCAACATTTACAGCAAATGGAAATGGTGAAGTACTGATTCCAGGATTATCGTCAGATCGTATTTATGAAATCACCGAGATTCAAGCGCCAACTGGGTATGCGTTGGATAGTAGGGTCCATCGGATTGACTTACGAGGCCAAGGCGCAAAAACGTATACGTTAGTGTTAAACAATAAAGCAAACTATGGTGCTATTAAAATTATTAAACAAGATGTTGAAACAAAAGTACGTTTAGCAGGCGCTGTTTTTGAATGGAAAGATACAACTAACGGCTATACACAAAGAGTGACAACTGGGGGAGATGGTACAGTTACTATCAGTGGACTATCCGTAAACCGAGTGTATGAAATTAGAGAAGTTCAAGCGCCAGCTGGTTATTCACGAAATACTACGCCAACACGTGTCAGTCTGATGCAAAATCATGCGGGGCAAACAATTGCAATTGTTCGAGAAAATCGCAGAATACCAGTTTATAATCCACCGCCACCAACAGTTTGGCCCTATGTGCCACCCATCACTAACTATAATCCACCTGTGTACTATAATCCGCCAAGATATTATTATGGGGGATGTGTCATGGTTATCGTGGTGGTGTGTTGGTAAAAAACAAATAGAGAGAAAGGAGTATCTAATGAGTCAATCCGCTTTACCGAAACTTGGGGTAATTTCAACGGGCGCCCTTTTCGTGACTGATTTAATTGGTGTTATTCTAGTTTCAATTGTCACTGCCTACATTCTATATCGTTATTTTTTGAAAAGAGGACAAATTACATGATTTATTTGTATCAGTTATACAAAGTAATTATGTTCATTTTCTTAACCTATTTATTTACAAGTTTATTTCTCAGTTTTCGAACAAGAAAAAAAACAAGAAGAGAAGTCGAAGTAGCAGAAGAATTTTTCTGCTACTTTCTTGTACCGTGTGTAAACGAGGAGAAAGTCATCGGAGAAACATTAAAAAAACTGGTTGCTTTACCAATTAAGAAAAAAATAATTGCGATTGATGATGGATCAACGGACCAAACCAAAGCAATGATGGACAGTATTGCTGGTCCAATCCAAGTTCTGTCTCGTCAATTTCCTAATGCGCAACAAGGCAAAGGCGCCGCTTTGAACCATGCTTTCCAAATTGTATTAGCAGATGCAGAAAAAAAAGACTACTCACGAAATCAAATATTGGTGGGAGTAGTGGATGCAGATGGTTTTTTTAGTGAGAATATTATCAATGAACTAACTGCTGTTTTCGCAGATACGACAATCTGTGCTGCGCAAACAAGAATCAAAATGAAAGATGTTACAAGTTTTATGTTTATTGCACAAGATGTTGAGTTTTTTACGATTAATAATTTTATTCAAAAGGCACGTCGGGCAACAAAAACCATCGGACTTGGTGGCAATGGTCAGTTTTTTCGGTTATCAATGATTACCGAACACTTAGGTTATCAGCCTTGGGGAAATGCTTTATTGGATGACTATGAGTTAACCATTAAATTAATGCTGAAAGAGTTATCGATTGCTTATATTGACGAGGCCTTTATGGCTCAAGAAGCACTGAGAGATGTGAAACGTTTTATTCGGCAACGAAGCCGTTGGGTTCAAGGGAATTTAGATTGTCTAGCGTATTTACCCAGGGTGATTAAATCAAAGTCATTAACGCTAAGGCAGAAGTGCGGCATCTATTATTTTTTAGCGCAACCCTTTATTAATCTCGTCGCAGGAATCCTCGTTTTTGTTTTAACTGGGCTTCAACTGCAACACTTGTATAGGTTAGGTTTTTCGTTATCTCTAGGTATTAGTTTTGCTTTGGCTGTCAGTATTTCGCTAGTTTTCGGCATTTTTTTTACAATCAACTATTATCACGAGTTGAAAAATTTTCAATTAGAAGTACCGGCAAAAGTGGGGTTAATTAGTTTACCTTTTACTATTTCCTACATGTACTTAATTTTATTCGTTAGTGTGGTAATGGCTTATTATCGGTTTATTAAAGGGAATAGCACGTGGATAAAAACGGAACGCAATTGATTTTTTATTGCACTTTCCAGAGTTGCGTGGTATTATTTTTAATAGTTTAATAGCAACATGGTGATGGTGTTCACCACGAACTATTTATCGGACGAATAAATTAATGACGCCTACCAAACGGGAGAAGTGTACCCTTTGGTAGGCTTTTTCTGTACGCTAGGATTGGCGATAAGAAAATTGTAAAGGAGCATGTAAAGTGAAAAAAGAAACAAAGCAACTACTATCAATCGGCGGTTATATGGCAAAATGGTTGCTCATTACCGCAATTATTGGTTTATTTATGGGGGCGTTATCCGCCTTTTTCTTAAAGAGTCTCACCTATGTAACAGATGTTCGTTTAGCAAATCCTTGGTTACTCTTTATCCTCCCCATTAGCGGTGTTGTTTTTACGTATTTCTATACGCGTTTTGGGAAAAATGCTAGCCGAGGAAATAACTTAGTGATTGAACAAGGCAATGGCGGGGAAGAAGATATTCCTTTGCGCTTAATTCCTTTAACATTGTTTGGCACGATTACTACGCACTTATTTGGTGGTTCTGTTGGTCGTGAAGGGACGGCGGTGCAAATGGGGGGCGCAATCGCAAATGCTGTAGGAAAAGTCTTTAAACTGTCCGCTTTGGAACGACAAGTAATTATTATTAGCGGAATTAGTGCAGGTTTTAGTTCTGTTTTTGGCACACCATTAGCGGGAACGGTTTTCGGATTAGAAGTTTTGGCGATTGGAAAAGTTCGTGCAGAGGCACTTTTCCCAAGTTTTTTTGCAGGCTTATTTGCTAATTTTGTGACTGAAAGTTTTGGTGTAACACATACGCATTATCCGATGGGCAAAATTCCGACTTGGTCGGTTGATCTATTCGTAAAATTATTTTTGGCATCGATTTGTTTTGGTTTGGCAGGTTGGGTTTTTAGTCGTTCCATTGTCTTTTTAAAAAAGACCTACGCAAATTGGTTTGCTAATGTCTACCTTCGTGCGTTTCTTGGGGCGTCCATTGTCGTTCTGTTTGTGCTCGTCTTAAACAACCAACGTTATTTAGGCTTGAGTTTACCTTTATTAGAAGATGCATTTGCAGGCAATGCGCAGCCTTTTGATTTTGTTGGGAAATTATTCTTTACGGTGTTATCCTTGGGTGCCGGATTCCAAGGAGGGGAAGTAACGCCATTGTTTGAAATTGGGGCTACGTTAGGTAGTTCTTTGGCCCCTTTGTTACATCTATCAATTCCTTTTTTAGCAGGGTTAGGATTTATTGGTGTTTTTTCTGGCGCCACGAATACGCCGATTGCTTGTTTCATTATGGGCATTGAACTATTTGGTAGTGAAGCGGCGGTCTATTTTTTCATGGTTTGCTTAATCAGTTTTATGTGTTCTGGAAATAGTGGTATTTATGCTTCACAACAAAGTTTGTATCGCAAAGGAACAGCAGAATATCCTCTCTTTAACGCATTAAAAAATCGACGTAAATAAGATGTTTTTTTATGAAAATATGCTAAACTAGAGAAGATGAGGTGAAGACATGAAAGACTATCAATATCCATTAGATTTAGATTGGACGACAGAAGAAATGGTGATTGTCACTAATATGTGGACAGCAGTTGAGCAAGCCAACGAAACAGGCTTGCCTGTTGACAAATTTTTAACAACCTATCAACAATTTAAAACGGTCGTTAAAAGTATCGGCGAAGAAAAACGCTTAGGTCGTGAATTTGAAAATGCTTCAGGATATTCGTTATATCGTACGCTTCAACAAGCTAAAAAACAGGGAAGCGGTAAATTAAAGCTGGGGGATGATTAGATGACTGAAACGCAAAAATTTGTTCAAACAATTCAAAGTTGGCTTTTTGAAGCAGCCGATGTGATTCGAATGAACTTGGAATCAGAGTTAACCGTTCAACAGAAAAATGGCCGCACCGATTTAGTAACAAATATGGATGAACAAACCCAAGAATTTTTAATGAATAAAATTCAAACAAATTTTCCCGAAGATCAAATTTTAGGGGAAGAAAAAGGCTACAATACTTTAAAAAGCTTTGCTGGTCGCGTGTGGATCATCGATCCGATTGATGGCACAATGAATTTCGTGATGGAAAGAGAAAATTTCTGTATTATGTTAGCTGTTTATGAAGACGGCATTGGTAAATTAGGTTTTATCTATGATGTGATGCGAGAAGAACTTTATTGGGGCGGCAAAGGGCTTGGCGTTTATCGAAATAATCAATTATTAAAAGCGCCTACTATGAAAGCCTTGGCAGATGGATTATGGGGCATGAATGCTTACATGCATGGAAAAAATATTCATCACGCAACGGAAATCGGACAAGCAAGCATGGGCGTGCGTATTAGCGGTTGTGCAGGTTTGGAAATTATTGCCATGTTAAAAGGCAACCATCATGGCTATTTATCTAATCTAAGTCCTTGGGATTATGCAGCAGGCTTAGTACTTTTGGAAGAATTTGGGTTTAAATACTCTGGTATTACAGGAAAACCATTAACTTTTACGGGTCGTGAATACTTTATTGCAGCAACTCCTGAAACCTATGATGAAGTATTTACCCGATATTTAAATGAATCGGAATAATCAAAGAAGAGCGTTGCTGAAAGGTAAGGCTCTTCCTCTTTTAAAAGAGAAAAATTTGTAAAAAAATGTCCTTGTTTTCAGAAAAAGCCGAATAATTTCTAAAACTTTCATTATTTTTGCAGGCGAAAGCCTTTTTTTAATGAAAAAAGTTTGCTATAATAAGCAGTCGGCTTTTATGGACTTAAGTAACATAAGCGTATATAGATAAGGAGCAATTAAATTGAAATACAGAGATGATATTCGTAACGTGGCAATTATCGCCCACGTTGACCATGGTAAAACAACCTTAGTAGATGAACTTTTAAAACAATCTGACACTTTAGATGGACACACACAATTACAAGAACGTGCAATGGATTCCAATGCACTTGAAAGTGAACGTGGAATTACTATCTTAGCAAAAAATACAGCCGTAGATTATAACGGTACACGTATCAACATTCTAGATACACCAGGACACGCGGACTTCGGTGGTGAAGTAGAACGTATCATGAAAATGGTAGACGGTGTTGTTTTAGTTGTCGATGCGTATGAAGGAACAATGCCTCAAACACGTTTCGTATTGAAAAAAGCATTAGAACAAAAAGTAACACCAATCGTGGTTGTTAACAAAATTGACAAACCTTCTGCTCGTCCTGAACACGTAGTAGATGAAGTTTTAGAGTTATTCATCGAATTAGGCGCAGACGACGATCAATTAGATTTCCCAGTTGTTTATGCTTCTGCTTTAAACGGAACTTCAAGTGAATCAGATGATCCAGCAGATCAAGAGCCAACAATGGCCCCAATTTTTGATAAAATTATTGAACATGTGCCAGCTCCAGTTGACAATTCAGACGAACCACTTCAATTCCAAGTCTCATTACTAGACTACAACGATTACGTTGGACGTATTGGGATTGGCCGTGTGTTCCGTGGCACAATGAAAGTCGGCGACCAAGTTGCGTTGATGAAATTAGATGGCAGCGTGAAAAATTTCCGTGTAACGAAAATTTTAGGTTTCTTTGGCTTACAACGTGTGGAAATTGATGAAGCAAAAGCGGGCGATTTAATTGCCGTTTCTGGAATGGAAGACATTTTCGTTGGGGAAACAGTTGTAGATGTTCACAATCAAGAAGCATTACCAATTCTACACATTGATGAGCCAACCTTACAAATGACTTTCTTAGTTAACAATTCTCCATTTGCGGGACGTGAAGGAAAATACATTACCGCTCGTAAAATCGAAGAACGTTTAATGGCTGAATTACAAACAGACGTATCTTTACGTGTGGATCCAATTGGCCCAGATTCTTGGACTGTATCAGGCCGTGGCGAATTGCATTTATCAATTTTAATTGAAAACATGCGTCGTGAAGGCTATGAATTACAAGTTTCTCGTCCAGAAGTTATTGAACGTGAAATTGATGGAGTTAAATGTGAACCATTTGAACGTGTTCAAATTGACACACCTGAAGAATACATGGGTAGCGTGATTGAATCCCTAAGTTTACGTAAAGGCGAAATGCAAGATATGATTAATGCCGGTAACGGACAAATGCGTTTAATCTTCTTGGCACCAGCTCGTGGCTTAATTGGTTATTCAACAGAATTCTTATCAATGACTCGTGGTTATGGTATTATGAACCACACCTTCGATCAATACTTACCAATGATTCAAGGAACGATTGGTGGCCGTCATCAAGGTGCGCTAGTTTCAATCGATACTGGTAAAGCAACGACTTACTCAATCATGAGTATTGAAGAACGTGGTACAGTTTTCGTTGAACCAACGACAGAAGTTTACGAAGGAATGATTGTTGGGGAAAACAACCGCGACAACGATTTAACTGTGAACATCACAAAAGCTAAACAAATGACTAACGTTCGTTCGGCAACGAAAGACCAAACATCAGTCATCAAAAAACCGAAAAAATTAACGTTAGAAGAATCATTAGAATTCTTGAATGAAGATGAATACTGTGAAGTAACACCAGAAAGCATCCGTTTAAGAAAACAAATTCTTAACAAAAACGAACGCGAAAAAGCAAGCAAGAAAAAGAAAAAAGCTGAATAATTTTTCGACAAATAAACATTTAAACCAACTATGCTCGTTTTACTACGAAAATAGTTGGTTTTTTTATGAAAAAAACGGATTAATGCGTATTTTTAAGATAAGGATATTTTTTATGTGTGGATAACTACTCGTTATCCACAACAAGCAAATGTCGCTATTTTTGAAAGCTTTTGATAGCAAGCTTTCACAATTTTTCATTCTTTTTGATGTTTCACGTTAACTGGTGTTTCACGATTGTGTCTTGTTTTAACACACCTTGTTCCTGTTAGATTAGCGTGTTAAAATGACTTGTAGAACAAAGATTGGAGCGCAATAAATGAGTGCATTACAAGAATTATTAAAAGATACATTTGGCTATGATGATTTTCGGCCAGGACAAGAAACGATTATTCGTCATGTATTGCGACAAGAAAATGTCTTAGGCATTATGCCAACAGGTGGAGGCAAATCGATTTGTTATCAGTTGCCAGCCTTACTTCTGGATAATTTAACATTGGTGATTTCACCATTAATTTCTTTAATGAAAGATCAAGTAGATGCCCTGAATTTAATGGGGATTCCAGCTACATATATCAATAGTACCATTTCCTATCAAGAAATGAATCATCGTATTCAATTAGCAGTTAACAAAGAAGTCAAGCTATTGTATGTTGCGCCAGAGCGATTAGAATCTTATGATTTTCAACAGATGCTGACACATGTACCGATTGATTTATTGGCAGTAGATGAGGCACACTGTATTTCACAATGGGGGCATGATTTTCGTCCAAGCTATTTGCGTTTAGCAGAGATTATCGATCAATTTCAACAACAACCAACCGTGATTGCACTAACAGCTACAGCAACGCCACAAGTAGCGGAGGATATTGTCAAGCAATTAAGAATTCCATCAGAAAATGAAATCAAAACAGGATTCGCTCGAGAAAATCTATCTTTTCAAGTCGTGAAAGATCAAAACAGAGACGTTTTTCTTTTGGAATATTTAAAGATGAATACTGGGCAATCAGGTATTATTTATGCAAGCACGCGGAAGGAAGTTGAACGAATTTATCATTTATTAGAGAATAAAAAAATTGCGGCTGGGATGTATCATGGGGGCATGAGTGAACAGTTACGTAGTGAAAATCAAGAAGCATTCTTGTATGATCAAGTGCAAGTGATGGTAGCAACAAATGCCTTTGGTATGGGGATTAATAAGAGTAATGTTCGTTTTGTCATTCACGCACAAGTACCAGGGAATATTGAATCTTATTATCAAGAAGCCGGCCGAGCTGGTCGTGACGGTCTGCCTAGTGATGCTGTGTTAATGTTTGCTCCACAAGACTTGCAAATTCAACAATACTTTATTGAACAATCTGAAATGACCATTGATTATAAGCAGAAAGAGTACTTGAAATTACGGGAAATGTCACAATATGCGAATGCACAAATGTGTTTACAAAAATATATTTTACGCTATTTTGGTGAAGAAGGGACGGACTGCGGTCGCTGCTCAAATTGTCTGGATAATCGAGAATTAGTCGATATTACGGTCGATGCCCAAAAAGTCTTGTCTTGTGTAAAACGTATGGGAGAACGTTTCGGTAAGGGCTTAGTTGGTAAAGTCTTGACTGGCTCAAAAGATCAAAAAATTGATCAATGGCATTTTGATCGTTTGCCAACATACGGACTAATGAAAGGTCGCACGCAAAAAGAAGTCACACAGCTGATTGATTATTTGACAGCAGAACGTTATTTAATTCCTTCTGATGGGCAATTTCCGTTGTTATCAGTCTCGACAGAAGGTGTTCAGGTGCTTTTAGGGGAACGGAAAGTCTTCCGAAAAGAAGACCAAAAAGTTCGAAAAGTAGCAGTGGATGATGCCTTGTTTGAACGATTACGCGAATTACGTATGGACATGGCTCAAGAGGCAGGCGTGCCGCCATATGTAGTCTTTTCCGATAGTACACTTAAAGAAATGTGTGAAAAATTACCGCAAACAACGATTCAATTATTGCAAATAAAAGGGGTCGGCCAAAATAAATTAGATAAATATGGCACCGCCTTTTTAGAAGTAATTAAAGAATATCAAGAGACGAAAAAATGATATAGTTTGTTATTTTATTTAAAATTAAAAGCAGAAAATAAGAAAAAATTCTTTTAATGTATTTGTTGTTGTATTGATAAAATAAGCTTGTTATATAAAGAGATTTCTTACTTAATATATCGCTTGGTTTTAGAAAATTTCTTAAAGGAAATTTTCTGAAATCATCATGTATCTAACTGAGAATTATGTTATAATTATTTAATTAAGATAGGGAGGTTCTGTACAAATGGACGAAGGAATTTCAAAGAAATTTGCCATTCAATTATTAGAAGACGATGCAGAACGCATTAAAATGCTTATTCGTAATCAAAAAAACAGTTTGTGCATTTCTCAATGTAAAGCATTTGAAGAAGTGGTGGATACACAAATGTATGGTTTTTCAAGACAAGTGACCTATGCGACCCGTTTGGGGATTTTAACTAATGATGAAGGACATCGCTTACTAAGTGATTTAGAACGCGAATTGAATCAATTATATACAGATGTTTATGAAGAAACACAAGAAAAAAACGAGATTGGCAAGGAGGGTTAAGCTTTGCCAAACAAAGTAAAGAAACGGCATTTGCTAGACTATAGTATTTTTATTCCATATTTAATTTTAAGTATCGTGGGATTGATTATGGTATATAGTTCCACATCCGCATTACAAGTAATGAAAGGTTTTTCACCTACGTCATTCGTTATTAACCAGGTTGCCTTTTGGGTAGTAGGGTTAGTTGCAATGTTTTTTATTTATAAGATGAAAACATCCGTTTTCCAGAATCGAAGTTTTATCATGTTTGCCATTGCAGTAATTACGGTTATGGTTTTAGCCGTTCGGATTCCTGGTATCGGGAAAGAAATTAACGGCGCACGTGGTTGGATTGAGATTGGTGGATTTTCGATGCAACCAGCTGAGTATTTAAAAATCATGGTTGTCTGGTATTTGTCTTATATTTTAGCACGGCGACAAAAGACAATTAATGGAGGCATGGATCAATTTAAACAAGCTGCCGGGCGACCGTTGATGCTCGTTTTTGTATTAATTGCTCTAGTTGCAATCCAGCCTGACTTCGGGAATGCGGCCATTCTAACATTAATTACCATCGTGATGGTTTTAGCAAGTGGGATTAATTATATGTATACCTATTTGGTCGGTGGCTTGGGCATTTTAGGTAGTATCACGGCTATTCAGTTATTAATTATGTCTAAAGGAAAAATTTTCCCAGCGCGTTATCAATATATTTATAATCGTTTTGCTGTTTTTAAAAATCCATTTTTAGATGAACGGAACTTAGGCCATCAGTTAGCTAATTCTTATTATGCAATCAGTAATGGCGGCTGGTTTGGCAAAGGTCTAGGGAATAGTGTTCAGAAAAAAGGCTTTTTACCAGAAGCACATACGGACTTTATCTTTGCGATTACTTTAGAAGAGTTAGGCATTATCGGCGGTCTAGCGATTTTAGGATTGTTGATGTTTATGATTGCGCGAATTATTTTAGTCGGTGTACGCTCGAAGAAACCTTTTAATTCACTAATGTGTATTGGAATTGGTACAATGTTATTAATTCAAGTCTTTATTAATGTTGGTGGGATTACTGGGATTATTCCATTAACAGGAATTACTTTCCCGTTCTTGAGTCAAGGTGGGAATAGTTTGCTGATTATTTCGATTGCTGTGGCCTTTGTCCTGAATATCAGTGCAGATGAAACACGTCAGAAATTAGAAAATGAGTACTATTTATCTTTAGAACAGAACCAATAAATTTGAAGGAAATTGATGGTAGGAGTGACGTTATGAAAAAGGTATTAGTTGCCAATCGTGGCGAAATTGCGATTCGAATTTTTAGAGCTTGTACAGAATTAGATATCCAGACAGTAGCGATTTATGCTGCAGAAGATGAGTATTCTGTTCATCGTTTCAAAGCAGATGAAGCGTATTTAGTTGGTAAGGGGAAAAAACCAATTGAAGCCTATTTAGACATTGAAAATATTATCCAAATTGCCAAAAAATCGGGAGCAGATGCCATTCATCCTGGTTATGGCTTTTTATCAGAGAACTTACGCTTCGCCGAACGTTGTGAAGAAGAAGGAATCATTTTTGTTGGACCTAAAACACACCATTTAGATATTTTTGGCGATAAAATTAAAGCGAAAGAAGCAGCTGTAGCTGCGGGGATTGCTTCGATTCCAGGCTCAGATGGGCCAGTAGCAACGGTGGAAGAGGTCGTAGCTTTTGGTGAAACGTATGGCTTTCCTATCATGATTAAAGCTGCTTTAGGTGGCGGCGGTCGCGGGATGCGCGTTGCCCACGATGCCAAGGAAGCACGAGAAGGTTACGAAAGAGCAAAAAGCGAAGCGAAAGCAGCCTTTGGTTCTGACGAGGTTTATGTTGAAAAGTATATTTCTAATCCTAAACATATCGAAGTACAAATTTTAGGCGATCATCATGGGAACGTCTTGCATTTATTTGAACGTGATTGTTCCGTTCAACGGCGCCACCAAAAAGTGGTAGAAGTCGCACCATGTGTATCAATG
Organism: Enterococcus sp. DIV1328a; assembly: GCF_050536905.1. Lineage (NCBI taxonomy): Bacteria > Bacillati > Bacillota > Bacilli > Lactobacillales > Enterococcaceae > Enterococcus > Enterococcus sp. DIV1328a. The sequence continues at coordinate 1,989,476 of NZ_CP172912.1, read as the reverse complement.
AATGAAGAACAACGAGCAGCCATTTGTTCGGCTGCTGTGCAGTTAATGGCGCATGTCGGCTACGTGAATGCGGGAACGGTTGAGTTTTTAGTAGAAGGGGATCAGTTTTATTTTATTGAAGTGAATCCTCGTGTTCAGGTAGAACATACTATCACAGAAATGATTACAGATATTGATATTGTAATCTCTCAATTACAAATTGCGCAAGGGCTTGATTTGCATAAAGATATGCATTTGCCAAAACAAAACGAATTGACATTAAAAGGCGCGGCTATTCAATGTCGGATTACGACTGAAGATCCCTTGAACCAATTTATGCCAGATACAGGGAAAATTGATACGTATCGTTCACCAGGTGGGTTTGGTGTGCGTTTAGATGTAGGGAATGCTTATTCTGGCTACGCTGTGACGCCTTACTTTGATTCTTTATTGGTTAAAGTCTGTACGCATGGTTTCTCTTTTGAACAGGCAATCAGTAAAATGCAACGCTGCTTAAAAGAATTTCGGATTCGTGGCGTGAAAACAAATATTCCGTTTTTACAAAATGTTGTGAGCTATCCAGCGTTTCAATCTGGGGAAGCCAAAACAACCTTTATTGATAATACACCTGAATTATTTGAATTTCCTCGTATGCGCGATCGTGGCAATAAAACGATGAAATACATTGGAGAAGTAACGGTCAATGGGTTCCCTGGCATTGAACGAACGGAGAAAAAATATTTTGAAGCTCCGCGCGTGCCGACAGATGTTGAAGTTCCAGAAAAAGTGATCACAGCTAAAAATATTCTAGACGCTCAAGGAGCAACCGCCGTCATCGATTGGGTTAAGAATCAAGAAAGTGTGTTAATGACAGATACCACGTTCCGTGATGCGCACCAAAGTTTATTAGCTACTCGTGTGAGAACACAAGATTTTAAAGCAATTGCTGGTCTAACTGATGCAGCCCTGCCTGAGCTGTTTTCTAGTGAAATGTGGGGTGGCGCTACGTTCGATGTTGCCTATCGCTTTTTAACCGAAGACCCGTGGCAACGTTTAAGAAAAATTCGTCAGTTGATGCCAAATACACTTTTACAAATGCTGTTCAGAGGTTCTAATGCGGTAGGCTATCAAAATTATCCTGATAATGTTATTGAAGAATTCATTAAAGAATCTGCTCGCCAAGGAGTCGATGTTTTCCGAATTTTTGATAGCTTAAACTGGATTCCTCAAATGGAAAAAAGTATTCAAGTCGTTCGGGATACCGGAAAAATTGCGGAAGCAGCAATTTGTTATACTGGGGACATCAATGATCCAGCCCGAGCAAAATATAATGTTCAATATTACCTTGATATGGCTAAAGAATTGGAAAATTTAGGGGCACAAATCATTGCGATTAAAGATATGGCTGGCTTATTGAAACCACAAGCTGCTTATCGTTTAATTAGTGAATTAAAGGCAGCCACGGATTTACCAATCCATCTCCATACCCACGATACTAGTGGCAATGGGATCATCACTTATTCAGCAGCCACTAAAGCAGGCGTTGATATTGTTGACGTCGCAATGAGTGCGATGAGTGGCGCAACTAGCCAGCCAAGTATGAACAGTCTATATTATGCTTTAGTCAATGGTGAACGGACGCCAACTATTAACATTGATAATGCACAGAAAATCAATCATTATTGGGAAGATGTGCGCATGTATTATCAACCATTTGAAAATGGGTTAAATGCCCCGCAAACAGAAGTCTATATGCATGAAATGCCTGGTGGTCAATACTCTAATCTGCAGCAGCAAGCAAAAGCGGTAGGCTTAGGGCACCGTTGGGATGAAATCAAAAAAATGTATCACACAGTGAATTTGATGTTTGGTGATATTGTAAAAGTGACACCATCTTCAAAAGTCGTGGGAGACATGGCACTCTTCATGGTTCAAAATCATCTGACAGAACAAGATGTTTATGCGCGTGGCGAAGAACTAAGTTTTCCTGAATCCGTTGTGACTTTTTTCCAAGGTGATTTAGGTCAACCAGTTGGTGGGTTCCCGAAAGAGCTCCAACGAATTATTCTAAAAGGTCGACCAGCCTTCACAGAGCGGCCAGGTGACTTAGCAGCACCTGTTGATTTTGCAAAAGTACAAGAAGAATTAGCCGAAAAAATTGGGTATCAACCTAAATTGGAAGAAGTTTTAAGTTATTTAATGTATCCACAAGTATTTTTAGAGTATCGTCAAAAATACGAAACCTTTGGAGATATAACCTTATTAGATACGCCAACATTCTTTAATGGTATTCGTCAAGGAGAGACATTGGAAGTTCAAATTGAACGAGGAAAAACGTTAATTATTCGTTTAGATGAAATTGGCGAACCTGATATTGACGGAAACCGTGTCTTGTTCTTCAATTTGAATGGGCAACGTCGTGAGGTTTTAGTTAAAGATGCCTCTATTAAGTCAGCTGTTCAAGTAAAACAAAAGGCGGAACCAACTAATAAAGAACAAATCGGCGCAACGATGTCTGGTTCTGTTCTACAAGTATTGGTCAAACGTGGCGATAAAGTAGAAAAAGGTCAGCCGTTGCTGATTACAGAAGCCATGAAAATGGAAACGACTATCGAAGCACGTTTTGCGGGCACGGTAGATCACATTTATGTTGAAGAAGGCGAAGCAATCAGCTCAGGTGATTTGTTATTAGAAGTGAAAGAAAAATAAGATGAGAGGGGAAAAAATGAAGCGATTTTGGGCCTTTACTGCTGTTTTTTTAACAGTTCTACTCATCGGATATTTAGAGCCAGTTTTTTTCCCTGCTGAAAAACCAACCGAAACAGCTCAAAGTGGGCGCTTATCCAGCGCTCACACCGCTGTTCCTCATGAAGAATTGCCAGCTTCTGGCTACGCAGCATACATAGGGAAAGATGTGGAAACCTTTATCCGCCAGTTTGGCAATCCTAAAGAAAAAATTAAAACAGGTCGTACGTATGAATTATGGACGTTCGGTTTGACGATGAATGATTACTTAGAAGTCAACGTTCGAGAAAATAAAGTCATCGCAATTAAGGCCTTTAACAATGACAAAATGATAGAACCGTTTAAAATAGATATGAAGCTTGCAGACTTGTCTGATTTAATGACGATTTATTCGAATTTTGCATTTAATTTTCATCATGAAGCTTACGATGTCGAGCTGATGGAAGAAGATATGAACTATCGACCACTGGTTGCTTTTGATAATGGCAGTTTTGCAGTGTTATTTTTTAATCAGCGGACAGGTGGTTTAATGGCAGTTAATTATGTCAATAAAGAAACGTTGCTCACGGAAATGCCGTATCAATTAAATGAAGGTTCTCCTTTGCCAGTTGATATAACGCAGTCAATGACCTTCGATCCTGTTCAAAGTAACCAAGCGATTTATGTCATGAATCTGGTTAAACAGCAAGAAAGTCAAGCTGCTTTTTCAGTTTCTACACAAAGCCAAAAAGATGCCCAAACATTGTATCAAACGATGGCTAACCATACACCAACAATTTTGTCGGCAAATCGACAAGCAGAATTGTTACAAACGAGAGAGGAACATACAGCCATTCATCCCTTTCATTTGACTAAGGACGAATTTTCTTTATTAGTTAAAACGAGCAAACTTTCGTTGAGAGAACCAGCAGGTATTTTCCAAGAACCTGTTTATGATAGTACCTTTACTATTTTGTCATGGTTTTCGGACCCGCAATATGATAGCTATTTTGCTGAGTCAGAAACGACAGAATTGGGCGTTGCCTTTTCCAATGAAGGTGTGTTAGTCTTATTAGAGAAACGACCAGAAAATAGGCAAATCACGGAGAGTAGTGAAAAGTTATGATTGTGACAGAACATTTATTTGCAATTGAAGATCAAACAGAATGTTTAATTTCAGCACTTTTAGAAAGTGATGCTGTTCAAAACTATAAAGAAACAAAAAAAGCCATGTATGCTTCAACGGAAGTTGCTCAGTTACAAAAAGCATTTTTAGAAGCTAAGTCAGCTTTTGAACGAGTTGAGGCTTATGGAATTCATGCACCCGATTTTCGGGAGAAACAGCGAGCCCTACGTAAAGCGAAGCGGGCGCTTGATTTAAATGAAATCGTTGCAAATTATCGTTTTGCTGAGACAAACGTTCAAACGTTGCTAGATACAATTGGTTTAAAGATTGCGCAACTAATTTCTGAAGATATTAAAGTAGATGCTGGAAATCCTTTCTTTGAACGAGGAAAGAAACATTCAGGTTGTGGAGGAAGCTGCCATGCAAGCTAAAGAAGAAAAAGAATTTACGCTTCAAGAGCGTCGTTGCCTAATTGTTTGGGTATACACATTAAAACCGTTAAAACAGTTACGCCGATATGGACTGATTCACTATGTTTCACGAAAAATGAAATATGTGGTGATTTACATGAATGAAGAAAATATTGAAAGTAACATGGAAAAAATTAATCAGTTACATTTTGTTCGTAGTGTCGATAAATCGTATCGACCAGATGTCGAAATGAATTTTGCTGAAAAAATTGGTACCAAAGCGGCTTATCAAGAACAAGAAGACGATGGCTATGTAGTAGAGGAATTATCTACAGAGATTCGCTTAGCGGAGAATGTCTAATGCAAAAGAGTGAGAAATGTTATGAGAAATTTCAAACATTTTTCACTCTTTTTGTTATAATGAATTATAAAAGAATGATTGATAAAGGAGTCGAAACAATGCGTGTTATTTCTGGAGAATATGGTGGCCGGCGCTTGAAAGCGTTAGATGGCGACAATACTAGGCCCACAACAGATAAAGTAAAAGAATCTATTTTTAATATGATTGGTCCATATTTCGATGGTGGAATGGCGCTGGATTTATATTCAGGAAGTGGCGGGTTAGCGATTGAAGCCGTTTCTCGTGGAATGGATAAAAGTGTTTGTATTGAAAAGAATTTTGCTGCACTAAAAGTAATTAAAGAAAATATTGCGATTACAAAAGAACCAGAAAAATTTGAAGTTAGAAAAATGGATGCTAATCGTGCCTTAGAACAGTTTTATGAAGAGAAGCTACAATTTGATTTGGTCTTATTGGATCCGCCCTATGCCAAACAAGAAATTGTTTCACAATTAGAAAAGATGTTAGAACGGCAGTTATTAACAAACGAAGCCGTTATCGTTTGTGAAACAGATAAAACTGTCAAATTACCGGAAACGATTGGTACACTAGAAAAAACAAGAGAAACCGTTTACGGAATCACTCAAGTAACGATTTATCGTCAGGAGGCGTAAGATGCGTAAAATTGCTCTATTTCCCGGAAGTTTTGATCCGATGACAAATGGTCATTTAAATTTGATTGAACGCAGTGCGAAGTTATTTGACGAAGTCATCATTGGCGTTTTTATAAATACAAGTAAGCAAACATTATTTACGCCAGAAGAGAAAAAATATTTAATTGAAGAAGCAACTAAAGAAATGCCAAATGTGCGTGTTATTATGCAAGAAACCCAGTTAACTGTGGAAAGTGCAAAATCATTAGGGGCTAATTTTTTGATTCGTGGCATTAGAAACGTCAAAGACTACGAGTACGAGAAAGACATTGCTAAAATGAATCAACATCTGGCGCCAGAAATTGAAACGGTTTTTCTATTAGCAGAAGAACCATATGCACATGTAAGCTCCAGTTTACTAAAAGAAGTTTTACGTTTTGGAGGCGATGTGTCTGACTATCTTCCTCCCAATATTTATCATGCGTTAAAACAAAAGAAGAATGACTGGAGCTAAAATAATGAATAAAAAAACAGAAAAATTTTCGTTTAAATCACTCATTCCAATGGTATTGGCATTGCTGCTAATTGGTTTGTTTATCGTCCCAATTCCTTATTATATTGAAGGACCAGGAACGACAGAAAATTTAAAAGAGTTTGTAACTGTTGATGGGAAAAAAGATACGCAGTCTGGTGCTTTTTATTTAACAACGGTGGGCATTCGTTCGGCCACTATTTTTTCTGCCATAAAAGCAAACTTTTCGGATTTTCAAGAAGTCATGTCCAAAAAAGAATTAATGGGAGATAGTAGTAATAGCGAATATAATCGAATTCAACAATACTATATGGATTCCTCAAAAAACGCCGCAATTGAGCAAGCCTTAAAATTAGCGAAGGTTCCATATGAGATGAAATTTAAAGGCGTCTATGTGTTAGCGATGGAAGACAACTCAAGTTTTAAAGGAAAAATTGAAGTTGGCGATACCGTGACAGGCGTGGATGGCAAATCTTTTAAAAGCAGTGAAGAATTAATGAACTACATTAAAGCACAAAAAGTGAATCAAAAAGTCACTGTTCAATTTACTCAAGATGGCAAAGCAAAAGAAGCGACCGGCAAATTAATTGAATTGCCAACAGATAAAAAAGCGGGGATTGGTATTGGTTTGACCGATCATACAGAAATTGATTCTTCTATCCCAGTATCTATTGAAGCGGGTGATATTGGTGGGCCATCGGCTGGTTTAATGTTTACTTTGCAGACCTATGAACAATTAAGTCATAAAGATTTACGTAAAGGTCATGAAATTGCTGGAACAGGTACGATGAACAGTCAAGGAATCGTTGGTAGAATCGGAGGCATTGACAAAAAAGTTGTAACTGCCAGTGAGAACGGCGCAGAAATTTTCTTTGCACCCGATGATGAAATAACTTCAGAAATGAAAAAAGTTGAGCCAAAAATCAAATCGAATTATCAAGAAGCACAAGAAGCTGCGAAAAAAATTGGGACAAAAATGAAAATTGTCCCAGTAAAAACGGTTCAAGATGCCTTGAACTATCTAGAGAAATTAAAATAAAAGTACGCCTGGACCAAAAATTACTAGTGATTTTTGGTCCAGGCGCATTTTTTTTGTTAAAAAATGCGTAATTATATTTTGAAGGGAGGACAAACGATGGATTGGTTGAAACAGTTACCCAAAAAGTGGCTATTGCTAGGTAGTGGCGCGTCTATAGTTATTTTGATAACTCTATTAGTGGGTATTTATTTGATGGTTAATAAGGAGCCACGAGTAGACACCACAATGTGGGAGGAGACAAGTCTGACCACTACGGCAGAGGCCACCACAGAGGCCACAAAAGAAAGGGCAGAAACAATGATCTATGTTGATATTAAAGGCGCAGTGAAAGTACCAGGAATCTACCAACTAAAAAATCAGCAGCGGATTTGGGATGCTTTAGCTTTAGCTGGAGGCGTGAGCGAGGAAGCTGATACTGCCCAGGTCAATTACGCTCAAAAAGTAAAAGATCAAATGATTATTTACGTGCCCAAAAAAGGAGAACCAGTGGCACAGTCATTAGAAACGCTGCAGGAATCAGCATCTGCTCAGCAAAATCAGGAGGAAAAGATCAACCTTAATACGGCAACAGAAGCAGAGCTACAAACGATTTCAGGAATCGGTGCGAAAAAAGCACAAGAGATTATTCGTTTTCGTGACGAACAAGGACCGTTTAAAACCGTCGAGGAACTGAAAAATGTTCCCGGTATTGGAGAGAAAACAGTAGAACGTTTAAAAGACATGTTGACAGTGACTGGCTAACTTTTAACAGAAAATTCCTGAGAATTCTTGACTATGGGATGCGGATAACATACTATTTGTAATAAGATTAAATGATTTGGCAAATCGAACACAGGAGTCATTAAAAATAAAGGAGGTTTATTATGGAACGAATTCCATGGGACCAATATTTTATGGGACAAAGCGTCTTATTATCATTAAGAAGTACTTGCACACGGTTAACTGTCGGAGCAACCATTGTTCGCGACAAACGAATTATTGCAGGAGGTTATAATGGTTCAGTCAGTGGCGGAACGCATTGTATTGATGAAGGATGTTATGTTGTTGATAATCATTGCGTTCGAACAATCCACGCAGAAATGAATGCAATTTTACAATGTGCGAAGTTTGGCGTCCCTACAGAAGGGGCAGAAATTTATGTGACACATTTCCCTTGCCTGCAATGTACAAAGATGATTTTACAAGCAGGGATTAAAAAGATTTATTATTTAAAGGATTACCGTAATGATGCGTACGCCCTAAATTTAATTGAACAAGTAGGAGCCACGGTTGAAAAAGTGACTTTAGTACCAAAATATTTTGCCGAATTACAATGGGGAGAAGAATTTGCCACACTTGAGGACAATCCTTCCTCAGCTGAGGAATAATTGGTTCTTCATAGCTCTGCTGACTAGTTGTGGGCTGTGGTGTTTTTTCGCACCTAGCCTATTAGGAGCTCTTCTTTTTTCTATCACTGTTATCCGTATTGTCTGTACAAAAAGTTTTCCTGTTATATTGGGAGGTTTTTTGTGCAGTTTTTTAATAGTAGGGGGCATATTGATTTTCCAGTGGTTAAAGCCAGTCTCTTTGTTGCCTAAAGAAGTCCGCTTGTCAGGACAGCTAACGATATTGCCAGATGAAATACAAGTCGATGGTGATCAAGTAAAATTTCCTGCCAATTGGATCGTAAAAGGCAAAAGGCAGAAAGTGATGGTATTTTATCAATTAAAAAGTGTGAAAGAAAAACAGCAATGGCAACAACTAACCACAACCATTCAGGCAACCGCTGTAGGTATTTTAGACTCGCCCCAAGGTCAAACCAACAAAAATGGCTTCAATTATCAACTATTTTTAAAGAATCAAGGAATCGAAGCTATTTTATTCATTGAGGAGATAGGACAACCGCGTTCCTTTTTTTCTTGGCGGTTTAAAGAAATCATTAGCGGCTGGCGGAAGTGGGCGATGGTACATATTCAGAAAAATTTTGCTGAGACTAGTGCAATGTATATGAATGCGTTGCTCTTAGGTTTTCGTAATGAAGAATTTGCTGAAATAAGCGATAAATTTTCAGCATTAGGCATTTTGCATCTTTTTAGTTTGTCAGGGATGCATGTTTCTTTTTTCATTCGTCTATTTCGCTTGCTGATGCTAAGAATCGCTCGTCGAACGCAAGAAAGTTATTTTTTGTGGCAATGCGGTTTTTCTCTGATATATGCTGGTTTAACAGGATTCTCAGTCAGTGTCATGCGGGCGCTTTTACAAACAAACCTCAATACGTTCAATCGACGGTTTAATTGGCAGGTTCCGGCCCTCGATTGTTGGAGTTTAACTCTCTTAGTGCACTTGATTGTTCAGCCAACCCTCTTTTTTTCAGTCGGCGGTCAATTTAGTTATTTACTTTCCTTTGTTCTGCTGTTTTTAGAGCAAACATTGGTTGGTTATTCTTCGCCTTTCATTAAAAATTGTTTAGGCTCTTTCCTATTGGCTGTGGCTTCCTTACCTATTTTAGTCCAATCATTTTATGAATGGCCCTTGTTAGGAAGTTTCTTAACATTTCTCTTGTTACCAATTTTTGAACGGTTCTTGTTACCGCTTTTGACGTTGAGCTTTTTTCTAGTGATTATTATGCCAGCACGTTATTTAGCAGCCTTGCTCGAACCACTATTTTTAACAATGAATGGCTTATTTGAGTGGGTGCTAGTTCACTTAAATCCGAAGCTGACCATCGGCTATTTAAATTCTTGGATACAAATTAGTTTGTTATTACTAATCGGACTTTCAATGATTTATTTAGCAGACAAGTCTAAAAAAATTTTTTTCTCAATCGGACTACTAATTGTTTTGATAAATAGTAAATACCTTTCGCCAATTGGCATTGTTGCAATGATCGATGTAGGCCAAGGGGATAGTTTGTTTATCCAAGCGCCTTTTCACAGAAAAAATACACTGATCGATACAGGTGGTCGGTTGTCTTTTGACAAAGAAGCTTGGCGGCAACGGAAAAATAGTCGATCAGGAGCGGAATATTCAGTGATTCCTTTTCTCAAAAGTCAAGGAGTCAAACGTTTAGATGAAGTGATCATCACACACGCACATGAAGACCATTTTGGCGATTTATTAGCCATTGCGCAGAAGGTTCCAATTTCTGTTCTTTATTTCCCTAAAGGAGCAGCTGAAGCCAATTTTTCGTTTCGCCAAGTCTTGAAACAACTACAAAAAAGCGGAACAGACTGTCGGCCAATTTTAGCGCCCAAGCGAATTAATGGGCCCATTTCTTTTCAAATTTTATCACCAAATAAGAGCAGTATTGGGGGCAATAATGACTCGATAGTGTTTTCCACACAATTAGGTGGACGGCATTTTTTATTTACTGGTGACTTGGAAGCCGAAGGAGAAGAACAAGTGTTGGCTCGCTATCCCCAGTTGAAAATCGACATCTTGAAAGTCGGTCATCATGGCAGTAAAACGTCGTCTACTAAAAGATTTATCGAACAGCTTAATCCGCGAGAAGCATTGATTTCAGCTGGGCTGAATAATCGTTTTAAACATCCTCATCAGGAGACATTAGCGACGCTGGAGGAGCAAAAAATAAATTATTATCGGACTGATCTTCAAGGAATGATTTATTATCAATGGTTACCTTGGCAAGGGCTTTCTAAAGCCAAATTTGTTAAAGAACAAGACTAGTATTTCCAGAAGTAACATGATAGGATAAACAAGAGAAACGAGAAAAGGAGCGAGCCAATGGAGTTACAAAAAGCTTTGAAAGAAGTGCGAGAGCAAAAAATCGCTCCAGTGTATTTATTAATAGGAACAGAACTTTATTTAACTGAATTATTTAAAACAACATTGATGAAAGAATTGTTGACGGAAGAGGATGATCAATTTAACTTTTTCTCATTTGATATGGAGGAAACACCTTTAAGTGCAGCGATTGCTGAAGCGGAAACAATTCCGTTTTTTGGTGATTATCGCCTTGTCTTTGTGGAAAATCCTTACTTTTTAACTGCCGAAAGAAAAACAAACGGTGTGGAACATGATGTCAATCTTTTATTGAATTATTTGGAAAGTCCATCACCAACAACTGTTCTTGTTTTTATGGCCTCTTATGAAAAATTAGATGAACGAAAAAAAATTACCAAAGCATTGAAAAAAAATGCCACAGTAGTTGATGTCAATCCAATGGATGAAAAGGCTATTCGTCAGTACATTTCTCAAACGATTGAGAGCGAAGGGTACACTATTCGCTCCGATGCTTTTGATTTATTACTTCAATTGACAGACTTGAACTTATCAAAAATTATGGGAGAATTACAGAAGCTGTATTTATATGCCCTTGAGACGAAGACAATTACACGAGGTGCGGTTCAAGAATTAGTCCCTAAGTCTTTGGAACATAATGTTTTTGACTTAACCAACGAAGTACTTTCTGGAAACAGTGAAAAAGCTGTTCAATTGTATGAAGATTTACTTTTACAAGGAGAAGAAACCATTAAGTTAAATGCAATCTTATTGAATCAGATTCGCCTTTTTCTGCAAACAAAAATTTTGGCTAAGATGGGCTATCAACAAGCGAATATCGCTGATACATTAAAGGTTCATCCTTATCGAGTCAAGTTAGCGTTACAACAAGTCCGACGATTTGAATTGTCTCGATTAGAAAGACTTTATGATGAATTAGTTGAAAATGATTACCGCATGAAAACAGGACAAATGGATAAAGAATTACTATTCCAATTATTTATTTTAAAATTGACTGCACAAGCAAAATAAGAAAATGCCAGAGGCAATCGTCATACAACGATTGTCTCTGGCACTTTCTTATTATTTAGCTCCTAATAGTTCTTCTTTTCCGTGAACAAGCTGTGTCAACATGGCACAGAAAGGTGTTGCTACGTTGTATTTTTGTCCTTTGCGCCAAACGGCACCATTAATGTAATCAATTTCTGTGAGACGATGATTTTTAATTAAATCTTGATACATAGACGGATAGTGCAAGCCAATACCGTTTGGATCATAAGTTTGAGCAATATGTGTATAGACTTCTGCTTGATCTAAATGAATGGCTTCTTTTTCTGCGACTGCTGCAAATTCACTGATTAATGTTTTAACAAGGGATTCACTAACAGGTAATGCACCAAATTCGGCAATATTACAATCAAGGATTGTACACAAACCATTTAGCGTGCCATTGACACAGGCTTTCCGCCAAATAGAGTAGCGAACATTGCTACTATAGCTTGGATTTAAACCAGCTTGTTGGAAGACATCAACGACTTCTAAAGCAAATTCTTTACCAGAAGGATCAATATTTTCTAATTCAATTTCGCCATCACCTAAAAGTTTAACACGTCCCGGTCCTTCTAAACCAGCTGTCCACATGGTAATGCCAACCAAGATGTTTTCTTTTGGTACATATTTTTCTAGTACATCTTCATGACCTAAGCCATTTAATAAACATAGTACATACGTTTTTTCAGTAATCATTGGTTGAATCGCTTTAAACATTGCATCTAATTGTTGTGCTTTGGTTAAAGCAATAATTAAATCTACTTGTTCATTTTGATGGTCAATTTCTTCTGGTGAGAAGATTGGTAGTTTTGCGACAACTTCTTCTCCATTAAAATCAGCGATTAAACCATGTTCACGAATGGCTTCAATGTGCGCGGGCCATTGATCGATTAAAGTTACATCATTTCCGCCTTGATGCAACATAATTCCTAAACGGCTGCCCATAGCGCCGGCACCAGCAATTGCAATTTTCATGTGTATCCATCTCCTTAAAAGTTCTTTAACCGTTATTATTATACAGCAACTTTCCTAAAAATGAATAAATGGGACTTGCAAATTTGTTATTTTTTAAATGTTTCCTAAAAAGTAAGGATTGCATCAAATGGTAAAGTAAGCTAAAGTAAAGCGTGGAAAAGTTTATAAATGAAAGTAGAGGAATCGTTAATGACGAAAGAAAAATTTTGTCGAGAATCACGAGTGATTCAAACACATCGTGTATTTCCCTTTGATTTAAATCCCTTTGGTGCACTATTTGGTGGGAAATTAATGTCTTTAATTGATGACGCCGCATCCATTTCCGTTTCACGACATTGTCGGAGAGGGGCAGTTACAGCATCTTTAGATAACTTGAATTTTTTAAAACCTTTAAAAGAAAATCACTCAGTGTGTGTTGAAACGTTTGTTTCTGGTGTGCATCATAAATCGATGGAAGTATTTGTTAAAGTTGTAGGAGAAGATTTAACAACTGGAGAGCGTTATTTAGCGGCGACTTGTTTTACAACTTTTGTAGCCATTCCGTCTCATATGAATCCCGAAAGTGACTTCCAATTAGCGGCAGTCGTCCCAGAAACTGCAGAAGAAAAGTTGATTTGTTCCAATTATGAAACGAGAAGACAACAACGTTTAGCTTTGCGAGAAGAGACTAAATTATTTAGTCAACATCTCACAACAGATTTACCGTGGATTGATTCACCTTTATAAAAAAATGTCCGAGTCTTTGTGAAAACAGACTTGGACATTTTTTGATGAAAAAAGAAGCTAACATGAATGCTAACTTCTATCTCACATTATTTAGCTAATTTGCTTAAACGAATTTTATCGCGGTTAGCTTTGTTTTTATGGATTAAACCTTTAGTTGCAGCCATATCAACAGCTTTAACAGCTTCGTTGTATAAAGCATCGACGTTATCAGCTCCAGCAGCTACAGCTTCTTCAAATTTCTTGATTGCTGTACGCATTGCGTTTGTTTGAGATGAATTTTTCGCATTCGCATTAGCACTTGTACGTACGCGTTTGATTGCAGATTCGATATTTGGCATTTGTTTCACCTCCGATGATTTAGGTTTTACACTGGTCAGCCAATGTAATTCAACAGTAATCATTATACCTAATCCATTGTTCCATTGCAATAAAAGACGACAAGTTTTTTTCCTTAACAGACAATTTCAAGAAAAAAATAAGAAAATTTGCCAGAGCCTTAAGAAAAAAGCATACATTTTTTTTAAAACATGCTATGATAAAATAGATAAATGAAAAATGGTGGTGTCTTTGTGAGTATTGCATTATTGGTAACGATTACTTTGGTAATGGGTGTAATTTTTGTTAACGGTTGGACGGATGCGCCGAACGCAATTGCAACCGCTGTCTCGACTCGGGTGTTAAAACCGAATGTCGCAATTTGGATGGCTGTTGTGATGAACTTTTTAGGTGCATTAGTCATGACCTTTTTTAATGCCCAAGTAGCTGAAACGATTAGCAACATTGTTAGTTTTGACGCAAATGGAAACGCTTCACAGGTGGCTTTGGCTGCTTCGCTTTTTTCAATTGTGGTTTGGGCAGTTGCTGCGTGGTATTTTGGTATTCCCACAAGTGAAAGCCATGCGTTAATTGCCGGCTTGACTGGTTCGGCAATGGCATTAGGTGGTTTGGGTGCAGTCAATGGCTCGGAATGGATCAAAGTGCTTGTTGGTCTAGTTGTTTCTACCGTTATGGGCTTTGGCGGCGGTTATTTGATTGCCAAACTTGTTGTGAAAGCTTTCTCGGCTGTGCCTAGAAGAAAAGCCAACAAATTTTTTACAGTTGGACAAGCCTTTGGTGCAGGAGCTAATGCTTTTTTACATGGTGCGCAAGATGGGCAAAAATTTATGGGCGTGTTCATGTTAGTGCTTTTTTATAATAATTTAGTCGAAAAAACAGGTGGCGGTTTTGTGATTCCGTTATGGGTTATGGTTCTGTGTTCCATTACAATGGGCATTGGAACTTCTGTGGGCGGCATGAGAATCATTAAATCAGTCGGGATGGATATGGTAAAACTTGAACGCTATCAAGGCTTCACTGCAGATTTAAGCACGGCTATTTGTTTATTTTTAGCATCGGCTTTTGGGATTCCAGTTTCAACTACTCATACAAAAACAACAGCGATTATGGGAGTAGGTGCTTCTAAGCGAATCTCAAGTGTTGACTGGCGTATCGTGAAAGAAATGCTGATAGCATGGATTTTAACTTTCCCAGGATGTGGGCTGATCGCTTATGTGATGTCAAAATTATTTATTGCAATTTTTTAAGGAGAGAAAAACATGGCACGTAAAAAACAATTTGATTATTTTGGAGAATTAAACCAGTTAGCAACAAATGCTTATGAAGCGGCAAAGGTTTTGCAAGAAATTGTAGACAATTATTCATTAGAAAACTTAGTAAAAAAATCAGAAGTGATTCATCAATTGGAAAAAGAGAATGATGAAATTGTTCGCAAAATTTTAAATGAACTCTATATTTCCTTTATTACGCCGATTGATCGAGAAGATATTGTCGATATTACGGATCACTTAGATAACATTATCGATAGCATTAATAGTTTGTCTTATTTACTTGATCATTTAGTTGTCGAAGAAATGATTGCGCCCGCGCTAGAATTAACTGCTTATATTGTTAAAGCGACAGAAGGCGTTAAATCAGCAACGAAGGAATTTGCAAAATTTAAGAATTCCAAAACGTTAGTTTCATTGATTGATGAAGTGAATACGATTGAATCTCAAGGCGATAAATTATACAGTAGCGCCATGAAAGATTTGATGACTAACGAAAAAGATTTATTAAAAGTTATCAAGTGGAAAGATGTTTATGATCAGCTTGAGCGCACGATTAATGATTGTGAATCAGCTGTTAATATTATTGTCGGAATTGTCATCAAAAATACGTAAAGAAAAGAGGGGGAGCTGTTGGTTAAAGTAATTATTGATGCTGATGATTTTGGGATGTCAGAAGCGATTAATCATGGCATTATCAAAAGTTATGTCGATGGTTTAACGACGTCGACACTTTTGATGCCCAATTTACCAACAGCAGAACACGCCGTTGCGTTAGCAAAAAATTATCCAGGCTTATTTGTAGGTCAGCATACGAATTTTTTATTAGGGAAACCTTGTGCAGACCCATGTATGATTCCTTCACTGGTAGATGAACAAGGCAATTTTCATCGCTCTTCTTATTATCGTCAACAAAAGCAAGTAACCTTCGTATATGAAGAAGTACGACTTGAAACGATTGCGCAATTGACGCGCTTTAAGGAACTAACTGGACATTATCCTGAACATTTTGATTGCCACTCGATTGGGGATGAAGTGGTTGATCAAGTATTTTTAGAATTAGCAGAAGAGTACGGACTTCATACAACCCTGAAATATAGTGGGGAAAAAGAATATCCACCGCAACAAGGTTATTTCCAGGTGACACATTTGTTAGAGTCTGGGGCGTTATCTTATATTCACGAAGGCGTATCAGTGGAGAATTTTTTAAAAGATGACTTTGGTTTATTACGGATGCCGGAATCGGCAATTGCTGAGATGCATTTTGATGTTGGGTATTTGGATCAATTTGTGTTAGACAATTCTTCTTATACCACTTTACGCTGTAAAGAATTAGCAACGATTTGTGATCCTTGTGTTCGTCAGTGGTTTGAAGAACAGGGGATTGAGCGAATAACGTTTGGCGATTTAAAAAAATAAAACCGTTGCTTTCACTGTTGAAAGCAACGGTTTTATTTTTATGAGAATAACCAGTAGCCAATTAAAATCGCACCTAAAATTACGCGATACCAACCGAAAACTGTAAAATCGTTTTTCTTCAAGTAATTCAATAAGAATTTAATCGCAATGATGGAAACAACGAAGGCAACAATAGAGCCAGTTAATAAAATAATGATTTCTTCTAATCCAAACGTATTTCCTTTGGCCAAGAATTTAAAGATTTTTAAAAAACTTGCTCCAAACATTACTGGAATTCCTAAGAAAAATGAAAACTCTGTTGCAACAAAACGTGAGGCCCCAATTAAGATTGCCCCTAAAATGGTCGCTCCTGAACGTGAAGTTCCTGGAATTAATGCCAGTACTTGGAAAGCACCAACGATTAAAGCGGCTTTATAAGTGAAGTCTTTTAGATTAGTACACTTCGGTGCAACATTTTTATTTCGTTTTTCAATGATAATAAAAGCAATCCCATAAACAATTAACATAATCGATACTGTTAAAAAGTTATAAAAATGTGCATCTAAATAATCATCAAATTTTAGACCAATAACTGCCGCTGGTAAACAAGCGACTAAGACTTTAGACCAAAGAATCCAAGTATCTTTTTTCTCTTCGCCATTTTTCTTTGGTGAGAAAGGATTCAATTTGTGGAAGTATAAAATAACAACCGCCATAATCGCTCCCAATTGGATAACGACGTTGAACATTTCCATAAAATCTTTACTTAGATCGAGTTTAATAAACTCATCCACTAAAATTAAATGTCCGGTACTACTAATTGGAAGCCACTCGGTAATTCCTTCGATAATACCAAGAATAATTGCTTTCCATAGGTTAGCAAAAAGCATGTCACCATTCCTTTCTGAAATAAATGCAAAATACATCAAGTATAAGTATACCCGCTGACAAAGTAAATGCCAATGCAAATTCTTATTTTAAAATAAATTTTAGAATTATACAAAGGTGCCACTTGTAATTCATGAAACTTTTTTCTATACTAGTGATACTTTAAAAAATGGGGGAAGAGAAATGTTTGGATTTTTGAAGAAAAAGAATGAAGTTGTCGAAAATAATACAATGTATGCCGTTGCCAATGGAACCGTTATCCCAATTAGTGAAGTGAATGATCCTGTTTTTTCACAAAAAATGATGGGAGATGGCTACGCAGTAGTTCCAGAAAATGGTGAAATTTATGCACCTATTGAAGGAGAAGTTTTAAGCGTTTTCCAAACAAAACATGCCATTGGTTTAAAAATGACAAACGGTCTTGAAATTTTATTACACATGGGTATCGATACGGTAGAGTTAAACGGGGCACCGTTCACTATTAAAGTGAAAGAAGGCGACCAAGTGACTGCAGATACGGTGGTCGCAATTGCTGATTTAGAGGCAATTAAAGCAGCTGGTAAAGGAACTGAAATGGTTGTCATCATTACCAACATGGATAAAGTAGCACAATTTTCGTTAGAGAAAACTGGCGTGGTTACAGCTGGTACACCAGTTGGCTCTGCCACAGCCAATTAATGCATTAGACAGATATTTCTATAAAGGAATATCTGTTTTTTTTGAACATAAATAAAATTTTATTTTGGAATTAAAAAATATTTAGAAAAATAGTTGAAATTTTATTTCAAACAAGTTATAATGAAAGCGTATTAGAGAGGAGCTAAAAAGATGTATGGTATTTCAGTTTTTCTTGGTGAAGAGATTACAAACGATACAATTATTTATATCAAAAAGATGAAAGCGCTTGGATTTGATGGTATTTTCACTTCTTTACACATTCCAGAAGATGATACTTCTCTTTATCGCCAACGCTTGACTGATTTAGGGGCAATTGCTAAGGCAGAAAAAATGAAAATTATGGTAGATATTTCAGGTGAAGCGTTAAAAAGAGCGGGTTTTTCTTTCGATGAATTAGAGCCTTTAATCGAGTTGGGCGTAACTGGCCTTCGGATGGACTACGGCATTACGATAGAACAAATGGCTCATGCTTCACATAAGATTGATATAGGATTGAATGCTAGTACCATTACACTGGAAGAAGTGGCTGAGTTAAAGGCTCACCAAGCGGACTTTTCTCGCTTAGAAGCTTGGCATAATTATTATCCAAGACCTGAAACCGGCATTGGAACAACATTTTTTAATGAAAAGAACCGCTGGCTTAAAGAATTAGGCTTACAAGTTTTTACTTTTGTGCCAGGAGATGGGCAAACAAGAGGCCCAATTTTTGCTGGTTTACCAACATTAGAAAAACATCGGGGGCAAAATCCTTTCGCCGCTGCCGTTGGTTTGATGGCTGATCCTTATGTCGATGCTGTTTATATTGGTGATCCTACAATTAGTGAGCGAACCATGGCTCAATTTGGTTATTATCACCAAACCAATCAATTTCTGTTAGAAGTAGCACCTAGCAAGAGCCTCTATTTGAAGCGAATACTTGGGACTCATACCAATCGTTTAGATGCTGCAAGAGATGTTTTGCGAAGTGAATTATCAAGAACGAGTGAAATGTTCAGAAAAGATGAAATTGCAACGATTGAGTCAGAGCAGACTGAAGCCCGTCCAGTGGGAACCGTAACGATTGATAATGAAAAATATGGTCGCTATATGGGAGAAATTCAAGTCACACTGGTGGACTTGCCGAAAGATGAAAAAGTCAATACGATTACACGAATTATTGAAAAAGATCAAACGATATTGCCGTTAATCAAGGCAGGCAATCAATTTACGCTAGTCACGGAAGGAACGATAGAAAATGAATTTAGAAAACTTAACAACTGAACGTAGAAATGAAAATACAATGGGCTTAGATGAGATGAGTGTCAAAGAAGCTTTACAAAAAATGAATCAAGAAGACCAAAAAGTTGCAATAGCAGTGGGTCAAGAATTAGCAGCCATTGAACCAGTGGTAGAAGCCATCATCAAAAGTTTCAATCAAGGCGGCCGCTTGATCTACATGGGCGCTGGTACGAGTGGTCGGTTAGGTGTCTTAGATGCAGCCGAATGCGTACCAACTTTTGGCGTCGAGCCAGAGATGGTTCAAGGCCTCATCGCTGGTGGTCAAAAAGCAATGACTGTCGCAGTAGAGGGTGCCGAAGATTCAAAAGAACTAGGTCGTCAAGATTTAGTTGATCTAAAATTATCAGCAAATGACATTGTTGTTGGGATTGCAGCCAGTGGTCGTACGCCTTATGTAATTGGCGGTTTAGAATATGCTACAACGGTGGGAGCAGCTACCGCAACTGTGGCATGTAATAAAAATGCCGAAATTAGTAAATATGCGCAAATGCCGATTGAAGTAGATGCAGGACCTGAATTTTTAACAGGTTCGACTCGCTTGAAATCTGGGACAGCTCAAAAATTAATTTTAAATATGTTATCAACTATTTCCATGATTGGTATTGGGAAAGTCTACAATAACTTAATGGTTGATGTAAAACCAACCAATGAAAAATTAGTGGAGCGTTCCAAACGGATTATTATGGAAGCAACGGGTTGTAGTTATGAAGTTGCCGAACTAAAATTTGTAGAGGCAGAAGAAAATGTGAAGTTAGCAATTGTAATGATTTTAACTGATAGTACTAAAGAAGAAGCAACACAAAAATTAATTGACGGGAATCAATTTATCAAGAATACATTAAATTAAGGAATTAGGAGGGTGTTTTAACATGGCAGAAGAAAGAATTAAACGCATTGCTGATGGGATTTATAAAGAAGTTGGTGGTCAAGAAAACGTGGACAAAGTCATTCATTGTATGACTCGTGTTCGTATGGATATCCGCGATTATGACAAAGTGGATATTGAAGGATTGAAAAAAATTGATGGCGTTATGGGCGTCGTAGAAGATGATACGTTACAAGTAGTTGTTGGTCCAGGGACTGTTAACAAGGTTGCACAAGAAATGGTAGATCAAGCAGGTGTCAAATTGGGAGAACCATTTAATCATGACACCTCAACTGATGCTTCAGCAGGCAAATCTGGAAAAGATTTAGTAGAAGAAAAAGCCGCTCAAATGAAAGCACAACAAAAAGCGAAACAAAATAACACTTCACCATTTAAAAAAGTATTAAAAGCTATTTCTAGTATCTTTGTTCCGATGATTCCTGCCTTTGTTGGGGCTGGTATTATTGGCGGGATTGCAGCTGTTATGTCTAACTTAGTTGTTGCTGGTGATATTTCAGCTTCATGGCAACAATATATCGATGTCTTAAATATCATTAAAAATGGGATTTTTGCTTATTTAGCTCTTTACACTGGGATTAACAGCGCCAGCGTTTTTGGTGCAACGCCAGCGTTGGGTGGTGTTATTGGGGCAGTCACAATGTTGACAGGAATGAATCCGGATGCTCCAATCAGTAATATTTTCACTGGGGGAACATTATCTGCAGGACAAGGCGGAATTATCGGTGTTATTTTTGCCGTATGGTTATTATCATTGTTAGAAAAACAATTGCATAAAATTGTCCCAGAATCAATTGATATTATCGTAACGCCAACCATTTCACTTTTAGTGATTGGCTTAGCAACTATTTTCTTAATCATGCCTGTAGCCGGAGCTATTTCTAATGGCTTAGTTGGTATTATCAATGTTGTCTTAGAAAAAGGTGGCATGGTTGCTGGCTTTACTCTTGGTTTAACCTTCTTGCCAATGGTAATGTTTGGTTTACATCAAATTTTGACGCCAATCCACATTGAAATGATTAATCAAACAGGGATGACTTTGTTATTACCAATTCTGGCCATGGCTGGTGCGGGACAAGTCGGTGCAGCTTTAGCATTATGGATTCGTTGTAAATCAGATAAAAAATTAGTTGAAATGATTAAAGGTGCCTTGCCAGTTGGGATTTTAGGTATTGGTGAACCATTAATCTACGGAGTTACTTTACCATTAGGACGTCCATTCATTACTGCTTGTATCGGCGGTGGTATTGGTGGTGCGGTGATTGGGGCCTTCGGTAATGTTGGTGCGATTGCTATTGGACCAAGTGGGGTGGCTTTAATTCCATTAATTGCCAACAACCAATGGCTTGCATATGTATTAGGTTTATTGGCTGCTTACGCAGGTGGTTTTGTAGCAACGTTATTCTTTGGGATTCCTAAAGATATGCAAACAACTAAATAATAAATAGAAAAAAGGAGAACTTGGCTTCTCCCTTTTTCTTTGTTAAAATTTAATTGCGTAGGAAATGGTGTATCAGGAGGGGTGTTTATGCAACAAAATATTGTCTTATCTATCCAAGATCGTCTACAACAATTACCAAAATCAGAACGAAAAATCGCAGAATATATTTTAAAAAATACAGAAACAGTTATTTCAATGAATGCGCAAGAGCTAGCGAAACAAGCAGGATCAAGTCCAGCGGCAATTATTCGCTTTTGTCATTCTATGGATGTGAATGGCTTCACAGAGTTGAAACTTTTATTATCTGCAAATCTTGGCCAAATGAAGCAGCAAATGTACACTGAAGTTACTAAAGGGGAATCAACAGCTGATATTAAACAAAAGTTACAAGCGCGCTTTGTTCATGTGGTTGAGCGAAGCGGTCAGACATTAGAGGATGTCGCAGTGAATGAAGCCGTTGATTTGTTGGAAAAAACAGAAGTAATTTTTGTCTATGGATTAGGTGCCTCTTCGTTGGTTGCTCAAGATATTTATCAAAAGTTTACGCGATTAGGCCGAACGGTATTTACAACATTGGATCATCATTTATTTGCTTCCATGTTAGGCTCAACAGAAAAGCCTAGTGTTTTTATTGTTATTTCTAATTCTGGAACGAATAAAGAAGCAAGTACTTTAGCTGATTTAGCGAAGCAGCAAGGGATTCCTATTATTAGTATCACACAAGATGAAAAATCAGTGATTGGTGAAAAAAGTGATATCGTCCTCCAAACCTCTAGTGGGGAAGACGTGCCATTGAGAAGTGCGGCTACTGTTTCCTTGGTGGCACAATTGTATGTAGTCGATGTTTTATTTTTTGCTTATGCAGCAAAAAACTATAAGGAAACCTTAGAAAAAATTCAAATCTCAAGAAAAAATGTAGAACGTTTAAAAGAATAAACAAAAAGAGAAGATTATCTGTCAAAATGACAGATAATCTTCTCTTTTTTTTACAATAAACGGCGCTTTTCAGCAATCTTTTTTCCCTTTTCAATATAAGAACTATCATTAATTCCTTGAATGGTAAATGTTCCTTTTTCGTAAGTTAAGGTCGTCACGCTACCATTCTCCAGCGCCATCTGCATAGGCAAACTTGCATCAATTAAGGAAAGTAAAAAGGAAATTGTTAGTCCATGGGAAACCACCATGACTTTGCCGCCACCATTTTTTTCTCGATGATGAGCGATATCTTCGAAACCAGACCAAACACGATCACGGATAACTTCATAAGGCTCCGCCCAGTCAGCCGTATCGGCTTCAATAATAGCATTTGCTAGCTCACGATAGGTAATCTTCGTGGTCATCATGTCCTCATAACTTTTAAAAGCTAAAATGCGTGGCACCACACCCCAAAGTTCACCATCATAGCCACCATCTAAAGAACCAAAACACCACTCACGAATCCGTTTATCGGTTAGGTAAGGAATCTTTTGGTGGTTTTGATGTTCTTGTAAAATAATCTGAGCGGTTTGCATGGCACGACCACTATCACTACTATAAGCTTCCTTAAAGTCTATGTCTCTAAGACCTAAGCCTAAATGATAAATGCCTTCTTCTCCTTGTTTGGTTAAGGGGGTATCTGACCAGCCTTGGGTTCGGCCAATCGTATTAAACATCGTTTTTCCGTGACGAATAATATAAAGTGTCGTTGCTTCAGTCATTGCTACTCCTCCTAAGTTTCTTTAAATAGTGAATAAATCTCTAATTAAAAAATGGGTTTGTGGCTTTTTCATGTTGAATGGTTGTGGCATCACCATGGCCTGGATAAACAGGAAATTCTTCTGGTAAAGTGAATAGATAGGTCATAATGCTGTGTAATAATTGTTGCATATCACCAGTGTGTAAATCGGTACGACCAATACTACCTTTAAACAATGCATCCCCAACAACAACAAAATCATCAAAGACAAAGCTGACGCTACCAATTGAATGACCAGGTGTTGGGACTACGGAAAATTTCATGCCGCCAATTTCATAATCGGTTAGTTTAAATTCATGTTCGGCGGGTTGAACAATAATATTTGCTATATCATCATGTCTGCCTAATCCTGAAAGATTCAAAATAGGATTGGAAAGCCACGCTTGTTCTAATGGACTAACATAAACAGGGATTTGATAATGATGGCGCAATTCTTCTACCGCACCAATATGATCATAGTGAGTATGTGTTAATAAAATAGCGGCTGGTTTCTTCCCTAAACGGGTAATTTCTTGAATTAGTTTTGCTCCTTCTGCACCTGGATCAATAATTAATAATGCTTCTTCATTATAAACAAGATAACAGTTTTCTTGAATAACACCTGTTCTAATTTGTTCGATCTGTATCATCTCAGGACCTCCTAAAGTTCTAACGATTCTCTTCAAGTATACCGAAGAATCTTAAGAATAGAAAGTTTTCTTGTTTATCCAAAGAAAAAATAAATCATTCTTAGAATGTTCGGTTTTTGCTTGTTTTAACACGTATTTTTTTAAAAAAAATCACATTTTTATAGTTATTAAGCGAAAGTTTATGTATAATCTTCATGTGATAGTAAGGAGGAGTATTAAATGTTTCATTTTGTAATAAAAGGAACAGGTTTTTCTAGTAAAAATTTGCAAGAGATTAAAGTTTATGAAGAGACACTTTTTTGTATAAATGAGGCCGGAGTAATTCAGGAAATAATTGAACCAGATGCTGAAGCGTATGAAACTGTGCTAGCAGAACAAAAAGAGGCACAACGTTTTCAAGAATTGCCCCAAGATTCTTATCTTTTACCCGGCTTTGTTGATTTACATGTCCATGCACCTCAGTGGGCACAATCTGGGACCGCCTTGGATATTCCATTGTATGAATGGCTGAATACGTACACGTTTCCTTTGGAGTCCAAATTTGCAGATTTAACATTTGCCCAACAAGTCTATGATGAACTGGTAACCCAATTGTTAGCTAATGGGACAACAACAGCCCTTTATTTTGCAACCATTCATTATGAAGCTAGCCGTCGTTTGGCAGAGATTTGTGCGGAAAAAGGGCAGCGTGGCTTAATTGGTAAAGTTGTAATGGATGATCTTAATGAGAATCCTGAGTACTATCGTGATCAAACAACGCAACAAGCATTAGAAGAAACGGAACGGTTTATTCAAGAAATTCAAACATTAGCGCAGCAAACAAAACAAGGCGTATATCCCGTTGTAACTCCGCGTTTCATTCCTAGTTGTACAGAAGAAGCACTTAAAGGATTAGGAGAATTAGCAGCGAAATATCAAGTCCATGTTCAAAGTCATTGTAGTGAGAGTGATTGGGAACATCAATTTGTTCAAGAACGTTTTGGAAAAAATGATGCCCAAGCATTGAATGATTTTGGTTTATTAACAGAAAAAGCAGTGATGGCACATGCAGGCTTTTTAGAAGAAGCAGATATGAATTTATTCCATGAAACAGGGACGGCTGTGGCGCACTGCCCAATCTCAAATGCTTATTTTGGTAATGCAGTAACACCGATTGCAAAATTAGTACATCAACATCAAGTAGAAGTTGGTTTAGGTAGTGATCTTTCAGGTGGTTTTTCACCAAGTCTTTTTGACAATTTAAAGCAAGCGGTTATTTCTTCTAGAATGTTAGAAGATGGCGTGGATGCTACAAAAAAACCAGAAGTACGAGGTGTTAAAACAGCACGGATTACAGTAAATGAAGCGTTTTATTTAGCTACTGCTGGTGGTGGTCAAGCGCTAAGTTTGCCAATTGGAAAATTAGAAAAAGGGTATGCTTGGGATGTTCAAATTATTAATACAAGCTTGTCACAAGCACGAATCCCTAAAAATCCAGGGGAATCATTGCTTGATATTTTCCAAAAAATCTTATATTTAGCACGACCAGAAAATATTCGAGAAGTCTGGGTACAAGGTGAAAAAGTACATGATAAAAATTTAATGTCAGCAACTAAAGGAGTATAAAAAATGAGTGAAAAGAAACAAAATAATCTTCATTTAACAGTGGGGCCAGAAGATTCAGTATCTTTTGGGCAGGCCACTATGTTAGGGATTCAGCATGTCTTAGCAATGGACGTGTACGTCGTACCTGTGATCATTGCTTCAATTATTGGGATTAGCACAGCACAAACGTCTTCTTTAATCCAAGCAACATTCATAGCAGCAGGACTTGCCACGATTATTCAATCTCATTTTTGTATGAGATTACCAGTTGCGCAAGGCCCTTCATTTATTCCAATCGGGGCAATTGCAGGAATTTATTTTGCCAATAACCAACAAGGAAATGGCTGGGGCGCAGTTTTAGGTGCTAGTTTAGTGGGGGCAATTGTTGTTATTATATTAGGATTTACTGGTATCTTTAATCGTTTAATCACTAAATTTGTTCCACCAATTGTGGGAGGAACAATTATTTTTGTGGTGGGTCTTTCGTTAATGCCAGTCGCTTTATCGGATAATATTTACCATGCAAAAGGGGAATTAGGACAAAATATTTTATTAGCATTTATAGCAGCGGGTACGTTGATCTTCTTTGCGCTCTTAGGTTCTGCTTTGAAAAAAGGGCGGATTTTCCGCGTTTCTTCTGTTATTTTGGCATTATTATTTGGGAGCATCGCGGCACAATTATTAGGGGTACTTGATTTATCAGCCGTTAGTGAAGCGGCTTGGTTTAGTTTGCCTCAGTTACCATTAGTTAACTTTTCTTTCCAATTTGATTGGTCAGCCATTGCCACGATGTTAGTTATTTATCTGGTTTTAATGGCGGAAACAACAGGCACTTGGTTTGCTGTGAGTCATGTTGTCGCTGAACCTTTGACCGAAGAAAAAATTAATCGCGGCGTAATTGGTGAAGGCTTAGGTTGCTTAGTTTCTTCATTCATTGGCGGCACGCCAGTAACTAGTTACTCTACAAATGCTGGGATTATTTCAATCACTGGAGTTGCTAGTCGCAAGGTTTTTGTGGCTGCAGGTGCGTGGTTTGTCTTATTTGGCTTATCTGGAAAACTTTCCACCTTGATTTCGGCCATTCCGGCACCAGTTATCGGCGGCGTTTTTGTGGTTGTTTGTGGCATCATTTCTGTAAGTGGAATGAAAGTTATGAGTGATGTAACAATTCATGAAAAAGAGATGTATGTAATTGCCGTTCCAATTATTATGACGTTAGCGTTGACATTGTTACCAAAAGAGTTTTTGGAAACTCTACCACAATTTTTACAATATTTATTTAGTTCACCCGTGGCAACTGCCTCAATTGTTGCTATTTTATTGCAGGCCATTTTACCAAACGTTCAAGAAGGGTAAAAGATTAATTTTCGTTAAAACGCCTTTGACAAGTGGCGGTAAATAGTGTAAATTAACAATGGTGTTTGTAAACACGAACGTTAAATGACCGAATGTTCGGTTTTTACGTTATTTTTGTAAATAACTAGGAGGCAGTAAGTATGAAAGTTTTTGATTATGAAGATGTCCAATTAATTCCCAATAAATGTATCGTGAATAGTCGTTCTGAATGTGATACTACAGTAACTTTAGGAAAACATTCGTTTAAAATGCCTGTCGTTCCAGCGAACATGCAAACAATTATTGATGAAACGATTGCGGAAACCCTTGCTGAAAATGGTTATTTTTATATCATGCATCGGTTTGATGAAGAGGCGCGAGTGCCATTTATTAAAAAAATGCAACAAAAGGGCTTAATCACGTCAATTAGTGTGGGTGTGAAAGAAGGGGAATACGCTTTTGTTGAAACGTTAGCCCGAGAAGGTTTAGTTCCTGACTACGTGACAATTGATATCGCCCATGGTCATTCAAATGCGGTGATTAATATGATTCAACACTTGAAAAAATCTTTACCAGAAACGTTCGTTATTGCGGGCAATGTTGGAACACCAGAAGCCGTTCGCGAATTAGAAAACGCTGGAGCCGATGCCACCAAAGTGGGGATTGGACCAGGAAAAGTTTGTATTACTAAAATTAAGACTGGCTTTGGAACAGGTGGCTGGCAGCTAGCGGCTTTACGTTGGTGTGCCAAAGCTGCTCGGAAACCAATTATTGCAGATGGTGGGATTCGGACCCATGGAGACATTGCAAAATCTGTGCGTTTTGGGGCAACTATGGTCATGATTGGTTCATTATTTGCTGGACATGAAGAATCACCAGGTGAAACAAAAGTGGAAGATGGCGTTGTTTACAAAGAATACTTTGGTAGCGCCTCTGAATTCCAAAAAGGCGAAAAGAAAAACGTTGAAGGCAAAAAAATCTGGTTACGCCATAAAGGGAAGTTGGCAGATACTTTAGTCGAAATGCAACAAGATTTACAATCTTCCATTTCATACGCGGGAGGTCGCGATTTAGAAGCGATTCGTAAAGTTGATTATGTGATTGTAAAAAATTCTATTTTTAATGGTGATACCATTTAACATTCAACTATAGACTGATTAACATTCAACTATAGACTGAAAAGAAGACAGCACGTAGTGTAGAAATTAAAATGATTTCTGCATTACGTGCTTTTTTTACTTTACCTATCGTAGTAATCGTGTTAAGATAATTACAACGACAGACGTAGTACGATAGTTGAAGTACTTGAGGGAGGAATTTATGTGATTGGTAGTGATGCAATTCGAGGATACAACGATACCTTTATTCTCTCAATCTTACAATCCGGCGCTTCATATGGTTATGCGATTTCTAAACGCATTCGTGAAATTTCTAAAGAACAATATTCGATTAAAGAAACGACACTTTATTCTGCTTTTACACGTTTAGAGAAAAATGGCTACATTGAATCATTTCCAGGAGAAGTAACGCATGGCAAAAAGCGGACCTATTATCAAATAACCCATGCAGGAGAGCGTTATTTAGAGGAAAAGTTACTAGAATGGGAAGTAACAAAAGACGTCGTCGAAGCATTTGTAAAGGAGATGGGAAAATGAAAATTATAGAAGAATTTATTGATAGCTTATTTTCAGGCGTTGTTGAAACATCTGAAACAAAACAATTAAAGGCGGACTTATTAGCAAATGCTGAGGATCGTTATGAAGATTTGCTCAGCCAAGGAAAATCGGAAAATGAAGCAATTGGTACAATTATTTCTGAATTTGGTACTATTGATGAATTAATGGAAGAATTGAATTTAGAAAATAAACAAGTGGATGAAACAAACGATTCAATGAACGGTTTGCCAGAAATTTCAGTGGAGGAAGGACTTGACTATTTAGCTGTCCAACGTAAAGGTGCGATTCAAATTGGTCTTGGTGTTGTTGCAATCATGGTGGGTGTTGGCTTGCTGGTTGGTATGCGTGGTGTTCTTTCTAACGGTCTCGGTTTAGTTGGTCTTTTCATAGGTGTGGCAATTGGCGTTCCATTATTTATTGTTGCTGGTAATCGGTTTGTTGCAATGGACAAACAATTGGGGCAACGATTGATTCCGACTAAGTTAAAAAAAGAAGTTGCACAAAGAGAACAAAGTTTTCAACGATCATTTATTTTTTGTATGGCAGCGGGCGTCGTTTTTTGTATTTTGGGTTTAATCCCAGTTGTTGTCTTTAGTAGTGGCCTTCATCTGATGATGCGCCGTTCCATGCATCAAATGATGGGCGGACAATATTATAATGGAACGATGGGGATTAGTTGGCTCTTCTTTTTAGTATCGGTTGGTGTCTTCTTGTTTATATTTGGTGGAGTAATTAAAGGAAGTTTTAATAAATTGTTGAATGAAACTTATTTTTATTCAGAACATGTTGGTCATCCTGATTTTGCCCCTCAACAAACAAAAACAGAGGAAGGACCTGTGGGAAATCCTGTCGGTGCAATTATTGCATCCGTTTATTGGCCCTTAGTTGTTGCACTCTATCTATTTATTAGTTTTGTTTTAGGGGATTGGCGGTTTAGTTGGTTAATCTTTATGTTCGCAGGAATCTTTTACAACACCATCCAAGCATTTTTACACAAACATTGAGACAAACCTGTTAATAGTAAAACAGAAAAGTGGGACATTCGTCAAAACGGCTGTCTCACTTTTCTTGTATTTTCGATTGACAAAAGTATTGAACTGGATTACTTTTAACTCATCCAATTGTTGAGGTGATTGCTATGTGGCAACTTAAAAAAGAACAAAATGTTCCCATTTATCGCAGTATTATGGAAATGATTGTTCAAAAGATTCAAACAGGCGAATTATTACCAGGTGAAAAAATCCCTTCGGAACGTAAACTGGCAGAGTACTTGTCTGTCAATCGTTCAACCGTTGTTCATGCATTAGACGAACTGGTGGACTTAGGCTGGATTGTGCGAAAAAGAGGGAGCGGAACGGTTGTCAACGAAGGAAAATGGGGGGTAATGATGACGCCACGAACGGATTGGCATCGTTATTTAGAACAAAATGTGTTCAAACAAGTACATCCCTTGGTGGCAGAGATTGAGTCACGTGCTAAACAAAATTTGCCGACTGACTTAGATATGTATACAGGTGAGTTGCCGTTAGACTTAATTCCCAGTTTCGATTTTCCAGCATTAAATTGGAAACAATTTTTAAAAGAGGAAGCACAAGATGAATTAGGTTATTTGCCGTTAAGAAAAGAAATCCAAGCCATTACAGCAACGGAATATCAGCTTCATTTACCAAGTGAAAGTTTATTGCTTACTTCAGGTGCGCAACAAGCACTTTTTTTAGTTTTACAAGTTTTATTGAGACAAGGAGATAGTGTTGCCGTAGAAGATCCATCTTTCTTCTATGCCTTACCAATTTTCCAAGCTGCTGGTGTGCGCTTATTTGGTGTGCCCATGACAGAGGAAGGGATTGATCTTGAAGCGCTAGAACAAACAATCCGACAACATCGCATCAAAATGGTTATGGTTAATCCTTCCTTTCAAAATCCGACTGGGACAGTGATGCCTTTAAGAAAAAGAGAACAGCTCGTGAAAGTCTGTCAAACGTATCAAGTTCCTATTTTAGAAGATGATGTTTTTGGGCAGCTAAGTTTTATCCCGAAAACAGAAATTCCTCCTTTAAAAAAATTAGATCCAGATAATGTCTTGTATATCGGTTCGTTGTCAAAAATTTTAGGTTCGACCACGAAAATTGGTTGGTTAAGTGCGCCCGCCTCCGTGACGAAACAAATTGCAGAAGCCAGAAAAATGATGGATGTATCGTTGAGTATTTTTCCGCAGATGCTCGCTAAAATGGCGATTGAAGATCCTTCTTTTTCTGAAAAAATTACGTTATTAAATAAACAAGTGGAACAACGAGCAACAGCTGTATATCAAGTATTTAAATCGTTGTCAGAATGGGAAGTTTCGCCAGTAAAAGGAGGCTTTTATTTATGGGCACATTGGCGTCAAGGGGCACTTAAGCCAGAAGATTGGCAAGTGTTTTTACGAGAAGGTGTTTTGGTAGCACCAAGTGTAGCTTTTAGTGAAAAACGTGGAAGTATTCGCTTGAACTGTTCCCGAATTTCACCAGAAGAAATGCCTCTTTTTTGTGAGCGAATGGTACGGATTACACGACAGCTTTCTGAAAATAGACAAACAAAAATAGAACAGTAAGTAAGATTTTTCTTATAAAAATCATTTGCTGAGAGAAAACGCTACAACTTCCCTTTTCTAAACGAATATCCAATGCTATACTTAAAAAGTAAAAACAAAAAAACAAATGAGGTGTTTTCCATGTCTTGGGAACAAGTTTACCAACAATGGTTAAATGAAGAAAATATTCCAGAAAATTTAAAAAATGAATTAAAGGACTTAAATACAGACCCTGAAAAATGTGAAGATGCATTTTACGCACCATTAGAATTTGGGACTGCCGGGATGCGCGGGATTTTAGGCGCCGGTATTAATCGGATGAATATCTTTACAGTTCGTCAAGCAACAGAAGGACTTGCACGTTTTATGGATACGCAAGATCCTGAAACGAAACGTCGCGGTGTAGCCATTGCCTATGATTCACGTCATATGTCTCCAGAATTTGCAATGGAAGCAGCTAAAACATTAGCTAAACATGATATTCCTTCTTTTGTGTTTGAAAGCTTACGACCAACACCAGAATTATCTTTTGCGGTCCGCTACTTTAAAGCTTTTGCGGGAATCATGATTACGGCTTCTCACAATCCAGCTGCCTATAATGGCTACAAAGTCTATGGTGAAGACGGTGGTCAAATGCCGCCAGCTGATGCAGATGCATTAACTAAATATGTTCGTAGTATCGAAAATCCTTTGAAAATTGATGTCTTATCAGATGAAGAAGTTGCCCATAGCGGTTTAATTAACATTGTTGGTGAAGAAGTCGATAACGCGTATTTGAAAGAAATTAAAACAGTTACGATTAATCAAGAATTAATTAACGAAATGGGTAAAGAATTAAAATTAGTTTACACTCCCTTACATGGAACTGGGAAAATGTTAGGAGAAAAGGCATTAAAACAAGCCGGTTTTGAAAAATTTGTTTTAGTACCTGAGCAAGCCGTTGCTGATCCTGACTTTACTACAGTTAAGTCACCAAACCCTGAAGAACATTCAGCTTTCGAATACGCGATTCGTTTAGGGGAAAAAGAAGGCGCTGATTTATTGATTGCAACAGATCCAGATGCTGATCGTTTAGGTGCTGCTGTGCGGATGCCAAACGGAGACTACCAAGTATTAACAGGAAATCAATTAGGTTCAATTATGATTCATTATATTTTAGAAGCCCATCAACAAGCAGGCACGTTGCCTCAAAATGCTGCGGTTCTAAAATCAATCGTTTCTAGTGAACTTGCTACAGCGATTGCTGAGAAATATAATACGAAGATGTTTAATGTTTTAACAGGTTTCAAATTTATTGCTGAAAAAATTCAACAATACGAAGAAGACCACAGTCAAACGTTTATGTTTGGTTTTGAAGAAAGTTATGGTTACTTAGTGAAACCTTTTGTTCGTGATAAAGATGCAATTCAAGCGTTAGTTTTATTAGCAGAAGTAGCGGCTTTCTATAAAAAACAAGGAAAAACATTATACGATGGCTTACAAGATATCTTTGAAGAATTTGGTTACTTTGAAGAAAAAACTATTTCCGTAACAATGAGCGGAATTGAAGGCAGCGGTAAAATCAAAGCTTTAATGGCAAAATGTCGTGAACAAGCGCCAACTGAGTTTGCCGGGATTCAAGTTGCTCAAACGGAAGATTTTAAAGAATTAACACGCACTTTTGCAGATGGTCAAACAGAACAATTACAAACGCCTCCTTCTGATGTGTTGAAATATCATTTAGAAGATGGCAGTTGGATTGCTATCCGACCATCAGGAACAGAACCAAAAATTAAATTCTATCTAGCAACAAAAGCAACAAGTAGTTCAGAAGCTTCTGAAAAAATTGCTGCGTTTGAAGCAGTCGTTAATGAATTAACAAAATAAAATAAACGAAACAGGCTGTACGAAACAAGTACGAATGTGAGTGTTTGTGTCAAAAGCTAATTGACTTTTGACACAAACACTTTATTTAACTAAGGAGGGAATGCTATGAAAATTGGCTTTATCGGTGCTGGCAGTATGGGCGGTGCCATGATTAAAGGGTTACTGAAAGCTGAGGCAGTCAAGAAGGAACATTTATATGTGAAAGGCGGATCAAGTGGAACAGCAGAAGCACTTCAAAAAGAGTGGGGCTTTCAACTTGTC
Organism: Enterococcus sp. DIV1328a; assembly: GCF_050536905.1. Taxonomy (NCBI): domain Bacteria; kingdom Bacillati; phylum Bacillota; class Bacilli; order Lactobacillales; family Enterococcaceae; genus Enterococcus; species Enterococcus sp. DIV1328a. The sequence continues at coordinate 1,956,377 of NZ_CP172912.1, read as the reverse complement.
ACAGATTATGCACTTTTCCAAGAATGTAAGGTTATTTTTATTGCGACAGGAGCAAAGGTCGTGTTACCTGTCCTTCAGGAATTAGCCCCTCATTTTTCCAACGAAAGTCTATTGATTTCTGTTGCAACAGGTCATACCATACAAGAAGCACAAATGGCTCTTGGCAATAAAGAAGCCAAAGTTGTTCATGCCATTCCTAATACACCAGTTAGCGTGAATCAAGGCGTGATTGGCGTAGCCTTGGCACCAACAATTGAAGGCCAAACGAAGGACCTGGTAATGGAACTTCTTGCTACTTTAGGGTTAGTCAAAGAAATTCGTGAAGCGCAACTGGAAACTTTTGGTACTGTGGCTGGTTGCAGTCCAGCTTTTGTTGATATCTTTATGGAAGCATTGGGAGATGCAGCAGTCTTAGAAGGGTTACCAAGAGACTTATCTTATGAAATTGTCGCTCAAATGATAAAAGGAACGGCGACCTTAGCCTTAGACACGAAAAAACACCCAGGAGCATTGAAAGATGAAGTGACTTCTCCAGGAGGAAGTACGATTCGCGGTGTCGTAGCTCTAGAAAAAAATGGCTTCCGTTATGCCGTGATGGATGCAGTTCAGCAAGCCAACCACGAATAGATGAAGAAAGTTGGAAAATCGACAAGTTTGTCATTTTTCCAACTTTCTTTGTGCCATATTTTTCGTAGGAAAGAACAATCGCAGTTCTTATTTTAAAAAACTCTGTGTTATAATGAGTGCAAAGTGAGGCGACTATAATGAAACAAATGGAAGAAATCAAACAAGTAAGTCAATTATATAAAGTATTAAGTGATCCAACACGTTTAAGAATTTTGCTACTTTTAAAAGAAGGCGAGCATAATGTAACGGCGATTAGTGAACAATTGGGAATGGAACAGTCCGCCGTTTCTCATCAACTAAAATTATTAAGAGATAGCCGGGTTGTCAAGGCACGTCGCGAAGGAAAAACGATTTTTTATACATTAGATGATCATCATGTAATAGATATTTTAAATCAGACCTTTGAGCATATTGAACATCGATAAAAAGTAGGGAAAAAATAGCGTAACTAGAATAGCGCTGTTGATGGAGGTAAAAATGAAGGATACCTTAAAAATCGGGTTACTAGGATTAGGGACTGTAGGCACTGGCGTTTTAACTCTTTTGAAAGAACATCAAGAGAAAATTTCACAAGTGACAGGAATGAATGTAGTCATTGAAAAAGCATTTGTCCGAAATCTTGAAACGAAACAAGCGCAAGCGGAAGAATACGGTCTGTCTTTAACAACTTCAATTGATGATATTTTAGAAGATAAAGAGATTCAAATCGTTGTGGAATTAATGGGAACCATTGAACCAGCCAAAACCTATATCATGAAAGCTTTAGAAAAAGGCAAACATATTGTGACTGCCAATAAAGATTTACTGGCGCAACATGGGAGTGAATTAGTAGCGTTAGCCCAAAAACATCATTGTGATTTATATTACGAAGCAAGTGTTGCTGGCGGGATTCCAATTTTAAGAACAATTGCTAATAGCTTAGCGGCAGACAATATTCAACAAGTTTTAGGGATTGTGAACGGTACGACGAATTATATGCTTACGCAAATGGTTTCTGCTGATAAAAGTTATGAAGAAGCTTTAGCAGAAGCGCAAGCGTTGGGATTTGCTGAAGCGGATCCGACAAATGATGTCGATGGAATCGATGCAGCCTATAAAATGGTTATTTTAAGTCAATTTGCTTTTGGGATGAATGTTTCATTACCACAAGTTGATATTCGTGGAATTCGCGGATTGTCTTTAGATGATGTCGCTATGGCTAAACAACTGGGGTATGAAATCAAATTGATTGGCTCTGCTGAACAAAATGAGAATAGTATCTCGGTGGAAGTGGCGCCTATGCTAGTCAATCAAAAGCACCCTATTGCATCTGTTCGGAATGAGTACAATGCAGTATTTATTAAAAGTGCAGGCGTGGGCGAATCAATGTATTACGGTCCAGGAGCTGGAGCTAAACCGACAGCAACCAGTGTGGTCAGTGATTTAATTACGATTGCTAAAAACATTCGCTTGGCAACGACTGGCCATATGTTCAATTCGTATCAACATAAAACCCAATTGACGAGTTCCGAAAATGTATTTGGGCAGTACTATTTTTCATTAGATGTTCCAGATACACCAGGACAATTTTTGCAGTTGACGCAATTAATGACTAAAGCAGAAGTCAGTTTTGATCAATTAGTTCAACAGAAATCAGATGGACAGCGAGCAAGAATTGTTGCCATTACACACCAGATATCAAAAGCACAAATGCAACAAGTTGTGACAGCTATTCAAAATACGGAAGCCTTTCAGTTATTAAATGTAATGAAGGTTATAGGAGATGAGTAAACATGTATGAAGGTTTGTTAAAACAGTATCAAGCGTATTTGCCCGTAACAGAAAAAACACCAATGATTTCTTTAGCCGAAGGAAATACGCCACTGATTCCTTTACCTAATTTATCCAAAGAATTAGGTATTCAATTATATGGAAAATACGAAGGCTTAAATCCCACTGGCTCATTCAAAGATCGCGGGATGGTGATGGCTGTAGCAAAAGCGGTAGAAGAAGGTGCCAAAGCGATTGTTTGTGCTTCTACAGGAAATACTAGTGCCGCCGCTGCTGCGTATGCCACAAGAGCAGGCATTAAAGCGTATGTAGTGATTCCAGAAGGAAAAATCGCACTGGGAAAATTGGCGCAAGCTATTATGTATGGGGCGGACATTATTTCGATTCCAGGTAACTTTGATGAAGCATTAAAAGCGGTGCGAGAGATTGCGAAAACTGAGGCAGTTGCGCTAGTTAATTCAGTGAATCCTTATCGCTTAGAAGGGCAAAAGACAGCAGCTTTTGAAGTTTGTGAACAATTAGGTCAAGCGCCCGATGTCTTAGCGATTCCAGTTGGAAATGCCGGCAATATTTCCGCTTACTGGAAAGGTTTTAAAGAATGGCATGAAAAACAAGGAACAACTTTACCAAGAATGCATGGTTTTGAAGCAGAAGGTGCCGCAGCAATCGTGAAAGGACAAGTGATTGAGCAACCTGAAACCGTGGCAACAGCGATCCGGATTGGAAATCCTGCTAGTTGGCAACTAGCAGAACAGGCACGGGATGAATCCGGTGGTTTCATTGATGCCGTGACAGATCAAGAAATTTTAACGGCTTACCGAAAAATTGCTGCTCAAGATGGGGTTTTCATTGAACCTGGTTCGGCTGCTTCATTAGCTGGAGTTATTCAACATGTTAAAAGCGGTAAAATCAAAGCAGGTGAAACCGTCGTGGCAGTCTTTACTGGTAACGGACTGAAAGATCCTGATACAGCAATGGAGACAGAAGTAACTATTTCAAAAATGAGTGACGTGGAAGAAATGCGTCTGCACTTACGAAAAGGAGTCGCAACACTATGAAAATAAGAGTACCTGCCACTAGTGCCAACTTAGGACCTGGCTTTGATTCATGTGGCATTGCATTATCCGCTTATTTAACAATCAACGTTTTAGGTGAAAGTGAATTTTGGGAAATTCAACATACTTTGGGAGAAGAAATCCCTACTAATGAAGAGAATTTATTAATTCAAACGGCATTGAAAATTGCACCAGAATTAACACCAAAAGTTATTCGGATGGTTTCTGATATTCCCCTTGCAAGAGGACTAGGCAGTAGCTCAAGTGTGATTGTAGCAGGCATTGAATTAGCTAACCGACTAGCACATTTAAATTTGTCCCCTAAAGAAAAAGTCCGTTTGGCCACAGAGATGGAAGGACATCCGGATAATGTTGCCCCAGCTATTTTAGGAGATTTCGTGGTGGCTAGCCATGTAGAAAACCAAGTCTACCATGTCAAACATCATTTTCCAATGTGTGATGTCATTGCATTTATTCCAGAGGAACCATTATTTACCGAAAAAAGTCGCGCTGTTTTGCCCGAAAAATTGGCTTATAAAGAAGCAGTCGCGGCCAGCTCAATTGCCAATGTTATGATTGCCGCAATTTTAAACGGGGATTTACCTTTAGCAGGCAAAATGATGGAACAAGATAAATGGCATGAAACGTATCGTCGTTCATTGGTTCCTCACTTAAAAGAAATTCGTCGTTTAACTCAGCAAAGAGGTGCTTATGGTTCTTTCTTAAGCGGTGCTGGTCCAACTGTGCTAATCTTGTCGCCAGAAGAACGAACCAACGAAATTGTTCAAAGCTTGGAGAAATTATCTACCAAAGCGAGCATCCAAATTTTCAATATTGATCAAGAAGGCGTTCAAGTCTTTTAAAAAAACGAGAAAAAATCACTAGTGATTTTTTCTCGTTTTTTTTTAATCCTCGGAGGTTTCCGTGGAATAATAACTATGATCTTCTAAGTTCAAAGCATTAAGAATCATTGAGGCAGTTTCTTCAATTGAAAGAGAAGCGACATCAATAACGATACAACCTAATTTTTGATAAAGATCATTAGCAAAAGCCAGTTCTCGCCGAATTTTTTCAATATCTGAATAAGAAGTATTTTCAGGTAATCCATATGCGCGCATTCGTTCTTTACGAATCCCGTTTAAAACATTGGGATCATTGGTTAAGCCAACAATTTTTTTAGGGTCCATTTCGAATAATTGTTTCGGTAAATGTGCTTCAGGAATTAGTGGCAAATTAGCAACTTTTAAGTTCTTGTTGGCTAAAAAGAGACTTAGCGGTGTTTTAGAAGTTCGGGAAACGCCAAGAAGTAACACATCCGCTTCTAAAAAGCCTCGTGGGTCCTTGCCATCGTCATATTTGACAGCAAATTCCATTGCTTCAATTCGTTTAAAATAATTTTCATTCAGATGATGTAAGGCACCTGGTTCCCGCATGGGCGCGACACCTGTTAATCGTTCGATTTCCGCAACTGGTGGTGTCAAAATGTCAAAATGGAACAATTGATGCTCATTGAAAAATTGATTAGCAATCGCCACGAGATGATCATTAATAATAGTATGCAGTACCATGGCCTCTGCTTTTTTGGCATCTTCTAACGCTTGCACCAGTTTATCTTCGTCTTTAACGAATGTTCGTCTAATCAAAGTAAAATCAACAGTGGGGTACTGGGCCATTGAAGCAGCCGCCAATTTTGAAGCGGTCTCGCCAGCAGAATCTGAGATGACAAAAATCGTCACACATTTTTTTTCTTCAGAAATAGTCATAGAGGGTAAGTCCTTTCTTGCATTTTTAATAATTTTATTATACCATAAGTCCAGAATCTATTTCGTAATGATTCTGATTTAGGTTGGTGAGGGAGGAAATGGCGATGGCACCAGTAAAAACCAATATTGAACAAGCCTTAGAAACCATGAAAGCCAGTGGATTAAAATATACTAAAAAACGAGAATTACTGATGAGCTATTTGATTAAGCGAAATCGGTATGTTTCTGCACGTGAAGTGTATGAATTTATGAATGAAACCTTTAAAGGAGTCAGTTATGATACGGTTTATCGTAACTTGCATGACTTTGAGCGCTTGGAATTGCTGGAAAAAACAGAATTAAATGGCGAGCAAAAGTTTCGCTTCCGTTGTTGCCAAGAGGTGGAACATCATCATCACTTTATTTGTACGGTTTGTGGCAAAACGGAAGAAATTCACATGTGTCCGATGAATTTTTTTGAAGAACAGTTAAAAGGTTGTTCAATTGAAGGACATCGCTTTGAAATACTTGGTCGTTGTGCCGATTGTTGCGAAAAATAGCGAATAAGACGAAAAATCAAACAAAAATTTCGTATTTTATCAGTAGAGTGGTTGACGGTTATTTATGCTTTAGCTATAATATAACAAGGACAGTATTTTAATTTGTGGGTTTTTCCCACAAATAAGAAAAACGGTTACTTTTTAAGCTCGGAGGGAGGGAATAACATGTCAAAAACAGTCGTTCGTAAAAACGAATCTCTTGATGATGCTCTTCGTCGCTTCAAACGTTCCGTTTCAAAAGCGGGTACTTTACAAGAATCACGTAAACGTGAATTCTACGAAAAACCAAGTGTAAAGCGTAAGAAAAAATCTGAAGCAGCTAGAAAACGTAAAAAATTCTAGTTTTGAATGAATTGGAGTTGGTGGTATGTCATTGCTAACCACATTGAATGACGACATTAAAACAGCGATGAAAGCTAAAGACAAAGAAACTTTAGCCGTACTTCGTATGTTAAAGACTGCCATTCAAAATGATCAGATTAAAGCGGGCCGTGAATTGAACGGAGAAGAAGAACTCACTGTATTGTCTCGTGAGATGAAACAGAGAAAAGATTCTTTATCAGAGTTTGAAAAGGCGGGACGCGACGATCTTGTTGAAAAAGTAAAAGTTGAAATAGCAATTGTTGAAAAATATATGCCTCAACAACTAACAGAGGAAGAAATTCGTCAACTAGTTCAAGAGGTAATGACGCAAACTGGCGCCACTTCACCAAAAGATTTTGGTAAAGTGATGGGCGCTATGATGCCGAAAGTCAAAGGCAAAGCCGATGGCAACCAAGTTAACGCAATTGTGAAAGAATTATTACAAGAAAACTAAGAGCGTTATCGAAACTAGGACAAGATACTGTCCTAGTTTTTTTATGCAAAGAGAAAACCGGTAGCTTTTTACGGTTTTCTCTTTTTTGACTTTCAAAGTCAAATCAGGTACGACTTCTTTTTAAACAGATAAGAATGTGGTATCATTGTAAAGGACTATATAATAAAGGAGATGGACGTTTTTTGACAGATAATCAGTCAAAATCTTTGGAATTAATACTTACTGATTCTGATGATGCACACATGCTTTTAGGAACACATGATAAACATATCAAATTTTTAGAAGAGAATACCCACGTAACGATTAATAGTCGTGGCGAAGTTATTCAGTTAATTGGCGAATCATCAGAGGTAGAGTTAGTCGCTTCCGTGTTAAGAGCGCTACAAACATTAATTCAACGAGGCATCAAAGTGCATACGCCAGATGTCGTTTCTGCTTTAAAAATGGCCAAAGCTGGAAATTTAGAGGCGTTTATTGCCATGTATGAAGAAGAAATTATGAAGGACCATCATGGTCGGGCCATCCGAATTAAGAATGTTGGTCAAAAAAAATATATCGATGCAGTTAAAACTCATGACGTCATTTTCGGGGTGGGACCTGCGGGAACAGGAAAAACCTTTTTAGCCGTGGTGATGGCAGTAGCAGCCTTAAAAAAAGGCGAAGTACAAAAAATTATTTTAACTCGTCCAGCGGTGGAAGCTGGCGAAAGCTTGGGCTTTTTACCAGGTGACTTAAAAGAAAAAGTCGATCCTTATTTACGTCCAGTTTACGATGCCTTGTATCAAATTTTTGGTATGGATCATACAAATCGTTTAATGGAACGCGGCGTTATTGAAATTGCCCCGCTTGCTTATATGCGTGGTCGTACATTGGATGATGCTTTTGTCATTCTAGATGAAGCACAAAATACCACGGTTGCCCAAATGAAGATGTTTTTAACTCGTTTAGGGTTTAGTTCAAAAATGATTGTTAATGGAGATACTAGTCAGATTGACTTGCCACGTGGTGTAACAAGTGGTTTAGTTAATGCCGAGCGTACGTTAAAAGACATTGAAAAAATTGCCTTTGTAAATTTTGAAGCCAGTGACGTTGTGCGTCATCCGGTTGTAGCACAAATTATTCAAGCCTATGAAAAAGAACAACAAAAGCATTCCTAAGCAGTTAGGGAAGGAGTGAAAGTACCTTTTGAAAAAAGTACTTACAAAGTTAGGGGATCGTTTAGGTAAAGCCTATTTACCTATTTTATTAGCCGTTTTTTCTCTTCTTTTATTTATGATTATGTTTGGCAGCGTCCATCAGAAAAGAGTAGAAATTAAAGAAGGTCAACTGGCCGAGAAAACCATTCGTGCAAATAAAAATATCGAGAATACCTACGAAACAGAACAAAGAAAAAAATTGGCAGCAGAAGCTGTCACACCCGAATATATTTATCAAGAAGATACGGCATCTGTCCAACATAATCGTATTGATAAATTATTTAAATTGATTGATTCTGCGAATGAAAAAGTAGACAAAGAGTACAGCAACAAGCAAGCGAAGGCCAAAAAGGAAGAAACGATTCCTGCGCCGACCGTGGAAGAACGAGTAGCTAGCTTAAAATCATTATTTGAATCTTTACCGCAAGATGAAGTTACGTTTTATCAAAGTTTTCCTAATGTTTTTTATCAAACAATCTTTACATTAACCTCTGAGCAATTGGATAAGGTTCGTTCAGAAAGTTTGATGTTGGTGGACGACGCAATGCAAAATCACGTTCGAGAATCTGATTTAGATAAAATTCGCCAAGAAGCTAACGGTAAAATTCAATACTTAGATATTACGAGTACCATGCAACAAGTCATTCGTTACATTGTTAACCAAGGGATTGTGGTAAACGATATTGCCAATGAAAAACGAACAGAAGAGCTACGCCAAAAAGCGATGAATGCTGTTCAACCCGCAATGATTTATCAAGGCGAAATTATTGTTCGTGAAGGTACTCAAATTGATGCAAAAGCGGTCGAAAAACTTGAGTTACTAGGAATGACTAGTCAAAATACCTCTATTTTTCCGATGGTGGCATTAGCATTAGCTATTTTACTTCAAGTTGAAGTGTTAATTTTCTTTACAAAACAAGTGACTGAGCCTTCGCGACAACGCTCGTTTATTATCTTTTACACGGGTGCTATGCTAATCAGTGTTATTTTAATGAAATTCTTCCAGATTTTCCAAACAGAGCAGTTGATGTATATTCCCTTGTTCTATCCGGCAGCCTTTGCGCCGCTGATTCTAAATCATTTTGTAAATCGTCGTTCAGGGATAATCGCTGCCATTTTCCAAGTCGTTTTTGCGTTATTTATCTTTTATAATTCTATCGGCACAAACTCGTTGACGGTTATTCTGATTATGTACTTATTCTCAGGATTTCTAGCAACAGTTGTTAAACGGAAACGGATGAGTGAGCAAGTTTTCCCAGCTTTAATGTGGGTAGTGGTCTTTCCTGTTTTCATGGCGGTTGTCTTAATGATTTATCAAGGGATGAGTTTAACAGATGGTAAAACGTGGACAGCTTTAATTTGTGCAAGTGCAGGAACGGTACTTTCATTTTTAGCAACAATGGGCTTGCATCCATATATCGAATTATTAGTGACCGATGATAGTATGATTGTCTTGAATGAATTAAGTAATCCGAACCATCCGTTGTTAAAACAACTGTTAGAAGAAGCGCCAGGTACCTATCATCATAGCATGATGGTGGCTAGTTTGAGTGCTAACGCTGTTGCTGAGATTGGCGGGCGGTCGCTATTAACACGAGTTGCTTGTTATTACCATGACATTGGCAAAATTAAACACGCCAATTTCTTTGTGGAAAACTTACCTGCTGGTGCAGAAAATCCACATAACTTTTTATTACCAGAAGATAGTAAACAAATTATTTTTGGCCACGTAATTGATGGCGCCAAAATTTTAGAAGAGTACAATATGCCGCAAATGGTGATTGACATTTGTCGTCAACATCATGGCACAACATTGATGAAATTTTTCTATGTGAAAGCAAAAGAACGCAATCCTGAAATTAAAGAATCCGACTTCCGTTATCCTGGGCCACGTCCACAAACACGAGAAGCAGGGATTGTGAGTATTGCTGATACTTGTGAGGCTGCTGTGCGGGCGATGGATCATCCGACCAACGAAAAAATTCAAGCCTTTGTGCATAATGTGATTCAAGATAGAATTTCAGATGGCCAATTAGATGAATGTGGGTTAACGATGAAAGAGATTCGCATCATTGAAAAATCATTAATTAATGGATTATGCAGTACCTTCCATTCACGGATTAAGTATCCAAAAATGAAAGCTGAAGCAGAAGAAATGAAAGATGAACAAGAAAAGAGAGATGACTAATGGATATTACTTTCATTGATGAAACCGAGAAAGTACCAACAGAAGAAATCAAAGAAATCGAAAACTTGCTGCAATTTGCAGCGGGTTTTCTAGAAATTGCCGAAGATACGGAGATGTCGGTGACTTTTACAGATAACGCAGGTATCCAAGTGATTAATCGTGACTATCGGGGCAAAGATATGCCTACAGATGTCATCAGTTTTGCTTTAGAGGATGAAGGGGAAGACGAATTGCCAATTATTTTTGATGATGAAGAGTTGGCAGAGCTACCACGGAATCTAGGTGATTTAATTATTTCAACAGAGCGAGCAGCAGAACAAGCAGTTGAATATGGGCACACATTGGAACGAGAAATGGGCTTTTTGGCAGTACATGGCTTTTTACATTTGAATGGGTACGATCATATGGAACCTGAAGATGAAAAAGAAATGTTTGGTTTACAGAAAGAGATTTTAGATGCGTATGGCCTTAAAAGATGAGCAAACAGGAAAAAATAAACATTTTATTAATTCATTAGAATTTGCCTGGCAAGGAATCAAAACAGTTTTTCGAGAAGAACGTAATATGCGCAAACATGTGGCGTTTGGCGTCACGGCCATTGTGTTTGGTTTCTTGTTTTCCTTAACACTTGCTGAATGGCTGTGGTTGTTATTGGCCGTTTTTCTTGTCTGGTTGGCAGAAATTATCAACACAATTTTTGAAAATGTCGTAGATATGTTTACGGATTTTCACTTTCATCCAATCGGAAAAAAAGTAAAAGACATGGCCGCAGGAGCTGTTTTATTAACAGCCGGTTTCGCAGTGCTAGTAGGACTAATTCTATTTGTACCAAAAATTTTACAAATCATTCAAATGTGGAAATAAGAGGAGAAATACAATGACAACTGAACATAAATCTGGTTTCGTAGCCATTGTCGGCAGACCAAATGTTGGAAAATCAACATTGTTAAATCGAATTGTCGGCCAAAAAATTGCAATTATGAGTGACAAAGCACAAACAACTCGTAATAAGATTCAAGGAATTTATACAATTCCTGAAGCACAAATTGTTTTTATCGATACTCCAGGGATTCACAAACCTAAACACCGCTTAGGCGATTTCATGGTGGAAAGTGCCTACAATGCGATGCGTGAAGTAGATGCTACTTTATTTATGGTAAGTGCTGATCAAAAACGCGGGAAAGGTGACGACTTTATTATTGAACGATTGAAAAATAATAATAGTCCAGTCTACTTGATTATTAATAAAATTGACAAAGTCCATCCAGATGATTTATTGAGTATTATTGAAGACTATTCGAAACAAATGGACTTTAAAGAAATTATTCCCATTTCTGCCACTGAAGGAAATAATTTTGAGCATTTGATGGATGTTCTCGTTGAGCAAATGCCAGAAGGACCACAATATTTCCCTGATGACCAAATTACGGATCATCCAGAATATTTTATCGTTTCCGAATTAATTCGTGAAAAAGTGTTACTTTTAACAAGAGATGAGATTCCTCATTCTGTCGCTGTCGTTGTGGACTCAATGAAACGGGATGAAAACGATAAAGTCCATGTCCAAGCAACCATTATTGTGGAACGGGACAGTCAAAAAGGTATCATTATTGGCAAAGGCGGAAAAATGCTGAAACAAATTGGTACCAAGGCGCGTCAAGATATTGAATATTTATTAGATGACAAAGTGTATTTGGAGCTTTGGGTAAAAGTCCAAAAAGACTGGCGTGACAAAAAAATCTATTTACAAGATTTTGGTTATCGCAAAGAAGAATATTAAGAAAGTAGTGTTTGGGAAGCGAGTGTATAAACGAACTTTCCAAACACTACACTAATTTACATAAGAAATGGAAGTGAATTGAATGGCATTAGGGGAGACCAAAGGCATTATTTTATTTACGAAGGATTTTAAAGAGAAGGATAAACTCGTCAAAATTTTTACAGAATCCTATGGGAAATTGATGTTTTTTGTGAAAGGCGCGCATCGAAAAAATAATCCTCTTTTGCCAGCGATTCTGCCATTTACAGAAGCCGTCTACATCGGAAATTTTAGAGAAGAAGGCTTATCTTTTCTCAATAGCAGCAAAGAAGTTCAACCTTTTCGAAACATTCAACAAGACATATTTATTAACGCATATGGAACATATATTTTAAACTTAGTCGATGCAGCAATTGAAGATCAGCACTATGACCCTAATTTATTTCAATTTACCCACATGGCATTATCCGCTTTAAATGAGCAAAAAGATCCGGAAATCATTACAAATATTTTTGAAATTCAATTGTTAGAACGGTTTGGTGTACGACCAGAATGGCATCATTGTGTGGCTTGTGGCGAAACACAAGGGAAATTTGATTATTCCTCAAAATATAGCGGTGTGCTTTGTGAAAAACATTGGCATTTAGATGAACAGCGCTACCATGCAGATCCTAGAGCAATTCATTTTATTCGCTTATTTTCGCAAGTCTCCTATGAAAAAGTCCAAAACATTCAAGTAAAAGAAGAAACTAAGAAAAGTATTCGAGAAACGATTGATATGTTATACGATGAATATGTCGGGTTGCACTTAAAAAGCAAAAAATTTATTGATCAAATGAAAACGTGGGAAAATACGTTAAAAATTCCACCACGAAAGAAGGAAGAAAAAGAAACATAAACAAGCAGACGTTTTTCTAAAAAAAATTTGACAACTTCCCTCAGACACCGTATTATGATAGAGAAGTTAAATACGTACGAAGAAAAAGAGAAGTAAAAAGAACCCTCTGTTAAGCGAATCTGGGAGAGTGGGAGCCAGAAACACGGAACTTTTGAAAGGCACTTTGGAGTACGACAAACGAAGCTGCCGATGAACACATCGGAAGTAGGGTGGAACCGCGATAATTATTCGTCCCTATGTCTATTAATAGGCATGGGGACTTTTTGCTGTGAATCACTACGATTGGCGCAAATGCGACAGAGTAGATGATGAACAGTACAAGGTGACCAAAGGGAACGTTGTAACCGAATAAAAAAAGCAAACAGTTAACACCAAAAGAAAAAATAGTAACGTTTATTCAAAAAAGCTCAATTGGCGCAAATGCGACAGAGTAGATGATGAACAGTACAAGGTGACCAAAGGGAACGTTGTAACCGAATAAAAAAAGCAAACAGTTAACACCAAAAGAAAAAATAGTAACGTTTATTCAAAAAAGCTCAATTGGCGCAAATGCGACAGAGTAGATGATGAACAGTACAAGGTGACCAAAGGGAACGTTGTAACCGAATAAAAAAAGCAAACAGTTAACACCAAAAGAAAAAATAGTAACGTTTATTCAAAAAAGCTCAATTGGCGCAAAAGTGTCAGAGCAGATGTGGAACGTTATAACAGCATAAAAATTATTCCATTCTACAAAATTGTTTCTCTGTAGCCCTTTTTAAATTTACATTCCCGAAGCAAAGCCAATCCCTATGTCTATAAAAAATATTCCAAGGAGGAAAACAATGAAAAACAAGTTAACCGTACAAGAAATGATTTTAACCTTGCAAAAATTTTGGTCATCTAATGGCTGTATGTTAATGCAAGCCTATGATACAGAAAAGGGAGCCGGTACCATGAGTCCTTACACGTTTTTACGTGCCATTGGACCTGAACCATGGAATGCTGCCTACGTAGAACCTTCTCGTCGTCCAGCTGATGGACGCTATGGTGAAAATCCGAACCGTCTATACCAACATCATCAATTCCAAGTTGTAATGAAGCCTTCTCCTGAAAATATCCAAGAACTTTATCTAGAAAGTTTGAAATTATTAGGAATTGATCCATTAGAACATGACATTCGTTTTGTAGAAGATAACTGGGAAAATCCCTCAATGGGTTGTGCTGGTTTAGGTTGGGAAGTTTGGTTAGATGGCATGGAAATTACCCAATTTACGTATTTCCAACAAGTTGGCGGCTTACAATGTCATCCTGTCACTTCTGAAATTACTTACGGGTTAGAACGCTTGGCATCATATATCCAAGAAGTCGAAAGTGTCTATGATTTAGAATGGACACAAGGCGTTAAATATGGTGAAATTTTTGTGCAACCTGAATATGAACATTCAAAATATTCCTTTGAAATTAGTAACCAAGAAATGCTTTTAGAAAACTTTGACAAATTTGAAAAAGAAGCTAAACGCTGTATTGAAGAAAGCTTAGTTCATCCAGCCTATGATTATATTTTAAAATGTAGCCATACATTCAATTTATTAGATGCTCGCGGCGCTGTCTCTGTAACGGAACGTGCAGGATATTTAGCCCGCATTCGGAATATGGCTCGTTCCGTAGCGAAAATTTTTGTGGCTGAACGTGAAAAATTAGGGTTCCCATTATTAAATAAAGATCAAAGTGTATCCAAGGAGGCAGAATAACATGGCAAAAGATTTATTATTAGAAATTGGCTTAGAAGAAATGCCCGCACATGTTGTCACACCAAGCCGTATCCAACTTGAAGAAAAAGTAATCAAATTTTTAGATGAACATCATTTAGACTATGAAACAGTGCAATCCTTTGCCACACCTCGTCGTTTAGCCGTGAAAGTAACTGCGATTCCTGAAAAACAAGCGGATGTTGAAGAAGAAGTAAAAGGTCCAGCGAAAAAAATTGCTTTAGATGCTGAAGGAAATTGGTCAAAAGCTGCACAAGGTTTTGTACGCGGCCAAGGAGTTACAACTGAGGACATTGTTTTCAAAGAATTAAATGGTGTCGAATATGTCTATGTGACGAAGTTTACCAAAGGCCAAAGTGCCAAAGAAGTATTAACAAAATTAAATGACGTGATTACAAGTCTAACTTTCCCGGTAACAATGCACTGGGCAAACTATGATTTCGAATATATTCGTCCAATTCATTGGATTGTGGCACTACTTGATGATGAAGTAATTCCTTTCAAAGTGTTAGACGTGACGACAGGGCAAACTTCTCGTGGCCACCGTTTCTTGGGAGACGATGTGACGTTCCAACATGCTAATGAATATGAAACAAAATTAAAAGAACAATTTGTAGTGGTTCAACCGAATGAACGGAAACAAATGATTGTTGATCAAGCGAACGCACTCGCTGCAGAAAAAAATTGGCAGTTAGCTTTAGATGAAGAGTTATTGGAAGAAGTTACGAATTTAGTGGAATATCCAACTGCATTTGTAGGCAGTTTTGATGAAAAATATTTATCTGTTCCAGATGAAGTATTAGTGACTTCTATGAAAGAACACCAACGTTACTTTGAAGTTCGTAACGACCAAGGCTTATTAATGCCGCATTTTATCGCTGTTCGCAATGGGGATAATGTTCACCTTGAAAACGTGATTAAAGGAAATGAAAAAGTGTTAATTGCTCGTTTAGAAGATGCAGAATTCTTTTACAATGAAGATAAAAAATTAACGATTGAAGCATGTGTTGAAAAACTAAAAAATGTGACTTTCCATGAAAAGATTGGTTCAATTTATGAAAAAATGCAACGGGTTGCTTTAATTGCACAAATCATTGGTAGAAAAGTTGGCTTATCTGAGGAGGAATTGGAAGATTTAAAACGTGCCTCTGAAATTTATAAATTTGACTTAGTAACAAATATGGTTGGTGAATTCCCAGAATTACAAGGAATTATGGGAGAAAAATATGCCTTATTACAAGGCGAAAAACCAGCCGTAGCAACGGCGATTCGAGAACATTATCTACCAACTTCCAGTGAAGGTGAATTGCCAGAAACAGCAATCGGGGCTGTTTTGGCCTTAGCCGATAAGCTTGACAGCGTCTTTTCATTCTTCTCAGTTGGTATGATTCCAACAGGTTCTAACGATCCTTATGCACTTCGTCGTCAAACCTATGGCGTTATCCGAATTATTGAAGATAAAGGCTGGACCTTCCCATTAGTCCAATTACAAACAGAAGTTGATGAAGCAGTGAATCAAGATGTTGAGAAATATGGCGTTTTACTAAACGAAGGACAAGCAGAAGTCGTTGAATTTGTGAAAGCTCGCTTACGTCAATTATTAATGACGAAAAATGTTCGCCATGACATTATCGATGCAGTGGTGTCTGCTGAGCAAGCCGATTTATCGAAATTATTTGCTTCAGCGAATATTTTAAAAAGCCGTTTTGAAGATCAAGATTTTAAACCATCAATGGAAGCCTTAACGCGTGTTATTAATTTAGCGAAAAAAGGTCAAGAACTTTTAGGTGATACTGAAGAAGGGATTGATCCAAGTCTGTTTGAAAATAAGGCAGAAAAAGAACTGTATCAAGCAGTTAACGATTTATCTGAAGCATTTGCGACACGCACGATTGCAGAAAACTATGAAGCACTAGTAAATCTACGTCCGTTAATTGATGCGTACTTCAATGAAACGATGGTTATGGTTGAGGATGAAAAAGTCAAACAAAACCGATTAAAACAATTAATGCAAATTGCTAAAATGGCGTTATCAATTGCTAGCTTAGACTTATTAATTGTAAAATAAAAAGCGCTGTTTTTCGACCGCTAAGGAGGAACCGACAGCATGCTAGAAACAACATTTGAACAAATTTTAACACAATTATCAAAGCCAGCTGTTCGTGCGCTAACGAATGAAAAAATCGACAGTGTGGATGAACTCTACGCACGAGGCCGAAAAGCGTTACTTTCGTTGCATGGCTTTGGTCCAAAGTCTATTCGAACTATTGAAGAGATGACTGGGAAAGAATTGAAGTAAAAAAAGGATCGCCGTTTAGAGGCGATCCTTTTTTTATTTACGTTTTTGTTTTCCAGCATTGCGACCTTTATTGCCGTTTGCTTTTGGTTGGTTCGCTTTTTGCGTTACTTTGTTTGTTTCTTTTGGTGTCACATCCTTGATAGGAGTAACCACTTGTTTTGGTGGGTTATTTTTCAATTCTTCTTGTACTTGTTTTTTAATTCTTGGACGTAAGAGGATATTTGTGATGGCAGATTGAATACATGTGAAAATACCACCAACTACCCAGTAAAGCGCTACGCCTGCAGGTGAGCTAAAGGACATGAAAACAATCATTAATGGTGAAACAATCAGCATTGATTTCATTGTTTTCTTTTGTTCTTCAGGAATACCAATCATTGAAATATAACCTTGAGCTAAATAGGCTAAACCAGCTAATGCCACTAAAATCATATTTGGTTGCCCTAAATTCATTCCTAAGAAGCTTGCTGTGGCAATACCTTTTGTATAACGAGCAGCAAAGAACAGAGATGAGAAAATAGGCATTTGAATTAATAAAGGCAAACAACCAATTCCGCCAACCATACTCACATTGTTTTCTTTATAAATCTTTTGTAGTTCTGCTTGTGCGGCCATTTGTTCTTCGCGCGTACTTGCTTGTTTCATTTTTGCTTGTGCAACATCCACTTGGGGTTTGATTGCTTGCATTTTTTCCGTTTGGATAAAGCTTTTTTTCGATTGATGTAAGCCTAACGGTAAAATAATGATCCGTACAATAATGGTGATAAAAATAATCGCCCAACCATAGTTCCAATTAAAGTTATCGACAAGATAAGTAATTGCATTACTCATCGGTAAAACAAGGAAGTTATAGACAAAACCTTCACCAGTTGGTTGTCCATCTGCTCCTGTTTTCACACAGCCTGATAAAAACATTACTAAAAATAGTAAGCCAGAGCCGTAAAGCCATCGGTTTAATTTACGCATGTAATTCGGTCCTTTTCTAAAAAATTTTTACATGGTTAACTATACTTGAAACAGCGCTCTTTTTCAATCAAAATCGAAAAGAAGCTCTTACAAAAATCAATAAAAATCAGGAACTACTTGCTGTTCAAGGCTTCTTCCCAAAGAAATCAATCGTTAGAAAGTAAGTTTATTGAATCACTTTAAATTGTTCCGTTTCTTCTAACAAAGGGTCTTCTTGAATATCAACATACGTTACACGTCCCGCTGGACTGGGGGAATCTTTGATTTTTTTGATAAATGTTTCCATTATGTCTTCGGGTGCAATTGCTGTAATTGAAACGGACCCGTCGTCTTCGTTCCTCACTGAACCAGTGACACCTAATTGATCTGCCACCATTTTGGTCATGTAGCGGAAGCCAACACCTTGGACACGCCCTTGTACATTCATTCTTAGTTTTTCCATGAGAGACACTTCCTTTGCTTTTTTCTTTATGATAGCGATTTTTCTTGGTTCTAGCAAGTATCCAAGCAAGCTAGAAGCATGCTATAATACAAAGGCGAGGTGACTTATGAAAGAAATTACATCAACGAAAAATAACCAATTAAAAGAATGGAAAAAATTACACAAAAAGAAGTACCGAGAAGAACTGAACCAATATATAATAGAAGGATTTCATTTAGTTGAAGAAGCTGTGAAGGCCAATGCCGATGTCCAGTGGATTTTGTTTAACCAAAGAGGTCAACAAGAATGGGGAACTTGGTTAGCTGAACAAGAAACAGAAAAATTAATTTTTGTTAGTGATGAGGTTTTAAATAGTTTGTCGGAGTTACCAACTTCACAAGGAATTTTGGCAATTGTCACCTTGGAAACGCAACAAGAGCAGTCGCTTTCTTTTAAAGGTGGTTGGTTACTTTTAGATAATATCCAAGACCCTGGTAATGTTGGTACGATGATTCGCACAGCTGATGCAGCAGGTTTAGCAGGCGTGATTTTAGGTAAGGGCACAGCAGATATTTACAATACAAAAGTGTTGCGCTCAATGCAGGGAAGCCACTATCATTTACCAGTTCTTCAACGAGAGTTGACTGAAGTGGTTCAGGCATTCAAGAAGCAAGGTCTACCAGTTTTCGGTACAGAACTAAATGAAGCTGCGATTGCTTATTATGAACAAGAGGCAGTGGAAAATTATGCGTTGATTTTAGGCAATGAAGGTAGCGGGGTTTCGCCAGAATTGTTAGCAGAAACCACGAAAAATCTTTATATTCCAATGAAAGGTCAAGCGGAATCATTGAATGTCGCTATCGCAGCAGGCGTGTTAATGTTTTATTTTGAAAATAATCAATAACAGAAACGAGTGTCAAAAAATGCTGACTATCAAAAAGACAACCCAGTTAACAGAAAAAGAATTAGAAACCATTATGGCTATTTGGCTGCAAACGAATCTAGAAGCTCATCCATTTGTCGCACCAACTTATTGGCAAGAAAATAAGGCATTTGTCCGCGCTGCGTTGCCAAAAGCAACACTGATCTTAGCGGAAGAAGAGGGTCAGATAATTGGGTTTTTAGGCTTAATGGATAACTATATCGCAGGAATTTTTATAAAAAAAGCGTTTCAAGGGAAGGGCATCGGTCAGAAATTACTGCAAGTAGCAAAAGAAGAACAGGACATCTTATCTTTGGCTGTTTACAGGGAAAATCAAGCAGCTTACGCCTTTTATCAAAAACAAGGCTTTGTCCAACAAAAGCGAACCATCGATGAAACGGGAAACGAAGAATGTCATCTTGTTTGGCAAGCGCAGTAGGAGCGACATTTCTAGTTTTAAGGCTTGCTATTTTTCTGAAAATATCTTATACTGTTAAAGGTGTGATTTTCACACACGAAATCCACATTCTTTTCCATCTGCGAAGTGGTGCTACTACGGTAGTTCTTCAAGGAGTTGACGAAAAGAAGAGGAAAATAAAAACCAAACTGGAGGAAACACAACATGGCAGTAATTTCTATGAAACAATTACTAGAAGCCGGCGTACACTTTGGTCACCAAACTCGTCGCTGGAACCCAAAAATGAAGAAATATATCTTCACAGAAAGAAACGGTATCTACATCATTGACTTACAAAAAACAGTGAAATTAGTAGATGCAGCTTACGATTACATGAAAAACGTTGCAGAAGAAGGCGGCGTTGCTTTATTCGTAGGAACTAAAAAACAAGCACAAGAAGCAATCAAAGATGAAGCAATCCGCGCTGGTCAATACTATGTAAACCATCGTTGGTTAGGTGGTACGTTAACTAACTGGGATACAATCCAAAAACGTATTGCTCGCTTGAAAAAAATCAATGCAATGGAAGAAGACGGCACTTTCGAAGTTTTACCTAAGAAAGAAGTTGCTGGCTTAAACAAAGAACGTGAACGTTTAGAAAAATTCTTAGGTGGTATCGCTGATATGCCAAGAATTCCAGATGTAATGTACATCGTTGACCCACGTAAAGAACGCATTGCTGTTCAAGAAGCACACAAATTAAACATTCCAATCGTTGCAATGGTTGATACAAACTGTGATCCTGATGAGATCGATGTTGTAATCCCTTCAAATGATGATGCAATCCGCGCCGTGAAATTAATCACTGCTAAAATGGCTGACGCTTTCATCGAAGGTAACCAAGGGGAAGACCAAGCAACTGAAGAGTTATTCGTTGAAGAAACACCAGAAGCAACTTCAATCGAAGAAATCGTTGATGTTGTTGAAGGAAATAACGAATCAGCTGAATAATAATGATTACGGAGCTGTCTCAAAGGCTAGGCGACAAAAAGCCTGATTCTCCTTTGAGATAGCTTTTTTAAAAAGAATTGATAATATCCGAGGAGGACACAAATAATGGCAGACGTTACAGCTAAAATGGTAAAAGAATTACGCGATATGACTGGCGTTGGAATGATGGACGCTAAAAAAGCATTAGTAAAAGTAGAAGGCGACATGGAAAAAGCCGTAGACTTTTTACGTGAAAATGGTATGGCTAAAGCAGCGAAGAAAAATGACCGCATTGCGGCTGAAGGTTTAGCAAACGTAGCAACTGTAGGTAACGTTGCAGCAATCGTTGAAGTAAACTCAGAAACTGACTTCGTTTCTAAAAACGAAATGTTCCAAGATTTAGTTAAAGATATTGCGACTAAAGTTGCTGAAAACAAACCAGCTACGATGGAAGAAGCAATGGCTATTAAAACTGAAAAAGGCACAATCGAATCTGATTTAATCGAAGCAACAACTGTTATTGGTGAAAAAATCAGCTTCCGTCGTTTTGAAGTTGTCGAAAAAGCTGACAATGCTGCATTTGGCGCTTACTTACACATGGGTGGCCGTATTGCTGTATTAACAGTTATCGATGGCACAACTGACGAAGAAGTAGCGAAAGATGTTGCTATGCACATCGCGGCAATCAACCCTCGCTATGTCAACGAATCTCAAATTCCTCAAGAAGAATTAGAACACGAAAAAGCTGTGTTAACTGAACAAGCATTAAACGAAGGTAAACCAGCAAATATCGTTGAAAAAATGGTTGTTGGTCGTCTACAAAAATTCAAAGCAGAAATCGCTTTGGTTGACCAACCATTTGTTAAAGATCCAGATATGACTGTCGAAAAATTTGTTGCTTCTAAAGGCGGCGAAGTGAAATCATTCGTACGTTTTGAAGTTGGCGAAGGTATCGAAAAACGTGAAGATAACTTTGCGGATGAAGTAATGAGCCAAATGAAAAACTAAGAGCATCAAACGCTCGGTTGAAAAGCCGTGAATCATAAGTATCTAAACAGACAGCGATCCCCAAAGGAAGCTGCATAAATTGATTACTGCTTGATTCAAGGCAGTCTTTCAGCCATTTGGGAACGCATAACTTTGATATGCGCTCCCTTTTTTTAGGCAAAACCAGTGGATCGCACTGCTTGGTCTAAAAAATCATTTTGGTGAAAAGTCATCTAAATGAGGAATTGAATGATTTTTAGAGAATCTTGGAGGGAATTATGATGGTTAAACCTAAGTATCAACGTGTCGTATTAAAGTTAAGTGGAGAAGCGCTAGCCGGAGAAGACGGTTTTGGCATTAAACCACCAGTCATTAAAGAAATCGTCCAAGAAATTAAAGAGGTCCATGAATTAGGTATCGAAATGGCCATCGTGGTTGGCGGCGGAAACATCTGGCGTGGACAAATTGGTGCTCAAATGGGCATGGAACGTGCACAAGCTGATTATATGGGCATGTTAGCTACTGTGATGAATGCCTTAGCATTGCAAGATACATTAGAAAATCTTGGTGTGCCTACACGTGTTCAAACATCAATTGAAATGCGTCAAATTGCAGAACCATACATTCGTCGTCGTGCAGAACGTCATTTAGAAAAAGGCCGCGTTGTTATTTTTGCCGGAGGAACAGGAAATCCTTACTTCTCGACAGATACAACGGCTGCGTTACGAGCTGCAGAAGTAGATGCGGATGTCATCTTAATGGCGAAGAACAATGTTGATGGTGTTTATTCTGCGGATCCACGTGTGGATGAAACAGCGACAAAATTTGAAGAACTAACACATTTAGATGTTATTTCTAAAGGGCTGCAAGTAATGGATTCAACAGCAAGCTCATTAAGTATGGATAACGATATTCCTTTAGTTGTCTTTAACCTAAATGAAGCAGGAAATATCCGTCGTGCCATCCTTGGTGAAAATATCGGAACAACTGTAAGGGGGAAATAAAGAATGTCTAAAGAAGTTTTAGCAACAGCCAAAGAAAAAATGACAAAAGCGGAAGAAAGCTTACGCCGTGAATTAGGTCAAATTCGTGCTGGTCGTGCGAACGCAAGTCTATTAGACCGTATTCAAGTAGAATATTATGGTGCACCAACACCAGTTAACCAATTAGCAAGTATCAATATCCCAGAAGCACGTGTATTAATGATTACACCGTTTGACAAAAATTCTATCGCTGACATTGAAAAAGCTATTCAAATGAGTGATATCGGCATTAGTCCAACCAATGATGGAAATGTCATCCGTTTAGTGATTCCACAATTAACGGAAGAACGTCGGAAAGAATTAGCCAAAGACGTGAAAAAAGAAGCGGAAAACTCAAAAGTTGCTGTCCGTAACGTTCGTCGTGATGCAATGGATGAGTTGAAAAAAGCTCAAAAAAATGGCGACATCACCGAAGATGAATTACGTTCATTTGAAAAAGATGTTCAAAAATTAACAGATGATAGCATCAAAAATATCGATGCGATTACTGCTGAAAAAGAACAAGAACTTTTAGAAGTATAAAACCAATCACTAATAAAAATTATTGAATCCAGAGAAGCAAATGCTCTGGATTTTTTTGTATAGATGAGGAAGGCGTATCTCAACGCTCTCTTTGCGAAAGTCATTCTAAAGTAATTATTTAAGAAAACGCTTTCTTTAATAAATTTTTTTATTCTACCAGAATTTTTTTCTTTGTGTAGGGACGATCACTTAAAAATATAGAGAAACTTTGAAATATCAGCCTTTTAAAATTTTCCTTCACAAATTGAATCCTAAAATTTGATGATAAGAGTTGTTATTTTTAGCAATTGTAATTTGCGATTCATTCTCAATTAGGCTAAAATGAGTGAGAACGGAAAAACGATTAAAACAAGTTGGAGGGAATTGTACATGTCTGTGTTAGAAATCAAAAATTTACACGTATCAATTGAAGATAAAAAGATTCTAAAAGGGGTCGATTTAACAATTAATACTGGAGAAATCCATGCAATTATGGGACCTAATGGAACTGGTAAATCTACTTTATCAGCAGCAATTATGGGAAATCCTAACTATGAAGTCACAGAAGGAGAAATTCTATTTGACGGCGTCAACGTTTTAGATTTAGAAGTAGACGAACGCGCTCGCTTAGGTTTATTCTTAGCAATGCAATACCCAAGCGAAATTCCAGGAATTACAAATGCTGAATTCATGCGTGCAGCAATCAATGCAAAACGTGACGAAGACAACAAAATGTCAGTCATGCAGTTCTTAAAAAAATTAGATAGCAAAATGGAATTATTAAATATGCCTGAAGAAATGGCTGAGCGTTACTTAAACGAAGGTTTTTCTGGCGGCGAGAAAAAACGAAATGAAATTTTACAATTATTGATGTTAGAGCCTACGTTTGCCATTTTAGATGAAATTGATTCAGGCTTAGATATCGATGCGTTAAAAGTAGTTTCTAAAGGGGTTAATGAAATGCGCGGCGAGAACTTTGGTGCGTTAATTATTACCCATTATCAACGCTTATTGAACTATATCACGCCAGATGTTGTTCATATCATGATGGAAGGCCGCGTTGTGAAAACCGGTGGGGCTGATTTGGCAAAACGTTTAGAAACAGAGGGCTATGCTGGTATCAGCCAAGAATTAGGTATTGATTACAAAGAAGAAGCGTAAGGAGGACAAGATAAATGAAAAAAGTAAATCTAATGGATTATCTTGACGAAGTCACCGCTTTTTCACTAGAACATGAAGAACCAGCTTGGATGACTGAATTGCGAACAACGGCTTTAAGAAACGCTGACGAAAGTGAGTTACCACATATTGATCGTGTGAAATTTCATCGTTGGCCTTTATTAAATGTTCACATGGAAAGTTATGTGCCTTCTGAAGGAAATGTCGCAAGTTTTGATCAAATGAAAGACAATCCTTTAATTGTTCAACAAGGATCTTTTCATGCTTTTGAGCAATTGCCAGCCTCATTAGCGGAACAAGGGGTAATTTTTACAGACATTTTTACTGCTTTACAAGAGCACCCAGAATTGGTTAAAGAATACTATATGACTAAAGCCGTATTACCAGAAGAAGATAAGCTGACAGCAGCTCATGCAGCTTTCATGAATAGTGGCGTTTTCTTATACGTTCCTAAAAACGTAGTGATTGAAGAGCCCATTGAATCTTTGTTTATTCAGGATTCAGATAGCAACCAACCTTTCTTTAAACATGTTTTAATCGTTGCAGATAATCATAGTGAATTCAGTTATTTAGAACGTTTTCAATCAACCGGTAATCACGCAGAGAAAGCTTCTGGAAATATTGTTGTGGAAGTGATTGCGAAAGATGGCGCAAAAGTTAAATACTCAGCTGTGGATCAATTAGGGCAAACTGTAACGACTTATATGAATCGTCGTGGCTATATTATGCGGGATGCCTCTGTTGATTGGGCTCTAGGCGTCATGAATGATGGCGATGTTGTGGCTGATTTTGATTCTGATTTAGTTGGCGAAGGCGCTCATTCAGAAGTTAAAGTCGTTGCAATTAGTGCAGGTAAACAAACACAAGGCATCGACACACGAGTGACAAACAAAGCGCCACATTCGATTGGTCATATTTTACAACATGGAGTTATTCGTGAACGTGGTACTTTAACGTTTAACGGAATTGGCCACATTTTAAAAGGCGCAAAAGGAGCCGACGCACAGCAAGAAAGTCGTGTTTTAATGCTGTCTGATAAAGCTCGTGGTGATGCCAATCCAATTCTTTTAATTGATGAAAATGAAGTGACTGCCGGACACGCAGCCAGCGTTGGTCGAGTAGATCCAGAAGAAATGTATTATTTAATGAGCCGCGGCTTGCGTAAAGAAGAAGCGGAACGTTTGGTGATTCGTGGCTTCCTAGGTTCTGTCATTACAGCAATTCCAGTTAAAGAAGTACAAAATGAATTTGTAGAAGTAATTGAAGGGAAGTTAAACGCATGATGGATGCAGCAACCATTCGTCAATCGTTTCCTATTTTATTTCAAGAAGTTAATGATGAACCGCTAGTTTATTTAGACAATGCTGCAACAACCCAAAAACCAACGGCAGTGTTAGATGTTTTACGACATTATTATGAAACCGATAATGCCAATGTTCATCGTGGGGTGCACACGTTAGCCGAACGAGCAACGAAGGACTATGAAGCCTCCCGCGAAAAGGTTCGCCAATTTATCCATGCCAAAGAAACAGCGGAAGTTTTATTTACACGAGGAACAACAACCAGTTTGAATTGGATTGCCAAAAGTTATGGTGACTTGGCAGTTACAGCCGGGGATGAAATCGTCATATCTTACATGGAACATCATTCAAACATTATTCCCTGGCAACAATTAGCTCAACGTACAGGGGCCATTTTGAAGTATATAGACGTCACTGAAGACGGCTTTTTAGACATGGCAAGTGCACGTCAACAAATTACAGAAAAAACGAAAATTGTTTCGATTGCTCACGTTTCAAATGTGTTAGGGGTCATTAATCCAATCGAAGAATTAACACAATTAGCTCATCAAAATGGCGCTGTGATGGTGGTAGACGGCGCGCAAGCAGTTCCTCATATGCCTGTGGACGTTCAAGCCATCGATGCTGATTTTTATGCATTTAGTGGTCACAAAATGTGTGGACCAACTGGAATTGGTGTCCTTTATGGCAAACGTCATTTATTGGAACAAATGGAACCTGTGGAATTTGGTGGCGAAATGATTGACTTTGTTCATCTTCAAGAAAGTACTTGGAAAGAGCTTCCTTGGAAATTTGAAGCTGGCACACCTAATATTGCCGGGGCAATTGCCTTAGGTGCCGCCATTGATTATTTAACAGAAATTGGTTTAGAGGCCATTCATCAACATGAAGCAGCCCTTGTTCACTATGTTTTGCCGAAGTTGCAAGCTATCGAGGGCTTGACGATTTATGGTCCACAGAATCCAAAAGACCACACAGGTGTGATTGCTTTTAATATTGAAGGTTTACATCCACATGATGTGGCTACGGCGTTAGATATGGAAGGGGTCGCTGTCAGAGCGGGTCACCATTGCGCGCAACCGCTATTAAACTATCTGAGCGTGCCAGCAACTGCACGGGCAAGTTTTTATTTATACAATACCAAAGAAGACGCAGATCGCTTAGTTGAAGCGATTAAAGCGACAAAGGAGTTTTTCCAGCATGGCACTTTCTAAATTAGATAACTTATATCGCCAAGTCATTTTGGACCATTCTAGCCACCCACATCACCACGGAACGCTAGATGCGTCTAGCCAAACAATTGAACTGAATAATCCTACTTGTGGAGATGTGATTGAACTGGATGTGGCCATTGAAGACGGTGTGATTAAAGATATCGCCTTTCAAGGAAGTGGCTGTTCCATCAGTACCGCAAGTGCTAGTATGATGACTGATGCGGTCTTAGGAAAAACAATCGCCGAAGCAACGGCCTTAGCAGAGGATTTCTCTCAACTTGTTCAAGGAAATGAAGTGGCCGAAGATGAAAAATTAGGCGATGCAGCAATGTTAAGCGGCGTAGCTAAATTTCCAGCTCGGATTAAATGTGCAACCCTGGCTTGGAAAGCCTTAGAGCAGGCTGTTGCTAATAACGGCCAAGGCGAAGCCGGTCATTTACATTGTGAAAAATAAAGAAAGGGTGACGACGAATTGAGTACAGTACCTGAATTAGAAGAATATAAATTTGGCTTTCACGACGATGTGGAACCAGTCTTTAGTACCGGAGACGGCCTAACCGAAGACGTCGTTCGTGAAATTTCTCGCGTGAAAGGCGAACCAGAATGGATGCTTGACTTCCGTTTAAAATCGTTAGAACAATTCAATAAAATGCCCATGCAAGAATGGGGTCCAGACCTGTCAGATATTGACTTTAGTAAAATTAAATATTACCAAAAACCGAGTGACAAACCCGCACGCGATTGGGATGATGTACCTGATAAAATCAAAGAAACCTTTGAAAAAATTGGGATTCCCGAAGCTGAGCGTGCTTATCTAGCTGGGGCTTCGGCTCAATATGAATCAGAAGTTGTTTACCACAACATGAAAGAAGAATTTGAAAAATTAGGCATCATTTTTACAGATACTGACTCTGCTTTAAAAGAATATCCTGACTTATTCAAAGAGTATTTTTCAAAACTTGTGCCGCCAACAGATAATAAACTGGCCGCTTTAAACTCAGCTGTTTGGTCAGGTGGAACATTTATTTATGTACCAAAAGGCGTTCGAGTTGATGTACCATTACAAACATATTTCCGAATCAACGCTGAAAATACCGGCCAATTTGAACGGACCTTGATTATTGTCGATGAAGGGGCCAGCGTTCACTATGTTGAAGGTTGTACGGCACCAACGTATTCAAGTAACAGCTTGCATGCGGCCATCGTAGAAATTTTTACTAGAAAAGATGCTTATTGTCGTTATACCACTATTCAAAACTGGTCAGATAACGTCTACAACTTAGTAACCAAACGTGCTAAAGCTTACGAAGGTGCCACTGTCGAATGGATTGATGGTAACCTAGGAGCTAAAACAACTATGAAATACCCAAGCGTTTACTTAGATGGCAAAGGTGCCCGTGGCACGATGTTATCGATTGCCTTTGCTGGCGCTAACCAAATCCAAGATACTGGGGCCAAAATGATTCACAATGCGCCGAATACCTCTAGCTCAATTGTTTCAAAATCAATTGCTAAAGACGGCGGCGAAGTTAACTACCGTGGCCAAGTGACTTTTGGCAAAGACAGCGCAGGCTCGATTTCCCACATCGAATGCGACACGATTATCATGGACGAAAAATCAAAATCAGATACGATTCCGTTTAACGAAATCCATAACAGCCAAGTGTCCTTAGAACACGAAGCCAAAGTTTCAAAAATTTCTGAAGAACAATTATATTATCTAATGAGTCGCGGCTTATCTGAAGCCGAAGCGACAGAAATGATTGTTATGGGCTTTGTTGAACCATTTACGAAAGAATTACCGATGGAATATGCGGTTGAGTTGAATCGGTTGATTAGTTATGAGATGGAAGGCAGTGTTGGATAAACCTATTATAGGAGCTAGAACCCTTGATGTATAAGGATTCTAGCTTTTTTATTTTGTCTTGATAGTAGAAATGACCAGCTTTTTACTGATGAGCCATCATATCAGCAAACTCTTGACCAGTTTTCTTAGGGGCGCTGTTCGCAATATCTGTATAGATAGATTACGTTACTTTTCTATTTATGTTGATGAGTCTATTCCAAATGATCAGCAAGCTATATCAGAAGCAATTGAACATCTGAAAGCAATTGCCTATCTGTTCAGCAGAAGGTGGAGAAGGGATTACAGTAAGCTTAAAAGAGCCGCTGGAAACGGAGTACACTCTTACTCTAATTGATGGACAACCAACCCAAGCTAATCATATCTTTGGCAGAATCATACAAGGAATTGAATAGGATAGAGAAACCCACCCCGTTGATATTTGACCGTACTAAGGGTACCCTTTAATTGAGCTACACGGCTCACTTGGGATACTCTTTTTTTGTCTTTTGCAAAAGGTTAATAAATTTTGATAGATGAAACTAAATGAAATTAGGGTTAAGAATGCTGATACAAAGAGATTCTCTGTTTCATTTATGTGGAAATAAAAAAATAGTTTTCTGCTAAAAATAGTTAAAAAGTACTACATAGTTGTGGCAGTTATTGCAGATGAAACAGACCTACAATTATTTCATGTTGTAATACTCATATGAAATATTTGTACAATGTTTCATATCTATAAGTTTTTATTGTTAATTGATTGAGTAGATGCAGAATAAGCTACTCATGAATTAGGGCTTTAGGAGATATTTTAATATAGAGATAGTCACTTCTATTTTTTTATTTAATACACTTAAATAATTAATTATATATCTTATACTTAGTATGATACAATTTATTATAGATAGGAAATTAACAATTGGAGTGAATAAAATGTCAAGTTACAGAGTCATGAATTTAATATTTAAAAATGGGGAAATATCAAATAAATTGGAAAAAATTCATGTTAATGTATTAGAGAATAATCCAGTCACCTATGTTTACTATAATCTTAAAACTAAAAAAATTTATGTTGGAGAGACTAATGGCTTCATTAGAAGACACTATGAGCATCTGATTGAAAGCAATCCGAAAGTGGATTATAGAGATTATACAAATTGCTTAGTCATATACTCCAGTCTATTTGATAAATCGTCCATTCTGGATTTGGAATCATTAATATTGAACTATATGATTGCTGAATCTGATGTGACAAAATTTGTATTAGCTAATGGAAATAATGGACAAACTAAGTTGGTATATAAAAATAAGGAAGAAATATTAACAGAAGTTTTTAATAAATTATGGAATAATGAATTGTATACACTGGGGTTAGTAGATAATCCTAATGTTGAAGAGTTAAGAGAAAGACTTCTGTTTAAGTACTCTCCTTTTAAACAGCTATCATTTAAGCAAAAAGAAATAGTTGATGAAATTGAAAAAAACATAACAAAAAAATATTTAATTGAAGCACCAGCAGGTTCTGGTAAGTCAGTTCTATTTACAAACTTAGCTTTTTCCTTAGCTGAAGTGTATCCTGATTTAAGAATAGGTTTGATAACAACAGGAAATTTAACTAAACAATTTAATTTGATATTTAAGTCGATCGGTCTGAACAATAGATTAATAGTAAAAACAGGTTCTCAACTAATAATGGATGCAAAGAAAAATGAGCAAAAATACGATATTATTATTGTAGATGAAGCTCATAAATTGAAAAAATACTATAGAAAAGGACATCCGAATGCAAGAAGACATCTTGATGAAGGTGATGATGAGATCACTCTTCTTGAAAAATTAACAGATGGATTAGTTCTGTTATATGATCCATATCAAGGTATTAAACCTCAGAATATTAGACCTGCAGAAATAAGAAGCCTTACGAGTGATTATAAAAAAGTTTGTTTAATGCAACAGTTTAGAATCGGAGGAGATAGAGATTTCTCAGGAGAAGATTTTTTAAAAGGAATATTATACGGTTTTCAATTAAGTAATGACAAAAGTTTTAATTCTAAAGTTTTTAAAGATGACTATTTTAAAATTGTAGCCACTTTTAAAGAAGTTATTGACTATGTTGATGATTATTCTCACGCTTATCCAGAAACGACCAATAGACTGATTGCTGGTTACTGCAGAGAGTGGGTATCAAATACTGGGAAAAAAGAAAATAAAGGTAAAAAATTTGAAGAATTGCCATACGATTGGAATATAGATGGTATACAAAAAAGATGGAACTCTACTTATGAAGATTGGGTAAAGAAACCAAACTCAGAAAAGGAAATAGGTTCAATACATGCAATTCAAGGATATGATCTAAACTATTCCGGAGTTATAGTAGGCAATGATATAACAGTAAAAGATGGAAAAATTGTGGCGGTGCCAGAAAACTACAAAGATATCGGCGGGACACCTCTAAAAGAGGGATTTAATTTATCTGAATTAACAGAGTATATATTAAATATTTATTATGTACTACTTTCAAGAGGTATAGATGGTTGTGCTGTTTACTTTGAAGATAAAAATGTAGAGAAACTAGTTAAAGAACGAGTGGGCTTATAGGAGGAATGCATTATGGAAGACTTAATAAAAGAAATTAACCAATTTAGAGATGACAGGGACTGGAGACAATTTCATAATGCTAAAGACCTAGCATTATCAGTTTCTCTTGAAGCTTCAGAATTACTGGAAAACTTTCAATGGAAGTCGAGTGAAGAAGCAATAGCTGATGATTTAGAAAATATTAAAGATGAGATTGCTGATGTGATGATTTATTGCTTGATGTTAGCTGATGATTTAGGTTTGAGTGTGGAAGAGATTATAAAGAATAAGATTAAGAAGAATGGAAAGAAATATACTGTAGAGAAGAGTAAGGGAAAAAGATAAAGGAAGCAATATCAATAACTTTTAATACTTTTGAAAAAAGTTCTTTTTGTAAGCGGGTAGAGTTTAAAAATGAAGAAGCTGGGTATTAAAAAGATAATTTTATATTTGTTGGAAGTATGAATATTAGTATTTTTGAGGCAATGATTTCATCAGTTATAGATAGAATAATGCATAACAAAATAATCAACGATGAGAAAATATTAATTAATTATAAAAAAGAGATGGCTAGTATAGATAAAGAAGCAAAAGAAACTGGTGTAAATCCTTTTAGTATATCAACAAGAACAACGGAATCAATTAATGCCAGATTAAGTATATTCGATAAAATTATTGGAGATAGTATTGATGATTTATGAATTTAATAGTGAGGACACTTTAATTGATATTCAAAGGAATTTTTCGAGAATTGTTGATGTATCAAACAGTCTATCAGATAATTCTTCTAGCTATAGACGATTTTATGAGGAAATTGGTCTAGATTTTAATATAGCCAAGGAATCAATAAAAAAATCAGAGTATTCTTTGTTGATTGATTGTTATACATTTTCGGAAAAATTATTAAAAAATACTATCTATCATTGTCTGGAATTTAAAAATAATAGTAACGATTATGTAAATAATTTTATGTTCAGAAAACTAAATCCAGAGAAGTTTAGTCCTAATCCTAAATTTAAATCTTTAAATAGTAATTTTAAATTTGTTTTAAATCAAAACTTTTCAAAGATTAAAAGTTACGATAGTATGATTCAACCTCGTCATCAATATGCTCATGCTAATATTTATCCTTTAGATATTAAAAATTCAGAGGAGGATTTATTAGAAGTATTGGCTTATTTACATTAGAAAATTTATTTAAATGTATTGTTAAAGACTCTGAAAAATTAAAAAAATTAAAAATCTTTCTAGTAAAGAACGATATAACATAGATATATTTGAATTTGAACGTATAGAACTATTAAATTTTAATATAAATACTGGTTCAGAGTTATCCGAAGTATATAGAAAAATATTAGAATGTCTAGCATGATTGATCTTTTGGTTGATTTTATCTAGAATTTTTTTTCATTTATTACTCTAAGGATTTGGTTATCAAACTTTATTTTTTTATAAGTACAGTCAATTCACACTCTAAAGAGTTACCATAATTCATTTAAAAACTTCTTTAAAAAGAAAAAATACTATAAGGTATCTGAATTGATATGTATAAAATTAATAAAAAATGTTGGGAAATGTCCCAACATTTTTTGCTACCAATAACACATCAAAATTGACCAGATTTTGACCATCCTAATTTGATAATCATTGATAAATATTGAGTCTCTAAACTACTATAAGAACTCTTAAAAACTTGGTTTGATAGTTAATGACACTGGTTGAGAAGTCGTTTCCAATATGGAAGGCTCTGTCGGCTAGTTTTTCACTCTACCAACAAATAATCAACTAAAACAACAACGGAAAGCCAAACAAGAAACATACTAATCATGCTTCTTCAAAGAAGCACAAATAAAAAAGCGATGACTCGAGAAGAAAGTCTCTATGAAGTCATCGCTTTTTCTTATATTTTAGTTAAAAAATTATTTTACTAAAGGTTGAAGTAACTTGTTCCAGAAACTAATGAGTGGGCCAGCACCAAATGCACAAATAATTGTACCAATCCCAATTGGACCACCAGCAATAAAGCCAATTAATAGGACCAACAAATCTTGTGCTTTTCGAACAGAAGCGTAAGGTTTGTTGATTTGTTGACAGATGGTTGGCGCAATCGCATCATAGGGGGATTCGCCTTGATCTGTAGCCATGTATAAGGCGCAGCCAAATGTAAAAATCAGGACTCCGACGAATAAAGAAAGTAGTTTGCCAATTGTTGAGCCTCCTAAACTATTGGCGTAAGGTTGAAGCCAAGTAGAAATCTGTTGAATCAAAATCCCTACTAAAAGCATATTTAAAATAGTTCCTAGACCAATGGCTTTTTTGTTTTTTAAATAGACATAGAATAGAATAAACGCATTGACAATAATTTGAAAAATGCCTAATTGCATACCAAACATTGAAGAAAGTCCGATATTCATAGCAGTGAAAGGATCAACTCCTAAACCTGCCACTCTTAAAGTGGATGCGCCAATCCCGATAATAACTAAACCAATTAAAATTAAAAGAACATTTTTGACTAGTTTCATGATAAGCCTCCTGAATAGATTTTGTGTGTGATAGTACAAAGTCTGCAACAAAAATTCATAGAGAATTTTTGTTGCAGACTACTTTTTAACCAGCTCCGTGTTGGAACGAAGGGTATAGAGACATCCCACCAT
Source organism: Enterococcus sp. DIV1328a (assembly GCF_050536905.1). Taxonomy (NCBI): domain Bacteria; kingdom Bacillati; phylum Bacillota; class Bacilli; order Lactobacillales; family Enterococcaceae; genus Enterococcus; species Enterococcus sp. DIV1328a. The sequence continues at coordinate 1,922,720 of NZ_CP172912.1, read as the reverse complement.
CTACAAAGAGTGTTGTTCCGGTTACGTATGAGGATTCATCAGAAGCTAACCAAGCGGCCGCAGCAGCTACTTGATTTGGTTTACCAATAATGCCCATAGGAACCATGCTCGTTGTTTGTTTTAACTGTTCGGGATCGGAAAATTTTTCAGCATTAATAGGTGTGTTAATCGCTCCAGGTGCAATACAGTTGGCACGAATACCATATTCCGCATATTCCAAAGCGATTGTTTTCGTGAACATTTCGGTTGCGCCTTTACTTGCCGCATAGTGGGCGAACGTTGGCCAAGGAATTCTTTGGTGAACGGAGGACATATTAATGATTGACCCTTTGATTTTTTGTTCTCTAAATATTCGGAGTGCCTCTCTAGAACCCAAAAAGACACCGTTTAAATTGACATCAATGACACGTTGCCATTCTTTTAATGGCATATCAATTGTCGGAAAAGAAGCCTCCACACCGGCGTTATTTACCCAAATGTCAACATGACCAAACTCTTTTAAAGCGGTTTCAGCTAACGCTTTAATATCTTCTTCATTAGAGACATCAGCCTTCACGAATTTTACGCGGTCTGCGTGCTTGGCTTGAACATCTTCAAATTCTTTAGGCAGCTCACCGACATAGTCAGCAACAACATTCATACCTTCTAAGATATAACGCAGAGTAATAAATAATCCTAAACCCGTAGCTGCACCAGTGACAACGGCCACTTTACCATGTAATTCTCCATACATTGATTCATTCCCCCTAAAATTACTATTAATACTTTCATGGTAGCACATGTCAATCAGCGTGTTGATAAAATACGACAAACTGTCGGAAAAGTTTATGGTCTAAAGTTAGCTACTATTGTTGAAGGTCTTTAAAAAAATACTGGTCGTAGTAATCAATTCCTCTCATTTATAGAGTTTTCTAAAAAAACACAAAATATCTAGGCGAAGTGGTCAAGTCCAATGGTTATTTATGAGTGAATATGCTAAAATAAAACTTGTCTTACATAAGGAAAGATTTGTTCACTAACAGTGGCGACTGTTCTCAGTAAACAGTTGCACTGGTTTATCGGGAAGGGAACAGAGCAAGTTTTACGAGACTTTCCCATGTAATAATAAAAAGCACTGAACGTCAGTGAATGAAGGAAGAAGGACATCTATGAAAACAATTATCACATTCATTATTGTCTTCGGTATTCTTGTCCTCGTACATGAATTTGGCCACTTTTATTTTGCAAAACGAGCGGGTATTTTAGTTCGTGAGTTTGCAATCGGAATGGGACCAAAGATTTTTGCGCATCGTGGAAAAGATGGCACCACTTATACGATTCGCTTATTGCCAATTGGTGGCTATGTGCGAATGGCTGGGATGGGCGAAGACATGACAGAAATCACACCAGGTATGCCTCTATCTGTTGAGTTAAATGCCGTGGGTAATGTGGTTAAAATTAATACAAGTAAAAAAGTACAATTACCTCATAGTATTCCGATGGAAGTCGTTGATTTTGATCTTGAAAAAGAATTATTCATCAAGGGCTATGTCAATGGAAACGAGGAAGAAGAAACCGTTTATAAAGTTGACCATGATGCAACGATTATTGAAAGTGATGGAACCGAGGTGCGGATTGCGCCACTTGACGTTCAATTTCAATCAGCGAAATTATCGCAACGCATTTTGACGAACTTTGCGGGACCCATGAATAACTTTATCTTAGGGTTTATTCTGTTTACGTTAGCGGTCTTTCTACAAGGAGGCGTTACTGATTTAAACACGAATCAAATTGGACAAGTGATTCCTAATGGCCCAGCCGCAGAAGCTGGGTTGAAAGAAAACGATAAAGTCTTATCGATTAATAATCAAAAAATCAAAAAATACGAAGATTTTACAACCATTGTGCAGAAGAACCCCGAAAAGCCGTTAACGTTCGTAGTTGAGCGTAACGGCAAAGAAGAGCAACTAACAGTGACACCAGAAAAACAAAAAGTGGAAAAACAAACGATTGGTAAAGTCGGCGTTTATCCTTATATGAAAACCGATTTACCGTCAAAATTGATGGGCGGTATTCAGGATACTTTAAATAGTACGACACAGATTTTTAAAGCACTCGGCTCACTATTCACCGGTTTTAGCTTAAACAAACTAGGTGGGCCAGTCATGATGTTTAAATTATCGGAAGAAGCATCCAATGCTGGAGTAAGTACAGTTGTATTCTTAATGGCCATGTTGTCAATGAACTTAGGGATTATTAATTTGTTGCCGATCCCAGCTTTAGATGGCGGGAAAATTGTCTTAAACATTATTGAAGGTGTACGTGGAAAACCAATTAGTCCTGAAAAAGAAGGCATCATTACGTTAATTGGCTTTGGGTTTGTCATGGTGTTAATGGTGTTAGTTACTTGGAACGATATTCAACGCTTTTTCTTTTAAGGAGAAAGCTTAAGTAAAAAAGTGTGTAAAGAAATCAAAAATAGTTGATTTTAAAATAGAGGAGAGTTTTAATGAAACAGTCAAAAATGTTAATTCCAACGTTAAGAGAAGTACCAAATGATGCAGAAGTCTTAAGTCATCAAATTCTGTTGCGCGCAGGCTATATTCGTCAAGTCGCTGCAGGGATCTATTCTTATTTACCTTTAGCCAATCGTGTTTTAGAAAAATTAAAAACGATTATGCGAGAAGAATTTGAGAAAATTGATGCAGTTGAAATGTTAATGCCTGCGTTATTACCAGCAGAACTTTGGAAAGAATCAGGCCGTTATGAAACTTATGGACCTAACTTGTATCGCTTAAAAGATCGCAATGACCGTGACTATATCTTAGGCCCAACGCATGAAGAAACCTTCACAGAATTAATTCGTGATGAAATCAATTCTTACAAACGATTACCTTTGAATTTATACCAAATTCAAACAAAATATCGTGATGAAAAACGCCCTCGTTCTGGCTTATTAAGAGGCCGTGAATTTATCATGAAAGATGGCTATTCTTTCCATGCCGATGAAGCTAGTTTAGATCAATCATACCGTGATTACGAAAAAGCTTACTCACGCATTTTTGAACGCTGTGGACTAGAATTCCGTGCCATTATTGGGGACGGTGGTGCCATGGGTGGTAAAGATTCTAAAGAATTTATGGCGATTTCTGAAATTGGGGAAGATACTATTTGTTATTCAACAGAAAGTGATTATGCTGCCAATTTAGAAATGGCAACAAGTCTTTATACGCCGAAAAAATCACATGAAACACAATTAGATTTAGAAAAAATTGCAACACCAGAAGTGGGTACAATTGCCGAAGTGGCAAACTTCTTTGAAGTTGAGCCACAACGTATTATTAAATCAGTACTATTTATTGCCGATGAAGAGCCAGTAATGGTCTTGGTTCGTGGCGATCATGATGTCAATGATGTCAAATTGAAAAACTTCTTAGGCGCTGATTTCTTAGATGAAGCAACAGAAGAAGATGCTCGCCGTGTCTTAGGAGCGGGCTTTGGTTCAATTGGTCCAGTCAATGTTTCCGAAGATGTTAAAATTTATGCAGATTTAGCTGTTCAAGATTTAGCCAACGCCATTGTTGGAGCTAACGAAGATGGCTATCATTTGACAAATGTAAATCCAGATCGTGATTTCCAACCAATTAGTTACGAAGATTTACGCTTTGTTCAAGAAGGCGATCCTTCTCCTGATGGCAATGGTGTCTTAGCCTTTACCAAAGGAATCGAAATTGGTCATATCTTCAAATTAGGAACGCGTTACAGTGATGCTATGGGCGCAACAGTTTTAGATGAAAACGGTCGTGAAAAATCAGTGATCATGGGTTGCTATGGCATCGGCGTTAGTCGTTTACTTTCAGCAATCGTTGAACAAAATGCAGACGAGCGTGGTATTAATTGGCCAACAGGGATTGCGCCATTTGATTTACACGTGGTCCAAATGAATGTGAAAGATGAGTATCAAACAAAACTATCACAAGAAGTTGAAGCAATGATGACCGAAGCGGGCTACGAAGTATTAGTTGATGACCGCAACGAGCGCGCAGGCGTAAAATTTGCTGATGCTGATTTAATTGGTTGTCCAATCCGTATCACAGTCGGTAAAAAAGCAGTCGATGGTGTGGTAGAAGTCAAAATCAAACGTACTGGTGAAATGTTGGAAGTACGCAAAGAAGAATTAGAAAGCACACTTTCTATTTTGATGAACACAACATCAGAAGTGGAATAATAATGAAAAGGGCGGACAGAATGATTAGGATAAACTGTTTCCGCCACTTATCAGCGTTTAAGCTTGAAGCAAAAATCTAAAGTGATTTTTGCTTCAAGCTCTTCTTAGCTCTTTTTAGAAAAGAAACAAGATTGTTTTTTTACAAAAAACGAGTATACTTAATAGAGAAGCGAATGCAGAGAAACCGAAAAAAGGCACTTGACAGATTTGTCTGAGGGCCTTTTTTCAATGATAGAAGGAGGTTCATTTTGTGACAGAAAAAGCACGCGATTTATTTGATAAACTGATGACGCAAATTCAGTTAGATGACACAGCGAAAGAACATCCCTTAATTCAAAATGGCCGGATTGACAAGGTCATTGTTCACCAACAAAGTCGCTTATGGGAATTTCATTTAAGTTTTGATGAATTGATGCCAGTGATGCTATATCAAACATTTATGCAACAATTGGAACTAGCTTTTCAACAAATTGCACAGGTTTCCGTTCAAATAACCACAAATCAGACAACATTTACTGAGGAACAATTAACGGATTATTGGCAATTGGCCTTGTTAAATAGTCAATGCAATACACCGTTAGTTCAGAAAGTCTTAAAAACACAGACACCACAATTTGAAGATCGGAAAATTATCTTACCTGTTGATAATGAAGCAGTTATTCCTTATTTGAAGCAACAATATTTACCAATTATTGAGGAACTTTATTTCTCTTACGGGTTTCCTAAATTTCATATTGAACCAAAAATGGATCAACAGCAAGCTGCAGAAGTGCTGAAAAAGTTTGAAGAGCAAAAATTAGAACAAGCCGCAGCCTTTCAACAACAAGCTGCTGAATCGCTTGTTAAACATGAACAAATGAAAAAAGAAAAACAACAACAAGCGCCTGCGTTTGATGGTCCAATTCGTTTAGGGCGGAATATTCCCAATGATGAACCCATTATGCCAATGGGAAATATACTGGAAGAAGAACGTCGGATAACGATTGAAGGCTTTATTTTTGATAAAGAAGTGCGTGAATTGCGTTCTAAACGAAAAATTTTAATTTTGAAAATTACTGATTATACTTCCTCTTTCGTGGTGAAGAAATTTTCGAATGGGGAAAAAGATGAACAAGTTTTTGATGCGATTCAACCGCAAAGTTGGATTCGTGTTCGTGGTAGTGTACAAGAAGATACCTTCATGCGTGATTTAGTCATGAATGCCCAAGATTTGATGGAAGTCGCCCATGCGCCAAGAAAAGACTACGCGCCAGAAGGTGAAAAACGTGTAGAATTACACATGCATAGTAACATGAGTACAATGGATGCGACCAATAAAGTCGGTGACTTGGTGGCGCAAGCGGGAAAATGGGGGCACAAGGCCATCGCAATTACGGATCATGGCGGAGCCCAAGCGTTTCCTGATGCCCATGCTGCAGGTAAAAAAGCAGGCGTTAAAATTTTATACGGCGTGGAAGCCAATATTGTTGATGATGGTGTACCTATTGCTTACAACGAAGAACATATTGAATTAACAGATGCTACCTATGTGGTCTTTGACGTGGAAACAACGGGGCTTTCCGCTGTTTATGATACAATTATTGAATTGGCCGCTGTCAAAATGCACAAAGGAAATGTCATTGAGACATTTGAGCAATTTATTGATCCTGGCCATCCATTATCTCAAACAACGATCAATTTAACTGGGATTACAGATGAAATGGTGCGCGGTTCAAAATCCGAAGAAGAAGTTTTACGCATGTTTAAAGAGTTTTCAGAAGGAACTATTTTAGTGGCCCACAACGCTTCTTTTGATATGGGATTCTTAAACACAAGTTATGGCAAACATGGAATACCTGAAGCGGCTAATCCCGTCATCGATACATTAGAATTATCCAGATTCTTGTATCCACATTTCAAAAGCCATCGTCTAAATACCTTATCGAAAAAATTTGGCGTCAACTTAGAACAACATCACCGCGCCATCTATGACTCGGAATCAACGGGTCATTTGTGCTGGATTTTCTTAAAAGAAGCGAAAGAGAATCATGATATGCATTTCCATGATGATTTGAATCGTCATATTGGCGAAGGAGACTCATACAAACGAGCTCGACCTTTCCATGCAACGATTTTAGCAACAACTCAAGCAGGATTAAAAAATCTTTTTAAATTGATTTCCATGTCCAATGTAGATTATTTTTTCCGAGTACCACGGATTCCTCGTTCGCAATTATCGAAGTTAAGAGAAGGGCTTTTAATTGGTTCCGCATGTTCAAACGGCGAAATTTTTGAAGCAATGATGCAAAAAGGTGTCGAAGAAGCAAAAAATCGTGCCAAATTCTACGATTATATTGAAGTTATGCCCAAACCAGTTTACGCGCCATTAATTGAACAAGAATTGGTGAAAAATGAAGCAGATTTGGAAGAAATTATTAGTAATCTAGTGAAAATCGGTGACGAACTTGGCAAGCTGGTTGTCGCCACTGGAAATGTTCATTATTTAAATGAAGAAGATGCCATCTATCGGAAAATTTTAGTCGGGTCTATGGGTGGCGCTAATCCGTTAAATCGCCATAGTTTACCAAAGGTTCATTTCAGAACCACCGATGAAATGTTAACGGAATTCCAATTTTTAGGACAAGACGTCGCTAAGCGAATTGTAGTAGAAAATCCCAACAAAGTCGCTGATTTATGTGAAGAAGTTATTCCAGTAAAAGACGATTTGTATACGCCAAAAATTCCTGGGTCTGAACAAGAAATCACTGATTTAAGCTACAATCGTGCGCGCGAATTGTATGGCGATCCTTTACCAGAAATTGTCGAAAAACGGTTAGAAAAGGAACTGAATTCGATTAACGGGAATGGTTTCTCGGTCATTTATTTAATTTCTCAAAAACTGGTGCATAAAAGTAATGAAGACGGCTATTTAGTCGGTTCACGGGGCTCTGTCGGTTCGAGTTTTGTTGCGACAATGACAGGGATTACTGAAGTAAATCCTTTAGCGCCACATTATTATTGTCCTGAGTGTCAATATTCTGAGTTCTATGAAGATGGTTCCTATGGTTCAGGGTTTGATATGCCTGAAAAAGCCTGTCCAAAATGTGGTGCTCGATTGTTTAAAGATGGTCACGACATTCCTTTTGAAACGTTCTTAGGGTTCCATGGCGACAAAGTTCCCGATATCGATTTGAACTTTTCTGGCGATTATCAAGCCGAAGCCCATAACTACACGAAAGTTCTTTTTGGTGAAGAATATGTCTATCGGGCAGGAACCATTGGTACAGTAGCTGACAAAACAGCGTATGGCTTTGTTAAAGGATATGAAAGAGATCATAATTTACATTTGCGTGGTGCTGAAATTGATCGCTTAGCCAAAGGTTCAACAGGGGTTAAACGGACGACTGGGCAGCATCCCGGCGGTATTATTGTAATTCCTGATTACATGGATGTTTATGACTTTACGCCAATTCAATACCCTGCTGATGATCAAGAGGCAGAATGGAAAACGACGCACTTTGATTTCCATTCCATTCACGATAATATTTTAAAACTTGATATTCTGGGACATGATGATCCAACCGTGATTCGGATGTTACAAGATTTATCTGGGATTGAGCCAAAAACCATCCCAACAGACGATCCAGAAGTGATGCGTATTTTTGAAGGACCTGAGGTTCTAGGTGTGGATGCAGAGCAAATTTATTCTAAAACAGGAACGTTAGGAATTCCTGAATTTGGAACACGTTTCGTTCGAGGCATGTTAGAGCAGACCCATCCATCAACTTTTGCAGAATTACTTCAAATTTCTGGACTGTCTCACGGAACCGATGTGTGGCTAGGGAATGCAGAAGAGTTGATTCGCCGTGGCGAAGCCAATCTTGCTGAAGTAATTGGTTGTCGGGATGATATCATGGTATATTTAATTCATGCTGGTTTGGACAGTGGGATGGCCTTTAAGATTATGGAAACGGTACGTAAAGGACAATGGAATAAGATTCCTGATGAACTACGGGATACGTATTTAAATGCGATGAAAGAAAACAACGTCCCTGACTGGTATATTGATTCTTGTTCTAAAATTAAATATATGTTCCCGAAAGCCCATGCGGCAGCATACGTATTAATGGCGTTGCGGGTCGCTTACTTTAAAGTTTATTTCCCAATCTTATATTACTGTGCATTTTTCTCCGTTCGGGCGGATGACTTTGACTTAGTGGCAATGTCACAAGGGAAAGAAGCTGTGAAAGCACGAATGAAAGAAATTACGGACAAAGGGATGGACGCCTCCACTAAAGAGAAGAACTTATTAACGGTTTTAGAATTATGTAATGAAATGCTGGAACGGGGCTATAAATTTGGCATGATTGATTTGTACAAATCGGACGCTGAAAATTTTGTGATTGAAGGGGATACCTTGATTGCACCTTTCCGAGCAGTGCCAAGTTTAGGACTCAACGTAGCGAAAGCCATTGTCGCTGCGCGAGAAGAGCAACCGTTCTTGTCGAAAGAAGATTTGGCAACACGAGGCAAAGTTTCTAAAACGTTAATTGAATACATGAATGAAAATGGTGTCTTAAAAGACTTGCCAGATGAAAACCAATTATCATTATTTGATATGTTATAAAAGAAAAATCTCTTAGAAAAAGGCCGGTGAAGCAACTTATTCACCGGCCTTTTTTAGTCATCAAATAAATTAGAAAATCATTGCTAGAAGCGTTTTAATTACTTATTAAAAAGCCATCTTTATTTAATTATGTTGAGCTTGTGCATAAAAAGTAAAATGCTTATGATAAATGAAGAGCTTTATTTTTTTAATAAGAAAGGAATTGGTTATATGGACAAAAAGCAATTACGATGGTTCACCGTCGGGTTAATTGCCTTTAACATGGTCTGGGGTCTTGGAAATGTTGTGAATAATTATGCACAACAAGGGATTTCAGTGGTCACTTCATGGCTTTTGATTTTAGTTTTATATTTTATTCCCTATGCGTTAATCGTAGGACAGTTAGGTTCAACATTTAAAGACAGTAATGGTGGGGTTAGTTCGTGGGTGCAAAATACCAGTACTAAACGTCTAGCCTATTATGCAGCATGGACTTATTGGGTAGTGCACATTCCTTACTTGGCACAAAAACCACAAGCAATTTTAATTGCCTTAGGTTGGGCAGTTCAAGGGAATGGAAACTTAGTCAATACGATGCCAATCGTAACGGTATCATTTATTTCATTAATAATTTTCTTGGTTTTCTTGTTATTATCAACAAAAGGGTTAACCACCTTAAAAGTTATTGGTGGTTTAGCTGGAACCGCCATGTTTGTGATGTCTATTTTATTCATTTTATTAGCGGTAGGCGCACCATTTATTAATTCAACGGTTGAATTTGCGACGCCAAACATGTCACAAGTCAGCACCTACATTCCTAAATTTGACTTTAGTTATTTTACAACCGTATCAATGTTAGTTTTTGCGGTAGGTGGCGCTGAAAAAATTTCTCCTTACGTAAATGCAACTAAAAATCCAGCCAAAGAGTTCCCTAAAGGAATGATTTTCCTAGCAGCAATGGTTGGTTTATCGGCTGTTTTAGGTTCATTTGCAATGGGCATGTTATTCTCAAGTGACAATATTCCTAAAGATTTAATGGCAAATGGTGCCTACAGTGCCTTCCAAAAATTAGGCGCATATTATGGTGTCGGTAATCTCTTAATGATTGTTTATGCTTTGACGAATACAGTGGGTCAAGTGGCTGCGTTAGCCTTTTCAATTGATGCTCCACTGAAAATTCTTTTAGCTGAAGCAGATCCAGAATTTGTTCCAAGTTGGTTACGTAAACGTACGAAAAAAGGTACGTTAATTAATGGTTACTTATTAACAGGTATTTTAGTAAGTATTATTATCGCTTTACCGATGTTTGGGTTGAAGGACATGAACGAAGTGGTTAAATGGCTAACTAACTTAAATTCTGTAGTTATGCCAATGCGTTACTTGTGGGTCTTCTTTGCCTATATGCTTCTAAACAAAGCATACAAACAATTTAATTCAGAATATAAATTTGTTAAAAATCCTAAAATTGGTTTTGTGTTTGGTCTCTGGTGTTTCCTATTTACAGCCTTTGCTTGTATCCTAGGAATGGTGCCTAAATTTGAGTATGCCTCAGACCCTCAAGGCTGGTTGTTCCAATTAGCTTCTAACATTGTGACACCAATCGTCTTAATTCTATTAGGAATGATTTTACCAGCAATTGCACGTCGCGAGAAAAAAGACACGATTTTGCCAATTGATTCAGCAGAATAATTGGTTACATGTCCCAAGGATAAAATAGTCAGTTTAAGTATTTTGCGTGAGATAAATGGTCAATAGGACTGTTTGTCTCACGTTTTTTTCTGTCGATTTTTCTCTAAAATTTCTATTGTCTCTTAAAAATATGAGAAAATCAGAAGAATTTCTCCTGTATACTAAAGGTATCTATCATTAAAAATGGTTATTAACGGAGAAAAAGGAAGTGAACCTCATGACTAAAACACTTGAAACACAACCAGAAGAGAAAACGGTCTTTCTTTGTAAAGAAACGAATCCAGATTTTTTAGGACGAGAAATTTATGCGGATAATGTTGAAACACCGTATAATTTTTACTTAATTCGCAAGCTTTATTTAGCGAAAGAGTACCAAAATTTAGCAGAAGGGGAACAATTTTTTGAGGCTTTATGTGAAAGTTGGGATGAATCAGAACAGTTTGAAGAGTTAATTGTTAAAAAGATTTATGTCTATGTTGAAACGGAGTTAATGTACTACACTGTTTATTTTGGAAGCTTTGAGCCGACCACTCGTGACTTACGATTCGCACTGAAACAATGGATGTATGAAATACCGACAACTAAAAATAAAAAAACAGTCCGTATGAATGAAACCAATGTACAAGTAGTGCCGCAAGAAAATCAATTAACGGAATTAGCTGGTGAAATTGCTGTCTTACGTGAAATGTTGACACTTTTAAAAGAAAATTTAGCCTCCTTGAATGAAGCCGTTAAGCAAACGAGAAATCCCGTCATTTCTAGACAAATAAAAACGATCCATTTGAAAAGAGCTTCTCCTGTGATAGCCGCAGAACAGGCATCGCTAAAAGTATCAGAGGATACTAATCCGGAACAACCAGACGTCAATCTCTCGCCTGATAATCTGGAAAATCAAGAAGGTGAAACAACTGTAGCAACAAGTGAAGCAGTGCTTCCCGTTAACAAACTAGTGCTTGAAGAACCAGCGAAAGAACCAGTGTTATCTGAACCAGAGCCAATTAAAGAAGCGCAGCTAGAAAAAAAACAAGAAAACCAGCAGAGCACTGCGGCAAAACCTTTATTTACTTTTCCACAAGAAACAGAAAAAAGCTCGCTAAATTCAGTGGATAAGTCTGCCGAAAAAGAAGAGGAGCAGAAGCCAGAAAAAGAAGCTGTCTCTATGGAAAGTGAGAAAGAAAATTCATCAAGTCGGACAATTCCTGCGGACTTTCAACGACAATTGGACGAATTAGAAGAGGAAATTTATCGTCGCTTTATGAGTCGCCAGTTAGAGGATACTGATGGAAATCAAGCAGTACCGAAAATAACGATTGAAAAAAGACAGTTAGAAGCACAAATGTTTGAAGCAAAAGCATTCTCACAATCATTTAAACAAGTTCAAAAGAAAAAGGCAGGAGACGTGCGAATTTGCAATCAGTTAAGTTGTATGAAATTAGAAAAAGGATTAGATAAATTTTTAGACGAAGTTACAGAATATGTTGAAAAGCGGACACTATTTAATAAAAAGGTTCGTTGTCCGCTCCCAGTAATCAGAGAATTGGAAGGCTATGGGCAATTAAACCAGTATATGCAGAAAATCCTTGACTGTTATTAATCGTTTATTTAGGAGAAGGTAAGACAAAACCGTTCAGTTTATCAGCTTTTAAGCCTGAAACAAAAATCACTTTGGATTTTTGTTTCAGGCTCTTTCTTATTATCTCTGGAAAAGATTTCAAGAGAATTTTTGAAATACTAGTGAAAATCCTATAAATTGTAGTATAATTTTCAAAGATGAATGAAAGGCGTGAAGTCATTGAAAGACAAACAAGTGTATGCAGTAGTTGACCTTGAGACGACTGGAACAGATCCTACAAGTGATCGGATCATTCAGTTTGGATGCGTTCTCGTTCAAGATGGAAAGATTATTGCGAACTTTGCGACAGATGTGAATCCCAATCAAGTAGTACCAAAACAAATTCAAAGTTTAACGGGGATTAGTAATACGCAAGTTCAAAAAGCGCCTTATTTTGAAGATGTAGCACATACAATTTATCATTATCTGGAAGATACTATTTTTGTGGCGCATAACGTCCACTTTGATTATAATTTTTTAGCTCGTGAACTGGTACGGTGTGGCACGCCGCCACTTACCATTCCAGCCATTGATACAGTGGAATTGGCACAGATTTTTTTACCGACAGAAAAAAGTTTCCGTTTAAGTGATTTGTCGGAAAGTTTAGGTTTGTCTCATGAGAATCCCCATCAAGCAGATAGTGATGCGCAGGTTACAGCCGAACTTTTGTTATTAATTCAAGAAAAAATGAAATCTTTACCATTAGTCACTATGGAAAAAATTGCGGAATTAAGTCAACAGACAGCGCGGGAAACCAGTACTTTTATTCAACAAACGTATGAACAAATGAAAAAACAAGTCACACCATTAAATCCAGCTTATCAAGTGGTCAGTGGCATTGCTTTACGCAAAAAAGAAGTTCCTCTTTTTGAAGAAACGTTCTATCAGACTAGCACGTATCCCAAAACTAAAAAAGCCAAAGAAAAACTGTTTGGCGAACGTTTCGCTTATCGTGCGGAACAGAGTCGGATGATGAATTTAGTCTATGATCATTTTACAGAAGGAACGACAAAAGATTTATTTATTGAAGCAGCGACTGGAACGGGAAAAACATTAGGCTATCTGTTGCCGATGAGCTATTTAGCAACGCCAGAAAAACCAGTCATCATTTCAACAGTTTCGATTGTTTTACAAAATCAATTAGTGGAAAAAGATTTACCATTAGCCAATAAAATCTGCCAAGGGAAATTACGAGGCATTGTTATTAAAAGCCATCGACACTATCTTGATTTACAACGCTTTAAGGCAACGTTGAATCAGCCCACTCCGCAAAAACAATACGCTCTTTATCAAATGGGCGTTCTCGTCTGGTTGCTAGAAACAGAAACGGGCGATTTAGATGAACTACAATTGACGAATTTAAATCATTTATTCTGGAAAGAAGTTACACATCGCGGATTGGATTTTCTTTCAAAAAAAGATGAACTTTATGAAGTTGACTTTTTAAGACATTTGTATAAAAAAGTCGCTCAAAGTAACGTGTTGATTGTTAATCATGCATTTTTGGCGCAAGAGTCGCTAAGAAAACAACCGTTATTACCTGAAAGTCCGTGGCTAATTATTGATGAAGCACATCATTTACCAGACATCGCTAGTCGGATGGCGAGCGAACGAGTGAACAGCGTGATACTAAAAAAACAAGTCACGCATTTTATTGAAAAAGAACAACTTTTTGTTGCTTTACAGCAAATTTTTCAACAGTTTTCTGAAGAGCAGCGGCTTGTAAAAGTTTATCAGCAAGGTTTACTGGATTTTGTGGATGAATGGCAAGATTTTCTTTTTGAACTGCATCGTTTATTTAGTAAAACACAGAAGCGGATAGACCATCAGGAGTTGCTTTTAACCAAAGAACGTATTGATTATTTATCTGCTGCGGGAGAAAAACATAGTCAAACGCTCCAGCTTTTACTGCAGGAGCTGTTAACTATTCAAAGTAAGTTACAGCAAACAATTATGAGTCAGTTGGAAACCTTTAGTTTGGCTGATCGCATCGTTTTTGTTCGCTTGTTTCAATTTTTTGATGAAATTGAACGTATTCACCACTGTTTTACCATTTATCTTGATGATTGGCGTCCACGTTGGGTAAAAGAATATTTACCACAAAATGAAGACCATGGCTTGATTGAAATTCATGACTTAGAAGCTAGTTTGCTTCCTGAAACAAAGTGGTATCCGCGGTATGAACGAATTATTTATACAAGCGGCACATTGAAGTTTGGCAACAATAAAAAGTATTTACCGCAACGGTTAGGTTTAACAGAGGTGATGTTCAAAACCCTGCCAACGCCATATAACTATGCAGAAAATGCGCGAGTCTATGTACCGGAAGAAGCAGTAGCCATTCAAAATGCCTCTTCCTATGAAATGGGTCAATACATTTCAGATACCATTGAAAAATTGATGGCGCAAGAGGAACGTTCGATGTTGGTTCTTTTTACTTCGCATGAATTATTGTCCACCGTGTATCATCAAGTCCAGCCAAGATTATTGGAAAAAGGACAAGAGGTCCTCGCCCAAGGGATTAGCGGCAGTCGTGAAAAAATTCTTAAACGGTTCTCTAATGGAAAACCAAATGTCTTGCTAGGAGCCGATAGCTTTTGGGAAGGTGTGGACTTACCAGGAACAGCTTTACAGTTATTGATAGTCACGCGTTTGCCTTTTGAAAACCCGAAACGACCACTTGTGCAAGCAAAATATGCGTATTTAGAAGCAGAAGGGATACAACCATTTGCTCAAGAAGCGGTACCGAAAGCAGCCTTACGTTTGCGACAAGCACTGGGCCGTTTAATCCGTTCTGAAGAAGATAGAGGGGCATTGCTGATTCTGGATCGTCGTTTAGTCACTGCAAAATATGGCAAACGATTAATCAAAGCGTTTCCCAAGGGACTCTCAGTAAAAGAAGCGCCCATGCCTGAAATTTTAGAAGAATTAAAGGAATTTTTAAACAAATAATCGATTATTTTTAGGTCATATTTGTGAAAGGCCGCTATTTTTCTGCTATAATAAGACCCAGTAAGTTTAGAGAGGATGGAAGGATTTTTGGAGGAATTAGAAGAAAAGAAAGAGAAGAAACGGATTACTGTCCTTTTAACCCTATTGGCAATCCTTTTAGCAATTCTTGTAACAATAATTATCTTTTTTGTACGAACCAATCAACCAATGGCTCAAGCCAAAAAAGAAGCAACCGCAATTGCCAAAACTTCTGCTAATTTAGAAACAGTTGATAAATTTTACTGGTTTACACGCAAAAATACGTATTTTACTTTAACCGGCAAAAATGATAAAGGCACAGAGATTGTCGTGATTGTCCCTAAATCGGGAGAAAAAGTCACGGTCTTAAATCAAAAAGATGGTCAAACAGAACAACAAATAACAGACATTGTTGCTAAAGCCCATCCCGATGAATCGGTGATGAAAGCTACGTTAGGGCTTTATGATAAGCGCCCTGCATGGGAAGTGGTCACCGAAAATGATCAAGGAGTACTGACGTATTATCTGATGAGCTTTGATAAAGGCGAAGAGATCAACGTTGTCAAAGATATTTAATTTAGATAGGTTTTGATGAAAGTGGGAGTGAAAGGTGTATGAACGTATCAAATCGAGCACAGCAATTGACTCCTTCTGTTACATTAGCAGCTGCCGCCAAAGCGAAAGCATTAAAAGCAAAAGGTGTAGATGTTTTAAGCTTAACGGTTGGGGAACCAGATTTTGTAACCCCGAAAAATATTCAAAAAGCAGCAATTGCTTCAATTGAGGATGGAAGAGCAAGTTATTACACACCTTCTGGCGGCATTCCTGAATTAAAGCAAGCAATTGTCTCTTATGTGGAACGAGAATATCAACTTCGTTATCAACCCAAGCAAGTTATTGTGACAGATGGTGCCAAATATGCGCTGTATCTATTATTTCAAGCCATTTTGAACGTTGGGGACGAAGTGATTATCCCTGTCCCTTATTGGGTAAGTTATGGTGAACAAGTCAAGTTAGCAGAAGGCAAGCCAGTATTTGTATCAAGCACGCAAGAGCAATCATTTAAAGTGTCAGTCGCACAATTAGAAGCTGTACGAACGGACAAAACAAAAGCAATCATTTTAAATTCACCATCTAACCCAACTGGTGTTATTTATACGGAAGAAGAATTACGCCAAATTGGTGAATGGGCAGTTGCTCATAATATCCTCATTATTGCAGATGATATTTATGGTCGTTTGGTGTACAATGGACATCGGTTCACACCAATTGCAACCATCTCAGAAGCAATTCGTCAACAGACAATCATTATTAATGGTGTTTCCAAAACATATGCAATGACAGGCTGGCGCATTGGTTTTGCAGTCGGTGATGAAAAAATTATTCAAGCAATGACACAACTCGCTTCACAATCCACCAGTAATCCAGTCGCGGTTAGCCAATATGCGGCAATTGAGGCTTTAACAGGTGAACAGTCGACAGTTGAAGACATGCGTCAGGCCTTTGAAAAACGCCTGAATCATATCTATCCAAAAGTAGCAGCTTTGCCAGGTGTTTCGCTAATAAAACCTGAAGGCGCATTTTATCTATTCCCGAATGTCAAAAAAACGTTAGAAATTTGTGGGTATGATAACGTGACTAATTGGGTGGAAGATTTATTACAAGAAGCGCATGTTGCTCTGGTAACAGGAGAAGGCTTTGGTGCACCAGAACATGTGCGGATGAGCTATGCGACAGATTTAATGACGTTAGAAAAAGCGATTGAGCGAATGAATGACTTTATAGAAAAGAAACGAATTCAGCACAACGCCTAAAAGAATAAACTAAGAAATGAACGGAGAGACAAACGTGGAACAAATTCAAATTATTGATTCAAACAAACATGTTGGAGAAACAGTAAAAATTGGCGCTTGGATTGCTAACAAACGCTCAAGCGGAAAAATTGCCTTTTTACAATTACGTGACGGGACAGCCTTTTTCCAAGGTGTCGTGTTCAAACCAAACTTCATTGAAGCCTTTGGTGAAGAAGCTGGTACAGAAAAATTCCAAGAAATTAAACATTTATCACAAGAAACAGCAGTCATGGTTACTGGTGTTATCAAAGAAGATAGCCGTTCTAAATTCGGCTATGAAATGGATATCACTGATTTAGAAGTCGTTGGCGCTTCAGAAGATTACCCAATTACGCCGAAAGAACACGGCACAGATTTCTTAATGGATCATCGTCATTTATGGTTACGTTCAAGCAAACAACATGCGATCATGTTAGTTCGTAACGAAATTATTCGTGCTACTTACGAGTTCTTTAACGAACAAGGATTCATTAAAATTGATAGCCCAATTTTAACAGGCTCAGCACCAGAAGGCACAACAGAATTATTTGAAACAGATTACTTCGGACAACCAGCATTCTTATCACAAACAGGTCAATTATATGCAGAAGCTGGTGCGATGGCATTTGGAAAAGTCTTTACTTTTGGACCAACCTTCCGTGCGGAAAAATCCAAAACTCGTCGTCACTTAACGGAATTCTGGATGATTGAACCAGAAATGGCATACACAACTCATGAAGAATCACTAGATATTCAAGAAGCCTACGTAAAACATTTAATTAAATCAGTATTGAAAAATCAACAATATCCATTGGATGTTTTAGAACGTGATACAGCTTTACTGGAAAAATATGTTTCGGAACCATTCAAACGTATTACTTACGATGATGCGATTGAGTTATTACAAAAAGAAGAAGCAAACAATGATTATGATCACATTGAATGGGGCGAAGACTTTGGTAGCCCACATGAAACCTTTATTTCAAATTACTATGGCGTTCCAACATTCATTTTAAATTATCCAAAAGCAATTAAAGCCTTCTATATGAAACCACATCCAACACGTGAAGATGTTGTAATTTGTGCCGATTTAATTGCGCCAGAAGGTTATGGTGAAATTATCGGTGGTTCAGAGCGTGCAACTGATTATGATTATTTGAAAGAAAAAGTAGCTGAGTTTGGCTTATCTGAAGAAGAATACAGCTGGTATTTAGATTTACGTAAATACGGTTCTGTACCACATTCTGGCTTCGGATTAGGTTTAGAACGTGCTGTTACGTTCATTACTGGTAATGAACACATTCGTGAAGCGATTCCGTTCCCACGTATGTTAAACCGTATTTATCCATAGAGAACAATAAAAAAAAAGAACTTCAGCAAAAGCCGAAGTTCTTTTTTTAATTCTGCCATAATTTTTGCATCTGGTCCAAAATATCAATGACTTCTGTCGTGAAAAATAAGGAGCGGTTGGGTTGAGTACCTTTGATTGCTTCAACCATATTGTAGATTTCATAATTCATGGCTTCAGCTGAGTACCCAGAAACGATGGTCTCAACCGTACCGTCATTGTAGTGAACGATTGCTTCATCTGCACGTGGATAATCTGTAATGGTAATATAGGCATCTTCAAAAGCAACAATTCCTTGCTTTGGCATTTTTGCTTGGAATGTTAATGAAATAGTCGCCAACTCATTTTCTTTATTCCGAAGCAATGTCACCGATTGTTCATCAACGCCAGTAGAGAAGGGAACCATGCTAGAAGCTAAAACGTCTGGCTGTGAGCTGAGAAACCAACGAGCAAACGAAACCGCATAAGTACCAATATCTAACAATGCGCCGCCTGCTAAGTCAGGATTAAAAAAGCGATTTTTAGGATCGGGTTCTTTGTAACTTCCAAATGGTGCTTGAATCATTTTTAACTGACCAAATTTGCCAGCATCCATCAAGCGACGTAATTCGTCGTATAGTGGCATGTTAAAAATAGTCATGGCTTCTGCTAAAATAAGGTCATTTTTTTCTGCAACTGCCAAGGCTTGTTTTAATTCTGCCGCGTTCATCGTAATAGCTTTTTCACACAACACATGTTTTCCGGCCTGGAGCGCTTTTAAAATGTGTTCAGCATGTTGTTTATTTGGCACTGCTATATAGACAACATCGATTGTTTCATCTGCTAGCAATTCTTCATAAGAACCATAGGCTTTAGGGATTGAATAATCAGCGGCAAATTGTTCTGCTTTAGACAATGTCCGTGAAGCAACAGCTGCAAGTTGGCTAGTTTCTTGTTTAAACGTTGAAGCAAATTCGTGGGCAATCCCACCTAATCCTACGATGCCCCATTGATATAATTTTTTTGTCAAAAGAAGTCCTCCTAATCTATGCAATTTCTTCAAATCTTCTTCATTATTTATTATACTGTAAACAAGAGAAATTAGAAAACAAGGACAATTTAGTAAATATGATAAAATCCAGAGATAAAAAGATGCTTTTTTTAGAGAATTTCAGTAAAATAGAAAGTGGAGGCGAATGATTATGCATCAAGTTTATGTAGATATTATTGTTGACGCAATTATTGAACAGTATCAAACAGAAGAAAATTTTTACTCCGCTTATCAAATTCAAGCAGCCGATTGGCAAGCTTGGAAAGAAGGCCAATTTGGTTTGGACAATGAAGTTATGCAAAAAATTAAGAATTTGTTTACAGATTATGAGTGGATGCTGACTCAAAAAATACTCCGCCAAACCATCTTATTTCCGGAAAAACGTAACCTAGCTGTTTCGGAATATAAACGGTTAAAAACAACAATTGCCAAAAAATGGCTACAATCTGATTTGGGCGTTGTAGAATTGATTCCTAACAATAAACAGGAACAAGAAATTGCTGCTGGTTATATCGATTTGAAAGTGACGCTGGCCTATGGTGAATGGGGTTTTGATGACATTATTACATTCCGGTTACCAGCTACGATTCAACGACAATTGGAAGGTTCAAAAGTTGAATTATTAGATTGGGTCAATGAAAATCTGATGGATACTTACGTAGGTGAATAACGAATAGGAAGGATGGTCTTTTGAAATACACAATTGCTGGGATTTTATCTGTGATTATTATGTTTGGTGCGGTAATTTTTGTCTTTTTTGGCAAAAAGCCAGTTGAAGAATCTGTTCACACATCAACTGAAACAACAGTGAAATCATCCACTAAAATTTCTGAAAGTAGTACAGTTTCTTCAACTGCTACCACTGAATCAAGTACTGAAATCACGAGCGTAAGCAGTGATGAAAGTTGATAATTTTCTGTGAAAATGATACAATTATTCGGTTATAGTAACAAATGAAATCAATCACGAAAGTGAAAGATAGTGAAACATTTTATCGGAAAATAAAAGATGAAGTGGGGAATTAATGAAGTGAGCAACTATCAGAAAAAAAGAAAAAAGCAGCTGAATTTGCCAAAGTTATTCTTAGGCGTAGTTGTCGTCGGTTTGGCCTTTGTCTTTTCGTTATCTGTCCTTTCTGATTCAGATAAGGGACAAAGCGAGTCAGTCAATCGCCAAAATGAAAACATCTCAAAAGAAGAATTTGTTGCTGAAATCACACCGTATGCACGTGAATTACAAGAATCTTACGGGGTGTTACCAAGTATTATTATGGGGCAAGCAGTTTTAGAATCAAATTTTGGACAAAGTCAATTAGCATCGAAATATAACAATCTTTTTGGGATTAAAGCATATGGCAATCAACCAAAAGTCAATTTAGAAACAAAAGAGTATGTCAATGAGGTCTGGATTACGATTCAGGGTGATTTTCGAGTTTATGACAATTGGGAAGAATCCATGCGAGATCATACCAAGTTATTTGTTGATGGGGTCGATTGGGATCCAAATTTATATGAAAAAGTCTTGTTAGCCAAAAATTATAAAGAGGCCGCACAAGCGCTTCAAGATGCTGGATACGCAACGGATCCTACATACGCTGATAAGATCATTCATGTAATTGAAGAATACAATTTAAATAAATACGACCGTTAAGCATGGAGGAACGATGACAATGAGCGAAAAGTGGATTCCAGAAATTATGACGCCGCTGAAACAAGATATTGTAAAAATGCCAGAGATTATTCGGCAAGCCAGTGGCATTAAAATTTTTGGCCGTAAAATAAAATCAATTATTTTTACGACAGATATTGCGATTATCCGCAATACGGATGCACAGGCAGTGATTGCTGTATATCCTTTTACACCGCATCCAGCGATTACAAAAGGCATTATTGAAGCAGCGGATATTCCTGTCTTTTCAGGAGTCGGCGGCGGTTTAACGCAAGGCATGCGTTCTGCTTATATGAGTTTATTTGCAGAAGCACAAGGCTCAATGGGTGTCGTTTTGAATGGTCCTACACCAATTGAAACAATTAAAATGGTGGATGAAGCAATCGATATTCCTATTATCAGCACAGTAACTTCTATTCATACGCCAATTGATGAAAAACTTGCGGCTGGCGTGGATATGATTAATATCAGTGCAGGAAAAGACACTGCAGCCACCGTACGCTATTTCCGTGGCAAGTATCCAGAATTACCGATTATTGCAACAGGAGGACCAACTGAATCGAGTATTCATGAAACCATTATCGCCGGAGCGAATGCTATTACATATACGCCCCCTAGTAACGGTGAATTATTCAGCAAAAAAATGAAAAAATATCGTGAACAAGAAAAAGCAACCGATGAAGAATAAAAAACGCTTTGGCAGTCTATCCTGCCAAAGCGTTTTTGGCTATTTAATGTTCGCTTTTACGGAACAATGGAAGAATGAACCAATTATTTGAAAATTCTAATGAAAAAAAGTTGTTAAACCATTGAAAGTTAGAGATTTTTGTACTATCCTAGAGAAACATAGAAGCTTGTATAAGGTCAAAATACGGTTGACCGTCTCTACCCAGCACCGTAAATGCTGGTCTATAAGTGAAGAAGAGCGGATAGCCCTTTTTTGCTTTGGCAAAATGGGCTTTTTTCTTTTGTTAGAACACGAATATAAATAGCACTTTGTTTTATTTCGTTCGTTTTTAACGAACCGTCCTTTCCTCAGGATGAGAACAAAGCATCTATCGAAAAATAAGTAAAGGAGTTCATATTGTGAAGGAATTAGTCGAACGTATTAAAAATGATGGCCGTGTATTAGGTGAAGGTGTTTTAAAAGTAGATAGTTTTATTACGCACCAAGTGGATCCAGAATTGATGGAGGCTATGGGTAATCGTTTTGCTGAGGTTTTCGCAGAAGCAGGCATTACCAAAGTAATTACAATTGAAGCATCAGGAATCGCTCCTGCCTTATACGCAGCGCAAAAATTAGGCGTGCCAATGATCTTCGCTCGTAAGGCAAAAAGTTTAACCATGGATGAAGAGCTTTTAACGGCTTCAGTTTATTCATTTACAAAACAAGTGACAAGTCAAATTTCAATTTCAAGAAAATTTTTATCTGATGCTGATAAAGTGTTGATTATTGATGACTTTTTAGCTAACGGACAAGCTGCTAAAGGATTGGTAGAATTATGCCAACAGGCTGGTGCAAAGGTTGAAGGAATTGGTATCGTAATTGAAAAATCATTCCAAGATGGTCGTCAGTTATTAGAAGACATGGGCTTAAATGTAGTCTCTTTAGCACGTATCGCTTCATTAAGTGAAGGAACGGTGACGTTTTTAGAGGAGGATGCATAATCTTGGAAACAAAACAATTGAATACACCACAACAGACGGAAACACCAAATGGGAAAGCCGCCGTTTTAGGATTGCAACATTTATTAGCGATGTATGCTGGAGCAGTTGCGGTACCTTTATTAATCGGAACCGGCTTGAATTTTGATTCGCAACAAATGACGTATTTGATTTCAATCGATATTTTTATGTGCGGCGTTGCGACACTTTTACAATTAACGGTGAATAAGTTTTTTGGGATTGGCTTGCCAGTCGTTTTAGGTTGTGCCATTCAAGCAGTTGCGCCTTTAATCATGATTGGTACGAACAAAGGGGTTGGTGCAATTTACGGTTCAATTATTGCTTCGGGCATTTTTGTCGTTCTTATTGCAGGATTTTTCTCAAAAATTAAGCGTCTATTTCCGCCTTTAGTCACCGGCACAGTCATTACAGTTATTGGTTTGACCTTAATTCCTGTTGCTGTTGAAAAAATGGGTGGCGGCTTAGCAACGGACAAAAGTTTTGGTGATCCTAAAAACTTGCTCCTCGCATTTGTAACAATTGCCTTAATCATTGTTGTGCAAGTTTGGGGACGTGGCTTTATCAAGTCAATTGCCGTGTTAATCGGCCTAGTCGGTGGCACAATTTTAGCTGCGTTTCTGGGATTAGTTGATTTGTCTCCTGTTGGTCAAGCTACGTGGTTTCACTTTCCACAGCCATTTTATTTTGGCAAACCAACGTTTGATCTTTCTTCTATTGTGTTGATGATTATTATTTCAATTGTTAGTATGGTTGAATCAACAGGTGTTTATTTTGCCTTAGGAGACATTACAGGGAAGAAAATTGGCGAAGATGATTTACGTCGTGGGTATCATGCAGAAGGTTTAGCCGTCATTTTAGGGGGGATTTTTAATACGTTTCCTTATACAGGTTTCTCGCAAAATGTCGGGTTAGTTCAATTATCTGGGATCAAAACACGTCGACCAATTTATTTTTCTGCTTTTTTCTTAATTATTTTAGGCTTATTACCAAAAATTGGTGCGATGGCTCAAATTATCCCAGAGCCAGTTTTAGGCGGCGGAATGCTGGTTATGTTTGGAATGGTGGCTGTCCAAGGAATGCGCATGTTGTCAAAAGTTGACTACTCAAATGACAAAAATTTATTAATTATTGCCATCTCGATTGGCTTTGGTTTAGGCTTTAATATTATGCCGACGCTCTTTAATAAAGTACCAGAAACTGTTAGCATGTTTACTGGTAATGGAATTGTCATGAGCAGCATTACCGCAATTATTTTAAATCTTTTATTCAATGGTTTAAAAGAAACCTCAGAAAGTAACGAATAGTTTCAAAAAAAGTATGATAGATAAGGTCAGGTGGCTTTTCTTTCATACTTTTTTGACCTCATCATCGTTTAGAAAAATTTAATGTTTTCATTAATCTGAAGAGAATAAGAGAAAAAAGCTTGGTTACAAAGAGACGAGTAGTAAGTTACCGCTGTTTTATCCTAAAATATGTTAATAAATTCTGATGAGAAAACCTAAGGGAAACACTGCTGGCACTTGAAGTTGAGCCTTTTTCCTTGTATCATGTAAAAAGAGCACTCTTAAAGGCTAGACTGCGACGAGAAACCGCAGAAGGATTTTAAGGATAAAACTGTGATGGAAAGTTGTGATGAACTTGGATAAACCACTATTACCTGGTCAAGTGATTGGTATCATTGGTGGCGGACATTTAGCAAAAATGATGGCCCTTAGTGCAAGAGAAATGGGGTTTCGAGTGGGTGTGCTAGATCCACAAATTGATTGTCCTGCTGCACAAGTTGCCGATTGGCAATTATTAGGAGCATATAATGATCCTGAAGCGTTAGAGAAATTGGCAAAACGTGCCCAAGTGATTACGTATGAATTTGAATATGCAGATGTTGATGCGTTAACAGCGATTCAACATTTAGCGAATATACCACAAGGAACAGACATTTTAGCGATTACGCAAGATCGCTTAATGGAAAAAAGTTTCTTGGAAGATAATAATATTGTGATTGCACCTTATGCAACGATTGTTAGTCCGACTGATATTCAAGAAGCAATTGATGGCATTGGTTATCCGTGTATCTTGAAGAATACGCGAGGGGAAGGTCGTTATGTACTACATAGTACTTCAGACTTAGCGCCATCCATGAATCTTCTGAGAGAAGGAACCTGTGTCTTGGAAGCTTGGATTCCTTACGAAAAAGAATTATCTGTTCTGATTTCTGGTAATGGTCGTGGCGAATTTGCGACATTTCCAGTTGTGGAAACAATTAAAAAAGAGCGTAAGCTACATGAAACGATTGCACCAGCCCGAATTGATGACGAAGTCAGTGGTGAGTTGCAACGAATTGCTAAGGTGATTGCTAAAGCAGTTGGTTTAGTCGGCACCCTTTCAATTGAAATGTTTTATACAGAAACAGGCGGGATTTATGTAAATAAAATTTTACCTCGTCCAGAAGATGCTGGGAATTTTTCAATAGATGCTTGTTCTTTTAGCCAATATGATACGCATATTCGTGGTTTATGTAATTGGCCAATGCCAACGATTCAACTGTTGTCAGAAGCGGTTACGGTCAATGTGCTTGGGAATGAAGCCTATGAAACGATGGACATTATTAATGAACATCCAGATTGGCATTTCCACTATTATGGCCATAGTGAAGCAAAAGCGCAACGAGCGATGGGGCATATTACTATATTAACCAAAGAAATCGATGAAACACTGGAAGAAATTAAAGAAACAAAGATTTGGTCGTAATTATTTTTCAAAAATTGAGGAGTAAAGAGGGGATAAGGTACAATGATTGATCGTTATACAAGACCCGAAATGGGCGCAATTTGGACAGATGAGAACCGCTACAAGGCATGGCTAGAAGTTGAAATTTTGGCGGATGAAGCTTGGGCAGAACTTGGCGAAATTCCTAAAGAAGATGTACAAAAAATCCGAGAAAATGCATCATTTGATGTTGCACGTATTTTAGAAATTGAAGCAGAAACACGTCATGATGTTGTCGCTTTTACTCGTGCCGTTTCAGAAACGCTTGGTGAAGAGCGAAAATGGGTGCACTATGGGTTAACCAGCACAGATGTTGTGGATACTGCCTATGGTTATCTATTGAAACAGGCGAATGATATTTTACGGAAAGATTTACAAACATTTACGGAGATTGTCGGAGCCAAAGCCAAAGAGTATAAACATACGGTCATGATGGGAAGAACGCATGGCGTTCATGCAGAACCGACTACATTTGGTTTGAAATTAGCGTTGTGGTATTCTGAAATGAAACGCAACATTGAACGTTTTGAACATGCAGCCAAAGGTGTCGAAGCGGGTAAAATCAGTGGAGCCGTAGGTACCTTTGCCAATATTTCACCATTTGTTGAAGAATATGTTTGCGAACATTTGGGGATCCGTGCTCAAGAGATTTCGACACAAGTTTTACCACGTGATTTACATGCAGAATATGTTTCTGCCATGGCATTAATTGCGACAAGTATTGAAAAATTTGCAACAGAAATTCGTGGTCTACAAAAATCAGAAACGCGTGAAGTAGAAGAATTTTTTGCAAAAGGACAAAAAGGATCTTCGGCAATGCCGCATAAACGGAATCCAATTGGTTCTGAAAATATGACTGGTTTGGCACGTGTGATTCGTGGTCATGTCATTACTGCCTTTGAAAATGTGAGTTTATGGCATGAACGAGATATTTCTCACTCGTCTGCTGAACGGATTATTATTCCCGATACGACGATTTTACTAAATTACATGTTGAATCGTTTTGGTAATATTGTCAAAAACTTAACGGTCTTCCCAGAAAATATGAAGCGTAACATGGATGCGACCTATGGACTAATTTATAGCCAACGTGTCTTGTTAAAATTGATTGACCATGGCATGACACGTGAAGAAGCGTATGATCTGGTCCAACCAAAAACAGCTTACGCATGGGATCATCAAACGGCGTTCCGTCCGTTGTTAGATGCGGATGAAAAAATTACATCTGTCTTATCAAAAGAAGAGCTAGATGATGCCTTTGATTATCATTATCATTTAAAAAATGTTGACACGATTTTTGAACGTGTTGGTTTAGGATAAAAAAGAGCGTTCAGGAAAAAACAGTTTCTTCCTGAGCGCTTTTTTTGTTTTCAGAAAAAAAGTTGAAAAGTTATTTAGTAGAAATGAGAAGAAAAAGTATTAATTTTTAGCGAGCAAACGTCAAAAGGTATAATTCATTTATTTACCTTTTGACGTTTGCTCGCTATTTGTTTGGTTTTTCTTTAGATTATAAAGGAGATATTTTCAAAAAAAGATGGAATTTAGGTGTTTTCATAGGTGTAAAGCGCTATCAAACCCTTATAGGATAAGCATATATCATTTTTTAATTATGGGTTTAAAAATTCAAAATTTTTTTTTGTGTATCTTTAGCTATAATGAGTCTATTAACGATAATTATTAAAAGAATGGAGGGAAAGTTGATTGTAATGAAATTGTCACAAGTCCCAAATAAAACGACGGGGAATGGAATAAAAATATTCGGTTATCTCTGTTTTATAGTTAGCTGTTATCTAATCTTTTTACGCTTCGAAGTTGCTTTATCCCAACAACCAGAGCCACAGCCACTGGCGGGTTTCACAGTTGAAAGTGTGATACCAGATAATCAGCTAGATAAGAACCAAACTTATTTTTATTTAGGTGTTCAGCCAAGTAATCAGCAGATTATTCAAGTGAAAATCAGAAGTTTGCAAAAAGAGCCCGTAACTGTCGCTTTAAGTATTCATGATGCAGTGAACGGAACGGAAGGACAGATTGACTATACGCAGACGAGCCCCAAACTAGATTCTAGTTTGACAAATTCCATCACACAAATTGTTCATTTGCAAAATAAGGAAGCTACGGTCACTGTAAAAAACTTTGAAGAAAAAATAGTGAATTATGAAATCAAAATACCCAAAGAGCCATTTTCTGGAGTTAAATTAGGCGCATTACGGTTTATTAAACAATTAGAGGATGAATCATTAACAAGTAATCAGTTTACATCAACCTATGCGTATACTATTTCCGTCATGTTGACAGAAGATAAACAACCATTTGATGAAGGAGCAGAATTGCAACTAAAAAAAGTTGGTACAACGATCAGTGCTGGCCAACCTGTGGTTCAAGTAACATACCAAAATCGGCAACCAAAAGTTATGAAAGAAGCAACAATTACCAATTGGTTAACCAAAAAAGGTCAGACAAAAGAGTTACTAAAAAAAGTACAAGCAGATGTGACAGTGGCACCTAATTCGCTATTAGCTATGGATCTGCCATTGAATGACGTTGTCCTGCCAGCGGGAACTTATACTGTTCACAGCCAAGTAAGCGCTGGTAATCGCGAATGGCAGTGGCGAAAAGATTTTACAATTACACAAACGCAAATAAAACAATGGTCGACGAATACACCTTCAGCAAAAAGGCAACCGTTTTTGTTAGTGGGGAGTAGTGCAATGGTCCTCGTTGTAGTTAGCATTTATTTTTACCTTAAAAAGAGTAGAACTAAATAGTAAAGAAATAAAAAGGAAAAGCAGGTGTTGGTTATGAACAAGAAAATGACTAATCTAATCTGTGTCATATTATTAGGCACGATGATTTTACCAATTAATGGCTTAGCTGAGGGGACTGAGTCAACAACAGTAACGAGTGAAATGCAACAAATTATTGAAGATTCATTACCTAAGCTATCAGAACCGTCCAAGCAAACGATAGAAACAACTGAAACAACCGATTCTTCAATTGAAAAAACTCAAGCAACTGAAGCAACGAAAGAAGTAGAAACTGTTTCCTTTACTTGGTCACAACAAGAATCAGAACGTCAAGTAACTGCCGGAGCGGATTTTTATCTAAAAATAACTAGTAATGTAACTTGGGCGGAAATCCAATTGCCTCAGGAAATTCAATATAATCCCCAAAAGAACCAACAATTGCAGGAGCATAGTTCTTATAATCAAGAACAACATAGCTTGGTTTTAAGAGACTTAGCCCAGTTGGGGGAGAGTTACTTGCTGTTAACGACAACAAAAGCAGGAACCTTTACCTTGTCAGTCAAAGATAAAAACCAAGAAACGTTGGCTAATAATTTAGACGTGACGATTGTGAAAGAGCAAGTAGTAGTGCCACAAGAGACCCAGAAGAGTAGTGAGCAGAAGCAAACAAAGGAAAATGAAAAAAGCAACCCCGTCGTTAAGTCTAAAAACATTGCCGCTAAAGCGAATGGGATTACGGTCGGTTTGACTGCACCAGCCACTTATCGTACATATACTGACCCTGCGACAGGAACAGCACCAGATTACTTAACTGTTTCTTTACCAGTTTCCATCAGCCAAGCGGGCCTCACTGGTACTTCGATTGAGCTTCCTTATGGCTTTTATCCAAGTAAAAGTGACCCGATTTTTAAAGACTTTGATAGTACAGAACCGATTTTTTCGTTGGTCACACCTAGTACACCTAGTGCTAACTCCATTGTGGCTTCGTATGTAAATGATACGGCCAATAAAAAATTAATTATTCGCTTGAAAGAAACCAAGACAACTTTAGAGACGATTAATTTACGTTTTAAATTTAATGATGTCTATGATGCCAAAATCCCACCTGAACAAATCGTGTGGAATAATCTCCAAGCGAAGGTATTTGATAATACGGGGACACAAATAGCAAGTTCAGCGGCAAATAAAGTGTTAAAAACTGATGTGGCTGTTTCTAGTGCTTCATATGTGCTTTCTGGTTACGCAGTTCCTAGTGATGACAATTATTTTGATGGTGATATTGTTGTGACAAACTCTTATCGGTTTAATTATTTAGCTAGAGCGAATTTAGACACTAGTTATGAGCATCAAGTGTATGTTGAAATTCCCACAGGAGCTACATTAACGGGAACTTTAGCTAATGCGTTATTAAAAACTGGGGTCACAAATGCACAAGACCCTAGTGTGCCAGCGGGTTTTACTCGGTACTATCAGAAATTAGTAACTCTCTCACCAAATATTTTAGAAAACCCAGCAACTCGAATTGATTTAGCCTATACTAACACAAGGGTTACTTTGAATAAAACGTATGCAGAAGGGAGTACTTTTTCTGTCAATTTTGGAATGAAGGTAAAATTCCTAAATGGGAAAATAAATACGCTTACCACTACGAAACGTTATGTAAAACGTTCTCGGCCAGATTTTCAATTGTCAGGAACAGGCTATCATTCGACTGTCACAGGTTCTACTAACACAGTTAATAACTTAGACAATTTAGCGACAGCTGGAACTTTTTACACTTTTGGCTATGGTTCATTTAGCCGCTCTGCTACTATTAAGAATACTGGCGCTAAACCAATTCAAGGAGTGACATACAAATTACAAGAATTAACTGCAGGCTCAGCTAAGGGAAATTTTGATAATCTCTATATTTATGGTGTTACTGATGGAGTGAGTACCCCCGCCTATTATCGGCCTTTGTATCATATTAAAAATGCCGTAACTGGAACGAGTCGTTCTAGTTGGAGCAGTACGCCCGCTACTACTGGCTATTTTAGCCCTGCTTTGCCAACTTTAGCAACCAATGAGTATATTTCAACCATTGATATTATTCCTATGGGAACCGATGGTACAACCGCCAATTCGTTACCTCCAGGGAACGGAATGATTTTTCGATATGGCATTAAAAGTTGGCCAAATGGGCGGTGGCCAGATGGGACAGTACTTTATAAGATGACTAATCCAATCACCTTTGGAGCCACAATGCAGTACCAAGATGCAACGGGGACTCCTACAGAGCTTAAATTAAACAATAATGTAGTATATTATAATAAAGGCGTGGCCTTACGTGTTTCTGCTAGACTTACCAGTGTTAATAGTGAAAATAAACTGCCTGGGGACACGATTAACTATGAAATAAGCGGGAGAAATAGTGGCTACTATACAGATACTTCTTCTGGGGATTGGGAGAATCCCATTATTACAATTAAAGTTCCCAAACAGTTACGTTTAAAAGCGACTACGAAAAAAGATTTTATTGATGAGAGTAATCAAGTGACCTATCCAGCTTCGGTGACCGTTGAAACCTTAGCTACAAATGATACAACTTACAATTATTATCGTTTTAAGACGTCCAGCACGGCTTATAAATCTAAAGTAACGGGAGAGGCTAGTTTTTTTCGGATTCCTTTAGAATTTGTAGTGGATAGTTCAGCTACTTCTGGAAGCTATCAAATTCCTTATATCGCCTATAGTAGCCCTAAGCCAACTGATTTCTTTCATGGTGTACTTACTCAATTATCCGCTGCAGAGGCTAAAAAAATCGGTGTAGACAACACGAAAGAAAATAGCTACGAGATCAACTCATCTCCTTTTAATGTCGGCTTTTCTGTTGTGGATTCTTCTAAGTTAGACAGCGCTACTAATGCTCGTGGCTCCGCGACGCAAGCTTGGTCAAATACGAATATCTTTGCGGTAGACCGCAAAGGCACCCCGCAAATGCAAACGGTCATTAAAAATTCTGGAAATACAAACTTCAATAACGTTCGCTTGTATAATATTTTACCTTCTTCTAGTGATGGTCGTGGTTCAACAGGCAGCATCGGGTTTACAAACTTGACCAGTAATAATGGGACAGCCAAAACTTACTATACAACTAAGCCTGTCTCACAATTGCCTAGTTATGCTAACAATGATTTGCAAGCGTGGAATGCCACTAAACTAACCAGTTTAGGGTTCACTACAACTAAACCCGCTAATTCAGCTTTAATCACAGCAATCTATGTCGATTTTGGCGCAACGACAATCAAACCAAGTGAGACATTAGATGCGATTATGAGTTTTTTAGTGCCAGATGCAGAGAATCAAAAAGCAATTAACCAATTTCAATATTCTGCTAAAGAAGCTAAGGCAGGAGCCACTTTAACAGCAGTTAGTGATGAAATTACCTTTAGCACAGAGTTTGCTCAAGTAGCCTATGAACAAAATTTACCGAGTATTACAGTTCCTGGAAGTGGAGTGAAAGATTTACCTTCTCCGCAAACAATCCAGTTAGATGTGAATGATGCCGGCAAAATTGTCATTCCAACAGCCAAACCAACGCTTAGTGGTTATACTTTTGTAGAATGGCAAGATGTTGAAACACCAACCAAAAAATATCAACCGGGAGCAACGATTAGCTTTACGTCTACGTCAACTACCACAAAAATAACTCTGAAAGCTATTTGGAAACCAATCTCAGTGAATGTGACTTTTAGTGCCAATGGGGGCTCGGGTGGTACGGCTGCTAAAGCCTATACTTTTGGGACAGTAGTTAATTTAAGCACGGTTGTGAAGCCAACAAGAACAGGCTATATTTTTCAAGGTTGGGCGACAACAGCCAGTGCCACAACACCAGATATTACAACAAACCCTCTCGTTAATTATGCCTCAGCTAAGACCTATTATGCTGTTTGGAAGGGGAACGCTTATACCGTAAAGTTTGATGCAAATGGGGGAACTGGTACTATGCCTAACGCTAGTTTTATTTATGGAACAGGCAAGCCATTACCAGCCAACACCTTTACGAAAGAGAGTAATACGTTCCTTGGTTGGTCAAGGACACGGACAAGTGCAGTTGTCTATACGGATAAACAAATAATTTCGACATTAACTGCTACTAATAATGGGACTGTAACTTTATATGCGAAATGGAGTGGGCAACGACCTGTATTGATGGGGACACCAAGTACGTTTGATTTTGGCAAACAAACGATTTCGCCAACGGCAAAAAGTTATGGACTAAATTCAGCAAGCTATGTCGGAAGTCCCGAATTACAACAAGCTAGTTTTATGTTACGTCTAGAAGATAATCGACCAACTAGCACAGGTTGGAAATTAAACGTTAGTTTATCTGAATTTAAAGATAAAACTGGTAAATCTTTACCACAAGGAGAAGGAATTACCTTGAACTTTGCGGACACTCAACTTCAAAAAGTTCAATATGCTAATACAGCCGAGGAATCAGTAACGACTGGTTTTACTAATGGACCGATGTTAGGTTCTCAAGCTTTTCGATCGGGTGCAACAGCCCAATCAATAATCACAGCAACTGGAGCACAAGGAAGTGGAACTTGGCAACTATATTTTCCTTTTGAAGAGATAAAATTAACTGTGCCTGCAAATGTAGGAGAAATATCAAAAGTATATCAATCGACAGTAACTTGGTCATTGGACGATGTAGTCTAATCTTAGTATGATTTACTTAGAAGGAAAGTTAATTGTATTAAGAAAAAACGCTTCTAAGTTTTACAGGAATATTAAAAAACAAACGTATTGTTAAATACGTTTGTTTTTTTCTATACTTTTTTCGATTTATCCTTTATAATGTAACTTCGATAGTTACATTAACTATTAAATGCAAACAAAGGAGGAGAAGTATGGATAAACAACAGCGAGGCATTCAAGTGATTAGAATTTGGCTAGGGGTGACGATGTTAATTCATGGAGTGATGAAAGTAACGTCATTGGAAGATACTTTAGCGTTTTTTGCTAGTATTGGTTTGCCAAGCCTTTTCGTGTATGGTGTAGCAGCAATTGAATTAATTGGTGGATTATTTATGATTATTGGTTTTTTAATTCCATTGGTATCAGTAGGATTCATAGCAGTTTTAGTCGGAGCTATTTTTTCTTTTGGTTTGGCAAGTGGTTTTAGTGGTTATGAGTACGAATTATTTTTAGCAATAACCAGTTTGGCTATTTTGGTTAGCTATGCCGATAAAAAGTATCTTACGTTAAAACTTTATTTTTAATAAATCAATGTAATAAAGAGTTGGTCAAACTAGTTGTTATTGCGAAAAAAGCCCTAAAACAGTGATATTTAACTGTTTTAGGTTTTTTTTTATCAAAAAGGTCAAAAAAGGTCAATTTATTTATTGACCTTTACTGACCAATAGGGTATAATAAATTTATAAGGTTTACGAATACCTTAACTTTTGAAGAAATCCATCAAAAGTCGGATAATAATAATTGTAAAGAATGTTAAAATAAAAAAAGACAAAACAATAAACGGGAGGGATCGTTTATGAATATTGAAAAAATGACAACAACGCTACAAGAGGCGATTGCTGAAGCTCAAAAAGTTGCGGTGACACGGCAACATCAAGAAATTGATATTGCACATTTATGGAAAATTTTTCTTCAACCAAACCATTTTGGGCGTAATTTTTACACAGATGCTGGTTTAGATGTTGATGCATTTGAACGAGAAGTAGATAACGCGTTAGATGAATATCCAAGTGTGGCAGGCGGTAATGTGCAATATGGTCAAAATTTAAGTCAAAATTTGTTCCATTTATTGCAAGAAGCTGATTCACTTCGAGAAGAATTCCAAGATGAATTTTTATCAACCGAAATTGTACTTTTAGCTTTAATGAAATTGAAAAATTATCGTTTAACAAAATATTTAATGCAACAAGGCATTACAGAAAAAGAGTTAAGAAAAAATATTGAAGAGATGAGAGGAGGAGATCGTGTGACTTCTCAAAACCAGGAAGAACAATATAAAGCACTAGAAAAATACGGTGTTGACTTAGTACAACAAGTAAAAGCAGGAAAACAAGATCCAATCATTGGTCGTGACGAAGAAATTCGTGACGTTATTCGGATTTTATCAAGAAAAACTAAAAATAATCCAGTCTTAATTGGTGAACCAGGTGTTGGTAAAACAGCGATTGTTGAAGGATTAGCACAACGAATCGTTCGTAAAGATGTTCCCGAAAACTTAAAAGATAAAACTATTTTTTCTTTAGATATGGGCGCCTTAATTGCGGGAGCAAAATTCCGTGGCGAATTTGAAGAACGGTTAAAAGCTGTTTTAAAAGAAGTGAAAAAAAGTGATGGCAAAATCATTTTATTCATTGATGAAATTCATAATATCGTCGGAGCTGGTAAAACTGAAGGCAGTATGGACGCCGGGAATTTATTAAAACCGATGCTAGCACGTGGTGAATTGCATTTAATCGGTGCCACAACGCTTGATGAATATCGCCAATATATGGAAAAAGATAAAGCCTTAGAACGTCGTTTCCAAAAAGTATTAGTCAAAGAACCAACAGTAGAAGATACCATTTCTATTTTGCGTGGCTTAAAAGAACGATTTGAAATTCACCACGGCGTGAATATTCATGACAATGCTTTAGTTGCTGCCGCTACTTTATCCGATCGCTATATTACTGATCGTTTCTTACCAGATAAAGCGATTGACTTAGTCGATGAAGCAAGCGCAACGATTCGAGTGGAAATGAATTCGATGCCTACAGAGCTCGATCAAGTAACACGTCGGTTAATGCAACTAGAAATTGAAGAAGCGGCCTTGAAAAAAGAATCGGATGATGCAAGTAAAAAACGGTTAGCCAACTTGCAAGAAGAATTAGCAGATTTGCGTGAAGAAGCCAACTCAATGAAAATGCAATGGGAAACGGAAAAAGAAGAAGTTAATGCGGTTTCCAACAAACGTGCAGAGATTGATAAAGCAAAACACGAATTAGAAGATGCTGAAAATAATTATGATTTAGAACGAGCTGCTGTTTTGCGTCATGGAACAATTCCGCAATTAGAACATGAATTGAAAGAATTGGAAGAAAAGAACGCTAAAGATAACGTCAAAATGGTACAAGAATCGGTTACTGAAAACGAAATTGCGCAAGTGGTCGGTCGTTTAACCGGCATTCCTGTGACAAAATTAGTTGAAGGCGAACGAGAAAAATTAATGAAACTGAATGAAACATTACACAAACGTGTGATTGGTCAAGATGAAGCCGTCGATGCTGTTAGTGATGCGGTGATTCGTTCAAGAGCAGGCTTACAAGATCCAAATCGCCCACTCGGTTCGTTCCTTTTCCTAGGACCAACTGGTGTTGGTAAAACAGAACTTGCTAAAGCTTTAGCTGAAGATTTGTTTGATTCTGAAGATCATATGGTACGGATTGACATGAGTGAATACATGGAAAAACATGCCGTGTCTCGTTTGGTTGGTGCCCCTCCAGGCTATATTGGTTATGAAGAAGGTGGCCAGTTAACAGAAGCTGTTCGTCGAAACCCTTATACAATTGTCTTATTAGACGAAATTGAAAAAGCGCACCCAGATGTCTTTAATATCTTATTACAAGTTTTAGATGATGGTCGTTTGACAGATTCTAAAGGTCGGGTCGTTGATTTTAAAAATACGGTTTTAATTATGACAAGTAACATCGGCTCTCAGCTTTTATTGGAAGGTGTGACACCTGAAGGAACAATTCCAGAAGAAGTTGAAAATCAAGTCATGAATATTCTAAAAGGACACTTTAAACCAGAGTTCTTAAACAGAATTGATGATACCATTTTATTCACACCATTGAGCTTGGATAATGTGAAAGGAATCATTGGTAAAATGACCGCACAACTTGCTCATCGTTTAGAGCAACAAGAAATTGTGTTGGAAATCACTGATGAAGCTAAAACATGGATTGCTGAAAATGGGTATGAGCCAGCTTATGGAGCTCGTCCGTTAAAACGTTTCATTACTCGCGAAGTCGAAACACCATTAGCAAAAGAAATTGTTTCTGGACGAGTAATGCCAAAAACAAAAGTCACGATTAGTCTATTAGACAATCAATTAGTTTTTGAAAATGAACCAATAGAAGAAGTATAAAAAAAGAACGAGCGAATTCGCTCGTTCTTTTTTTACTGAAGTTTATACGTGTTATTTTCTACTTTAGTTAAATTATTACGTTGAATGTATTCCAAGATTTTAGGATCATCTTTCACTACAACTAAGTAATCCTTACCTTTAATTTTATCATTAAAAGTAGAAGAATCATTTAAATCATAAATTACAGAAGAATTTTTATTAAATAATTTATATCGTAAAAAGAAACCTGAGTAACCAGCATCATTTTTGCTGGCTGGTGAATAGACAGCATATGAATGTGAAGTGTCTCTGTCTTTTAAAGCATTTTTTGAATTAGGTAAGGCTTGCTCTATTTGTTCGCGTAAGCTATTTGGATAACGATTACTTAAAAAGATTGATGAGTAATCAGAAATTCGAACAAATATAACACAGGAGAACAATAGCGTTAATGATAACAAGGAAGTCATGATAATTTTATAATTGTCTGTTTTAGCTATATAACACAGCAGTTGCACAATAATAAAAGCAATTAGAAAGTTAAAAATACTTCCAGCGTAACGATCAAAACTTCCTAAGTTTAAAGCTTCTGGAGTCGGCATAGAAAGAAGATACATCGCCCACAAAATACACATATAACCTAAAAATAAAACCAAACTACTGATAATTTGTAGCTTTAATGTTTTAATCGGAATAGCAGTTTTTTTATTAAGATAGAAGGCAATCCCTAGTGCAATTATAATGAAAAGTAACAATTCGTATAGAAAATTTGAGCTTGTAAAGGAGAACATTCTAAGTAAAAACCGTTTGCTTATTTCAACAATATCTGAAAAACTTTTTTCTGAAAATATTTTTTTATAGTAAGCAATACTCATATCATGCTTCCCAGACATTCCATCTGGATATACATATTTTGTATGGCGTAGCCAAAGAAAAAAAGAAATCCATGGCGTTAGTAAGACTAATAAAAATTGGAACAGTTCTTTTTTTGTACAACGTTCTTTCCCTAAGACATAGCAATTCCAAAAACTTATAAATAAAAATATAGTATTTAATCCAATGAAAATAACTCCGCTATTTTTCACTAGTAAAAGGCTAATCATTAACGGACTTGACAGGATTAAGCCGCGTTTGAAATCATGATAATAATAAAAAATAATATTCATGGTTGCCGTTCCCAAAAGCAGCAATAGATTGTCTACCAAAAGATCCATTAGAGAAGTTGGGCCTTTAAACAAGTAAAATGAAAAAACAGCCAAAAAGAATACGAGTAGTTTTTTTACATTTTTATTTTGTTTTTGCGAAAAGTTGGTAGAAAAAATATTTTTCCAATTAAAGATGGTCGTTATGGAAGCTAAAATTAATAATATTTGTGCAAAAATAGCATTGCTTTCTGTGACGCCTACTAATTTAATAAAATAATAAATAAAAACAGCCGATCCTGGTGGATAAGAAGTAAACATTATGACATCCGTTTTAAAACTAGGAAAGCTATTTGTCAGAGACATTGATTTAACAATTAAAGCCCAATGTGAAAAATTATCGTAATGCATGAATAGTCTGTTTCGACTAACAAGAAAGAAAATAAAACTAAATAACAGGAAAAAAAGTATACCTGGCGATAATAGATCTTTTAAAGATCGCCGAATACTTTTATTTTTCCAAAAATCAAATAACAATAAGAATATACCACTGAAAATAATAATAAGTATCATGACTTTTAGAATGTTAAGAAGACCGCCTAAAAACATAGCTACAATTATTGAAGAGAAAATAATAATAGGAATAAAGTCACGTGGCACTTCTTTTTTTCTTAGAGATATGCCGTAACCGACAAAGCTTAAAATAAAAGCAGTTATACCAATAATAAAACGAAACATGTATAAACCCCCAAATGTAAAATGTAAAATCATAACTATTATAGCTTAAAATATCCTTTATACATAGACAATTAGTTTAAAATAATATTTTTGTCTCTTAATTTAAGTTTTGAAAATAAGAAATAAAAAAGTAAGGATTAGAAAGAAAAAACTCAAAAGTTAGACTAACTTTTGAGTTTTTTCTTTCGCCCTATATATAATATATACTTTTACAATCGTTGCTTAATTTCTTCCAACAAATCCTCTTCTGAAGAAACAACCCGACCATTCAATTTAATCAAACCAACTGTGTAAAGGTTTAAATAATGGAATTGATTTTCAGCGACTTCGTTCAAAGCATCAAGCTTTTGGTGATTATCAGCACCTTGTTGGCGGCTGTCTGTGTAAAGGGCAACCACCGGGATTCCTTTGGCATAAGCAACACCAATTTCGGAAGCTACGCCCGCATCAATGGTTGGGCCGTCTAATAAAGCAACCAATAAGTCGCTAGCAAGGACGTTTTCTGTATCTGCTAAGGCAATCATTTTACTATCGGCATAAGCAGATTTGTCGTTAATCGCCGCATTTTCTTGTGGTAAATAAAGATCGATTGTTTTATCCAATTGTCGAATTTGTTCGACTAAATAGGCATTATAACGTAAGTCAGCTTGCGAAAATAAAGGTCCTGCAAAATAAATTTTTGTCATTTGTCTGTCTCCAATCCAAGGGTTTAGAAATAATCACTGAAATAAGCTTCTTGGTCAGGAAAAATCCGTTCCAAAGAATTTAAAGTTTCTTTATCTGTATCAATGCGCTCAATTCGATGTAAGTACGAAGGGCGTCGGTAATTCATGACTAAACAAGTTAGTGTTTGAATATCTAAGTGAACGGCGGTGCCTAGAGGTTCATCCGTAATGGTTACTTGATCATTTTCATCCCAAATTAAGCCAAAAATACCATTATTCCACTCAGCAACAGGATCTTTAACGACAAAATGAAAGGGCTTAGCTGTACTTTCAAAAGGAAAGTTTTCTAAAAAGGCTTTGACATCAACAATTCGAGCCATATAATAGGGCTCAATGCTTTCTTTAATTTGGCTGTCTTCTAAAAGAAAGGCTAGTGGTTCATTTTTATAGATATCGCCCTTGACCCAATAAACCATCGAAAAATGCGCAGTAATAAAATTCCACAAGCCATTTCGGGCTTCTTGGTTCAAGTAAAACATTTCCTTAATATGAAATACCTCATCGGCCACCCAATAAAAAAGTACTCCTAAAGGTTCTTGATTGGCACCATAATAGACAGCAGCAGTCCGTTCTTCTTCGTTTTCGAAACGCCAATATTCTTCCCAGTTGAAGGCACTACGAATGAGCGCGCCGTGATTTTGACGAGCGAATCGCGCATAGACATCAAAGACATCTGGGTGATCGACAGCTAACCGTTCAATCATTCCTGGAACAGGAACGGTTTTTGGTAATTGCGTATCCCGAATTTTAAAAGATAACTTGTCGGACATGATTTCCCAACCTTTACGTCGATAATAAGGAATGTTGTAAGGGAAAAGATAAGAAATCCACTGTTTATCTTGGCGCATTTCTTCTAATGCCGTTTGAATCAAGTCTTTCATTAAACCGTGGTTGGCATATTCAGGATAGGTACCGACACCAGTAACGCCGCCCATTTTATACAAAGCGCCATGGATATTGACTTCGCATGGATAGATAGCAATTTGTGAAATTAATTGATTTTCGTGAAACCAGCCAAATACTTTTGAAAGTTCTAAAATCGGTTGTTTTGATTTGATAAATGCGCGTTTGTTTTCAAAACCACTTTCTTCAATATCCGCTTCAGTTACTTGAAAAACATAGGAAAGAAGTTCATTAAATTGATCAATGTGTTCTTCCTCAACAGGCTTTAAGGTCAGTTGCTTTCGAAATTCTTGTTCATCCATTTTTCCATCTCCAATAAATTTACTGTTTTTAGTATACCAAATTTTTCGAAACTCTGTTAGCCTTTCGAAACCAAAAGAATAAAAGGGAAGTGCTTTAAATCTTCTTCAAAAATTGGTATAATGAAAAGTGCTGATTATCCTAGACCTTTAAACATGATAATTTGATAAAAAAGGCAACTAAAATATAACAATTGATTGATGAAGCTAGCAGGGAGCTAGCTTTTCTTAAAAGAAATGAGGCAAAAAATGAACAATAAAGAAATGAAAGCAAGACAAGAGAAAATTCGTAATTTCTCGATCATTGCCCACATTGACCATGGGAAGTCAACTTTAGCCGACCGGATTTTGGAAAAAACAAATACAGTTAGCAGTCGAGAAATGCAAGATCAATTACTTGATTCAATGGATTTAGAGAGAGAACGCGGCATTACCATCAAATTAAACGCAATTGAATTAAACTATACAGCCAAAGATGGTGAAACCTATACTTTCCATTTGATTGACACACCAGGGCACGTCGATTTCACCTACGAAGTTTCTCGTAGCTTGGCAGCTTGTGAAGGGGCTGTTCTAGTTGTTGATGCGGCGCAAGGAATTGAAGCGCAAACGCTAGCAAATGTCTATTTGGCATTGGATAATGACTTAGAAATTTTACCTGTTATTAATAAAATTGATTTACCCGCCGCTGATCCAGAGCGTGTTCGGACAGAGATTGAAGACGTAATTGGAATTGATGCATCGGAAGCTGTTTTAGCAAGTGCAAAAGCAGGGATTGGGATTGAAGATATTTTAGAACAAGTGGTGGAGTATGTACCAGCTCCATCAGGCGATATTGAGGCTCCTTTAAAGGCTTTGATTTTTGACTCTATTTACGATAGTTATCGGGGGGTCGTTTTAAACATCCGTGTAATTGACGGTGTCGTTCGTCCTGGGGATAAAATCCAAATGATGAGTAACGGTAAAACGTTTGATGTAACAGAAGTCGGCGTTTTTTCACCGAAACCAATTGCTCGTGATTATTTAATGGTTGGTGATGTGGGTTATATCACCGCTAGCATTAAAACGGTTCAAGATACACGGGTCGGGGATACAGTGACTTTGGCCGACAATCCAGCAGCAGAAGCACTACCAGGCTACCGCAAAATGAATCCAATGGTGTATTGTGGCTTATATCCAATTGATACGTCGCGCTACAATGATTTACGGGAAGCATTAGAAAAATTACAATTAAATGATGCGGCGTTACAATTTGAACCGGAAACATCGCAAGCCTTAGGGTTTGGTTTCCGTTGTGGTTTCTTAGGTTTGCTACACATGGATGTTGTTCAGGAACGTTTGGAACGAGAATTTAATTTAGAGTTAATTACAACAGCACCGTCTGTAATCTATCACGTTAATAAAACTGACGGAACAACCGTTGTTGTTGACAACCCAGCTGAATTTCCAGAACCAGTAACGATTGAATCTGTGGAAGAACCTTATGTTAAAGCGCAAATCATGGTGCCAAACGATTATGTAGGAGCAGTAATGGAATTATCACAACGTAAACGTGGCGAATTCATTACAATGGATTACTTAGACGATTATCGTGTAAACGTAGTTTATGAAATTCCGTTATCTGAAATCGTGTTTGACTTTTTCGATAAATTGAAATCAAGTACAAAAGGCTATGCATCCTTAGATTACGAAATGGCTGGCTATCGTACCAGCCGCCTAGTGAAAATGGATATTCTATTAAATGCTGAAAAAGTGGATGCTTTAAGCTTTATTGTTCACCGAGATTTCGCATTTGAGCGTGGTAAAGCGATTGTTGAGAAACTGAAAAAACTAATTCCACGTCAACAGTTTGAAGTCCCAGTTCAAGCGGCGATAGGTCAAAAAATTGTAGCTCGTTCAGATATTAAAGCCTTACGAAAAAACGTACTGGCTAAATGCTATGGTGGCGATGTTTCTCGTAAACGTAAATTGTTAGAGAAACAAAAAGAAGGGAAGAAACGGATGAAACAAATTGGATCCGTGGAAGTTCCTCAAGAAGCCTTTATGGCGGTTCTGAAAATGGATGAAGATGATCAGAAAAAATAACTTATCAAAAAAGTACCTCAGTCTGAGCTGAGGTGCTTTTTTTGAAAATATAAATTAAAGTAAACTACATTTTAAAATAAAACACGCAAAATTGCGTGCTTTTTTATATTGTGATAGAATATACATACAAAAGCTTATAAATAATCAAAATAATTTTGCAAATCAAGTAAATAAGGAGAGAACAAATGGCTGGAACAATAAAAGAAATTGCTGAAAAAGCAGGAGTATCTAGGGGAACTGTGGATCGAGCATTGAATAATCGCGGCCGAATCAATCCTGAGGTTGCTGAAAAAATTAAAACAATAGCGAAAGAAATGAACTATGTTCCGAAGAAAAAAAAGATGGCCAAAGAAGAACCAATCAAATTAGGTGTTGTGACACAATTGGCAAAATCTTCTTTTATGATTCCAATTCGATCAGGTTTACAAGCAGTTATAGGTGATCTAAAAAAAAGAAATATCGATTGCTTTTTAGAGGAAATAGACGGGGTCGATGAAGCGGCGCAGTTACAGGCACTTGAACGCTTGTTAGAACTTGGTGTAAAAGGAATTGCCATCATGCCAGTTGATAGTGTGGCGATTAGGGAAAAAATCAATCAGCTTACGGAACAAGGCATTAAGGTCATCACATTCAATTCGGACATTGTTGGTAGTAAACGTCAATGCTTTGTCGGAATGGATAACTTTAAAAGCGGGAAGACAGCTGCTGGATTATTAGGAATGTTGACAAAAGGAGAGGGAGATGTCCTAGCTATTACTGGATATTTTGGAAATAGTGTGAATAGTTTACGAGTTGCTGGTTTTGTTGAAGAATTGAAACAGTCATTTCCACAATTGAAATTAACAGGTGTTCAAAGCAGTTTTGATTCGAGCGATGAAGTCGAAAAGATTTTAAGTGATACATTAGAGAACTACACTAATTTAAAAGGTGTCGTTGTGTTTTCAGGAGGTCAAGCAGGAATTGCTCGTGTGTTGAAAAAAAGGGCAGGGAAAGACAGACCGTATGTGATTATCTATGATTTAACTGAGAAAAATATCGAGATGCTGAAAAAAAATCAAGTTGATTTTCTAATTGATCAAGATGGTTTTACGCAGGGCTATCGTTCTTTACTATTATTAGCGAATCAACTACAGAATAATAAATTTATGACAGAAGAGATGTTATTTACAGATATCATTATTAAAACAAAATATAATCTTTAACAGAAGTGTGAAGCTTGCTGTAAAGCAATTCATGCTTCTTTTTTTGCGTTCTTTTAAAATGCACGCAAATATAATGTGCTAATTTAATGTTGCACGCATTTTGAAAGCGTGCTATAATTCGTTTGTAAATAATAGAAGAACGAAGAAGAGGTGGATCTATGAGTTATATTAGCTTTGATCAATCAAAAGAATTTGATCTAGTTCTTTTAGGTAGAGTGGCTATCGATTTTAACCCTGCCTATAATGAGCAAGTTAAAGAAGAATTTAAGCCTTTAAAAGATGTTCATATGTTTGAAAAGTTTGTGGGAGGTTCTCCTGCAAATATTTCCGTGGGTATCACCAAACATGGGATGAAAGCTGGCTTCATTGGGAAAGTATCCGATGACCAGTTTGGAGAATATGTTATTGATTATTTTAATGAGCAAGGCATTGATACTTCTCAGATAAGTAAAGCGCAGCATGGCGAAAAGTTGGGTCTGACTTTTACAGAAATGCTATCACCTAAAGAAAGTAGTATTTTAATGTATCGGAACCAAGCTGCGGATTTACAACTAAGTGTCGAAGATATCGATGAAGATTATTTGAAACGTTCAAAAGCCTTATTAATTTCAGGGACTGCTTTGGCGGAAAGCCCTTCAAGAGAAGCCGTGTTAAAAGCTGTGATGTTAGCGAAAAAAAACAACGTCAAAATTATTTTTGATATAGACTATCGAGAATACAATTGGAAAAATGTGGATGAAATCGCTATTTATTATTCAATAGTTGCGAAAGAATCAGATATTATTATGGGCTCGAGAGAAGAATTTGATTTAACTGAAAGATTGATTCAACCAAATATGACAGATAATGAAAGCGCTGTTTTTTGGCATAATTGTGGCGCTCAAATAGTCGTTATTAAACACGGGATGAAAGGCTCAACAGCTTATACAGCAGATCAACAACAGTTTTCAATTAAACCATTTCCAGTGGAGGCACGCAAGGGATTTGGTGGCGGTGATGGCTATGCAGCTGGATTTTTATATGGTTTATTTGAAGGTTGGGAAATTATCGATTGCTTGGAGTTTGGCTCAGCGGAAGCTTCGATGATGGTCAAAAGTAACAATTGCTCAGATTCTTTACCAACGACGCAAGAAGTAAAAGAGTTCATTAAACTGGAGAAGGAAATATACGGCGAAATGATCGCTAGGATTTAAGGTGGATAAAATGGAAAAGACGATTCGTTTAACGACAGCACAAGCATTATTAAAATTTTTGAATCAACAATATATTAGCATTGATGGAAAAGAAACACCTTATGTGGAAGGAATCTTTCATGTATATGGTCATGGGAATGTTTTAGGGATTGGTCAAGCGTTGGAACAAGATCCGGGACATTTAAAAAGTTACAGTGGAAAAAACGAACAAG
The DNA here is from genome assembly GCF_050536905.1 of Enterococcus sp. DIV1328a. Classification (NCBI taxonomy): domain Bacteria; kingdom Bacillati; phylum Bacillota; class Bacilli; order Lactobacillales; family Enterococcaceae; genus Enterococcus; species Enterococcus sp. DIV1328a. Next base: position 1,877,959 of record NZ_CP172912.1, on the reverse strand, counting down.
GGATGGCTCATGCTGCTATCGCTTTTGCTAGACAAAGTTTACGTAAGAAAATATTCGCAGTTTCAGCGTCTGCAGGTCCAGGTTCAGCTAATTTATTGACTGCTGCTGGAACCGCCTTCGCTAATAATATACCTGTATTGTTTCTGCCAGCAGATACGTTTGCTACTCGGCAACCAGATCCCGTATTACAGCAGTTGGAACATGAATCAAGTGTAACTTTTTCTACCAACGATGCTTTCCAAGCAGTTTCTCGCTATTGGGATCGTATTAATCGGCCAGAACAACTGATGTCAGCATTGCTACGGGCATTTGAAGTTATGACCAATCCTGCAACTACAGGACCTGCCACCATTTGTTTGCCACAAGATGTTGAGTCAGAAGCCTATGATTATCCAGTAGAGTTTTTTAGAAAAAGAGTTCATTATATCGATCGACGGATGCCGACAATTCGTGAGCTTGAAACAGCTAGTCACTTGATAAAGGATAGTAAACACCCAGTAATTATTGTGGGGGGCGGTTGCAAGTATTCAGAAGCAGGTGAGAGCCTTCAGAAAATTTCTCAAGTTCATCAGATACCTTTGGTTGAAACACATGCTGGTAAATCAACTGTTTCATGGAAATTTGAAAATAATCTTGGAGGCTTGGGAATTTTAGGTACCTCAGCTGCTAATAAAGCTGTTCAGCAAGCGGATTTGATTATTGGAATTGGCACGCGTTATACGGATTTTACCACTGCATCAAAAAGTATTTTTAATTTTGAACAATCAAAAATGATAAATATTAACGTAAGTCGACCACAGACTTACAAAATGGAAGCGTTTCAAATTGTGGGAGATGCTCGAGCAACCTTAGAAGGAATTCTGCCAATGATAGAAGGATATCGAACGGCTTATGGTGAAAAAATCACTGAACTGAAGAACGAATGGGTGAAAGAGCGGGAGCGATTAAAAACAACTCATTTTAAACGGAAAGATTTTGATCCGGAAATCAAAAACCACTTTACACAGGATATTTTAAATGATTATGCTGATTCTTTGAATACAACTCTGACACAAACAGAGGTTTTCGTTCATTTGAATGATTTTGTCGAAGATGATGCGATTGTGATTGGTTCGGCAGGGTCATTGCCAGGCGATATGCAACGATTGTGGAATCCTGTAAAGGAAAATACTTATCATTTAGAGTATGGCTATTCTTGTATGGGCTATGAAATTGCTGGTGCAATGGGGGTACGGCTTGCTAATCCTAATCAAGAGGTTTACGCATTAGTCGGTGACGGTAGTTTTTTGATGTTGCATAGCGAACTGGTCTCTGCATTACAATATGACAAAAAAATCAATATTGTTCTGTTCAATAATTCTGGGTTCGGATGCATTAATAATCTGCAAATGGAGAATGGCGGCGTAAGTCAAGGGACGGAATTTAGAAATACAAAAGGCGAAATTATGAATATCAATTATGCTAAAATCGCTGAAGGATATGGTGCCAAAGCGTATCAAGTCCATTCGATTGAAGAACTAAAACAGGCGATTGTCGACGCGAAAAACCAAACGCAATCGACATTGATTGAAATAAATGTTCTTCCTAAAACGATGACTGCTGGTTACGATGGTAGTTGGTGGAATGTCGGTGTTGCTGAAGTATCAGAAAAACCAGCGATTCAAGAAGCATACCAAGTTAAAAAAGAAAAACTTGTAACTGCTAGAAAATATTAGGTATTCGTCATACAACCAAAAAGTTAGGAGCGAATGAATTGAAAAAAACATTGAAACATCAACCGTTGATAAAAGAACTAGCTCCCGGTGTTCGACAAGTTCAAAATATTCGAAAAAACAACACTGATTTACAGTATATTGAGTTTCAAGTTCTTGAATTAGATAATGGAGCAATGTATCAAGAAGCTGGTAATGAACTGGAAGTTTGTATCGTCGTATTAACTGGCAAAATCAATGTTAAGGTGAGCGATAAATGGTACGAGAATTTAGGTAAACGAACCTCTGTTTTTGAAAAAATTCCGACAGATAGTATCTATATCTCAGCAAAAACGTCGTTTGAACTAATAGCAACTTCTGCTACTGTTCGTTTGGCCCTTTGTTATTCGCCAGCTAAAAAAACGTTACCAGTGCACGTGATTACCGCTGAGGAAAATACGGTTGAAAAACGAGGGATATATCAGAATAAACGACTAGTGCATAACATTTTACCAGACAATGTTGATACTGCCAGTAGTTTGTTGGTGGTTGAAGTCTACACTGAAGGTGGTAACTTTTCTAGCTATCCACCACACAAACATGACCAAGAAAATTTACCTGACGAATCTTATTTAGAAGAGACGTATTATCATGAGCTGAATCCAGAGCAAGGCTTTGTTTTTCAACGAGTATATACAGAGGATGATTCTATAGATGAAACGATGACTGTAGAGCATCAAAATGTTGTGGAGGTACCTAAGGGATATCATCCTGTCGGCGTGCCAGATGGTTACACCTCTTATTATTTAAATGTGATGGCAGGACCTGAACGAATTTGGAAGTTTCATAACGAGAAAAAACACGAGTGGATTTTAAATCGGAACGAATTGACTAACAATTAGAAATAAAAAAATAAGTAGACTTTTTTAGGAGGAAAATAAATGACTCGATTTTTAAAGAATTATATAGGTGGCCGCTGGGTAACAAGTGCAGCCACTGAATTTGAAGAAGTGGTCAATCCGGCAACAGAAGAAGCATTAGTAAATGTTCCATTATCTAGTGAAGCAGAAACTGCAGAAGCAATCAGAGTAGCGGATGAGGCTTTTCAAACATGGAAAAAAGTAAGTGTTCCAGTTCGTGGCCGCTATCTTTTCAAATTGCATCATTTATTGATGACGAATAAAGAAGAGCTAGCACGATTAATTACGCTTGAAAATGGAAAATCTTTGTCAGAATCATTAGGTGAGGTTCAGCGAGGGATTGAAAATGTCGAGCATGCATCGGGCATTACGAATTTAATAATGGGTGATTCTCTATCCACAGCGGCTACAGATATTGAAATTACAAATTACCGTTATCCCATCGGTGTTGTTGGGGGAATTACTCCTTTCAATTTTCCGATGATGGTACCGTTTTGGATTTTCCCAATGGCGTTAGCAGCAGGGAATACGGTGGTGCTGAAGCCTTCCGAAAAAACGCCATTATTGATGGAAAAAATTGTTGAATTAATAGAAGAAGCAGGATTTCCAAGTGGCGTCTTTAATGTTGTCTATGGGGCACACGATGTTGTTAATACTTTATTGCGTGATCCATTAGTAAAAGGAATTAGCTTTGTGGGCTCAAAAAATGTTGGTGAATATGTCTATAAAGAAGGAACAAAAAATCTGAAACGAGTCCAGGCATTAACTGGCGCAAAAAATCATGTTATCGTTTTAAAAGATGCCAACCTTGATCGTGCAGTAAAAGACATTATCGGTGGCTCTTTTGGATCAGCGGGTGAACGCTGTATGGCTGCTTCGGTGATCGTTGTAGAAGAAACTATTGCAGATCAATTCGTTGAAAAATTTAAGGCTGCAGCACAGACGATAAAAATTGGAAATGGTCTGGAAGAAGGAGTCTTTTTAGGCCCCGTGATTCGAAAAGAGGCGCAGCAACGAACATTTGATTACATTCAAAAAGGTATTGATGAAGGAGCGGACTTATTGTTAGATGGCCGTGAAAATATTCCTGAAAAAGGCTACTTCGTGGGACCTACGATCTTTGATCGTGTCACAATGGACATGAAGATTTGGCAAGATGAAATTTTTGCACCCGTTGCCTCAATTGTTCGTGTGAAAAATCTAGAAGCAGCAGTTACACTGACCAATCAATCAGAATTTGCTAACGGTTCATGCCTCTATACGAGTAATGCTTCAGCTATCCGTTACTTTAGAGAGAATGTTGATGCAGGAATGTTAGGCATCAACTTAGGTGTACCAGCACCAATGGCTTGGTTTGCTTTTTCCGGTTGGAAACACTCTTTCTATGGTGACTTACACGCCAATGGAAAAGACAGTGTAGAATTTTATACACATCGAAAAGTTGTGACCGCTCGATACGCTCCTAGCGAAATAAACTAGTTTTACTTCGAAGCTCTGTCAAAGGAGCTTCGAGGATTCTATGATTAAAGCGGTGAAAGTATCTTTTGTTAGTACAAATGTAAGACAGGACTTTCTGAAAATAATGATTGACTAAATAAAATTGTAAGCGTATACATAATACGCATAAAATAAAGAAATCGGAGGACAAATAATTGAAAGTAAAAGTAGGCGTAATTGGTACAGGGGCGATTGGAATCGAACATATTAACAGAATTAATCACAAGACACAAGGCGCTTTTGTAACAGCAGTATCAGATATTAATGTTGAAGCGGCAAGCAAAATTGCTGAGGAGATTGGGGCTCAATTTTTCAAAACAGGCGAAGAATTAATTGCTTCTGAAGAAGTGGAAGTTGTTGTTGTTACTTCCTGGGACCCAACACACGAAAAATATGTCTTGGAAGCAATCAAGCATGGAAAATACGTATTCTGCGAAAAACCATTAGCAATGGATGCCGCAGGATGTCGCCGAATTGTAGATGCAGAAGTCGCTTATGGTAAAAAATTGGTACAGGTGGGCTTCATGCGTCGATACGATCGTGGCTACATTGAGTTGAAAGAAGCAATTGAATCAAAACAGTATGGTGAAGCTCTGATGCTCCATTGTGCGCATAGAAATCCAAGCGCTGATGAAAATTATAAGACGCCAATGGCAATCAGTAATACTGCAATCCATGAAATTGATGTTCTTCGTTGGCTATTAGCCGAAGATTATGCCTCAGTGCAAATGATTTTACCAAAGAAAACCAGTCATACACATGCAGATTTACATGATCCTCAATTACTGATTTTCCAGACGAAATCAGGTGTAACAATTGATTTAGAAATTTTTGTTAATTGTCGTTTTGGCTACGACATTAAGTGTGACGTAGTTTTTGAAACGGCAGAAGTCGGAATGACGGATCCAGCCTATACCAAAATTAAAGCTGCGGAGAAAAATTACACACCAATTTCGCCCGACTGGCAAACGCGTTTTTTAGATGCGTATGATTACGAATTTAAGTTATGGGTTGATTCAATTAAAAACGATAAACTTGTTGGTCCAACTGCTTGGGATGGCTACGTGGCAGCAATCACAATGATGGCTTGTCATGAATCTCGTGAGTCAGGGGAAAAAGTAATGATTGAAATAGATGAACAACCAGCGTTATATACCAAATAATTCTTAAAAAAAGGAGGGGTTTTGTGGAAAATATTAGAGTAGGAATCGTAGGACTAGGTAGATTAGGCAAGGTACACGCAAAAAATTTATCTTCTGCTGTTAGTGGCTGTGAGCTTACGGCCGCCTGTAGTTTAGTTGAAACAGAATTAGCATTTGCACAGAAGGAGTTAGGTGTTAAGTATACGTTTTCTAGTTATGAAAAAATGGTTCAAAGCGCTGTAATTGATGCCGTTTTTATTGTTTCACCTTCAGGATTCCACTGTGAACAAGTCCGTTTAGCTATGGAAAATGGGAAACACGTATTTACTGAAAAACCATTGGGAATTGAAATTGAGGACATAAAAAAGACACAAGAGGTTATTGGAAAATATCCCGAGCAAGTATTTATGTTAGGTTTCATGCGCCGTTACGATGAATCTTATCAGTATGCCAAAAAAATGGTAGAAGATGGGGAAATCGGGGAAGTCACGTTAATCCGTTGTTATGGAATTGATCCGAGTGATGGGCTGGAAAGCTTCGTTAAGTTTGCAATGAACAATGATAGTGGCGGTTTATTTCTAGATATGGCGATTCACGATATTGATTTGGTTCGTTGGTTTACTGGTCAAGAGGTAGAACAAGTTTGGGCAATTGGTAAAAATGCTGCATATCCAGATTTAGATCAAGTCGGTGAATTGGAAACCGGAGCAGCTATGATGAGTCTTAAAGATAAAACAATGGCTTTACTAGTTGCTGGAAGAAATGCTACACATGGTTACCATGTCGAAACAGAAATCATGGGCACCAAAGGGATGTTACGAGTAGCGCAAGTACCTGAAAAAAATTTAGTGACTGTTATGAATAATCAAGGGATTGTGCGACCTTGCTCTCAAAACTTTCCAGAAAGATTTAGAGAAGCGTTCATTCGAGAAGCACAAGAATTTATTTCCTGTATTCAAGAAAAACGTCAACCAGCAGTTAATGCAGAAGATGGTCTACAATCAACAAAAATTGCATTAGCTTGTCAAGAATCATTTGATACGAATCGTTTGGTACAACTATAAATGAAGTAGGAGAGTGACATAATGGCGAAACAAATTCAACTAGCTATTGCGCCGATTGCATGGACAAATGATGATATGCCAGAGCTAGGAAGCGAAAATACGTTTGAACAATGCGTTAGTGAGATGGCGCTAGCTGGATTCACAGGTACGGAGATTGGCAATAAGTATCCAAAAGATCCACAGGTTTTAAAACAATATTTAGATATTCGTGGACTAAAAGTAGCGAGTGCCTGGTTTAGTACATTTTTAACAACAAAACCTTTCGAAGAAACCGCGGAAGACTTCAAAAAACATCGAGATTTCTTACATGCAATGGATGCTAAGGTTATTGTTGTGGCTGAACAAGGACACAGCATACAAGGGATTATGACGGCTCCTGTTTTTAATGAGAAACCAATTTTTTCTGATGAAGAGTGGCAAAAACTAGCTGAAGGATTAGAAAAACTAGGAGACTTGGCACATGAAAAAGGTATGGAGATTGTTTACCATCACCATATGGGGACAGGAGTCCAAACGACTGAAGAAATCGATCGATTAATGAAAATGACGGATCCGACAAAAGTTAAATTATTGTTTGACACTGGCCATCTTGTCTTCTCAGGAGAAGATCCAATCGCAATCTATCAGCGCTATCAAGACAGGATTAAACACATTCACTTCAAAGATATTCGCCAACAAATGGCAGAGGAAGTCAGAACAGAAGAAGATAGCTTCTTAAAGGCCGTGAAAAAAGGCGTCTTTACAGTCCCTGGGGATGGTATGATTGATTTCAAACCAATTTGGTCAGCAATCGAAGAGAGTGGCTATAAAGGTTGGATTGTAGTTGAAGCGGAACAAGATCCTGCCAAAGCCAATCCGTTTGAATATGCCGTCAAAGCGCGAAACTATATCCGAAAGGTCACCGATCTTTAATCTAATCGAGAAGGAGCTAGACAATGAATCTATTTTCAATAATCAGTTTCCTAGTAATTGTCATCTGCGTATGGATTTTTGCCTATTCTCGATCCAGAAGTGTAGATACTTCTGGATCAGAAGGTTTCTTCATGGGTGGCCGAAGCTTAACAGCCTTACCGATTGCTGGGACAATTATTATGACCAACCTATCCACAGAGCAAATTGTTGGACAAAACGGTCAAAGCTATCATGCAGGAATGGAAGTAATGGCTTGGGAAGTAACTGCTGCAATTGCAATTGTCGCATTGGCAGTCATTTTTTTACCAAAATATTTTAAATACGGTATTAATACGGTTTCAGATTTCATTGAAATTCGTTATGATACAGTTACAAAACGAATTATTTCAATCTTGTTTATTGTTACCTATATGATTTCTTTTTTACCAGTAGTTCTTTATTCTGGGTCACTAGTATTCAATAAGATTTTTCATATTGATGAGCTGCTGGGTGTCGAACCTATTGTCGCAATCATTCTTGTGGCGATGGTGATTGGTATTGTTGGGATTCTTTATCTGCTGATTGGCGGCCTATCTTTAAGTGCCAATAGCGATTCGATTTATGGCGTTGGTTTATTGGTTTGTGGTTTGTTGGTTCCAATACTAGGTTTAATGAAACTGGGTGATGGCAGTTTTATTGGTGGGATTGAACAGGTTGTTGAAAACACACCATGGTTACTGAACTCTGTAGGTGCAATTGATTCTGCTGTTGTACCATGGCCAACATTATTTACAGGGATGTTGTTTAATAATTTGTATTTCTGGTGTACCAATCAGATGATTGTTCAAAAAGCACTTTCAGGAAAAAATTTAGCAGAAGCACAAAAAGGAGCTTTTTTAGTGGGGATTTTCAAAGTGTTTGGTGCATTATTCTTAGTATTTCCAGGAATTGTTGCAAGAAATCTTTTTGGGGATGCGTTGATGTCCAATCCTGATAACGCATATCCATATTTAGTAACTGAAGTTTTACCAAAAATGCTTTTCGGCATTTTTGCTGCAGTTATTTTTGGGGCAATTTTATCTTCCTTTGCGGGAGCTTTAAATGCAACCTCAACTCTGTTTTCACTAGATTTTTACAAACCAATTATCAATAAGAAAGCAGATGACAAACAAATTGCTCGTGCGGGAAAAACAGTTACAGTTATTGTAGGGATTATTTCAATTATCGTTGCACCGTTTATTTCTTTTGCACCAGCTGGATTGTACCAATTTGTTCAAGAGTTTAATGGATTATACAATATGCCATTGTTAGTGATTATACTTTTTGCGTTTTATTCCAAAAAAGCAACTGCTTTTGGAGCAAAAATGACAATTGCTATCCACATTGTTTTGTATGCGCTGTCAAAAGTGTTTTTGAAAGATATCCATTTTTTATATGTCTTAAGCCTGCTCTTCTTCTTAGATATTCTTATTTTAATAGTGGTTTCTAAAATAAAACCAGATGGCGAATTTGTTTTAAATTCTTTTGATACGAAAGTAAATATTGAACCTTGGAAACATACAAAACTTGTCGCAAGTATATTAGTTGTCGTGGTTATCCTAACCTATGTAGCATTTTCACCAATCGGATTTGCTAGATAAAAATATTTCATGAATGAGGAGAAGTTTATGAGCAAAAACATATTGATTATTTGTGAGACAGGAATTAGTGCATCGCTGTTAGTTTCAAAATTACTTGAAGCAATTAGGGAAAAAGAGTTATCTTATGATTTAGATTATGCGCCTGTTTGTCGGATTGAGGAAAAACTTGGTTATAAAGAGTATGATGTGTTAATGTTGACCCCACAAGTCGCTCGTGTCAAAGAAAAAGTGGAAAAATATATAGAAGGCTGTCAGGGGCAGGTTGTTTTTATCGATCAAGAAGATTTTCGTTATATGAACACAGAGAAGATACTCGCAAGTATCGAAAAGTAAGATTTAGAGAGTGGGACATCAGTCAGCTTTGGTTGATGTCTTGCTTTTTTATTGTGTTCAAAAAGAGCAGAATCAAAATCTTACGTTTTATAGTGAGTACCAAATACTTTTATAGAAATAAAGCTAAAGTTATTATTTTAGTAAAAAATAGATTAATTTACTAAAATAATATATAATAAAGGTAAAACTAGGAGGGAAGCATATGACGTGTATTTCATTATCGATTTTAAATCAAGAACAAGAAGTTAGAAAAGCTAAGATAGATGATTCAGATTCTTTGAAAGAGTTAACTATTACAGGAAAAGATTTTGTTTGTTTAGCTGCTCGGGATTGTCAATTACAAGACGGCGATGTGATTCAAGTTTGTTTAGATACGCCCAATACTTATTTAATGGTGAAGTTAGATGCTACGCTTGATAGCAGTTTGATTTATGTTCCAGAACAAAAATGGACGTTTCCAATCACAAAAAATGAAAACGCTATCGAAGCGCGAGCAGCGTATCGTTTTGAAACCAAGAAACCTTATATAAGTGTGCGTGTTGCCACTAAAGAAGAAATTAAGAGTTATCGTAATTGGGCGTTAAATCCACATGATTTACAACATTTTACTGGTGCGTATCCTCATGCATCTGCCAACGTGGAAACGCGAAATGATGCCACTTTTTTTGCTTGCAATGCGATTGACGGTACCTTTGCTAATCTTTATCATGGGCCGTATCCTTATCAATCATGGGGGATTAATCAGCAATTAGATGCCGCATTAAAAATTGAATTTGGGCGTGAAGTCTTGTTGGATAAAGTGATCTTAACATTACGAGCGGACTTTCCCCATGATAATTATTGGCAACAAGTGACTTTAAAATTTTCCGACGGTACACATGAAGTTTTTAAAACTGTTAAGACTGAGCAACGCCAGAGCTTTACCTTTGCGAAACGGGCAGCGGAGTGGGTGATACTAACAGAGTTAATTCAAGCAGATGAACCATCACCATTTCCAGCATTAACACAAATTGAATTATTTGGTCAAAACAAATAAAAAATAAGGACGGTTCCTTTATAGGAGCGGTCCTTATTTTTTATTTCTGGCGTGGGCTAGTTGTCGATTGGCGGACAACCAATTCTGTGTTTAACAGGACTCTACGAGGAATGCTAGGCATTTGAATTCGTTTGTGCAATAAATTAATGCCTGTCTCGCCCATTTCTTCAGTAAAGGCATGGACAGAGGATAGCGGCGGTGAGACATATTGAGAAATAGAGATATCATTGATCCCCATGACACTAATTTCTTCAGGAACCTTTATACCGTGTGCGGCTAACGTATGTATCACACCGATTGCAAAGGCGTCATTATAAGCAAGAATCGCAGTAGGTAAATCATTTCCCCATTTTTCTAACGCTTCTTCTGTCAATTGTTCCCCCGTTTTGACATCCAACATGCCATTTTCTTTTAAGATAAAATAATCTTCGTTAAACAAGTGATAATGCTGCATAATGTCAAGATAAGCGTTGGTTGTCGGTGTTTTATAGCGACGGAAACCATACATATTTTCGCTTTCTTCGGCACCAATAAAGGCAATTTTTTCGTGGCCCAATTCCAAAAGATGGGTTAAGGCAATCTCGGTTGCTTGATAAAAATCAGTATTTACAGAATCAAATTCTTCCAGTGGGAAATTACTGCCAATTACACAAAGATTTGGATGTAGTTGCTGCAACTCTTGTAACGTCTTTTGAGTGAATTTGCCAATTGCCAAAATGCCATCAATCCCTTGAAGGTTATGTTGTTCCAATTGAGAAACTTTGAGAATATTGTAACCTAATTCTTCGGCCCGTTTTTCAGCGCCTAAGCGAATCGACATATAGTAAATATCCGTTAGTTCTTCGTCATCTGAACGCCACTGAACGACGGCAATCGAAGGCTCTTGCGGAGCTGTTTGTACGGAAAGGTTAGGTGTCAGTTGCTCCTGCTGTTTGTTTTTATTTTTAGTTTTATATTTCGTATAATTCAGGGTTTCTGCTGCTTCAAAAATTTTTCGCTTGGTTTCCTCTGTAACGGATAAGTTTGGATCATAGTTCAGAACTCGCGATACAGTTGAAATTGAAACATTCGCGACTTTTGCGATATCTGTGATAGTTGCCATTCTAAATGCCTCCTTCTCAAGTACTATTATAGCATATAGTATATTTCTTTTTAGTAAAAAAAAGCAAGAAAAAGCTTTTTTTACTTTTTTTTAGCAAAAACTATTGATTTTTTGACTAAAAAAATATACTATAAAGTCAAAGAAAGCGCTTTAATTCGATGGAGAAGGTGGTTTAGTGAAAAGATTTTCACTTTTTTTACTAATTTTACTTGCTTTAACAGGTTGTAAATCCGGTGAAAAAGAATTTGATGAAGAATCTCTTCAAAATCTAAAGGAAACGGCACAGTCTTATTCAGAAACAGAATTACAAAATGGTGACGTTCGTTTAAATGAATATATTTCTTTGAAAGGGGAGATTGTTGAGAGTGACAGTCGTTCCAGTTTAATAAAAAAAGGTGATCGTTTTATTTTGAAAAGTGGTTCTAGTAAATATCAAGTTTTTAATGAGCAAAAGAAAAAATTGAAGATTGGTGACGAAGTGACAGTTTACGGAGAATATTACGGCTTTTTGAAAGGGACATTAATTGAAAGTGAGGAGAATCATGATTCAGCCACGAATTAGACAGAATCCTTTTGAAACATACGAAGAAGTTGCAGAAGGATTTGAAGATTTATTAGCGCCACTGGAATTGTTTTTTGATCGAGAATATCAAGGTCATCTGGATTTAGGGACACACGGGACAGTTTATTCTAAAGGAACACGTGATGCGGAGGCATTTTTACGACCATTATGGGGACTAGGTCCTTATGTAACGCAAAATGAAAGTGAGTATTTGAATGACTTTCTAACGGGAATTATCGAAGGCACCGATCCTGAGAGTTCATCTTATTGGGGAAAAACAAAAGATTATGATCAATTGATTGTTGAGATGGCAGCATTAAGTACATTTCTTTTGTTAAACAAAGAAAAAACGTGGGACCAGCTAACAAAAGAACAGCAAAATAATTTACACAGTTGGCTGATACAAGCCAATGAAAACATTATTCCGCCAAATAATTGGCATTTCTTTAGAGTGTTGCTGAATTTAGCGATGAAACATTGTGAAATGCCGTATTCAAAAGAACAGATCGCTGTTGATTTGGCTGTAATTGATCGTTTTTATGTCGGTAATGGTTGGTATTATGACGGAGTCGAGACACAAGTTGATTATTATGTTTCTTTCGCTATTCATTATTATAGTTTATTGTATTGTCGTTTTGCCCCGGAAGATACCGCAAGAGTGGCTATTATGAAGGAACGAGCAACTTTGTTCGCGCAAGAGTTTAAATATTGGTTTACTCAGCCAGGAGAAGCGATTCCCTTTGGACGTAGCTTAACGTATCGTTTTGCTCAAGTGTCATTTTTTAGTGCCTTAGTTTTTGCAGATGTTGAAGCATTGCCGTGGGGTGAGATCAAAGGTCTAATCAGCCGACATCTTCATCAATGGATGAACAAAGATATTTTTACAACAGATGGATTATTGTCGGTAGGTTATGATTATCAAAATATGGTCTTTGCTGAAGGCTATAATGGTCCTGGTTCACCTTATTGGGCCTTTAAAACATTTATTTTGTTAGCGGTTCCAAAAGATCATCCTTATTGGCAAGCAGAAACACAGCCTATTAGCTTTCCAGAAAAACACTTACCTTCACCAGAAAGTCGGAACTACTATCAAGTAAATGATGCAGGGACACATGGTTTAATGTTTCCAGCGGGACAATTTATTAATTATCAAGCTCATGCGCATGATAAATATAGTAAATTTGTTTATTCTTCCCATTTTGGTTTCAGTACTATAAAGAGTGATTATTGGTATTATGAAGGTGCTTATGATAATTGCTTGGCTTTAGCTGAAGACGACCATTATTTCCGCACGAAGGGATTAGATGATCAGTACGAAATTCTTGATGATCGTATCATTCATCAATGGCATCCTTGGTCCGATGTAGCAATCAAAACGACAATTGTACCATTAGAAGGCCAGCATTTACGGATCCACGAAATTGAGACACAACGTGCATTAGTGGCTTATGAAGGTGGCTTCTCAATCCCGCTCTTCGATGAAAAGGTCACTTGCGTTTCTGATCAAATGGCTGAGGTAAAAAATGCAAAAGGTGTGTCAAAAGTAGAAAATATCAACGGCTTTTCTGAAGCTGCGATTATTCGAACAGAACCGAATACAAATTTACTTTATCCATTAACGGAGTTGCCATATTTGAAAGCAAACTTGTCGAAAGGGAAACATCTTTTAATTTCATTGGTGACAGGCGTACTACCGAATGAACAAATTGAGCCAGTTAAAGTTAGGTTAAAAGAAAATCAGCTTTTAGTTGAAGAGAAAGTTGTAATTTTGGGGAATTAGGGGGAGAAATACACAATGACAGAAAATGGACAGATTGAGTGGTTGCCGAAGCAAATCAGTTTTGCTTTAAACAAAGTTCGAGGAAATTTAGAGACATTTAAAGAATTAGTTCCACCCGCGGCAAGTTTAAATCAAATTTATTATCCTGAAGAAAATATTGACTGGACGGCCAGCTTTTGGCCAGGAATGTTATTTTTAGCAAAGGAATTAACAAATTCAACAGAGTTCGATGAGGTGATTGCCACACAGATGGCTTCTTTTCAACATCGCTTGGATGAACAAATTGAGCTGGAAACACATGATATAGGCTTTTTGTATATTTTAACAGCCATTGCTGATTATCAAGTCAATGGTCATGAGGCCTCAAAAGAAATGGCCTTGCAAGCTGCGGACTTATTAATGAAACGTTATTCACCAAAAGCCAAGATTATTCAAGCTTGGGGGAATTTAGACGATCCAGAGCAACGAGGTAGAATGATTATTGATTGTTTAATGAACTTACCATTATTATACTTTGCAGCAAAAATGACTGGCAAGCAAGAGTATTATGAAGCTGCCTACAATCATGCGAAACAAACACAAAAATATATTGTGCGAGAAAATCACACTACGTTCCATACGTATTATTTTGATACGGAAACAGGCGAAGCCTTGTACGGAAAGACACAGCAAGGATACTCAGATGATTCTTGTTGGGCTCGCGGCCAAGCCTGGGGAATTTACGGCTTTACGTTAAGTTATTTATATACAGGAGATAGTAGTTTTCTGGAAACAGCCAAAAATGTTGCTGATTACTTTATTCAAGAATTACCAGAGGACAAAATCTGTTACTGGGATTTAATTTTCAATGAAGGGAGTGAAGAAGAACGTGATAGCTCATCTGCTGCAATTGCTGCATGTGGCTTACTAGAATTATCTCGTCAGCTTCCATTAAATGATGAAAAACATGGCTATTATGAAAAGGTTGCGCTAGAACTATTACAAGCATTAGCGGAAAAGTATACAACGGTTTTACGACCAGAGTCGAACGGCCTAATGCTTCATGGTGTCTATGATAAAAAAACAAATACAGGAGTCGATGAATGCATGATTTGGGGCGACTACTTTTATTTGGAAGCGTTAACTCGTTTAGCGAAAAGCTGGTATTCTTTTTGGTAATTCATGGAGGAAAACTCCTAAAAAATAATAAATAGCGGAGGTAGTACAAATGAAATTTTGGAAAAAAGGCTTAACAGCGGCAGCGTTGTTAGCGGTGGCGGCAGTAACTTTAACAGCATGTGGTGGTTCAAGTGAAAAGAAAGCAACTGAAAAGAGTGAAGATGGCAAAACAAAATTAACAGTAACTACTTGGAATTATGACACGACCCCAGAATTTGAGAAATTATTCAGAGCTTTTGAAGCGGAAAATCCTGATATCACTATTGAACCGGTGGACATTGCTTCAGATGATTATGACACAAAAGTAACAACGATGCTTTCATCAGGAGATACGACGGATATTTTAACCATGAAAAACTTACTTTCATATTCTAATTACGCGCTACGCAATCAATTGGTGGATTTAACCGATCACGTTAAAGATTTAGATATCGCACCTGCCAAAGCAAGTTACGAGATGTATGAAATCGATGGTAAAACCTATGCTCAGCCTTACCGTACAGATTTCTGGGTATTGTATTACAATAAAAAAATGTTTGATGAAGCCGGAATTGCCTATCCCGATAACTTAACTTGGGACGAATATGAAGCGTTAGCGAAAAAATTATCTAAACCAGAAGAACAAGTATATGGTGCCTATCAACATACTTGGCGCTCAACCGTTCAAGCGATTGCTGCTGCTCAAAATAATGCCAATTTGATTGAACCGAAATACAATTATATGGAAACTTATTATGATCGCGCATTGAGAATGCAAAAAGATCAATCACAAATGGATTTTGGAACAGCAAAATCAACAAAAGTAACGTATCAATCACAATTTGAAAATTCAAAAGCGGCGATGATGTACATGGGTAGCTGGTACATGGGGACTTTATTAACCAACATTGATGATGGCAAAACAAATGTCGAATGGGGGATTGCCGAAATACCACAACAAGAAAAAGGCAAAGCAACTACCTTTGGCTCACCGACAAGTTTTGCAATTAATAAAAACAGTAAAAAACAAAAAGCTGCTCAAAAATTCTTAGACTTTGCTTCAGGTAAAGAAGGTGCAAAACTTTTAGCAGAAGTAGGGGTGGTTCCTTCTTATAAAACAGATGAAATTGATAAAATCTACTTTGCAAGAAAAGGAATGCCTTCAGATGAAGTCTCACAAAAAGCCTTTAACCCAGATACAATTAATTTAGAATTCCCATCTGATAAAAACGGTGCCGCAATTGATAAAGTATTACAAGAAGAACATGATTTAATTATGGTCGGCGACGAAAAACCAAAAGATGGTATTGCTAACATGGAAAAACGTGTCAAAGCAGAGATAGACTAATTATTATTTTCTGCAAAAACACAAAAGATTGATGAAAAAAATAAGCTGAAATGAGTAACCTACAATGAATTTCAGCTTATTTTTTTAAATAAAGAATGTAGCTTGAGTTTGGAAGGAGGGCCTGTTAAGTTCACTTAACAGAATACAATTATGGAAATTACTTCAAAAACAAAAACAGCAAATAAATTGAGACGAAAAAATACGTGGACTGCGTTATCTTTTATCGCACCAAACTTTATTGGCTTTTTCCTCTTCACTTTAATCCCGGTTATCTGTTCACTGATTTTAGCTTTTATGAGTTGGGATTCTTTTTCAACTCCTGAATTTGTCGGAATGAAAAATTTCACCAAAATGATTCATGATGATACGTTTTGGATTTCGTTAAAACAAACGTTTATCTATACGATTGGTGTTGTTCCGTTAACATTGATTTGCTCATTAGGACTAGCGATTTTGTTGAATCGTAAAATTAGAGGGATGAAATTTTTTAGAACGGCTTTTTTCTTTCCTTATGTAACGTCATTAGTTGCGATTGCGGTCGTTTGGAATATGCTATTTCATCCAACAATGGGACCAATTAATCAATTTTTGAAATTATTTATTGAAAATCCTCCTGGCTGGACATCTAGTTCTACTTGGGCTTTACCAGCAATTATCATCGTTAGTGTGTGGCGCTTTATGGGGTATTATATGATTTTGTATTTAGCTGGTTTACAAAGTGTGCCAAGAGAATTATATGAAGCAGCGTCAATGGATGGCGCGGGTAAATGGAATCAATTTTTAAATGTTACCTTACCTTCACTACGACCAACGACCTTTTTCGTGACTATCATGCTTGTAATTAACTGTTTCAAAGTGTTTGACTTAGTTCAAGTTATGACTGGTGGTGGACCAGGACGTGCAACGAATGTGTTAGTTTACGAAATTTACAATGAAGCCTTTGTCAAATTTAATTTTGGTTATGCATCAGCCATTGCGATGGTCTTATTCATCATCGTTCTAGCGATTACTGTGGCTCAATTTAAATGGAATCAACATCAAGAGAAAGTTTAGGAGGAGAAAAGATGGAAGCAACTTTTTCAAAAAAAGAAAATACTCGAAAAGCAAAAACGAAAAAAGCAGAAAAAGTCACACCTGGTGGGATCCTTGTAATCATTCTCTTAACTTTACTTGCGTTAATTACTTTGGTGCCTTTCATTTGGATGGTTTCAGCATCATTTAAAACAAACAATGAAGTTTTCACCATTCCAATTCAATGGATTCCTAAAAGTTGGCATCCAGAAAACTATTCCGTTATTTGGGAACGCATTCCATTGTTAACTTTCTTTAAAAATACGTTATTTTTAAGTATTGTGATTACGATTATTCAACTATTTACTTCAAGTTTTGCAGCATATGGCTTTTCAAAAATGAATTTTAGAGGAAGAGATACACTTTTTATTACGTACATCGCAACAATTGCTATTCCTTGGCAATCGTATATGATTCCACAATTTATTATGATGCGTCAATTAGGTTTGACTGACACGTTATGGTCACTTGTTTTATTACAAGCATTTAATGCATTTGGGGTCTTTTTACTGAAACAATATTACAGCAGTATTCCAGATTCACTATGTGAAAGCGCGCGGATTGATGGGTTAAGTGAGTGGGGAATTTATTGGAAAATTATTTTACCATTAACCAAACCAGCTTTAGCTAGTCTCACGATTATTACTTTTGTGAATACATGGAATGACTATATGGGACCTTTCATTTATTTATCTTCTACTGAGAATAAAACGATTCAGTTAGGTTTGAAAATGTTCGTCGGTTTATTTGATGCTGAATATGCCTTAATCATGGCCGCATCAGTGGTTTCTATTTTACCAGTAGGGATTGTCTTTTTAGCAATGCAAAAATACTTTGTTGAAGGTATTGCTACATCTGGAATGAAGAATTAGGAGGAAGTTTGAATGTTTACTAAGCAAACCTTTGATAATAATATCTATATGAAAATTTTTCGCTGGCTTTACATTTTATTTATCGGTAATCTAGGGCTTCTCTTAGTGAACATTCCTTTTTTCATAGCGGTGATTAGCTTAGACATTGATCCACGAAACCTCCCACTTTTTGTAGTAACGTTGTTGCCGATGGGGGCAGGGATGATTGCACTTTTAGGTTTAATCGATACTTTTAAAGAAGAAAAGGAGCTGGATCCATTTAAAACTTTTTTCCAAAAGTTTCGTCAGTTTGGGTTAAGAGGCTTTCTTATCAGCTTGCTAGGCTTAGGAAGTAGCATCATCAGTGTGACAGATATATTCTTTTTTGCCAAAACAACGATTGGTAAATGGTTTATTCCATTGATGGTCCTTCTGCTAATTTTTGGGTTAGCTATTATGCTGAATGCTTGGTATTTTCAAGTACGAAACCCGCAAGCTTCTTTTAAAGATGTGTTTCGGATTTCAATTTACTATGGACTGCGGAAATGGTATGTCAGCTGTCTAAATGTTTTTTTACTATTCTCAATGTTTGCAATGATGTTTTTGAAGCCACAGTTTGGGTTTGTTGTAACCCCTGTCCTGTTCCTAGGGATTATTTATTTAAATACTGGGAAATTGCATGAAAAGCAAAAAAAGAATAAATAATTTTTACCTAATAAGTAATCTCGATTTTCAGGAAAATGAATGAAGGTGGGATTGCTTATTTTGTTCTTGCCTTGTTTATTAAAGTGGAGGGAGCGAACGAATGAAGAAAAAAATAATTATTTTAAGTAGCTTTTTGATAGGTGCTATTTTTGTGCTCGTTATTTTTACTACCAGCCAGCAAAGTATGATTAATAACGAAGCAATCCAAGTCGAAGAATTGATTGTTTATGGCGATAAAAATATGAATCGTGTAGCGAAGCAATTCTCTGATCAGAATAATTTAACTTCGTTTGGGAAAAATTTCTGGCGCAAAACGTATAACGGAAAATCACCCACTCAGGAACTACTGAAGGTTGCAACGAAGGATTTAGTACAACATAAAATGATTAAACAGCTGGCGACGGAGTTAGAAATAGCCCACTCACAAACATTTGGGCAAGAAAAAAAAGAATGGCAAGACCAAAAGAGCAGTTTAACGCTCTGGCAATTTTTAGATGCAAAAGATCAACAATTACAGGACCAAATAAAAGAGAAATTAATGGAGAAAGAAAAGCCAACGCAAAAAGAATTGCGGCAGGCCTTTGAGCAATTGGATGATAAATATAAAAAGACCGATTACTTTATTGAAGCAATTGAAATTCCAAATTTTTCAGGTAAGCAAGCAGAATTAGAAAAAATAGCCGAAGCAATCTCTCCGAATCTATCTTATGAGGAGACGTTATTGGAATGGCAAAATAAATTACCTAATCTTGTTATTGCATCGTATCAATTGAAGAGTGCAGAAATCCAAAAAGAGGATATTTATTCGTTGTCTGTTGGGGAGATTCTTAGTGAAAAAGCTGTTGGTACCGTGGTGAAAGGATACCACGAAAACCAATACTTTTATATTTTTAATAAGGAAGGAGGGCAACTTTTACAGTTTGAAGAAGCACCACAATTTGGCAAAAATGCCTATATCAACACATGCTACAAAGAGAAATTAGCTACGTATCAACAAGCAACCAAAGTAGACTTGTTGGAGAAAGACAGAGAAAAGTTTTTTCAAAATTATCAAAATAAAAACAGTTAAGGAGCAGAAAATGAGAAAAAAAGCGTATTTTAAAAGTGTAACCATTTTCCTTTCTATTTTGCTTGTTTTTTCCCAGCTTCAATTATTTAGTCTTCCTGCTTATGGGGAAACAGTGAGTGATCAACCGTTACTTTTTCGTTCAGTAGGTGTCGCTCAAAATGGAACGACCTACTATGTGGATGGGGAAGGAGGAAATAATGCCAATGATGGGCAGTCTCCAGCCAGTGCTTGGCGTGATTTTGAAAAAGTGAATCAGACGGAGTTTCAGCCAGGCGACCATCTTTTGCTGAATGCGCAAAGTACCTGGAATAACCAATTGTTACATCCAAAAGGGAATGGGACAGCGGCACAAAAGATTGTCATTGATTTTTATGATACGAATGACAAAGGAGAAACCATTTTTGAAACCACACGGCGTCCGATTATTAACGGTGGTGGCACCTACAGCACAGGGACTTTCAAACGTGCAATCTCAGGGGCCGTGCAGTTAGTGAACCAAGAATATTGGGATATTTCAAACTTAGAAGTGACAAATACACCAGAGCTAGATAATCTCGAAGGCTATAAGAAACCAGGAGATGCTCAAAGAGCGGGGATATTAGTCCTAGGATATGAACAAAATCGAACGTTCAATAGTGTCACGATAAGGAATAACTATGTTCATGATGTTCAAACAGAATATTATTTGAATCTAAGTGGGAATACTGCAACCAAACGATTAAAAGCGGTAGGTGGAATTATTGTTTTAGGAAGTTGGTTTGATGAGAATGGCAATGTAGTAACGGCAGCTAATGATCATCGAACAACGACTGGATTTAATGATATTTTGATTGAAAATAATGTGATTCAACGAGTGGGACTTGAAGGAATTCGAACAAAAGCTGATTCAGATACCTCAAGAGGCAACACTTTCTACAAAACGTTTTCTAATATTACGATTCGTAATAACTATTTAGAAGATATTGCTGGCGACGGGATTGTCTTGTCAGAAGCCAAAAGTGGCGGTGTCGTCGAAGGAAATGTTGCTGTCCGAATGTGCAATGCCGATTATGGTACACAAAATTACGCGGGCGTTTGGGCAATGTCTGTAGATGACGGACTGTTCCAATATAACGAAGTATACGGAATCAAATATGGATTTAACGATGCCGAAGCTTATGATGTGGACATGCAGTCAAACAATGTTATTTATCAATATAACTATTCACATCATAATACTGGCGGCTTTTTATTGCTTATGTCTGATCAAAAAAATTCGGTTATTCGTTACAATATCTCAGCTAATGACGGCGGTGGTAACCGAGGAACAGGTAAAGACAATCCAGGCGGAGCTGGTGGCTACAATTATAAAGAACAAAGCATTTTCCATTATTGGGTGAAAAATGATGGAGCGGCAATGCCAACTATCCACAATAATACGATTTATGTTGGCGACGGCATTTCAACGTCATTATTTGGTGAAGGAAATAGTTCTGACAACAGTGGTACAGTAGCCAATTTTTACAATAATATTTTATACAAAGAAGGTACCGGACAATTAAAATTCTTATCTAATTATCCAACAAATGGGACACAACCAATTGAACGTAAAATGGTCGATAATCCAGAAAAATATTTCAAAAATAATGTTATTTGGCCAAAAGAAATTGCTACAGAAAAAAGTGGTGCAACTGTTGAAAAATTAGTATCAAGTGGAAACATTTTTGAAAAACCACAATTAGAAATCACAGATAACCCTGAAAAAGTGAAAGAGTTGGCAGAGCAAGAATTTACGACATTGAAACCAACAAAAGATAATGTGGTTGAATTTACTTCCAAAGAACGCTTACGTCAGCGAGCACAAATGTTCCAATTAAAAGAAACCTCGCCAGCGATTGGTAAAGGCTTGTCGGAAGTGAACAGTGCGGCCGAAGACTTCTTTGGAAATAGCTTGAAAAATAAAGTTTTAGATATTGGTGCGCAACAAGCATCCACAATTGAAAAAAGTATTCGTTATCAAAATCAAGTGTTAGAAATTAGTTCGGCAACAGGTGTGTATCCTAATTTGCCAGAGCAAGTTGAATTAACGTACGAAGAAGTCGTTAATGAAGAAGTGGTTGCGACAGGCAAAAAAGAATTTAAGTTACAATGGGAAGCAATCCCTCAAGAAAAAATTAATACAGCAGGCACAGTTGAAGTTGCAGCAACAGTTATCGGCTTACCGATAGATGCTGTCAAAGTAACAGCCAAGGTCTCTTTTGAGGGTGAACTTGGTGAAGGAAAAGACACCGTTAAACTAAAAACAGCTCAAACTGCCTATGTTCAAAAGAGTGATGGTAACCGAGCATACTCTGCTATAGCAGGCGGTACCGCTGCCATTAGTTCAGGAGACGCCTATAAATATCCTTATGGAGTAAACTATACGGGCAATTACGCATTAAAATTAAAAAATGCTAGTTCTGCAGGGTATAATCGCCGGATTTACGTTGAAATTGATACACAAGAATTGAAGAACTATCAATCACTAAAAAGTGCCAATTTAGAACTAAATGTGATGCGTTATGATGCGTGGAATGGTGCTGGCAATACAAATGATGAACGTTTGAAAAATACGCAGTTCCAAGTAGATGTTTATGGAACAGATACTAATTGGATGAGTAACACCATTACTTGGAATAATGGTCCAAATAATTTAAATGTACCAAATGAAGAATTTATTGCTCGACAATCTTTTACAAATAGTTCAATTATGAATAATCAAAATACAATCTCTATTGATATTAGTAACTATCTACGAAAGCTAATTCAAAGTGGTGAGACAATTCCAGCCAAGTTAAGTTTCTTATTAGCGATTACAGACAGTCGTTTGCCTGGTTATGATTCTGATAATGCTGGGTTTGATGCTTTTTCAAAAGAAGGCGCACAAAAGGCCTATCAAGACTTTTTAGCAGGCAAATTGACCTTGCCAACTGGTCAACAGCTAACAGAGGATAGTTTAGCTCCTAAAATTGTTTTATCGAATGTTTTCGAAGTCAAACATGAGTCGATTGAGGTCACGACAGAAGCGGGTCAAGCCCCTAATCTACCAGAAAAAACAACTATTTTTTATTCGGATGGTTCACAACGAGAAGTGACTGTCAATTGGTCAGAAGTTCCAGCATCTTCTTATCAAAAAGAAGGAACATTCACTGTTGTAGGACGAGCAGCAGGTGTCTCAATGCCAATTATTGCCAATGTAAAAGTCACCGCTAAACATATTGTTGGATTCAAGGAATTGCCTACGCTGGATCGCCTAACAGGCACCTCGCGAGGCGAACTGAATTTGCCAACTGAAGTAATTGCAAAATTAGATGATGGTAGCGAAACGAAATTGAAGGTTATTTCTTGGGATGACGATGTTAGTAATTATTCGCCAAGTAGCCCGCCAGGTACTTACCAGTTCCCTGCTGCAGTAGAAGAAAAAATAGGAATTGCGAATCCCGATGAACGAAAAATCTTCCAAGTCGTGCAAACTCATGCGATTCCTGAAAGAATTCAATTTGCTACAGAAACAGCTACTATAAAATCAGGCGAAAATTATCAAATTCAATCTAAAGTGATTGGTCAAGCGCCGCACACAGAAACGGATGCTTGGAGCTCGCAAGTCACGTATGAGTTGGTTACACCAGATGCTAGCAATACAGTAAGTGTAGATGAAAACGGTCTGATTAGGACAGAAGCAACGACTGCTGCAGGAAATTATCAAATCAAAGTAACAAGCAAAGTTTTGCCGATAGTGACTGCACAATTTTCAATTAAAGTCACAAAATAAATAAACTGTTTGAAGAGACTGGAACAAGAATTGCTGTACCTTGCAATCTTTCTAGTCTCTTCGATTATCTAGAATCAATAAATATTCTATTGCCTACTATTCATTCTTTTTAAAACAAGGTAAAATAATAAATGAAAGTAAACGATAAAGGTGTGTAGACAATGAATACTATCTTAACAGGTGATCGTCCAACTGGTAAATTGCACCTAGGACATTACGTAGGTTCCTTAAAAAAACGAGTAGAAATGCAAGCAGACCCTACAAATCAATTATTTGTCATGATTGCAGATTTACAAGCATTGACAGATAATGCAAAAAATCCCGAAAAAGTTTCAGCCAATGTTTTAGAAGTTGCTTTGGACTATTTAGCAGTTGGTTTAGACCCTACGAAAACAACAATTTTTATCCAATCGCAAATTCCACAGTTAGCTGAATTAACAATGTACTATCTAAATTTAGTGACCACGTCACGTGTACGTCGGAATCCAACGGTCAAAGCAGAAATTGAGCAAAAAAAATTTGGGGAAGGTGTTCCGACAGGATTCTTTATTTATCCCGTTTCACAAGCTGCTGATATTACTGCCTTTCAAGCGAACTTAGTCCCAGTTGGGGAAGACCAAAAACCAATGTTGGAACAAGCGCAAGAAATTGTGCATAGTTTTAATCAGACGTACGGTGAAGTTTTAGTTAGACCGGAAGCTGTGTTACCACCAAAAGGCATGGGACGCTTGCCAGGAATTGATGGAAACGGAAAAATGAGTAAGTCTTTAGGCAATGGTATTTATCTTTCAGATCCAGCTGAAGTGGTACAGAAAAAAGTAATGAGTATGTATACCGATCCAAATCATATTCGTATAGAGGACCCAGGACAAGTTGAAGGAAATATGGTCTTTACTTACTTGGATGTCTTTGGGAAAGAGAAAGAATATATTGAAGAATTAAAAGAGCACTATCGTCATGGCGGTTTAGGAGATGTGAAAATTAAACGTTACTTAATTGATGTCCTAGAAGAAGAACTCGCACCGATTCGTCGACGTCGTGAAGAGCTGGCTAAAAATCCAGAAGCGATTATGGAAATGTTGCATAAAGGAAGTCTTGCTGCTGAAAAAGTGGCAGCACAAACCTTAACAGAAGTCAAAAAAGCGATGGGAATTCAATATTTCTAAGCAATAAAAGAACTGGAACAAGTCAAAAGAAGAATGACTTGTTCCAGTTCTTTTTAAGTGGTTTGAAATTGACTATTATATAAGCTGGCGTAAAGAGTCGGAGCTTGTAATAGTTCCTGATGCGTTCCTTTTTCAATAATATCGCCATTTTTCATCACTAAAATTAAATCAGCATTTTCAATCGTAGATAATCGATGAGCGATAACGAAGCTTGTTCGATTTTCTGTGACAGTTTCCATCGCTTTTTGAATATGGGCTTCTGTTCGTGTGTCCACACTCGAAGTTGCTTCATCGAGAATAACAACGGGCGGATTTGCTAAAATGATTCGGGCGATGGTTAATAACTGTTGTTGCCCTTGTGATAATGCACCATTTTCGCTAGAAATAATTGTGTCATATCCTTGAGGAAGGGTCCGAATAAAATGATCACATTGAGCAATTTTAGCTGCTTCAATTATTTCTTCACGAGAAGCATCTTTTTTTCCATAGGCAATATTATCTGCTACGGTTCCTTCAAATAGCCAAGTGTTTTGTAAAACCATGCCAAATAAATTTCTTAGATTTTGTCGAGAAAGTTTCGTAATATCAATCCCATCAAAAGTAATGGCGCCTTGATTTATTTCATAGAAACGCATTAATAAGTTAACTAATGTTGTTTTACCAGCGCCGGTGGGTCCCACAATGGCCACTGTTTTTTTCGGTTGAACAGAAAAATCAACATTTTTCATTAAAATTTTTTCTGGTGTGTAGCCAAATTGAACATTTTTAAATTCAATGGCTCCTTTAGGAGAAGAAATAGTTTCTAAATGAGTTGCTTCTGGCTGTTCATCAGCTTCATCTAAGATAACAAAAATCCGATCAATGGAAGCCATCGCTGCTTGAATTGAGTTAATGACATAAGAAGCGGTAGAAATCGGCTCAGAAATTTGGTTGATATATTGCAAATATGCTTGCAAGAAACCAATCGTAATACCACCAGATAAAACGAGCATTGCGCCGAAGATAGCACTAATAATAAAAGCCAACTGATTGATAAAACGAATAGCTGGATAAATCGCAAAATTTAGAAACTGTGCTTTTTTAAAGGCACGATAATGTTGTTGATTAACAGCATCAATTGTTTTTTCAGCATTTTGCTGTTGATTAAAGGTTTTTGTGACCAAATTTCCTGCTAAATATTCTTCCATCTTATTATTTAATTGACCTAATTCAGCTTGACTTTGATCAGCAAACACCTTGTTTTTATTCGCGATTTTTGTCGTCATGAAAGTACTGCCGCCAATTAGGAGCAACACTAAAATGGTTAATTTTGCATCAATATAGAACAACATGATTCCTGCAAAAAGGATAGTCACGACGGAAGTGAAAAATTGGTTGATGCCTGTTAAAAGAACTTGTGACAATTGGTTTAAGCCAGTTGTTGAACGACTAATGATATCGCCCACTTGGTGATTGTCAAAGAAGGCCATTGGTAAAGTTTTAAACTTTTTTGTCACTTCTTTTCTAATTCTTAAAGTAACCCGTTCGCTTAAAGAAGCCATTGCTCGTTCCTGAATAAAAGAAGTGATACTACTAATGATTGAAAAGAGAATTAAAAGTAAGACGGGACCTAAGAGTGCTTCTTCAACTAAAGGAAGTGTCATGCCTTTGAGCCCGACACGCTTGATAGCTTCTAAGAGGTTATCAATCCCGATTGCCATAATATAGGTCATGGCAACAATTAATAAGTTTCCAATTAAACTGCAGATCATTAGACCATAAAAGATTGGATGCTCAGGTTTAATCATTTTCCAGAAACGTTTAAAGCTTTGAAGATTCATTGTTTTTTTCATTGTATGGCTTGAAAAGAAAACTTTCTTTCAAGCAGTCACATCCTTTCTTTAGTTACTTGGGTAAGATACCTTGCGATTTAGCAAAGTCTTGGTAATAGCTATTAGTGGTAAGTAAATCAGCGTGGGTGCCTTGACCAACAATCCTTCCTTCATCTAGGACGATAATATTGTCAGCGTTCATGATTGTACTTAACCGTTGAGCAACAATGAGTAAAGTTTTGTCCGACATTTGTGCATGTAAAGCGGCACGTAGAGCGGCGTCAGTTTTGTAATCTAATGCGGAAAAGCTATCATCGAAAATATAAACGTCTGCCGGTTTGATTAAGGCTCGTGCAATACACATTCTTTGTTTTTGACCACCAGAATAGTTGGACCCGCCTTGTGCTACGAAACTTTCAATCCCTTGTGGTAAGGAATCGATAAATTCAGAAGATTGTGAAATTTCTAGTGCCGTTCTTATTTCTTCTGTAGTTGCTTTGGCATTTCCCATTAATAAGTTTGATAAGATTGTCCCACTGAAAAGAAAGGCTTTTTGTGGCACATAACTGATGACTTGGCGAATCGTTTGCTGAGATAATGAGCGGATATCTGTGCCAGAATAGCTAATCGTGCCGGCTGTGACCTCATTTATTCGTAAAAGTAACTTAACTAAAGTACTTTTACCAGCGCCAGTTGCCCCAACAATCGCCGTTGTTTTTCCTTTAGGGATGACAAAACTAACATTTTCTAAAACAGGATCAGCTGTTTCTGTGTATTGAAACGTGACGTGATCGAAGCAAATCAAGGCTTTCTCAGGATGATAAGCAATGGTTGCTTCAGTATGAGGATCGCTAATTTCAATTTCTTCTGACAAAACTTCTTGCAAGCGATTCAAGGAAGCAACGGACCGTGGAATGACAACTAATACCATAGCCGCAATCATTAAGTAGGCCAAAGTTAGAAGCGTATATTCAATCACAGCTGTAACGGTGCCAATTTGTAGGGTGCCTACTGCAACTAAATTACCGCCAAACCACAAAATAGAGGCGTACACAACGCCCATTAATAAAAAGGCAACGGGAGTAATCCAAGCAAAGATTTGATTCACTTTACTCATGCGTTCAGCATAATTTTTAAATGTTTGATTGGTTCGCTGCTCTTCAAAGTCTTGATTATTGAACGCACGAATCATATTAATTCCAGTAAAGAACTCTCGTAAAGTCGTAGTAATTCGATCCATTTTTGGTTGAATTTTTAAAGATAAAGGGGTACCTTTTTTCATTAAAAAATAAACAACGACTAAGTAAAATACGATGGAAGCCAATGTTACCCAAGCGAGTGAAACTGAATAAGAAAATGTCATCACTAAGGCAAATAAACTAATAATAGGCGCTGGAAAGATTAATTGGCAAAACAGCACAATCATTGTTTGAACATTGTCTACATCGTTGGTCATTCTAGTTAGCAAAGAATTTGAACCAAATTTATCAACATTTTTCATCGAGAATTGTTGAAATTTTTTAAAGAACAATCCTCTAACTTGAAAACCAAACTTAGCAGCTACTAAAGCAGACAAATAGCTAGAAATAATTGCGGCAATTGTTCCAATGAATGCCACAAGAAACATTTGTATGCCAATCGTTTTAATTACTTGTTGGTCACCGCTAACGATGCCCACATCAATCAACTTGCCAACTAATTTAGGGACGCCAAGGGTTCCTGCGATTTGCAAACAGATGGTTAAAGTTGTCGCAAGAACAATCCATTTATTTTCTTTAATAAACTCTTTCATTAATTTCATGAAATTTCCTCCTTAAACAATACCGTTTTAGCTGTTACAAAGAGTCATTGTACACGTTCAAGTAACTTGAATGTCAACAGTAGAAATGCTAAACTTTTTGATGGAGGGAACAGTATGGAAAAAAATTACACAATAAAAGATGTTTCTGAGTTGTTAAATATCCCTAAGTCCACGATTCGTTATTGGGACGAGCAAGGGTTGATTAGTACAACACGCAATGAAGAAAACGGATATCGAACCTTTGATTTAGAAGATTTGTTCAAAATATATGATATTGATTTTTATCGAAAAATGGGGATTCCTATCAAAGATATGTTGAATTTATATAAAAAGACTCCTACCGATCTCTATGCCACCATGGAAGCAACAGAAGAACAACTGGGGCAAGAAATAAAAAGGCTTCAGCATAAATACAAAGAAATCAAGAAAAGAAAATTACATTTACATGCGTTAATTGATTTAGAAACATTGGTTTTTTCAGATGAACCAATTCCTTTTGATAAAATTGTTGTTGTTGATATTGAGGATCCAGAAGAGATGAAAGTTTACATGGAACACATTTCAACTTTAGGTATTTACGGGGATTTAAGTGAATCCAATGAATTGACGTATGGGATTTGTTTGGCAAATCATGTGAATAAAAAAAGTTTAGACAAAGTGATTTGGCTCAAAGAACCAAGTAGCCAATACAAAGGCTTTATTTTAAAAGTCAATACACAAGATACCCGTTTGAATAATATCGAAGAAGTAAAAAAGCGTTTAGCAAAACAAGGATTTGAAACAGGCATCGTTGTCGGGGAGCATATCTTGACACAACTAGAAGAGGAAAATCAATATATTGAATATTATTATGGTTGGATTGAAATTTTAGGGGAAAAGTAAAACAATTAAAAAAAGGAACTAGCAATAGCAAATGTAGCTAAGCTAGTTTCTTTTTTTGGTAAATGTAATGAAAATTACATGAAAAAAGTTTTAGTTTTTAAAACAATTTAGAACGAATGTTATTAAAGGGAAAACAATAAAAAAATTACTCTTAAAGCTAGAACTTACCTATATTTGTATTTTTTTAGGGAAAGTCAATATATTTGCTTCATATAAAACGTGTTATTTAATTCGCTATTTTTTGTTGAAATATCGGGTTTTTTTCTTTTTTTAGCTAATATAATGTGTTACTTTTTGATTATAAGGAGAAACGGAAAATCGTACGTTAAAAAAAGTTGTTGTAGCTAAATAAAGAAAGAATTGAAGGTTGAAAAGTATTTTATGGAGGTGGATATTGAGAAACAATTAGTAATTGTAAAAGTTGTTTGAAGATGATTTGTTTAAGTAAATGAAAAGAACGAAGGAGAATGTAAATGAATAAAGCAGTTAAAAATTTTGTGAGTTACCTTATGATTACCATGCTGTTTATTTTAAATTTGTTACCAATGATGAACGCATTTGCTCAAGAAGTAACAAGTGATGCTGAGAATACTGTTGAAAAAGACGGGCTCAAAGTAATAGGGAAAATAGAAGATACATCGTCTCAAGAAGATATTAAAACGGTCACTTACGAAGTAACAAATACACGAGATGTACCAATCAAAAATCTCATTTTAAAACAAAAAAATAACAATGATAGTCCAATCAAATTTGTATTAGATACTTTAAGCGAAGAGCGAGGACCTACGTCTTTAGAAGAACAAGCAAAGGTTGAAACAAATGAGAAAGATCGAACAACCGATATTAAACTGCTTAACCTTCAACCAAATTCGACAAGAAAGATTACCATAAATGGGCAAATAACTACAAAAGCGTCGAGCAAGTTATTGGTCAGCGTACTAATAGAAGATAATGAAAAAGGGACACTAGTAATTGATTTACCTAGTAAAGATATGCTAGCAGATAAAGAGTTTGTTTCGAAGGAAAAACAGGAAACTTCAGAAACAAAAGTAGAAAATCAGGCAAGCGAAACAGCCTCTTCTACAAATGAAATGACCGCAACTACTAGTAACGAAACAAAGCCTGAAGCAGGAAAGGCGACAGAAAGTATTCAAGAGACTGCACTAATGCAGGCTACCGAAAGTCCTGAGCAACCTCCATTAAAGGCGCAACCTACTGGTCCGTTAGTGCCACCAACACCTGGTCGGGGGTTTAATACACCGATTTATCAAAGCGTTCATAAAGGAGAACTTTTTTCAACGGGAAATACCAACTTAAAAATTGCGAATGAAAGTACGGCGGCTGCGCAAACATTTTTAAACACACGAGGAGCAAGTAGTGGTTATGCAATTAACAATTTTCCTTTAGAATTTGCAGATGTTGACAATGATCCAAATACGTATAACTCTAGTCGGGCTTATATTGATTTAAATGGTGCAAAAGAGATTGCTTGGGCGGGCTTATTTTGGAGTGCATCTAGATATAAAGGCCCTGCTTACGGAACAAATCTTTCTGATGAAGAAATTAGTGCACCAGTTCAATTTACAACACCAAATGGAACCGTACAGCGCGTTTCGCCCCAAAGGTACCATCGTATCGATCAAGATGCAACAAATCCAGGACAACGTTTCGGATACAATAATACTGGATTTTCTAATTATGCAGATGTAACTTCAATTTTACAAGGGGATAAAAGTGCGACAGGAAGTTATACGTTAGCAGATATTCCTATGACAAGTAGTTTAAATGGTCAATATCAATATTATAACTTTAGTGGTTGGAGTTTGTTTGTTGTTACAAAGGATCAGGCAAGTAAGTCAAGAGCTTTTAGTATTTACTATGGAGCACGTGGCAATGCTGCTGGAACTAATAATGAATTTACTATGAGCAACTTTTTAACAGCAAAACAAGGAAATCTTGATCCAATTGTGACCTGGTTTACTGTTCAAGGAGATAAATACTGGACTGGAGACAACGCACAAATTAAAAATAGCGCAGGAACTTGGGTAAATATTTCGAACACGCTCAATCCAGTTAATAATGCTATGAACGCAACTGTGACAGATAACGATGAACATATGGTAGATAAGTATCCAGGAAAATTTGCGCCGGATCATCCTAATTTTTTAGATATTGATATCGATCGTATGGCAATTCCCGAAGGTGTTTTAAATGCTGGACAAAACCAAATTAATTTTAGAACAACAAGTAGTGGTGACGATTATTCTACGAATGCGATTGGTTTTGCTGTAAACGCAGAAACACCTGAATTTGAAATTAAGAAAGAAATTGTGGAACCAAAAGAAACTTACAAAGTTGGTGAAACAATCACGTATCGTGTCTCACTAAAAAATACAAAAGCTGATTCAGAAGCGATAAATTCAGTCTCGAAGGATGCACTAGATGGTCGCTTAAATTATTTGCCAGGCTCTTTAAAAATTATTAGTGGACCAAATTCTGGTGAAAAAACGGATGCTTCAGGCGATGATCAAGCTGAATATGATGAAACCAATAAACAAATTATAGTCCGTGTCGGCAATGGTGCAACTGCTACACAAGGAGGTAGCTACAAAGCTGATACAGCTGAAACAATTTACGAATTTAAAGCGCAGATAAATGAACGAGCAAAAGCAAATGAATTAGTGCCTAATAGCGCAACCGTTGAGGCAGTAGATATTTTAACATCTGCAAAAGTCAACGAAACTTCTAATATAGTAGAAGCAAAAATTGCGGACGAACAGGTAACTGGCAAATTAACCGCAACAAAAACCGTTAATAACGCCAAACCAAAACTAGGGGAAGAAATCGAATACACCATCAGCTTCCGCAACACTATCGAAAACGGCATCCTAAACAAAGTAGTTATCACAGACCAACTACCCAAAGGACTAACGTATGTCAAAGATAGCCTAACAAGTGTTGGTGATGAACCAAAACCAACCAGCTTGAAAGAAACCAACGGCATAATCACGGCGGAATACCCAAGTATCACTGATACAAAAGAGCGGATTATTCGTTTCAAAGTGATCGTTAACGAAGAAGCCAAAGCGGGCGAAACAATTCTCAACAAAGCCAAAGTAGATGACACAGTCAATCCACCCGAAGAACCAGAGGTGCCGGTGGTACCAGAAGCGAAAGAAGGCAAACTAACCGCAACAAAAACCGTTAATAACGCCAAACCAAAACTAGGGGAAGCAATCGAATACACCATCAGCTTCCGCAACACTATCGAAAATGGCGTCCTAAACAAAGTAGTTATCACAGACCAACTACCCAAAGGACTGACGTATGTCAAAGATAGCCTAATAAGTGTCGGTGATGAACCAAAACCAACCAGCTTGAAAGAAATCAACGGCACAATCACAGCGGAATACCCAAGTATCACTGATACAAAAGAGCGGAGTATTCGCTTCAAAGTGATCGTTAATGAAGAAGCCAAAGCGGGCGAAACAATTCTTAACAAAGCCAAAGTAGATGACACAGTCAATCCACCAGAAGAACCAGAGGTGCCCATTACACCCGAAGAACCAATCACACCTCGAACAAAAGAAGGCAAATTAACCGCTACAAAAACCGTTAATAACGCCAAACCAAAACTAGGCGAAACTATCGAATACACCATCAGCTTCCGCAACACTGTCGAAAACGGCGTCCTAAACAAAGTAGTTATCACAGACCAACTACCCAAAGGACTGACATATGTCAAAGATAGCCTAACAAGTGTCGGTGATGAACCAAAGCCAACCAGCTTGAAAGAAGCTAACGGCACAATCACAGCGGAATACCCAAGTATCACCGATACGAAAGAACGGAGTATTCGTTTCAAAGTGATCGTTAACGAAAAAGCCAAAGCAGGCGAAACAATTCTCAACAAAGCCAAAGTAGATGACACAGTCAATCCACCAGAAGAACCAAAGGTGCCCATTACACCCGAAGAACCAATCACACCTCGAATAAAAGAAGGCAAACTAACCGCAACAAAAACCGTTAATAACGCTAAACCAAAACTAGGCGAAACTATCGAGTACACCATTAGCTTCCGCAACACTGTCGAAAACGGCGTCCTAAACAAAGTAGTTATCACAGACCAACTACCCAAAGGACTAACGTATGTCAAAGATAGCCTAACAAGTGTTGGTGATGAACCAAAACCAACCAGCTTGAAAGAAGCTAACGGCACAATCACAGCGGAATACCCAAGTATCACCGATATGAAAGAACGGAGTATTCGTTTTAAAGTGATCGTTAATGAAGAAGCCAAGGCAGGCGAAATAATTCTCAACAAAGCCAAAGTAGATGACACAGTTAATCCACCCGAAGAACCAGAAGTGCCCATTACGCCTGAAGAACCAGCGAAAAATAAAAAGGAAACAAAAAAAGTTGTTACAGACCAGAACAAACCTACAAAAAATAGTAAAAATGAAATTGCCATAAACAAGAAAGAAACGTCTAAATCATCCTATTTACCAAAAACAGGAGAAAAAGTCCAAAAAATATTTGCGTATCTGGGTGTAGGACTGATCTTAATTGTATTAATTCTCTATGTTATAAAGAGAAACAAAGAAAAAGAGGAGTAAACAAAATCGATTGTTTTAGAACGACTAATTAGCTGAAAATTTAAGAGTTGGCAACATAAGTCAAAATGACCTATGTCGCCAACTCTTTTTGATTTATAACAAGAAACCCAACATATTGTGTGTGCATAAAGTCAAATAGAAAAATAGTAGTGAAATAGCTAGTAATAATAAAGAACCAGCTTGCATTAAAACTGCAAAAAAATAAACTACAATTAAACGAATTGCTCTAGTGTTTTTACGGATAAAATTCAAAAATAGTCCTCCTCAAAAATAATTAGAGGATAACCTTTGTGAAACTATCAAGTTCTCAGGTTTTATAAAACAAATACACACTAGCAAAATCGCTTTATGAGTGAGGCTTATCCAATTATTTTTAAGGTTCTTAAACAGTTGTAAAAAAAATATCAGATAAACGTTTTCACAAAGAACGGTCAATTCGGCAAATTTTTACCTTAAATGACACAAAATCTATAATTTGTTTCTCAAATCCTATAATTTGTTCCTTAAAAAGATATTATGAAAACGCTATTATATTTATGAAAGGAGCGAAACGAATGAAGAAGAAAAACGGGTTTTTTCAAAATGTATGGCGTTATAAGGCCTTAATCCTTATGGCGTTACCAGGATTTATCTGGTTTATATTTTTCTTCTATATACCAGTCTTAGCCAATGTGGTCGCATTTAAAGATTTTCATATTTCACCAGATGGTTTCTTAGCTAGTCTAAGAGAAAGTCCTTGGGTTGGTTTTGAAAACTTTAAATTTTTATTTGCGTCAAAAGATGCTTGGTTAATTACTAGAAACACCATTTTGTACAATGTCGTCTTTTTAGCCTTTAACTTATTCTTCGCGATTGCTTTTGCTATTATTATGAGTGAATTAAGAAATCGTCGCTTGGTTAAAGTTTATCACACGATGTCATTGCTACCATATTTCTTATCTTGGATGGTTATTAACTATTTTGTTTATGCCTTTTTAAGTCCAGATAAAGGGATTTTGAATCAATGGATTACTGGTAATGGCGGCACAATGATTAACTGGTATGCAGATCCACGTTGGTGGCCAGTAATTTTTGTCTTCCTAAATGTTTGGAAGAGTCTAGGCTACAACAGTATTATCTACTATGCTTCTGTGATGGGGATTGATCCGACATACTATGAAGCAGCGATGGTGGATGGTGCCAACAAATGGCAACAAATAAAAAATGTTACGATTCCACAAATTTTACCAATGATGTCTGTTTTATTAATTTTAAACATCGGCGGTATCTTCAGAGCAGACTTTGGTTTGTTCTACATCGTACCAAGAAACTCAGGTGCGCTTTACAACGTGACAAGTGTGTTAGATACCTATATTTACAATGGCTTAACGGCTACTGGTGATGTAGGCATGACGGCAGCTGCAGCGTTATATCAATCTGTCGTTGGGGCATGTTTGTTATTAATTGCGAATTTAGTTGTTCGTCGAATTGAACCAGATTCAGCACTATTTTAGGAGGAAGGATTATGAAAAAGAAAAAAGTCACTAGCGTTAACGTTCGATCCTTCAACCCGACAGCGAATTTGATTTTCAATATTGTCATTGCTATTTTTGCTATTTCCTGTGTGGTTCCGTTTTTCTTTGTTATTATGATTTCATTGACAAGTGAAGGATCATTAGCAGCAAACGGCTATCGGTTTTGGCCAAAAGAATTTTCATTGGAGGCCTATCGTTACATTTTCCAAGGGGCAATGAGTCAACGCATTATTCATGCCTTAGGGGTAACGGTCTTCATTACGGTGACAGGGACGATTGTCAATGCAACAATGACGTCATTATATGCCTATGTCATTTCTCGTTCCAACTTTCCGTTTAAAAAATTCTTTACATTGTTTGCTTTAATTACAATGTTATTTTCACCAGGGATGGTTGCGAACTATTTAGTAATGACAAACTTATTGCAATTGAAAGATACAATTTGGGCGTTAATTTTGCCTTTAGCTTTAGGACCATTTAATATTTTAGTGATGCGAACGTTTTTCAAGAAAACCGTGCCTGACAGTATTATTGAATCGGCACGTATTGATGGCGCAAGTGAAATGCGCATTTTTGTCAGCATTGTGTTACCGCTAGCCGTTCCAGGGATTGCCACAATTAGTTTATTTGCGGCTTTGGGTTATTGGAACGATTGGTTCAATGCATTACTTTACATTCAAAAAGATACCTTGGTACCATTACAGTACTTATTGATGAAAATTCAAAACAACTTAGAGTTCTTATCAAGAAGTACGGATATGGGTGCAGCAGCACAAGAAGGGTTAGGCGTTCTACCAAGTGAATCGGCTCGAATGGCGATTGTTGTCTTATCTACGTTACCAATTGCGTTAACTTACCCATTCTTCCAAAAATATTTCGTGGGTGGTTTAACAATCGGCGGCGTGAAAGAATAAAATTGTACAGGAGGAAATAAGGAATGAAAAAATGGCAAAAAGGATTAGCCGTAGCTGGCGCAGCAGCTTTAGCTGTAGGACTAAGCGCGTGCGGTAAATCTTCAAAAGATGCAGCGTCAAAAGGTGATGATAGTACACCAACGTTATTAATGTATCGTGTTGGGGACAAACCAGATAATTATGACCAATTAATCGATAATGCGAATAAAATTATCGAGAAAAAAATTGGGGCAAAATTAAAAATGGAATTTGTTGGTTGGGGCGATTGGGACCAAAAAATGTCAACAATCGTTGCTTCTGGTGAAAGCTATGATATTTCATTAGCACAAAATTATGCAACGAATGCACAAAAAGGCGCCTATGCTGATTTAACTGATTTAGCACCTAAATATGCGAAAGAAGCTTATGATCAATTACCAGATAACTATATTAAAGGAAATACGATCAATGGAAAACTGTATGCGTTCCCAATTTTAGGTAACTCTTACGGTCAACAAGTTTTAACTTTTAATAAAGAATATGTCGATAAATACAATTTAGATATTAGTAAAGTCGATGGTAGTTATGAAAGTGCAACCGAAGTTCTAAAAGAATTCCATAAAAAAGAACCAAATATTGCTGCTTTTGCTATCGGCCAAACATTCTTTGCAACAGGTAATTATGACTTCCCTATTGGTAACCAATATCCATTTGCAGTGAAAACAACTGATACTGGCTCACCAAAAATTATTAACCAATATGCCGACAAAGACATGATTAATAACTTAAAAGTCTTACATCAATGGTATAAAGATGGCTTGATTCCAACAGATGCTGCTACAAGTACAACACCATATGACTTAAATACCAATACTTGGTTCATGCGTCAAGAAACACAAGGACCTATGGATTATGGTGATACAATCTTAACACAAGCTGCTGGCAAACCACTTGTTTCTCGTCCACTAACAGAACCATTAAAAACAACAGCACAAGCGCAAATGGCTAACTATGTTGTTGCAAATACGTCTAAAAACAAAGAAAAAGCTGTTGAATTGCTAGGCTTATTAAACAGCAATCCAGAATTGTTAAACGGACTTGTTTATGGTGAAGAAGGCAAACAATATGAAAAAGTTGGCGATGATCGCGTGAAATTATTGAAAGATTACACACCAACAACTCATTTGAGTGCTTGGAACACAGGAAACAACTTAATCATTTGGCCAGAAGAATCTGTCACTGAAGAAATGGTTAAAGAACGTGATAAGAGCATCGAAGAAGCAAAAGATTCACCAATTCTTGGTTTTACTTTTGTAAATGATAAAGTGAAAACTGAAATCACTAACGTTGCTACAGTTATGAATCGTTACGCAGCAAGCTTAAATACAGGAACTGTTGATCCAGAAGAAACACTTCCAAAATTAATGGATGACCTAAAAACAGCTGGCTGGGATAAAGTTCAAAAAGAAATGCAAACACAATTAGACGAATATATCCAATCTCAAAAATAATCACAGGAGGCTGAGGCATTAGCTGAGCGCTTTTGGCTCAGCCTTTTACATAATAGAAAGGAAGAGGAAGATGGAAAGTACAGGGATTCAGCGGTTGTTTTACCTTTCCTGGACAGTAATCAAACTAAATTTACTGTTTGTTTTATTTAGTTTAGCTGGAGGGATTATTTTTGGTGTTGGCCCAGCACTCCAAATGATGACTGATTTCATTTTGGAAGAGGGCATGAATTATCAAGCAATCACCGTTAAACGAGCATTTGAATCATGGAAAGCACATTTTAAAAGAAGTAACTGTTATTTTTTACTTTTTCTCTTCACTTTAGGATTTGTTTTTTATAATATTTATTTAGCC
Source organism: Enterococcus sp. DIV1328a (assembly GCF_050536905.1). Lineage (NCBI taxonomy): Bacteria > Bacillati > Bacillota > Bacilli > Lactobacillales > Enterococcaceae > Enterococcus > Enterococcus sp. DIV1328a. Next base: position 1,839,784 of record NZ_CP172912.1, on the reverse strand, counting down.
GTTCAATTTACCGGAATAATGTGGTTAATTATTACATTTATTTTATTTTTTGTTTCCCTAATACTCGTTATTTTTTACATTTATATGCTACTATATGAAGGAAGCTATTTTATCTCAACTATTGATTTAATGAAGCTTTCATTTATCAGTATCTTTTTAAACCTCGGTGTATTTTTTAAAGTCTTATTCGGTGTAATTAGTATCGTTGCTTTAACTTGGAAAATGAAAGGACTGCTACTATTTGCTTCGTTTGCCTTAATTATGATGTGGTGTGCCTATGTCACGCGCAAAAATCGCCAGTTTATTGATGGAAAGTTGGAACAAAATGAAGCAAATCTTCAAAAAACTGTTTAAAAAAAAATATTTATTAAATCGATTAGTACAAAAATACAGTCTACTGTTAACAAGTATTATTTTGTTAACGGTGGCTGCTTTGTGCGTTTATGTTACTTATACAATTAACTTATCAATTGATTCACAAAAAAATAACGCCGTTTCCCAAATTGACAGCTATGTAACGAATAAAAATAATGCGGCGACGAATATGATTAATGAATTAGCTGGCTCTGCAAGTAAAATTGAAAACATGCGAAAATATATGGAACTTTCTCCTCCTGAGTATTTTGACTATACGTACAGCCAATGGTCGGAAGATCGGGTCAGTACCCACTTTGGAAATAATTTAAGTACATTATTTAGCACCTTTCCTGACTTAGAAGAAGTGATTATTCGCTTAGATGAATTTGATCAGGTTTTGTTCGCCAATCGCACAGCTACAAATGGGAAAAAAATGGATATGTCATCAATTAAAAAACATGGCTTTCAACTAATGCGAATTATCTCCGATCCTTATACAGGACAACCACTGGGAGAATTGTACACTGTGTTTTCAAGTCAAGAATTGCTAGGCAACCAAGCAGACTTATTGAAAAAATCAGGTATTAATGCGTTTATCTATGATAGTGCTGGAAATCAAATTTTTTCTGAAAAAGCACAATTTACCAAAGAAGAAGAGCGGCAACTAGATAAAAGAATGCACACCGATAGTGACATTCAACAGGTTTTTCATAATCGCTACGATATTACGGAAATAGAAAGCAGTGGCCGGAGTACCATTCTCTTATTAACAAGCCGCCGAGTCTTATTTCAGCAATTGTTTATGAATTATGCGGCCATTTTAGGGATTGGGTTACTTTTGATTGTTATTTTATTAGTGGGCTTAAACCGCCTGTTTAAACGCTATTCTCAACAAGTCCAATTAATTTTAGAAGCGACACGAGCCATTGGCGATGGCAATTTAAAAGAACGAATTGACACGAATCAAGTTCAGGAAGAGTTGAATGATATTGCTTCCGCGATTAATTTTATGGTAGACAGTTTAGATCAATACATTCACGATATTTATACTTTAGAAATTAAGCAACGCGATGCTCACATGAGAGCGTTACAGTCGCAAATTAATCCTCATTTTCTTTATAATACGTTGGAATATATTCGTATGTATGCCTTGAGTCGGCAACAAGAAGAACTAGCTGATGTTGTCTATGCTTTTTCAACGTTACTTAGGAATAATATTAACCAAGAAAAAACCACGACCTTGGCAGAGGAAATCTCATTTTGCGAAAAATATGTGTATTTGTATCAAATGCGTTATCCCGACCAATTTGCCTATAAGTTCGAAATAGAAGAAACAATTGCTGATGTTGAAATTCCTAAGTTCATCATTCAGCCGCTTGTCGAAAATTATTTTGTGCATGGAATTGACTATCAACGACAAGACAATGCTATCAAGGTCCATGCCTACCGAGAAGGCGAAAAAATTATTGTGGCTGTTGTGGATAATGGAAAAGGAATTACCGCCAATCGGTTAGAGGAAATTCGCGAACGTTTAAATCAAACAGAAATAGAAACGGAACAATCCATTGGATTAAGAAATGTTCATGAACGTTTACAACGCTTTTTTGGGGAGAGTTATGGTTTAACCATTGAAGGGAAAGAAGGAGAAGGGACGACAATTCGTCTTTCGTTTGTAGCATAAGGGGTGAAAAGATGTATCGAGTGATGTTTGTTGATGATGAATATATGATTTTAGAAGGCTTAAAATGGATTATTCCTTGGCAAGAGTTAGGCTTTGAAATTGTTAAAACAGCGCGTAGTGCGCAAGAAGCATTGGCTTTTTTAGAAACAGAATCCATTGATGTTTTATTAACAGATATTACGATGCCGGAAATGAGTGGGATCGAATTAATTGAGCAAGCAAAGAAAAAAGGACATCAATTTATTAGTTTAATTTTATCAGGTTATCAAGAGTTTGATTACGTCAAAAAAGGCATGGCTTTGCAGGTCCAAGATTATCTTTTGAAACCAGTCAATAAGCAAGAACTATTAGCCAATATCCAAAGAATCAAAACAGAATTGGACCAACAAAAAAAATCCCATGCTCGCGTGCGTCTATATTTAGAAAATGGCTTGATGCGTTGGCTTAATGATGAAATCAGCGAAGGGGAATACGAAGAGTTAATGCAGCAATTTACGACTATAAAACCAGGTGATTTTACCGTTTTATTGGTTGAAGCTGAGATGCCATTTTTAGAAACAATCAAGGAACTATTTATGAAAAAAGGTCAACTGTTATTCATTGAAAGTTGGATGAGTACGTACCACCAATTGTTACTTATCTATAAAGGGGCTAGACAAGAAGCGTTCTTATTTATTCGTGAAATTGAAGCGATTCTAGCTGGTCAAGGTCAGATTTTTGTAGGGGAATCTGTCAATGAATGGGAAACGGTTTATGAAAGTTATGAGAAAGTAAAACAGTTGCAAGCAATTGAAACGTTTTATCAAGAATTTCTGCCAAATAATCAAAAAGAACAAATGAATCGTTCGGCAGAAGATTTTACTTTTCTAGCGTTTAACCAAGCCTTGATGATTGGGGATATGCAGACCATTCAACGGGAATTAGATGCCATTTTCAATCAGTTAAGTCAACAACACGCTACACCAGAATATGTACGCTATGTAGTCTTTTTACTTTTTTCAGATATTTCCCGTCAGTATCCAACTGTGTTAGAAGAAAACTATGAAAAAATCGTGGAAGAAATTCGAGCCAGCAACAATCTTAATACACTGTATGCGTTAATGCAGCAAGTCTTGGCAGAAGTGAAAAATAAACCTAAAATAAAAAAATATTCAGAAAGTGTTAGCCAAGCTGTAGAAAGAATTGAACAAGGCTATTTAGAAGAATTAAACTTAAAAACGGTGGCGGATGAGCTTCATTTGAATCCTAGTTATTTAGGCCAAATTTTCAAAAAAGAAACCAAGCGGAGTTTTTCTCAATATTTGAATCAAGTGCGTACCAAGCATGCCCAAAAATTATTATTGTACACGGATGATACAATCAACGAAATTTCAGAAAAAGTAGGATTTAACAATACCAACTATTTTTCAAAAATGTTTAAAAAATTAAATGGAATTACGCCAAAAGAATTTCGAGAGCAATACCAATCAAATTACGCAGGTGTCGAAGAATAAAAAGAAAGATGTTCAATTTTTATGAACATCTTTCTTTTTATTATTTTTCCGTACTTAATGAAAACGGTCGTTCTGCTGTGTTTTGTGGATTCGGGACGATCCCTAATTGATAATCTAAAGTCCCGCCATTTAATAGTTCTTGATGAGTAAAATAAGGCGCAGTATGTTTTTCTTGGTTTAACTGAATTTCATGAATAAATTGTTGTTGGACTTTGTTTGGTGATGTTTGAATGGTTAATTGTTTACCATTTGATAGTTTTACTTCCGCCGTCTGGACTAAAGGCATCCCGATTACATATTCACCAGTTCCTGGTGTGACGGGATAAAAGCCTAAGCTATTAAAAATATACCAAGCAGACATGCTACCATTGTCTTCATCACCTGGATAGCCAGTTGGTGAAGCATCAAATGTTTGCATTAGTTGTTTTAAAAGTGGTTGAGCCATCTCTGGTTTGCCGATGTAGCTGAATAGAAACGGATAATGGAAACTTGGTTGATTTGAGATGGCTAATTGACCAAAATCAATTGCGGCCATTTCACTCATTTCATGAATTTCAAAACCATAGCCTTCAACGTTAAAGTTAGGCGCTTGATTGCAGAGCTGAATTAATTTTTTTTCGAAAGCTAACTCGCTACCATATAGCTTAATCAAACCTGCAAAATCTTGATAAACCGCAAAACTTGATTGCCAAGCACTTCCTTCGGCGTAATCTTTGCCCCAACGAATATCTAAAAAGTCAGGACGGAAATTGCCTTCAGTATCCTTTGCTTGCATAAAGCCAGTTTCAGGATTAAAAAGTTGTTGATAATTCAAGGCTTGTTGACGATAAAGCGTTGCGGTCTCTGAATCATTCAGTGTTTTTGCAACTTGTGAAATGCAGAAATCGCTGTACGCATAATCTAAGGTATGATTGACAGATTCATGATAGGTTGAAGGAACATAGCCATATTTTAGATAATCCAGAGTTCCTTGACGTCCATAATTTTCTCGTTCGCTTTGTTGTGTAGCGCCTTTTTTCATCGCTTCTAGGAACTGAGGCATCAAGTCAGGACGAATCTTTTTCACGGCGGCATCAGCAATGACAGCGTCAATCAAGGTGCCAGGCATTAAACCACGCTCATCTGGCGATAACCATTTTGGCAAGAAACCTGTTTCGTTGTAACTATTTAAAAAGCCTTCTAGCATCTCTTCGTATTTTTCTTGAGCAATGAGTGAGAACAATGGGTAAACCGTTTTATAAGTATCCCAAAAGCCATTATTGGTATATAGTACACCAGGACGAACCGTTTGTGAGAACGTATCATAATGAATCGGCTGCTGATTTTCGTCCAATTCATAAAAGGTTTGCGGAAATAGGAATGTTCGATACAGTGTATGATAAAACGTTTTAGTATGTTCAGGGTTTTCATGCGTTACTTTAAGGCGATCGAAATAATTATGCCAATCTGCGATTCCTTGTTGCAGCATCTCAGTAGAATGCAAAGAGATTTCTCGCGCTAAATTTAACTGCGCTTGTTTTTCAGAAATAAATGAACTACTAAAATGAACAACTTGTTGAGCAATATTTCCAAAAGAAAGAAGGATTTTGCCATCTTCACCTGAAGAAGGGGCAAACCATTTGGTTAAAGGCTGTTCAAAATGAAGCACGAAATAAAAACTAAAATCTGGATCTTCACAACCAGAATAGTTGATGACTTTTACAGCCACTTGATGGTCATCTAATTGTTTTACTTGATAACGTCCAGGCAGAGTTAGCAGTAAGTGATTATCTTTTTGTTGATAATCAATGGTTAAGATACCACCATACATGCTTGGGATTAATTGAGAAGTTATTTGATAGCGTAATTGAGTTAAGTTAATTTCGACAGGAGAAAAAAGGCTTTCTTCTGGACGATAAGAACTTTGGGCATGGAATAAAGAAAGTTCCGACAATGAACCACTGACAGGGGTCATTAATAAATGGCTAAAATCACCCATCCAAGGACTTGGTTGATGCGTTACTCGATAGCCTTGAAATGTACGATCTTCTGGATGAAACCACCAGCTGCCTTTTTGGTCAGTTGTTTGCGGGGCGTAAAAGTTCATCCCAAATGGCACGCCAGTATAGGGTAGACAATTCCCATTTGAAAAACTATGTTGGTTGGCAGTTCCGTGTCGCGTATCAATCGCTTGAATATTCATGAAAGTAGCTCCTTTGTTTTAAATGATATATCATATAGGCTGATTATAGCACAAAAAACGAGAAATGAAAGCGTATTTATTCGCTTTTTTATTTATTTTTAACGAATTGGTATATTCAATTTGAAGAGGGAATTGACAAGCATGTTACAATGGATAAGGAATCGATATTGGAGTGATTGTTATTTATTTTTTTAGTACAAAAAGTCAGCAATTTTTTGCGTATGTTTGGGCCATTTTCCCAGTCATCGCCTTTTTTTTGGTTAGTTTTTATACATTGGATTTTTTATTTTCCCCAAGCTATTTAATTATGGTGCCTGTATTTACTATTATGTTTAAAATTAACTATAAAAAAGATTATTCATTTGTAGCGCTGCTCAAAATGAGTATCAGGCAATTTGTGATCAGTTTTTTAGCATTTATAGCTAGTAGTTCCTTTAGCTGGTCTATTATTTTAAATAGTAGTGTGACATTTTTAATTGTTTATTTATTTTATTCATCTGCGACACCGATGCGGTATCATAGTTATTTGATGATGTTTACGTTTTGTCAGTTAATCCAGGTTAAAGGAAATACATTTTTGATGCAATCTCAAGTTGTGGCCTTTTTAATTGGTCTTTTTTTATTGGCTTTAACATTAAACGCTTGGTGGCAAACAGGATTAAGTCAGTTAACCAGCTTAAAGAGTAGAGGCCATAAAAGCATTCAATTAAATATGAAACAACAAAAATTGGCGGTTATTAATTTCTGGCACGACTTACAACAGACTTTTTTTGGGATCACAAGTTTCAAACAATTTTTAGAAAGTCCTGACGAAAGGGTGCAACGATTTCGTTTAGCTGTTCGTATGAGCTTCACCATTACGCTGAGTTTTATTTTAATGTGGAGTGTAGGAGGCATTAAAATAATTTGGATTCCGATGAATGTTTTTCTACTCTTGCATCCAGTGAAAGCAGAAATGAATACGCGTATTAAGACACGTTTTTGGGGGACTCTTTTAGGATGTTTCCTTAGTCTGTTTGTTGTCAATTGGCTTCAATTGCCACTGACACACCTCGTTGTTTCTAGTTTGATTGGCATTTTTGTTTATTCCCTAAAACCAGGAACCGTGTTACAAGTGACAATGGCAACGATTTTTGGGTTATGTTTGGCAACAATTAGTTTACGAGGGATGTACGCCGCAGAGTTGCGGGTCTCTTTTGTATTATTGGCAATTTTTGTTGTTTGCTTAATTGATTTAGGTTTATTTGTTTATCAGCGTATTTTACGTTTTTAAAAAGTGTGGCACAGAGGGTGATTTACCCGTTGTGCCACACTTTTTAATTTTCTAAATTCGTTAATTTTTCCAAGTAATGATTTTCTATTTGCGGAAAATCTATTTTTTCTGGTGCTGCATCAGGGGTTTCAAGTACTTGCTTCAAGCGGTTGAGAACAATTGACCAACCAGCGATATCTTTATGGCGAGGTGTTGTAAAATTTTCTGGGAGAGATTCTGAGAAGACTAACAGGGTCTGATGAGGTGCTTGTTCTTTTAAGTCAAAATAGATGATACCAGTATCCCAAGTCACGCCCAGATATTTTTCCTCTGCATAATCAGTGAAAGGCATCGTTTCTTCAAAATCGGGCAGAATAAACCGCCAAAACCCGTTAACACCTAATTCACCAATTTCTAATTCTGGAAACCATTGTTTTAGCTTGTCTGTCTCAGTCAGGTAGCGCCAAATCGTTTGAGGGCTGGCTGAAATTGCTCGTTCTGTACCAAAATAAATCGTCTGGTTTTCTAAGCGAAAGGTATCTTTCATTTTGTTTCTCTCCTTTATTTATTATTCATGAAGTTCTAAAGGTAGTCCATCTGGATCAAAAAAGAAGGTCATTTTTTCACCCGTAAAATCATCTACTCGTAGCGGTTCTGTTTCAATTCCTTGCTCATTTAAAAAAGCAATCACTTCTTCAATATGTTCAACTTTAAAAGCTAAATGACGTAATCCTAAAGCTTCAGGATAAGAGGGGCGAGCGGGAAATTGATCAGAAATAAAAATTTCCAATTCTTGGCTGCCTAATTTTAAATCTAATTTAATATCGTTTTTTTCGGGACGATGATTTTCGCGAAGAACTTCAAAGCCCAACTTTTCGACATAAAAATTTTTAGTTACTTGATAATTTGAGGCATTGATTGCCACATGATGAATTTCTTTAAAAAACATTTTTCATACTCCTTTTCGTTTTTTCCCTCTGTAGTATAGCAATAAAGAAGCAGCTAAAAAAGCGTTCTGTTTGACTCTTTAAGAAAAGACAAGGGATTTGTAAAAAAATAAAATTATTTTTTTGAAAGAAAGCGCTTGCCAAAAAAAGAATAATCAAGTATGATGTATATACAACTTAATTGTATATACAAGTTTGAGAGGAGAATGTAAAATGGGTAAGTTTCAAAGCGATGCACAACAGTTGTTGAAAGCAGTAGGAGGCAAAGAAAATATTTCAGCTGTTTCTCATTGTGCAACTCGAATGCGTTTTGTATTAAAAGATCCAAAAAAAGCGGATGTACCTGTGATTGAAGATATTCCTTCTGTAAAAGGAACCTTTACCAATGCTGGACAGTTTCAAGTAATTATTGGGAATGAAGTCCCACAATTTTATAATGATTTTTCTGCAATTTCCGGTTTAGAAGGGGTTTCAAAAGAAGAAGGGAAAGCAGCTGCCAAAAGTAATTTGAGTCCTGTTCAACGAGTTGTTTCTGTTTTAGCTGAGATTTTTACACCATTAATTCCTGCACTTGTTATCGGGGGATTGATTTTAGGATTCCGCAATATTTTGGAAGGGGTTCCATTTGGCTTTCTTGATGGTCAAACAATCGTGGAAGTTTCTCAATTTTGGAATGGAGTCAATTCATTCTTATGGTTAATCGGCGAAGCAATTTTCCACTTCTTGCCAGTTGGGATTACGTGGAGTATTACGAAGAAAATGGGAACCACACAAATTTTGGGGATTGTCCTAGGGATTACATTAGTCTCACCACAACTTCTGAATGCTTATTCAGTTGCGACGACTAAAGCAGCAGAAATTCCTTTCTGGGATTTTGGGTTTGCTCAAGTTAACATGATTGGTTATCAAGCGCAAGTTATCCCAGCTATGTTAGCCGGCTTCTTGCTTGCCTATCTTGAAATTTTCTTTAGAAAAGTGATTCCTCAAGCAATTTCAATGATTTTTGTCCCATTGTTTGCTTTAGTACCAACAGTATTGGCTGCACATGTCATTTTAGGACCAATCGGTTGGACGATTGGTAGTTGGGTTTCTGATATCGTAAATGCAGGATTAACGTCAACATTTAATTGGTTATTTGGCGCCGTCTTTGGCTTTATGTACGCACCATTAGTCATCACTGGGTTGCATCATATGAGTAATGCGATTGATTTACAGTTGATTGCTGACTTTCAGTCAACCAACTTATGGCCAATGATTGCTCTATCAAACATTGCACAAGGTTCAGCGGTTTTAGCAGTTATCTTTATGCATCGTGGAAACAAAAAAGAAGAACAAGTTTCGATTCCAGCAATGATTTCTTGTTACCTAGGTGTGACTGAACCAGCGATGTTTGGGATCAACTTAAAATATGTTTATCCATTTGTTGCGGGCATGATTGGTTCGGCAATGGCAGGAATGTTTGCCACTTTAATGGGCGTTCGTGCGACCAGTATCGGCGTCGGTGGCTTGCCAGGAATTTTATCTATTGTGCCACAATATTACTTGCCGTTTTTAGGCGCAATGGTGATTGCGATTATCGTACCAATGGGCTTAACTTATATTTTCAGAAAGAAAGGCATCTTTAATAAAGTCGATCCAGTTGATGAAGCAACAGGGATGTTATACAGCGAAGAAGGGTAATCGCTTTTTGAAGTAAAGAAGAATTCGTAGACATTTGTCTACGAATTCTTCTTCTTTTTATAGAAACTATTGGCTTTTTTCTCTCTTTCAGTTAGACTAAAAAGGTTGAGAAAAGGAGAGCGTAAAAATGGATATTTATTTAAAAAAAGCAATTTTACACATTATTGATCGAGAAACTGGGACGCCGGTTTTCTCTGAAAAGGAACTAGATTTAACGACCGAGTATATTCGAACGTATTTAACTGCAAAAATTTCAAAACTTTCGACTGCACAAACAAAGACTGGAACATTGGCGGAAAATAGTTCCTTTGTTGACACGTTACGTGGGATTCCTAGTGATTTTGTGAAGAAAAGCCAAGAAGTTACCCAACATTGGTATGATGTTTATTCAGGAAGCGAAGATGCGCCTAGTGCTGATATTTTGTTCATTTTATATGAATTAGATACGGTGTTACATGTCGCAATGATTAAATTAAACTATAAAGAAAGTTACACGCATTACGTCGACTATGAAGAAGAATCCGTTTATAACAAACTGATTATCAATCGAGCAATTTTGTCTTCAAAATCACAAAAACCAGATGAAGGGATTACGGTTGACTTAGATACATTAGCATTTGAATTACTAGAGAAAAGATATGAATTTTCAGGAGAAAAAATCTGGTATTTCTCTGAAAAAGTGATTGAGACGCAAGCGGCACCTTCCATGGAAGAAAATATCAAAGAAATTAAAAAGGCAGTCAAACGCATTGGAAAGAAATTTAACGAAGATGAGTTTGAACTAATGGCTTCGGTAAAAGAAGCGGTATATGATAGCATTGAGGAAACGGGAACGATTGACAATGAGCAAATTGCTGAGCAAGTGTTTAAAGAAAATGTATCAGCTAAATTAGCTTACCAAGAAGAAGTGAATGAGTCGAAGTTTGTCGACAAAACACCGCCAGTCAGAGAATCTCGCGAAATTTCTGAAAAGAAATTTGGCAAACAAAAGTTAAAAATGGATAACGGTATTGAATTAATTGTTCCGTTAGATGTTTACCGCAATGGCGATTTAATTGAATTCGTCAATAATCCAGATGGCACAGTGTCCATTATGCTAAAAAATATCGAAAAAATTAGTAATCAATTATAAAGAAAAAACCGTTGGTCGTTTGCCAACGGTTTTTTCTTTATTTTAATTTTTCTAAAGCTTTTTCAGGGACTTCTTTTTCTGTCACTTCATTCCAACTAATCACGCCTTTACGGGGATTGACTTTCAATTTTAGATAGGCTTTCATACGTAAAGGTTGATCACGGTATTCATTTAATTCCACGGTCTTTTCTTCGCCGTTTTTATTAAACGCAGGTTGTTGATAGTAATACATGGTCGTCGGTTCACCAGAATCTGATTTTTCATCTTTCTTTTCACCAGATGTTGTGATTTGTGTATAATAGGCTTCTCCGCCGTAATAGTAATTATAAACGCCCCAGCTACCACCGGCTAAAATGACTAAGGGGATTAATATTTTTAGTAATGTTTTCATTTTCCTCACCTCAAGGAATAGTATGCCTTTTTTTTAGAAAATTTGCCATATTTTTTTCCGTTAATTGAGTGACACTTTTGTTAGTTTTGGTACTTTCTTGAAAAATTCATCATTTTTTTAAACAAAAGACAACGTTTGTCGCTCCCTTTTTTTCTCTATCATGCTACAATAAAGAAAAAAAGATGGAGGTAGAGGACAATGATGCCCTTTTATTTTGGAATCGATCCAACCTATATATTGGTAATTATTGGAATTGCGATTTCTGGTGCGGCCTCCGCATATGTTAACAGTACCTTTCGTAAATATGATCAAGTACGAAGCAGTAAACATGTTACAGGCACGCAGGCAGCACAATATATTTTACAAAAAGAACAAATTAATGATGTTGGAGTTCAGCAAATTGCGGGTGATTTAACCGACAATTATAATTCTGGAAACAAAATGTTGAGCTTATCCGAAGCCACTGCTCAATCGACATCGGTCGCGGCTATTGGCGTGGCGGCTCATGAATGCGGACATGCGGTACAAGATCATACGAACTATGTGCCTTTACGTCTTCGTGCAGCCATTGTTCCAGTTGCCAACATTGGCTCAACCATCTCCTTTCCACTAATTTTGATTGGTGTTTTATTTAGTTGGAATCAAACATTAATCAACATTGGAATTTTGGCTTTTTCATTAGCCTTGATTTTTCAATTGGTGACTTTACCGGTGGAGTTTAATGCGTCTAGACGTGCATTAAGTATTCTTTCTGAAGGTGGGTTATTAACAGAAGAAGAAGTCCCAATGGCCAGAAAAGTTCTTTTTGCAGCTGCACTTACCTACGTAGCAGCGGCGCTTTCGACCTTTTTACAACTTTTACGTTTGGTTATTTTATTTGGTGGTAACAACCGACGAGACTAAGTGCTAGTAAAGGTCTTTCTATTACGCATAAAAGTAATAATATGTTATGATTAAAGTAGAAAATAACAGAGGAGCTGAAGGAAATGAAAGCATCAACAAAAATTGGTATCGGTTTAAGCATTGCTGCAGTTGCAAGTGTCTCTGTTGCAGTCATCGCTTCTGAAAAAATTATTAAGAAGGTATCTCATGTTTCCAATCGTTATAAAGTTAAAAAGTTTGTAGACGATAAATTTGATGGAAACCAAAAATTATTATCGATTGTCGATGATTTATCCGATGATGAATTAGATTCTGTTTTAAATGTTGTTGATCGTGTGAAAGATGGCGGTTCAAAATTAGCTGAATATGGCGAAAAAGTTAAAGACAATACAGATTCTTTAAAAGAACGCTTTTTCACATTTATTGAAGATGCAATGAAGTAAAAAAGATGGCCTAGGCCATCTTTTTTTTATAAAAATAATTCTTTTGTTTCAACATAATAGCCTCTGCCACCAACTAAAACTTGATCAATTGTCTTTTGGGATGTAGTGTTCAAACGCACTAAGACTTCTGAAGGAGCGTTTAAGGTATAACCTTGGGCAAAGGTGTAATTGGTTTTTTGTAAAATTTGGTGATGGTACAGATAACAAGCTAACGCACCATTTGATGTACCAGTAGCGGCTTCTTCATCGATGTCATAAAGGGGCGCAAAATTCCTACAAATGATATTTTCTTCAGACAAAGCAAAAAGATGCATCCCAATAACTCCATACTTTTGACTAAGTAACTTAATTTTTTCAAAGTTTGGTTGTAAATCCTGTAATAATTGCGTATTTTTAATGGGAACCAAAATATCTTTTAGGCCCGTTGACACAATCTGGATAGGAAAAGCAGTTGCCACTGCGTTTAAATCAAAGCATCCGCTCAATTCTTCTAAAGTGAGCGTATCATAAAAAGTTGGGACAGTTTGTTCCATAAATAGTTGTTCACCGTTCGCCGTGATTGCGAGCAAACCGCTGTTCGTTTCGATTGTATATTCTGTTTGCAATAATTTATTTAAGTGCTTCATAATGGTGAAAGCGCCAATTGTCGCGTGGCCACATAAGTCGACTTCTTCTTTTGGTGTAAAATATTCAAGGCGGAAATCAGCAATCTTTGAGTCTGAAATAAAAGCAGTTTCTGCAAATCCTAGTTCTTTGGCGATGGCCATTTTTTGGGTTCTCGTTAAGGGCTGTGTCATAAAAACAACGCCTGCTTTGTTGCCACCTTCGTGGTTTTTACTAAATGCACTAGCGACATATGCGGTAATTTTCATTGGAACGCCTACTTTCTAATTGGGAATAAAAAACATACGAGTACAAAATGGACGTGCTACTTTCTTAATAACAAATAACAAAAGATTAAATCATCCATTTTTTTTAAAGATAAGCCAGTTTGTTCAAAAAACTTTTCCAACCGATAGTGTAAAGTATTTCGATGCATAAATAAATCTTTTGCAGTGGAGCTGATATTGCCTTGATTTTTCCACAAAGCGCTGATGATTGGCTGAATATCGGTGTCTTTATTTAATAAACGACGATAATACTCAACAAGTACATTTTGGCTCATAGCTTCCTTGGTAAAATAGTGGAGGGCGACATCGGTTAAACTAAAAACAGTCGTCCGACTAGAGGAATTAAGTTCTTCTGAAAAAATACGTTGTTCTTCATGGAAACAACGCCGGAGAATGTCTTCAGAGGAATAAAAATTGCCAACAAATACAGCACTAGTGCAATCAAAGTCTGTATCTAATGTTAAAAAGATCCCTTGAATTTCTTCTTGTTGAAAGGTATTTTTTGACTGTTCTTCAACTAAAATATACATATTATTACTTGGACTGAAACAATCAACTGTATCTGGAAACATCTTTGTTAAATTAAATTGCCATTCAGCTTGTAATTCTTTTGGGACATTCGTTTGAATTTGCAACATACGAAAGGTCCCTTCGGCAGGTAATTTTGCCTGTTGAAATAAGTAACTGAACCAAGGATGGTTACCAGTAATTGTTGGGTTTTCAGAAATCGGGAAAAGCGCTTCCAACAAATGTTGTTCTTTAATACTTAAGAAAGCTTTATTCACAATGAAAAATTGGTCGTCAACAGGAATTGAATAGGTGGCTTCGGAACCAATTGTTTTTGATAAATAGCCTTTGGGATAAAGCTGAGATAAATTTTCAATAATCATAGACACACCTCACTGATTTATTGTACCATGAAGCAAGACAGAAGTTTAGTGGGAAAAAGCCGAAAGGTGGAAATTAATTGGGAAAAAAAGAAACAACGTTAACACAAGAAGAAAAAGAATTTTTTATGCGAGAAGCCATTGCAGAAGCGAAAAAAGCAGAAGGTTTGGCTGAGGTGCCTATTGGAGCTGTAATTGTTCGGCAAGGGGAAATTATTGGCCGCGGGCATAATCTGAGAGAAGCACGGCAAGAAGCAACGGCGCATGCAGAAATGTATGCAATCCAAGAAGCGTGTCGCGGGATAGAAAATTGGCGTCTAGAAGAAACCCAATTATTTGTAACTTTAGAGCCTTGTCCAATGTGTAGTGGGGCGATGCTTTTAGCACGAATTCCAGAAGTTTATTATGGCGCAACTGATCCTAAAGCAGGCACTGCTGGGACTTTGATGAATTTATTAGAAGATGAACGCTTCAATCATGTGGCCTATGTCGAAGCAGGCGTTTTAGAAGAAGAGTGTCGCTTATTGTTAGTTCAGTTCTTTAAAAAGTTACGGGCAAAGAAAAAAGAAGAGAAACTTTTAAAAAATCAAAAGAAAGACTAGTCAAAAGAATAAAAATACGTTATACTAGGTTTTGCCGAAAGGCTAGGACAATGGCGGGCTAGTGAATTGTGTCAGATCCGGAAGGAAGCAGCACTAAGCAAGTGCCGCCATGTGTCTGATTGAATAAGGAACGTATCAAGGCTGAGAAGCCTTTTTTTATTTGAAATAAAAAGAAGCAAGCCGTAAAAAATAACGGCTTGCTTCTTTTTAAATTTATGCCCAATCGCCATTTCTAAAAACTGGAACAATCGTCCCGTCTTCCTTAATGCCGTCAATATTCATTTTGTCAGATCCTACCATAAAGTCCACATGTGTTTGGCTACGATTTAAACCAGCTGCAGCTAATTCTTCTTCGCTCATCTCCGTGCCGCCTTGTAAGTTGAAGGCATAGGCCGAACCAAAGGCTAAATGATTAGAGGCATTTTCATCAAACAATGTATTATAAAAAATCAAACCGGATTGTGAAATTGGTGAAGGGTCTGGTACTAAAGCAACTTCTCCTAAGTGTTTGGCACCTTCATCAATAGCTAAGAGATTTTTCAATGCTTCTTCGCCTTGTTCAGCTGAGAAGTCAACAACTTTTCCATCTTTAAATGTAAATTTCATTCCCGAAATGATTGTGCCAGCATAACTTAGTGGTTTTGTACTAGAAACATAACCATCAACGCGGCGACTATCTGGGGCGGTGAAAACTTCTTCTGTTGGCATATTAGCCATAAATTCTTCCCCACGAGCGTTATAACTACCAGCGCCTTCCCATAAATGGTTTTTAGGCAAACCAATCGTTAAATCTGTCCCAGGAGCTGTGTAGTGTAAAGCAGTAAATTGTTGTTCGTTTAATTCAGCCGCTTTTTCTTGTAATTTTTTATCATGGATATCCCAAGCAATAACTGGGTTTTCTTCATAAATTCGTGTTGTTTTGAAAATTTCATTCCAAAGTGCATCAACTTGTTCTTCACTTGTTGCTAATTCTGGAAAGACTTTAGCTGCCCAGCCTTCACTAGCAGCAGCTACAACAGTCCAACTTACTTTGTTGGCTTGTGTTGCTTTTCGTAGGTTGACCAATGCTTTCCCATTAGCCGCTTGGAAAGCTGCTACACGTTGTGCATCCACGCCAGCTAATGCATCAGGATTAGAAGAAACCACGCTAATTCGGCTTGCGCCTTTGGCAATCCAATCATCGGTTTGATCAATTTTATATTGAGGAACATTTTCAATACGATCAGTTGCAGCATGAGCTAAAAATTCACGTTGAATGGTTTCGTCACTCCATTGAACAATTACTTCGGCCGCACCTAAGCGATAAGCTTCTTCCGTAATTAAGCGGGCAAGGGGCGCTTGATCGACACTGATTTGTAAAACAACCGTATGATTGTCCTGAACATTGACACCCGTTTCAGCAATTAAACGTGCATATTTCTTTAGATTTTCATTAAAATTCTCTAAGGTCATTCGTGATTCCTCCTTCATTTTGATGGGTAATGACTGCTCATATCATAACACGGAAGAGCAGGGAACTCAACGAAATAAAGCCTTTATCAACTGTTATTTTAAGTTGGGGTAAAAGTTGTCGTGCTCCCGCTCAGTGAACTTTTGTACAAAGAGTTGTTCTAATTTTGCATAATAGAAAAATCGTGTTACAATAACCATAAGCATTTATTTGGAAGCGTTGTATATGAATGAATAAAGGGGATAGGGAATTATGGCAAGAAAAAAAACCATTACGAAAGAGCAGATTTTAACAGCTGCCTATGAAGTAGTCGCCACTGAAGGATTTTCGAAGTTCACTGCACGTAATATTGCTAATAAAATGAAATGTTCCACCCAACCGATTTATTTGGAATTTAAAAACATGGATGATTTACGCGATGCTTTATTCCAAAAAATTCATAAATACTTAGCGAAAGAAGTCTTTCCAGTAAAACATACCGGGAATACAATTGTTGATTTGGCTTTAAACTATATTCATTTTGCGACAAGTGAAAGTAAGTTATACCGTGCGCTTTATTTAGAAGAATATGGTGGCGGCAAAAAAATGCAAGAATTCTCTTATCACTATTTTACTGAAGCGGTAAAAGCTGATCCTGAGTATGCTAATTTAAACGATGTTCAAATTGACTCTTTACACATGGGAACATGGGTGGTCGCTACTGGTGTGGCTGCATTAATGACTTCTGGAATTATCCATCCTTCAGAAGAACAAATCATTCATTTAATGAAAGATAGTATTGAAGCAATTCTTGAACGAGATGAACCAATTGATATTGACCTATAAAAATTAAAAAAAGTGTAACCTCATGCTGATAACTTCTGTGAGGTAACAGCAAAAGACTGTTTCTTAAAAGAACGGTCTTTTTTTGTTAAGTGTATTAATGGTAGATTATTCGCAACCATGCTACAGTAAAGAAGAGAAATAGAAAGGGGCAAAAAACATGAACCGAGTGAAAGATAAGCGTTTATGGCTAAGTATTGTAGGAATTACCGGACTAGGGCTCTTGTCGGGCTTATTTTCAGTAAATGCGAGAGAATATTATCAAGCGTTGAGATTACCAAGTTTTGCTCCGCCAGGCTGGTTATTTGGACCAGTGTGGTTGGTGTTGTATATTTTTATGGGCATTACTTTTTATTTCATCTTAGTTCATCCAAATAAACAACAGAAAAAACGGATGATTACGCTATTTATTTTACAATTTATTGCGAACTTTTTCTGGACATTTTTCTTTTTTTCTTTACAAAATAATTTATTATCTGTGATTGATATCTCATTGTTATGGCTATTATTAATAGTTCAACAGTGGGACTACTTGCGTTATAAATTAATAACGCGTGGCTGGTTGATGATTCCTTATATTCTTTGGGTTACTTTTGCGGCAGCTTTAAATTACAGTATTTTATTTTTAAATTAGGAATATCAAAACACCAGAGAAAAATGGGAACTAGCCATTTTTCTCTGGTGTTTTTTTATTTATTTCAACGTAGTTATTCTGCGGCAGTTGCTAATTTTTTCGCAAATTCTTCTAAACGTTGGATGTCGTCTTCTTCAGCGGCTAAATCAACTTTAACGCTGTCGGCGCCTTTTTTTGCCCCAATTTGAGTAAAGACTGCTTCGAAGTCGTCCACCGATTTACAAAAATCATCATAAAACGTGTCTCCTGAACCACAAACGCCGAAGATTTTTCCTGATAAATCAATCTCTTGTAAGTCTTCATAAAAGTCGACAATTTCATCAGGTAAATCGCCATCGCCATACGTATATGTAGCTACTACACAGATATCGGCCTCTTCAAAATCAGCGGCATCGACTTGCGTACACTCATCAATTTCGACCTCTAATTCTAAATCTTCAAATGCTTCTGCAACAATGTCGGCAATTTCTTCTGTATTCCCAGTCATGCTTGCATACACAATTTTAGCTAACGTCATAAACTTTCTTCCCCCTCATACAATTCTGTCACTTATTATAGCAGATGCGCATTTCTTATAAAAGACTAGCGAGTGCTTTTATTAAGGGACTTTTTGAAAATTGGTGTTTGAACAATCTTTTTTGCAAAAAATGTGATAAAATAATTTGAATGAAACAAGTTTAGGAGAGATAGTATGATTACATTAAAATCACCACGAGAAATTGAAATGATGGATGAATCAGGGGAATTATTAGCGGATGTTCACCGTCATTTACGGACGTTTATTAAACCTGGCATTACAAGCTGGGATATTGAAGTATTTGTGAGAGACTTTATTGAAAGTCATGGTGGCGTGGCGGCTCAAATTGGCTATGAAGGTTACAAATATGCTACTTGTTGTAGTATCAACGACGAAATCTGCCACGGATTTCCTCGTAAAAAAGTATTAAAAGATGGCGACCTAATCAAAGTAGATATGTGTGTCGACTTAAAAGGCGCAATCTCTGATTCATGCTGGTCTTATGTCGTGGGTGAATCAACACCTGAAATTGACCGCTTGATGGAAGTAACCAAAAAAGCGCTATATCTTGGGATTGACCAAGCACAAGTAGGAAATAGAATTGGCGACATTGGTCATGCAATTCAAACGTATGTAGAAGGAGAAGGCTACGGGGTAGTTCGCGATTTTGTAGGCCACGGCATTGGCCCAACTATCCATGAAAGTCCAATGATTCCTCACTATGGTGAAGCAGGTAAAGGACTACGTTTAAAAGAGGGAATGGTTATTACCATTGAGCCAATGGTTAACACAGGAACTTGGCGCATGAAAATGGACCCAAATGGTTGGACTGCTTATACTGAAGATGGCGGTCTAAGTTGTCAATATGAACATTCATTAGCGATTACGAAAGAAGGTCCAAGAATCTTAACGTCACAAGGCGAAGAATTGACTTATTAATAAGGAGAGTGTGTGATGAAGTTTCTCGACAACATCAAAAAGAATCAATCTTTGATGCGTTTTATTGAGACAACGCAAAGTCACATGGTCACAGCCGAAATAGGCAACAGCTCAGTGGTTGTTGCCTATTATTTATTACTCTCGCTGTTTCCATTACTGATTGCGGTAGGTAATGTCTTACCTTATTTAAGAATCGACCCTAATTCTGTGTTGCCTTATATTGCAGAGGCGATTCCGAAAGATGTTTATAAGAACTTAGAACCAGCGATTCGTTCACTACTGACTCAACGTTCAGGCGGGTTGCTTTCTGTTTCCGCTTTAGCAGCATTTTGGAGTGCCAGTCAAAGTATTAATGCACTACAAAACGCGATGAATAAAGCTTTTGGTGTCGAACAAAGGAAAAATTTTATTCTCGTAAGAGTGGTCTCATTTTTAGTTATTTTGTTATTTATGGTAGCGATTGTTGGTGTAGTAGTAATTTTAGGTTTGGGTCAGTACATTATTGAATTACTGCAACCAATTTTCCACTACTCAACATCTGTGATCGATACTTTCCAAGCGTTAAAATGGCCGTTAACGACCGTTGTTTTATTAGTGATTATGTGTTTGATTTATGCGGTCGTTCCTAATCGGAAATTATCGTTACGTTCCATTTTGCCAGGGGCTATTTTTTCGACAGTCGGTTGGATGTTATTATCACAAATTTTTGGTTTGTACGTAAAATATTTTAGTTCTAGAATCGCAAGTTATCAAATCATCGGGAGTTTTATCATCTTAATGTTATGGCTGAATTTTGCTGCCACGATTATTATTTTAGGAGCAATTGTCAACGCTGTTGTCGATGAATACTTATCTGGAGATAAAGAAAAGAAACAACCAAGTTTTGAACAACGCTTGTTTAGATGGTTTAAAAAGAAAAAATAAATGGATTTCTTTAAAAAAGTCTAAACCGTTGCCAGAACACATGTTTCAGCTTGTAAATGCTTCAGTTTACGGTATAATATACCCTGAACGAGAAGAAAGTGGGTTCGACTATGTCACTATTTATTTATGAAGTTTTAATACGTTTATTTATGACATTTATCTTATCTTTGCTATTAACACCACTTGTTAAGCTTCTAGCGTTTCGGATTGGCGCCTACGATGCACCAGGAGAGCGACGAATCAATACCAAAAATATGCCTACAGCAGGAGGACTTGCAATCTACATTGCTTTTGCTAGTTCATGTTTATTGATTTTTCGTTCGATTATCCCACAAGATTATATTTGGCCGATTATTTTGGCTGGTGGAATGGTTGTTTTGACAGGCCTCATTGATGATATTAAAGAGATTACTCCAATGAAAAAAACAATCGGTATTTTGTTAGCAGCATTAGTTATTTATTTTGTTGCTGGAATTCGGATAGATTTTGTGACGTTGCCAGTTGTTGGAATGATTGATTTGCGCTGGTTTAGTTTACCACTAACTTTATTGTGGATTTTAGCGATTACGAATGCAGTAAATTTAATTGATGGTTTGGATGGTTTAGCATCAGGCGTATCCATTATTGGATTAACCACGATTGGTATTACAGGGTATTTTTTCCTACATGCTAAAACGGTCTATATTCCAATTGTTATTTTTATTTTAGTTGCGAGCATTGCGGGATTTTTCCCATACAATTTTTATCCGGCTAAAATATTTCTAGGAGATACCGGGGCGTTATTCCTCGGGTTTATGATTGCAGTAATGTCGTTACAGGGCTTGAAAAATGCTACGTTTATTACGGTAATTACGCCAATGGTGATTTTAGGTGTGCCAATTACGGATACGGTTTATGCAATTATTCGACGGCTATTGAACAAGAAGCCCATTTCCTCAGCAGATAAAATGCATTTGCATCACCGCTTGTTATCCTTAGGTTTTACCCATAAAGGGGCGGTCATGACTATTTATGCATTAGCGTTAGTTTTTTCCTTTGTCTCTTTATTGTTCAGCTATTCAAGTACAGTAGCATCAATTTTATTAATTGTCTTTTGTTTAATTGGCTTAGAACTATTCATTGAACTAATCGGTCTAGTTGGCGAAGGACATCAACCGTTGATGTATTTGTTACGGATTTTAGGGAATCGTGAATATCGTCAGGAGCAAATGAAAAAGCGACTTGGCAAGCATTCTAAGAGAAAGTAAAGAAATCTTTAGGTTGCTTTGCGAGAGCGTAAACCTATGATATAATTCCATTAAACTTAAAAAAGTATATGTGTGAAACATATGCTTTTTTTTTAAGACGATGTTTCAGTAGTAAGGAGAAATGAGCATGCAAGAAATGGTAACAATCTCGATTGTCACTTATAATAGTCGTTACATTTTTAATGTACTAGACCAATTAAAAGCTGAACTAGGTACTGATAGTATTTATGATATTCATATCTATGACAATCATTCTGAAACAGCGTATCTTGAAAAATTAACAACATATGAACCATTTATTACTATCCATCGCGCTGAAGAAAATCAAGGGTTTGGTCATGGTCATAATCAAGTGTTATTCAATGCTTCGACAAAATATGCAATTATTTTTAATCCCGATGTTTTGGTTACTAAAGACGTGCTTGATCGTCTATTAGACCGTATCAAAATAGATAAGAACATTGCAGTCGTTAGCCCTAAAGTGTTAAATGAAGATGGCACGACGCAATATTTAGTTCGTCAAAAATTAGATGTCTTCGATTATATGTTACGTTTTATTCCCTTTCAATTTGTAAAGAAAATTTTTGATAAACGTTTGAGTATTTATGAATGTCGCGATTTGTCGGATACAGAAACAACGGATATTAAAATGGGCTCAGGCTGTTTTATGTTGATTGATCGTGAAAAATTCGTTGAAATTGGTGGGTTCGATGAACGTTTCTTCATGTACTTTGAAGACAACGATTTATGTTTACGTTTTGGCAAAGCAGGCTATCGGATTCTCTATACGCCTTTTGAAACGGTTGTTCACATGTATGAAAAGGGCGCCCATAAAAGTCGGAAATTGTTTAAAATCTTTATGCAATCAATGGGGAAATTTTTTAACAAATGGGGCTGGAGGTTCTTTTAATGAGTCAAAGATTAGCGGTAGTCATCGTCTTATATCAAATGAAAATGGCTGATACGCCGAATTATTTGTTATTAAAAGAAGTGGTAAATCATCCCGAATTGCACTTATTTATTTATGACAACAGCCCACTTCCTCAAGAAGATGCATTATTTTTACAACAAAATGTTACTTATCGACATAATCCTGATAATCCAGGCCTAGCGACCGCTTATAATGAAGCGATTGCTTTTAGTCAAGCGAATCAATGTGAATTATTGTTGCTCCTTGACCAAGACACAGAAGTGCCAGCCTCTTATTTTGATACGTTGATCATCATGCCATTAGATCCGACTGTGGCAGTCTATGTTCCAATTGTAGAAGCAAATGGACAACAAATTTCGCCAGTATATAGTGATCAATACGTTGGGCTTAAAGGAGCAAAGCCAGCAGCAGGGATAGCCAACCAACCGTTGATGGCTATCAATTCTGGTACAGTTATTACGGCAGAAACGCTACGCTGGTTGGAAGGATTTTCGGAAGAATTTCCTTTGGACTATTTAGACCATTGGTTCTTTTATCAATTAAATCAAGCCAATAAAAAGATTGAAGTCTTACCAATCCACCTAAAACAAGAATTGTCTGTTTTAGATTATCGTACAATGAGTCCTCAACGTTATCGCTCTATTATTGAAGCAGAAACGTTATTTTATCGTCGATATGATCAAGAAAAGTTTTCCCATCATCGACGCCATTTATTTTTACGCAGTAGTAAGCAATTTTTAACTGTCAAAAATCGCCAAATTTGGCGGCAAACATTGGCAGAATTTCTCAAGTTAATGAAAGGATAATCTATGATCTCAGTTTGTATTGCGACATATAATGGAGAAAAATATCTCGCGGAACAATTAGATAGTATTCTTTTACAAGTCAGTGAAGAAGATGAACTAATTATTTCAGATGATGGTTCTACTGATCATACGTTGGAAATTTTGAGGACGTATGCAGCGAATTATCCCCAAATTCAATTGTTACAAGGTCCAGGGCAAGGAGTGATTGCTAATTTTGCATTTGCGCTTACGCATACGAAAGGCGAAGTAATATTTTTAGCAGATCAAGATGACGTTTGGTTGCCAAATAAAGTAACGACGGTGACAGAATATTTTGAAACGCACCCTGACATCCAAGTGGTTATTAGTGACTTGAAAATTGTTGATGCGGATTTACAAGTTACCAATCCCTCTTATTTTAAGTTTCGAAAAGTCAAACCAGGATTTTGGCGAAATGCGATAAAAAGTGGCTATATTGGGGCAGGTATGGCCTTTCGTCAAGAGATGAAAAACGTCATTTTACCCATTCCGCCGGAAGTTCCTATGCATGATATGTGGATTGGTTTATTAGCTGCACGGAAGAAGCAAACGGGTCTCATTAAAGAACCATTAGTGCTTTACCGAAGACATGGAGCGAATGTCAGCCCCATTATTACCAAAACAAGTTTCCAACAAAAATTAAATTGGCGTGTGAATTTATTAAAAGCTTTACATCAGCGTTTAAAGGAACAGCGCTAAACCTTTACAGATTTGTAAAATTTACGTAAAAAACATGACAAACCCTATGCTTAATGCGATAATAGGGAAGGATATTTGGTTTTATAGAAACTAAAAATAGAAGTATTTAAGGAGATTGTTCATGAAAGGAATTATTTTAGCAGGCGGAAGCGGGACACGCTTATATCCGTTAACAAAAGCAACATCAAAACAATTAATGCCAATTTACGACAAACCAATGATTTATTACCCAATGTCAACGTTAATGTTGGCGGGAATTAATGAAATTTTGATTATCTCTACACCAGAAGATACACCACGTTTTGAAAGCTTATTCGGCGATGGCCATGATTTAGGCATTCATATCGAATACGCGGTGCAAGAAAGTCCAGATGGTTTGGCGCAAGCATTTATTATTGGTGAAGAATTTATTGGTGATGATAGTGTCTGTTTAGTTTTAGGGGACAATATTTATTATGGTGGCGGCTTATCAAAAATGTTGCAACGAGCGGCTTCTAAAGAGTCAGGGGCAACAGTCTTTGGTTACCATGTAAATGATCCAGAGCGTTTCGGCGTGGTAGAATTTGATGAAGAGATGCGGGCGCTTTCTATTGAAGAAAAACCAGCACAACCGAAGTCAAATTACGCAGTGACAGGTTTGTATTTTTACGACAATGAAGTGGTTGAAATTGCAAAAGGGATCAAACCGTCAGAACGTGGGGAATTAGAAATAACAGACGTTAATAAAGTCTACCTTGAAAAAAATAAACTTTCTGTTGAGGTAATGGGCCGTGGCTTTGCTTGGTTAGATACAGGCACACACGAATCCTTATTAGAAGCGTCAACATTTATTGAAACAATTGAAAAACGTCAAAATTTAAAAGTCGCTTGTTTGGAAGAAATTGCTTATCGAATGGGCTATATTACAAAAGAACAATTGGTAGAATTGGCACAACCATTGAAGAAAAATGGCTACGGCCAATACTTGCTACGTTTAGCAGCAGAATAGGAGCGAAGAAACGTGAAAGTTATTGATACAAAATTACAAGATGTCAAAATTATCGAAATGGATGTTTTCGGTGATCATCGTGGCTTTTTTACAGAAAGTTATTCCAAAGCTAAATTTGCAGAACATGGATTAGACTTTGATTTTGTCCAAGATAATCATTCATTATCAACAGAAGCAGGTGTCTTGCGTGGATTGCATTTTCAAAAAGGCGAAGCTGCGCAAACAAAACTAATTCGCGTTGTAACAGGTGCGGTATTAGATGTGATTGTTGATATTCGTAAAGGGAGTCCAACCTATGGTCAATGGGAAGGCTACATTTTATCAGAACATAATCACCGTCAGCTTTTAGTACCAAAAGGTTTTGCTCATGGTTTTGTCACCTTGACACCGAACGTGAATTTTATGTACAAGTGTGACAATTACTACAATGCGGCAGCAGACGGCGGTATTGCTTTTAACGATCCAGCGTTAGCTATTGATTGGCCAATTGCGCCAGAAAAAGCGATTACGTCAGAAAAGGATCAAAAACATCCAACCTTAAAAGAATTTGAAGCGGAAAATCCGTTTATCTATGGCGAAATTTAAGAAAAAAGTAGGAGAGTTTCAATTATGAAAAAAATCATCGTAACAGGTGGAGCTGGTTTTATCGGCTCAAATTTTGTTCATTATGTTGTAAAGAATCATCCAGAAGTTCATGTAACTGTATTAGATAAATTAACGTATGCAGGAAATGAAAAAAATCTTGAAGGTCTACCAAGTGATCGTGTGGAATTAGTCGTAGGAGATATCGCTGATGCTGAATTAGTTAATCGTTTAGTCGCTGAAACAGATGCGGTCGTTCACTATGCTGCTGAATCGCATAACGACAACTCATTAAACGACCCATTCCCATTTGTACAAACCAATCTGATTGGGACGTACACATTGATCGAAGCTTGCCGTAAAAACAATGTTCGTTACCACCATGTATCGACTGATGAAGTTTATGGCGATTTACCTTTAAGAGAAGATTTACCAGGACATGGAGAAGGCGAAGGGGAAAAATTCACTGCCGAAACGCCTTACAATCCTTCAAGTCCTTATTCTTCAACAAAAGCAGGATCTGACTTGTTAGTCAAAGCGTGGGTTCGTTCTTTCAACTTACAAGCAACAATTTCAAATTGTTCAAATAACTATGGTCCATATCAACATATTGAAAAATTTATTCCTCGTCAAATTACCAATGTCTTAAGCGGCATTACACCAAAACTTTATGGTGCTGGTAAAAATGTTCGTGACTGGATTCATACAAACGACCATTCTTCGGCTGTTTGGGCAATTTTAACAAAAGGGCAAATTGGCGAAACATATTTAATCGGAGCAGATGGTGAAGAAGACAATAAAACAGTGATGGAATTAATTTTAGAATTAATGGGACAACCTGTTGATGCCTATGAGCATGTCAACGATCGTGCAGGACATGACTTACGTTATGCGATTGATTCAACCAGATTACGCGAAGAATTAGGTTGGGAACCAGAATTCACGAATTTCCGTGAAGGCTTGGCAGAAACAATCAAGTGGTATACAGAAAATGAAGACTGGTGGCGTGCAGATAAAGAAGCTGTTGAAGCAAAATATGCACAAAATGGTCAGTAATTTTTTCTGACATGTGAGATAACAGTCGAAAGGCGATGGCAAAGTACAAAAGCTACTTTGCCCTGCCTTTTTTTCAAGAAGGAGCGAAAAAAATGATTTTAATTACTGGTGGAAATGGCCAATTGGGCACAGAATTACGTCACCTATTAGACGAACAAGGAATTGAGTATGTTTCAACGGATTCCACAGAATTAGATATTACTGATGCGGATAGTACGTTGGCAAAAGTGAAAGAAATTCAACCAAGCGTCATTTATCATTGTGCTGCTTATACAGCTGTTGATAAAGCAGAAGACGAAGGCAAGGAATTAGATGAAAAAGTGAATGTAGATGGCACACGTCATGTTGCAGAAGCTGCTAAAGCAGTGGGGGCGACACTTGTTTACGTAAGTACAGATTATATTTTTGATGGAACTAAAAAAGAAGGCGTCTATGCGATTGATGATCAACCGAATCCTTTAAATGAGTATGGTCGGACGAAGTTATTAGGGGAACAAGCGGTACAAGAAATCCTGGACGACTATTATATTATTCGAACATCATGGGTATTTGGTCAATACGGTCATAACTTTGTCTTTACCATGCAAAAATTAGCGGAAACAAGAGACCAACTAACGGTAGTGGACGATCAGTTTGGCCGCCCAACTTGGACAAGAACGTTAGCCGAATTTATGGCATTTGTTATTGCAGAAAAAGCGCCATTTGGTGTTTATCATTTGTCTAATGAAAACAGCTGTAGCTGGTATCAGTTTGCTAAAGAAATTTTAAAAGATACTGAAGTGGAAGTACTGCCAGTGGATTCAACTCAATTTCCACAAAAGGCGCAAAGACCACAATATTCTGTCATGGATTTAAGTAAAACAGAAGCGTTAGGCTTTAAAATTCCTACTTGGCAAGAAGCCTTAGCACAAATGTTAGAAAATGTTCAACAATAAAAAACTTAACTAAAGGGTTTTTGGGTAGAGAGAAAGTGGAAAGGTGTTCTTCTATGAAAGTTCTTTTAATCATTCCTGCTTACAATGAGGAAGAAAATATTTTGCGGACGATTGCTTCCATTGAAACATTTAAACAGGAAGTTACGCATTTTCAACATGAATTGGATTATGTGGTAATCAATGATGGTTCGACAGATAGAACCAAACAAATTTTAGAAGCCAACCAAATTAATGCCATTCATTTAGTGTTGAATTTAGGTATTGGCGGGGCAGTACAGACAGGCTATAAATACGCCTTAGAAAATGAGTATGATGTGGCGGTTCAGTTTGATGGTGATGGTCAACATGATATCAATAGTTTACCTGTCTTACTGGAACCATTAGCAGAGGGTAAATGCGATTTTTCGATTGGCTCTCGTTTCCTTCCTGGAAACGAAGCGGCTTTTCAAAGTACGAAAATGCGCCGTTTTGGTATTCGTTTGTTATCCTTTTGTATTCGAATGGCTTCTGGTAAAACAATTTATGATGTGACTTCTGGTTATCGAGCGGGAAATCGGAAAGTGATTGCTTTTTTTGCAAAGCGTTATCCGACAAATTATCCTGAGCCAGAATCGATTGTTCACTTAATAAAAAAACACTTTGTGATTGTTGAAAGACCTGTCAATATGATGGAACGGCTTGGTGGTGTTTCTTCGATTCGTGCATTGGCTTCTGTGAAGTATATGCTGGAAGTCGGCTCAGCAATTCTGATTGCTGCCTTTATGAAGGAGGGAGATTAATGCTACCAACCGTGTTATGGCTAGCTTTATTTTTATTTGCAATTGGCTTTTTCTTATACATTATTCGAGGAATTAATAAAAATATTTTTCTCCTAAAAAATGCTTTGATTTGGTTATTAATCTCAATTGTCTTAATTATTTTTGCTATTTTCCCGCATTTGGCAGAATGGTTAGCAATGGCCGTTGGGTTTGAAACAACGTCAAACTTTTTATTATCAGCTGCAGTGATTGTCCTTTTAATTATGGAAATTAAAAATTCTGTGTTGATTTCAAAACACGAAAATCGCATTAAAACATTATTGCAGGAATTATCTATCATGAAATCTGAAGAAAATAAAAAAGATCGCTAATGTGTAGTGACCCTTAAAAGTTGGACCTGAAAGTCTAATTTTTAAGGGTCAGCTCAATGAATAGCGATCTTTTTTATTTAAGATTCATAATCACAATGCCGACAATAATAACCACAGCACCAATAAGGGCATTCGTTGTAATCGTCTCTTTTAGAATCAGATTTGAAGCAATTAAAATAGCGATGTTTGTACAGGCAACGCCTAAAGGAACAATGTAAGAAACATCGGAACGACTAATAATTAACATCCATAAAATAAAACTAATTAAATAACAAAATAAACCTAATAAAGAAATAAGTGAGATATTCATTGAAAAGATTGTTTGTTGGAGTTGGATGTTCAAACTGCTAGAACCTAGTTTAAATAAGACCAGACCAGCAGAAGACAGAAATACGTAAATAATAAAAAGAACCATAATTTCCCTTCTCTCAAAAATAGTTTCCGTGCAAAAAAATGCAAGACCTCCATTATTGTAGCATAATCTCCTAAAAATTGGACAAGATTTTTTAATATAGTGAAATCAGTTAAATTTTTCTTTATAAAAAGGGGTCTACTATTGAAAAGCTAGGCGTTTATCGATAAAATAGAAATGTTGTTTAAAATGGCATTTTTGTATCCAAAAATTTTAGATAAAAATAGTTTATTACGGAAGGAATAAGTATATGTTTAAAGAAACATTTTCAATTTTCAAGAATATTTTTCAGAACAAAAAATTGTTATTACAATTTTCATTTAATGATTTTAAGGCCAAGTATGCTGGTTCAGCACTAGGAATTGTCTGGGCGTTTTTAACGCCATTAGTAACTGTTTTGACGTATTGGTTTGTCTTTTCTGTAGGCCTTCGTTCTAGAGCTGGCGACAATATGCCATTCATTGTCTATTTAGTAACAGGGATGGTACCTTGGTTCTTCTTTTCAGATTCGTTATTATCAGCCACGAATGTGTTTCGTGAATATAGTTATTTAGTTAAAAAAGTTGTGTTTAATGTACAAATTTTACCAACGTCTAAAATTTTATCGAACTTGTACACCCACTTGTTTTTCATTCTAATTGGTTTTGTAATTACTACAGCTAACGGTTATTATCCAAGTTTGTACAGTTTGCAATTAATTTACTACTTAGCTTGTTTATTAGTCTTTTTAACAGCAATTACGTGGATTACTGCTTCAACACAACCATTTTTACCTGATATTATGCAATTTATCAATATCATTATGCAAACAGTTATGTGGACATTGCCAATTTTATGGCAACCAACTGGAATGATTGCGACAATCTTAAAAATCAATCCATTATATTATATTGTTCAAGGATACCGCGAATCTTATTTAGGCGGTGCATGGTTCTGGGAACATTGGCAATATAGCTTATATTTCTGGGGAGTTACTATTGTTTTACTATTAATTGGCTCAACCGTGTTTAGACGCTTAAAACCACATTTTTCAGATGTACTATAAGGAGAGAACGACATGTCAGAATATGCAATCGATATCCAACATATTACCAAAACATACAACATGTATAAAAAGCCGTCCGATCGGTTTAAAGAAGCGCTTAGTCCAACCAAAAAATCTTACCACGATTTGTTTTATGCGTTAGACGATGTCACGATGCAAATTAAAAAAGGCGAGATGATTGGCTTTGTCGGCGAAAATGGTTCTGGAAAATCAACCATGTTAAAAATTATTACAGGAGTATTAACGCCAACCTCCGGGTCCATGGTGATTAATGGGAAAATTTCAGCGTTGCTTGAATTAGGTTCAGGTTTTAACCCTGAATATTCAGGATATGAAAATATTTTCTTAAATGGAATGGTCTTGGGTTTTTCCCGAGAAGAGATGGAAGAGCGTGTCCAAGATGTCATTGATTTTGCTGACATCGGCGATCATTTGTATCAACCAGTTAAGACATACTCTAGTGGTATGTTTGTCCGCTTGGCTTTTGCGGTAGCCATTAACGTGGATCCCGATATTTTAATTGTCGATGAAGCGTTGGCTGTCGGGGATTTAGAGTTTCAATTAAAATGTATGGAAAAATTTACAGAAATTAAAAATTCTGGTAAAACAATTTTATTTGTTTCTCACGATGTAAACTCCATCCGCCGTTTTTGTGATAGAACTTTTTGGTTGCAACACGGGAAAGTCGTTGAATATGGAGATACGATGGACGTGACTACCAATTACGAAAACTTTTTGAAAAAGAAATCAATTAAAACAGTTGACCGCGAAGCGACCATGAAAGATGAAACCCCAACGCCAGATATTATTGAAGTGGATCATGCGGAACTTTTAAACGCGGATTATGAACCCTTAGAAATGGTAACGCAAGATGAAAAAGTGATTGTAAAAATTGAATATACTGTCAAAAATGACCAAATTAAGAAGCCTGTTTGTGGGGTCGCTATTCGAACAGTGGACAACCATTATGTCTGTGGCTTAAATACGTTATTAGATGGCGTGCAAATTCCTTGGAAAAAAGGACGGAATGTTTTTTATTTAGAATATGAAAAAATGTCATTATTAACAGGTGAATATTATTTTGATATTGCTTTCTTTGAGGAACATGCAACAGTCCCATTAGTCTACAAAACAAAATACGTGACGATGTTTATTACCGGTCGTTATGCCGGAGAAGGAATTGTCATCTTAGATCATAAATGGAAGGATACGACAAAAGATGAAGTATGATTTTGAAATGGAAACAGACGAGAGTACCAGTGTTGGGAAAATCGTAGCACAAATCAAAGAAAATAGTGATGTCTTGGAATTTGGTCCAGGTAATGGGCGAATGACTAGCTATTTGATGGAAGAAAAAAAGTGCCAGGTCTCAATTGTTGAATTAGACAAAGAACTTTATGATCATGTCAGTCAATTTTCAACAGATGCCTTTTATGGCAATATTGATGAAAATGATTGGGTCGAATACTTTGCTGGTAAGACGTTTGATTATATCGTTTTTGCGGATGTGTTGGAACATTTAATGAATCCTCAAAGCGCCTTAGCAAAAGTCAAACCGTTTTTAAAACCAAGCGGTCAAATCTTAATCACTTTCCCTAATTTGGCGCATAATTCTGTCTTAATTGATTTATTTAATAATCGTTTAACATGGAATGAAACTGGGCTGTTGGATGCTACGCATAAATCATTCTATTTACAAGAAGGATTTGAAAAAGTTTTTGCAGAAGTTGGTTTATACATTGCCAAAGAAGATTTTACATTTAATCAAGTTGGCTACAACGAAATTCCTACGACGTATGAAGCGTTACCTGTAGAAGTACAAGCAGCTTTTAAAGCGCGTCCCTTTGGCGAAGTGTATCAGTACTTTTTTGCCTTGACTGCTGAACCAGTAGAACAGCCAGAGCGAGTGACACCAGTAAATTCATACAATGAAAAAAACGTTCATATTTTAATTAATTGCGGCGAAGAAAAAGAGACTGAGTTGGATCAACCAGTTGATTTACAAAAACCTGAAACAAAACAGTTCCAACTGAAGATACCAGAAGACGTCCAACTGATAAAATTATTCCCAAGTTTAACGGGGGCAATTGTCAAATTATCCATGACGATAGACGGCGAGACAGTCCCAGTCGCAGCCACGAATGCTTTTCTGGTACAAGAGAATATCTATTATTTCTTAGATACGCAAGTACCTGTAATCGAAGTAACCGATGCACAAATGGCAGGCAAAGACCTGACAGTAGCCATTGATTATTTCTTTGAAGGCAACTATTCAGAACGTGAAAATACCTTTATTCATGCACTGTTAGATGAAAGAAATCAATTTTTAGAAGAAATGAATAAACAGACGGAGACTGCCCCTATGCCTACTGGAAAATATAAACGAATCACGTTAACTAAATTTGATAAAATGATTAATTTAACCATCGATGATATTGCTCGCGATGTAGAAAATAACGTTTCTGTTATCAGAGGGTGGGCGTATGACAAACAAACAAATTATCCGCTAAGATTCAGCATTGCAGAAGCTAGTGAATCAGTCACTTATACGGTGGAAACAGAATATCGTCGGGATGTTATTGATATGTTTGAATTAGAAGGCGATCAAGATTATGGTTTTGTCATTACGATTAAAGATCCAGAAGATTTACCAGCCTACACGCTAAACATTGACACCAAATCAGGCCAGAAGGTTCAATACGTGGTGGAGCGTCCAAACATGGTTCAACCAGGCACGAAATTTGATCGAGCATGGCGTTCGATTCAGACACGTGGTTTGATGGGCTCAGTGAAGTGGTACTTTAAACGACAAGAAAAAGCAGAAGCCCCTGTTGACGTGGAGGCAGTTTTAGCGGAAATTAAAACGTTCCAATTTCAGCCTAAAATTTCTGTCGCTGTGCCTGTTTATAATGTCGAAGAAAAATGGCTTGCAGCATGTGTCTCTTCTTTACAAAATCAGTACTATGAAAATTGGGAGTTATGTTTAGCAGATGATGCATCGCCAAGCGAACATATTAAGCCTATGCTAGAAAAATATAAAGAACTAGATCAACGAATCAAAGTTATTTATCGCGAAGAAAACGGACATATTTCAGAAGCAACTAACTCAGCTTTGTCGATTGCTACTGGCGATTTTGTTGGTTTCATGGATAACGATGATGAATTAGCGCCACAAGCATTATATGAAGTGGTCAAAGCTTTAAATACAGACCCAACGATTGATTTTCTTTATACTGATGAAGATAAAATTACAGAAAATGGTCGTCGCTTCAACGCGTTTTACAAATCGGACTGGAATCCAGAACTGATTTTAAACCATAATTACATTACACACTTTGTTGTTGTGAAACGTGATTTATTAGAAAAAGTAGGCGGATTGAACTCAGCATATAACGGCGCTCAAGACTATGATTTCGTATTACGAGCAACGGAACAAGCAACGAAAATCAAGCATATTCCTGGTATGATGTATCATTGGCGTGCCATTGAATCATCGACTGCTCTAAACCCTGAAAGCAAAGGTTACGCCTATGTAGCTGGTCAAAAAGCGGTCCAAGCGGCAACGGAACGCCGTGGCTTAAAAGCACAAGTAGAGATTGCCGAATTTTATGGTTCCTATAAAATTAACTATCTTTATGATCATGTGCCGATGGTATCATTGATTATTACGAATGATACAGAGAATATGAGTAGTTACTTACGTCAATTATTAGAAAAAACTGCCTATACAAATTATGAAATTCTATTGCCTGCACGCTTCGAGAATCAAATAAATATCCAAAATGACCGTCTTCGTTATGTTTCAACAGAAACACGTCATGGCATGATTCAAGCTGCTAAGGGAGAATATGTGGCTTTATTAAATGCTGGATTGGTACCAACGAAAAATGATTGGTTAAAAGAGTTAATGAACATTGGTCAACAAGAGACCTCTGGTTTAGTGACTGGCCGCGTAGTTGACGCACGCTATCGTGTGGAAACAGTAGGAGTATCAGTTGATACAGACAAAGGTCGATTACTTTATCCCGAAAAAGGCACCCCTGGTAAAAGCTTAGGTTACTATTACAGAATTGCTTTACCAAGAAATATTCAAGCAGCAACTGAAGACTGCTTACTATTCAACAAACAACTTTACCTAAATTTAGAAGGAATTAACGAAAACTTAGGAAAAGAATGGATGGGTGTCGATTTATCGTTACAATTTGCTAGCGCTGGTAAACGAAATGTATATGTGTCCTATGCAATTTTGAAAGCAGACGAAAAAATGCAAAACCATGATAAAAAAGGATCTTATAAAGAACTTGCGGAAAAATGGACCGCGGAAGCTTTAGTTGATCCCTACCGAAATCCGAAACATCTATAAGGAGAATGCACATGAATGAAGACATTAAGGTGATCTTTGATAGTATCTATCGCGACAAAGCAACAAATAATTTGACCATTACAGGTTGGGCGTTAGATACAATCACTAAAGAAAGCCCAACTTTCACAATTAATAATGAAAACCAAGTGTCCGCTTATAACATTCAGCGCGTTTTACGTGAAGATGTTAATCAAATTTATCAAACAGAGCCTGCGATTGAAGCTGGCTTTGTTGTTACACTTGAAGGAATTAAACAAAAAAAAGTACTCCCTTTTCATTTTCAATCATCAGCACATGTTGTAACGGTGGATTTTCCCTTGAATAAAAAATATCCAGTGATTCCAGGGACAGAAGATAAAGTGACTCGTCTCTGGATAAAAGCCAAAAAAGGATTTAAGTATATGGCTAAAAATGGTATTTCTCATACCATTCAACGAGCGAAAATTGAGAAACTAAGAAATCAAGCTTCGTATCCTAACTGGTTAGCTAGAAATGAAGTACTAGACATAGAAGCGATGACGCAAGAAATCGCAACATTTCATTATCAACCTAAAATTTCCATTGCGATGCCAGTGTATAATGTTGAAGAAAAATGGCTTCGGTTGTGCATTGATTCTATTTTGAATCAAGTCTATACTAATTGGGAATTATGTATGGCCGATGACGCCTCAACAGATCCCAATGTCAAAAAGATTTTAACAGAGTACCAGCAATTGGATGAGCGAATTCGGGTCGTCTTTCGTGAACAAAATGGTCATATTTCCGAAGCAACCAACTCTGCTTTAGCGATTGCTACCGGAGAATTTGTCGCCTTACTAGACAACGATGATGAATTAGCGATCAATGCTTTTTATGAAGTGGTTAAAGTGCTGAATGAAAACCCAGAACTGGATTTAATTTATAGTGATGAAGATAAGATTGACATGGATGGAAATCGTTCTGATCCAGCCTTTAAACCAGATTGGTCACCTGATTTACTTTTAGGAACCAATTACATTTCGCATTTAGGTGTGTATCGTCGGAGTATTCTAGAAGAAATTGGCGGCTTTCGAAAAGGTTACGAAGGTTCTCAAGACTACGATTTAGTTTTAAGATTTACTGAAAAAACGACAAAAGAACGCATCACACATATTCCAAAAGTTCTTTACTATTGGCGGATGCTGCCAACCTCAACAGCAGTGGATCAGGGCTCAAAAGGTTATGCTTTTGAAGCGGGGCTAAGAGCCGTGCAAGATGCGCTCGTTCGTCGAGGTATTAATGGTCATGCAACGCATGGGGCGGCGAATGGCTTATACGATGTTTATTATGACATTGAATCTGAAAAGTTAGTCTCAATTATTATTCCAACTAAAAATGGCTATAAAGACGTACAACGTTGTGTTTCATCGATTATTGAAAAAACAACCTACCAAAATTACGAGATTATTATGGCTGACAATGGAAGTACAGATCCAAAAATGCACGAATTATATGCAGAATTTGAACAACAATTACCTGGTCGCTTTTTCGTTGAATCAATCGATATTCCATTCAATTTCTCAACTATTAACAATCGTGCAGCGAAAAAAGCGCACGGAGAGTATTTATTATTTTTAAATAATGATACCGAAGTGATTACAGAGAATTGGTTAACCTTGATGGTTTCATTTGCTCAGCAAGAACGGATTGGCTGTGTAGGTGCGAAATTATTGTATCCAAATAATACGGTCCAACACGCAGGCGTTATTTTAGGATTAGGTGGCGTCGCTGGGCATGGTCATTATGGTTATCCCCATGGTGACTTAGGCTATTTTGGTCGGTTAGCTATTAATGTTAATTATTCAGCAGTAACTGCCGCATGCTTACTTATGAAAAAAGCAGATTTTGATGCAGTTGGTGGTTTTGAAGAAGCGTTTACCGTAGCTTTCAATGATGTTGATTTATGCCTGAAAGTCCAAGCTTTAGGACGTGACAACGTCTGGCTTCATGAAGCAGAGCTTTATCATTTTGAATCTCAAACTCGTGGATATGATGATAAAGGCAAAAAGAAAAAACGTTTTGAACAAGAAAAAGTGATGATGGAAGAAAAATGGGGACCTTTAATTGAAAATGATCCATTTTATAATCCTAATCTGACAAGGGATATTCCCAACTTTTCATTACGAATTGACTAGATGCAATTGCGGATGACGAAATGGAGCGAAAAGATGGAACAACAACTAACTACAAGAAAAGAAAAACAACCATTACGCAACCAAGCTGAGCAGAGCGCTCGCTTGGTTGATCATTTGTTACGCTGGCGCTATCTGCTAGCGGCAGTCATTTTTATTTTACTGGTCGCCTTTAAAGTCCATGGTAGTTCATTAAACATGTGGGATGCGTATGTTTCTGAATATGCGGATGGCCAAAAAAGTTCATTAATTGCTGGTGAACCAAGAGGTGTTCGTTCGGATGAATGGCTCGTTCAAACCCCATTTAGTCTGTCGCAAACACAAACGGGTTTGAAAACACATAATGATGTGATTACGTTAAATGGTCAAGACATGGTGGTAGGCTATAATTCGCCAGCGTGGAATTTGGCCACGTTAGCGAAACCTTTTACGTGGGGCTACGTGCTACTAGGTAAAGAATATGGCTTATCATGGTATTGGAATCTTAAATTAATTGGCTTAATTTTATTTTCTTTTGAAATTGGCTTGATCGTCACACGGCGGAATAAATATTTAGCTTTGTTAGCAAGTGTTTGGATTCCGTTTTCTTCGGCCCTTCAATGGTGGTTTGTCTCGCCAGTTGGAGATTTAGTATTTTTTGGCTTAGGTTTTTTAGTGGGAATTTATAATTATTTCTATTATCATAGTAGTGTTCGACGTCGTGTCATTTGTGCGATAACGGCTGTTATTATGGCCTCAGGATTTGTTTTAGTTATTTATCCTGCGTTACAAGTACCACTTGGTTATTTGATTTTATTATTTTTAATTTTATTCTTTTTAGAATTTCGTAAAAAAATTAAGTTGGATAAGTGGGATGGGGTCCTGATAGGTGGGGCACTCTTGATGACGGCGATTATTGTTGGCGGATCGCTATATGGCTCATTGGATTCCTTAAAAGCAGTAATGGATACCGCTTATCCAGGAAAACGGGTAAGTTTAGGTGGCGATATGCCTAAACGCGACATTTTGTTATTTTTAACAAATTGGAAAATGCCGTTTCAAGATGTTCCATATTCAAATAATTCGGAAATCAGTAGTTTTTATCAATTATTTTTTGTTATTTTACCGCTCTCACCATTTATTTTTTATAAAAAAATCAAAGAAAACATTTACGGTTTTGTCTTATTCGTGTATTGTTTATTTAACTTAGTTTGGATGAGCGTTCAATTTCCAACAATTTTTGCTAAGTTGACATTGTGGTCTTATGTGCCAGAACAACGGGCGATGTTATCCTTCGGGTTTGCCGCTGTGTTGTTAAGTTTATGGTTCATCGATTATTTATGGAATCGCCAAGCAAAAATTCCAATGATGGCCTGGTTAGGGGCGCTAGGATTAAATGTTGTTCTGTATTTCTTTGTTTTATATACGGGCAATTTACGGTTATACGTTACACGAATGGACATCATTGGTGTCTTGGTTGTCGCTACCGTTTTAATTGTTGCTTTATTTAAACGTTGGCGCACGTTATTTGTCCTTGTCTTATTAGGAATCATTATGGTTTCTGGAGCCTTTGTAAATCCAATTTCTCGTGGCGTTTCTGCTGTCTATGGAAAAAAATTAGCGGTAGAAGTGGAAGAAATTAACAAAAAAGACCCCAACCAATTGTGGGTGGGCGAACGCTTGATGTATGGCTATTTGCCAATGTTAGGTGTGCATACATTTAACGGTGTTGCTTTTACACCTGACTTAGAGGCTTGGAAACCATTAGATCCAAAAGGAAAAGACACATTTATTTATAATCGCTATGCGCACATCAATGTTGAAGTAGGAAATCAGACCCCTGTTTTAGAGTTGATGCAAAAAGATGCGATTATTGCTCGTTTATCTCCAGAAAAATTAAAAGAATATGGGATTAAATATGCGGTCGTTTATAAACCATTAGAACCGTTAGACACACCAACGATTCATTTTGAAAAATTATATGGACCTGATCAGAACGGGGCATATATTTATCGAATAAACGACTAGTGATTCATTCATGGAATGAGGTTTGAATATGGGAAAAGTATTGAATAGAATCGGTCGACTTATTTTATTAGTTACAATGATCGGCTCGTATACGATGTGGGTCGTAGGAATTGATGCGCCAGTCACAAAATATATGTATGCCAATAGTTCAATTTTATTATTAATAGCAGTAATACTTGTACTGCTATTAAATTGTACGAAATTAAAATTTATTGACTGGCTAACCGTTGCGTTGGCGTTAGCCACCTGGCTCTTGTTTCACTTTACGGAATCAATCCGTCATAGCACAATGCAAACAGATACAATGATTCCTTTAATTATTTTGTTGGTCCTTTGTTTTAAAGTTTGTGTCTTTGACCGTGTGGATCAAACGCTTTTATTAATTGTCTCTTTAGTTGCTTTGAGTGCGACTTTGTATCGGATGTCCGTGGAGTTGCCTCAGTTGATTCCAGCAGACGAAATTTTTAAAGAATCAAATAAACTAGAAAGTATTTGGATTAATACCAATACGATTGGTGCAACGTTGATGTTTTCAACAATGATGGCCAGTAGTTTGATCAAAGCATACAGAAACAAGGTTTTTAACCTGCTGCTTTTACCTGTATACATTGGTGGTGTTTTAGGTACATGGGTCAGTCAATCCAAAACCTCGTTTGCCATTTTAGTTGGTTTTATTCTGGTGGACAATCTTTTACCAAAACGTTTCTTGCAACGTTCGAAAGTTTGGCTGTTTGGTTTTGTCGGAGTAGTTGCATTGGGACCATTGTTGTTTTACTTATGTGCGGAATCGGATACTGTTGATTTATTTACAGGAAGAGAACGAATTTGGCATGAGTTTTTTGCTAAATGGTTATCTGATCCTCAACATATTAAAGTCGGTATGGAGCCTTTTGTGGCCTCATGGAAACCGCTGGGGACACATAATGCTTTTCTATTTACGTTAAGTAATTTCGGTGTCATTGGCTATCTGATTTTATTTGGTTTTTTAGTCAGTATGATTTTATTGATTGGTTTCCGCAAAAAAACATTGGATCGTTTGCAAGTTAGTTTACTTTTAGGCTTCCTTTTAATCTGGATTCATTCATTTATGGAAGATATTTTATTAGCGCCTCATTGGATGCCGATAGTTTATAGTTTCCTTGGGCTAGCCTTCTACTTCCGGCCAGAGAAAAAACGAGGAAGACATGAAAGACCAACGACACCTAAAAGAAGAAAACGAGTGAAACAAACAAGTCCTGTTAGCAATGAAGAGCGCCCGATAGCACCTGTTGACGAAGAGGGCTGGGACCAACCTGAAGAATTAAGTCGTGTCCAAAGACATCGCAGATAATTTTCATCCTATAGAACTTTCTTGTCCGCTGACATTATGGTAATATAGGGGTTGCATGTTATTACAAATAATGTAATTACTGGAAGTGAAGAGAGGAAGTTTTTAATGACATCAAAAAGTGAATGGAGTAATGCAAGACGAATTGTAATTATTTTAGCAGACGTTTTGCTCTATAATTTATCAATCATCTTAGGGTTTATGGTGAAATTTGGCCGAGAAATTCCTTCATTTAACTTTGTGGCTTATGAAAAATCTGCAATTTACATTTCAATCTTTTTTATCTTTTTGAATTTGTTGTTAGGTGCGTATATTTTTTATAATCGCAAAATTAGTGACATCATTTTTGTCACGGTGATTGGTCAAATTTTAATGACTTTAACGATTATGATTGTGACATTTGCCGGACGTTGGTTTACGTTCCCGCGTTCTGTTTTAGGATATTCCTTTATAATCGGAATTATTGTTCTAAGTCTTTGGCGAATTCTTGTTTATTATCTTTACTTAAAGGTCAGCAATGAGCGAAAAGTTGTTTTACTAGGTAAAGAAAATCAAGTTATGCGGTCAATTCAAAACTTTATGTCTGATAAAAATAACAAGCATAAAGTAACGAGTGTTGTTGTCAGCAATTACTATGAAAACTTAAAAAAAATTATCGATGAAATCGATATTGTTTATATTTCAAGTAATGTTGATGAGAACGAAAAAGTAAAATTGTATCAATTAATTGTCAAACACAAGAAAAAAATCTTTTTAGATACAAGTTTTGAAAATCTAATTATGTTAAAACCAAACATGATGAACTTTGAAGATGAAAGTATTATCGAAGTCTCAAATTTTGAAATCCAACCAGAAGAGAATTTTATTAAACGTTTATTCGATATTTTAGTCTCTGTTTGCCTATTTGTGATTACCTCCCCCTTAATGCTTATTGCAGCGATTTTAGTCAAAGCAACCTCACCGGGACCAGTGATTTACAAACAAACTCGGATTACATTAGATCAACGTGAGTTCTCGATTTTAAAATTTAGAACGATGTCGGCAACAGCGGAAGCAAAATCAGGTCCAGTCTTATCTACAAGTAACGACAGTCGCGTCACTACAGTTGGTAAATACTTGCGTGCTTTACGTATTGATGAGTTGCCACAACTAATCAATGTTATTCGCGGAGATATGTCCATTGTCGGACCACGTCCTGAACGACCATTCTTTGTTGATCAATTTAATCAGGAAAACCCGAATTACTATTTACGTCACAATGTACGTGCGGGGATTACCGGCTATGCCCAAGTTTATGGGAAGTATGCTTCTGACTACAATAGTAAATTGAACTTTGATTTACTGTACATCAAGAATTATTCATTACTGTTGGATATGAAAATTCTGCTTCAAACCATCAAAATTCTCTTTGATAAAGTATCATCAAGAGGATTGGATGAGTCTGAAGAACGTGAAGAATTGACGATGGATTATTGTAAAGAGAATGCT
This sequence comes from Enterococcus sp. DIV1328a, assembly GCF_050536905.1. Taxonomy (NCBI): domain Bacteria; kingdom Bacillati; phylum Bacillota; class Bacilli; order Lactobacillales; family Enterococcaceae; genus Enterococcus; species Enterococcus sp. DIV1328a. The sequence goes on along the minus strand of NZ_CP172912.1, from coordinate 1,798,496 downwards.
ATTAGAATTTACCGTTAAAAGTTTGAGACATAAGTTATTTAAGCTTATGTCTCAAACTTTTTTTGGAAACAAGGAACGTTGAAATAATAAAAGAGCTATGCGATAATATAAACTGTTACATTCTTACATAAAATGCAACGAGGAGTGAACAAATGGAAACAGCACTTGTTTCAATTATTATGCCTATGTACAACGCGGGCAAATTTTTATCAAAATCTATTGAAAGCGTTCTGGAACAAACCTACCAGAAGTGGGAATTATTACTCATTGATGATGGAAGTAAAGATGATTCTATTGATATTGCACTTGCCTTTATGGAAAAAGATTCAAGAATCTTTTTACTGAAAAATGAACAGAACATGGGCATTGCAAAGACCAGAAATAAAGGAATTGAAGCTTCAAAGGGACAATATATTGCCTTTTTAGATAGTGATGATTTATGGCTTCCTAATAAATTAGAAGTTCAAATCAAGTGGATGGAAGAAAAAAAACTTTTATTTACATGTAGTTCTTATTTTGTATGTAATGAAAATGGCAACATTACTCATGAGCGTAATTTTAGTGAGGGACCACAAACCTATCAAGATCTTTTAAAAACAAATACTATCGGCTGCTTAACAGTCGTAGTCGAATCTAATCTGCTTAAACGCCATTTAATGCCGGATTTAAAACATGAAGACTATGCTACTTGGTTAAACATTTTGAAAGAAATAAATACGGTCTATTTTATTAACGAAAAATTAGCCATTTATCGTAAGCTAACCACCTCTACATCTTCTAACAAATGGAATACAATCAGTTGGGTTTGGAAAATTTTGCGTCAAAATGAACAATTTTCAGTTATTAAAAGTTCATTCTACTTAATGCGTTTTTTATTCTATACAACATTTAAATATGCAAAGAATGAATAGGGAGGAAAAGGAAAAGTGGAACAAACAACACAGACGCAATTAGTAGAAATTCAACAAGTCGTTTTACGCATGTCAAAATATTTTGTGGCTTTTTGTGAAGAACATAATCTAACCTGTTATTTTTGTGGAGGCGGTTGTATTGGAGCAATCCGCAGTCAAGGTTTTATTCCATGGGATGATGACTTAGATTTCTTTATGCCAAGACCAGATTATGAAAAATTAAAAGTGCTTTGGCCTAAATATGCAGATACAGAACGTTATCCATTGTTAGTTGCTTCAAAAACTTATAATGATCATAATTCATTTATGACAATTAGGGATGCACAGACAACGTTTATTAAAACCTATCAAGATGGATTAGCGATTCCTCATGGTATTCCTATCGATATTTTTCCTTTAGATGGTGCGCCAAAAGGAAATTTTCAAAGGAAGAAACAAAAAATTTGGGCATTAATTTATGCTTTATTCTGTTCACAAGTGGTACCAGAAAAACATGGTGGCATTTTAGCAACGGGGAGTCGGGTATTATTGAATATCTTTCCATCGAAAAAAACTCGCTATCATATTTGGCGCTTCGCTGAAAAAAGAATGACCAAGTATTCCTTTGGTTCAACTCCTTATGTCACAGAATTGTGTGTCGGACCACGCTACATGGGCAATATTTATCATTTAGAAGATTTTAAATCTGCTATTTTTGTTCCATTTGAAGATACAAAAATGCCAATACCAGTGGGCTACAAGCGCTACTTAACACAGGTTTTTGGGGATTATATGCAATTGCCACCAGAGGAAGATCGTCAACCTCATCATGAAGCGCTAATTGTTGATACTAAAAAATCGTATACAGAATATCTTTAAAAACTTCAATTATTTATACTGAGGCTGAACGTTATCTATAAATAGCGTTCAGCATTTTGTTGTAAAAAAATAAATAACATAATCAATGTAATAAAAAGATAAAGTTTAGAAATAAAATAGTAAAAAAAAGTTAGCAAGATTTTCTTGACGTAAGCTAAAATTTATTAGAAAATTATTTGAAACTAGTGCTCATTCTAATCAGTTTTGAGAAATTTCAATTTGAAAAGTAAAAAATTGTTGGTTTCAAGTAAAATTTACATACTATAATTAAATGAGGATTAATTGTAAACAATACGCAAAAAGAAGGGTTAAATAAATAATGAAGAGAATAAATAAAATATCTGTTATTACAATGCTAATGTTGACAGCATTGGTTCCTAGTTCATCAATAGTGTATGCAATCGATGCATCAAGTAGTGAAAGTGCAGAAGAAGTAATTTCTACGGATACAGCAGAAACACTAAACTCTACGTCATCTAGCGGGGAAACTTCGACAGAAAGTTCTTCTAGCACCTCATCTTCAGTTCCTTCGGAAACAAAAAATAGTTTGGACACGAGTGATGCTAAAGACACTTGGCAATCAAAAGATGCTGAAGAAACTTCGGAAACGACTAGTTCTTCAGAAGCTAATAATAAAGATGAAGACGAAATCGTAATAACAGAGGATATGAACAAACCTATGGGATCAGGAATGAAAGGAACGAGAAGAAAAAGAGCCGCATATGCCTATGGTGATCCTATTAGCATAACAGAGGCAAATCGTCCGCCTAAAAACTTTATCGATGTATCTTCTTGGAATGGTAGTTTAAGTGTAGCAAATTATCAAACTATGAAAAGTTATGGGATAGGCGGAGTGGTCGTTAAAATGACCGAAGCGACAACTTATCAAAATCCAGAAAGATTTGCACAAGTTCAAAATGCAAATGCAGTGGGAATAAAAGTATCCGCCTATCACTATAGTCACTTTACAACAAAAGATCAGGCAATAAAAGAAGCAAACTACTTTGCCGATACAGCAATTAATACTGGATTACCAAAAGACACTTTAATGATTAATGATGCAGAAGAAGGTAGCATGAATAATGGACAATTGACAGCTAATTCAATTGCTTTTGCTAATCAATTAAAAGCAAGAGGTTTTACGAATGTATTACATTATTCAATGGCAGCCTGGTTTACAGAAGGAGTTTTATCGCCTACACAACTAGGGACTGAAAATATTTGGATTGCTCAGTATCCTTTTGAACCGACTGCAGATCAGTTATGGCACAAAAATGAAGGTTATGCGGCATGGCAATGGTCTTCATTATTAACGATTCCAGGTGTTGATATCGGCGTAGGTGTGTTTGATATTAATGCTGATTACACTGGACGATTTACATCTATTGGTGGAAAACAGTATGATGATTTAATTAGTCAAAAAAACTACGATTACAACGCAAAAGTAAAAGTAGCGAGTGAAGCAAAAAAACATGATGTATACAATGGAATTTACAATGTCGGTCCAGGAGTTTCTAGTATGGGTAAAGGGGACATATACGCAGGTCAATCCGCCCATATTACAGGGTATGCGAAGACTAGCCGTGCAGAGTTTTTGCGATTTGCGATTGGAGGCAAAACAATTGGCTGGATGAATAAGCAGGCGTTTACCCCTACTCTCAATACAGCGACTTACACGAAAATGAACAAACAAGGCATTATCGCAGATGCATCAATTTCTAATGGACATGGAGTCTTTAGTAAAGCGAACAATACTGCCGAAGATGGCGAGAACTTGGGACGTGCTTCTCAATATGCCAACCAAGTCGTAACCATTATCCAGTCTGCAAAATTATCTAATGGTCTGACCACATACCAATTTCAATTGAATGGCAAAACAATCGGCTGGGTAGATAGTCGGGCATTTGGAACAATCTTTGATGATTTAATTAGTCAAAAAAACTACGATTACAACGCAAAAGTAAAAGTAGCGAGTGAAGCAAAAAAACATGATGTATACAATGGAATTTACAATGTCGGTCCAGGAGTTTCTAGTATGGGTAAAGGGGACATATACGCAGGTCAATCCGCCCATATTACAGGGTATGCGAAAACTAGCCGTGCAGAATTTTTGCGATTTGCGATTGGAGGCAAAACAATTGGCTGGATGAATAAGCAGGCGTTTACCCCTACTCTCAATACAGCGACTTACACGAAAATGAACAAACAAGGCATTATCGCAGACGTATCAATTTCTAATGGACATGGGGTCTTTAGTAAAGCGAACAATACTGCCGAAGATGGCGAGAACTTGGGACGTGCCTCTCAATATGCCAACCAAGTCGTAACTATTATCCAGTCTGCAAAATTATCTAATGGTCTGACCACATACCAATTTCAATTGAATGGCAAAACAATCGGCTGGGTAGATAGTCGAGCATTTGGAACAATCTTTGATGATTTAATTAGTCAAAAAAACTACGATTACAACGCAAAAGTAAAAGTAGCGAGTGAAGCAAAAAAACATGATGTATACAATGGAATTTACAATGTCGGTCCAGGAGTTTCTAGTATGGGTAAAGGGGACATATACGCAGGTCAAGCCGCCCATATTACAGGGTATGCGAAGACTAGCCGTGCAGAATTTTTGCGATTTGCGATTGGAGGCAAAACGATTGGCTGGATGAATAAGCAGGCGTTTACCCCTGCTCTCAATACAGCGACTTACACGAAAATGAACAAACAAGGCATTATCGCAGATGCATCAATTTCTAATGGACATGGGGTCTTTAGTAAAGCGAACAATACTGCCGAAGATGGCGAGAACTTGGGACGTGCCTCTCAATATGCCAACCAAGTCGTAACTATTATCCAGTCTGCAAAATTATCTAATGGTCTGACCACATACCAATTTCAATTGAATGGCAAAACAATCGGCTGGGTAGATAGTCGGGCATTTGGAACAATCTTTGATGATTTAATTAGTCAAAAAAACTACGATTACAACGCAAAAGTAAAAGTAGCGAGTGAAGCAAAAAAACATGATGTATACAACGGAATTTACAATGTCGGTCCAGGAGTTTCTAGTATGGGTAAAGGGGACATATACGCAGGTCAATCCGCCCATATTACAGGGTATGCGAAGACTAGCCGTGCAGAGTTTTTGCGATTTGCGATTGGAGGCAAAACAATTGGCTGGATGAATAAGCAGGCGTTTACCCCTGCTCTCAATACAGCGACTTACACGAAAATGAACAAACATGGCATTATCGCAGATGCATCAATTTCTAATGGACATGGAGTCTTTAGTAAAGCGAACAATACTGCCGAAGATGGCGAGAACTTGGGACGTGCTTCTCAATATGCCAACCAAGTCGTAACTATTATCCAGTCTGCAAAATTATCTAATGGTCTGACCGCATACCAATTTCAATTGAATGGTAAAACAATCGGCTGGGTAGATAGTCGGGCATTTGGAACAATCTTTGATGATTTAATTAGTCAAAAAAACTACGATTACAACGCAAAAGTAAAAGTAGCGAGTGAAGCAAAAAAACATGATGTATACAATGGAATTTACAATGTCGGTCCAGGAGTTTCTAGTATGGGTAAAGGGGACATATACGCAGGTCAATCCGCCCATATTACAGGGTATGCGAAAACTAGCCGTGCAGAATTTTTGCGATTTGCGATTGGAGGCAAAACAATTGGCTGGATGAATAAGCAGGCGTTTACCCCTACTCTCAATACAGCGACTTACACGAAAATGAACAAACAAGGCATTATCGCAGATGCATCAATTTCTAATGGACATGGAGTCTTTAGTAAAGCGAACAATACTGCCGAAGATGGCGAGAACTTGGGACGTGCTTCTCAATATGCCAACCAAGTCGTAACCATTATCCAGTCTGCAAAATTATCTAATGGTCTGACCACATACCAATTTCAATTGAATGGCAAAACAATCGGCTGGGTAGATAGTCGGGCATTAAAAAAATAATAGTGAAAATACTTATTGAATCACACACAGAAAGAGCCTGGGACAAAAATCACTTCAGATTTTTGTCCCAGGCTTAAAAATTGATAAACGGCGGAAACAGTAGCAACACTACGCGTTGCATTGTTCTCAACAACTTCTATGGTGTTTTCTCGACATACGTCTCGTCACAGTCCGGCCGTCAAAAGAGCTAAAGCGCTAAAAGTTGTAATGTTTCACTGTGAAGCATGAATAGATGAAATCATCGTACACTACACTTCGTTTCGATCTCTTCAATTTCTAAGTCTTAAAGGACTAAGAGATTGAAGAATTCGGTGAAGGTCCTTCTTATTCTTCTAAAGAATTTTGGAAAGGGAAGTGTGCCGTAGTCGCAAATTTAAGGAGTACTCTTTTGAAATTCATGCAAGAGAGTAGGTTTTAATGGCAGATTTCCCTAACAAAGTGAGACTACTAGAGAGACAATGGAAACATAGATTAAAAAATTTATTTAGCGACTATCTCATACGTTGGTTCCTCATCAAAAAGCAATAATATGTACTATTGAATTCCTTTATTTTGAAAATATTTCAAGGAAAGTTATTATCTAAAAATTTAATTCATATTAGTTGTGGACTTGTATAACAATTGGAATTATACGACTAGTTTAAAACATAAAGTCAATGAATCAAGGAGTATTCTTATCGTCGTATCTTTTATTTCAACTAAGGTAGGGTTTGTTAAAGAATGTATTATGGACAGGCTCTTAAAGAAAATACTATTTTTGAAAGTTAACAATAATTGAAGAAGATCATTGGGAGCTACATTTATTAGTATAACGATCATCGAAGTAAAGAAACACTTGGTTTGGCAATTCCTATCAATTTTTGTCAAGAACAACAATTAAAAATAAAGTGGAAAATACACTTAATAAAAAGTCAAACTTTCCGAAACCTGTCCAGATTTATATTCATCAATGAGTTTTTTCTTAATCAAATATTTACAGTTCGATTAAGGTCTACGATAAATTATTGAAACTTACTGATAGTTATGAGAAAATGTAAAAGATTGAATGCAGTTTTGGCTGTGTTGATGAATATATAAGTTAAACAAAATTGAAATAAAACTAGTTGTTGACTAGTTAGAGAAAGGATTTTGTATCAAATGATTACAGCTTTAATTATTGCCGGTGGGGTCGGTAAACGAATGGGGCAGGAGATTCCTAAACAATTTATTATGGTAGAGGAAAAACCGATAATTATCTACACATTGGAATCTTTTCAAAAGCATCCACTCATTGATCGAATCTTAGTTGTGTGTAAAAAAGGTTGGGAACAAACACTAGATGCCTATGCAAAAGAGTACCATATTGACAAATTACAATGGATTATTCCAGGAGGAAATTCTGGTCAAGAATCAATTAACAATGGGGTTAATTTCTTAAAAGAACATTCAAATCCAGAAGATACTATTGTTATCCATGACGGGATTCGCCCATTAGTTGATGAATTAGTTTTATCTGATGTAATTGTTAAGTGTCAAGAATATGGAAATGCAGTGACTTCGTTGCCATATAATGAACAAATTTTTGTAAAAGAAACTGAGGAAACAACTCGACAATATATTAATCGTGAAACATTACGTCGCGTGTCAACACCACAAGCCTATAAATTTGAAAAATTAACTTGGGCTTACGAAAAAGCATTCCGTGAGAATATTGGTATTTCTGAATCGTCATACACAAATACTATGATGGTGGATTTAGGCGAAACATTGTATTTTGCTTTAGGCTCAGATAAAAACATTAAGTTAACCACACAAGATGACTTACAGTTATTTAAAGGCTTCTTGAAAATGAAAGAAGAGTAGTGGAGGGATACCATGTTATTTACAGACGATAATTATTTATCAGACGTTGAACGAGTTTTAGAGAAGACACCAGATTGGACGAAAGTAACTAATAAATCTGTTTTTATAACTGGTGCTTCAGGCATGATTGGGACCTTTTTAATTGATGTGCTTATGTACCAAAATAAAACGAGAAATGCGAATATTTCGATCTGGGCGATGGGACGAACATTGTCGCGTTTAGAAGAGCGATTTACTAGTTATCTAGAAGATCCGTTATTCCATATAGTTATCGGAGATGTCACAGAAGAAATTCAGATAGCAGAAGCTTGTGACTATGTGTTGCATTGTGCTAGTAATACACATCCTAAATCATATGCCAGTGATCCAATTGGAACGATTATGACCAATATTGCTGGTACGCAGCATATTTTAGATTATGCGGTCAAAGCGAATAGTGAAAAAGTGTTATTTTTATCAACTGTTGAAATCTATGGAGAAAATCGTGGAGATCTTGATAAATTTACGGAAGACTATTGCGGCTATATTGACTGTAACACGCTACGGGCCGGTTATCCCGAAGGAAAAAGAGCAAGTGAATCATTATGTCAAGCCTATATTCAGAAATATGGTATTGATGTTGTTATTCCAAGAATTAGTCGTACTTTCGGGCCTACGATGTTACTTTCGGATAGTAAAGCTTCTTCTCAATTTATTATGAATGCAGTTCATAAAGAAAACATTGTGTTAAAAAGCGCAGGGACCCAACTATACTCTTATGCATACGTTGCAGATATTGTATCTGCTCTTTTATTTTTATTAGTTAAAGGGCAAAAGGGGGAAGCTTACAATGTTTCAAACGAACATTGCGATATTACGTTACGTACTTTTGCGGAAACATTAGCCAATGTGGCTGGAACAAAAGTGATTCATGGTGAAGCCACCGCCCAAGAAAAACAAGGATTTTCTAAAGCAACAAAAGCACTACTAGACAATCAAAAAATCTACGCATTAGGTTGGCGGCCTCTGTACGACAGTATGGAAGAACCATTAAAACATACAATTAAAATTTTAGAAGGTAGCGGAAATTGATATGCCCAAAATTAGTATTATTGTTCCTGTATACAATGTAGAAAAATATTTAGAAAAATGTGTACGCTCTATTTTAGCTCAAACGTTTACTGACTTCGAATTAATTCTGGTGGACGATGGCTCTCCAGACAGTTCTGGAGCAATGTGTGATCAGTTTGCTGAACAAGATCAACGGGTAAAAGTTATCCATAAAGAAAATGGAGGGCTGAGCGATGCTCGTAATGCTGGAATTGAAATAGCGACAGGTGAGTATTTAGGTTTCGTAGACAGTGATGATTACATTGCAGATGATATGTATGAACTATTATATACAAATATCGTAAAAGAAGATGCCGATTTATCAATCTGTGGTATTTATGATGTTTATGAGGGAAAAGAACCTGTAGAAAAACAACAGCAATATATAGTACTAGATAAAGTAGCAGCAATGAAAATGATTTTAGAAGCTAAAGTTGTATCTGTTCATGCTGTGAATAAGTTATATAAAAAAGAAATTTTTGAAGATATCCGATACCCTGTAGGCATGATTACAGAAGACGGTGCAGTTATTTTATCTATCCTAGAGCATACAGAGAAAATTGTTATTGATACGCAACAAAAATATTATTATTTTCACCGTGCCAATAGTATTTCAAGCAATCTTTTTTCTAAGAAAGATTTAGATACAATCAATGTTTGGAAAGAAAATGAAAATTATATCTTAGACTGGTATCCTGAATTATCTAATGTTGTTCATACACGTGTATGTTGGGCAAATTTTATAGTATTAGATAAAATGATGAATAGTAAGTTAAATAATGAAGAAAAAAAAGTTCAAAAAGAAATTGTTACTTTTTTACGAAAAAATTTTAAATTTATAATGAAAAATCAATATTTTACTATGCCTAGAAAAGTCGGAGCAATCGCACTTCAAATCGGAGTACCATATTATAAGATGATTGCTATATTGGAAGAAAAACATAGGAAAACAAAAAATGAATAAATTAGGAGTAGTATTATGTGGGTAAATAACTTTTTGGAAAAAACGAAATTACCGTTTTTAATAATTTTTGAATTTATGCTTTTATTAAGAACAATTAGTCTTTATAGCTTGTTACCAAGTAAGGTAGATACTCTGGTGTTTGGGTTGATATCAATTTGGGCGATGGTTTATATTCTAAATCAGATGTTTTTTATTCTAAAAAATAAAAGATTTAAACAATTTGATCCGATGTTAGTCATTTTTATAGTCATGCTTTTTTTTGTAACACTCATTCATTACCAAACGTATTTTATAGCTAACCTAAAATTAGTTATATGGCAGGCTATTTTTTTATTAGTTATTTATCAAATTGGTAAAGAACAAGATAAAAAAACATTTAAAGTATTAGAAAAAATTCTTTTAATAGTTTGGGGATTGTTAGTAGTTATCGCTATTTGTATGTTTTTTATACAGTATTCATATACAGCGCCTTTGGATAAAATTTATAATGGCTTAAGAATTGGCTTTTTTGAAAATCGTTTATATGGGGTATTTGCCGACCCTAACTTTGCAGCTACCATTTCTGTTGTTTCAATAATTTTATCGGTGTCATTGCTTTTTCAAACTACTTTGAAAAAGTGGAAATGGTTATTGATAATGAATACTTTGATACAATGGATATATATAACTTTATCTGGATCAAGGACGGCTTTTGTAGAGCTAATGGTAATTATTTTTGTGGGTTCGTTTTTTGTGGTGTATCAAAAAACGACTGAAAAAAAATTAGGTTTACAACTTTTATATTCTATTATTACAAGTATTGGTATGGTCTTTTTTGCCTATATAGCAACGAAGCTAATTGAAAGAGGAATGTTAGCTATTTTAGATTTGTGGAATAACGTAGAATACAAATCTACAACGAACGTTTCAAAAAATCGACCAGATGTTTCTTTGGATAGACCAGACGTAGAAAACAAGACAGATATTTCTAATAATCGTTTTGGACTTTGGAAAAGTTCGTTTGAGATATTTCAGTCAAATATCTGGTTTGGTACCTCTCCTAGAAATTTGGTAACATATGCCCAACACTATTTACCTAATACTTTGATTGCGGTTAAACAACAAACTTCGCATAATTTTTTCTTTTATACCTTAGCGACAACGGGGCTGGCAGGGACTATTCCGTTAATTCTGTTTTTAATTAATAAAATCCTAACAACATTGCAAGTTTTATTTTCAAAAAAAATCAATATTTTTAATGATAATTTTTTGAGAAATGTCTTAATTGTACTGACTATTTTAGTTTCGGCAATGTTTCTAACAGAATTAATTTTAGTTAATAAAATTGGTACCTTTTTATTTTGGCTATATTTAGGTTCTGTATCTAGTCAATTAGTAAAAAACAATAATAAATTCTTATTTTGGAGATAAAAATGAAACCATTAACGATTAAAGAAATACAAGAAACGAGCACAGAAATATTAGTATATATTGATAATATATGTCGTCAAAATAATATTGAATATTCTATTTACTACGGTAGTTTAATTGGTGTTGAAAGGCACCAAGGATACATCCCTTGGGATGATGACTTGGATATTGTCTTAACGAGACCTAATTATGATCGTCTAATTAATATATTATCTAAAGATAAAAATTATCTATTATTGAGCTTGGAAACAAGAAAGAACTATCGCTATACGTTTGCAAAATTAGTTGATACTAGAACATGTGTTAAATCGAAGCAATTTTATAATAGTGAGGACCCAGAATTAGGTGTGTTTGTCGATATTTTTCCGATTGATGGTTTTCCAACCACATCTTCTGAACGTTTAGATTTTGGTCGTCAATGCGAGTCATATAGAGAAAATATGTTAGCTACCTTAAATAATTCTTATGCCATTTCTAAATCTCGATGGAAAGCATACTTAAAACGAGTACTTCTATATCCAAGGTACCGAAAATTACTTAAACAGGGAGATTATGATTTTTGGAAACGTAAATTTATGGATAAAGTAACTACTTATCCGATTGAATCATCTATCGAATGTGGTTATATTGAATTTATCAACGAAGAATGGGGTGTTTTTCCAAAAGAATGGTTTGATCATTATGAAGATGTGTTATTTGCTGGCAATAAAGTTCGAGCAATCAAAGACAGAAAACTATTTTTATCATTACGTTATGGAAATTATATGGAATTACCACCTATGTCTGAACAAGTAACGCACCATCCGTATACTTTTTATTGGAAATAAAGTAAAAAAGGTAGGAAAAATAATGGATTATAATCGCATGATGATTATTACTTTAGATGAAAAATCAGTTCTGTTTTCAACTGATGCGCAAAAATTAGGTGTACATGTAGAAAAATATTTTTCTAAACGTCCTTTTATTGTTAAATTATTAAATCAATTAGATAAAAGAATAGACACTACATTTGCAAGATTTTTTTATGGAGAGTGGAAAAATAATCTCTCTGAAATAGATTTTATTTTGTTGAATTCTCATTACTTTTCACGACCGGTAATTAAATATTTAAATCGTAAATATCCGCATATCAGGATTGCTATATGGTATAGTAATCCTGTTGAAAAAGATACACCGGTTTCTTATTACGCTGATTTAAACTGTGAGCTTTGGTCCTTTGATATAGGTGATTGTGAAAAATACCAAATGCATTTTAATAACCAATTTATAGACGAGACAAAGGTTGTTGCTAGTCAGGAAGATCCAAAGTATCAATCTGATGTTTGTTTTATTGGTGTAGATAAACAGCGTCTCTCTTATTTATTAGAGTTAGAAGCGTACTTTGTAGAGTGTAATTTGAATCCTTTTATCTATGTAGTAGATTCTTCGAAAAATTCTTATTCAAACTATGACTATAAGAAGCCTATCTCTTATAGTGAACTCATTAAGTATGAAGCAAATACATCGGCTATTCTAGATGTTGTACAGGAAAATCAACATGGAATATCATTAAGACCTTTAGAGGCATTATTTCTTAATAAAAAGTTAATTACGAATAATCGCACAGTTTTAAACATGGATTTCTATGAAAAAGAAAATATATTCTTACTAAATAAACAAAATATGTCTGAGATATTAACGTTTTTAAAGGTACCTATGAAACCAGTTGCTGAAACTGTTAAAGAGAAGTATTCATTCAAAGGTTGGTTAAATAATTTTTTTATTTAAAGTACGAAAAATGAAAATCTTTGATGAATATTTTTTTGATTTAAACTTATAAAAGAATAAGAGGTACAATAAATGAATGAGAAAGCTAAATCAGTTGTAAAAAATCTATACTATACAGTCGCTGCTAATTTTGCTACCCTGGGGATATCCGTTTTATTAAACTTATTTGTTCCAAAATTGCTGGGGGTTAGAGAATATAGTTATTGGCAATTATATGTTTTCTATGCTTCCTATGTTGGTTTTTTTCACTTAGGCTGGATTGATGGTATCTATTTAAAAATCGGGGGAGAAGAATACGAAAATTTAGATAAAAGAAATCTCGGTTCTCAATTCTGGTATTTAGCGATTTTTGAATGTTGTATTTCTGCTTTTGTCATTCTTTGGGCTTACTTTTTCATGCCGAAAGAATATCAAGGGATTATTTTGATATTGACGGCCATTGTTTCAGTAATTACAATTGCAAAAACGTTTATTCTGTATGTTTTTCAGTCAACAAATCGTATTAAGGAATATGCTCAATTATCCAGAAATGATCGCTATTTATATGTCCTGTTCATTGCAATTTACTTTGCATTAGGAGGACGAGATTTTTATTGGCTAATCATTATGGATATACTTTCTAAACTGATTATTACGGTTTGGGGAATGTTTAGAGTTAAAGACATGTTGCGTGTGAACATGATGAGTTTGAAGGAAGTTACTCCTGAAATAGTTGATAATATTAACATAGGTAGTAAACTAATGCTCAGTAGTATAGCAAGTATGCTAATAATGGGAACCATTCGCTTTTTTGTTCAACAGCGTTGGACTATCGAAACCTTTGGTAAATTGTCCTTTACTTTAAGTTTATCAAATATGTTTTTAACTTTTATTAATGCTGTTGGAATTGTAATGTTTCCGTTGTTAAGACGGACAAATAAAGAGCGATTGCCGTCTTTATTTGTCACATTAAGAGGTGTTTTTGTTCCGTTGACGTATGCAATTCTGCTGTTATATGTACCCGTCAAATTTGTTTTAGGTATGTGGTTACCCGAATATAGCGAGAGTTTGAAATTTATGGGAATTCTATTTCCTATAGTTATTTATGAAGGTCGGATGTCTTTACTAATTAATACGTATTTAAAAACGTTGAGAAAAGAAAAAACAATTTTATTTGTTAACGTATTGACACTTGCCTTGTCGTTAATCCTGTCGCTGTTTGTGATTTTCGTTGTTGGGAACTTGAATTTAACTGTTGGGTTGATATTAGTAAGTTTAGCATTTCGTTGTAATTTAGCGGAAATTTTTCTATGCAAAGATATGAACGTTAAAATAGGTAATAGTACTGTATTGGAAACGTTGGTTACATTATTGTTTATCTTTAGTAATCTTTGGTTTGGCGGTAGTATTTATAGTTTCATTTCTTATGGAATTGTGTACATTATCTATTTCTTATTCATTCATAAGAGTTTTGTGAATAACGCAAAGAATTTAAAATATTTAGTAAAAGGTTGAGAAAGTTATTTTCTCTCCTTTTTTATTGAAAAAAACAAACTGTAGTCTTTGACACCTAAAAATGGTAAAATTAATGTATTATTTTAATTGGAGTGGGAAACTTGAGGAACTTTTTAATCACAGGCGGCGCCGGCTTTATCGGCTCAACCTTAGCAAATTATTATAGTAAAGACAATCAAGTTGTGGTCGTTGATGATTTATCAATGGGCCAAACTGAAAATTTAAACGCATCTGAAAACATCACGTTCATTGAAGGTAGCGTGACTGATCAACAATTAATGGAAAAAGTACTACAAGAGTATCAGTTCGATTACATTTTTCACTTAGCAGCGATTGCTAGTGTAGCAGATTCAGTAGCACGTCCAGTGGAAACACACCAAGTGAATTTTGAGAGTGTGTTACAATTACTGGAATTAATTCGGAAATACCAGAAAGATTTAAAACGTTTGGTGTTTGCTTCTTCTGCAGCGGTTTATGGTGATGAGCCAACTTTACCAAAACAGGAAGAATCAGTAATTCGTCCATTAACGCCTTATGCAGTCGATAAATTTGCTTCTGAAAAATATGTTTTAAACTATTGTCATTTATATGATGTTCCAACAAGCGCTGTTCGCTTCTTTAACGTTTATGGGCCAAACCAAAACCCTAATTCGCCTTATTCTGGCGTTATTTCGATTGTGATGGACTCTTACAAACGCTTATTGGCCAATCAAGAAGTGACATTCAATATCTTTGGCGATGGAAAACAATCCCGTGATTTTGTCTTTGTTGAGGACGTGGTTCAAGCATTGAATCTTGTCGCTCATTCTGACCAATCACTTGGGGAAGTGTATAATGTCGGGACTGGAAAAGCAACCGATTTAAATGAGTTAATTTCTTCTTTAAATGATATTATGAAAGTCACTTTGCCAGTTGCATACAAAGAAGCGCGAGCTGGGGACATCAAAGATTCCTTAGCGGATATATCTAAATTACGTGCCATTGGTTATGAACCGAACTATAGTATTCAATCCGGTTTGGATAAATATGTTAAGTATGAACTAAAAGATTAAGAGAATAAAAGACGGATTTGAGACTAAATTGTTTATAAGACTTAGAGAGTGGGACATCATCAGTCGCTTTGATTGATGTCTTGCTCTTTCTTTTCTTTTTCCTATATTTGAACCCACCTCACTCCAATGGTACAATAAACAAGATTGGAGTGAGAGCATGACAGATATTATTGCACATCGAGGAAGTAAAGGCACCCATCCTGAAAATACGTGTATTGCTTTCAGAGAGGCTGTTCGTGTTGGTGCTGAAGGAATTGAATTAGACGTTCACTTATCTAAAGATGGTTATTTAATCGTTATGCATGATGAAACGGTGGATCGTACGACAGATGGTCATGGTGAAATCCAACAGTTAACATTAAACGAATTAAAACAACTAGATGCTGGAAGCTGGTTTCAGAAAAATCCTTCTGTTCAATGTGTTCCAACATTGGAAGATGTTTTAAATTGTCTTGTAGAAGAACAATTCAATGGTTTTTTGAATATTGAACTTAAAACGGACATTATCCATTATGAAGGAATTGAGAAAAAAGTCGTCCAACAAATGAAGCGAAAAAACTGGCCGTTTCGTTATTTATATTCTAGTTTTTATTTTCCGAGTTTAGTTAAATTAAAAAAAGCTGATCCTAAGACAGAAATTGCCTTTATTTATGAATCTGCAGAGGATTTAAGTCAAGCGGGACCGGCATTCGCGCTTGTCGATAGTTTACATCCAAAAATGTCTTGGGTGTTGGCTCATGAAAAAGAACTTATCACAATTGGCAAACCGCTGCGGCCGTGGACTGTTAATCGGATGGAAGAAACGGAAAATTGTTTTCAGCTAAAATTGGCGGGTGTTCATACGGATTTTCCTGAAGAAGCAAAATTTGCTCGTCAAAATTGGCAAGAAGAAGGAGAAACATAATTGGAGAAAGTATTAGTTATTGTAGGACCCACTGCGGTGGGGAAAACAGCATTAAGTATTGCTTTAGCAAAAAAATTTAATGGTGAAATTATTAGCGGTGACTCCATGCAAGTTTATCGCTCGTTAGACATTGGCACCGCTAAAGTCACAGAAACAGAAAAAGAAGGAATTCCTCACTATTTAATTGATTGCCGTGAAGTCAGCGAAACATATTCTGCCGCTGATTTTCAGAAAGAGGGTCGTCAAAAAATCAAAGAAATTACTGAAAAAGGGAAACTACCAATTATCGTTGGAGGAACAGGTTTGTATATTCAATCACTCCTTTATGATTTTCAACTAGGAAGTCGTGAGATAGATGACTCGCCTGAAATTAGAGAAACGTACAATTTATTTGCGGAAGAAAAAGGGAACCAAGCTTTATGGCAGTTATTACAACAAAAGGATCCTCTAGCGGCTGACAGCATTCATTTTAATAATCGCAAAAAAGTGATTCGTGCGTTAGAGGTCTTTGATAAAACCGGTTATAGTATTTTGACCCCGAAGGAAAAACCAGCTCGTCTCTATGATTATTATTTGTTAGGTTTGGAAACAGACCGCGCTTTATTATATGAACGTATTAATCAGCGGGTGGATCAAATGATGACAGAAGGGCTGTTGGAAGAAGCAAAACAGATGTTTCAGCAACCACATGCACAAGCAGCTCAAGGTATTGGCTATAAAGAATTTTTCCCGTATTTTTCCGGTGAACAATCATTAGAGATGGCGGTTGAAACAGTCAAACAGCAATCGCGGCGATATGCCAAACGTCAATTGACTTGGTTTAGAAATCGAATGGCTGCGCATTGGTGGGATTTGGTTCAGCAGCCAACAGATTTGCCCAAGTTGGAAAAAGAAGTAGCGGAATGGCTACAACAGAAGGAGAGTGAGTAGGCGATGACCACTCATGAAAAAGTGATTCTAGTAGGAGTTGAGACGGAAAAAAATTATCAGACATTTTCTGCATCAATGGAAGAACTGGCGAATTTAACGGAAACCGCTAATGGCGAAGTGGTGTTTGTTTTAACGCAAAAACGACCACAAGTCGATCGACAAACCGTAATCGGTAAGGGGAAATTGGAAGAATTAATTCAATTAACAGATGCCTATGAAGCGGATCTTGTGATTTTTAATCATGAGCTCACACCGCGTCAAAATCAACTGTTATCTGAAGCGTTAGCTGTGCGAGTAATTGATCGTGTACAATTAATTTTGGATATCTTTGCTTTGCGTGCGCGCTCCAAAGAAGGAAAGTTACAAGTTGAATTAGCACAATTGGATTATTTATTGCCTCGCTTGGCTGGTCAAGGAAAACAGTTGTCCCGACTTGGAGGAGGTATTGGGACACGTGGACCTGGTGAAACGAAATTAGAGTCGGACCGCCGACACATTCGGAATAAAATCTTAGGCATCCGTCGTGAGTTAAAAGAAGTCACTGCTCATCGTGAACGAAGCCGCCAAAAAAGACAAAATTCAGAACTATTTCAAATTGGCTTGATTGGTTATACCAATGCTGGCAAATCAACCATTCTCAACATGTTGACGACAGCAGGAACTTATTCAGAGGATCAATTGTTTGCAACGTTAGATCCTTTAACTAAAAAATGGCAATTGCCTCAAGGCATGGAAGTTACGCTGACCGATACGGTTGGCTTCATTCAAGATTTACCAACACAACTGATTGAAGCCTTTCAGTCGACATTGGAAGAAAGTCGGACGATGGATTTACTGCTCCATGTGGTGGATGCAAGTGCGCCAGATCGGTTACAACATGAACGCACAGTTCAAACATTGATTAAAGAATTAGCGTTGGAAAATATTCCGTGCTTGACGGTTTATAATAAAAGAGATCAAGTGGACAGCAAAGAATTTGTCCCAACCTTATTTCCCAATGTATTGATCTCAACTAAAATTTCTGAAGATAAAGAACGACTGGTTCAAGCTATCCGTGCCCAAATGATGGAATTACTCGAGCCTTATCAATTAGAAATTAGCCCAACTGACGGACAACTATTAAGTGAACTTCGCCGGATGACACTAATGATTTCAGAAGAATATGCTGAAAATGAAAATCGGTATATCGTGAAAGGTTTTGCGAAAAAAGAGTCTAAATGGTTGGCTGAATCCGAAAAAGAATAAAAAATGATAAGTTGATTAGAAATGATTTGTAAAAACAAATCATTTCTATTTTTTTGGTTAGCAGGAGAAAATCAGCCATGAAAAGATGGAAAAGTCCATATTTATCAGGTTTTTTGTTTTATGTTAGAAAATCTAACATAAGTTCTTGACAATTTGTCATTCTATTGTTATTCTAAGAAATAACTAAGAGAGGAGGATGGAGATGAGAGAAAAAGAGTTACGCCGTTCCATGTCAGTTTTTCCAATTGGTACAGTTATGAAACTAACGGATTTGACCGCTCGACAAATTCGCTACTATGAAGAACAGGGATTGATTCATCCAGAACGTAGTGAGGGCAACCGACGCATGTATTCTTTAAATGATATTGATGTTTTGTTAGAAATTAAAGATTATTTATCTGATGGATTGAACATGGCAGGGATTAAGCGTGTGTATGAAATGAAATTAGAGGAACAAAAAAACACCGCCGAGGCGACTCGTCCGTTAACCGATGCAGATGTTCGTCAGATTTTATACGACGAAATCCTTTCGCAAGGAGGACTTACTCAGCAAAATCCGTTCCAATCGAATGTACCAAGGCTTTAACGTTTCAGCAGCCAATAAAAATGAAGGATGGGGATCAGACCGATGACAAGAA
Source organism: Enterococcus sp. DIV1328a (assembly GCF_050536905.1). Taxonomy (NCBI): domain Bacteria; kingdom Bacillati; phylum Bacillota; class Bacilli; order Lactobacillales; family Enterococcaceae; genus Enterococcus; species Enterococcus sp. DIV1328a. The sequence continues at coordinate 1,779,413 of NZ_CP172912.1, read as the reverse complement.
AAGCCAAAACGGCAGAAGAGATTAAACATATTGCAGAAGAAGAAAACGTACGTTTTTTACGACTAATGTTTACCGACATTATGGGAACAATTAAAAATGTTGAAGTTCCTGTGAGTCAGCTAGATAAAGTATTAGATAATAAAATGATGTTTGATGGGTCATCCATCGAAGGATTCGTTCGTATCGAAGAAAGTGACATGTATTTATACCCTGATCTATCTACATGGATGATTTTTCCGTGGGAAAGCGACCATGGAAAAGTTGCGCGCTTAATTTGTGATATTTACAATCCTGATGGTACCCCTTTTGCCGGAGATCCCCGCGGTAATTTAAAACGCGCCTTAGCAGATATGAAAGAATTAGGCTTTACTTCTTTTAACTTAGGACCAGAACCAGAATTTTTCCTATTTAAATTAGATGAGAATGGTGAAATTACCACTGATTTGAATGATAAAGGTGGCTATTTTGATTTTGCGCCAACCGATTTAGGTGAAAATTGTCGCCGTGATATTGTTTTAGAGTTAGAAAGTTTAGGCTTTGAAGTGGAAGCTTCGCATCATGAAGTAGCACCAGGTCAACATGAAATTGACTTTAAATATGCTGATGTAGTTGATGCTTGTGACAATATTCAAACGTTCAAATTAGTTGTGAAAACTATTGCGCGCAAACATGGCTTGCATGCAACATTTATGCCAAAACCTTTGTTTGGAATTAATGGTTCTGGTATGCACTGCAATATGTCATTATTTAATGAAGAAGGTAATGTTTTTTATGACGAGTCAGGAGAGATGGGCTTAAGCCAAACTGCGTATCATTTCTTAGGTGGTTTATTAAAACATGCCCGTGCCTATACTGCGGTATGTAACCCAACAGTGAACTCTTATAAACGCTTGGTACCAGGTTATGAAGCACCTGTTTATGTAGCTTGGAGCGGCAGAAATCGTTCACCACTCATTCGAGTTCCTGAGTCTCGTGGTTTATCGACTCGTTTAGAGTTACGTTCTGTCGATCCTTCAGCGAATCCGTATTTAACAATGGCAGTCTTATTACAAGCAGGTTTGGATGGTATTCGTAATGAACTTACGCCACCGCCAGCGGTTGATCGTAACATTTATGTGATGAATGAGGAAGAACGTCAACATGCACAAATTGAAGATTTGCCATCAACCTTACACAATGCCATCAAAGAATTACGTAAAGATCAAGTAATGATTGATGCATTAGGTCGTCACATTTTTGCCAATTTTGTAGAAGCAAAACGAATGGAATGGGCAGCCTTCCGTCAAACCGTTTCTGAATGGGAAAGAGAACAATATTTGGAGTTGTACTAAAAGCTGTTACTTTTAATAATCTTAATGTTTAGAAAGAGGGAGATAAGTCGAAACGCTTATCTCCCTCTTTCATTCTTTAGTTTGTGAACGAATGGATAATTTCTATTTCACAAAATAAAGTAATTTTAATTCAGTTAAATAGTTTGTTTATAGGGGATAAAGTGGTTTTTTCTCAATTTCTCTTTTATTTTTAAGCAAAAAAATTGACAAAATCTTTCATAATTTGTGAAATTCCGCTATAATAAACAAGAATATGCGTGCAACTATTCTATTTTTTAGATATAAAGGATGAGAAAAACATGCGGAAAATGAAAACAATGGATGGGAATGCTGCAGCAGCTTATATTTCCTACGCCTTTACAGAATTAGCAGCCATTTATCCAATAACACCAAGTTCAACAATGGCTGAACTTGTTGATCAGTGGTCGGCCGAAGGTAAGAAAAATATCTTTGGTCAACCTGTGAAAGTAGTCGAAATGCAATCGGAAGCTGGTGCTGCCGGCGTGGTCCATGGCTCTTTAAAAACAGGCGCGCTTACCACGACCTATACGGCTTCACAAGGGTTACTTTTAATGATTCCTAATATGTACAAAATAGCTGGAGAACTATTACCATCTGTTTTTCATGTGGCGAGCCGAGCTTTAACCACGAATGCTTTAAATATTTTTGGTGATCAAGGAGACGTAATGGCCGCACGCCAAACAGGCTTTGCTATGTTGTCAGAAAGCAGTGTGCAAGAAGTGATGGATTTGGCACCAGTGGCTCACTTGGCTTCGATTGAAGCGAGTGTTCCATTTATGAACTTTTTTGATGGCTTTAGAACAAGTCATGAAATTCAAAAAGTGGCAGTTCTTGACTATGAAGAATTAGCACCCTTAGTAAACCAAGAAAAATTAGCCGAATTCCGTCGTCGGAGCATGAATCCGAATCACCCTTCCGTTAGTGGAATGAACCAAAATCCAGATATTCACTTTCAACAACGAGAAACAATAAATCCTTATTATGAAAAATTACCTGGTATTGTTCAAAAATATATGACAGAAATTAACCGGTTACGGGGAACCAATTATGATTTGGTGACGTATTATGGCGCAGAAGATGCAGAAGAAGTGATTGTCACAATGGGTTCAGTTGCACAAACAATTGAACAGACGGTTGATTATTTACAAGAACAAGGAAGAAAAGTTGGTTTTCTTAATGTCCATCTTTATCGGCCATTTCCAGTTGAAACATTTCTTGAAAAAATACCACAATCAGTTAAAGCAATTGCTGTCTTGGATCGGACGAAAGAGCCCGGTGCTGGTGGCGAACCGTTATTATTGGATGTCCAAAGCGCGATGTATGAAGCGGACATTCGCCCAACAATTATTGGTGGGCGCTATGGTTTAGGTTCTAAAGATGTGCTGCCAAATCAAATTGTTGCGGTTTTTGATGAATTAATGAAAGAACGTTCTGCCATGAAGAAGCGTTTTACAATTGGGATTGATGATGATTTAACTTATACTTCATTAGAAGTTGGCAAACCACTTGATTTGACGAATCCGAAAACCTATCAAGCTAAATTTTGGGGCTTTGGTTCTGATGGGACAGTAGGGGCGAACAAGTCAGCAATTAAGATTATCGGTGATCATACAGACAAGTATGCACAAGGATTTTTCTATTATGATTCAAAAAAATCAGGCGGGTTGACCGTTTCTCATTTACGTTTTGGCGAGACGCCTATTCGTTCAACGTACCTCATTGAACATTCTGATTTTGTGGCTTGTCATACAGCCGCTTATTTGCATACTTATGATTTAGTAAAAGGGTTAAAAAAAGGCGGTACTTTCCTCTTAAATACCATTTGGAATGATGAACAACTAGCACGATTTTTACCCAATCAATTAAAACGGTATCTAGCTGAAAATGAGATTCAGTTTTATACAATCAATGCAGTGAAATTAGCTAGTGAAGTCGGACTAGGCGGGCGAATTAATACCGCAATGGAAACAGCTTTCTTCAAATTAGCGCAAATTATGCCTTTTGAGCAAGTGTTACCAATTTTAAAAGAAGAAGCACTGAAAAGTTATGGTCATAAGTCTATGAAAGTTGTCGAAAAAAATATTCAAGCAATCGATAAGACCGTTGAATTGTTGCATCAGGTACCTGTTCCAGCAGAGTGGAGAACGCTTGAAGTTCAACCGCGAAAACGTTCAGAAAATGTTAGTGATTTTGTTCATGAAATTGTTGAACCGATTAATCGTCAAGAAGGCAATGCGTTATCTGTTGCGACACTAGCGAAAAATGGGATGACAGATGGGCGGATGCCTTTGGGAACTGCGGCAGTTGAAAAACGTGGGGTGGCATTAGAAGTACCTGAATGGATTAGCGATCGGTGTACCATGTGTAATGAGTGTGCCTTTGTATGTCCCCATGCGGCGATACGACCATTCTTAGCCGATGAAGAAGAAATGACTGAAGCGCCAGAAGGATTCATTGTGCGTGATCTACGTGGTGCCGACGGCTTGAAATATCGTATCCAAGTCTCAGTCAAAGATTGTACTGGCTGTGGACTTTGTGTTGAAGCCTGTCCAGCTAAAGGCAAAGCTTTAGTAATGAAACCTTATGAAGAAGAAAAAGAGCAGGCTATGAACTGGGCGTTTGCTATGACGTTACGTCAAAAGGAAAACCCAGCAAAACCGAATACTGTTTTAGGTTCGCAATTTAATAAACCTTTATTAGAGTTTTCTGGTGCTTGTTCTGGTTGCGGCGAAACGCCTTATGTTAAATTATTGACGCAAATGTTTGGTGACCGAATGCTGATTGCTAATGCAACAGGTTGCTCATCGATTTGGGGTGCTGCAGCGGGTGTGACACCTTACACTACTAATGAACAAGGACAAGGTCCAGCTTGGTCAAATTCTCTTTTAGAGGATAATGCCGAGTTTGGTTACGGCATGTTGTTAGCAACGCAAGCGCGTCGCGAACGTTTAGCTAGTAAAATGACCGAAGCTTTTTCTGTAGCCAGTGATTCTTTACGTTTATTGATGGAAGATTGGATAGCACATCTGTCCGAAAGTGAAGGTACGCAACAACGTGCAGCTAAATTACGTGCAGCTTTGCTTGAAGAAAAAACAAATCAACCTTTATTGGAAGCAATTTATGACGATCAAGATCTTTTTGTCAAACCAAGTCAGTGGATGATTGGTGGGGACGGCTGGGCTTACGATATTGGCTACGGCGGTATTGACCACGTGTTAGCTAGTGGCGCGGATGTAAATATGTTAGTTTTAGATAATGAAGTCTATTCCAATACAGGTGGCCAAACTTCCAAAGCAACTCCTGCATCAGCGATTGCGAAATTTGCTGCCAGTGGGAAATATGCCTCTAAAAAAGATTTAGGGATGATGGCAATGACTTATGAAAATGTCTATGTCGCTCAAATTGCCTCAGGTGCAAACCAAATGCAGACGATTAAAGCTTTTGAAGAAGCGGAAAAATTCCCTGGACCATCGATTATTATTGCTTATACACCATGTATTACACATGGTTTAGCAGGTGGGATGAGTCAAACGTTGAAAGAAGCGAAAGACGCAGTTCATTCAGGTTACTGGTCTTTATATCGCTATAATCCATTATTGCGAGAAAAAGGCAAAGAACCAATGACACTGGATTTCAAAAAACCAGATTTTTCATTAATGAAAGAGTTTATGCGCCAACAAGTTCGCTTTGCGTCCTTAGAATCTAGTCAACCAGATACAGCGGAATTGTTATTTAATAAAACAATTAATGATGCTAAGAGACGGTTCTATAATTATGCTCGTTTAGCTGGTCAAGAAGAAAAAATTCGAGCAAAACTAGAAAAACAAAGTGAACCAGAAATAACTGCGCTAGAGAACGAGAAGCCACGAGTGAAAAAAGAACGCGTAGTTGATCCGGAAGCGGAAGCAAGAAGGGCTGCCCGCCGCGCAGAACGAGCAGCCAAGAGAAAACAACGTGAGCAAGATTAAATAGAAATCAAAAAAACGTGTCTGAGCTTTTTGCTTGGACACGTTTTTTAGTTAGAAATGCGATTTTTTGATGAAAAATTTCAAGTTATTTGAAAAAGTTCCTAAATTTTTTTGATGTTTCCGCTTGCGTTCTGTGATGAAAGAAAATAATGTGGTATACTTGTTAGGAAATCTTGAGAGAGAAGTGAGGGGTATGATGTCGTTTCAATTGAATCAATTATTAGATTTGAATTATTGGCAGCAAGTCATCTCAACGGATTTCTTATCTAAGGATTTTGTTATCAATATCATAGATATCCTAGTCGTATGGTACCTCGTTTACAAATTAATCATGCTTGTTCGTGGAACAAAAGCAGTCCAACTATTAAAAGGTGTCGCTGTTTTTATCATTATCCGCATTCTAAGTGAGATAATTGGTCTACATACATTATCTTGGTTAATGAATCAAGTCATCATGTATGGTGTAATCGCCGCGGTTGTTATTTTTCAACCAGAAGTGCGAAGAGGGCTGGAACATCTAGGGAGAAGTTCGTTTTTCCGCCCGAATAAAGGTGCGCAACAAGAAGATGAGCGTATTATTCAGGCCTTTGACAAAGCCATTCAGTACATGTCAAAACGGAAAATTGGTGCTTTGATAACCATTGAACGCAATACTGGTTTAGATGAATACATTGAGACAGGTATTGATTTGGATGCCGATATTACTGGTGAATTACTGATTAATATTTTCATTCCAAATACACCACTACATGATGGTGCAGTGATTATCAAAAATGAAAAAATTGCTGTTGCTAGTGCGTATTTACCGCTATCAGAAAGCAATTTAATTCCAAAAGAATTTGGAACGCGCCATAGAGCCGCAGTCGGTATCAGTGAAGTCAGTGATGCCATTACGATTGTTGTTTCTGAAGAAACTGGTGACGTTAGTTTGACGTTGAACAATGAATTAATTCCTGGTCTAACGCAAGAAGAGTATTTAACAATTTTGCGTAAGGAGTTAATTTCGGAATCATCGGAAGATAAAAAAAGTGCTTTACAGCATTTTATCGATGATGTAACAAAGGGGGTTAAACGCAAATGAGAAAAGCCTCCCAAAAAAGCTGGTTTAATGGTTTGCTTTCATTGCTGTTTGCATTGTTGTTATTTTTTAATGCCAATGCAACAGGCAATAATCCCTCCAATTCAGGTTCAAGCCAAACGTATAGTGAAACATTGAATAATATTCCGGTCCAAGTCCAATACGATAAAGACAAATATTATGTCTCTGGATTTGAAGAGAGTGTAAATGTTCATTTACGTAGTGCGAACCGCATTCAATTAAACATGGAATCAAATGCTGACACACGAAATTTCCAAGTGGTCGCAGACTTAACCAAATTGCCATTAGGGACTTCGGAAGTGCCTTTGACAGTTCGGGGACTAAGTTCAGCTGTTACAGCTGAAATTGAACCGAAAACAGTGACTGTAACGATTGAAAAGAGAGTAACAAAAAAATTCGATGTAGAAGCACAACTTTCTGATAACATTGAAAAAGAAGGCTACAAAGTAAAAAATATTTCTGTAGATCCAAAAACTGTAGAAGTAACAACTGGAGAAGAAACAGCGAAAGCAATTGACAAAGTGATTGCGCCAGTCTCAAGTGCCAAACAAACAATTGATACGATTAAACAAACGGTAAATGTCCAAGCGCTAGATGCCAAAGGTCAAGTCCTAAGTATCGAAAATCCAGCACCACAAGTCAAAGTAACAGTAGGCTTAACTGCGCCAACAAAAGATGTACCACTGAATGTTAGTATGACAGGTACGCCACCAGCTGGGATCGCTCATTACAATTATAGTTTATCAACGTACCAAGTTAGGGTCAGTGGCCCGCAATCAATTTTAGATACGCTAGAATCAATTGAAGTACCGGTAGATATTTCTGATATTCGCAAAGAAACAAAACAATCAGTGACTATTCCCGTTAATGGAGAATACGTAGTTACACCAGATGAGGTTGACGTTTCTTTGAGCCCCGTGTACAATCAACAACAGTCATCAAATACAAATGAAACTTCAGGGGAACCTGCAAGTTCAACAACGGTTGGCTCAGGTAGCCAAGCAGTACAACCAAGTACATCCAGTCAAGTAGAATCAAATACTTCTGAAACAACAAGTGAGGGATCAACAGTAGAAAGTACAACTGCTGGTTCAACTGAAAATACAGAGAATCAAGTGACTAAGGAGAATCAAAATGGGTAAATATTTTGGAACAGATGGTGTAAGAGGAATTGCAAATAAGGAGTTAACACCTGAATTAGCTTTTAAATTAGGACGTTACGGTGGTTATGTGTTGAGTCAACATGAAGATAGTTCAAGAAAACCTCGTGTTCTCGTAGGCCGCGATACACGTATTTCAGGTGAGATGTTGGAACAAGCATTGATTGCTGGACTATTATCAGTCGGAATTGAAGTTTTCCAATTAGGGGTGATTTCAACACCTGGTGTAGCATATCTTACTCGTTTACAAAAAGCATCCGCTGGCGTAATGATTTCAGCTTCACATAATCCTGCGGAAGACAATGGGATTAAGTTTTTTGGGGCAGATGGCTTCAAATTAGTAGACGATCAGGAAGCAGAAATTGAAGCATTGTTAGATGCAGAAGAAGACACCTTACCAAGACCTTCTGCAGAAGGCTTAGGCTCATTAGATGAATTTCCAGAAGGCTTACTAAAATATTCGCAATTTTTAGTTCAAAGTATTCCTGGCGATTTAGCAGATATGACTGTTTGTTTAGATGCTGCCAACGGAGCAACTGCAACAGCAGTCAATCGTGTCTTCGCGGATTTAGAGACAGATTTCTATACAATGGGAACAAGTCCTAATGGATTGAATATCAATGATGGTGTGGGTTCCACTCATCCTGAAGCTTTGGCAGAAATGGTTGTTGAAAAAGGCGCGGATGCTGGTTTGGCTTTCGATGGCGACGGTGATAGAATTATTGCAGTCGATGAATTAGGACGAATTATCGATGGTGATAAAATCATGTATATTTGTGCTAAATATTTAGCTGAGAAAAAACGTTTGAAAAAAGATACAATCGTTACAACAGTGATGAGTAATCTAGGTTTCCATAAAGCTGTAGAAGAAATTGGCTTAAAAGATGTGGTAACGCAAGTGGGTGATCGTTATGTTGTAGAAGAAATGCGTAAAAATGATTACAATTTTGGTGGCGAACAATCTGGTCACATGATCTTTTTAGATTACAACACAACAGGTGATGGTATGCTTTCAGGGATTCAATTGTTGAATGTTATGAAGCAAACGGGAAAAAAATTATCTGAATTAGCGGATGAAGTGACGATTTATCCACAAAAATTAGTCAATATTCGTGTCACAGATAAAAATGGTGCAATGGAAGTTCCAGCAATCAAAGCAGTTGTCGAACAAGCAGAAGCAGAAATGAATGGCGAAGGTCGTATTTTAGTTCGTCCTTCTGGAACAGAACCATTGTTACGTGTGATGGCTGAAGCGCCGACACAAGAAAAAGTTGATTATTACGTTGATAAAATTGCCGAAGTAGTACGTGCAGAAATCGGCGTTGAATAAGAACCAATTAGAAACCAGACACTTAATGCTAGCTTGCGTTAAGTGTCTGGTTTCTTTGTTGGAAATCAAAAAAAGAAAATAGCTAATAAGCTCCGTCTATCATTGACATAGAGCGGTTAAAAGGGTACTATTTTAGAAGTAAGATGCACCGCGTATCTTCTTTTTTTATTTGATAAAATCAAGAAGGGAGCGGCTGTAAATCAATGGAGTTATAGAATGGAGGAGCGAAATGAAAGAAAAAATGTCCGTCAAGACAATTGTAGCAATTGGAATTGGCTCTGCAGTTTTTGTTATTTTAGGTCGATTCGTTGTAATTCCAACTGGGATTCCTAATACGAACTTAGAAACGTCGTATCCATTTCTTGCTTTAATGTCAGTTGTTTTTGGACCAGTAGCTGGAGGGCTAATTGGTTTGATCGGTCACACGTTAAAAGATTTTACCACGTATGGTAGCGCTTGGTGGAGCTGGATTATTTGTTCAGGAATTATTGGTATTATTTTTGGCTTCGCTGGTCGTAAAATGGATCTTCAACATGGTGAATTTACAACAAATGACATGGTGCGTTTCAATATTTTCCAAGCCTTTGGCAATATCGTCGTTTGGGGCTTAATCGCGCCTAGTTTGGATATTTTGATTTATAGTGAACCCGCAAGTAAAGTATTTACACAAGGCGTATTCGCGACTGTTTCAAATATTGTCGCTGTGGGGATTATTGGAACATTGTTGATGAAAGCTTATGCATCAACAAGAACAAAGAAAGGCAGTTTATCGAAAGATTAAGAAACTGTCGAAATAATTTAAATGGTTAAGGGTCTGCCCTAGTAATTACTTTGCTAATGCTCAGACCCTTTCTTTTATGGAGAAACTGAGGTGAGGCCGAATGAAAAAACCAATCATTACTTTTAATAATTTTTCCTTTCAATATCATAGCCAATCTGAACCGACATTAAAGGGGATTCAATTAACCATCTATGAAGGAGAAAAGGTTTTAATCGTTGGGCCTAGTGGTAGTGGCAAATCAACATTGGCGCAATGTATCAACGGGTTAATTCCCAATATTTATGAAGGTGAGATTCAAGGAACAGCTACGGTTGCTGGTAAAAATATCCAAGAAACAAGTCTATTTGATTTGTCTTTTGATGTAGGAACTGTTTTGCAAGATACCGATGGGCAGTTTATCGGTTTAACGGTTGCTGAGGATATTGCTTTTGCTTTAGAAAACGATGCAGTTGAACAAGCAGAAATGAAAAAAGCGGTCCACAAATGGTCCGAGATTGTTGAGCTGAATCAGTTATTGCAACACCGTCCACAAGATTTGTCAGGTGGTCAAAAACAACGTGTATCTATGGCGGGCGTTCTAATTAACCAATCAAAAATTTTACTTTTTGATGAACCTTTGGCTAATCTTGACCCACGAGCGGGACAAGAAACAATGACTTTGATTGACACCATTCAACAAGAAACAAAAGCAACTGTTTTAATAATAGAACATCGCTTAGAGGACGTTCTTTGCGAATCAGTTGATCGAATTATTGTCATGAATGAGGGCGCAATTATTTCTGATACAACGCCAGATGAATTGTTACGTCAAGATACGTTGACCCAGCAAGGGATTCGTGAACCTTTGTACGTTACAGCCATGAAATATGCTGGGATTGATTTAACACAAGTTAGTCATTTAGACAAATTAGCCGAAGTATCAGGCGAAACGGTTTTGCCCAAAATGACACAGTGGTCTGTCCAACCTAGTTCAGTTAGTGCGGTCAAAGGAGCTGAACTATTACGTTTGGAACAAGTGTCCTATCAATATGATCGTCATGGTGAAAAAGTGTTAGATGACTTCTCAGTAACTATTCATCATGGAGAAATGATCAGCATTGTAGGAAAAAATGGTGCCGGGAAGTCTACACTTTCTAAAATAATTTGCGGGTTCATCACGCCTCAATCGGGCAAGATTTTATGGGAGGGACAGGATTTTTCCAATTATTCAATCAAAGAACGTGCAGATAAAATTGGTTATGTGATGCAAAATCCCAATCAAATGATTTCTAAAAAAATGATTTTTGAAGAAGTAGCTTTAGGATTAGTTTTACGAGATGTGCCACAAGCAGAAATTGAGGAACGTGTGACGAATATTTTACATATTTGTGGGCTGTATCCCTTCCGGAACTGGCCGATTTCTGCGTTGAGTTTTGGGCAGAAAAAACGGGTAACTATTGCATCGATCTTAGTTTTAGAACCTGAATTATTAATTTTAGATGAACCAACAGCTGGACAAGATTTTAAACATTATACAGAAATGATGACATTTTTAGAAGAATTGAACCGCTTAGGTGTGACTATTTTAATGATCACTCACGATATGCACTTAATGTTGGAATATACAACACGTGCGTTAGTAGTTTGTGATGGACGTTTACTAGCAGATGCGACTCCAGTTGCTGTTTTAACAGATGAAAAATTAATTCAAGCAGCTTCTTTAAAAGAAACGAGCTTGTTTACCTTTGCTAAAGCGTTAGGCTTGGAAAATCCCTTGCTATTTACGGAAAAATTTGTTGCTTACGATCGTGAGGTGCGTTTTGGATGAGTGAACGACAAATGTTAGGCTATCATCCTGATTCAACCTGGATTCATCGCTTAAACGGCACAAGCAAATTAGTCTTTTTAATCGTTGTCTCTGTGGCTTGTATGACCACGTATGATACTCGTTATCTGTTAGGAATGTCTGTGGTTTCGCTTGTTTTGTTAAAATTATCAAATATTAAATGGCATCAAATATCTTTTGTTATTAAATTTATTGCTATTTTTTCTTTGTTAAATATTTTAACGGTTTACCTTTTTGCACCTGAATATGGGGTTGATTTATATCAATCACGTACCGTGATTTGGGAAGGAATCGGACGGTTTACTTTGACACAAGAAGAATTATTTTATGAATTTAATTTAGTTTTAAAATATTTCTGTACGATTCCGTTGGCATTAATCTTTTTATTAACAACAAATCCTAGTGAATTTGCCTCCAGCTTGAATCGAATTGGTGTGAGTTATCGGATTAGTTATGCAGTAGCGCTGGCTATTCGTTATATTCCCGATATCCAAGAAGATTTTTTTAATATTTCTTTAGCACAACAAGCGCGAGGGTATGAGATGTCTAAAAAGGGACGGTTAGGCCAACGAATCAAAGGCGTAGCACAAATCGTTTTACCCTTAATCCTATCTAGTTTAGATCGAATTGAAACTGTGAGTACCGCTATGGAATTAAGGCGTTTTGGTCAAAAGAAAAATCGAACGTGGTATGCGCAACAACCTTTTCATCTGCGTGATTTTTCGGTAATGATACTTGCCTTGTGCTTATTAGGAATCAGTTTCTGGTTGTTCCATGTGAATGGTGGCCGGTTTTATAATCCATTCCAATAAATAACAAATTGATAAGGTTCTATAAATAGAACGGATATTTTTTTATTATTAAGAATCTAGTACTTTCTCTTACTATGAGTGTACTAGATTCTTTTTTTACAACTTTAAAGAACTAGACCAATTTTCGGTTTTTAGATTTTTGTTGACAAGTACCTACTTTTAATTGTATGATTGTTTATGTTTCTACGGAATATGTTTACAAAGGAGGTATATAGACCAATATCGGATAGCGCCAGACCTGAACGTTCAGGTGACGAGGAGAGAGCTTATCGAAGATTCGGCGGGTGGCTCTAGGGACTGCACTCTACAGATAACAAAGAAAAACTAATTGTGAAGTTAGAACAAAGCGGTTATCACGCAGGTAGAAACATATAATGGGATTTGCTAGTTAAACAGGACCTAGTAAATACAGAATTTCAATTGGAAAGTAGGAATTAGCATTATGTGTGGAATTGTCGGAATGATTGGAAAAGAAAATGTCACGGAAAGTTTGATTCAAGGATTAACAAAATTGGAATATAGAGGTTATGATTCTGCTGGGATTTGTGTGAATGATCAAAGCCAACAGCCCCATGTAGTTAAGGCAGTTGGGGGCATTGCCGATTTAGCAGCAAAATTAACGCCAGAAATCGATGGAACAGTTGGTATTGGTCATACTCGTTGGGCCACTCATGGCGAACCAACTGTCGCCAATGCACATCCCCATGTTTCAAGCGATCAACGCTTTGCATTAGTGCATAATGGTGTCATTGAAAACTTTGAAGAATTAAAAGAACAATTTTTAAGTGGTGCTCACTTAATTGGTGATACAGATACTGAAATCGTCGTTCAATTAATTGCTCATTTTGCTGAAAATGCTTTTTCAACAAAAGATGCTTTTAAAGCGGCTTTAGCCGAAATTAAAGGTTCATACGCTTTTGCATTAATGGATAAAATGGACCCCAATACTATCTACGTAGCGAAAAATAAAAGCCCGTTACTTATCGGTCTAGGTGAAGGCTTTAATGTTATTTGTAGTGACGCGATGGCGATGATTAAAGAAACCAATCAATTTGTTGAGATTGTTGATGGTGAAATTGTAACTGTTACAGCGGACAAAGTAGTAATCGAAACGCCAGAAGGACAAGTAATCAACCGAGAACCTTTTGAAGCGCAATTAGATTTAAATGACATTGAAAAAGGAACATATCCGTTTTATATGCTCAAAGAAATTGATGAACAACCTGCAGTGATGCGCAAAATTGTTCAAGCGTATACTCAAGGTGAAAAAGTGACCTTAGATGAGGCGTTACTTGAAAAAATTAATCAATGTGACCGAATTTACATTATTGCTTGTGGAACAAGTTATAATGCAGGTTGGGTCGGAAAATCTTTAATTGAAACGATTGCCAGTATTCCTGTGGAAGTTCATTTATCAAGCGAATTTGGCTACAACATGCCTATTTTATCTGAAAAACCGTTCTTCATTTTCTTAAGTCAAAGTGGTGAAACGGCGGATAGTCGTCAAGTACTGGTACAGGTTAATGAATTAGGGCATCCATCACTTACATTAACAAATGTTGCTGGCTCAACATTATCACGTGAAGCGGACGATACCTTGTTATTACACGCAGGACCAGAAATTGCTGTCGCTTCCACCAAAGCTTATACTGCTCAAATCGCTGTCTTAGCTATTTTAGCAAAAGCAATTGGCGAAGAACGCCAAACATTAGCAGCCGTCTCATTTGATGTGGCTCACGAATTGAGCGTGGTAGCAGCTGTCATGGAAACCTTGATTGATGAAAAACAACAAATGAAAGCCTTAGTGGAAGATTATCTGACATATACTCGAAATGCCTTCTATATCGGGCGAGGAGTCGACTATTATGTGTCGATGGAAGCGGCCTTGAAGTTGAAAGAAATTTCCTACATTCAAGCAGAAGGCTTTGCGGCAGGTGAATTGAAGCATGGAACGATTGCCTTAATTGAAGAAGGAACACCTGTGATTGGGATTGTGACAGATGCCAAAGTCGCAGCCCATACAAGAGGCAATTTAAAGGAAGTCGAAAGTCGTGGAGCAAGAAATATTGTGATTGCCTTGGAATCCTTGGCAAAACCACAGGACCAACTGATTATTCCAGATGTGCATCCGTTACTTTCTGCCTTAGTTAGCATTGTTCCAGGCCAATTATTAGCGTACTATGCAACCTTACAAAGAGGCTACGATGTTGATAAACCAAGGAACTTAGCCAAAAGTGTAACTGTTGAGTAAATCAAGAACCTGAGAGAAAGATGTTCAACGGGTTTTCATAAGTTTTAATATCTGAGGTCGGGACAGAAGCGTTTAACTCCGAGAAACGCGTAGTGTTGCTTCTGTTCCCGCCGTTTATAAGTTTTTGAGCGTGGAGCAAAAATCCAAAGTGATTTTTGTCCCACGCTCAGATATTTTTTATAAAAGAAAGATATTCAGTCAAAAATGAAAGATTCCAAAGAAATTCTTTTTTTCCGTTGAAAACTGTTTGCATTTTAGCAAAATTAGATATAATTAATAAGAACCGAAAAATAAGAATTAGCCAGTGAGGTAACTTTGTTTGAAAGAAAGCAAAAAGTAGGTTAAGCTGAAAAGTGCTAATTTATTTAACAAAAAAAGATTGTGAGTTGTTTGATATGGATCAGTTTAGTACATTAACTGAACAAGAATTTACTACCTTTGCAATGACACACCCTGCAGGTAACTTTTTAGAAACACCCGAAATGAAACATTTATTGGAACGACGTGGCTGGCATTGTGAATACGTTGGCGTCAATCGAGAAGGCCAACTAATTGCTGCGTGTATCCTAAGCAAGAAAAAAGTCAAAATTGGTTATGCTTTCGACATTGACGGCGGAATTTTGATGGATTATACAGATAAAAAATGTGTAGAAGCCTTTTTCACAGGCTTAAAAAAATATGTGAAAAAAAATGATGGCCTTTATTTAACCTTTACTCCAAATAAACAAATTTGTTTACGTGATTTTAATGGCGGTGAAGTTGAAAAGGTCAATCAAGAAACATTTGACTATTTCACATCAATTGGTTTTGAACACCAAGGATTTGATGTGCACAATTTTGATGGCGCGCCACGTTGGCTGTTTGTCAAAGATATGGCTGGATTAACAGAAGAAGAGCTTTGGAAATCTTATGGAAAAGATGCTAAATATGACATCAAGAAAACATGGGAATATGGAGTAACAACCCGAGAACTTCGTTACGAAGAGTTACCTCTCTTTAAGAAATTAACGGAAGAAACAAGTGCACGGCGTAATTTTGAAGATAAGGATTTAGCTTATTACCAAGCTGTTTATGAAGAGTTTGGTGAACGAGCGAAATTTATGGTGGCGGAACTAAACTTTGCTACTTATTTAGAAAATCTTCATGAGAAATTACGCAAATTACAAGAGACGCTCAACGAAGTCAATGAAGCGTTAATTGCCAATCCTAAAAGCCGTAAAAAAAATAACCAGAAACGTGAATTCGAAGATGAAGTTCGTACCGTGCGCAAACGGATTGACGAAGCTAAAGAAATGAAAACATCAGATGAACCTGAAATTTTAGCAGGCGCCTTATTCATTGTTCATCCACAAGAAGTGGTTTACTTGTTTAGTGGTACGTATGAAAAATATAAACAATACTATGCACCGTATTTAATTCAACATAAAATGTTAACTTACACAGTAGAAAATAACATTCCCAAATATAATTTTTATGGCGTTGACGGTGTCTTTGATGGAAGTGATGGGGTTCTTAAATTCAAACAATCCTTTGGCGGTCATGTCGAAGAATTAATGGGCAATTTCCAATGGAAAGCCAAACCAATGAAATATGCCTTATATCACGCATTAAAAACAATTAAAGAAAAAGTCTAAAATTAAAACCTAATCCTTAAAAGGAATGGACGAAGTGAGGCGTTTAAATGGAAAATCAAGTCGAGGTTATGACGTATGCACAGTTAAAAGAAATTATGCAGGCGTTAGAAGCAAACGAAGCGATTACAGAAGATACAAAGGTCTTTATTGATACAGGCTGGGATAGCGTGCAAGAAGTAGCCCCAGATGCGGTCAGTATTGAAAAAGTTGCTAAATTTACAGTAGCAGATGTTTTAACAAACGAAAGTTTTGCTGGGTATAGTTTAGAAGAAAAGGCGGAGAAGATGAACGCTGAGGGCGACCTAGAAACGGCAATTATTATTCGTAATCTTTACTAAAAAAGTCCGTTTGAATAGTTAAAATCGAGGTCGGGACAGAACCGTTTAGCTCCGAGCAACGCGTAGTGTTGGTTCTGTTCCCGCCGGTTATCAGGTTTTGAGCCTGGAGCAAAAATCCAAAGTGATTTTTGTCCCAGGCTCATCTGCTTTAAATAAGAAATAAAGGAGGTTAGATATGAGTACCATTCATGAATTTCCAAAAAACTATGAACGTTTTATTGCACAAGGAGAAGAAGCACTTGTAGAACATAATCAGATCGCCGCTTTAGAAAATTTTCAACAAGCCTATCAGCTACAACAAACGCCGCCAGTAAACCAAAAAATTGTCCAATTATTGTTGGAAATGGGTGAAGCTGACGAAGCACTAGCATTGGCAGAAGCGTTCCAAGAGTCTTATTTTGAGAACCTTGAAACAGCGGCAATTTATATGCAAATTTATAGTCAAAGTCGTCGCTTTATTGAAGGGTATATTTTATTGAAGCAATTACTTCAAACTAAAAAAATAACGCTAGCACAACAAAAAACGTTAGAACAGCAATTAATGCAAGTGGAAGAGGCGTATCAACAATTAGAAACGCAGCAAATTCAAGCAATTAAAAGGAACTTGTTAGTAAGCGATCAATTGCCCGTTTATCAACAATTAGCGAACATTAAAACCAGTTTATATTTGCCTAAACCAGTATTTGTGGAAGTCGCAAAAGATTTAGTTATGAACCAAGCACTTAGTTATTTTGCTCGGGAATGGTTCATTGAAGAATTAGCACTGTTGCAATTTTCAGAACCACTGACTTTTCTTTGGTATGACAATCAGCCTCAGACAGTCTTACTAGAAGGAAAAACTGGACCGTTAAATACGCCGATCTATTCCGAAATTTGTACTGAACTTAGGAATCACTTAGAAAATGATGATCCAATTATGCTGCAGCATTTGGAAGAAGAAATTCGGTTGCATCTTGCCTATTTGTATCCATTAGCAGAGACGGTTATTTCAGATTCAACTATCTGGATCTGGGGTTATTTGGCAACCTATTATCCTGAATATATTGAAAAAGAATTGACTGAAGCAAAAGGCCATCAAATCGATGCTGTTCAAAATGTTCAACAGGCGATACGAACGGCATTTACACAAATAATGCTTTAAAAAATGGCACGTCCTAAAAGCGAGGACGTGCCATTTTTTCAGTTTCAGAAATTTGCTGAATCTGCTCTAATTGCTTTTCTTGACTGATTATTGCGGATAATAGAAAAAAGCAAGACAGAAATAAGTAAAAAGAATTCCTTGAATCAAGCAAATCACAACGAACAATGGCGTTGCTCCTGGAAAAGAATCAGAAATCCGTGTAATTAAAAATTCAACTAACCATAAAATCATTGAAAATAAAAATAATTTTTTCTGACGAGTTCTCATAGTCCGCAACAACCTTTCTGGTGATTTTCACTTCTCTATCATAACATAGAAAACGAGCTGTTTTTTCTCAAAAATTTTGTTACTTCATAAGAAAAATGGGAAAGAAACAAGTTTCAGGAAGTAATAAATGTACCCGAAAAGAATACTTAATCCATCTTAATCAAACCATACAGTCACGTTTATTGCAAAAGAAGTGTTTTTGGATGGAACAAATTATTTCATAAACACAAATATTTCTTTGTTGTTTGTATAAATGTCATAAAAGTGATTACTTACTACTTTTTGATTTTTAGACATATCCGTATCTTTCAGTGGTGCCATCTCTACTCCTAAATTCGATGAAGTATTGAACCAAACGTAATTAGGGAAGTATAGACCGTCATTTGGTGGCACGATTTTTGAAAGAATTGGGTAGTTTCGACTTGTATTAGCATAAACAGTTGAATTTTTGAAAAACGTATTTAAATAAACTTTTTTTCGTTCGTTTGTTACAACATTTTTTAAATCATCTGTTAAAACAGCTGCTTGGCGATTGAATGCTTCTTTTTGATAGTTTAATGTGGAAGAATAAACCAAAACAAACGATAAAATATAATAAGATAACAAGCTGGCCACAAGTAACGAAGTTAGATAAATTGCTTTCACTTGTCGATTGTTAAATAAACTTAACATGCTGATTGTAACGAAAACAGCAAATCCGTAAATATAGCGAGGCGCATCACCTGCGATATTTCTTGAATAGACAATAAAAATACCAAAACTTAAGAGAGAAGCAAGTCCTAAATACAAGATACAATAAAGGAAACTTAAGCCTAAGTTGATTTTGCTATTTGATAGATGACTAATAAAAAATAAAACAAGCAGTAGGAGCAGTAATAAAAGCCATAAACGATTACTCTGGTTCAATAGCTCTGAAAAATAATGGTAACTATTTTGATAAGCCACACTGGGAATATCGTGGAAACTTGGTAAGGCCTGACTGCCCCCAATGTTGTTTGTTGCGGAAGGTACAAATTTTAACTCGATAAGGTAGCTGACTATAGAAAGTAGATAAGCGATAGCAGCAAGTGCGACTTTTTTACAAAGAGCAATGAAATTTTCTCCAGCAAGTAACTGCTTGAAAGTAAGGAATAAGACGATAACTATATAAATTCCTGACGAGGCTTGGTAAGTATTAAACATAACAAACAGTGAAAAGACAGAAACCAAGAAAAACGTAAAAGAATTACGCTGCCACCAATAAAAAGGAAGAAACGAACAAAAAATACTCAATGCCATATAGGGACTATCAAACCTGAAACTAAGACATTGGAGGAACCAAGGATTGAGGCCAATTAAAGTAGCTACTAAAGAGGAACCCCAGCTAATTTTTTGGTCATTGATGATATAAATTGCCAGTATGCTTGTGAGAGATAAGATAAGACCTGTTAGAATCGGTGTGGTCAAGCCCAGATCTGTCAAATGACGACTTCCTTGAACAAACCATGAGAGAAATTCACTGCCCCAACGTGCGTAAGTCGTACCAAAATCTGTCATTCCAGCGACTTGGCGAGCATTATCATCTAAGTAAGGGAAATTGATAATGCCGATGGATAAAACTGCCACTTGATAAATTAAAATGATCAATAGAAGATAGGCTTTATTTTCAATACACCAATTCTTTAAATCAAATTTTTTTGATTCTGTAGGTAATTGTTTCATCATTGTACTCCACTCCAATAATTATTTAACAATTAAAATATACCATAACGAGTGGAATGAAGAAATTGCTTTTGTTATTTTCTCATCTTGACAGAACACTAAGGGTAGGCAAAACAAAAAAATCCCAACTCTTTATTAAAGAGTTGGGATTTTACCAAAAAGCCACCTGCCGGGCTTGAACCGGCGACCCCCACCTTACCATGGTGGTGCTCTACCAACTGAGCTAAGGCGGCACTTTCAAAGGCTAAACTAACTCGAGGATTGCAACGAAGTGAAACCCATAGAGTTCATTTTCAAAGGCTACACTGCGACGAGTAATCGTCAAAGTTCCTTTTGAAAAATCGTACAAATCTCGTGCACAAGAAATAGAATAACGTATAGACGAAAGTTTGTCAATTGCTCTTTCGTAAAAAAAGAAAAATGATTTTTTTCTAAGAAAAACTGTTGACAATCTCTTTTTTCTCTAGTAAAGTGTAAATCAACATCACAGATAACTATTCATTCGTTGAAGAGAAGAGTAAATTTTGATGACCTTCAAAAGAGAGTCCTGATTGGTGAAAAGGGACAAGGTTCAGAAAAGTTGAAGATGGCCTCTGAGAATAAATTGCTGATAAGTAAGCAATTTCGGCTAAGCACCCGTTACCATGTGCACCAAGTTAATAAAGACTTGGATAAGAGATGAGATATAAAGAATCAGTTATATTTCGAAAAAAGGTGGTACCGCGAATTATTCGCCCTTTACTAGCAAAATGCTAGTGAAGGGCTTTTTGCTGTGAATCACTACGACTGGCGCGAAGCGACAGAGTAGATGCTGTCTGCGATTACTCGACGCAGGATGGCCTTTGTAAGTGATGAACAGTACAAGGTGACCGAAGGGTAAGTTGTGTCATTTGCACGAAAGTGTTCCTACGATTCTCGCCACAGTCAAATCCTGTTGGGCACTACGACTGATGCAAAGAGAGAGAGCAGCTATTATCTGCGATTACTCGATGCTTGAAGGGGTAGGAACTCTAGTCTGTTTGATTTTGAAAATAAACGAAAATCAGTTTAGAATGAATAGAAATAAAAAAGCAGTGATATAGTAAGTACAAGACTTGATTTGTCTAACAGAGAGCCTAGGTAGCTGAGAATAGGTGACAAAGACGTTTTGGAAAATGGCTATTGAGCAAGCGCTCCGAGTGTTAAACACAAGGCGGCGACGGGGGCTCCCGTTATCGAGCTAGGGTATCGAACATATTGTTCCGTACTTGAAAAGGGAATTTGTGTGAGCAAATTCTGAACATGAGGTGGTAACACGCAAAAAAGCGTCCTCAACGATACAACTCGAGTTGTGTCGTTGAGGATGCTTTTTTCTTTTTTATGAAAAAAATGCAGGTTGGTAAGAATGAAGGGGGATAAAGAATGATTGAACTAAAAAATATCAGTGTGACATTTCAACAAAAAAAACAAGAAATTCAGGCTGTCCAAGATGTTTCTTTGACAATTGATAAAGGGGATATCTACGGAATCGTTGGTTATTCCGGTGCTGGAAAAAGTACGTTAGTACGGGTAATTAATTTATTGCAACGACCAACAGCGGGCACCGTTATTATTAACAAAGAAAATATTTTAACTTTTTCTAAAAAGGAATTACGACAACAACGAAAAAAGATTGGAATGATTTTTCAACATTTTAATTTGATGAAAGAGCGGACCATATTTAGTAATATCGATTTTTCATTAAAATATTCTGGGCTAAGTAAAAGTGAACGGCGTCAAAAAATCAGCCATTTATTAGAGCTAGTTGGACTAAGTGAAAAACGGGACGCTTACCCCAGTCAACTATCAGGAGGGCAAAAACAGCGGGTTGCGATTGCCCGCGCTTTAGCAAATGATCCTGAAATTTTACTTTGTGATGAAGCGACGAGTGCGTTAGATCCAAAAACAACGGGACAGATTTTAGCTTTGTTAAAAAAGTTAAATCAAGAACTGAACTTGACGATTGTCTTAATCACCCATGAAATGCAAGTGGTTAAAGAAATTTGTAATAAAGTCGCGGTGATGGAAAATGGCTGCGTTGTCGAATCAAACGATATTGTTTCGATTTTTAGTCAACCCCAACAACCTTTAACCAAAGATTTTATTCGGACAGCAACTCATATTGATCAAGCATTAACCACGATTCTTGAACATCCTAAATTAGCTGACTTAGATAAAAATCAAGAATTAATTGAGTTTTCTTATGTGGGAGATCAAACGAACGAGCCATTAATTGCACAATTGTATAGCCAATATCAGGTGTATACGAATATCCTTTACGGCAATGTCGAAATTGTTCAAAATGTTCCTATTGGCCATTTAATTGTGGTGCTTTCTGGTGATGAGGCCCAGCGTCAACAAGCCCTTACTTATTTAGCGAAACAAGGCGTGCGAACCAATGTTTTGAAAACCTATCAGCAAACGAAGAAAAAGCAGAATTTACAGGTGATTTAAAAAAGGAGTGAACTGAGAATGTATCAATTATTTGAGAAATATTTTCCGAATGTTGTCCAATTAAAACAAGAGTTTCTTCAAAGTACATGGGAAACAGTATACATGGTTTTTTGGACAGCCTTGATTGCTGGTGTGTTAGGAGTCTTGTTGGGTGTCGTGCTTGTCAGTACTGGCCCCAGTGGTGTTTTGAAAAATCCACCCCTGTATAGTGTCTTAGAAAAAATTATTAATGTTTGCCGCTCTATTCCTTTCATCATTATGCTCGCACTGATTCAACCATTAACACGAATTTTGGCAGGAACGACAATTGGTACAACCGCAGCGTTAGTCCCATTAGTTATTGGCGTAATCCCGTTCTTCGCGCGCCAAATTGAAAATGCGTTATTAGAAGTGGATCCTGGCGTTATCGAAGCGGCAGAAGCTATGGGGACGAGTCCCTTAGGGATTATTTTTCGGGTTTATCTAATTGAAGGGTTACCAAGTATTATTCGTGTTTCAGCGGTGACAATTATTAATTTAATTGGATTAACAGCCATGGCAGGAGCGATTGGGGCTGGTGGTCTGGGCAACTTAGCGATTACTCGAGGCTACAATCGCTTTCAAACCGATGTGACATTTATGGCCACGTTAATTATTTTAATTATGGTATTTATCAGTCAAGCCATTAGTAATCAATTAATCAAAAAAACATCACATTAGAAAAAGGAGAAATGACAAATGAAAAAATTTAGTAAATTAATTGGACTTATTGGGGTATTAGCTTTTACGATTGCAGGTTGTGCATCGGGGACTGCGAAGGATACTAAGACAGAAACTGTTAAACTAGGCGTTGTAGGAACAAAAAACGATGAATGGGAATCGGTCAAAGAGCGTTTGAAAAAGAAAAATATTGATCTACAATTGGTAGAATTTACAGACTATACGCAACCAAACGCAGCATTAGCAGAAAAAGAAATTGATTTAAATGCCTTTCAGCATCAAATCTTTTTAGACAATTACAATAAAGAACATGGGACGAAATTAGTATCAATTGGCAATACAGTCAATGCACCATTGGGAATTTACGCTAATAAATTGAAAGATATCACGAAAATTAAAGACGGCGGAGAAATTGCTATTCCTAATGACCCAACGAATGGTGGGCGGGCGTTAATTTTATTACAAACTGCAGGACTGATAAAAGTTGATCCTGCGAAACAGCAACTACCGACTGTCAGTGATATTACTGAAAATAAACGCCAATTGAAAATAACTGAATTAGATGCTACGCAAACAGCGCGTGCTTTACAAGATGTCGATGCTTCAGTGATCAATAGCGGCATGGCTGTCGATGCTGGGTATACACCAGATAAAGATGCAATTTTCTTAGAACCTGTAAACGAAAAAGCGAAACCTTATGTGAACATTGTCGTGGCCAGAGAAGAAGATCAAGAGAATAAACTTTATCAAAAAGTTGTAGAAGAATATCAACAAGAAGAAACGAAAAAGGTCATTGCAGAAACATCAAAAGGCGCCAATGTTCCAGCCTGGGAAACATTTGGTAAAAAATAAAGGAGGCATTTATAATGAGTACAACAACGATTCAAACAATCCAAGAAGCTATTGCTACAGAAAAGGAATGGATAATCCATTTAAGACGTCATTTTCATCAATACCCTGAAGCAAGTTTAAAAGAATATGAAACGATTAAGCGAATTAAAGAAGAACTACTAGCCTTAGCTATTCCTTTTGTAGAAGTAGGGGAAACGGGTGTTTTAGCAACCATTGAAGGAGGTCTTGGCGCTGGCAAAACGATTTTGTTACGTGCAGATATTGATGCGTTGGAATTGCCAGATGCAACAGGTACTGCCTATGCTTCTAAAAATCCAGGACTCAATCATGCTTGTGGACACGATGGTCATGCGGCAGCATTGCTAGGTGCAGCTAAAGTGCTCAAAAAACATCAGGATACCTTTTCAGGAACGATTAAACTGGCCTTTCAGCCCGCTGAAGAAATTGGTGCAGGCGCGCGACAATTTGTGGAAGGAAATTATTTAGAAGCAATCGACCAAGTGTTTGGGATTCATTTAGATTCTAGTGTGCCGGTCGGAAAATTAGTCGCTACCAAAGGCGCCACCAACGCCTCTTGTGATATTTTTAAAATTGAAGTCAGTGGTCAAAGTAGTCACGTCGCCCAACCACAGAATGGCCGGGATGCTGTTTTAGCAGCGGCCAGTATCGTTGTGGAATTACAAAAAATTGTAGCTCGCGAGATTGATCCTTTAGATTCTGTCGTAGTAGGAATTGGCGTTTTACAAGCAGGAACACGCTATAATATTGTAGCAAACCAGGCAACCATTGAAGGTACTGTTCGAACATTTAGTCAGGAAACGCGCCAATTTGTTTTACAACGAGTCGAAGAAATTGCCCATGAAATTGCCCAGTCTCATCGCACAGAAATTGCTGATTTTTCTGTTTATGCAGCAGCGAATCCATTAATTAATGAAGAACAAGCAACCAACCGTGCACAGCAGGTAGCCAGTGAAATTGTTGGTTTTGAAAATGTTGTGACCGATCATCCTAAAAGTTTAGGGGCGGATGATTTTGCTGATTACTTAGCGGTAATTCCTGGTATCTATGGACGGGTCGGTTCACGAAACCCTGAAAATCCTGCTACTCATTTTGGACACCATCATGAACAATTTGATATTGATGAACGTGCCTTACTTTTAGCAGCAGAGTACCACGTACGCTATGCATTAAACTATTTATCAGAATAATAGGGATAGGGAGCCGACAAAATGATGGTTTGTGGGCTCCTTTCGTTATAAACCAACGTGGCTTGCTTTCTTGTCATTCTATGGTAGAATACAAGCATAAGAAAGGTGATTCACATGTTTTTTGTTTTAACTGATAAATTAACAAGAAAAGTAGCTCCCGATAGTTTAAGAACAGATGAAGCACTGTTGTGGAGCCGAGCAATTAATTTCTTCATCGCTTGATAGGACATTTTTTGACTAGAAAAGCTAGTCTTATTTGAGTGTACGTACAAGCGGTTGTCGGGATTTCTGTCAGGATGGACGACGTGCAGACGTGGTTCTTTTTTTGTTGTCCCAAAATAATCAGTTAACAAGAAAGAAGTGACGAAAATGAGTATTTTAACTATTGAACATTTAACGCATCGATTTGGCGAAAAGGTCTTGTATGAAGAGGCTTCATTGCAAGTGAATAAAGGGGATCATTTAGGCTTAACTGGCCAAAATGGTGTCGGCAAATCCACCTTAATTAAAATTTTAACGGGGGAAGTATTGCCAGACGAAGGAACGATTCAGTGGCAAAAAAATTGCAAGATTGGGTACTTGGATCAGCATGTTTCTGTAGAACAATCACTAACGATGGTTGATTTTTTGAAACAAGCCTTTCAAGAACTTTTTGATAAAGAAGCGAAACTGACAAAGCTTTATGAAGAATACAGTCAAACGGCTTCGGAAAAACTTTTAGAACAAGCAGGCAAATTACAAACAGATTTAGATGAAAGTAATTTTTACCAAATCGACACGATTATTCAGGATTTAGCCAATGGGTTAGGACTACAAGCAATTGGTTTGGATAAAAAGTTAGGGGAGCTAAGCGGTGGTCAACGTTCAAAAGTGATTTTAGCAAAATTATTGTTAGAGGCCCCTGATGTGTTACTTTTAGATGAACCCACCAACTATTTAGATGATACACATATTCAATGGCTTGTTCGCTATCTGAATAATTTTGAAGGAAGCTTTCTATTAGTCTCCCATGATTATCAATTTTTAAATGAAGTGACGAATTGCATCGCAGATATTGAGTTTGGCAAATTAACCAAATATACTGGAAATGTAGAAAAATCTTTTGCACAAAAAGAGCAGAATAAGCAAACCTATTTGAAACAGTATCAGGCCCAACAAGAAAAAATTGAAAAAATGGAAGCCTATATTCGTAAATACAAAGCTGGAAATCGAGCAACGATGGCTAAAAGTCGACAAAAACAATTGGACCGGTTGGAACGATTGACTCCGCCTGGTTCCTTGACTAAGCCGGCGATTGAATTTCCTTATCAAGGGTTAGTTGCAACGCAAGCACTAACGACTCAGAAGTTAGTTGTCGGCTATCGGGAACCTTTGTTAGAACCGTTAGATTTAATGGTTCATGTCGGTGAAAAAGTCGTATTGAAAGGCTTTAATGGGATTGGC
The DNA here is from genome assembly GCF_050536905.1 of Enterococcus sp. DIV1328a. Classification (NCBI taxonomy): domain Bacteria; kingdom Bacillati; phylum Bacillota; class Bacilli; order Lactobacillales; family Enterococcaceae; genus Enterococcus; species Enterococcus sp. DIV1328a. Next base: position 1,753,080 of record NZ_CP172912.1, on the reverse strand, counting down.
AAATCAACATTAATTAAAACGTTGACGAAAGTGATTCCTTCATTAGATGGAGAATTTCATTATCCGTTGAATACAAAAATTGCTTATTTTACCCAAGACTTAGCGTGGCCTAATGAGCAGTTAACGCCGCTAGACTATTTATCAGATCGTTTTCCAGATACAACGATTAAAGAGCGAAGAAGTCATTTGGCTAGGGCAGGTTTACCAGATAAGCTAGCAATGCAGTCGTTAGCCCTGTTAAGTGGTGGTGAGCAAACAAAAGTAAAACTAGCGGAACTAATGATGCAAACAAGTAATTTGTTATTTTTAGATGAGCCAACCAATCATATTGATGAAGCGGCCAAAAAAAGTTTACAAGAAGCAATTCACGTTTACCCAGGAACGGTTTTTCTGGTTTCCCATGAAGCAGATTTTTATGAGGAAATTGTGGATCGAGTAATTGATATTGAGGAATTAGTTAAATAAAGAAGAAAGAACCAAGTTGAGGGGGAGTCAACTTGGTTCTTTCTTCTTTATTATTTATTTACTCATTAAGCCATCATGGATTTTTGTTAAATTCCAGTTCATCATGCTGTAGTACGTATCGCCTTCTGTTCCTTCTTTGGCAAGAGAGTCTGTGAAAAGTGTATCGTAAATTGGTCGTTTCACTTCTTTTGAGACCCGTTCCATACTACGTTTATCGACACTGGTTTCAACAAATAACACAGGTGCTTTTGATTTCTTAATGGTATCAATAATCGTGGTCATTTGTTCAGGTGTTCCTTGACTTTCTGTGTTAATTTCCCAAATATAAGCGGCATTTAAATCATAAGCTTTGGAGAAATATTTAAAGGCACCTTCACTTGTAACTAATAATTTTTTATCATCAGGAATATCAGCAAATTTAGCTTTGGCTTCCTCATGTAGTTTGCTAAGTTTTTCGGTATAATTTTTCGCGTTTTCTGTATAGAAATCTTTATTTTTTGGATCTTTTTCTACTAACACGTCACGAATGTTTTCTACATATTTAATGCCATTTTCAATGTCTAACCAAGCATGCGGATCTTCTGTTTGTTCTTGACCGGCACTTGTTAAATATTGTGGCGTAACATTTTTGCTTGTAGAAAAGTAATCTTTATTCTCAACTTTTTTGGCCGTTTTCATTAATTTGTTAAACCAGCCATTTCCGCCTGTTTCTAAGTTCAAGCCGTTAAAGAATAAAATGTCCGCTTCAGAAGCTTTCGCAATGTCTTCTGGTAACGGTTCATATTCGTGAGGGTCTGTCCCAATTGGCACAATACTATGCAGCTCAATTTTGTCTTCCCCAACATTTTTCACTAAATCGGATAAGATCGAGTTCGTTGTCACAATTGCTAATTTTTCTTTCTTTTCAGCGGCTTGATTCCCGCAAGCAGCTAACGTTAACCCTGCTAAAAGTGTTAAAAAAAATAAACTAAATTTTTTCATTCGTTGATTCCTCCATTTCTTTCTCACGGTTTACAAATACTAGGCCTTTCTTTGGTGAGAAAAAGAAAGCCAATAAAAAGAATAAGGCGGCGGTTAAAACAATCGTCGCACCAGAAGCTAAGTTATAAGAATAACTAAAGAATAGGCCAATCACTGAACTTAAAATCCCAAAAGTAGAGGCTAAGCCAATCATTGTCGGTAAGTGATTTGTTAATAGATAAGCTGTTGCCGCTGGCGTAATCAGCATGGCAATGACTAAAATAGTTCCGACGGTTTGCAAAGAAGAAACAGCGACTAATGTTAGTAAAAACATCAATGCATAGTGGAAAAATTGAATATTTAAACCATAGGCCTGAGCCATTGTGGGATCAAAAGAAGTGAGTTGCAACTCTTTATAAAACAATGCCACAAAAATCAAAACAATCACGCCGACGACACAAGTAATTAAAATATCGGTATCTGCGACCGCTAATACATTTCCAAACAGAATATGATATAAATCGGTGGAACTTTTTGCAAAAGAGATAAAAATAATCCCTAAAGCAAAAAAAGAACTAAAGACAACACCAATGGCAGTATCATTTTTTAGTGGACTTTTTTGGGTAATAAAGCCGATCGATAATGCAGCTAGTAAGCCAAAAATAGAAGCGCCAAAAATATAATTGAAACCAAACATATAAGAAACAGCGACCCCTGGTAAAACGGCATGGGAAATCGCATCACCCATCAAAGACATCCCACGTAAAATAATGAATGAACCAATTACCCCTGAAATGAGTCCGACAATTACAGACGTCAAAAGGGCATTTTGTAAAAATTGATAACGGAATAAACCATCAATAAATGCAGCAATCATTTTGCAACCCCCTGTATTAATAAATCACCTAACAAATCACCGTATGCTTCTTGGAGCGTTTCTGCAGTAAACGTTTGTTCAACAGGACCCGCAGCAATTAGCCGGTTTTTCAAAACGATTAATTCATCAAAATAGTGGGACACTTTGTGCAAATCATGGTGAACAATGATAATCATTTTACCTTGATTTTTTAATGATTTGAGAATATCCATAATCACTTTTTCACTAGACATATCAATGCCGACGAAAGGTTCATCTAAAAAAATCACCTCAGCACCTTGGGCCAAAACACGGGCGATAAACACACGTTGTAATTGGCCACCAGAAAGTTCGCCAATCTGGCGTTGCGCATAGTCTTCTAATTGCACCATTTTTAATGCAGCCATGGCTGCTTGCTTTTCTTTCTTTCCTGGGCGTTTTAATAGTCCCAAGTTTGGATAGGTTCCTAGCAAGACCGTTTCAAAAACGCTAATTGGGAAACTAAGATCCAAGGCGCTACGTTGTTCTACATAGGCAATGGTTGTTTTTTGTTGGTCAATCGCTTGATTATTTAACAAAACATCACGTTCCTTTGTTTTAATCAAGCCTAATAACCCTTTAATAAATGTTGACTTTCCAGCACCATTTGGTCCGATAATTCCAGTAATTTTACCGGAAGGAATAGTAACGTGGATATTATTTAAAGCGGTCCGTCCTTGATATTGAACGGTTAACGCTTGAACAGCTAAGTTAAAGCTTTTTCTCATGAAATTCCTCCTTTTTAGGTTTGCCTTAAAATCAGTATAAGGGATAGTTTAAGAAAATGCAAATAATTTTTAGGTGCACCTAAATACAAGCGCTTTTTTCACAAAGAAAACCGTTTCTTTCAATAAATTAAGGAGGATCCCATGATTTTTATAACAAAAAATGGTAGAATATGAATGAAAACGACTATTATTTTATATTGACGGAGGATATCATGACCGAAAACTATCAAGATGACACCTTACGCATCTTCAGTTTAAATGCAAATCGACCACTTGCTGAAAAAATCGCAGCATCAGTAGGAACAGAATTAGGAAAAAGCACCGTGCGCCAATTTAGTGATGGCGAAATTCAAATTAATATTGAAGAAAGTATTCGTGGCGATCATGTCTACATCATCCAAGCAACGAATGCTCCTGTAAATGATCATTTGATGGAATTGCTTATTTTAATTGATGCATTAAAACGTGCTAGCGCAAAAACAATTAATGTTATTTTGCCTTACTATGGTTATGCTCGCCAAGACCGCACAGCGAAACCAAGAGAACCCATTACTGCGAAATTAGTTGCTAATATGTTGGTAGAGGCAGGCGCAACACGTTTGTTAACATTAGACTTGCATACTGTTCAAGTCCAAGGATTTTTTGATATCCCAGTAGATAATTTATTTACAATGCCTTTGTTTGCTCATTATTATCGTCAACAAGCATTAGTAGGGGAAGAAATTGTGATTGTTTCGCCTAAAAACAGTGGCGTTCAACGCGCACGTAGTTTATCGGAGTACTTAGATGCGACCTTAGCAATTGTCGACCATGAAGAGATTGATGGGGTGCGTCAAGAAGGTTACGTTATTGGGAATGTCGCTGGGAAAAAATGTATTCTTGTTGATGACATTTTGAATACTGGTCAAACGTTAGCCACAGCGGCGGAAGTTTTAATGAAAAATGGTGCGCAAGAAGTGTATGCTTGCGCCTCGCATGGTTTGTTATCAGAAGGCGCAAAAGCAACCTTAGAAAATGCGCCAATTAAGGAAATTAGTATTACTGACTCTGTTTATACGACAGCAGACCGCCAACCAGCAACCTTGAATATTATTTCTTGCGCTGAGTTAATGGGGGAAGCGTTACTTCGTATTCATGAAAATAAACCAATGAGTCCATTATTCCGTTTAGAACCAAAAGGAGAATAAGTGATTCCTTAAACTAAAAATAGGTCTAACAACTTTAATAGTGTTGGGCCTATTTTTCTTATCTCTTTTATAAATAGAAGAGAAAGTATTCTGATTTTGTGTTTTAAGCTTTTTATGCTAGAATAACGCCAGAACATAAGGAAAGGGACGAGTCATTTGGAACCCATTTATTTAGATCATGCGGCAACAACGCCGCTTCATCCAACGGTCATTCAAGCGATGACTGAAAATATGCAAACGACTTTTGGCAATCCATCAAGTATTCATCAGTTTGGACGAAAGGCACACGGTCTTCTGGAAGAAGTGCGTCAAACGATTGCCGAGAGCTTACAAGCCAAACCCCACGAAATTATTTTTAATAGTGGTGGCACAGAAGGGGATAACACAGCCATCTTGGCAGTTGCTTTTTCTCGTCAAAAGGAAGGAAAACATATTATTACTACGGCAATTGAACATCCCGCTGTGTTACGAACGATGGAATACTTAGAAACGTTAGGCTTTGAAGTGACTTACTTACCTGTGAATGAAAATGGTCAGATTTCAATGGATCAATTCAAAAAGTCTTTACGCGAAGAAACGATCTTGGTTTCAATGATGTATGGCAATAATGAAATTGGAAATCGATTACCGATTGCTGAAGTTGGTGCAATTCTTAAAAATCATTCGGCGATTTTTCATACAGATGCCGTCCAAGCTTATGGAAGTGAAGTCATTTTACCTCATGAATTAGGGATCGACTTATTAAGTATTTCCGCTCATAAAATCAATGGTCCAAAAGGCGTAGGTTTTTTATTTAAAAGCGATGCAATCCAATTACCACCTCTTTTACATGGTGGGGAACAAGAAGAAAAACGACGTGCGGGCACGGAAAACTTAGCTGGAATTATTGGCATGGGTACTGCCGTTTCATTACTAACTTCTGCAGAAAAGCAAGCAAGAAAAACAGCCTATCAAAGTTTTCAAACGATTATTTTAAAAGCGTTAGAAGAAGCCAATATTGATTTTTCAATTAATGGTGAACCAACCAATCGTTTAGCGCATGTCTTAAATCTTCATTTAAAAGGAATTCCCAGTGATTTACTCTTAATGCATTTGGACTTAAGAGGTATTGCGATTTCAACAGGCTCGGCTTGTACAGCGGGAACTGTGGATCCTTCGCACGTGTTGACAGCGATGTATGGAGAAAATTCCTCAGCTATTAAAGAATCAATCAGGATTAGTTTTGGCTACGGGAACACACCAGAAGAAATTGCGACTTTTTCTGAAGTACTAGTTGCAGTGATTCAACAATTGAAAAAATAATCTGATTGCGGCAGCTACAGGTTTTCGCTATAATGAAGATAACAATGAAAATAATGAGGTGGAACCCATGGCATTTACAACAACGGCTGCTGTTGAAGGCTCAACAGTTTTTTACAAAGTACATCCTAGTGCAAAACGCTATACATTAAAAGATAACGGCTTTACTGAAACAAAATCAGGGAACTTTCAATTGATTCGTTCCTTAGATCCAACGCCTCAGAGAAATGAAGGCTTCAAATTGAAAATTACGATCACTGCTGATCTAAAAGAGTTGAAAATGTCCATTACAACGGCAAATGGTTTAAAACCAATGAATATTTTCAAGAATGAACAACATGAAATGAGTAAAGAAAAATACTTTTTCTTAATGGATGGCTTAATTAGCCGTGGTGTATTAGAGAAAGTAGAATAACTTAGAGAAACCTGAAGAAACAAGTGAAAGTAGCTTGTTCCTTCAGGTTTTCTGTTTCTTTGAAAGCAACAGCTTGTTGGCTGTGTCTTTGTTCCCAGTATTTTCTCATTATACGCCCGGCTTGCTTTACTTATTTCAAAAAAATAGTATAATGAAAAGCACTGAAAAGTTACGACCTTCAAATCGTGGATGATTTCAGAATCTAATTGAAATGATGGTGATAAAATGGCAGATAACAGCAAAACGCGTGTCGTGGTAGGCATGAGTGGCGGTGTCGATTCATCTGTCACAGCGTTGCTTTTAAAAGAGCAAGGCTATGATGTAATTGGAATCTTTATGAAAAATTGGGACGATACAGACGAAAATGGTGTCTGTACCGCAACTGAGGATTATAAAGATGTCGCAAAAGTAGCGGATCAAATTGGGATTCCGTATTATTCGGTCAATTTTGAAAAAGAATATTGGGACCGTGTGTTTGAATATTTTTTAGCAGAATATCGGTTAGGACGGACACCAAATCCAGATGTCATGTGTAATAAAGAAATTAAATTTAAAGCATTCCTAGATTATGCTATGCAACTAGGCGCTGACTATGTTGCAACTGGCCACTATGCGCAAGTAGAAACGGATGAAAATGGCGTAGTGCATATGTTACGTGGAATTGACAATAATAAAGACCAAACCTATTTTTTAAGCCAATTATCACAAGCCCAATTGGCAAAAACAATGTTTCCATTGGGTGGTATGGAAAAATCAGAAGTTCGTGCAATTGCTGAACGTGCTGGATTAGCCACAGCCAAGAAAAAAGACTCAACGGGCGTTTGTTTTATTGGTGAAAAGAATTTCAAAGAATTTTTGAGTAATTATTTACCAGCTAAAAAAGGCAACATGGTGACAGAAGATGGCGAAATCAAAGGACAACATGATGGTCTGATGTATTATACTATCGGTCAACGCCAAGGCTTAGGAATTGGTGGCGGCGGTAAAACACAAGAACCCTGGTTTGTAATTGGGAAAGATTTAACCACCAATACATTATATGTGGGACAAGGATTTCACCATGAAAAACTATATGCAACACATTTAGAAGCCAGTGAGGTTCATTTTACTGTTGATACACCAATGCCAAAAGAGTTTGACTGTACGGCTAAATTCCGTTATCGTCAAGCAGATATTCCAGTGCATGTTTCCTTATCTGAAGATGGCACAAAAGCAACCGTTACGTTTAAGGAACCAGCCCGCGCAGTCACTCCAGGTCAAGCTGTTGTTTTTTATGATGGAATGGAATGCTTAGGGGGCGGCTTAATTGATCGCGCCTACCAAGATGAAAAAGAACTACAATACGTCTAAAAAGTTTCACGAGTTGTGAAACAAAAAGCGCAGAGTTAACCAAAAGAAAAGCGGATATGCTGGTCATAAAACCAGTAAATATCCGCTTTTCTTTTTTGTTTTATATGCCTATTTTTTTTAAAATAAGAAAAAGAGAAAAATTAAAAATTCAAATTGTGGATAACTTTTCTGTGTATAACTTAGTCATCATTTTTCTCTTTTTTTAATTCGGCGGTGCTTCGACGAACCCATAGAAGGTTAATGAGAACCAGACAAGAAGTGGAAATAAAGACCCCACGATAACCGAAAGCGGCAGATACGCTTGAACCAATCATAGGACCAATCACATTTCCTGTCGCTTGGAAAGATTGATTGTAACTGAAAATACGACCTGCAGCGTCACTTGGGGAATAACGAGTGATCAACGTTTGAACAGCTGGTAGTAAACAGGCATCGGAAATCCCAACTAAGAAACGAAGCATGGCAAGCTGCCAGACATTTTGAACAAAGGCCATTGGTAGGTAAACGAAAATGGCTAAAATTAAGCCAATTGTCAAGATGCGTTCACTGCCAATACGATCGCCTAACCGGCCGAAACGAGGGGCGGCTATTAACGTTGCAATCCCTGGAATAGAAGCAATGACTCCGCTAATTAAGGTGACATTTCCGTGACCACCCAACAATTGTTGAATATATAAACTGATGATGGGACTAATTGAATTATTGGAAGCTTGAATGATTAATGTCGTAATAAACATTCCAAGAATCACGTGGGGATGTTCTAGTTTTTTTAAAATTTGTTTCCCAGATGCGGCTTGATTTTTTTCAATTGGCACAAACTCTTCATGGACAAAGACGAGACTCAAAACAAAAACGAGTAATAAAATCGTACCAGTAATGAAAAAGGTTGGCCGATAACCGAAAATAGAAGCAGTGACACCGCCCAAAAGAGGACCAAGCAACGTGCCGGTAACAGAACCAGTGGCTAAAGTACCAAGCACTTGACCGCTTTTTTCCTTAGGTGTGCCTGTAGCAACTAACGCAGTCGCATTACTGATATAACCAGAAAAAACACCTTGTAATAAGCGTAAGCCAATCAATTGATAAACACTTGTGACTGCGCCCATTAAACTAATGACGATAGCCATCCCTAATGAAGCGCGTAATAACATTAACTTGCGTCCTTTTCGGTCGGCTAAACGGCCCCACCAAGGTGAAACAATGGTCGTGACTAAAAAAGTGGAGGAGAACGTGATTCCGCTCCAAAAATTCAATTGTTGGTGGGTAAAAGTACCTAATGTGTTGATATAAAGAGGCATAAATGGCATCACTAAGCTAAAGCCAATACCAGCCATAAATGTGCCAAACCATAAAACAAGCAGATTTTTTTCCCAAGGTTGTCTTGGACGGAAAATTTTACTTTTAATTAATTCATACATTCTATTTCCTCACTTTCTAGTAAAGAAATTCAAATTTGGCTTTGGCGAGTCGTTGATCATTCAATGCTTGATGCAATTCATTCGAAAAAAAGCCTTCTTTTAAATTTAGTGGATTTTTTGTAGCGTATACATATAACGTATAGGTGTGCACACCAGAGCGAGGACTTAACCCCAGATAACGTTCGGTTAACTCAGGTAACGTTTCAGTGGCAAGCGCTGGAATCATCTGTTTCCCCAAAGGAGAAGCAAGACTATTTTTTCCTTGAATGGTAGGCTTGAGTGCTGTTCGACTAAAGTCTTCAGGAATCTCATTGGTTACAGGAACATTGGCAGCTAACCAATGAATAAAAGGGAAACCGATTAGAGGAATCGTGTCATAATCAATTAATTCCCAGGATAAATAGCGGGCTTCTTTAGGAATGGCCGCTAAAGAAATAGGAAAAGATAAAATAGGACGTTCGTGTAATAAAAATTCTGCACTGGTTCGTTTGCCATAACGATCGGCCAAATGAGAACGGTTGGTAATATGCATGCCAAACAGCCTTCTTTCAAAAATGATGTTTACAAATTATTATTATAAACTATAATTTATAGTTTAAAAAGAGTCAATAGATATGATAAACTAATACTTGTCCAAAATTTAAGAATTGGAGGCGTCAGAAAGATGGCAAAAAAACGGAATTTAACGAAAGCCAAAATCCTTGAAAGTGCCCGCAACCTAGCGGAAGAATTGGGCGTTCAACAATTAACCTTTCAAAATTTAGCCGTTGATTTAGGCATCAAGTATCCTTCACTCTATAATCACTTTAAAAATATTGCTGAAGTAAAAAATGCTCTAGTGGACTTGTTAATTCAAGAATTAAATGATGCATTGCGAAGAGCCTTAGTGGGTAAGAGTGGCGCAGAAGCAATTCGGATATATGCTGAAACGTACCAACAATTTGCTTTTGAAAATTCTGCAGTCTATGAATTACTTATCAGTGTGCCGAAAACGCAAAACCAACAATTAATTGAAGGCATCCATGAAACCAATCAAATTATCTTACAACTTTTAGCTTTTTATCCATTTAATAATGAAGAACGACTGCATAAAAGTCGAGAATTACGTAGCTTAATCCATGGTTATATTACCTTACGTTTTTTAGGTTATTTTCAACGCGAAGAAGCCACGCCAGAAGAAAGTTATCGTCGCATGATTGAAGATTTTATTGTTTCTTTAGAAGTGGCAGGATAAAATAAATTTCAAAAATTTCTCAGTCCGAAACCAAATCCTTGCAACTTTTTCAGAAAGTGACTATGATACCTACAGTAGCAAAAAAAGGAGCGGTTCAATGTATCAAGTAATTACAATGTATGGCGACAATGAACCTTGGTGGTTTTTTGATGATTGGCAAGAGGACATTGTTCAAGAAAAAACCTTCGATAACTTGACCGATGCAGAGACATATTATGTGGAAGTTTGGCAAAAACTTTCTCAGAATTATACATACGTCAACACAAAGCCTAATTATTTAACGGCTTTCTGGAATGATGGGGAAGAACGCTGGTGTGAAGAATGCGATGAAGATTTACAACAATACTTCGGTTTAGCATTACTAGAAAATCATCATGCAGTTACTTTTGAAAATAAAGCTGAGTTTACCACAATATCCAATCATTTTGGCAAAACAAAATTCTGCAAACGGAAAGTTATTTGAAACGCATGAGTTTAAAGAAAAACCTCAGGGAATTTTCTTTAAACTCTTTTTCTATTCTCGGAATTTAGAGAAAATCGAACCAATATTTGGTATAATACGAAAAGATAGCACTCAAAAAGGAGCGAAACTAGTGGTTGCAAAACAATTAATTATTGCTGAAAAACCTAGCGTAGCAAAAGATTTAAGCCGCGTTTTAGGAGCAAATCAAAAAAATAAGAATTATTATGAAGGACCCAACGTGATTGTCACCTGGGCTTTAGGCCATCTCTTAGGACTAAAAATGCCAGAAGATTTAAACAAAGAATGGCAAACGTGGCAAATGGAAACTTTACCGATGATTCCTAAGAATTTAGGGATTAAACCGTTACCGAAAACGGGACATCAATTAAAAGCGATTAAACAATTAGCTAATCGTAAAGATGTTTCTGAAGCCGTGATTGCCACTGATGCTGGTCGTGAAGGTGAATTAGTGGCCCGCTGGATTTTAGAATATGTCCGTTTTAACAAACCAGTCAAACGCTTATGGATTTCATCTCAAACAGACAAAGCCATTAAAGACGGGTTTAAGAAAATTCGCCCAGCGAAAGACTACGATAATTTGTATTACTCTGCCTTGGCGCGCGCAAAAGCTGACTGGTTAGTTGGGCTAAACGTCACACGGGCCTTGACAGTGAAATATCAAGATAACTTATCCGCAGGTCGTGTTCAAACACCAACTTTAGCAATGGTACGCCAACAAGAAAAAACGATTGAACAATTTAAGCCTCAAACTTATTTTACTATCTCGTTAACTGTTGAATCAGAAAAAGCAAAGATGACCCAAAAAAATCCATACGCTTTAAAAGAACGGCAGGAAGCAGAACAATTAGTCAAAGAACTCTCAAAACAAAAGGGCTTAGTTACCGATATCCAAGAAAAAGTTAAAACAGAAAATGCGCCGTTACCGTATGATTTAACCGAAATCCAGCGTGAAGCCAACCAGCGATTCCAATTTTCTGCAAAGAAAACGTTGTCTCTTGTACAAAGTTTATACGAAACCCATAAAATTGTTTCCTATCCTCGAACTGACAGCAAATATCTAACGACGGATATGAAAGGAACGATGAAAGAGCGCCTTCAAGCTATTGCTGATTTTTCACCAGAAGTGAAAGGCTACCTTAAAAATGGGGCCGTTGTTAAACAACAAAAAGTTTTCCAAAATGCAAAAGTCACGGATCACCATGGGTTGATTCCAACTGAACAACGTCCTCGTTATGAAAAACTAAGCAATGATGAACAAAAAATCTATCAAATGATTGTTCAACGATTCTTAGGTTTGTTTGCTGAGCCAAATCAAACCAAACAAACAAAAGTTACAGTCGCTTTTGGAAAAGAAACATTTGTCTTTCATCAAAATAAAGTAGTTGTTGCTGGTTGGAAAACAACAGCCGAACAGCCGCTATCCACTGTCCAATGGCAAAAAGGCATGACCGTTGCGCCAAACTTTACCATTAACAAAGAATTAACGTCGCCGCCAAAACCATTAACCGAAGGAACGTTGTTAGGAAAAATGGAGAAACACAGTTTAGGCACACCGGCAACGCGAGCTGAAATCATTGAAAAACTGATTAAATCAGAATTGATGGAACGAACCAATAGCGGTTTAAGTGTCTCTGCCAAAGGAAAGCAACTATTAGACTTGGTGAATCCATCACTTGTGACACCTGAACTAACGGAAAAATGGGAAAAGTCGCTCGAAGCAATCGCTTCGGGTCAACAAAAGAGTCAACTTTTCTTAAAGGATATTGAAGAGGATACGAAAAAATTAGTCCGTGAAATTAAACAAAGCGAGAAAAAATATCAAGATTTTTCCATTACGCAAAAAAAATGTCCAGATTGTGGCTCAAACTTACGGGAAAAAAATACGAAAGATGGGAAGATTTACGTTTGTACAAACCAAGAATGTTCTTATCGTCGGCGAAAAGATCCTAAAGTATCCAATCACCGTTGCCCACAATGCCATAAAAAAATGGTTATCATAGAAGGAAAAAATGGTCGTTCTTTCAAATGTAAATTCTGTTCGATTACTGAAAAAATTCCCGATAAAAAAGAACGAAAACAAAAAATGACTAAACATGAAGAACGTCGTTTGATGAAAAAATATTCACAACCAGACGAACCAGAAGAAAGTGCTTTAGCGCAGGCCTTAAAAGCCGCTATGAATCAAGAGTAGCGACTTGACGAATGTTGGCTCTAAATAATCAAGTCATCCTTGTTGGTCTTTAGTAAACTTTCAAATAGAAAGAGAGGGACACGGATGCTCGCAAATTTAAATCAAGCAATGGATTATATTGAAGAACATTTAACGGAAGAAGTATCCTTCGATGAATTGGCAAAAAAGACAGGGATTTCTGTTTACCATTTTAAACGAACTTTTTCGTTTATTGCGGGGATGAGTCTGGCTGAATATATTAAAAAGAGACGTTTGGCGGAAGCAAATTTAGCATTACTTGCTGGTGAAAAAGTGACAGATGTAGCTTTTAAATATGGTTATCAAAGTATTGAAGGATTCTCAAGAGCCTTTCGCGATTGGTCAGGACAAGCCCCTTCTGAAGTAATGAAAACACAAATCCAAAAAACGTTCCCTAAATTCTCTTTCTATATTGATATTAAAGGAGGACAATCAATGGATGTTAAATTGATTGAAAAACCAGCGTTTCAAATAGTCGGAGTTAGTCAGAAGGTTCCCTTGCAGTATCAAGGGGAAAATCAAGCAATCATGGAATTAGCACAGCGCATTACACCACAACAACGAGCGGAAATGCATACATTTGATGACATATATCCTCATCAAGTAGTAAATGCTTCTTTTGACTTTCAAGAGGGACGAACAACAGAAGGTGGAGAAATGACACACATGATTGGCTTTGCCACTTTGCAAGAAAATACCTATGAAGATTTGGAGCAACTAAGCGTACCTGCTCATACATGGGCGGTTTTTCCAAATGAAGGTCCTTTCCCACAAACTTTACAAGAAACCTGGGCAAGGATATTCTCTGAATGGTTGCCTTCATCTGGTTACCAAGTCGTTGCAGCACCAGAAATTTCGTTTACGCAATATCAAGGACCAGCAGAAGCTAAGTATAGTGAAATCTGGCTCGCTGTTACAGCTACTAAATAAAGAAAAACCACCATTGAAAAATGGTGGGTTTTTCCGCCAAGAAGGAGAAAGTTTGGTATAATAAACGTGAAGAAAAAAATCAGACCTTCTAAACTGAAATCTAGCTATGGATAAGTGATGCGAATACGGAATCATGGAGAAAAAATACTTCTCCGAGGTTTTAGAGTCATGTTGTTTAGAATGGTACCAAAACGTTTGCTGGATTAGCTAAATCTACATTGGTGTTTTAGAGTCATGTTGTTTAGAATGGTACCAAAACTTCCAATTTTGGTTTTGTGACGATAGCTTTGTTTTAGAGTCATGTTGTTTAGAATGGTACCAAAACAGCATTAACTAAAGAACGGCGCATACCGATGTTTTAGAGTCATGTTGTTTAGAATGGTACCAAAACAATATCAAAAAATAAAATATTTGGCCGCTTGTTTTAGAGTCATGTTGTTTAGAATGGTACCAAAACTAGTGTGTTAAATTTTATAAAATTAAGCCCGTTTTAGAGTCATGTTGTTTAGAATGGTACCAAAACGAAGAAATTTTAGCACGCAAAGCGAATGGAGTTTTAGAGTCATGTTGTTTAGAATGGTACCAAAACTACTGAATCTAGTTCACCATCTGTATTATCGTTTTAGAGTCATGTTGTTTAGAATGGTACCAAAACCTTTGCTTTGTTTTGCATCGTCTTCGCTGAGTTTTAGAGTCATGTTGTTTAGAATGGTACCAAAACGCAATAGATAATGTTGCCCAAATTGGATAAGTTTTAGAGTCATGTTGTTTAGAATGGTACCAAAACTAAACACGATGATGGTTATTGGACCTATTAGTTTTAGAGTCATGTTGTTTAGAATGGTACCAAAACCCGAACTTGTGGCTTAAGTCATACATACAGGTTTTAGAGTCATGTTGTTTAGAATGGTACCAAAACATTTCTCTTCATATATAAATTCATTCTTGGGTTTTAGAGTCATGTTGTTTAGAATGGTACCAAAACTTCAATTATTAAACAATTTTCCATTAGAAAGTTTTAGAGTCATGTTGTTTAGAATGGTACCAAAACTTCAATTATTAAACAATTTTCCATTAGAAAGTTTTAGAGTCATGTTGTTTGGAATGGTACCAAAACGATGGCCGTCACACCAATGCTGCACGATTAGTTTTAGAGTCATGTTGTTTAGAATGGTACCAAAACAAACTTTTTTGATTTGGCTTTTTCTCCCTTGTTTTATAGTCATGTTGTTAAAAAACAAACTATCACCTCAAGCAATCCGTAATTTTCATCACAAGATTAGAATTTTTATCATCAAAGACGAGCTGCTTCAATTTTCAAAAACTAATCAAGTGATAAGTCAAAATGTTGATAGATTGAGATTAGTTCTTCCTTTTTTTAGGAAGGGCTTTTTTTATTGATAGAAGAAAGGGAAGAAATCTTGGTAGCACCTAAAAAAATTGTGAGAAATGCTTCTGTATTGTTTGGTTTCTGCCTCAGAAAGTTGTATACTTAGATTGGAATTATTCTATATTACATGCATTTTCACACTTTTTGGAAAAGTTCACTTGAATTTTCTTTTAGTTTCGTAGATAAAAGGAGTCATCGCTAATGGAAATGAACAATTCAGGTAAGCTTGTTTCTTTGTGTGGAGGCAAATCAGGGAGGAAATAATATGTTTGATATTGTAACATTGGCGAGAATCCAATTTGCGATGACAACAGTTTTCCACTTTTTCTTCGTACCGTTTTCAATAGGATTAGCACTTGTTGTAGCAATTATGGAAACAATGTACGTTGTGAAAAAAGAGGAACGTTATCGTAAAATGGCCAAGTTTTGGGGAAATATATTCCTATTAAGCTTCGCTGTTGGGGTTGTAACCGGGATTATTCAAGAATTTCAGTTTGGGATGAACTGGTCTGATTATTCTCGATTCGTCGGAGATATTTTTGGGGCACCGTTGGCGGTAGAAGCGCTCTTAGCTTTCTTCTTAGAGTCAACATTCTTAGGTTTGTGGATCTTTACTTGGGATAAAATGAATCCAAAAGTTCACGTAACGTTTATCTGGTTAGTCGTATTCGGTTCAATGATGTCTGCTTTCTGGATTTTAGTTGCCAATAGTTTTATGCAACATCCAGTAGGTTATGTCATCAATAATGGCCGTGCTGAAATGGTGGACTTTGTAGCTGTCATCAGCAATCCAAAAGTTTGGTATGAATTTTCACACGTTATCATGGGTGCCTTTACATTGGGTGGCATGGCAGTAGCTGGTATGGCTGCTTTCCAATTGTTGAAAAAACGGGATATTTCATTCCACAAAGCATCTATGCGCATTGGCTTATGGGTTACTTTGTTCGGTTCAATCGGCGTTTTATTAGCTGGCGACTTGCAAATGAAAGCTCTAATTGAAGGACAACCAATGAAATTTGCGGCGATGGAGGGGGCCTATGAAGACTCTGATGATCCTGCTGCTTGGACATTGATTGCTTGGGCAGATGAACGAGAACATAAACAAGTTTTTGGTATCGATATTCCATATATGCTAAGTATTTTATCGTATAACAAATTATCAGGTTCGGTTGATGGAATGGATACAGTCAACAAGCGTTTGGTAGAAAAATATGGGGATGATAAAAATTATTATCCACCAGTTAACACTTTATTCTGGAGCTTCCGTATCATGGCTGGTTTTGGTGCCTTAATGTTATTGGTTGCTGCCTTAGGACTATTCTTTACAAGGAAGAAAAAACCATCGCTGTACGAGAAGAAATGGATGCTGTGGATTGTTGCTTTATGTACATTCGCACCATTCCTTGCCAATACAACAGGTTGGTTAGTCACTGAATTAGGTCGTTATCCGTGGACTGTCTATGGATTATTTACGATTGAACAAAGTGTTTCACCAAATGTATCGGTTGCTTCATTAATTACGTCAAATGTCATTTATTTCTTGTTATTTGCTGGTTTAGGTAGTGTCATGGTTTACTTGGTCATTTTAGAATTACGTAAAGGACCAGACTATGAAGCGAAAAAATTAGCGAAAGAAAATGAACCAGCGTTGGATCCATTTGATAAGGGGGTATTTGGCGAATGAGTACACTACAATTATTATGGTTTGTCCTTATCGGCGTCTTGTTCTCAGGTTTCTTCTTCTTAGAAGGATTTGACTTTGGTGTTGGAATGGCCGTTCAAACGTTGGCACACAATGACGACGAAAAAGATCAAGTCGTTGCAACAATTGGACCTGTTTGGGACGGAAACGAAGTTTGGCTATTAACAGCGGGCGGCGCAATGTTTGCCTCTTTCCCATATTGGTATGCTTCATTATTTAGTGGCTACTATTTAATTCTATTTACGATTTTATTTGGCTTAATTATTCGCGGAGTTTCCTTTGAATTCCGCCACAACATGCCGGAAGGTAAACGTCGTCGGATGTGGAACTGGACGCTATCAATTGGTAGTTTCCTTGTACCGTTCTTCTTTGGTATTTTGTTTATCAGCTTAGTCCAAGGGATGCCTTTAGATGCAAACGGCAATATGCATGCGCAATTTACGGATTATTTTAATCTGTTTTCAATTGTTGGTGGAGTAGCCTTAACATTACTTTGCTACTTACACGGCATGAACTATATTGCTTTAAAAACAGAAGGCCCAATTCGCGAACGTGCTCGAAATTATGCAGAAATCTTATACGGCGTTTTATATGTCGGTTTAGTTGTTTTTGCAGTGTTGATGTACTTCAAAACGGACTTTTATGAAAAGAACTTTGCGGTCACTTTAATTTTAACGTTAGCAATTGTGGTCTTAACGGTCATTGCTAATGTTGGGGTGTTTAAACGCAAAGAGATGTTAGCTTTTCTAGCGAGTGGTTTAACATTAGTTGTACTAGTTGCTCTCTTGTTCAGTGGCTTGTTCCCACGTGTTATGATTGGTAGTGAAGGTTTTGATTTGTTGATTAAAGATGCAACAAGCACACCATATACACTAAAAATTATGACGTGGATTTCTTTAAGTATTTTACCATTCGTGTTAGCTTATACTGCTTGGTCCTATTATATTTTCAGAAAACGTATTTCACAGACAGCCGTACCAGAGGGGTATTAAATCTATGATTGATAAAGACATCTTACAGATGCCTAAAATCAAAAAAATTCTTGTCTTGCTTGCAGGTTTTTCTTTCCTGCAAGCAGTCTTTATAATTGGGCAAGCTTTTTTTCTTTCAAAAGCCATTGTCGGCCTTTGGAGTGGCGGGCATCTTAACCAACAACTACAGAGTATTTTACTCTTTTTTATTTTTTATCTTGGTCGACATGTTATTACGTATTTTCGTGAGAGAATGCTCGATACATTTAGTTATGAACGCTCGAAAGAATTACGCGAACAATTATTAACTAAAATTTTCCGTTTGGGGCCAAATGTTGTTCAAAAAAATGGAACTGGAAATATGGTTACTATGGCTTTAGAAGGCATCAGTCAAACCGAAAATTATTTACAATTGATTTTGACAAAAATGATGAATATGATGATTATTCCTTGGATTATTTTGGCCTTTGTTTTTACACAAGATATTCGCTCAGGCGTAACATTGCTGATTGTTTTTCCGATTATTATTATTTTTATGATTGTGTTAGGTTATGCAGCACAAAGTAAAGCGGACAAGCAATATGCGGCGTTTCAAATGCTTTCCAATCATTTTATTGATTCCTTGCGAGGAATTGACACACTGAAACTGTTTGGGTTGAGTAAAAAATATGCTGGGAGTATTTACCATACAAGTGAACGATTCAGAAAAGCGACCATGAGTACGTTGAAAATTGCTATTTTATCAACTTTTGCGTTAGACTTTTTTACGACATTATCGGTAGCTGTTGTGGCAGTTTTCCTTGGATTAAGTTTATTAAACGGCACGATTTTATTATTTCCTGCCTTGGTTACTTTAATTTTAGCACCCGAGTTCTTTTTACCGATTCGTGATTTTTCAAGTGATTATCACGCAACCTTAGATGGAAAAAACTCTTTTCAAGCGATCCAAGCGGTATTAGCATTGCCAGAAGCAGAACAGACCGATGTGCTCACGTTAGATGATTGGCATCAAGAAAGTCAGTTGTCAGTCACCGCGTTAAATTTTTCCTATGAAGATGCAACGCAAGAAGCAATTCAATCGTTGCAATTCTCTGTTGATGGTCGCAAAAAGATTGGAATTATCGGGGCGAGTGGTTCTGGTAAGTCAACGTTAATTAATTTATTAAGTGGCTTTTTATTACCAACAGAAGAAACGAGTCAATTGGCAATAAATGGTCAGACGATTCCACATTTTTTACAAAAAGACTGGCAAAAACAAATCCTTTATATTCCGCAAGCACCATATATTTTTCAAGATACTTTGGCAAACAATATTCGCTTTTATACACCTGAAGCAACAGATGAGGCGATTCAGCAAGCGATTCAGTTAGTTGGCTTAGAAGAGCTGGTTAAAGACCTTCCCGAAGGAATTCATACCTTGATTGGGGAAAGTGGTCGAATGTTAAGTGGGGGACAAGCGCAACGAGTAGCGTTGGCCCGCGCCTTTGTCGATCAAAAACGCCACGTCTTGCTGTTTGATGAGCCGACAGCGCATTTGGATATTGAAACAGAAGTTGAAATGAAAGAGCGCATGTTGCCATTAATGAACAATCATCTTGTCTTTTTTGCGACACATCGTCTGCATTGGATGGAAGAAATGGATTACATTTTAGTGATGGAAAAAGGTCAATTAGTGGAACAAGGAACGCTAGCAGAGTTGATTGAAAAAGATGGCTACTATGTTCAATTAATGAAGCAAATGAGAGGAGGACGCCAATGATGGAAAAACAGCCGACAACGAAAGACGTTTGGAAAAACGATCAATGGGTTCGTCCTTTCTTAAAACGCTATAAAAAAACCTTGTATTTTGCCTTACTTTTAGGCTTCTTGACGTTCTTTAGCGCAGGGGCATTAATGTTTACGTCTGGTTACTTAATCAGTCGTGCGGCTTCCTTACCAGAGAATATTTTATTAATTTATATTCCCATTGTTTTAACAAGAGCATTCGGGATTGGCCGTCCTGTTTTTCGTTATGTGGAGCGTCTAACGAGTCATAACTGGGTGTTAAAAATGACCTCTGATTTGCGCTTGAAACTTTATAATGTGCTAGAAAAAGATGCGATTTTCTTTAAGACAAAATATCGCACTGGGGATATCTTAGGTTTGCTTTCGGAGGATATTAATCATATCCAAAACTTGTATTTACGAACGATTTTCCCAACCGTTATTGCTTGGATTTTGTATATCTTTTTAGTGATTGCATTAGGTTTCTTTTCTTGGTGGTTTGCTTTATGCATGTTACTGATGTTAGGAGTGGTTGTTTTTCTATTACCACTTGTTTCAGTTCTAGTGAATGGTGCGCGTCAAGAAAAACATAAATATGCCAAAAATGAGTTATATCAAACACTAACCGACAATATTCTAGGTGTGTCTGATTGGGTATTTAGTCAACGAGGCTCTGAATTCGTTGCTCGTTATGAAACAGATGAAGCAAACGTTCGTGCATTAGATGAAAAAATGAAGCAATTTAACCGTGGCCGAGACTTTGTTTTACAACTTCTGTTCGGTGTGATTGCGATTGCTGTCTTAGCTTGGACTAGTGTGCGGTTTCCAGGTAATCATGGGGGTGCAGCCAATTGGATTGGTGCCTTTGTTTTAACCGTGTTTCCGTTAATTGATGCTTTTGCTCCGCTTCCTGCTGCAGCACAGGAAACAACGATTTATAAGGATTCCATTCGTCGTTTTAATGAGCTTCCTGAAGGGGAAGATGACTCAACAGAAGCGCCTGTTCAGCCAAATGGCACCAGTTTATCGATAGAACATTTGTCTTTTGCATATGAAAATCAAGAGAAAAAGGTATTAAATGACTTATCGTTAACAATTCCTGAAAAACAAAAATTAGCGATTTTAGGGCGCAGTGGTTCCGGAAAGAGTACGTTGGCTTCGCTCATTCGTGGTGATTTACGACCTACTTCGGGAGAAATCCTTTTAGGAAACATCCCAACTGAGGCATTTGGTGAGACGATGACTGAATATATTGGTGTTATGCACCAAGCGCCGTACCTATTTCGAACAACCATTTTAAATAATATTCGGATTGGTAGAGAAGAAGCGAGCGAAGCAGAAGTTTGGGCGGTTTTAGAAAAAGTTGGCTTAAAAGAAATGGTTACCCAATTACCAGAAGGTTTACAAACAATGGTGGATGAAGCAGGTTTGCGTTTTTCTGGTGGCGAACGACATCGCTTGGCACTAGCGCGGATTCTTTTGCAAGATACACCAATTGTGTTATTAGACGAACCAACTACTGGTTTAGATCCAATTACAGAACAGCAATTGCTGGAAACCTTTTTTGAGGCATTAAAAGATAAAACCGTCATCTGGATTACCCACCATTTGCAAGGCGTAACTTTGATGGATCAAGTGATCTTTATTGAAGATGGCCAATTAGAGATGAGTGGTACACCAGAAGAATTACTTGCAACCAATGCGCATTATCAAAAACTTTACCGAATTGATCGTGGCATTAGTTCTTTCGAGGAATAAAAAAACGACTGGTTGTTGATTAAAGCAAACAATCAGTCGTTTTTCTATTTCAATTAATGGCAATTCTTCCATAAAACGTTTAAAATGAACGATGTAATAAGAGCTCAGTTAAGGAAAGTAAGGTTTCTTTTGCTGTGCCATCAGGCAATTGTTGAATATCAGTGATTGCTTTGTTGGTTACTTTTTTAGCAAAAGCTTGTGCTTCTGTAACGCCATGATAGTCGTTGACTAGCGCCGCAACTTCAGCTGCTTCTTCTAAGGTAATGGCGCGTCCTTTATCCAAATAAGGGCTGAATACGTCAGGTGCTGCTTGGTAAGCGAAGAGAAGGGGTAACGTATAAACACCTTGTGACAAGTCTTCTAAAGCGGGCTTTTTCAAGGTTTCCGTGTCAGCAGTATAATCTAAAATATCGTCATAGACTTGAAAAGCAATGCCAATATGACGGCCAATTCGTTTAGCTAAACGTTGGACTTCTTTTGAACTATGACCGAAATAGGCCCCTTCAAGACAGCTTAGTGAAAAAAGTTCGGCTGTTTTGCCGTTGACACTTCTTAAATAAGCAGGAATCGACATGCGGCGGTCAAATCGATGACTCATTTGATCGAGTTCACCAAGTAATAACCGTTTCATTCCTTGTGCATTGATTTTCATAAATTCAGAGCCATTCATGGCATCTGCAATCAAAGTAAAGAATTCAGTGAATAGTAAATCACCTGTGTAAACAGCCACGTCTTTACCATATTGTGATTGAATAGTCACAGCGCCTCGGCGCAATGGAGAATCGTCAATAATGTCATCGTGAATCAACGTAGCCATATGTAGGATTTCCAAAGATGCAGCTATTTTTAATAGTTGTTGTTTCTCTTGTTTTTCTTCATCACCCAGTTGAGCAAAAAGAAAGAAAAAAGCGGGGCGTAATAATTTGCCGCCAGAACGAGCCAAAGTTACTAAGGCTTCTTCAATGTCTTCGTTGCGTGTATGCAACGTTTGTTCAATTAATTCACATGTTTCCGTTAAAGAACGTTCAACGTCAGGAAACGACTTCCAAAATGTGTTCATAAATATACTACGATCCTTTCAGTGGTTCAATACTATTTGATTGTATACGAATTGGCGACAGAAATACAGTAATTAAGTTTTAAAAGTAACAAAGTTTGTAAAAAAGTAGCGGAGGGATAGTTTGAATCGAGAAATATTTTTTGAATTAGTAGAATTAAAAGCAAAAACAGCGAGTGTTTTGCCATTTTTGTTAGGAATTTGTTTTAGTTGGTACCAATATGGGCGGCTCCATGTTGGTTATGTTTTAATTTTTTTCATTGCGATGTTTATTTTTAATATGGCGGTCGATATTTTAGATAATTATAATGATTACCATCATGCTACAGAAGTTCATGATTATAAGGAAAAAACGAATATTATCGGTCGAGAAAATTTATCTTTGCCATTAATACGCAAAATGATTTTTTGGATGATTCTCGTTTCTGCTTTAATGGGGATTGGGTTGTCATTTATTGTTGGCTGGCCGTTATTAATTATGGGTCTTTATTGTTACTTAATTGGTATTTTTTATTCATCAGGACCGAAACCTTTGTCCAGTCTACCATTAGGGGAAGTTTTCTCAGGATTTACAATGGGGTTCATGATTACCCTTATTTGTGTCTACATTAATACGTTTGAAGTTTTCAATTGGTCAGCAGCTAATTTATGGGGGATTTTCTTAGTCGCTTTACCTAATACTTGTTACATTGCTAACTTAATGTTAGCAAATAATATCTGTGACTTAGAGGAAGATGAAAATAACAAGAGATATACATTAGTTCATTATCTTGGCAAAGCAAGTTCTTTGAAATTATTCGTCGGATTAAATACAATAGCAATGTTAGCCATTTTGTTAGCTGTCGGTTTAGGATTAACCCCGCCAACAATGTTACTCATGCTTTTAACTTTACCTTTTGTACGGAAACAAACCCAAGCCTTACTGAAGGAACAAGTGAAGAGTAAAACATTTGTTTGTGCTGTGAAGATCTTAGCTGTGGGAGCAACTGCACAAGTGCTATTTTTTGCCATAGGTTTGTGGTGGCTGTAAATTTTTTATAGAGTGGAAGGGAATCAAAATGAATAAGAAACATGTTGTTATTTTAGGTGCTGGTTACGCAGGCTTAAAAACATTACGCGAATTACAAAAAGGCGCCAAAGACGTCGAAATTACTTTAGTGGATCGTAATAACTATCACTACGAAGCAACGGACTTGCATGAAGTTGCTGCTGGAACACAACCAGCTGAAAAAATCACATACAATATTATGGATGTTGTCGATGAAAAAATGACAACCTTTATCCAAGGAACAGTTAAAACAATTGATGCTGCAACACAAACAGTTGCTTTAGAAGATGGCCAAACAATCAATTATGATTACTTAGTTGTTTCTCTTGGGTTTGAATCAGAATCATTTGGTATCCCTGGTGTGCAAGAACATGCTCTACAAATGGTAGATGTGAAAACGGCTTTAAACGTGTATGAACATATCCAAGAACAAATGCGTCAATACAAAGCAACTCAAAACGAAGAATTCTTAAAAATTGTTGTCTGCGGAGCAGGCTTTACAGGGATTGAATTATTAGGTTCTCTTGTTGAAAATAAACCAAAATTTGCTGAAATCGCAGGTGTCTCAGCAGATCAAATCCAAATTTATTGTGTCGAAGCAGTTACTCGCCTATTGCCGATGTTTAACGAAAAACTTGCGAACTATGGTGTGCAATTATTAAAAGATTCAGCTATTCATTTATTATTAGGTAAACCGATTAAAGAAATCAAACCAGGCGCAGTTGTTTATCAAGATAACGAAGCAGGCGACTTGGCAGAACTTTCTGCTAAAACAATTATTTGGACAACGGGTGTTAGTGGAAGCCACGTTGTAGGCGATTCTGGCTTTGAAGCTCGTCGTGGTCGTGTCATGGTTCAACCAGATTTAACAGATGCGAACCATAGCAACGTCTATATTATTGGTGACTGCTCAGCAGTTATGGATACAGAAACTAATCGACCTTACCCAACGACAGCACAAATCGCCTTGAAGATGGGCGCTCATGCTGCTAAAAATATTCAAGCACAATTGAAAGGGGAAGCAACTAAACCTTTCAGCTTTAAATCACAAGGTTCTGTTTGTTCTGTCGGAAATACACGTGCTTTAGGAATTGTTGGTAAAACAGACATTAAAGGATACCCAGCTTCATTCATGAAAAAAATTATCATGAACAAAGCGCTCTTTGAAACAGGTGGTACCAAAGAAATGATGGCTAAAGGTCGTTTCGACTTATACCATTAAGAATCAGCAAAATAAGAAATAATGAGGTCGGGACAGAACCGTTTAGCTCCGAGAAATAAGAAGAAATTTCCGAAAATTGCTCTTTAATTTTTGGAGAATTTCGGCTTATTTCCGAAGGAGTTGGTTCTGTTCCCGCCGTTTATCAGTTTTTGAGCGTGGAGCAAAAATCCAAAGTGATTTTTGTCCCACGCTCATTTTTCTTAAATGAAAGTTTTAAAAAAATTTCCATGATTTTTCAAGTAAAATGAGGTGGGCACTTTTGTTCGATTCCATTTTTATGTATAATGAGAAGTGATGGAAAGAGGGAAGTTAAATGGCACAAAAAAGAGCAACAAATAAGAAAAAAAGTACGACAAAGAAAAAGACCAAAAAACAACAGCAACAACAAGAACGTTTAAATTATATGTTTCTTGGCCTGATTTTTATTTTATTCGGTGTCTTTGGACTCTTTCGCTTAGGGTTTTTAGGCACGTTATTAGCGAATTGTTTACGCTTAGTTGTAGGTAATACCTTTCCATTTGCAGCGATTTTACTAATCCTGTATGGCTTATTAGTCATGATTTATGGGAAAGATTTTCCGTTAAAAAGAGGGCGCCCTATTTTTGGGGCTGTTCTGATTTATATTAGTGTTTTGTTATTTTTCCATGCCTTTATGTTTCGAAATGTTAGTGGCAGTCAACCAGATATTTTAGGTAACACTTGGGAATTTTTACAAAGCGATCTAAAAGCTAACCAAGTGACGCAAAACGTAGGGGGCGGTATGATTGGCGCGCTGCTTTATCAAGGAACGTACTTTTTGGTGGCACAATTTGGTAGCTATTTAATTGCTACATTGCTATTGTTAGCGGGTATTTTCTTGATGAGTATGTGGGATTTTCAGCAAATCGTTGATCATTTCCAAAGTATTCAAGATCGCCTAAGTCATGTTTCGGCAAAATCACAGGCGCGACAAGAAGAAAAAGAGGCGAAGCGAGCAGCGAAGAAAGAAGCCAAAGCTGCAGAACGCCAAGCAAAAATTGAAGCCGCTGCCCAACAAAAATTACAAGAGCGGGAACGTATGGAACAAGCGGCAGCCGAGCGCTTAACAAAAACACCAGTTGAAACCCACCAACCAATGGTGGAAGAACCGGCCGCACCAACGCCTGTTCAAATTGATTCGTTTCAACAGCAAAATCAGGCGATGCCTGTACCACCAATCGCAGCAACAAAACCGCAACGAGAGCAGGAAGAAGAGGCGTCAGATGAAGCTGGTGTTCTCGAATTTGAAATTTCTGAAGAAGCGGAAGATCGTGATTATCAACTACCACCAACTGATTTGTTAGATACAATTCAAGCAACGGATCAAAGTGGTGAATATGAAAAAATCGAAAAAAATATTGGCGTCTTAGAACAAACCTTCAAGAGTTTTGGTGTTGATGCTAAAGTAGTCAAAGCTAGTTTAGGACCATCTGTCACAAAATTTGAAGTTCAACCCGCTGTGGGGGTAAAAGTTAGCAAAATTGTTAACTTGACGGATGACATTGCTTTAGCGCTTGCGGCCAAAGATGTTCGTATGGAGGCCCCGATTCCTGGGAAATCACTAATCGGGATTGAAGTTCCTAATAGTGCAATTAGTACAGTATCCTTTAGAGATATTGTTGAGGCACAACCAAGTCATCCAGATAAACTACTAGAAGTACCTTTAGGTCGAGATATTTCAGGGATGGTTCAAACTGCGGATCTATCAAAAATGCCGCATTTATTAATTGCAGGATCGACAGGGAGTGGGAAATCGGTTGCTATCAATGGCATCATCACAGGTATTTTGATGCAAGCGAAACCCCATGAAGTAAAATTAATGATGATTGACCCGAAAATGGTGGAATTGAATGTGTATAACGGGATTCCTCATTTATTAACGCCAGTGGTTACTAATCCGAGAAAAGCGGCACAAGCCCTGCAAAAAGTAGTTCAAGAAATGGAATTTCGTTATGAAAAATTTGCAGCAACAGGCGTCCGAAATATCACTGGTTACAATCAACTAATTCAACAGAAAAATGCGGAAGATGGCGAAAATCGTCCGATTCTGCCATTTATTGTTGTCATTGTTGATGAGTTAGCTGATTTAATGATGGTGGCAAGTAACGAAGTAGAAGATGCGATTATCCGCTTAGCCCAAATGGCACGGGCAGCGGGCATTCATATGATTTTAGCGACACAACGGCCAAGTGTGGATGTCATTACAGGAATCATCAAAGCAAATGTCCCTTCTCGAATGGCTTTTGCGGTCTCAAGTGGGACAGACTCGCGTACCATTATTGATACCAACGGGGCGGAGAAACTATTAGGTCGAGGCGATATGCTCTTCTTACCAATGGGAGAAAATAAACCAATTCGTATCCAAGGGGCCTTTATCTCTGATCAAGAAGTCGAACGAGTGGTTGCGTTTGTAACGGACCAACAAGAAGCTGAATATCAAGAAAGCATGATGCCAACGGATGAACCGACCACTTCAGGCGGTGGCGAAGCTCCTCAAGATGAGTTGTTTGAAGAAGCGAAAAACTTGGTAGTTGAAATGCAAACAGCTAGTATTTCATTGCTACAAAGACGTTTTAGAATTGGCTATAATCGTGCGGCTCGCTTAGTAGATGAATTGGAAGCACACGGAGTTATTGGACCATCAGAAGGTAGCAAACCAAGAAAAGTCTTTCTACAAGCGGAATCAGAAGAGGCAGCACCTGAAACACCAGAACAATAAACAAAAAGAACCAAAATAGATAAATTTATCTATTTTTGTTCTTTTTTTATAATTTCAGCAAAGCATCATGTTATAATCATCATTTTCTGGTAAAATAGAAAGGAATAGTGCGGTTGGGAGGGAGCGTATCATGAGAAGAAAGAGCGTGCTTTATTTAGAAGTAGCAGATCAGATTAAAGAAGATATTTTGAGTGGCAAGTATCCAGTAGGAACGTTTTTACCAACAGAAACAGAATTGGAAGAGATGTTTAACGTTAGTAAAATTACGATTCGGCGGGCAATCGAAATGTTAGCAACAGAAGAATTTGTTGAGAAAAAAAGTGGCCGAGGCACAACTGTGTTAAGCAATCGTCCCTATAATAAACTATCAAAAGCAGGGACATTCACTGAATTTTTGAATGAATCAGGTCAGAAAGTCACTAAAAAAGTTTTACAAGTTGAAAACTTGACGTTGTCAAAAGAGATGCCGGCTTATCAATTTTTAGGAGAAGAAGTGGTTCACCTTTCACGGTTATATCTAATCGATGAACAACCCTATATTTATTTTAATTACTATTTGCCAGCTGCCATGAAAGACGTATCATTGACTGAATACAAAGAAGAATCCTTGTATCGTTTGATGGATCGACATGCCATTGAAATTTATAAATTTGAAGACCGTTTTGAAGTTGCAACTTTGACAGAAGCAGAGCAAAAGATGTTGCAAACAACTGAAACAACGGGCTTAAAAAGAATTCGGCGTTCGTTAAGCCCAACAGGTCGTTGCGTAGAATATTCAGAAGCTATTTATAATACGAAGATTCATCCTTATGTGATTGAATATGAAGCATAACTTTTAAAAGAATAACAGTGCACTTACAGTAATGTAAGTTCATTGTTATTCTTTTCTATTGTCGTTTTTTTTCGTTTTCGATACACTAAATGAGTGAGAAGAATAGGAGTGGAAAATATGTTAGAAGTACAAAATTTGAAAAAAGTTTACGGAAACGAAATTAAATATGAAGCCTTAAAAGGGATTAATTTAACTGTCCAAGATGGTGAATTTATTGGTATTATGGGACCTTCTGGAAGTGGAAAAAGTACACTTTTAAATTTGTTGGCAACAATCGATAGTCCAACAGACGGTGAAATACTTTTAAATGGAAAAAATCCAAACAATTTGAATCAAGAACAAATTGCTAAATTCCGTCGTACAGAATTAGGATTTGTTTTTCAAAGCTTTAATTTAATGCCAACATTAACTGTTGAAGAAAATATTATTTTGCCATTGACGCTTGATGGAGAAAAAGTCTCTGTAATGAAACGACAATTAGCAGAATTAAGTGAGCGTTTAGGTATCAATCATCTGTTGAAAAAACGAATTGCAGAAATTTCTGGTGGACAAGCACAACGGGTCGCCGTTGCTCGGGCAATGATTCATCATCCACAATTATTATTGGCTGATGAACCAACAGGAAACTTAGATACGAAATCATCTAAGGATGTGATGGGCTTGTTACAACAATTAAACGAAGAAGAAGCGGCGACTATTTTAATGGTGACCCATGATCCGCTAGCCGCAAGTTATTGCAAGCGCATTGTCTTTATTAAAGATGGTGAATTAATTGATGAAATTATCCAAAACGGCAACCAAAAAGAATTCTACGATTTAATCATGGTGAAACTGGCTGAGATTGAAGGTGTCGATAATGAATTTTAATCAGTTTGTTATAAGAAACACGATTCGAAATAAGCATTTATACTTGGCTTATTTCCTAAGTACAATGTTTTCTGTGATGATCTTTTTTACGTTCACTGGTTTTGTCTTTCACCCAGCCTTAGCTAATGGTTTAAATCCTAAAGCACAAATGGGAATGACGGCTGCGGCAATTATAATCTATGGTTTCTCTTTCTTATTCGTTTTATACTCGATGGATGTCTTTATCCAATCTCGGAAAAAAGAGTTTGGAACCTTGATGATTCAAGGGATGAGTCCAAAACAGTTAAAGAAAATGATTTTTATTGAAAACTTAGTGATTGGTTTCTTTGCTACAATTTTTGGTAGCATTTTAGGTGTTGGATTTTCACAGTTTATTTTATGGATTAGCAATTTATTGATGCATCTAGGTTTAGGTTTTTATTTGCCAGTGATGCCGTTTATCATTACTGTCATTTCATTTGCGGTCTTGTTCTTAGTAATTTCTTTCTTTATTCAATTCCGCTTGCCAAAAGCGACACTTCAAGAGCTATTAAAAGCAGGGGAAATGGGTAAAGGTGAAATCAAAAGCTCTAAAGTTAAATCTTTCTTAGCCGTGTTGCTTTTAGTTGTCGGTTACGGAATTGCTTTAGTTGCTAAGGGACAGTTAGTTTTAATGGTGATGTTCCCAGTAATTTTCTTAGTTATTTTAGGGACAAAATTCTTATTTGACCAATTGAGTGTTTCTGTCATTGAACGTTTAAAACGGAAACCAAAAATCTTTTGGAAAAAAACCAATATGGTCGTTTTATCAGATTTAGCATTCCGCATGAAAGATAATGCACGTTCGTTCTTCTTGGTTTCGGTGATATCAACGGTTGCTTTTGCTGCCATTGGAACGTTATACGGCGTGAACGAGATGATTTTTAAAGGAATAAGTTCTGTACCGTACGAACTGACATTGTCTGATTCGACCAACCCAGAAAATCAAGAAATGAAACAATTTGCGACAAAAACATTCCAAGAAAAAAATATTCAGTTTGATCAGATTGATTACACAATGTACAAAACAAGTGCCGGTATCCAATTAATCAAAACATCTGAATATAATAAACTCGCAAAATTTATAGATGAACCAACTTTAACAGGTGAGAAAGTAGTTAATTTATCACAAAAAGATGCTCCTTCTGCTGCATCAGTAGATGTCAAATCTGTTCAATTGGGAAATGATCAAGTTTTAAACATTGATAAAACAGAAGAAACCAATGTATTACCGACTTTTGGCGGTGTGGTTGTTATCCCAGATAGTACCTCAACAGATGGAATCAAATCGGAAACAGAAACAATTTGGCAACCAAAAGAAGGCACAGATAAAGAAACCTTAATTGATGCTGAAAATATTATTGGTGACAAGTATCCCATGTTACTAGGAACCGCGGCTACAGTTGCAGGTATTACGCAATTTTATACGCCAGTTCTATTTGTCGGACTATTTATCGGTATCGTGTTCTTTGTTTCGGCGGGTAGTTTCTTATACTTCCGTTTATACAGTGATATGAATACGGATGTTGAAAAATTCAAGATGATTTACAAACTTGGCTTGACGAAAAAAGAATTGAAGAAAATG
Organism: Enterococcus sp. DIV1328a; assembly: GCF_050536905.1. Taxonomy (NCBI): domain Bacteria; kingdom Bacillati; phylum Bacillota; class Bacilli; order Lactobacillales; family Enterococcaceae; genus Enterococcus; species Enterococcus sp. DIV1328a. The sequence goes on along the minus strand of NZ_CP172912.1, from coordinate 1,722,555 downwards.
ATTTACCAACAAGTAGGTATTTTATTCTTTACCCCAATTGTTGTTTCATTTATTCATGGAGCTGTTGCTTTGAAAGCAATGTATGCTGTCTTAGATCAGCCAATGCAATTAGCTGGCTGGGAAGTTTTAGGTGTTTTCTTATTGATTCAGGTCGTTTACTATTTAATTGCTAGAACGTTCTACTTCAAAAAAGTTTATCACTTAGTGAAAGATTAATTATAAAAAATCGTTAAGCATGCACGCTTAACGATTTTTTTTTGAGGCTCTTCGTGATATTGCATTCAAAGTGAGAATACGTTATAGTTATGAAGCTAATGTAATAGCAGAAATGAGGAAAAGAAATGCAGAAAGAATCCATTTATGGACTGACGAGAGAACAGCTTGTGGACTGGTTTTTAGCCCATGGCGAGAAGAAATTTCGCGCAACACAAGTGTGGGAATGGTTGTATACAAAACGTGTTGCTTCATTTAGTGAAATGTCGAACATTTCTAAATCGTTGATGACTTTATTAGAAGAAAATTTTTCATTAAATCCATTAAAACAAGTCATTGTGCAAGAAGCACAAGATGGTACCGTAAAATATTTATTTGAATTACCAGATAAAAATATGATTGAAACAGTCTTGATGCGTCAAGAATATGGATTATCTGTTTGTGTGACCACTCAAGTTGGTTGCAATATTGGGTGTACATTTTGTGCTAGTGGGCTATTAAAAAAACAAAGAGATTTAACTGCTGGCGAGATTGTAGCCCAAATTATGTGGGTGCAACATTATTTCGATGAACGTGGGTTGGATGAACGTGTTAGCCATGTCGTTGTGATGGGAATTGGTGAACCATTTGATAATTATGCCAATGTCATGAACTTTTTACGAACGATTAATGATGATAAAGGCTTGGCTATTGGTGCCCGTCATATTACAGTTTCAACAAGTGGTTTAGTGCCAAAAATTCGTGAATTTGCAGACAGTGGACTACAAGTAAACTTAGCAATCTCATTACATGCTCCTAACAACGAAGTCCGTACATCAATTATGCGGATTAATCGTAGTTTTCCAATTGAAAAATTAATGGCAGCAATTGATGAATACATTGAAAAAACCAACCGACGTGTTACATTTGAATATATTATGTTGAGTCAAGTGAACGACCGACCAGAACATGCTCAACAATTAGCAGATTTATTACGGAATAAGAAAAAACTTTCTTATGTTAATCTGATTCCGTATAACCCAGTGAGTGAACACGATCAATATAGCAGAAGCTCTAAAGAAGCGGTTTTAAAATTTTATGATGTACTCAAAAAGAATGGCATCAATTGTGTTATTCGTAAAGAACACGGAACAGATATTGATGCGGCTTGCGGACAATTACGCAGTAAACAAATGAAAAAAGAAAAAGTCAAAAACCAATAACATAGTTAAAATCGGATCAGAAAGGTTTCTTTTTGATTCGATTTTTCGTTTATTTAATAAAAAATCGTCGGTTTTTCAATTCTTGTTTATAAACAAAAGATGAATGCTCTAAAACTTTTATGACAAATTTTCTTTTTGTGGTTTTCAAACTTGAAATTCTAAAAGAAATAGCTATACTGAAAAGAGATCGTCACAGAATTTTTCATGAAAACAGCTATTATTTTCGTTATCTTTTCAAGAAAGTGAAATTTTGTTACGCTTTTTTAGTTTAAATGAAATGAGGGAGTCTATGGAGAAAAAGCAATTAAAAAGAGAGATAACAACGTTTGGTGCGTTATCCACGGTAATGGGTACGGTGATTGGCGCTGGTGTTTTCTTTAAAGCTGCGAGTGTCGTTGGACACGCACAGTCAGCTAGTTTAGCTATCTTTGCTTGGGTGTTAGGTGGTGCCTTAACCATTTGTGCAGGATTAACCAGCGCCGAACTTGCTACAGCAATCCCTGAAACAGGTGGCGCAGTGAAGTATATTGAATATACATATGGTAAATTAGCTGGTTTTCTTTTAGGGTGGGCACAAAGTATCATTTATTATCCTGCCAACATTTCGGCGTTATCCATTATTTTTAGTACACAACTAATCAATTTGTTTCATTTATCGGCAAATTTATTGATTCCAATTGCCATTCTTGCGGGAACCAGTATCACCGTAATTAATTTATTAGGAACAAAAATTGCTTCTTTGGTCCAATCAACGACATTGGTAGTAAAACTGATTCCAATTGCCTTGATTTCTTTAGTGGGGTTATTTACTCCAGGACAAGTAGCTGTTTCGCTTTTTCCCATTGAAACAACAGCGAATACTGGCTTTTTAGTTGCTTTTAGTGGCGCCTTAGTTGCCACCATGTTTGCTTATGATGGCTGGCTAGGTGTGGGTAACGTGGCTGGTGAAATGAAGCGACCAGAAAGAGACTTGCCTAAAGCCATTATTTTTGGTTTGTTATTGATTACTTTAATTTATGCTTTAATTAATTTTGTATTTCTAAAAACATTACCAATTGAGCAAATCGCTGGGAATTTGAATGCAGCTTCGGATGCTTCTGTGGCTATTTTTGGACCAATTGGCGGCAAAATCGTAACTATTGGGATTTTAATCTCTGTATATGGTGCGTTAAACGGCTACACAATGACAGGGATTCGGATTCCTTATGCCTTAGCCTTAGATAATCTGATGCCTTTTAGTCGTCAGTTTCAAAAGTTGTCTAAACGCTTTGTTGTTCCTTACGTTGCTGGAATTTTCCAGTTAGCTGTAGCCATTATCATGATGTTTTTCGGGACCTTCGATTTATTGACGGATATGTTAGTTTTTGTTATGTGGTTGTTTAATCTATTAATTTTCTTAGCCGTTTTTATTTTAAGAAAACGAGAACCTGAATTAAAACGACCGTATAAGGTTCCTGGCTATCCAATTATTCCAATTATCGCAAGTCTAGGTGGTATCTTCATCTTGGTTACAACGAGTATTACACAGCCTATTCTAGCATTGATTGGTATAGGAATTACGCTTCTAGGAATTCCAGTTTATTTAGTTAATAAACAAAAAACGAAGCCAAAAACGTAAACGATCCAATCGAATTATCATAGTTTTTCTCAAAAATTTTGTGATTCAGAGAAATTTTTGAAAACTAAACGCAAGATTTTTTTAGTATAATACTAAGTGTCTAGGAGTTCCACTATTTTGGGGAAGATAGATGGACAGCGCAAACTTCAAAAAAAGAACCTTCATCTTACTGGTGAAGGTTCTTTTTTTTGCTGAAATCATAAAATAAATGCGTAGTTTATTAGTGAGAGGAGGAAATGAATGACTGAAAATGTAAAAAAATTAGCTCATCAATTAATTGAATGGGGCGTCCTTCATGGGGCGCAAGACGTTTATTTTTTACCCAATGATACCGAAATAGCTATCTCTTTTCGGACAGGGATGCAACGGACACTTTACACACAAGTTTCCGCAGAAATAGGCGAAAAGTTAATTTTCCACTTTAAATTTATCGGTGGTATGGATGTCGGAGAAAGACGAAAAGCGCAATTAGGCGCGACAACTTATCTAATTGGCGAGACGAAGCAACGCTTGCGTTTATCATCTGTGGGAGATTTTCAGAATCGAGAGAGCTTGGTAATTCGTTTTTTGCACCGATTTGGTGAACAAGCTGAACATTTTTTCTTTCCCCACCAGCTAAATGAAATTGAAGCATCTTGTCAGAAACGAGGACTTTATTTATTCAGTGGGCCAGTTGGTTCTGGGAAAACAACAACCATGTATCGTGTGGCTAAACAAAGAAGTGGCGAACAACAAGTGATAGCGATTGAGGATCCTGTTGAAATTGAGGAAAAGCAGTTTTTACAGTTGCAAACAAATGAAAAAATTCAGTTAACTTATGAAGCCTTAATCAAAGTTTGCTTGCGCCATCATCCTGATATTTTGATTATTGGTGAAATTCGTGATGGCGAGACGGCTCAAGCAGTTATTCGAGCCGCCTTAACGGGTCATACTATTTTTGCGACAATTCACGCCCGTAACTTATTGGGGGTGCAACGGCGTTTGATAGAATTAGGTGGCCCAGAGCATGAATTGGCTGAATGCTTGCAAGGTATCATTTATCAACAGATTTTGACAACCACGATTAATAAGGAACAAGTAGCGGGAATTCTTTATGATTATTTCTTCTTTAAGGAAGCCGTTATAAAGAGTAGTTGGCAAAAGAATCTAAGAAAGGCGTGGGCGTATGGGTTTATTACAGAAAAAACGTATTTTCAAGCCATCGAATAAATTAACGAAAAAACAACAGCAGCTTTTTCTGAAACTATTAGCGGATTTACTTGCAAATGGTTTTAATATACAAGAAAGTTTTTCCTTCATGAAAAAATCAAACGCATTACCTCAGCACAGTATAACTTTTTTAGTTGAAGGCTTTTCCTCAGGCATTGCCTTACAAGCTTTAGTCGAAGAATTAGGATTTTCAACAATGGTCTCGGCACAATTGTCGTTTGCTACCGCACACGGGGATTTGGTAGGGACACTACAAGCGATTTCCGAACATTTTTTTCAAACGGAAAAATATCGGCAACAGTTCTATAAAATAATTAGTTATCCGCTGCTCCTGATTGTTTTTTTGATTCTCGTCATTGTTGGTATTCGGCAATTTTTATTGCCCCAATTAATGGAAAATGATGCCAATAGTTATTCTAAAAATATTGGGATTCTTCTGATTGTTTACAGTCCATACATTCTGGTTACCTTAGTTTTTGTCCTCTCATTTAGTTTCTTCATTTTAAATCGTTATTTGAAGCATCAGTCTGCTATTCAGCGGGCCTTCGTATATCTGAAACTGCCCATTATCCGTGGCCTTTATCGGGAATACGTCAGTGCTTTTTTTGCACTAGAATGGGGGAAGTTGCTTGCGCAAGGATTAGAAATGAAAGAGGTCATCGATTTGATGCGCCATACAACCAATTACCCCTTAATGAAAGAATTAGCTGGAGCGATTAGTGAAGGACTGCTAGTTGGTGAAACCTTACATAGACAATTAGCTGCTTATCCTTTTTTTACAAAAGCATTGGGTTTAATGATTCAACAAGGAGAAGTAAAAGGAAAATTAGGCAAGGAGTTGATGGTTTATAGTAATGTCTGTTTCCAAGGTTTTTTCAAAAAAATTGAACGAGTCATTACTCTCGTTCAACCACTTATTTTTATCATAATTGCTTGTTTAATTATCGGTGTTTATGGGGCAATGTTGCTGCCTATTTATGGCAATATGGAAGGAGTTTTATAATGAAAAAGAAACAAAAATACGCGGGGTTTACATTATTAGAAATGTTGATTGTCTTATTGATTATTTCCGTATTGATTTTACTTTTTGTCCCTAACTTAGCGAAACATAAAGAAACAGTTGACAAAAAAGGCAATGAAGCAATCGTAAAAATTGTAGAATCACAAATCGAGCTCTACACACTAGAAAAAAATAAGACGCCTTCCTTAAATGAATTAGTCAACGAAGGCTACATTACTAAAGAGCAGTTAGATAAATATACAGCAGAAAAGCAATGAACAAGTCAGCAGGATTCACATTAATGGAAACACTTGCTAGTTTAACGATTGTTTGCTTTATGACTATGCTCCCAACACTCGCTATTCACCGCTGGCAAGAAACATTAAAAATTGAACAGTTTCTTGCTACGGTAGAAAAACAACTTCGTTTTGCGCAACAGCAAGCAATTGTTTTAGAGGAAACACAAGAAGTTTGGTTTTTTGAAGAACAACAAAGCTTTTCATTTCCTGATAAATTGAACCAATCAGCTCGAAGGACTTTACTAGCTGTACCTGAAAAAATGACAGTGAGTGGCCCAAGCAAACTCAGTTTTCTTCATTCGTCAGGGAACAATGGCCGTTTAGTGAAATATATTTTTACTTGGACTGAAAAGAAACAGCAACTTATTTTACAATTTCAGATGGGGAGTGGTAGAGTGCTTATATATCAATGGTTTTGAATGTTTTTACCACAGTTTTACCACAAATCACAAGTTCTCAATAAGTTTATCCATCATATCAGCTGTTTCTTTTTCTTCTTCTTTTAATACATCGCTATAAACATCCAAAGTTATATTAATATTCTTGTGTCCCAACCTGGTTGAAACATATTTAATGTTTGCTCCTGCTTCAATTAGAAACGTTGCATGTGTATGTCTTAGCCCGTGCACGGTTATGTTTTGAACTTCTGCCTTTTCACATAACAGGCGAAATATATACGTAATTCTTGATTGTTTGATAGGTAAATTTCGAGAACTTAAAATAAAATAGTCCTTTTCTCTTAAAATTATACCTTCTCTAAGAAGCCGTTCTTTCTCGTGATTTTTGTATTTTTTTATTAAAGTGAGTAATGAGTTGTCAAAATAAACTTTACGAATACTGGTTTTTGTTTTAGGTTTGTTTTCACCGTAATCACCACGTGTAGAATTGATATCGAAATATTTTTCGTTTAAATCAATATCATTCCAACGAAGCCCCATCAATTCACCTTTTCTCATTCCAGATTTTAGCAGAGTCAAAAATATAACTTGTGTTTGAATATCTTCGTTTTCTAAAACCGCCACAAATCGCTGTAATTCCTTTTTAGAGAACGAACGAACATTATTACTTAAATCAAATTTAAAGCCTGTTAGCGTGTTGCTAGGGATGATTTGATTGTGTACTGCAGCGTTAATCATCCTCATTACAATTTTATGCCAAGTTTGGATGGTAGATTCTGTATATTTGTTTTTTTGTCTTAATTTATCAATAAATTCTCGTTTATAGGTAATCTTATTTAAAGAAGATAGTTTTTGATTTCCAATTAATGGTGATATGTGAAATTTGATAGCAGATTCAATGTTTTGTTTAGTTGAAACACTCCAATTGTCTTGGGCGTAAGGTATCCATACATCGATCCATTCATCTATGGTGAGTTGTTTATTTTCGATGAAGGAAGTGTTTTGTGTTTCTAAAGCATATTGGATTTTTAGCAATGCTTTATTCGCTGCTCTTTCGCTTTCAAATCCACGTTTGCTAGCTTCTTTTCGGTGTTTTAGAGAGTTGTAATAAGGATAGCGATATCCCCAAAAAGTTCCTTTTTTATTTGAGTAAGAAAAAACATATTTGTATTTTTTGGACCAATTTAGTTTCGCCATATTTTCACGTCCTTTTCTTTGTGGTAAAATAGGCGTAACAAAATAAGCCTATTTTGTTTCTATTTTTAACGCACTAACTTCTTGGTCGGAGAGGGTGCGTTATTTTTTTATTTCCTCTTTTAGTTGTTCAATCGTAGTTTCTAATTGATCAATTTTATTAATTAGTATTTCAATTTTATCATTTGATTCTTCATCTTTATTATTACTTTTATTAAAATATTCTGTAATAGTTGAAGTAAGCATACCAATAAATCCAATTCCTAAAATCATTAAAATGATTGCTGCAACTCTACCTAATGGCGTAGCTGGTGAAATATCGCCATAACCAACAGTAGTTGTTGTCACTAAAGCCCACCAAAATGCATCAATATACGGGACATTTTCTGCATATGAGTAAATCATTGCTGAAATAACAATAAGAACTGAGCTTAAATAAATCACGTTTAAAAATCCATTCGTATTTAAAAATGATTTAGTGTTTCTTGTTAATTTGCCAACCACACCTATCGCTCTTGTTAGCTTTGCAAGTCTAGCTATTTTAGCTATTCGAAATAACCTAGCGATTCTAAAGAAAGAAAAAATAGCATCAAAAGGAATTATTGCAATCAGATCAAAAATATTTTCTTTAAAAAATTTGATTTTATTTTTTGAAATAATGAATCTAACAATGTAGTCAATTGTAAATGTGATTAAGATAAAATTATCAATAATGTTAAATGGTGGATCACTAATATTAATAACATTTGAAAAATCAAAAATAACTAAAGCAATTGAAATTAATGCTAAGACAACAACAGAGTAATTATAGATTTTTTGATTTATCTTCAATGAAATTCTCTCACTCTCTAAATACCAAGCTTTTTTTAATTTAAATAAGTTTCCTGTCCCATCTTTAAATTGTAATGAGTAATCACATTAGAATAATTAAATTGCCCGTCATGTTTTTCAATAAGACATTTAAACATATGATAATCTGCCTCAGCTTCCATCTTATTTCTAAAAGAAGGAATTTTATATAACTCAATATAATCCGAATGGGAGACAACATGTTTGAACTCATGGAATATAGACTCTTCTTGTTCTTCGATAGATAAATTTTGATTTACGAAAATTATTCTTTTGACTGGCTCGTAACATGCGCGCTTATTTATTGGAGCGAAAACTAACTCTACTTCATATTCTTCCACCAACTCTTTGATACTTTTCATATAGCACACCTTTAAATTATTTTCCGAATCTCCCTTTCAAATAAGCACGAATAACTTCCCGATCATGATCATCCAAAGGCTCACCATCGAAACTCATCACATTGTCTAATACTTCATCTAAATCATCAGATGGTTTAGCACCAGCTTGGTTTGGATTTTCAGTACGACCTAATAAATAATCAACAGAAACATTAAAATAATTGGCTACAGCTTCAAGTTTATCCGAAGAAGGTGTTCGCTTATTCCATTGATAAATAGTATTTCGTCCAATATTTATTTCTTCTTCAAGCTGATAAATAGACACATCTCTATCTTTTGCTAGTTTTTTTATACGTTCCAAGAGGTTCATATGAATGCATTCTCCTTCTAGTTACGTGTTATTTACAAAAAAAGTTAGTAAAAACATTTGACATTTACAATATTTGTTAGTAATATAATCACGTAAGCTAATTTATTAGCTAATAAGTTCTCAAATAAAACCTACAAATAAAACTTAAAAATCGTTGGGGAACGGTAAAAGTATTGATTTAGAAGGCTTTTAAAGTCTTATTTAGCTATGGGTTCATTTTACAATATGTGTTAGAAAGTGTCAACGGATTTTATTAAATTAGCTAATTTTTTAGCTTACAATTTAAAAATAAAAGGGAGTGAGTAATAAATATGTCACAAGACTTAGCGATTGATGTTAGAGCAGCTCTAATTCGTGCAGGGAAAAACCAATCTTGGTTAGCAAAACAACTAGGGATTTCAAGTCCGTACTTATCAGATATACTTCATGGCCGCAGACGTTCAGAAGAGCAAGTTCAGAAAATCAAAAAAATCTTAAATATCAAGTGAGGTGATTAGAATGGAAAATTTTCTAGATTCATCTTCAAAAAACTTTCTATACAACATTATAGAAAAGATTCTAAGAAAAATGTTTGAGCAAGTAATAGATGAAGCTAGCCAAGGATTAAATGAACGTGCCGAGTATTTAGACATCAAACAATTATCGTCAAGGTATTCAATGTCTGTTCCCGAAGTTGAACAAAATTTTGTAAAAGATAAACGTATGCAAATGATCGAGAAAAGAAAGCCTGGTACTAGCAAGGGAAAAAGATATTGGCCTGCTAAAGAAGCTATAAAAATTTGTAATGACATCATGAATCATTGGGATTAAAGGAAAGAGCGATACAGAAACAATTTAAGGAGGAAAAAATGGACAACTTAGTAATTATGAAAAACCAACAAGCAGTAACAACTAGTTTACAAGTTGCTGAAGTATTTGAAAAACAACATAAGCATGTTATTGAAGCAATAGAGGCTAAAATTCAATCGGCCGAAAATTCGGCTTATTACCAAAACATGTTTGCTGAAGGAGAATACAAAGATTCAAGAGGTAGAAAACAAAGATTGTACTACATGAATCGAGATGGCTTTTCTTTCATTGCATTTGGATTCACTGGAAAAAAAGCAGATTCATTCAAACTGAAATACATTGAAGCTTTTAACCAAATGGAGGAATTGCTTAAAACTCAATCAAACTTACCGATTAATAACACAGAATTGTTATTAGAAGCTGCGTTAAAACATGAACGTGGATTGACTCTTGTAAATCAACGTTTAGATAAGCTAGAAACAGAAACTACAATTAATAGAAGCCAACAACGAAAGATACAAGGGCTAGTTTCATCAACCGTTATCAAAGTATTAGGTGGCAAAAAAACATTGGCTTATCAGGATTCAAGTATTAAGCAATCAGCCTTTAGTAATTGCTATAAACAATTGAAAGCATTATTCGATGTAGCCTCTTATGTAGACATTCCAAAAGTTCGATATGAAGAAGCTTTAGCTCTAATTCCTAGATGGAAGCCTAACTTAGAATTACAAGCAAGAATTGATAAGGCTAATGGTAATGGAGATATGCTTAAAGAAATAGGCTAGTAATGATAAAAGGATAAGCCTTAACTTATCCCCAGTTAAAAGTAGTGTCAACAATAATAGCTTTTTGATCCATATCACTTTTGATAGATTCAATAATTTCTAAAACAGAAGATTTATAGTAATAAGTCTTACTTGATGCGATTACTTCATTTTCTTCGGTTTTAATTACAAAATAGTATTTTTTATTAGAAGCTTTCTTTATTACAAAAAACATTTTGACACCCCACTTTCAACTGAATTATATCAAAAAAACTATAGGAGGGTAAATATGAAAGCAATACGTGAATCACGATTGATAGGCGCATTTTTATTGATGATTGCGCTAGGTGTGTTATTGAAAATCCACTTTTCAGTTCCAGTGTTGGCAACAATAAGTGTACCTTTTTTTATCCGTTGGTTTTTCAACTGGGATGAAGCGGAGTATCAGCATTTTCAAAAAAGACAAAATAAAAAGCCCCAATCGTCTGCCAACGATTAGGACACATACAAAATGAACTAAGGAGAGTATACCAAAATGAACGATAAAATTCAAAAATTGATTAAAAAACTAGCAAAAGAATGCCAGAAAGAAGATGTAGCTTTATCTTTGGCAGCTATCGATTTAGAAGGAGAGATGGCAATATCTCAAGTTGGAAAAGGCACGATAGTAGCCATTGCTGCACATAGCCAATATACACTAACAAAAGAAAAACTGGAACAATCAGATTGTGATTGTCCAAAACATCGTTTATTAAAAGAGATGTACGGTATTGAAACAGAAACTACGACTAAAAATACACATACTTTTGTCACAGATGATCCAAACGATTTGATGGATATATTATCGAAGATTTTTCGAGGTGAGTTGAAATGACTAGAAAAGAAAAGTTAAACAAAGCAAAAAGATTAGCTGATTTATGGTACAAACAACAAAAAAGTCAACTATACATTGCGCAACAAAAAGAGCACAGAGGGATTGCATGATGAAAAAAGCGACTACGCCGCCAAGCAAATAGTCGCATACAAAATTATACTAGAAAAATTGTAACACAGAAAAGAGGTTTTGTGAATGAATCGTAGAGAAGCAAATGCACTAGACAGATATTTAACAGAGCCGACTGAAAAACCACATAAGGAAACCTATGAAGATGATCCAGTGGATACTACTGATTATTTTGGAAATGAAATTGCTGATGAAGACGGTGTGTTTGAGATAACTTTTGCAATGAAATGTCTTTATACAGGACAACCAGTACTCACTTGTAAAAAAATTGCTACACAAGATACAATCGTTGATTTGATAGAAGAATTAGGCGAAGAAAACGTGTATTTAATTGAATATGTGAGTTCAGGAAAAAGATATAAGGAGGGCTTATTGAATGACTGAAGCAACCAAAACAGATTTTTCTAAGTTGAATGTTTATCAAAAATTAGCGTATGTGAGACAAAAAGCACCATATATTCAAAAAAGTAAACGTGGCCAGCAGTACAGCTATGTGGGGTCAAGCGATGTACTATCCGCATTAAATACAGTCATAAATCAAGTTGGATTAATTTTGAAGCCAGAAATTGTTGCTCATCAAGTTCGGGAATCACAAGATGAGGTATGGAAAGCGGATAAAGTAAAGAAAGAGCCTGTAGCCAAAAAACGTACAACGTATTTTACAGAGCTAGAGTTAATGATGACATGGATTAATATTCATAATCCTTCTGAGATTGTTGCTTGTTCATGGTATAGCCAAGGAGTAGATATTGAAGGAGAAAAGGGGGTAGGAAAAGCACTAACGTATGCGGAAAAATATTTTTTATTGAAATTTTTTAATATTGCAACAGATGATGACGATCCTGATAAATACCAAAAAGAACAGCTAAAAAATACTACAATTACTGAACGGCAAATTGATATGTTGAACGCATCAATTAGTAGAGTAGCCGAGCTGGCAGGGCAAGAATTTGAAGCTGTGAAATCGTTAGCTATAAATGATTCTGATTTGAATCCTAAAAAAGCATTTGAAGAATATAGTGCTTATGATTATGGTGTTATTTCTAAATTGCTTGCGAAGTGGATAAATTTTTATGAATCTAGGCAGAAGGTTCAAGAAGATAAGAAGTGATTGAATGATTGGAAAAATCATAAAACACAAAGGAAATAAATTGGCGATTGAGTTTGAGGATGAGATCAACTCGAATTTCCTCAAACTCCTAGCTAACAACGATGACAATTTAGTAAAAGTTGAACTATTAGATAATCGACAAATGTCTCAAAAACAGAATGCACTTTCTCACGTTTTAATAGCTGATATAGCTCGTTGGAGTTATGACGAACCCAAATGGATAGAGGAAGTTTTAAAGTATTACTACGAAACTAAAAGTGGTGTGTATTTTGAACATAGTAAGGCTACACGACATGAAGCAACAGAATGGATTAGTTTTTTAATCGAATTCATTTTGAAAAATGATGTACCACTAGAAAAGAGATACCAATACTTGCTAGAAAATAACAAATGGTTTTATTACTGCCTTAAATACCGTAAGTGTTGTATTTGTGGGAAACATGCCGATGTTTGTCATATCGAGGTAGTCGGTACGGGGCGAAATCGTCAAAAGATTAATCACGAAACATTTACTTTTTACGCTGGTTGTCGTCAACATCATCAAGAAGAACATCAGATAGGTACTAAGAACTTTTTAAACAAGTATCAAATTAAACCAGTAAAACTAAACGTTGAAGAACGTAAGAAGTTGAATATCGGAGGCTAACAGTTTGGTAGAGGAATTACTTGAAAAATACAGGCAATTAACATCGAGTCAAAAACTATTTTTTGAACTATTAGTATTTGTCTATATCGGTTCAAGAAATGGTAAAGGAATAGCTATTGAAGCACAAACAATAAAAAAAGTCGTTAACGGAGAAATTAAGCATAAATATGTTTATACGGTCGTTGTTGATGAGGAGGATAACTAGTGAATGAACATAGAGGATATTACGCCATTATCCCAGCGATTGTTCGCTATGATAACCACTTAAATGGGAATGCAAAATTATTGTATGGAGAGCTAACAGCATTAGCAAATGAAAAAGGCTATTGTTGGGCAACGAATCAATATTTTGCAAATCTGTATAAAGTTAGCAAGCGAACAATTATTTCATGGCTGAAACAGTTAGAAGAAAGAAACTATATAAAAATGCAAATTTTTTATAAGCCAAACAGCAAAATGGTAGATCGGAGACATATCTATATCTTACCGTATCCAACTGATACAGAATTTTACACCCCTAGTGAAGAAAATTTCATCACCTATGGAAAAAATCATCAGGAGGGGGATGAAGAAAATTTCACTACCCCTAGTGAAGAAAACTTCATAGAGAATAATACATTAAATAATAATACAAAGAATAATACAAAGAATATATATAGTGTTGAACAAAGTTCAACCATGTCTGAATTATTTGAAAAAGTTTGGAAAACATATCCGAAGAAAACCAATAAGAAAAAAGCCAAAGAGCAATTCTTAAAGAAAATTAAGTCAGATGAAGATTTCGAACGGTTTAAAACAGGATACAAAGATTATCTTAAGTATATCAAATTAAACGACTGGTATCATCCACAAGAATTGTTCCGCTGGATACGTGATGAACGTTTTAACGATGAATACGACTTGTCTGAAACGACAACGCAAGCAAGATATACGAATCCTCCAGTTAGACAAGAGCAATTACCAGATTGGGTAAATGAACCAAAACAAGAAGAGGAAAAATTATCACCAGAAGAGCAAGCAGCTCTAAAAAGACAAATACAAGAATTGTCGGGAGGAGAGTAAATCATGATTGAAATGAAGGTACTTGATTATCGAATTACTAGCGATGATAAGCAAGTAATCGTAAATAAAGCGAGACGAAACGAACACGGAGAGTTAACCATTTTGACTGATAAAGACGGTACAGAAAAAGAGTCTCTCGCTTTGATTGGTTATTATGGCAATTTAAGTAAGGCTCTCGTCGCAATAGAACGCGATTATGTGCTTTCTAGTGGTAAAACAATACAAACAGTCAAAGAATACAAAAAAGAGCTAGAATCGATTCACAGCAAGCTAAAACGTGAATTAGATTTCGGGGAGGAATTTTAGATGAATGAATTAGTTAAATTAGTGGAAGAATGGGCGAAAGAAAAGCGTTTAGATAAAGCGGAACCCGAAAAGCAAATGCTAAAAGTGATTGAGGAAGTCGGAGAAGTTGGTGCTGCATTGGCAAGAAACAACGAAAACGACCTAAGAGATGGTATCGGTGATGTGGTTGTGACATTAATTATTCTCGCTATGCAAAATAACATGGACTTATACGAATGCCTAAATCAAGCATATAGTGAAATCAAAAATCGCCAAGGGGAAATGGTAAACGGAGTATTCGTCAAAGAAGCCGATTTGTAAGGTTCGAGGTGGAAAAGATGCGAATTATTCTACCGATTGAGCCTAAGCCACAAAGTCGCCCAAGATTCGCAAGGCGCGGAAATTATGTTCAAACCTACGAAGATCGAGCGATGAAAGAATACAAAAATCAAGTAAAGAATTATCTTCGTAAATCAAGAGCAAAGTTGATTGAAAAAGGGCCAGTTTTCGCACATGTGATGTTTTATATTTCTGCTCCTAAATATGTACTAAGCTCTAATAAGAAACGCTTAGAAGTGGAATTAGAGCGGAAATATTGCGATAAAAAGCCTGATTTGGATAATTATTTCAAAGCAGTCACTGATGCTGCCGAAGGTATTTTATATAAAAACGATGGTCAAATTGCTGTAATGGTTTGTCAAAAGTTGTACAGTATACGACCACGAACAGAACTAGAAATTACAAGTTTGGAGGAACAAGTGTAGTGGGTAAAACGGGTAAACAGATCAAAGAGAATTATTCGGTTAGAAAGCGAGTAAAGAAGATGCTTAAATTTAAAGAATTTAATATTCAATTATTCGACGTTCACATTTATATAAAAAGGCTAAGTAGTTTTAAAACCAACAAAAAATAGTATAAAAAAACTAACTAGTTTCCGCTAGCTAGTTATAGATACATTTTCATCTCAGATAGAGACAATTAATAATACATTACTATGAAATTTAAGGCAACAAAAAAAGCCAGCTGACCACTAGCTGACTTATGTGGTAGAAACAACTGTTTTCCGCCAGTTGTTCTTTAGGTGTGAGTTAGCACTTTCCCCAAATAAAGTGCTATTAAATAGCCGATTAAAAATCGACAATAAATCTCTTGTAGAGACGTGTACTACTATTAACTGTTTACCAGAAGTTAATGTAGAAAAGGAGGAAATTTATTTCATAAATAAAATCCCCAAGAAAGTTAAAGTGATTATACCATTGAAAAATAGATTTGAAAATACTTTCTATGCCAAAAATATTTATTAGATGGAAAATATCAAATGAATAAAGATGATGTGAAAGATGACGAATGGAAGATTGTAAAATATTGTAGAATTATTATTGTTTTCTTTATAGTCAACCAATAATTTGTTGACTACAAACATGTATGAGTGATGAATATTTTGATAAATAAATAGCCAGTCGGTTTCCGCCGACTGGCTGAGAAGTGAATAGCTATTGGAATAGTATTCTTAGTATAATTTATATCATATGGAGTCGCTGATGAGCAAAGAATAAGCATTTCTTATATATGTTTGGATAAATAAAAAAAGCTACTTAGTTTCCGCTAAGCAACTCTTAAATGATGATATGTTTATTATAAATTATTATACCATAAAAGGAGCGATTTCACTTGATTCTATTGTTAAAAGAAGTAGATTTTCGACAAACAAAAGCGAATGCTAGAAATGTGTTGAAGAGTTTTAGACGTTTAGAGCGAATAGCTGGTCGCTCTTTGATAGATTTAAAATCACCAATTATTACAGATATGCCTAAAAGCCAAAGTCACGGGAATAAAGCAGAAGATGCGCTAGTACAATTAGCAGATGCAGAAGCAGAAAGAGACGCAATTGTATCTGCGCTTATGGCATTGAGCCTAACTAGCAGACAAATTTTGCATTATAGTTTCTGTGTGCAGGATCATTACTCTAATTACAAGATAGCTAGGGAAGTTGGATATTCCGAAAGAAGTATTCAACGAATGAAGTCAGAGGCTTTAATTGAATTTGCCGAAGCGTATCGAAATGGAAAAATAATTGCATATAAATAAAATTTTTGGCGGTTTTTTGGCGGAAAGTTGGCGGTTTTTATCAATATTTAGATGTTATTATGGTAGTGTCGAAAGATAAGGAGACGAGGGTAAGGCATGCATTACCTATCTTAGCTCCGTTTCGCTTATCTTTGGAGGCTACCTACAAAAAAATAAAGAATAAGGATGTGGAAAGTCCAGTTCTTTCTGTCTCGTTTAGTCTAGGTAGCAAATATTGCAATAAACTTGGCATGAAGCTTACACGTAGACGTACGCTGAAAGCAATTGTCAAGATAGCGCTATGTAGTTTGCAATGATCACTCACAAATCAGACGTTCTCAAACTAAAAGAAATGAGGTGTAATTCCTCTCTCTTTTTTCTACAGGTTTGTGAGTGTTAATGGGATATAGCTTAACTGGTAGAGCAGTGGTCTCCAAAACCGTCGGTATAGGTTCGACTCCTATTGTTCCAGTAAGTAGCTTTTGCTGCTTAAATAAAATTAGGATCGTCAATAGATGTTTCTACTACATTCATTATGAGACACTAGCAAGCTGGCGTCTCTTTTTTATTTGTAAGTATTAGTTACACTTGACCGAACGTTCGTTCTCGTTTATAATATAAATTGTAATCCTTATGATTATATCTACTAGAAAGAAGTCAAGAAAAATGCTTGTTTTTCTGTCTTCTTTTTGATTTAATTATTTTAGTAGGTATAATTAAATAAGGAGTGTTTATTAAATGGTAAACAAGAAGAGACAAGTAAGATTTGAATTTTTCCAGGTCAATGGAAAAGCTCAAGAAGGAGAAAAAATTGTAAAAGGACTTTTCGATCTATATCCATTAGCTGATAGGATAAATAGTATAAGTAACTATACTGATAGAGATGTTATTCTTTTTGGGGAAAAAGTTAGAATGGACAGATTTTTTGAGGTTTCTAGTAGTCCAGAATTATATGCAATGCATTTTACTAGATTAAGAAATGATAAACCTGCGTATGTAGAATTAAATAATGAAGTTTTGAAAGAAATTCCGTTAAATCCTGGAGAATATATTGCTGAGGATATTAGTTGCTTGTATGATAGAGAGCTATCTGTTTTAATGGTACAAAGAAATATTCATAGTTTGTCACCTTCAGGTATTGAAGATTATTTTACTGAAATGAGTGATGATTTAGTAGAGATTGAATTATTGCCAGTTGTAAATAAAGAGATTATTAGTAAAGCCTTAGCTAATGAAAAATTTCGTAAACTAGAGTTAAGAGCAGGTTCTATGAATACAACTAGTGATAGAAGTGGATTGAGAAAAGTATTAGGTCCTTTTATGGAACTATTTGAGAAATTTGAAGGTACAAATTTTGTTATAGAAATTAGTTCAGGGAGATCAAAAAAAGATTTATCAGAAGATCAAATGAAAGAAGTAATAACAGCAATTGAACAAGATAAGAGTTTATTTAGTTCAGCAATTGTTTCAGCAAAAAAATCAAAAGAGGTACCTGTTGAAAAGTATGATTTAATAAATGGAAAGCTCTATGTGTATCGTTCTTTTGATTTGCCAGATGGTGCATTTTTAAAATCAGATAGTGTTATAGACAATATTAAAAATTATTATTTTCATCCTAATGAAGGTGGGTATAGAAAACAAATTATCGATGCTGTAAAATAGTTTAAAGAAGAGGGGTGAGATATCATGAACAAGGAACATCATATATTTTTTTGGATTTTTCCATTTTTAACTGGTGCTGTATTTGTCTTGATATGTTCGTTAACCCAATTTTCTTATAATGACAAAGGGTTTGATAACTTATTAGATTCTATGATTAATTTTACTTCAATCATTATAGGTTTCTATTCGGCTTTTTATGGAATTCTTATAACTATAAAAGATACTAGTTTTATGAAGAATATACGAGGATCTGCTATAGAAAAAAAATTAAAATATCAACTCTTTATATCTTTATTAAGTGCATTTACTACTTTGATACTATCAATGATGCTCCAAATATTTCAGTATAAAGAGACCTTTGCTTCAATCCTAATATTTTATATATGGACATTTTTCTCAGGGCTGTTTATGGCGTTGTCTTTACAGACTATTATTTTGAGTTTAGAAATAGTTTTTGAATCTGAACCAAAAAAGAAAAGGTTCATTAATAAATAAGAACAGTTATTTTTTAATCAATGGCATGCAGATTCAACTCCTGCCACGTCGATATAAAGATCACTCAGTGAGTGGTCTTTTTTTCGTACATAAAAAAACCACTAGACTATGGGATCTAGTGGCTAGGTAGCATTCGTGCAAAATTTTTGTTGGTTGCTATTTACAAAAAGGAGTTGCTACCTAAAAAAATTATATCAAATAAGAATAAAGAATAAAAGAGCGTTTATTCACATCAAAACTTATTTTTTGTGCAAAAAAAGCCACTAGAAATGGGATCTAGTGGCTAGGTAGCGTTAGTGAAAATCTCGTGTCACTTGTAGTTTATGAACTTTAGCTATTATGAAAGAGTGCTACCTAAAACAAGTGTAACATAGCTGTCAAGTTTTGTCGGATATTTGGATTGTTTTCGCATGAAAAACCACCAGATAAAATATCTAGTGGCCAGACAGCAGATTATGTTTTGAAATAACTGGAAGTGTTACATGAAGGAAAAAGGAGTTGCTGTCTTTCAATGAGTATAACAGGGATTAAAGTGTTTGTCTTACAATAAACAAATATACATAAAAACAATTAGGAGAGAGAACATGAAAAGCTATTGGTAGGTATCGTTAACACATGAATATCCACATCCGAAGCACTCAACTGTTTCAATGCGTGTTGTAATGTCTGTGCAGATAAAAAAGAATGCATCTATTGTTGAAATGACGAGAGAAGCCACGCCGAAGGAAATTGATGCGTGCAAGCTAGTTTATTGTGGTTATGGTAGTTGGAAAGATAAGCATATACAAGAGAATATAGAAATGTATGTGAAGTGATAAATTATTAGACAGAAAGGCGGTGAATAACATGCGAATGACCGAGAAACAGAAACGATTTTGTGACTTTTACATCGAGACAGGAAATGCCAAAGAGGCTGCTATCAGAGCGGGATATAGCGAAAAGACTGCAAAGCAGATAGGACAGGAAAACTTGACTAAACCTGACCTCAGAGCTTATATAGACGAACGCCTCGCAGAACTGAAAAACGAACGAACAGCCGATGCCCAAGAGGTGCTAGAGTACCTAACAGCTGTTATGCGTGGCGAGTACAAAGAAGCAACGCTAATTGGTGTAGGCGAAGGCGCACAAGCCGTTGTAGACATCGATGTGGGCGCAAAAGACCGTTTAAAAGCAGCCGAGCTTCTTGGTAAACGTCATGCGCTGTTCACTGATAAAGTCGATTTACAAACGGGCGATATTGTGATTAAGGTTGGTGAGTGGGATGCAGACGAAGAAACGTAATATCGTTTTAGAGTTTAACTTCCCGTCAAGAGTTTTTAACAAATCGTTTTATGATCGATTGGTGGATTATTCTAAATTCACCGAGGTTTATTGGGGCGGCGCTTCATCTGGCAAAAGTCACGGTGTCGTTCAAAAGGTTGTTTTTAAAGCATGTCAAAGATGGAAGAAACCAAGAAAGATTTTATTTACAAGAAAAGTAGGGCGTAGCTTAAAAGACTCTATTTTCGAGGATGTGAAAGCGTGTCTTTCTGATTGGGGACTGCTAGACAAGTGTAAAGTAAATAACACTGATTTTAGAATCACGTTACCAAACGGCGCAGAGTTTCTTTTCAAGGGAATGGATGACCCAGAGAAAATAAAATCCATCAAAGGGCTGTCTGACGTCGTGATGGAAGAAGCAACAGAATTTACACTAGAAGATTATACACAGCTTACTTTGCGTTTACGTGAACGTAAGCATGTGAAACGTCAAATCTTTTTAATGTTTAACCCAGTTTCTAAACTGAACTGGGTATATAAATCTTTCTTTGATGAGGAAGCAGAAGTCGATCAACGAAGAACGGGTATTTATCACAGCACCTATAAAGACAATCGGTTTCTTGATAGTGAAAATAAAAAGGTGATTGAGGATTTAGCCAAACGAAACCCAGCGTATTATCGCATATATGCTTTAGGAGAATTTGCTACGCTAGATAAACTTGTATTTCCAAACTATCAGAGAAAACGATTAGACAAGCACGACGAACTGTTAAGACAGATTGATTCAGATTTTGGCTTAGACTTTGGGTATGTAAACGACCCTTCCGCTTTTGTGCATGCAAAGGTAGACGAGAAGAACAAACGTATTTATGTTCTTGAAGAATACGTCAAAAAAGGCTTGCTGAATGATGAAATCTCAACGGTTATTAAAGATTTAGGCTATGCAAAAGAAGTTATCACTGCAGATTCAGCTGAAAAGAAATCTATTGCAGAAATCAAGAAGAACGGAATTACTAGAATACGTGCAGCTAAGAAAGGCCCTGATTCAATACGACAGGGGCTTTCTTTTTTATTGCAATATGAGCTAATCGTAGACGATCGTTGCGTAAAACTGATTGAGGAATTAGAAAACTACACATGGGCTAAAGACAAGAAAACAGGGGAGTATACCAATGAACCTATTGATAGCTATAATCACGTGATAGATGCTTTACGATACGCAGTAGAACATCGTAGTAAAAAAGCACGAGGAATTAAGCTACAGAGCGTGAAGGGGGTTATTTAATGACAGAAAAAGTAAGTAGACCAAATACTGAAAGTAAAATACGTGAATTCGTTGACCTTTTAGGAAATCGTGTCTTTTATTGTGATAAAAACGCAAAGATTGACGAACGCTTGGTGGATAAATACATCAATAAGCATCGGAAATTAATTGGGTTTTACGAAGAATTAGAAAAGCTCTACAACGGTCAACATGATATTTATTATCAAAAAAATAAAGGAATTGGAAAACCTGACCATCGAATTGCAGTCAACTTTGCCCGTTATGTTGTAGATAGTTCTGCAGCTTTCTTTAACGGTAAACCAACAAAGATTACTCATCCAGATGGTGAGGTAAAAGAATTTGTTCAAAATTTCCGTAAACGAAATGAGGAAGAAGACAACGATGCAGAGCTTTCTAAGCTAACTGCTATTTATGGGCATGCTTATAAGCTTTTATATCAAAACGAAGAAGCAGAAACGTGCGTGACTTATTTAAAACCTACGCAAGGATTCATTGTTTACGCAGATGACTTATTAAAAGCGCCTATGTTTGCGGTTCTTTACAACAAAATGACAAAGGACGAGCTAACAGCAACTGTTTATCCACAAAATAGCACAGAAACGTTTATTTTTACACAAGACAAGACTTCTAAACGATTGGAAACTAAGAGAGGACCAACCGTTTTTCAGAAAGCCTTGTCTTATTTATTAGGTGGAAAAGAGGCAATCGCTAATCCGTACGGTGAAGTGCCTATGATTGAGTTTATGGAAAATGACGAACGACAAGGACGCATTGAGTCTGTGTGGTCGCTGATTAATAATTACAATGAAGCTCTATCAGAAAAAGCGAACGACGTGAGTTATTTTGCGGATGCCTACTTAAAAATGATAGGGGTAGATTTAGCTGACGAAAACGTCGCTTCCTATTTACGTGATAACCGAGTGATTAACAGCGCCGAGCCTTTAAATGAAGGCGAATCGGTAGATATTAATTTTTTAGATAAACCTAGTTCAGATACAACACAAGAAAATCTATTAGACCGATTAGAGCGGTTAATTTATCAAATGTCTATGACTTATAATGCAAACGATGAAAGTTTTAGCAATAACGCTTCTGGGATTTCGCTAGAATTTAAAATGCAAAATCCTAGGAATTTAGCACAAGCGAAAGCTAGGAAGTTTAAAAAAGCATATGCGCAAATGTACAAAATGATTTTTTCATTGCCTACGAATGTACCTGCTAATAAAGCTAAGGAATGGTTTAATTTAGAATACACTTTTGACTTTAATATTCCGCGCAATATTAAAGACGAAGCGGAAACTGCACAAAAACTTGAAGGGATTGTTTCAAGAGAAACGCAATTAGGCGTATTATCGATTGTTCCTGACGTAACTCAAGAAATGGAACGTATAAAGGACGAAGAAACGGAAGAACGTTTAAATCCACAAGTTGATTTCGGTAAATTTACTCGAAATACGGAAGAAGTGACCGAAGAACATGAGTAATTATTGGGCGGAACGAGAAGCAAAACATATCGAAGAAATGCTGAAACGACATGTGAATTACGAACAAGAAATTCATAGACGGTATTTACAGTTATGGAAAACGATAGAAGCAGAAATTCAACAGTTTTACGTCGCTTATGCAGGGAAAGAGAAGATTAGCATTGATGAAGCGAAACGACGTGCAAGTAAACATGACGTACAAATTTTCGCGGAAAAAGCGAAACGTTATGTACAAACAAGAGATTTTTCAAAAGAAGCTAACGAGCAATTAAGGTTATACAATTTAACGATGAAGGTTAATCGTTTAGAGCTTTTAAAATCGAAAATAGGTTTGTATTTAACAGACAACACTAATCAGCTACAGACCTATTTTACAGCAATGTTAACAGAGGAATCTGTAGCGGAGTTTGTACGACAAGCGGGGATATTAGGCGAGTCTGTTCTTTCCGAAGAAACTTATCGATTGTTTGCTAAAGCGATTATTGAGGGGGCGTTTCATAACACGACATTTTCTCAACGTTTGTGGGCAAACCAAGATGTTTTGAAAGCGAGTATCGATCGCTTATTAACAGTTGGGTTAGTAGCAGGTAAGCATCCAGATATTCTAGCTAGGGAATTACGCAAATTAGTTGTGATTGACAGCTTGCGAGGAAAGGAAACGGCTGATTATGTCGCACGTCGACTAATGATTAGTGAATCCGCAAGAATACAAAGTGAAGTACAAAAGCAAAGCTACGAAAAATATGGGTATGAAGAATACAACCTAATTGTAGAACCAAGCGCTTGTCCTATTTGTGTAGGAATAGCAAGTGCAAATCCACATAAGGTTTCTGAAATGAGTCCAGGAATCAACGCAAGTCCCATTCACAACTGGTGTCGGTGTAGTACTGCACCTGCTTATAAAGACAAAAAGTTCTAGCGAAAGTTAGGCTTTTTTTATTTGCCTTCTTACTGCTTACAGGCGTTAAAGAGAAAGCTGTTTCGATTGATAGGCGTAACCTATTAATTTCGATTAGCCACGTAATGGTTGGAGGTTTTAACATGAACGAAGAAAAACACTTATTATTACCGATGGATTTACAATTTTTTGCAGATGAGCCAAATTCTGATGAGCCAAACTCTGACAATTCAAACGAATCTGGGAATTTATCGACAAAGAATTCTCAAAATCCCAAAAATGAAAATCCAGACGGAAAAGAAACTGGAAAGACTTTTACCCGTGAAGATGTATCAAAAATGATTGCAGCAGAAACTAAGAAAGCAGTGGAGCAAGCAAAATCTGATTGGGAAAAGCAAAAATCTTACGAGCAAATGACTGCGGAAGAACGTGTTAAGGCGAAAGAACAAGAAGCCGCTGACAAAGAAGCACTAGCGGAAAAACGAGAAATGGAAGCCCAAGCCCGCCTCGACCGTTTAACGCGTGCCGAATCTGTTCGTAATGATTTATCCGAGAATGGTCTTTCCGACTACGTAAGTGCTGCACAAGCCGATTTATTGCTTGTGAAAGATACGGACGAGGATACAAAGAAAGCTGTAGATGAATTAAAACAAATTATTTCAAAAGCTAGAGATGGTATCCAAAAAGAATTGCTGAAAGGTCAAACTGTAAACGTTGCTACAGCAACAAAAGAGACCGATTGGCGCAGCAATTTGACTAAAAATTTAGAAAAGAAATAGGAGATGAAAATTATGCCAGTTATTTTAGATAGCAAAGATTTAAAAGCAATTGACAAAGAATTTGCCGCAGGCTCTCAGGTTTGGGATTTATTGAAAGGTGGAGCTGCTGCAGTAACTGAAGCGGATTTTGTAGGCGCAAAAGAAGTCCGCATCAACAAAATGAAAGGTTTTACTGCTAGTGATTATAAACGTAACGAAGACAATAAACGTTCTAAAATTGATGTGGCAAAAGAAACGTTTAAACTAGAGAAAGAGCGTTGGTTTGGTTATGACTTAGACACATTAGATCAATCAGAAAATGCTTCCTACGAAGTTCAAGCGCTTGTGGAAGAGCATACTCGTTTAATTGCGATTCCTGAAAAAGATCGAACTGCTGTACAACGCTTATTAGAAGCGGCATTTGCTGAGGCTGCGGATGATGATAGCGAAGGAAAATACGTTGGAAAAACGGTAAAAGAAACCATTACTACAGAAAACTCTTTAGCTTCTTATGACGCAGCAGAAGCGTATATGACAGATGCAGAAATTGTCGGTCCGTTTATTATGTTTGCATCCACTGACTACTATTCAGCATTAAAAAATGCAAAAGGTGTTTCAAAAACATTTACTACGAACGAGCAACAAATTTCAGGTATTAACCGTAAAGTTGCGCAGTTAGACGGTTCCGATACTATTATTCAAAAAGTTGCAAAATCTCGTTTACAGGTAGATTCTACGAAGAAAATTAATTATATTCTTGTGCCTTTGATGGTTTGTTCGCCAGTTGAAAAATACAACTCTATTGATCTAATTCCAGCTTCACAAGACCGTGACGGCTACAGAGATACCATCAAAGGATTAAACTATTATGATGCTATCGTAACTGAAAAAGCTCGTCCTGCCATTTACGTTTCTTACGATTCAAAGTAAGCGCCCCGACCGTTAAAAAGGTAACACCAACGGCAGATGGGGCAGTTGTTGAAGCAGAGTAGGTGAAAAAATGACTCTTTCAGATTATCGCGTACTACTGGATATTTCAGAGGATACCTACGAAAAAGATAAGGCAAAAATTATCAAAATCTGGGACATTACTGAAAAACAGCTGCGAGTAAAATTGAAAGCTGATAAAATACCAGAAAAATTGGACTATATTGTTCCGTCAATTGTAGTGAAACGATATAACCGTTTAGGTTTTGAAGGCATGGAACAACACTCTCAATCAGAAGAAACAATCTCTTATAATTTGGATGACTTCGGGGAATTTCAAGATGAGATTAACGATTATCTTGAAGAACAAGGCTTGATTCGTAAAAGGAAGGTGTCCTTTTTATGAGAACATGTATTGATTACTACAACAAAAAACACGTGCTAATTTCGGAAAAACTGATAGGTAATGTAACCGAAGTCGGAACGGAAAAACAAATGACCATTTTCCCTAACATAAAGGAGCAGATGGTCATTTTTCGTTTTAGAGACCGCCTAGCTATTCGTTCAGGATTTCTTGAATACTACGACGAAGAAGAACAAAAAAATCGAAAATTTACCGTTGTTAAAAATTTGCGTGTTAGCAAAGGAACTTCGGTTTATGGAAGCGAATATCGATGACTTACCGAGTAGATATTTCAGGATTGGATGATTTAATCGAAGCGATTGAAGAAGCGAAAAAGCTAGACGATGTAAAAGAGGTCGTCAAAAATGATACTGCTTATATGGCAAATCAAATTGCAGAAGAAACACCAGTCAGAAGTGGATACTTAAAACGAAGTGAGACACCTTCTATTAAAGATGACGGAATGACTGGCGAAGTTGAAGCGATGGCTGACTATTCAGCATATGTAGAATATGGAACGCGTTATATGTACGGACGTTTCTATATGAAAAAAGGGCATACAGCAGCAGCTAAAAGATTTCTTGATAATATGGAGGCGTTAGTAAAATGACCTTTAAAGACCCGTATTCAGAACTTTACGAAGCGTTATTTGTCACTTTGGAGCAAACAGGCTATGAAACCTATGGGCATTTGCCAGATGACGACGCTTCTTACCCGTTTGTTTTCTTAGGTGAACAATGGTCTAAGGATAGACAAACAAAAACAAGAACGTTAGGTTCAACAAATATTATGATTCATGTTTATGATCATGACGACAAACGTCGAGAATTAAATCAAGTATTAGCCGATGTGCGAAAAATCGTTCATGAATTGCATCAGACTAAGAACTTTAATTGGTTAGTGACAGAAAGTAGCACAGAAGTAATTTATGAAAATACAACCAATTTTGGTACGAGCCTTGCACACGGTGTACTTGACATCACGTTAGAATTTGAATAAGAAAGAAGGAAACTCGAAATGGAAAAAGCAATTCAAGGTAAAAAAATTAAGTTAATGTTTCGACTAACACGTGAACGTGCGACAACAGCAGCGAAGTTATTAGCTTTAGAAATTTCACACGAATATAAGTCAGAAACAAAAACAGATACACAATCAACAAAAGACGGGAATGTTCCTACATCAGGAATGCCGTCAGCTTCCATCGAAATGGAATTTTTACGGACAGGCACAGAAACTTACAACATGTTGAAATATGCGTATCGTAACGGGCTAGAAATTGATGTATGGCGCATTAATTTTGATAAAAAAGACCCAAAAACAGGAAAATACGAAGCGGAATTTGGCACAGGCTTGTTGGATTCATTCGGAGATTCTGCCGAGTCCGATTCTAATTCAAGTATTAAACCAACTCTAGTTTTAAATGGTGACCTAGTAGAAGGTTGGGCAACGGTTGACGCCGAAAATGAAGAACTTGCGCGTGCTTTCTTCTACGACACAGTGGCTGGTGCGGAACCAGAAGAGCCTGTAGAAAAATACACACCAAAAACAATTGAAGTACCTAAAGTTGAAAGTGTAACGCCGACATCAGATGGCGCCGTTGTAAAAGTGAAGGAGGAAGAATAATCATGGCAATTACTTATCGTATTTACAAAGGTAGTGAAAAAGTAGTTGAAGGAGCAAGTCCATTAACTATTACAGGACTTGATGCAGGAGCAAAAGTAGCAGCAGGAACGTACCATATTGTACGTGTGCAAGATGAAAAAGAATCTGAAAAAGTAGCTATTCCAGCTTTTACCGTATTGGCGGGGCGCTCTTTGGAAAATAAACCAACAGAAGCAAATACTATTCCTGAAATCAAAGAATGGTTAACCGCTCACGGTATTGATTTTACAGGAAAAACAACGAAAACAGAATTATTAGCATTAGTACCATAATTAAAAATCAGGAAGTAGGCGGCAATGTGAAGGCATTGTCGCTTTTTTAGGAGGAATTTTACATGTCAACAAACGTAAAACCTGTCGCAACAATTAACGGAAAAAAATATCCTTTGATTTTCGGTTTTAAATTTTTAAACGAAATTAACGCATTAAAACCTGACGTTGAAGAAGTAGACGGCTTCGTTCAATTGGTTGGTGGGTTACAAGATGGCGACGCTTTTGCCTTTCAAAAATTAATGCACGCAGCGTTAATTACTTATGATGACTTAACAACGAAAGAAATTGACGACTACTTAGAAACGTCGGAAGAGGCTTTAACGTTGTTTGAAAATTTTATCTCTTTCTTGGAGCAAGCACCGTTAACGGCTCTTCGGACGAAAAAATCACTAGAAGCAATCAAAAAAATCATGGCTTACATGGAACAGATACAAGCCAATCAACAAGAAACGACAGCCTAGATTATGACGAAATAGTTGTCACTTGTTTTCAACATTTCCCCAATATCACTTTAAAAGAAATTGAGCGTATGACTCCTTATGAATTTAATTTACGGATAAAAGCTGTAAATTTACGTGCAATTAACGAAGAAAGGAAACTATACGTTAACGCGTTAGCTACACGTATTTTTACAACACCAGATGAAAAAGGGCAACGCTATATTTTTAACGAAGTGAAAGATGTCTATGACTTTGAAAAGCTTGAACGCGATGTGCGAGGGGAAATCTCGCAACGAGAAGTGGAAAAGCTAAGTGAGCTAGAAGAAAACGCTCGTCGATTAGAACAAGCAAGAAAAATTGTTGAGGAAAGGAGGAAACAACGTGACACAAAGTAAAACGGTAACAGCTATACTTACAGCACGTGATAACAATTTTACCAGTGCGATGAATGGCGCTGTGTCTTCGCTAAAAAAACTTAATTCAAATGCTTCTGATATTCCTAGTAATTTGAATACAGTGAATGGTGCGATGAAAAGTTTCGGTGATAAAACCGCAAGTATCGGCCAAAGCATTGAAAAAGTCGGCGGTTCGATGACTAAAGGTATTACACTCCCAATTGCGGGTGCCGTTGGCGCAGTAACAACCGCAGCGGTAAAATGGGAAAGTTCCTTTACTGGAGTTAAAAAGACCAACGATGAGATGGTCGATTCTAACGGTAAAGTCATTTATTCTTATGATGATTTAGAAAAAGGCCTTAGAGATTTAGCAAAAGAATTACCCACTAGTCATGAAGAAATTGCAAAAGTAGCAGAAGCAGCTGGACAGTTAGGAATAAAAACTGATAAAGTTGTCGGATTTACTAAAACAATGATCGATATGGGCGAATCAACAAATATGTCTGCAGATACAGCGGCTACATCCCTAGCTCGTTTTGCTAACATTACGCAAATGTCACAAGATAAATTTAGCAATCTTGGTTCAGCGATAGTTGACTTAGGTAATAATTTAGCGACTACCGAATCAGAGATTACAGAGATGGGCTTACGTTTAGCAGGTGCAGGAAAACAAATTGGCATGACCGAAGGAGACATTGTAGGTTTTGCGGCGGCGTTATCATCTGTTGGTATAGAAGCCGAAGCGGGCGGATCGGCATTCTCTAGATTAATGGTACAAATGCAATTAGCAACTGAAACAGGAGTTGAAGCTTTTGCGCCTCTGAAACAAGCAGTAGCAGAGCAAGGCGTGTCTTGGGAATCTTTTGTGCATGCTGTAAACTGGGGTGGAAAAGAACTGACGGCAGTTTCTAAGCAAATGGGAATACCTACCTCAGAATTAAAGAAAATGTATAAAGAAGCTAGCAAAGCATCAGGTAGTCTGGAAGATTTTGCAAATGTAACAGGTCGAACTAGTGAAGAGTTTGCACAATTATTCAAAAGCAATCCATCTCAAGCACTAATTGAATTTATCCAGGGCTTAAAAGACTCGGAAAAACACGGAATATCAGCTATTAAAGTGCTCGACGATATGGGAATTACAGAAGTTAGATTACGTGATAGTTTATTACGTGCAGCCAATGCAAGTGATGTCTTTGAAGGGGCTGTAAAACGAGGTAACGAAGCGTTTAACGAAAATACAGCTCTAGCAGAAGAAGCTGGTAAACGATACGGAACTACAGAATCACAGTTAAAGATTTTACGTGGTCAATTAAATGATGTAGCAATTACGTTTGGCGGTCCATTAGTAGCCGCATTAAATAGCGCGATAAGTGCTGCTAAGCCTATGATTGAAGCTTTAGCAAATATGGCAGAAGCTTTTGCATCAGCTGATCCAAAAACGCAAGAGTTCATTTTGAAAATGGCTGCGTTAGCCGCTTCTGCTGGCCCTGTGTTAAAAGTTTTTGGGAAAATGACAAGATTTTTCGGCAAAACGATTTCGACAATGTTTGAAACCGCAGGGAATATTGATAGCAAGTGGCAGCAATTTATTACTAAACCTATTGTTAATGGCTCTGGTAGTGCATTACAAGCTGTAAAAGGGTTTGTTTCTAAATATAAATCAAATCTAGCAGGGCTTGAAAGCGCAGGAGTTAATGTAAATGTATTAACAAGATTTACCACGTTAGGAGAGACTATTTCAGGTCTTTTTCCTACGCTAGATACATTTAGAGCAAATCTACGAGCAAGTCAAAGACAGCTAAATATGCTAGGGGAAGGGAATAAAGT
The DNA here is from genome assembly GCF_050536905.1 of Enterococcus sp. DIV1328a. NCBI lineage: Bacteria > Bacillati > Bacillota > Bacilli > Lactobacillales > Enterococcaceae > Enterococcus > Enterococcus sp. DIV1328a. Next base: position 1,692,367 of record NZ_CP172912.1, on the reverse strand, counting down.
TACTAACTTTTTCCGTTCTTTTTCTGCTTCTTTACAATTATCTAACAGCAAATTAGCGAAATTTGCCTCTGTTGTTATTAATCCTGTAGGGTCGCTAAGAAACCTATCCTCTGCAGCTGGCAAATCGGGAACGGTTTTATCAGGGCTTGGCGTAGCCACCTCAAAAGCAGGTGGAGGTTTTAGAACATTTGCGGTAACGGGTATACGATCTATAGCTAGTTTAACAGGAGCTATGTTGAGCAATCCCATAACAGCAATTTTAGTAGCAATAACCGCTACGATAGTTGGTGTAGTGCAAGCTTGGAAATCCAATTTTATGAACATTCAAGGCTACGTGAAAACTGCTTTTAGCGGAATAGTAAAATCGTTTAAAAGTGTACTTCCTAGCTCTGCGAGTGTTACTAAAACAATAAAAGGATTAGGAAATACATTTAAATGGTTAGGTACTGGCGCAATTGTTGGTGTCACTTTTGCAATAGCAGGTTTTGTAGATGGCTTACGTACTATCGTTACTGTAGGAAAAACGGTAGTAAATGCAATAATGGCAATTTCAAACGGTGTAAAAGGACTTTGGAAACGATTAAAAGGCGATTCTAAAGGTGCTGATAAAGCATTTAAAGATATGAAGAAAAGCTTATCTGATATTGAAAAAGATTGGGATACAATGTTTTCTGATTCTGCCTTAAAAAAAGCTGCTAAAAGCACCGAAGAATTAGGTAAAAAGTCCAAAGACACTACTAAAGCAATTTCGTTAAATATGGAAGAAGCCTCTTCAAGTGTTGAAAATTATTCTTCAAAACTTGATGAAGCTAAACAGGCAATGACTGAACTTTTCTCACAGCAAAATGGTAGTACGGCTGGCGTAGAAACTTATTTCAAGAATACACTTGATTTAGTTACGAATTTAAAGGAACAACAGAAAAAGGCTGTTGAAACCTATAACAAGCAAATTGAAGCGGCAGAAGGAAAATCAGAAGCAGAGAAGCAAAAGATTTTTGCCAATGCTTCAAGCCAGTATATGAAAGCTGTTCAAACGAATAATAGTGATTTATTGAAGGTATATACTGATTATTCTAACCAATTGAAGAATAATAAAACAGTAGAGGGTCAAGAATTGACAGAACAGCAAAGAGCTACTTTGCAAAATCAAACGAATATTATTCGTGATCAATTATTACAACAGAACCAACAATTTGTTGAGGCTGGTATGAATAAGTTGGCTAATAAACAAGCATTAAGCGAGCAAGAAAAAGAACAAACTTTGACAAGCTTGCGAACGCTTGGGGAAATTCAAGCGCAACAAGTGCAAGAAAATAACGCCCAAATTCAGCAACTAGAAACACAAAAGAACCAAGCAAAAACAGAATCTGAAAAAGCAGCTTTCCAAAATCAAATTACACAATTACAAACGCAAAATGCTCAAATACGACAAAGTGAATTAGAGCAAGGAGCTCAACTTCTATCGATTATTTCACAAAATGGTGCAAATAAAATTGCAGTGACAGCTGATAATTTAGCACAACTTAAAGGCGTTACAGACCAACAGCTTTTAGGCATTTATCAATCTTATGTAAATAATGGTGCTAGCATTGACCAACAAATGGCTTTATTGGCAGGAATGCTACGTCAACGAGGGATTGATGGCTCTAACGGACTGGTTCAGGGATTGCAAAGTAATGATCCAACGAAGTGGGCGAATATGTCAAGAGCTGACATTGTGAATACTTTACAAGCGTTGCCTCCTGACTTATTTAGAAATGGTCAAGACGGGAAAAACCAGTTAATTGATGGATTAAACTCTGGAAAAACACAACTTAATAATGTTGGTAAAGAATTGATGTCTTCGATGAATAGTGGTCAATCTTCGCAAAAATCTAATTCTAAGAAAGCTGCCGCTGATAATAGTAGTGCAGCTGCTTCTGGAACAAGAAGTAAAAGTAATGAACATAAAAATGCTGGTAAAAGCAATGCTCAACAGACAAATGCTGGAACGAATTCTGAAAAAGGAAATGCGAAGAATTCTGGAAGTCAGCTAGGTGCGGCAACAATTCAAGGATATTTAACTCAGTTACCCCCTGCAAATAATGCTGGAAGGTCTTTAGGAAATGCGGTAAGTCAGGGTGCAGGTTCTGTAGATATGAGCCCTGTAGGTTCAAATATGGCTAGAGGTGTTGCTTCTGGTATTCGTGCAAGTCAGGGCGAAGCAGTGGCTGCTATGCAAAATTTAGTAGCCGCCGTTAATGCAGAAGCACAGAAAAAAGCAAAAATTAAATCACCATCACGCCTATTGAAATATGATGTTGGTGTTTTCCTTGCACAAGGTGTAGCTGCAGGTATTCGAGAAGATACGTCGGTTGCCGTACAAAGTGCAAAAGATATGATTTCAAGTATTCATCAATCTATTACGGGTAGCCGTTTGATGAAACGTTCAAATGCAATTGAGGTAAAACACTCTATAGATAATACGCCAATGGGAAAAATGGTAGAAATTTTAGAAGAAATACGACATTTAACTGTCGTGATGGATACTGGCCAAGTAGTGGGAGCGCTAGGTAGCCCAATGAATCTTAATTTAGCAGAACAACAAAAGCAAGATGGGAGGTATCGTAGTTGATTGAAATTGTAGAATATATGGCCAAAGGTCGTTTTAATAGCAAAGAACATGGTTTCTACATTATTGAACACGATGCTCCTTCAGCGGAAGAAGTGGAAATTATTGAACAGATCCCTTTCATGCAAGGTCAGTATGATTTTTCCATGCTTACAGGAGAACGAATTTTTAGTAATCGCATTGTCACTGTTACTTTTTGGCGACCTAATACGCCATACGAAGAACGAAAGGCATTAGAGGCGAAAGTAAAAGAAGAGTTGATGATGGATGGAATTGATTACATTGATGATTCTTGGTTACGTTCAGGGCTTCGCTGGTATGGAAAATGCAAAAGTGTGAAAGCAGAAGATGACTCGTCAAGTAATTCATTAACGTTAACCGTAGAATTTGACGTGTATCCTTTTGCTTTAAGGGAAAATATTTCTTATTCCGATGTCTTTGACGAGGACTATTTCACAGACGATAGCGCCGACAATTGGACAGGCTACTATATTCACGGAAAAAGAGAAATTTTTCTTATCAATATGGGAGCGAATGCTTCTAGTCCAACAATAAAGGCAACGTCTACAATGCAATTAACTACTGATGACGGAACAACAATAAAAGTTCCGAAAGGCGAATCGCAAGATTATTTCTTTAAATTAAAAAGAGGGACCAACCACTTAACTATTTATGGCGAAGGTCATATCTCTTTCTTTATGTCTAGTGAGGTGATGGTCTAATGTATCGAGTATTATTGTTTGATAATCCGAACAGAAAGAATCCAAAGATTGTTCATGAGCCATATAGCTATGGTGAGAAAATCAAAGATAGTGAAGTATATTTATCGCTTAACGGATTAGGAATTTCTACTTTTGAATTTACCTTTAATATTAACAATAAATACTATCAAAAGATTGAGCCGATTATTCACTTTATCCAGATTCTGGATGTTACAAGAAATAAAGAAATTTTTTATGGTAGAGTTGCTAAAATCACGAATAAAATGGAAGCATCAGGAAGCTTTTCTCAAACTCTTTTAGCGGAGGATGAGAAAGCTTTTTTATATGATTCTGTTCAAACCTATATGAAACCAACACGGATGACTGTATCTGCTTATTTACAAAAAATACTCGATGCACACAATAAACAAGTTGAAGCGCATAAGCAGTTTCGGCTTGGTGAAGTGAATGTTGTAGATAATGGGGACTTGCTAAGAGGATTAGGCTATCAAAGTACAGCTGATACCATTAAAGAAAAATTGTTGGATAGGCTGGGCGGTACGTTAACACTTCGACGCGTTGGAAATATAAATTATTTAGATTATCTATCTAATTATGGTGTGAACAGTGAAACTCCTTTACAGTTAACCAAAAATCTAAAAAGTGCTACTCGAGATATTGATATTTCTGAATTGTTTACAAGGATTGTGCCCGTCGGTCAAGATATTGAAGATACGTCAAATACTGATATTGAAGTGGGAACAGATTTTTCACGACCTAAATACACCATCGAAAAAGTAAATGGCGGTAAGAATTACCTTGATGATGAAGCGTTAATCAAAAAATTTGGATTAAACACGGGCATTGTAGAATTTTCAAATGTCAAAGACCCATCAATTTTAAAACGTCGAGGGTTGCAATGGCTAAAAGACCAAAGCTTGATGCTGGTAACTTGGACAGTTGAAGCCATTGAGTTAGGGCTATTGGATAAACGGTATGAATTAATCACTTTAGGAAACAGTTATAAAGTAGATAATCAATTTATATATGCTGTAGAACGATTACAAGTGATTGAGAAAAAATTTAGTATTTTAGAACCGCAAAAGGTTACTTTGACTATTGGTTCGAAAAAGAAAAAACTGACCGATTATCAAAACGAAATAAAAGCTATTCAATCCAATTTAGTAAACGTAAAAAAATTTGCGACGGCAGGAGTTCAAAACATATCAGAGTTGATAAAAAGACAGGAAGAATTTGACAATGATTTATCTGTTCAAAGTAGTAAAGTTAGTTCTTTGGAAGACTTAACCAGTGAATTATCAACAACCGTGACAGAATCGACGGAAGCCTTTAAACAATTAGCAAGTGATTTAACAAATACAGTCGAATCTGTAGGTACTGCTCAAACTGAGATGAAAAAGGCGTTAGACGATTTAATTAAGCGCGTAGAGAAATTAGAAAAATAAGAGAGGTGAGACGGTTGGCACAAGAATTTAAGGATACTCGACCAACAAATGAACCAAATACAACAGTTGATTATCAAGACCCGACCGATGTTGATGAGGTGCAAGATGAAATAAAAAACGGTGTGATTGATCCTATTTCTCAAACGTTCGCTTTGTGGATTCGAACAAAGATGTATCGACGACATGTTCGAGAATCTTTAGCTCGTATGATGGAGTATACCAGTGTTTTATTTAATAAAATAAAGGCTATTTCTGAAAATACAGAAAAACGCCAATCTAAAGTAGAACAACGTCAAACCAATTTAGAGGAACGTTTTAAAGATGTAATCGCAAATGCTACAACAGATAGCGAAGTTATCGATGCTCGAAGTAGTGAACGTTTGGGGAATTTTAAAACGTTGGATGAACGGCTAGAATATTTTGAAAATATTATTGCTTCTGTAATTCCAGTTGGTTTTGATGTAACTATTGTTCACAATTTAGGAGCTCAACCAGTCGTTAATGTTCGTACTTGGACACATGGTATAGGTGTACTGCCTTTAGGTACAGAACCAACAGGGTTATTTGGCGGTAGTGCTTCTCAATCAATTCAAAGCACTGTAAGACATGTTAATTCTTCAGAGTGCATTGTATCTATTCCTTTGGATTATACAACGGAATTTTTACCAGTAAAAATTAATGAATATAAATATTTACTTATAGATGAAAAAAATAGTCGATCCATAGTGTTTGATTTAATTATATAGAAAGGATGTTGAGAATATGGAATTAACCAGAATTTATCGAGGGATGGAGAACGGAGCAGAAGCTATTGAAGAAAATTTTGATAGTCTTGAAAAGTTACTAAATAAGTTATCTGAAACAAATATTTTAAATGTAGGTAAAAAAGTTTGGTCAGGAGCATGGTATATGGGGGAAAATCAATCAATTAATCCGAGTTTACCATTGGATCAATGTCTTTCTGGCTGGTTATTTTTATATCAACCATATAACACAAGTACAAGCCTAGGAGACAATTGGGATTTGAACTATGTATTTGTTCCAAAAACGCATATAGTGGAATTTGGAGGTCGTGCGGTTGTTCATCATTTAGAAACATTGAATGGAGCAAAATACAACAAATATATTTATATAAGCAATACGCAAATTTTAGGCCATAAAAATAATAATACTGCTTCAAAAACTTTTGTATTGACACGGGTGTATGCAATTTAAGAAAGGAGAAAGTTAGCTATGAAAATTTGGATTGAAAATAGAATTGGCTATTTAGAAGGTTATTCTACAATGGAACAACCAGATAATGTTGAGCTTGAAGTGAAAAAAGAACCGTTTGATTTTATGAATTGGCGTTATGATGGCGCACAATTGATTCATGATCCAGAAAATGCACCACAACCAGAGCCAACACCACCAACCGACATTGAGGTATTACAAGCCGAAAATGCGGAATTAAAACAATTGAATTCAAAACTCATGGTTAATGACGTGAATTTAAAAAAAGAGCTTTCAGAAGTAACGAAAAAAGCAGATAATTTTGCGCAAATTAGTGCAAAATCAATGCTTGCGATTAATCAATTAACCAATCAGGTAAAAGAAATTAACGAAAAATTAGCAGAAGGAGTGGAATAAAATGTTTACATTTGATGACATTAAAATGATGTATGACTGGGGCTGTTTTACAGATGAACAAGTAATGGAGTTTGTCCCACTTTGCATTACAGAAAAAGAAGCGAAAGAAATTGTCGGAAAGTAGGTAAGTAGGTTTGGCGTTATTTGATTTTTTGGAGCGTTTTGTAGCAGACCCAGATTATAAAGCAGTATATGTTTTAATGTTGATTTGTATTGCAATGACTATTGATTTTATTAGCGGCACTATCGCAGCCAAGATAAATCCAGAAATTGAGTTTAAAAGTAAAATAGGGATCAACGGAATATTAAGGAAAGTAGCAAGTATTGTCTTGCTGCTTTTTTTCATTCCCTTAGCACCGTTAGTACCTGGTGGCGCTGGTGTGGGGCTATTATATGTTCTGTATGTTGGCTATCTGATGATGGAAATTAAATCGATATTTGAGAACTATCAGAAGATGGGAGTAGTTACGGAGCTATTTGAAGATTTCATAAAAAATTTAAAAAATAAAAAATAGGAAGGTGTCTTTATGAAAAAAATTGTAACGTTGATTATTGTAGCGTTGGTAGCAGTTACTCCTTTAAATGTATTCGCTGCAAAAGGTGATCAAGGCGTTGACTGGGCGATTTATCAAGGCGAACAAGGCCGTTTTGGCTATGCACATGATAAATTCGCTATTGCCCAGATTGGTGGCTACAATGCTAGCGGTATTTATGAACAATACACATATAAATCACAAGTAGCGAGTGCTATTGCACAAGGTAAACGTGCGCATACCTATATTTGGTATGACACTTGGGGAAACATGGATATTGCAAAAACAACAATGGATTACTTCTTACCACGTATTCAAACGCCTAAAAATTCCATCGTTGCTTTAGACTTTGAGTATGGTGCTAGTTCTGACGTAAACGCAAATACGGAAACAATCCTGTACGGTATGCGCCGTATTAAACAAGCAGGGTATACACCAATGTATTATTCATACAAGCCTTTTACGTTGCAGTATGTGGACTATCAGCGAATTATTAAAGAGTTCCCTAACTCTTTATGGATTGCTGCTTATCCTAGCTATGAAGTAACGCCAGAACCATTGTATGCTTATTTCCCAAGTATGGAGGGCATTGGTATTTGGCAATTTACATCCACTTATATTGCAGGTGGGTTAGATGGTAACGTAGATTTAATAGGAATTACGGATAGTGGTTATACAGATACCAATAAACCAGAAACGGACACGCCAGCAACAGATGCAGGCGAAGAAATTGAAAAAATACCTAATTCTGATGTTAAAGTTGGCGATACCGTCAAAGTGAAATTTAATGTAGATGCTTGGGCAACAGGCGAAGCTATTCCAGATTGGGTAAAAGGAAACAGCTATATAGTACAAGAAGTAACTGAGAGCAGAGTATTGCTTGAAGGTATCTTGTCATGGATCAGCAAAGGCGATATTGAATTATTGCCAGATGCGGCAACTGTTCCTGATAAACTACCAGAAGCGACTCATGTGGTACAATACGGCGAAACATTATCAAGCATTGCTTATCAATACGGAACAAACTATCAAACATTGGCTGCATTAAATGGATTGACAAATCCAAATCTTATTTACCCTGGCCAAATTTTGAAAGTAAATGGATCAGTAGTAAGCAACATTTACACAGTTCAATACGGTGATAATTTATCAAGCATTGCAGCTAAGCTTGGTACGACTTATCAAACCTTAGCTGCATTAAACGGATTAGCAAATCCTAACTTGATTTATCCTGGTCAAACATTGAGCTATTGATTTTTTGCAAAATCGGTTGAAATTTAGAGGTACCTCATTTACAATAGAATCACCTTTTCATATTATGACTCTTTTCGATTTAGAAAAGAGGTGCTCCTATCTTATGCCAAGTCCTTAGGTAGGAGCATTTTAATTTTACTCATACGTAGCTTAGTTTAAAGCTATTGTATTACATAAGAAAACACCTACCACAGATGCACGTACTTCCCCAAGCAGTTGTCTGTGCGGTAGGTGTTTTTTTAGATTTTACTTGTTAATCATAACCGATTTTCTTTTTTTATAACAAGGTTAAGCTTGAATTTATGAAAAGGATAATGTGTACGGAATTTATCCTAATAAAAAATAGAATTAGCCTATTTCTAAGCTACTATTACTTGAGAACAGTTTCCTTTTAAATAAGTGGAAAATTGTAGTACAGCTACTTTAGCGATATTCCTTAATATCCCAGTTCTAATTTAAAGCCAAACACAATTTTGTTAATAATGTTAATAAGTTGTGAATAATTTTATTGGTTGAATTAACAAAACTAATTTGCTAGAATAATAAAGCAATTACTTGTAGTAAAAGACTACAGGCCCCTTGTATCATAATTGTGCAAGGGGGTTTTTTGTATCGTATATTTATATTTATATTTCATGTCTAGAGTAGATGGATTATAACCTTTTTATAGTATTGATCCATCATGTTTTAATACACTCATTTGCTTTATATGAAGTAGTATGGTATTATAAATAAGTAATCAATTTTGACATGTAACGAGAGCGCTATACATAAGACTATAATTCTCCTTTTGCTTATCAAACATTTTTTGCAACAAATCGCATACAGGGTATGCACAAGGAGGAAACATATATGAACAACGGTACAGTAAAGTGGTTTAACTCAGACAAAGGTTTTGGATTTATTACAGGTGAAGATGGCAATGATGTATTTGCTCATTTTTCAGCAATTCAAGCGGATGGTTTTAAGTCATTAGAAGAAGGACAAGCAGTAACTTTTGATATTGAAGAAGGACAGCGCGGTATGCAAGCTGTTAATATTTTTAAAGCATAATAAAGGTTTTGGTAAAACGTTCCAATTTAATTGGAACGTTTTTTTTATAAGATTAAATTGATAGGCTCTGAATGTTGAAAACGAAAGGAGATCATCATATGGGATTTGGAAAATGGAAAGAAGTTATACCATCAGATAAAAGTAAACAGTTTGAAGAAGGACAGAAAGTATCATTTATTTACAGAAAAGAAATTAGAAGTGGTATAATAGCTGTTTTATTAATTAATTCAGCAGTAATTAACATTATAGACAGTTCTAAGCCAAAAAACAAAAAAGAAAAAACAGTAATTAGTTATGAGAAACTATTATCGATGTATCAATTAAAAGACCCTAGTTTAGATTAGGGTCTTTGTGTTAAACTTAAGACAAGGATTTATGGCATGCTCTTTTTTCTAAACAGATTCTTTACGTGTTAAAGGATCTGTTATTTTTATTTAAAAATTGTTAGCTAGTTAGAGCAAATGGTTCGTAATCATTCGGTTGATTGTTCGAATTTATCATAGTAGTTAAAACGAAATTATCATGTGTATATAGAAAACACCTACTGAAGACGCACAGTACTTCCCCAAGTTGTGTATGTTTAGTAGGTGTTTATTTATAATTGTATATTTGAATTATAAATAAAATACAATTGTTTTGTAAAATGAAAACTTGAAATTTAAAAAAGAAAGCGGTAAAATATCTTTACCAAACAATTTTATTTTTCATTTTATTACTACCTCTTGCCGCCTTTCCCCAATGAGGCGGCATCTTTTTACATAAAAATATTGAACTAAAAAAATAGATATTGTAAAATATTGATACATATTTAAACTCTTATTTTTTACGCAGACCGCCTTTTCTCAATAAGACGGTCGTTTTTTTGTTGAAAATTGAAAATCAGTAAAGTAAAATTATTATATATTAAGCTATAACCAGTAAGAACTATTTTATCCCCAATAAGCTAGTTATTACTTGGACCATTAGCTCAGCTGGTTAGAGCAAAAGGCTCATGACCATTCGGTCGATGGTTCGAATTCATCATGGTCGATAATAGAATTAGACAGGTAGTGAAATATTTTGAAAAGAACAGGAATTCTCTTAGTGAATTTAGGAACACCAAAAGATTCTTCCAAGACGGAAGTAAGGAAGTATTTAAAAACTTTTTTATCAGATAGAAGAGTAATAAAAATACATCCTATAATTTGGAAACCGATTTTGAACGGTATTATTTTGAATATACGTCCAAAAAAATCAGCAAAACTCTATCAAAAAATTTGTACTGAAAATGGATTTCCTCTTTTGGAATATACTGAGAAACAAATGGAAAATTTGAAAAATATATGTCCAGAAGTGGAAGTTACAATTGGAATGTCATACAGTGAACCGAGTATAGAAACTGCTCTAGATACATTATTATCAAAAGAGATTGAAGAACTCAATGTCATACCAATGTATCCGCAATACTCTGGGACAACGGTAGGATCAGTGTTTGATTCCGTTATGAATTATTTTATAAAAAGTGATAGGATAGTGGATATTAAATTTATTCGATCATTTTACAATAATCCACAGTATATAGGTTACTTTTCAAAAAAAATAAATGAAGCTTTGAATGAAAGTCCAATAGATGCTATCGTTTTTTCATACCACGGAATTCCTATGTCTTATGTAAAAGATGGGGATAACTACCCGGAGGAATGTACTAAAACAACAAAATTAATAATGGATAAATTAGGAGATATTCCTTATTATCAAACCTATCAATCGAAATTTGGGCCATCTGAATGGTTAAAACCAGCAACTGATGATACCTTGAAAAAATTACCATCAAAAGGTATTAAAAATATATTAATTGTTGCACCAGGGTTTGTTGTAGACTGTCTAGAAACAATAGAAGAATTGGAACACGAAAACAGAAACTATTTTTTAGAAAATGGTGGGGAATTCTACAAATATGTTCATCCATTTAATGGGGATATTGAATTTGCAAAATTAGTAAAGGGCATTATTTCTTTGTAGTAATTTGTTTCAGTTTTTTATTTTAGTTTGAATTTATTAAACAATTTATTCAGGTTTTGCACGAATATATTTACTGGTATAGCATATAGTAGAATTAAGCAAAAATTAAACGGCTTATCTCCAGTTCAGCATAGGAAATAAGCCGCTTAAAAAAGCTTGATTTTTTTTGCACTGCAGTTCGAGTTCTGTATGATCCATAAAAATACGTTGTATGAAAAGTCAATTCTTTTGAGATATTTTTGACTTCCTAATTTGATATACTGCGGAAAGTATCTGAGAATTTATTTAACACATTTTTTATTTACTAAAGAAAGTAAAGATCAGAGCTGTGCAAATAGAAATGATTAAAAACATCCCAATGTCATCATCTAATGTTTCAAAAATTTCAACAGGTTTCATAAAATGTTTAATTATTTTTTTCATTATATTCACCTCAAAAAGAGAATAGAATGAAATATTCTACTTATCCATTGATATATCTAACGATTGACTTACAAAATTGAAACAAAAGCCTAAAAGTCAGTTGGTGTGCTTATTATTATAATACAAAAAAGACCTCCATTCTTTTAAGAATAAGGTCTTTTTTTCGTAGTCGCCTTGTAGGCAAACTATTTCAGTTAGCCGTATTCTAAACTCAATAAAATGTCAAATACTCATACGTGTATTTTTACCACAAAATTTACCACAGATTTGCGGTATTATTTACATATCTTAGATTATCAAAAATGACAAAACAGCTATTTAATGCGTATTGTATGATGTTTTTGTTCCTTAAATTGTTACGGAATTTCCAGATGGGGAGTGGCAAATATACGAAGAAAATTAACTATTTATAGCGGTTTTATTTTATTAGAGAGTCTCGTTAGTTTTAGTATTGTATGTGTGGTAGCAGGGATATTCTCCCTGACTATTACACAATTAATTCAGCAAAATTATCAACGGGAGCAAGAATTAACGCGCACTCGTCTAGGATACGAAGCAATTTTATTTTTAGAGCAGACGGGTGATTTACGTTTCAAAGAGCGGATATATCAAGGAGAAACTTACCGATTTTCTTTGATGGAGAACGAGGGAAGAAGGATACTAAAAGTCACAGATTCAAGAGGAGCGATTTTGATTGGTCAATAAAAAATATGCGGGTTTTACGATGTTAGAGTGTTTAGTGGCACTAGTCGTTTTAAGTTGTATGTGTCAATTATTTCAGTTGATGATTCAACAAAGTTTTATCGGAAATCAATATTTGAAAAACAATGATTCGAAATCCTGGCATATTTTTTTAATTCAATTAGAAAAAGAATGTCAAAAGCTCGTTTTCCAAACAGGCTCTGCTCAAGAGATTTCTTTCCTCGACTCAGAAACAAACAAGACTATTTCAATTCAAATCAAAGAAGATAAAATTATTAAGCGAGTCAATGGTAAAGGTTACCAACCGCTGTTAATTGGTATCAAAAATGGACAGTTTAAAAATGAAGGACAATCGTTTACTTTGGAAATTACTTTTACTTCTGGAAAAACATTTGATAGTTTTTTTCCGATAAAGGGAGAATTTTAATGAGGCAAAAATATTCAGGAAACTTATTGTTCACGGCCATGGCCTTTGTTTATTTGATGAGTTTTCTCGCCCTTCAGTTACTAGAAGAACGTCAGTTAACACAAAAATTTACGCAAGCTACCCAGGAATACTATGCAGGGAAAAGTATCCTTCATTTATTTCTTGCAGATGTTAAACAAAATAGACGAAAGTTAAAAACAGAAGAAAAGCTCATGTACGAGCAAGTAACCCTCGATTATACATATAAAAATGAACAATTAAGAATAACTGTTTTATTAAACAAATCTGGTCGAAAATACCAATATCAAGAGAGAGTTTCTCATCAAAAAAAAGCGGAAACAATGCTGGAATAGCGTTGCTTTTCTACAAATTATTAGATTTTAGAAGAAAGACAGTAAAGGCATTGATTATTCTTTCTTTTTTCGTTAAAATAAAACAGGTATGGAAGTTGTTACATTTTGAATAGAATAGAGGTGCTAATTTGTTCCCAGAAAAAATTGAAGAGGCTTTCGAGCCAATGGAACAAGCAATCCAGTTATTGCAACAGTCATTGGATACTTCTTTTTTAGATGCGTATATTGAAAATGGTGAAAATATTTTAGATGATTTTCAAGTACGAGTACTTGACGGAGTACCTAATCCAGAGACAGTGAAACAATTAGAAACGCTGTATCATACGATTAAAAATATTGATTTAGCTCCTGAAGATGTGCGACGCTTGTCCCAATTACTTTTGTTAAAAGGAACGAGAAAAGAGCAGCTTCAAGCAAATCATCAATTGACGCCAGATGGTATTGGCTTTTTGTTTGTTTATTTAGTAGAACAATTAACAAATAAATCAGAGACATTAAAAATTTTAGATCCTGCTTCAGGAATGGGAAATTTACTGTTAACGGTTCTGCTGAACCTTGAAACAGCTGGTTACAAAGTTTCTGGTTATGGTGTGGATATCGATGAAACACTTTTGGCAGTATCTTCTGTGAACAATGCTTGGTCACAAGCTAATATTCAGTTGTTCCATCAAGACGGATTGCAAGATTTGTTATTGGATCCAGTTGATTTAGCATTAAGTGACTTACCGATTGGCTATTATCCAAATGATGAGCGAGCAAAGGGATTTGCTGCTGCTGCTGAGGAAGGCCATAGTTATGCGCATCATTTATTAATGGAGCAAGCTATGAAATACGTGAAGCCAGCAGGGTTTGGCTTATTCTTAATCCCGACCAATATTTTAGAGACTGAGCAAAGTGAATTCTTTAAAAATTGGTTGACAAAAAATGTCTATTTACAAGGAATGATACAGTTACCTGATGAATTGTTTAAGTCAGAACAATCACGTAAAAGTATCTTGCTTGTTCAAAACAAGGGTGCAGATGCTGAGCAAGTGAAGGAAGTTTTGTTAGCAAAACTTGCCTCTTTGAAAGATATCAATAAAGTAACGGAGTTCTTTAAACAATTTGAAGCTTGGAAAGCTTCAAATTTAAAATAAAATAGTAACGAAGAGGAGAAAATTATGTCTAAAACAATTGCAATTAATGCAGGTAGTTCAAGTTTAAAATGGCAATTATACCAAATGCCAAATGAAGAAGTGATCGCTAAAGGAATCGTTGAACGTATTGGCTTAAAAGATTCTATCTTCACAATTAAATATGGTGAAGGACAAAAATATGAAGTAATTGTTGATATTGATAACCATGAAGTGGCTGTAAAAATGTTACTAGACCAATTAATCGACTTAAACATTTTAGGTTCTTATGATGAAATTACTGGTGTTGGTCACCGTGTAGTTGCTGGTGGAGAAGAATTTAAAGATTCTGTTGTTATTACAGACGAAGTATTAGAAAAAATTGAAGCTTTATCTGAATTAGCACCTTTACACAACCCAGCGAATGCAATGGGAATTAAAGCATTTAAACATATCTTACCAGAAATCATTAGCGTGGCAGTCTTTGATACGTCGTTCCACACAACAATGCCAGAACACAACTATTTATATAGTGTACCGCGTGAATATTATGAAAAATTTGCTGCACGTAAATATGGGGCACATGGAACAAGTCATCGTTATGTCTCTCAACGTGCTGCAGAAATGTTAGGACGTCCAATTGAAGACTTGAAAATTATCACTTGTCACTTAGGAAATGGTGCTTCAATCACTGCAGTTGATGGTGGTAAATCAGTCGATACATCAATGGGCTTCACTCCTCTTGCTGGCGTTACAATGGGGACTCGTTCAGGGGATGTTGATGCGTCACTATTGCCTTATTTAATGACAAAACTTGGCTTGACTGATGTACAAGACATGGTTGATATTTTAAACAAAAAATCTGGTTTATTAGGTTTAACAAATGGTTTATCAAGCGACATGCGCGATATTCAATCAAACCTAGATAAACCTGAAGTTCAAACAGCATACAACATTTTTATCGATCGTATTCGTAAATACATTGGTAGCTATGTCACTGTTATGAATGGCGTTGATGCGATTGTCTTTACTGCTGGAATCGGTGAAAATGCAGTGGGCGTTCGTAAAGATATTATTGATGGCATGACTTGGTTTGGTTGTGAAATCGATGATGACAAAAATAATGTACACGGTGAAGAAGCAGTTATCTCAACTGATGATTCAAAAATCAAGCTTCTATTAGTACCAACTGACGAAGAGTTAATGATTGCCCGTGACGTAGAACGTCTAAAATAATTAAACGAACACACCTTGTGAGACGCTCTCACAAGGTGTGCTTAATAGGTAAATAAGAAAAAACTGAGCCAACTATCAAAAGTGATAGTTGGCTCAGTTTCTTTTTATTTTTTATTTTTCTTCATTTTTTGGTAATTTGTTGTCTAAATCCGTCCGTACAACGAGAACATCGCAACTAGCGTTACGGATAACTGATTCAGAGACAGAGCCAATAAATAAACGCTCAACGGCATTTAATCCAGTTGCTCCTAACATAATTAAATCAATGTTGTATTCTTTTGGTAATTCTTTGGCAATAATGTTCTTAGGAGAACCATAGGCTAGAACGCTAGAGACTTTTGTTTGTCCCATATCCACCGCTTGTTGTTGGTAGGTGTCTAAGGTTTCTTTTGCCATTGACATTGCTTCTTCTGCTAGCGCACCATCAAAAGAGGACACTGATTGGAAAGAGCGCGTATCAACAACATGTGCTAATAGTAATTCAGCATCGTTTCGTTTAGCGACGTTGACCGCTTTTTTAAAGGCTAAGTCTGCTTCGTCAGAACCATCGATTGCTATCATAATTTTTTGATATTGTTGTAACATAATAACCGCTCCTTTCAGCGTAAAAAAAATCATTAATTGTTTCTATAATAATTGTAAAACAAATAAAGAAAAAAAGAAACTGAAACCGCTTCTTTTTTTCTGAATATTGGCATTTTTTTGTAAAAAAAACTTCGTTCAAAAAAATCTTTTTGAACGAAGTTTTAAATTCATCGTCTTTTATGACATTTTTTTTGCAAAAGTTAAACTAAACAACGTTGAAAGTAATAAAACAAAAAAGATAAAACCAATTGACAATAACGGGCGATTAAAAATAGCCGCTAGAACACCTAGAATGGCGATAATCAAGTAATAACGCCCAAAACGTTCGATAAACTGTTGACTTTCTGTTGCAGTTTCTTTTTTTAAGAGTGGTAAAAAAGCTGCACTTTTCTTCATCAAATAATAACTGGCTACGCCTGTGACAACGGCGAGTAATAGTACGAGTATACGAATCATCTTGTCCTCCAAAAAAAAACAACTTGCCAGAGCAAATTGTTTAGAAATCTTCATAAAAATGGTAAAATCCGTCGATGCCGGTAATCGTCCTAGAGTATTGAACCCGCAAGATAAGCAGGTGGGTTCCTCGATCGCAGTATTGAACTACCAAAAGAAAAGGCATGTTACCAACTTTGATACAAGCAGGATCCCTAGATATCAATAAAAATGTTCGGTCAACACAGTGAAAGGACAACGCGTACATCACAGATTTACCATCTTTATAATAGCATACTCTCTCAAAATCGGCAACGAGATTGTTTCTTTTTTTGAAAGCGTATTATTTTGTTATTTTTTCTGTTTCCATTCTTGGATACGCTTGAGTTGCTGATGTAAGGCTTGTTCATATTTACCAATATCAATCGGTTCGTAATAACGTGCCTCTTTTAATTTGTCAGGTAAGTATTGCTGATTGACCCAACCGTTTTCAAAATTATGTGGGTATTGATAACCAATGCCACGGTTTAATTCTTTGGCTCCAGCATAGTGGGCATCACGCAAATGATCAGGAACGTCTCCCACAGAGCCTTGTCGAATATCTGCCAAAGCAGCATCAATCGCTGTGACTGCAGAATTTGATTTTGGCGATAAACATAAATCAATGACGACACTAGCTAGAGGAATCCTAGCTTCTGGAAACCCTAGCTTTTCGGCGGCTTGAACAGCGGTGACTGTCCGAGCGGCGGCCGCAGGATTCCCAAGACCGATATCCTCATAAGCAATGACCATTAAACGACGACAAATAATCGGTAAATCACCTGCTTCAACTAAGCGACTCAAATAATGAAGTGCAGCATCTACATCGCTTCCTCGGATCGACTTTTGGAAAGCGGAAATCACGTCATAATGGGCATCGCCATCTTTATCATGGGTTAAGGCTTTTCGTTGCACGCACTCTTCAATAATCGGTAAAGTAATCTTAATTTCGCCTTGTTCATTTTTGGGTGTTGATTTAACAGCTAATTCTAGTCCATTTAGCGCACTACGTAAGTCACCGTTCGTTGCGCGTGTCAAATGTTGTAATGCTTTTTCTTCTAAGTGGACGGGATAATCGCCTAAGCCACGTGTGCTATCGGTTAAGGCTTCTTGAATCGCTTGCTGAATGTCTGTTTCTGTTAAGGGCTTTACTTCAAAAATTTGCGTGCGACTACGAATCGCAGGGTTAATTGTAATATATGGATTTTCGGTAGTGGCTCCAATCATAATAATTCGTCCGTTTTCTAAATGAGGGAGCAAAAAATCTTGTTTTGTTTTATCTAATCGGTGAATTTCATCAAGCAGTAAAATCACTGTGCCACTCATTTTGGCTTCTTCAGCAACGATTTGTAAATCTTTTTTGGTGTCTGTGGCCGCGTTCAACATGCGAAAGGCATAATTTGTTGAACCAGCGATTGCGCTGGCAATACTGGTTTTACCAGTACCAGGCGGCCCATAAAGAATCATCGATGAAAGCATTTTGGCTTCGACCATCCGACGAATAATTTTACCAGGGCCGACTAAATGTTGTTGACCAACTACTTCGTCTAAGTGACGAGGTCGCATTCGATAGGCTAAAGGTTGTTGCATAAAAGGACCTCCTTTTTCATAATCATCTTATTATAACATAAAGAACGTACATTCGCTTTTTGGTGGTTTTTTGGGTTTTAGATGGATATAGCGGAAGGTTTCGTGTATGATAGGGAGTGGTGAAAGAAATGAAAGAAACGATAAATATCTTTAACACAAAAACAACTGAAGAAGTGGCACAATACTTGTTAGGGATGTACTTAGAGCACGAAACAGCAACAGGCGTTTTAGGTGGGTACATTGTGGATGCAGAAGCTTATTTAGGTCCTGATGATGAGGCGGCCCATAGCTTTGGCTTGAGAAAAACGCCACGCTTACAAGCCATGTATGACAAACCAGGCACGATTTATTTATATACTATGCACACGCATTTAATTTTAAATATGGTGACACAAGAACAAGGCAAACCACAAGGGGTGATGATCCGCGCGATTGAACCTGTTGAAGGTGTCGACAAAATGATTGAAAATCGCCAAGGACGTCAAGGCGTGGAATTGACCAATGGACCAGGTAAATTAGTTGCAGCCTTAGGAATTGATAAGCAATTATATGGGCAGTCGATTTTTTCTAGTTCGTTACGGCTCGTGCCAGAAAAACGAAAATTTCCGAAAAAAATTGAGGCACTACCACGAATTGGAATTCCCAATAAAGGTCGTTGGACAGAGTTACCTTTAAGATACGTCGTGGCTGGCAATCCATATATTTCTAAACAAAAAAGAACAGCAGTAGACCAAATAGATTTTGGCTGGAAGGATGAAGAAAATGAAAAAAGCAACAATGCTCACATACTTAGAGGAACAACTTGAAAAACACTTAGCAGATTACGAAGTAGGCCTTGATTGGGATCGCAAAAACCATACCATCGAAGTCATTGTTCGTTTATATGCAGAAAACAATGAACAAGTGGCGATTGATGATGTTGACGGTACGCTTTCAGAAGAAGAATTCATTGAATTTGAAGATGGCTTGTTATTTTATAATCCGCAAAAGTCAGTCGTTGATGATGAAGAGTATTTAGTCACAATTCCTTATGAAGGAAAAAAAGGGCTACGCAAAGCAGTTTTAGACGGATTCATTCACTATTTAAAAGTGGTTTTAGATGAAGGGCAAAGTGATTTGTTAGACTTTTTATCAGATGAAACAGCGGAAGTTTTTGAATTGCATTGGGAGCCAGCAGATTTTGAAGCGATGATTAAAAAAGTGGCAGAAACAGAAAAAGAACAATGGATTGCGTATCCAAGTTATTAATTTAGAGGTGAGAACATGAAGTGGACAGAAGTAAAAGTAGAAACGGCTAGCGAAGCAGTTGAAGCAATTTCAAACATTATGATGGAAGCTGGCGCAAGTGGCGTGGCCATTGAAGATGCGTTGGACATTGAAAATTTTGAAAGTGATCTGTATGGGGAAATTTTAGATAAAGAGCAATTCACCCACATTAAAGAAGGGGCGATTGTGATGGCTTATTTTCCTGAAACAACCTTCTTACCAGAAATTTTACCATTTATGAAAGAAAATATTTTACGCTTGCCTGAGTACGGCTTATCCATTGGTAAAAACGAAATGACAATTAGTGAAGTAGCAGAAAGCGACTGGGCAACTGCTTGGAAAAAATATTATCATCCTGTCCGTGTCACACGATTCTTAACGATTGTGCCAAGTTGGGAAGCCTATCATGCACAAGATGAAGCAGAAAAAATTATCACATTGGATCCGGGCATGGCTTTCGGTACAGGCACGCATCCAACGACTCGTTTAACCTTGCAAGCTTTAGAAACTGTTTTACGTGGTGGCGAAACAGTTCTAGATGTAGGGACGGGTTCTGGTGTTTTGAGTATTGCAAGTCGCTATTTAGGGGCTAAAGACGTCTACGCATATGATTTAGATGAAGTAGCAGTTGCAGCGGCAAAAGAAAATATGGATTTAAATCCCATTGCGGCCGATGTTCATGTGTCAGCCAATGATTTACTAAAAGGGATTGACCATTCTGCTGATGTAATCGTCGCAAATATTTTGGCAGATATTATTGTGTTAATGATTGAAGATGCTTGGCGTTTGCTAAAACAAGACGGTACCTTCATTATTTCTGGAATTATTGAAGATAAAAAAGCAATGGTTTTAGAAGCACTAACGAAAGTCGGTTTTGTGGTGGACCAACTCTTTAATCAAGGCGACTGGTATGCGATTATCTTGAAGAAACCAGAGGAAGAGTAAAATGCAACGGTATTTCATGAAAGAAGATTATCAAGAAAAAGATTTGTATAAAGTCGCAGATGAAAACTATCATCATATTGTGCGGGTTATGCGAATGACGCCGAATGATCGTTGTTATTTAGTATTTCAAAATAAAACTGCCATTTTAGCTGAGATTGTGGAAATTGATCCAACGTCTGTTTACTTTAAAGAAATTAGTAAAGAAGAAATGGACAAAGAATTGCCAATTGAAGTGACGATTGCGTGTGGGTTACCAAAAGGGGACAAGTTAGAATGGATTGTTCAAAAAGGCACGGAGCTAGGTGGCAATCAGTTTATCGGCTTTCCTGCGAAAACTTCCGTTGTCAAATGGGACCACAAAAAAAGAGCAGCCAAAGAAAAAAGATTACAAAAAATTGCCACAGAAGCGGCGGAGCAATCGCATCGGCAGCAGACACCAAATGTTTCTTTGGTGGAAAAAACACAAGAAATCATTGCGCAATTTGACTCATATGACACAGTCTTGGTTGCGTATGAAGAATCAGCAAAACAAGGAGAAAAAAGTCAATTAGCACAAGTATTATCCACTTGCCAGCCAGGCGCATGTTTGTGTGTGCTCTTTGGACCTGAAGGTGGCTTTGCACCGCAAGAAATTGAACAATTTCTGCAGGCTGGGGCGAAACTTTGCGGGTTGGGTCCGAGAATTTTACGAGCAGAAACAGCACCGTTGTATCTTTTAAGTGCGGTTAGCTACCAAATGGAACTTTTAAATTAAACGAAAGCCCGCCTGTAAAATTCTTGTAGGCATTCTCTTTGAATAAACAGAGAGTAAAAAAGCGACAGTGATTGAAATTTAAGGGAAATTTAGTATAATAGAGTTGTTGAAAGTGCTACTGTTTCAAGTGGTACTTTTCTTTTTTATTAAAATAGATAAAACGTGAACGAAGTGTTCTTTATCCAAAGGTCACCTTCATAGAGGAGTGAATACCATGCCAAAAGAAGAAATACTGACAGGCCCAGCGGTCATCAAAATTGTAAGTACCTATATGGGACCAGAACATGTTGAGTTGGTTCAAAAAGCATTAACTTATGCTGAAAAAGCACACGAAGGTCAAGTCCGACAATCAGGTGAACCTTACATCATCCATCCGATTCAAGTGGCAGGCATTCTGGCTGAATTACATATGGATCCCCATACTGTAGCAACAGGATTTTTACATGATGTTGTCGAAGATACGGACGTAACACTGGACGATTTAAAAGAAGAATTTGGCGAAGACATCGCAATGTTAGTCGATGGCGTAACGAAACTAGGAAAAATTAAATATAAATCTCATGAAGAACAATTAGCCGAAAACCATCGGAAAATGTTATTGGCAATGGCGCAAGATTTACGGGTCATTATGGTGAAACTAGCCGATCGTTTGCACAATATGCGCACATTAAAACATTTACGTGAAGATAAGCAACGACGGATTGCGCAAGAAACTTTAGAAATTTATGCGCCTTTAGCACATCGCTTAGGGATTAGTCGAATTAAATGGGAATTAGAAGATACTGCCTTACGTTATATTAACCCCAACCAATACTATCGAATTGTTAATTTGATGCAAAGTAAACGTGATGAACGTGAAGCTTATGTGGCAGAAGCAGTCGAAGATATTCGTTTAGCTACGGAAGATTTAGAAATTTACGCAGAAATATATGGTCGACCAAAACATATTTATTCAATCTATCGTAAAATGAAGGACCAAAAGAAACAGTTTAATGAAATCTATGACTTATTAGCCATTCGTGTTATTGTCGATTCCATTAAAGATTGCTATGCCGTGTTAGGGGCGATTCATACACGTTGGACACCAATGCCAGGTCGCTTTAAAGATTATATTGCTATGCCAAAAGCGAATATGTATCAATCTATCCATACGACAGTTATTGGGCCAAAAGGGAATCCAGTAGAGGTCCAAATTCGGACCCATGAGATGCACCAAATCGCCGAATTTGGGGTGGCGGCTCACTGGGCCTATAAAGAAGGCAAAGCGGAAAAAATTGAAACAGATGAACTGACGAAGCAAGTCGATTGGTTCCATGAAATTATTGAATTACAAGATGAAAGCTATGATGCTTCTGAATTTATGCAAGGTGTGAAAGAAGACATTTTTAGCGACAAAGTCTATGTCTTTACGCCAAGTGGAGATGTAACCGAACTGCCAAAAGGCTCCGGACCACTAGATTTTGCTTACAGTATCCATACTGAAATTGGGAATAAAACAACTGGCGCGAAGGTCAACGGCAAAATGGTACAGTTAGACTATGTCCTAAAAAATGGGGATATTATTGAAGTCCTAACATCACCGAATTCTTTCGGACCTAGTCGCGACTGGCTGAAAATGGTTAAAACAAGTAAAGCCAAAAATAAAATCAAACGTTTCTTTAAAGAACAAGACCGTGAAGATAACATTATTAAAGGGCATGATGCTGTCATTAAATACATGACAGAAATCGGCTTTACACCGAAAGAATTTTTAACGAAGAATAAAATGGCGGAAGTGCTAGATAAATTTAAATTTCAAACGGAAGATGATTTATTTGCGGCAGTAGGTTATGGCGAAGTAAGTGCGCAAGTAGTGTGCAATCGTTTAACAGAAAAAGAACGCCGCGAACAAGAGTTGGAACGTCAACGCCAAGAAGCAGAAGAGTTGTTAAATCAGCCAGCTAAAAAAGAATCAGAAAAAATGAAAGTTCGTCATGAAGGCGGCATCGTGATTCAAGGGGTGGACAACCTATTGATTCGTTTAAGCCGCTGTTGTAATCCAGTGCCTGGTGATGAAATCGTTGGTTACATTACCAAAGGACGGGGCGTTTCAATTCATCGTGCGGACTGTCCTAACGTACAACATCAAGAAGAACTAGCACAACGTCTAATTGAAGTTGAGTGGGAAGATACCGAGCACAGTCGCAAAGAATACGCTGCCGATTTGGAGATTTACGGCTATGATCGTAGTGGCTTACTGAGTGATGTTTTACAAGTCATTAGTTCGATGACAAAAAATTTAGTCGGCGTTGAAGCTCGTCCATCCAAAGATAAGATGGCCCAGATTCATGTCACTGTGAAAATTCAAAACCTTTCTCATTTAAAAACCATCGTTGACAAAATTAAAAGTGTACCAGATGTTTATAGTGTTCGTCGAACCAATGGGTAAGTGTTAAAAGTGAGGCAAAAAAGATGAAAGTAGTTATTCAAAGAGTCAGTCAAGCACAAGTTGCGATAGAAGAGCAGATAGTGGGACAAATCAAACAAGGCTTCATGGTGCTGGTGGGCATTCATCAAGAAGACACGCCAGAAGATGTGGCTTATGTTGTTGGCAAAATCAGTAAATTACGTGTTTTTGAAGATGACGAAGGAAAAATGAATCGCAGTATTCAAGAGATTGAAGGATCAATTTTGAGTATCTCTCAATTTACCCTCTATGCAAAAACTAAAAAAGGCAATCGTCCCAGTTTTATTGAAGCGGCTCGTCCAGATGTGGCGATTCCTTTGTATGAATTATTTAATCAACAATTAGAAGCAGAAGGAATAGCGGTAGCCACAGGAGAATTTGGCGCGGATATGCAAGTGTCGTTGACCAATGATGGTCCAGTGACCATTGTGATTGATACACGAGAAAAATAATTGATTTTCCTGTCGGAAACCCTTGACTTTCTAAGAGAACTTTAGTAGTTTATAGATAATATTAAAAATCTACGAAGGAACGAGTAAGTTTCATCTGTCTGCGAAGAGAGAGTTGCCGTGGCTGAGAGCAACTTCAACAGTGAAAGTGAAAGACATTCTGGAGATGGACGGAAGAAAAGCCGTCCCGTTACGAGCGTTAATCGTTGAGGAAAGAGTCAAATCTTTCAAAACTAGGTGGTACCGTGTAAAAGAGACTTTTACGCCCTTGTATGTTCAACATACAAGGGCTTTTTTCATTTTTAGAAAAAAGAAAATGGCGCACACATTTTTGTGGAATGATAGAAGGAGAGAAAGACAATGAGTTATCAAAAACCAAAAGGAACAAACGATATTTTGCCAGGAACTTCTGAAAAATGGCAATTTGTGGAAGAAACAGCTCGTTTGATTTTTAAAGATTATCAATACCAAGAAATCAGAACCCCGATTTTTGAACATTATGAAGTGATATCTCGCAGTGTTGGCGATACTACAGATATTGTTTCAAAAGAAATGTATGATTTTTATGATAAAGGAGACCGTCACGTGACGCTACGTCCTGAGGGGACAGCGCCAATTGTTCGGGCCTTCGTTGAAAATAAATTATATGGTCCGGAATATACGAAACCATATAAAACCTATTACATGGGGCCGATGTTCCGCTATGAACGCCCACAAGCTGGTCGTTTGCGTCAATTCCATCAAATTGGTGTGGAAGCATTTGGTAGTGAAAACCCAGCATTGGATGTTGAAATTATGGCTATGGCTTTGGACTTCTTCAAACAATTAGGCATCCAACAAATCAAATTAGTTATTAATTCCTTAGGGGATAAAGAAACACGTGCTACGTACCGTCAAGCATTAATCGATTATTTAGAGCCCCATATGGCAGAATTAAGCGAGGATTCACAACGTCGCTTACACGAAAATCCATTGCGGGTGTTAGACAGCAAAGATAAAAAAGACAAGGTGATCGTCGCAGAAGCGCCCTCCATTTTAGATTATTTAAATGAACCATCTAAAGCACATTTTGAAGCAGTAACTGATATGTTAGATTTACTAGAAATTCCTTATGAAATTGATAGTAATATGGTTCGCGGCCTGGATTATTACACACACACAATTTTTGAAATTATGAGTGAAGCGCCTAAAATGGGTGCGCAATCAACTATTTGTGCAGGAGGCCGATACAATGGTTTAGTTGAAGAATTAGGCGGCCCAGACACACCAGGTTTTGGTTTTGGTATGGGCATTGAGCGAGTGTTGTTAACAATGGAAGCTGAAGAAGTTGTGATTCCAGCGTTATCTGAATTAGACGCATATGTGGTTGGGATTGGTTCAGAAACCAACGTCGCAGCTTTGCAACTTGTTCAAAGCATTCGTAACTTTGGTTTCTCAGCTGATCGTGATTACATGAATCGCAAACCAAAAGCGCAATTTAAAACGGCCGATAAATTACAAGCAAAATTAGTTTTAACAATCGGTGAAAATGAATTGAATGAAGGCATTGTCAACGTAAAATCAATGGCAACACGCGAAGAAAAAGCCTTCCCGTTAAGTGCTATTCATGATTCATTTGATGAAGTGTATGACGAAATGATGACAAAAATGATTGAAGAATAAAAAGGAGAGATTGAGAAATGGCAAAACGCACAACCTATTGCGGCAATGTATCTGCCGAATTTATTGAAAAAGAAGTTGTATTAAAAGGATGGGTTCAAAAACGTCGTGACTTAGGAGGCGTTATCTTTATTGATTTACGTGACCGTGAAGGAATCGTCCAAGTGGTCTTTAACCCAGAAAAGTCAAAAGAAGCATGGGAAATTGCTGATAAATGTCGTAGTGAATACGTCATCGAAGTTAAAGGTCAAGTCGTTTATCGTGATAAAGAAGCGATTAATCCCAAAATGAAAACTGGCGAGTTTGAAGTGATGGCGACTGACATTACGATTTTAAATACTGCGAAAACAACGCCATTTACCATTGAAGATGACAATAACGTTAATGACGAATTGCGCATGAAATATCGTTATTTAGATTTGCGTCGTCCATCAATGACAAACAACATTAAATTACGTCACCAAGTAACGAAAACAATCCGTCACTATTTAGATAATCATGACTTTTTAGACATTGAAACTCCTTATTTAGGCAAATCAACACCAGAAGGCGCTCGCGATTATTTGGTTCCTTCTCGTGTCCATGCCGGTCATTTTTATGCTTTACCACAATCACCACAACTCTTTAAACAATTATTAATGGGGGCAGGCTTCGATCGCTATTACCAAATCGTTCGTTGTTTCCGTGATGAAGATTTACGAGGCGACCGTCAGCCAGAATTTACACAAATCGATATCGAAACGACCTTTTTAACACCAGAAGAAATTCAAACATATACAGAAAATATGTTGGCTGAAGTGATGAAAGAGACAAAAGGAATTGAGATTTCTGTTCCGTTTCCACGAATGAGCTATGACGAAGCAATGGCACGCTATGGTAGCGATAAACCTGACACTCGTTTTGCTATGGAATTAATTGATGTCGCAGATGTAGTGAAAGACGTAGACTTCAAAGTTTTCCAAGCAGCGTTGGAAAATGGCGGACATGTGAAGGCTTTAAATGCTAAAGGCGCCGCAGATAAGTATTCTCGTAAAGATATGGATAACTTAGGTAAGTATGTGAGTCAATTTGGTGCAAAAGGCTTAGCTTGGTTAAAAGTTGAAGAAGATGGCTTAAAAGGACCAATTGCTAAATTCTTAACAGAAGTTAGTGATGAATTAATTGCTGCTACCAATGCAGAAGTCGGTGATATTTTAATGTTTGGTGCCGATAAACCTGAAATCGTAGCCGCTGCTTTAGGTGCGGTACGTACACGTTTAGGTAAAGAATTAGGTTTAATTGATGAATCGAAATTCAATTTCTTATGGATTGTGGATTGGCCGTTGTTTGAATATGATGAAGAAGCTGGCCGCTATGTTTCTGCTCATCATCCATTTACACAACCAAAAGCAGAGGATGTGGCCCGCTTAGCAACAGACCCAGCCTCTGTGTATGCTGAAGCTTACGATGTTGTCTTAAACGGCTACGAATTAGGCGGTGGCTCATTACGGATCCATACACGAGAATTACAAGAAAAAATGTTTGAAACGTTAGGTTTTACAAAAGAAGAAGCACAAGACCAATTTGGTTTCTTGCTAGACGCATTAGATTACGGCTTCCCGCCACATGGAGGGATTGCTTTAGGGCTAGACCGCTTAGCAATGCTATTGGCTGGGGAAGAAAATATTCGTGAAGTGATTGCCTTCCCTAAAAACGGGAAAGCAATTGACCCAATGAACAACGCACCAAGTTTAGTTTCTCCATTACAATTGTTTGAATTAAACATTGATGTAACAGCCATTGACGAATAAATGTTAAATCTAAAGAAAGAGTGACTTCATTGACGGATGAGGTCACTCTTTCTTTGGGAAGGAAAAGGATAACAAAATAAAAAGTGGCTGAGCTAAAAATCTGCCAATTGGCTGTTTTTTCTTTTTAGAAAACTTTGTATGATAACTGAGTGTATAAAGGAGCGAAACAAATGACAAAAATAATTTTAACAATTGGCGGTTCCGATCCTTTTTCAGGTGGCGGGATTCAAACAGATTTAAAAACGTTTGAAAATCATCAAGTCTTTGGCTTATCAACTTTAACTTGCCTTGCTACAGCCCCCAAGAATCATTTTCAGATTCATGACCTGGAGACTTCTTTGGTGAAAGAGCAACTCGCTTCCATACCTGCCGGGAGTTTAGACGGCATCAAGATTGGCTTGATTCACAGTGAAGAAAGTATGCTACAAATTGCAACCTTTTTGAAAAAGCACGCAGGTCTGCCGGTGGTGTTGGATCCTGTCTTGGCTTTTAAAGAAACGACTTCAGTTTATGAAAAAAGATACATGCAGTTATTGATTGAAAAACTTTTTCCATTCGCAACGATTATAACGCCTAATTTAAAAGAAGCAGAATTACTCATTGGCAGAAAATTAACAACCGTCGAAGAAGTTCAACAAGCGGCGGAAGAGTTAAACTCTTTAGGAGCGGCAACGGTGGTGATTAAAGGTGGTAATCGTTGGCTTGGCCAAGAAGCACGTGACTTTTTTTATGATGGACAACAACATATTCAATTGGTCAAAGAAAAAGTAATGGCCCACACCATTGATGGCGCTGGTTGTTCCTTTGCCTCTGCAATTGGTGCGAATTTAGTTAAAGGATATCCGTTAATTGAAGCAGTTGATTTAGCAAAAACATACGTTCATGAAGCCATTGTTTCTGGGGTCCAGCTAAATGCAGCTTTTGGAAGTGTGTGGCATGAAGGATTACTAGCAGGAGGTGTGGCGGATAATGACAAGAAAAATTAGTCTATATGCAGTAATTACCGCTTTAACAGTGGCTGTGTCAATGGTCTTTATTATCCCCGTCCCAGCAACAAATGGCTTTGTTACATTGGCGGATGCAGGGATTTACATTGCTAGTTTACTTTTTGGTCCGATTGGTGGCTTGACAGTCGGAGCTTTAAGCGGTGGTTTAATTGATTTATTGTCAGGCTATCCACAATGGTTCGTTTTTTCGTTATTGATTCATGGCGGACAAGGTTGGTTAGCAGGTCACTTCTTTAATAAAAGTAAAAAGATGCAAACGCTAGGATTACTTTTAGCCAGTCTCCTCATGATTAGCGGGTATGCTTTAGCGACTAGCTGGCTTTATGGCGTGGGTGCGGGGATTGCCTCATTACCAGGGAATATCATTCAATCCTTATTTGGGGTGATTGTAGCATTGCCTCTTAGTCAAACATTAAAACGTGTGTTACCAAAAAATGGTCGTTTAGAAGAAAGAAGGATGAACAAATGACTATCGATGAAAAAATGTTAAAAGAACAGTTAGTGACAATTACAGAAGAAGTCATTACAGCAGGAAATTTACAAAAAGGGGACCTATTTGTTTTAGGTTGTACCACTAGCGAGGTAGTAGGTGGCGTCATTGGTAAAAATTCCAGTGCCGAAGTAGGACAATGGATTGTCTCAACCTTAATTGAACAATTAGATAAAAAAGGCATCTCTTTGGCTGTCCAAGGATGCGAACATATTAATCGTGCTTTAGCGATGGAACGTCGTGTGGCTGAAGAAAAAGGCTTTGAAATTGTCTCGGTAGTACCACAATTACATGCTGGCGGTTCTTGTTCAGTGGCTGCCTTTGAAAAATTTGATGAACCTGTGGAAGTGGAGCATATTGTTGCTCAAGCAGGGATTGACATTGGCGATACATCTATCGGTATGCATGTAAAACATGTGCAAGTTCCTCTTCGCTTGAGCATTCGAACGTTAGGTGCGGCCCATGTTACAGCATTATATTCTCGTCCTAAATATATTGGTGGACCAAGAGCCCATTATGAAACAACCCAAGAACGAAATCGTTAAGATTTCGTTCTTTTTTCATTTCTATAAACATTTGATGAATCTTCCGTAATTATTATAGGAATCTCTTTTTTTCTCTCGGTAAACCACGTATAATATGAAAAGAAATGTAATTTATTGAAAACCTGAAACGAGGCTATTATTTATGAAAAAAATTTATGACGGACTGCCAGTTCATGACTATACAACAAAATTTTCCGTGTCGATTGTCTATGCTATTCTTGCATCAATTGCCATGAACTTTTTCTATCAACCAGGAAATATTTATTCCAGTGGCTTAACAGGCTTGGCCCAAATTTTAACAACCCTCTCAACAAAAATTGTCGGTTTTAATGTGCCTGTCTCCATTACATTGTATCTTTTAAACGTGCCGTTATTCTTTATTGCGTGGAAAAAAATAGGTAAGAAGTTTACAATTTTTACTTTCATTACCGTGACTTTAACTTCATTATTTATGCATATTGTTCCGCAAACGGTGATGACTCAAGATCCAATTATCTGTGCTATTTTTGGTGGGGCGATTTCTGGATCAGGAATTGGTTTTGTTTTAAAAAACGGGGTTTCTTCTGGGGGCTTAGATATTCTAAGCATTACCATTCGGAAAAAAACGGGGCGTTCCGTTGGCTCGATTTCAATTTATTTTAACGCACTAATTGTCTTCGTTGCAGGTTATTTATTTGGCTGGCAGTACATGTTCTACAGTGCGTTATCAATTTTTGTAAGTGGGAAGGTCACAGATGCCGTTTATACTAAGCAAAAGAAAATGCAAGTTATGATTGTCACTAAAAACCCAGATCGAGTCGTGGATGAGATTCAAAAGAAAATGCGCCGCGGTATTACAATTATTCATGAAGCGGAAGGGGCGTATCGCCACGATCGCCAAACTGTTTTGCTAACTATTGTGACACGCTTTGAGTTGCCAAGTTTAGAAGCAGCCATGAAAGAAAGTGATCCGAATGCCTTTGTCAGCATCTCAGATAATGTTAAAATTTTAGGACGTTTTTACGAAGAAGATTACAAATAAAAGGATATGAAGCAACGAGAGAATGGCTGTGTCTATTCTTTCGTTGCTTTTTTTGAAAAATAAGTAAAAAAATGCTTTGTGTGAGGACCTGAAATTCCCATTTAAACAAGAAGTTAATTGAAAGACGTTCGTGAATTCCTTTGCTTTTGGTTTAATTAAATCTAATTATTCGGAAATAAGTCGCTATTGTTTCTCGCAAACGAATGCTTTGTTTGGATTTGAAAGAAAACGATGAAAAAAGAATCATTTTTATTGAAAAGACCCAAAAAAACTGGTACACTAAGTGTGTAATTGATAAGTACTTTTAATACTGTTATGAATAAATAGTAGGAAAAACGAACATCAATTCTATTTTTTTAAAGTTCATAGGTCGTTTTCAGTCTTACTTGGACATATTTCGACCCACAAAAGGAGCGCATCATGTTAAAAGAATTTAAAATGATTGAAGCAGTTGCTCCAGATATGCTCGATGTATTACAAGAAAGATTCCAAATTCTTCGCAATATTTATTGGATGCAACCTATTGGACGTAGAAGTTTATCAGAAACGATGGGAATTACAGAGCGAGTCTTGCGTACAGAAACAGATGTTTTGAAGCAGCTCAACCTGATTGAACCTTCAAAAAGCGGAATGACATTAACAGAACGCGGTTTGGAAGTCTACCAAGGCTTAGAATTAGTCATGAATCAATTGCTTGGCATGCACCAAATCGAAAAAGAAATGACACAGTACTTTGGCATTCAACGTTGTATCGTTGTTGCAGGAGATAGTGATATCCAAAAGAAAGTTCTTTCGGACTTTGGAGATGTCTTAACCAATACGCTGAATTTACTCTTACCAAATGGTGAGAATACAATTGCGGTTATGGGTGGGACAACAATGGCCATGGTGGCCGAAAATATGGGATCACTAGAAACTGAAAAACGTCATAATTTGTTTGTTCCAGCCAGAGGAGGGATTGGTGAAGCAGTTTCTGTCCAAGCCAATTCAATTAGTGCTGTAATGGCCAACAAAACGGGTGGTAACTACCGGGCGTTATATGTCCCAGAACAATTGAGTCGTGAAACGTATAATAGTTTATTACAAGAACCCTCGATTCAAGAAGTTCTTACGTTAATTAGTCATGCCAACTGTGTGGTGCACAGTATTGGTCGAGCGTTGCACATGGCGGCACGCCGAAAAATGTCTGATGACGAAATGGTTATGCTCAAACAAAAAAATGCCGTGGCAGAATCGTTCGGTTATTTCTTTGATGAAGAAGGAAAAGTGGTCTATAAAATTCCACGAATTGGTCTTCAATTAAAAAACTTACAAGAAATTCCCTATGTCGTCGCAATTGCGGGCGGCAAAACGAAAGCCAAAGCCATTCGCGCATATATGAAAAATGCACCAAAACAAACGTGGCTCATCACAGATGAAGCTGCTGCAAACGAGATTTTAAAAGGGGTAACCCTTTAAAATAAAAAATTTTTGATTTTCATAAGGAGGAAATCTTTAATGACAGTTAAAGTAGGTATTAATGGATTTGGACGTATCGGACGCTTAGCTTTCCGTCGTATCCAAGATGTAGAAGGAATCGAAGTAGTTGCAATCAACGACTTAACAGATGCTAAAATGTTAGCACACTTGTTAAAATATGACACAACTCAAGGCCGTTTCAACGGTACAGTTGAAGTTCACGAAGGTTCATTCAACGTTAACGGCAAAGAAATCAAAGTTTTAGCTAACCGTAACCCTGAAGAATTACCATGGGGCGAATTAGGCGTAGACATCGTTTTAGAATGTACTGGTTTCTTTACTTCTAAAGAAGCTGCTGAAAAACATTTAACTGCTGGTGCAAAACGTGTAGTTATTTCAGCTCCTGGTGGTAACGATGTACCAACAATCGTTTACAACACAAACCATGAAACATTAACTGGAGAAGAAACTGTAATTTCAGGCGCTTCTTGTACTACAAACTGCTTAGCTCCAATGGCTAAAGCTTTACATGACAACTTTGGTGTTGTTGAAGGTTTAATGACAACTATCCACGCTTACACAGGTGACCAAATGACATTAGACGGACCACATCCTAAAGGCGACTTCCGTCGTGCGCGCGCTGCTGCTGCAAACATCGTACCTAACTCAACTGGTGCTGCTAAAGCAATCGGCTTAGTAATCCCAGAATTGAACGGTAAATTAGATGGCGCTGCTCAACGTGTTCCTGTAGCTACTGGTTCATTAACTGAATTAGTTACTGTATTAGACAAAGAAGTTACTGTTGATGAAGTAAATGCAGTAATGGAAAAAGCTGCTAACGAATCTTATGGTTATAACACAGACGAAATCGTTTCTTCTGATATCGTAGGTATGACTTACGGTTCATTATTCGATGCAACTCAAACAAAAGTTATGACAGTTGGCGACAAACAATTAGTTAAAACTGTTGCTTGGTATGACAACGAAATGTCATACACTGCTCAATTAGTTCGTACTTTAGAATACTTCGCTAACTTATAAGATTCATTCTTATCATTAGTGAAATTTGAACAATTGTGAAATAATAAGCGGGGAAGCAACGCGCTTCTCCGCTTTCTTTTTTTAAAAAAGAAAAATCCTAAAATTGACAATACAGGAGGTCTACTCATGGCTAAAAAGACAATTAAAGATGTAGATTTAAAAGACAAAAAAGTCCTTGTCCGTGTTGACTTTAACGTTCCGTTAAAAGATGGCGTGATCACAAACGATAATCGTATCGTAGCGGCTTTACCAACAATCAAATACGTGATTGAAAATGGCGGAAAAGCAATTCTTTTCTCTCATTTAGGTCGTGTAAAAACAGAAGAAGACAAAGCTGGCAAATCATTAAAACCAGTGGCTGAACGTTTAAGCGAATTACTAGGTCAACCAGTTACTTTTGTTCCAGAAACACGTGGTAAAGAATTAGAAGACGCTGTTAACAATATGAAAGACGGCGACGTTTTAGTATTTGAAAACACTCGTTTTGAAGATGTTGACGGCAAAAAAGAAAGCGGCAATGACGCTGAATTGGGTAAATACTGGGCTTCTTTAGGCGATGTATTTGTCAATGATGCTTTTGGTACTGCACACCGTGCACATGCCTCAAACGTTGGAATTGCTTCAACTGGTATCCCAACAGTTGCTGGTTTCTTAATGGAAAAAGAAATTAAATTCATCGGCGAAGCTGTTGAAAATCCAAAACGTCCATTCGTAGCAATCTTGGGTGGCGCAAAAGTTTCTGACAAAATCGCTGTCATTGAAAACCTAATTGAAAAAGCCGACAAAATTTTAATCGGTGGCGGTATGGCTTACACATTCATGAAAGCACAAGGCTATAGTGTTGGTTTATCTTTACTTGAAGAAGATAAAGTGGACTTAGCGAAAAGCTTAATGGAAAAAGCTGGCGACAAATTAGTTTTACCGGTTGATACAGTTGTCTCTAAAGAGTTCAGCAATGACGCTCCTTTCCACACGGTTCCTTCAACTGAAATCCCAGATGATGAAGAAGGCTTGGATATCGGTGAAAAAACAATTGAATTATTCGCTAACGAATTACAAGGTGCGAAAACAGTTGTTTGGAATGGACCAATGGGCGTATTTGAAATGAGTAACTTTGCCAAAGGAACAATTGGTGTTTGTGAAGCGATTGCTAATTTAGAAGACGCAACAACAATCATCGGTGGTGGGGACTCTGCTGCTGCAGCAATTCAATTAGGCTACGAAAACAAATTCTCTCACATCTCAACAGGTGGCGGAGCAAGTTTAGAATTATTAGAAGGCAAAACTTTACCAGGTTTAGCTTCTATTAACGATAAATAATCAGTTTAAAAGACAATATTTTTAAAAAAAGAAAAGGATGTGCTTTTCATGCGCAAACCAATTATCGCTGGTAACTGGAAAATGAACAAAACTTTAAGCGAAGCACAAAGCTTTGCAGAAGCAGTAAAAAATGCTGTTCCATCAAACGACGTTGTTGACGCTGTGATTGGATCTCCAGCATTATTCTTAGCTCCTTTAGCTTGGAACCTAAAAGATTCTGAAGTGAAATTAGCTGCACAAAACTGCTACTGGGAAAACGCTGGTGCCTTCACTGGTGAAAACTCACCAGCTGCAATTGCCGATTTAGGTGTAAACTATGTGATTATCGGACACTCTGAACGTCGCGAATATTTCCACGAAACAGATGAAGATATCAATAAAAAAGCCAAAGCAATCTTTGCAAATGGTATGACACCAATCTTCTGTTGTGGTGAAACTTTAGAAACGTATGAAGCTGGTAAAACAGCGGAATGGATCGAAGGTCAAATCACTAACGGCTTAGTTGGTTTATCAAACGAACAAGTTGCTTCAATGGTTATCGCTTACGAACCAATCTGGGCAATCGGAACTGGTAAATCTGCAGATGCTAATATTGCAGATGAAATCTGTGGTGTTGTTCGTTCAACAGTTGAAAAATTATACGGCAAAGAAGTTTCTGAAGCTGTTCGTATTCAATACGGTGGTTCTGTTAAACCAGAAAACATCGCTGAATATATGGCAAAAGAAAACGTTGACGGTGCTTTAGTCGGCGGCGCAAGCTTAGAAGCAGATTCATTCCTAGCTTTATTAGATGCTGTAAAATAAGAAATCACTAACGGTAACGTTTTCTCAATGACTTTTGCAAAAAAATGTTTGCATAGTTTGCGAGAATTAACTACAATCATACATGAGGGAATCCCCTTAGTATAAATACAAACTCAAAGGAGAGACAAAACATGTCAATTATTACTGATATTTACGCACGCGAAGTCTTAGACTCACGCGGTAACCCAACAATCGAAGTAGAAGTTTACACTGAAAGCGGAGCTTTCGGCCGTGGAATGGTTCCTTCAGGAGCTTCAACTGGTGAATACGAAGCAGTTGAATTACGTGATGGCGACAAAGCTCGTTACTTAGGTAAAGGTGTTACTAAAGCTGTAGATAACGTAAACAACATCATTGCTGAAGCAATCATCGGTTACGATGTACGCGATCAAATGGCTATCGATAAAGCAATGATCGATTTAGATGGAACTCCTAACAAAGGTAAATTAGGTGCTAACGCTATTCTTGGTGTGTCTATCGCCGTAGCTCGTGCTGCTGCTGATTACCTAGAAGTGCCTTTATATCATTACTTAGGCGGATTCAATACAAAAGTATTACCAACTCCAATGATGAACATCATCAACGGTGGATCACATGCTGACAACAGTATTGACTTCCAAGAATTCATGATCATGCCTGTAGGTGCGCCTACATTCAAAGAAGCTTTACGTATGGGTGCAGAAGTATTCCACGCATTAGCTTCAATCTTAAAAGGTCGCGGCTTAGCTACTTCAGTAGGTGACGAAGGTGGTTTCGCTCCTAACTTAGGTTCAAACGAAGAAGGTTTCGAAGTAATCATCGAAGCTATCGAAAAAGCTGGCTATGTTCCTGGTAAAGACGTTGTTCTTGCTATGGATGCTGCTTCTTCAGAATTCTACGACAAAGAAAAAGGCGTTTACGTTTTAGCTGACTCAGGAGAAGGCGAAAAAACAACTGAAGAAATGATCGCGTTCTACGAAGAATTAGTTTCTAAATACCCAATCATTTCAATCGAAGACGGCTTAGACGAAAACGACTGGGACGGATTCAAAAAATTAACTGAAGTATTAGGCGACAAAGTTCAATTAGTTGGTGACGATTTATTCGTAACAAACACAACTAAATTAGCTGAAGGTATCGAAAAAGGTATCGCTAATTCAATCCTAATCAAAGTTAACCAAATCGGTACTTTAACTGAAACATTTGAAGCAATCGAAATGGCTAAAGAAGCTGGCTACACTGCAGTTGTATCTCACCGTTCTGGTGAAACAGAAGATTCAACAATCTCTGATATCGCTGTTGCAACAAACGCTGGCCAAATCAAAACTGGTTCATTAAGCCGTACTGACCGTATTGCTAAATACAACCAATTATTACGTATTGAAGATCAATTAGGCGATGTAGCTGAATACAAAGGCTTAAAATCTTTCTACAACTTAAAAAACAAATAATTCATTTAATGAATAACGCTTAAAGGGACAATTGGTTAATGAACCAATTCTCCTTATACTCGGACGTAAAAACACGCCTTTCTGCAAAGAAAGGCGTGTTTTTTTTATATTTATAAAAATATTGAAAAAAATAGATTAGAAATAACTTCAACCGTACATCGCTCTATAATCACTTGTTTAAAAA
The DNA here is from genome assembly GCF_050536905.1 of Enterococcus sp. DIV1328a. Taxonomy (NCBI): domain Bacteria; kingdom Bacillati; phylum Bacillota; class Bacilli; order Lactobacillales; family Enterococcaceae; genus Enterococcus; species Enterococcus sp. DIV1328a. Next base: position 1,655,611 of record NZ_CP172912.1, on the reverse strand, counting down.
TAACAAAACATTAACAAAACAACATTATATAAAAATTTAATAAAACAAAATAATTGTTATTTTATAATTTTAGTATTGACTGGTTTCAGATAACGCTGTACGCTTAAAGAAATAGTATAGAATTTCACAAAAAAATGAAAACACAAATTTAACTTGGAGGATGTTGAGTAGTGAGCAACGGGAAAAAGATTTTTATTAGTCATAGTTCAAAGGATCAAGAATATGTGGATGCGTTTATCCAATTATTGAAAAAAATAAATAAATGTAAAGCTACTTTTGCATTTTGTTTAGAATCCTGAAATAATTTTAAAGGAGGTCCTAAAAATGAAAGTAAATTTATATAAAATTTTAACTGAAAAAAAGGAAGAATTTTTTGAGCAAATTAATTTAGAATATAAAATGGAAAGCGATGAAGTTCGTCAATATAGACAAAAAAGTGTACATATTCAGTTATATATTGATCGAAATAACTTAGAGGGAACTCCAAAATGGCAATGGATAATTGATGAATTAACAGAAGGAATACATCTAAAAACTTATGGAGCACCCAAAGGAATTTTAACAGTTTCTTTGGATGATGAGTTATATGCGTTTTCTTTTAGTCATGCGCATCATTGTGTTCATAAGTTTGCAGATAAAGAATTTGCCTTTCGTTTTGCGAGAAAGTTAGACTACAAAGAAGTAAAGCGTACAGCTAAAGCAGCGCCGCATAGTTCTAAGGTAAAGATGATTGATGCTTTTAAAGATAATAAATATTTTGATTTTGATAGTGGTGAAGCTTATTTAAAAGTTAAAGCTACCCAAAAATTACCAAGAGATTTTGGAATATATAAAGAAAATATCGAAATTGGGGATGCTTTATCTGTTGAGTTGAAAAATGACTGTCTAACACACATGTTAGCGCTTGTATTTTATGCAAAAAGAATCATTACATCTGAGAAAGAAGAAATAAAAATTCCATTATTGAAGAAATTGGACAAGAATGATGATAATCTTATTAAGAAATTAGATGGGAAATTAATAAAAAAAATAATTGATGGAGAAACACCTATTTATTTTTCAGATTTTGATATTATAGGAAACATAGAGAGTTTTAATGATTATAGTACGGAATATACAGTACATTATTTAAATAGAAAACCGGTTTTTTTAGATGGATTTGACATCAATGATTTACGCATGTTCATTGAAAAAAACAAATTAATAGGCGAAGATATTTTTAAAATCTTTATAGGTAAAGAAATTGAAGGCAAGAGAAAAAAATATGAGATAAAGAAAATATTAGATTACACAGATGAAGAAGAGCGTTATACACTACTAAATGGTGAGTGGTATTCTTATAATAATGACTATCTAGATTATTTAAATGATTCACTTAGTGAAATTCCAGTAATCTATAATCCTGAGTATGATTTTTCTAAAAAAAGGCATGAAACTTTTTGTGCTAAGAAATATGAAGAAGAAAAAAATAGATCTGATTTTACTGGCAAAACAAAGAAAGAGATTAAAGAGTCAATAAAAAGAAAATACTATAAAGAAAGAGTTTATAATCTCTTGCTAGCAGAAGAAAATGAACATTTAGAGAATTATGATCGTCAGTTGACCAAACTATCTAATAATGAAGACATTGAGATTGCAGATATATACTGTAAAGAAACGCAAACATTATTTGCAGTTAAAATCGGTGATGCATCATCCAAGCTAAGTTATGCAGTTACTCAATCACTTGCTTCTTTAGACATTATTCGCTCAGGATTAGTAAAAGATATACCGTCTGTAGAAAAAATAGGTTTGTGGCTTGTATTAGACAAGAAGACTAAGTTGATTGAGCGAGAAAAAGGAATACCAGACTTAACATATTTGAAAATGTTTTTATTCAAAAATTATTTAGACAATTGGAAAAAACATGTATTATATTCTTCTAAAAAGCCAGTTATCTATATAAACTATATGATAGAGTAGAGCAACTTAAAATTTGAGAAAAAGCTTCTCAGCGGTTGCCGCCGCTGAAGAAAACTAGTTCATTGCACAGGCTGATCGTTTCAGTAAAAATTTTAAAGATGCTAGTAATTTCACTGAAAATCGGGTACACTAAAATTAGCTAGTGTAACTAGCAAAAAAGGCAACTGGAATAGATAGGTTGTGCTGTCTATGAAGGGCTTTGTTTGTCAGGTGGTGCTGACATGCAAAGTGCCTTTTTTCTTTTTCTCAACATTTTAAGGACAAAAAACGATTGCAACATGTCACAATCGCTAACCTCGGAGAAAAAGGAATTTTTCTCCAATGGCCATTTCGATAACCTGTTGTGTGTTTCGAAACATTCAGAACGGTGGTGCGTTCTTTCAGTGCCTAATTATCCAATTCGTTTCTTGTTCCTCTATTTACAGTATACTGAATGAAAGCCTATTCTGCAATGATAGAATCAGGTTCCTGTGATTAAATAACATAAAAAATGGGCTCCTTATATAAAGAAAAATAACAAAAGAAATTTTGAATATTGACGTTTTTTTTAGGTACGTTATGATAAATGAGAGGTGATTTTATGTTAAAAATGCAAATTGTTGATTATTTACGCAATCAAACAGCTTTTTTTGAACCATCTTTAGTCAGTGAAATTTTCACAGCAAGCAATATTGCAACGACATTTTCTATCAAACGAAATACAGCTAGTCACTATTTAAATCAGTTAAACGAAGAAGGGATTCTAGTTAAGATCAATACACGACCAGTTTACTTTTTTCATAAAGAAGCGTTTCAACAACAAAACTATCTTTTAAAAAGAACTGTTTATCAAAGTTTCCAAGAAATGATCGATGAACAGCCTGTTTTTGATCGCAAAAGTGATTTTTTTCAGTCGGTCATTGGTTATCGCGGTAGTTTAGCTCAGACCATCGAACAATTAAAAATGGCAGCGCTTTATCCTGGCGGTGGATTGCCTGTCTTAATTACAGGTGAAAGTGGTACGGGTAAAAGTTTTTTAGCATCCTTATATTATCAGTTTTGTCTTTCAAAAGAACTACTTGACGATTCAGCACCTTTTGTGACAGTTAATTGTGCGCAATATGCCAACAATCCAGAGCTTTTAACTAGTCAATTATTTGGGCATCTTAAAGGCGCTTTTACGGGAGCAGATTCCGATAAAATTGGGGCCTTTCAAAGTGCAGAAGGGGGCGTTTTATTTTTAGATGAAGTTCATCGTTTGAGTCCTGAAGGGCAGGAAAAATTGTTTACATTTTTAGATCAGGGTATCATTTATCGGATGGGTGAAACCAATCGGCCCATTCCTGTTACGTGTCGGTTGTGCTTTGCCACAACTGAAGAAATTTCTAGCACCTTTTTAACGACATTTTTAAGACGAATTCCTATTCAAATTAAAATCCCAAGTCTTGCTGAACGCACTCAAGCGGAAAGAAAACAATTAATTATGCGAGCATTTTATGAGGAACAGCAAGCTATTCAAAAAGCAGTTACTATCACGCCACAAGTTATCCAACTTTTAGAAAATCACCATTATGTAGGCAATGTAGGTGAATTAAGAAATAATATAAAAATTATTACTGCACGCAGCTTTGCCGCCAATCTTGATAAACGTGTTATTCCAATCACTTTGCACGATCTACCGAAAGAATTTCTGGATCAATCGATCAGACTAGCTCCTGATGAAAATGAATTGCCTATTCGTTTAGATGAGCAAACAAATCTGGTTAGTTTGTTAGAGGAAACAGAGCTTGCGCAAAGAAAAATTATCCAGAGTTATGAACGAATCCTTCGTCTTTATGTCTCTCACCATCATCATCTTTCCACTGCTAATAACGACATCTCGAAAGAAATTGAACGCTTATTCGATGATTTATTATTTGAAAAGAAGCGAGAGAAAAATCACGAAATGTTATTGTTTATTACGCAAAATATCCGTCAATTATTGGAAACGATTGAATCGTCTTATCAAATTCGGTTTAATGGCAGTTTAGTCTATGCATTAAGCACCTATCTGTTTCAACGAAGATGTATTGATTGGTTTCCAGAAAAAGAACCTACAACAGTCATTGACGAACTTTTAACAGAAGTTCAAACTAAATTAGCAACTAGTTATGGCTACGCTGAACAACTGTTAACTTTAGTGAAACGTTCATTAGATATTGAACTATCCCAGATGGATCGAATTATTGTCACCATTTATCTTCACTATTCGGGTTCAGTAAAGGAAAGTCACTATCCGAAAGCGGTGATTGTTGCCCACGGATATGCCACAGCAAGTAGTATTGCGAATGTTGCAAATCGGCTGTTAGATGTGCCAATTTTTCAATCGTTTGACATGCCGTTAGATGTTACTCCCAAAAAAATTTCCGAACACTTAATTCACTATATGGAACGTCAAGAAACGAGGAATGGTTTAGTAATTCTTTTTGATATGGGTTCATTGAAAGAAATTTATCAGTATTTTCCGGCAGAAGAAGAAGGTCCTTTTTTATTAATGAATAATGTGACAACAAGCTTGGCTCTGTCTATAGGAGAAGCCATTAAAGACGAAGTTTCTTTTGAAGAATTGCCCCAAAAAGCGTTAACGGTTCATCCAAATGAATGGGAAATCATATTACCTGAAAATAAAACGGAACGTGTCATTTTAACAACGTGTAGTACCGGAATTGGCACAGCCGTTAAAATTAGAGATTTACTTGAAAAAAGTTTACCTGCGGAAGCACAATTAAAGATTATTCCTTGTGAGTATAATCAATTACGTAATGCAGAGTCGATCAAAGAAAGTTTTCCAGAATATGAGATTGTCGGCATCATCGGTACAAACAACCCGTCTTCAAATGACCTCCCGTATATCTCTTTAGAAGAGTTGATTGCAGGAAAAGGAATTACGACCCTTTTAGAATGGACAAAGAGAGAATTAACTAAAGATATGCTGTCCTATGTAAATCATGAGTTGATTCGTAACTTTTCATTAGATCGGGTCATTCAATCAGTGACGATTTTAGATACAGAAAAAATTATTCGACAAGTAGAAGTCTTTTTAATTCAATTAGAAGAGCGGTGGCAACAAACAATTCAAAATGATCGTAAATTAGCGGTATATGTCCATGTCAGTTGTTTAATTGAACGATTAATCCGGAATGAACCTATTGAAAATTATAATGGCGCCGAACAATTAAAGCAGTGTCAAAGAACGGTCTTGCAAGAGTTAAAAGAGGCGTTTAGTGTCATTGAAAAAGTTTATAGTGTCAATATACCTGAATCGGAGCTTTTTTATGTCTATGATGTGTTGTTTGGAAAAACGGAGTTTAACAACGCAGAAAGCGATTTTTAAAATAAAAAGGAGGGAGTGCCACTTTTTTGGCACTCTTTTTGCTATATAAAGAAGTAAGTGAGGTGAAGAAAATGGAACGTAAAATTATTCTGGCAACACATGGTAATTTCGCTGCAGGGATTCAGACATCATTAGCTTTAATTTGTGGTGAAACAAAGAATGTGGAATGTCTTTGCGCTTATATGGAACAACCTTATGATTTAGCCAAGACGGTCAAAGACATTTTAAAGAACAATCAACAAAATGAATTAATTGTGATTACAGACCTATTTGGCGGAAGCGTGAATAACGAATTCTTTAATTATGTGGGGAAACAAGCAATGCATTTAATTTCAGGATTAAATTTAGCAACATTAATTGAAATATATACCCAAATAAATACTGTTGATTCATTAGTTGATTTAGTAAAACGTGCCGTTGAAAACGGACAAGAAAGTCTTTGTTATTGTAATGAGTTATCTAGTAAAGAAATTTTAGAAGAAGAATTTTAGGAGGAAATGAAATGATTAAATTGTTAAGAGTCGATCATCGATTGTTACATGGTCAAGTGGCTTTTTCATGGACCCAAGGCTTAGGCGCCGATTGTATTTTAATCGCAAATGATGACGTACCTAAAAATGATATTCGAAAAACAACCATTAAGCTAGCTAAGCCAGCAGGAGTAAAACTGGTCATTAAAACGATTGAAGATGCGATTGCCGCACTAAAAAGTGGTGTTACAGAAAAATACAAACTTTTTATTGTAGTTGAGAGTGTGGAAGATGCTTATCGATTGGCTACTGCTTATCCAGAAATAAAAGAAATTAACTTAGGAGGGATGAAAGTAAGGGAAAATACTCGAAACATTTCTAAAGCAATTAATATCACACCGGATGAAGAAAAAATGGTTAAAGAATTGGTCGCAAATGGTTGTGAAGTTGAAATTCGACAAGTCCCAAATGACAAAAAAGTAGCAGCATTAAATGTCTTGTAGAAAGGAGAAATAAAAATGATAGGACAAGCGATTCTTTTAGGTTGCATCGCTTTTATTGCGCAGTCGGAATATGCTTTAGGAACCTCGTTGCTTTCAAGACCAATTGTAACCGGTTTATTTGTCGGAATTGTATTAGGTGATGTCAAAACGGGCGTAATCATGGGCGCGACCTTAGAGTTAGCTTTCATCGGTTCTTTTTCAGTGGGCGCATCAATCCCACCTGATGTAGTGACTGGTGGGATTCTTGGTACAGCGTTTGCTATTACTGCTGGCGCAGGAACAGAAACAGCCTTAGTCTTAGGCTTGCCAATCGCAACGTTAACGTTGATTCTTAAAAATATTTATTTGGGTTTGCTCATCCCAATCATGAGTCAAAAAGCTGATCAGTATGCTGAAGAAGGAGCATATAAAGGGGTGGAGCGCATGCATTTACTTGCAGGCTTTGGCTTATCGTTCATGCTAGCGCTCATTGTAACTATTTCATTTGCCGTGGGCAGCAACACCATTAAAGGCTTACTTGATCTGATCCCTGAATTTATTCAACATGGGTTGTCTGTTGCAACGGGGATTATTCCAGCGCTAGGATTTGCGATGCTTGCACGCTTACTGATTAACAAACAAGTAGCGCCATATTTCTTTTTAGGCTTCGTCTTAATGGCCTACTTTAAGTTACCTGTAACAGGAGTAGCAATTTTGGGTGCCATTACAGCAGTAATTGTTGTGAATATCATGAATTATGCCAAAGGAAAGAATGAAACAATACAAACAACAAGTGGGGAGGTAATTGATGATGACGAAGACTTCTAAAACTAAGACAGAAAACTTAATTACAAAAAAAGAACTTAATCAAGTCTTTTGGCGTTCATTCCAAATGGAATTTTCATGGAATTATGAACGTCAGATGAATATGGCTTATGTCTATGCCATGATCCCTATTTTAAAGAAATTATATCCTCAAAAAGAAGAGATGGCGGCAGCTTTAAAACGGCATCTTGCTTTCTTTAATACCACGCCGCATATCGTGACGTTTATTTTAGGAATTAATGCTGCAATGGAAGAAGAAAATGTTCTGGACGAAAATTTTGAAGTTGGAACAATCGATAGTATTAAAACCTCGTTAATGGGACCTTTAGCTGGTTTAGGTGATTCCTTTTTCTGGGGAACCTTACGCTTGATTGCAACAGGTGTTGGAACTTCGTTAGCTTTACAAGGGAATGTGTTAGGGCCAATTCTATTTTTACTCATTTTTAACGTCCCCCATGTGATTGTTCGTTATTTACTGAATCGTTGGGGCTATAAATTAGGAACTGGTTTTCTCAAAAAAATTCAAGCAAATGGCATGATGGAAAGTCTCACATTAGGCGCTTCAATAATTGGCTTGATGGTGGTAGGTGCTATGACCGCCTCCATGATTGATTTAACTATCCCGATTACAATCAGCGGAAGTGGCAAAAATGCAGTCACGGTTCAAAGTATCTTTGACGATATCATGCCTAAATTATTACCGCTTGCATCCTTTGGTTTTGTTTTTTATTTATTGAAAAAAGAAGTAAAACCTTTAGCGATTTTAGGTGGCATGGCAATTGTCGGAATTCTTGGCTCATTAATTGGTCTATTTTAGGAGGCAAAATATGAAAACGATGCTGGATTATATAAATGAGGAGCAAGTAGCCCTAACTCAGATTCTTAACCAATTTCAATTAACTGATACAGACGTTTCAAAGGTCACGCACTGTCTAATTTTAGCAACTGGCTCGTCACATAATGCTTGTCAGGCGGCTAAAGTTTACCTTGAAGAAGTGGCGCCTATTTATGTGGAAATCCAAGAGCCGTTCAATTTTGCTCATTATGGCAAAGTGGATGATCGGTTTGATCTGGTCGTAGCGGTTTCGCAAAGTGGTAAAAGTGCTTCAACAATTGATGCCATTGCAAAAATTAAAAACCAAACGTCTGTAAAAACAGTGGCCTTGACAAGTGATGTCACCAGCCCGATTACGGAGGTTGTGGATGAAGTCCTGGATTTAAAAATGGGGCTTGAAACAGTTGGTTTTGTCACAAAAGGCTATACGGCAACACTTTTAAATTTATTTCTATTTGGTTTGAAACTGGGCTATCAAAAGCATCAATTAACAAAAGTAGAGGTTGAAGAAGAATTAGCAAAACTTGCCAAAGCAATTCAGGAAATCGATTCGGTGATTTATAAAACCGAACAATTTTGGCAAAAAACGAAAAAAGAATTAACAGAGGGGACAAGATTTATCGCAATTGGTTATGGGCCTAATATTGGTACGGCAAAAGAGTTTGAGACGAAGTTTACAGAAACAGTTCGCTTACCTTCCCAAGGATTTGAAGTCGAAGCCTATATGCATGGGCCTTATCTTGAAGCGGATACTACACATCTTTTGTTTTTTATTGAAAATCAAAGTCCTATTCAAGCACGTAGCCAAGCCTTGAAAAACTATCTAGCCAGTTATGTTGGCCAATGTTACACAATTACAACGCGTTCAACGAGAGCATTAAATACGTTAGAGTTAGCAAGTGATGTCGAAGAAAAAATTAGTCCTTTATTATTAGTTATTCCATTTCAATATTTGGCGTATCAAGTAGCTACAAGTAAAGGAATTGATTTATCTCAACGGATTTTTGATGATTTTGATTGTGTCCTAAAAAGTAAAATAGCAAAGAAAGAGGGAGATCAGCCATGTTAAAATTTAATGAAGAACAACAAATCAAAGACATACGAGGTGCCTTAGCCTTGCGTTCAGATGTTGAAAAAGTTGTTGATCAAGTTTGGACGAAAGGATTTGATGCGGTCTATTATTTAGGAATCGGCGGTACTTATGCTTCAGCCATGCAAGCAGTTACTTATGCGAATGGAAAAAGTAATTTACCAATCTATGTTCAACATGCTGCTGAGTATTACACAACAGGCAATAAACGTTTAACAGAAAAATCATTCGTCATCTTGTCTTCCGTTACTGGGACAACACAAGAAGTGGTGCAAGCCGTTCAAGAAATCAAAAAGGTCGGCGCAACGTTATTTGGTTTTATCGATGCAAAAGACAGTCTTTTAGCAGATTTATGTGATTATGTGGTGACTTATCCAGCTCCAGGAACTGAGCAAATCAAGTTCTTTATGGTAGCTGATCGTTTAATGCAAAAAAACAACGAATTTACAGATTACGAAAATTATTACCAAGAATTGGAAGAATATTTGCCTACAGGTTTAGCTGAAGCCGAAAAAAGTGCCGATGCGTTTGGCTTAGCTTTTGCGGAAAAACATCGTCATGATAGCATTCACTATTTTATTGGCGCAGGAAACCAATGGGGAGCGGTCTATTCTTATGCAATGTGCTATTGGGAAGAGCAAAGTTGGCTTCGTTCAAAATCAATTCATGCAGCAGAGTTCTTACATGGAACGCTAGAAATTGTAGATGAAACTACGCCAGTAACGTTGTTTATTGGAGAAGACGAGCAGCGACCGTTGGCAGAACGAGTAGCAAAATTATTGCCGAAAATCTGTGCCAATTATACAATTATTGATTCGAAAGCGTATGAACTTCCAGGAATTAGTGAAAAATATCGTGGCCGAGTTGTTTCATTTCTCCTAATGCATGCGGTAACGCAACGCATTGATGCGCATGTAGAAAAATTAAATTGTCACCCATTAGAGATTCGTCGTTATTATCGTCAATTTGATTACTAAGACAAAATAGCCTCTTTTTCCAGCAAGCCTGTGGTAGACTGAAGAGAGAATACTTCAGAAAGTAGGAAAACCAATGACAAAACCGAAAATCTATACAGTGACCTTTGCCAGTGTTTACCCGCTATACATCCAAAAAGCAGAACGTAAAAATCGAACGCAAGCGGAGGTTGACGAAATTATTTACTGGTTAACTGGTTATGATGAAAAAGGCTTGCAACAACAATTGGCTCAAAAAGTAACGATGGAAACATTTTTTGAAGAAGCACCCAATTTTAATGAAAACGCCCAATTGATCAAAGGCGTAATTTGTGGCTATCGCGTGGAAGAAATTGAAGATCCTTTAATGCAAAAAATCCGTTACCTAGATAAATTAATCGACGAATTGGCCAAGGGAAAAGCGATGGAAAAAATTTTAAGAACATGAAGAGGTCGGGACAGAAGTGTTTAACTCCGAGAACCAAGTAGGTACTGTTTAACATCTATTTGCTTTGCAAATAGTGTTTCTCAGCAATAAGAAGGAATTTCCGAAAATTGTTCTTTAATTTTTGGAGAATTTCGGCTTATTTCCGAAGGAGTTGCTTCTGTTCCCGCCGTTTATCAGTTTTTGAGCGTGGGACAAAAATTCAAAGTGATTTTTGTCCCACGCTCTTCATGTTTTCTTGTACACGGAATTTAACTATTTCCTGTATTAACGAAAGAGGTAACTCTTGCGTGTAGGGAAATTGAATGGCACCTTTCGAGGTTTTAAAAGGGCGTAATTCTTTGCTGAAACGTTGGATGGCTGATGGCGTAGGATAGAAACCTAAATGTTGCTTGGCCGCCGCAAAATGCACTAAATTGCCATTTAAGTAAAAGGTCGGCATTCCATAAGCAATTTTTTCAGTAGTCTCCTGAGGAACAACCGCTAAAATTGCTTGGTAGATTTCTGTTAACTGTGTTTGATGTTGGGATTGCTGGCGTATATAGTTTGCAATGATGGTCATCTAAAAACACCTTCGTTTGTTTCAGTATACTATGTAAAAAATAAAAGGCGAAGAGGATACAAAAAAACCGTCTAGTATTTTTTCTTTACTAAACGGCTTTTAGCTTAAATAACTACCTAAAGGGTCTTGCATGGAAATGTTTGTCACTCCTTAGTTTAATTGTTTTAAGTGTGCAATTGCTTCTTCAATTGTGTGACCAGTTGCTGTTTTACTTTCATTTTTTGCATCGAAAACAATGAAAATATTTTTGTCTGTGTCTAATTGAATACGGTATTGAATGTTTTTTACTTTGTAAGTCATAGTTATTCTCCTTTCATAAAGTACTCTAAAAAGGCGACGATAACTGATAACGAAATTCCATTGTTACTATACCACTGGAAAATTATTTTTGCAACAAATAACATTTTTTCTTTACCATTCCTTAGACTTCTTTGCTAGCTACTTCTTTACATTCTTTTTCAAGAAGCATAAAATAAATACATTACTAGTTTTTGAATAGGAGATCGATGTGAAAAAGAGAGTTGAGAAATTTAGACGACGGCCCTACCGCTACCTTTTGTATGGAATCGGGTTCATCTTATTAATTATTTTTAGTAATTTATATTTGCAATGGTGTCAGAATAACTTGTCTGTTGATTTAGCCTTCAAGTTTGCTTTTTCGTGGCATACGGAAAAGTTTTTCTTAGGTTGTTTTGTGCTAAGCGTTTTTTTACTTTTTTTATGTAGTTTGGCAGGTTCATTAGGAGTTGGCGCTCTTTTATATAGTGTCATAATAGGTGTTTTAGGATTTGCGGACTATCAAAAGATGTTTTATCGTGTCGAACCTATTTACCCAGACGACTTAAAAATGATCACAGAAGTTAGTTTATTAAAAGAAATGGTTGGTTTATGGCCGTTTATTTTTGTGGTAGCGTTAGGTTGTGTAGCACTTTTTTTCTTAGGAAAAGCCTTTTATAAAAGTTTCTTTTTATCGAAGAAAAAACAAACGATTCGTGTGTTAAGTCTTGTTCTTTCGATTGGTCTATTTTCATATATTGGTGATTTTAACAATCCGCAAAATTTGTTACGTAAAGCCTATAATAAAACCGCGTTATGGATTCCTTACAGCCAAAAAATGAATTACTACAATACAGGATTTATTGGTGGTTTTCTATATAATTTAAAAGTAGAGGCTATGGACCAACCAAAGGGTTATTCAAAAGAAGCTATTTCAGAAATTACTCAGAAATATCAAAAGTTGGCCGAGGCGAAAACAGTGCCGAGCAATGAGCAACCCAATATTGTGTTTGTCATGAGTGAAAGTTTTTCAAATCCAGATCATCTGAAAGGTTTGTCCATTATTGGTAACCCTTTAGCTGATTATCAGCAAATCGCTGATAAAACTTACAGTGGCCAGATGCTTTCACAAAACTACGGGGGCGGAACTGCGAATATTGAATTTGAAGCCCTAACAAGTTTTTCGATGGAATTAATGAATGCCCAAATGACTACACCTTATACGATGATGATTCCTAAGATGACGGAATTGCCTTCCATTGTTTCATTACTTAAGGAACAAAAGTACCAAACAACGGCTATTCATCCGTACAATACATCTATGTATAAACGAAAAGATGTGTATAAAATTTTAGGTTTTGATCAATTTATCAATGAAAAAACAATGAACTATACGGATAAACTAGAAAATAATCCTTACATTTCAGATCAAGCAGCGTATCAGGAAGTGACGACACTGCTTAAAGAAAAAGAGCAACCGCAATTCATTCATTTAGTTACTATGCAAACACATATGCCCTATGAAAATAAATACACAACGTCCAATTATTTTTCTCAAGGAAACGGCAATCAAGTCGCGCTCAATAATTACTTGCAAGATATTGCCTACAGTAGCGAAGCTTTGAAAAATTTCCTACAAGAAATCGAAAAAATGCCCAAACGCACATTAGTCGTTTTTTGGGGAGATCACTTACCAAGTATTTATGATGAAAACATTCAAGCGTTGAATGAAGGGGCAGCCCTTCACCAGACAGAATTTCTAATGTATGATACGGCGAACCAGTTAATAGAAAAAAATCAGCATCAAGCAACTATTAGTCCATTTTATTTTGCTCCCTCACTTTTCCAACAAAGCGGTTTACCGCAATCGGGATTTTACGCTATGTTAAATGAGGTACAAGGACAATTGCCTGCTTTTGAAAAGGGGAATTACTATCTCGGTGGGGAATGGAAAAAAACAGTAGAAATGAATAAAAAGCAAGAACAACTATATGAGGAATACCGACTGATTCAATATGACATTGTTTCAGGGAAGCAATATAGTTTAGAAAATCAATTTTTTAGCTAAAAAAAACACACGAAATATTCGTGTGTTTCTTGATTTTTTATTTTAAAGTTTTACGATAAACAATGACATAATAGCTGAAAGCTAACAGACAAGCAAAACTTAAAAAGTAAAGCGGTAAGACCCAAATGGTACCATTGTGAAAGTAACTAATCAAATAGGTAAAGAAACTAACAAACAAGTAATAGACAAAACTAAAAATTCCACTGGCAGTACCAATTACAGATTCATAGCCTTTTAAGGCCATACTTAAGGCATTGGGCAAAGTAATATTAATCCCTAAGAAAAAGAGAAAAATAAACAAAATAAGACCAATGATTGATTCAAATTGTGTCATTATTAATAAACAGCAAGCCGCAAAGATACTTAGCAGCAAACCAGCAAAGGCAATTTTTTCCGCTGACCAATATCCTAGCAACCAATTGATAAGAAATGCAGCAAGAATACTAGACACAGCTAAAACTAAACCAAGAAAGCCATATTGGACACTGCTAAAGCCAAAGTGATTGATGAAAATAAACGGAGCTTCTGCATAGTAGCTAAACAATAAACCATTAATGCCCCCAATCAATAAGCCGTAGCACCAAACTTTCGAGTCGAAGGAAAGGCGTTTCGCCACGGACCAAAAAGGCGCTTTCGTTAAGGTATTTCCTAAGTGAAAGGTTTCTGGTAAACGATAAAAACTATAGAAAAGTAATAGAACAGCCATGACAATTAAGGTGCTAAAGACATGCTGATAGCCAAAATAGGTTTGAACAAGTCCGCCGACTAAGGGTCCGATGGCAGGAGATAGCGATAGGGCAGCGCTTGTTTGAGCAAAAATTTTCCCTCTTTGAAGATCGTTAAAGCTTTCCCGCATCATCGATTGAGTAATAACAGAACCAACGCTTGCACCAAATGCTTGAATTAAACGGAAGAATAACAGCCAAGGAAATGTCGGACTCAAAAAAAGGCCAATATTTCCAATTAAATAGCATAAAATTCCTAATAGCATAGCTGGGCGACGTCCAATCGTATCGGATAGAATTCCCCAGAATAAAACGCCAACGGCAAAGGCAACAAAATAAATACTCATGGTTAATTGTGCCACGCTATCGTGAATGTTAAAAGCAGAACTCAGCGCTGGTAAAATAGGTGTGAAAATCGACTCGCTGATTTGTGGAAATCCCACAAGCAAAATAATAATTAGTAATGATGGGACGGTGTTTCGGGTGTTTTTCATGATTTTTCTCCTTAAAAGTTTAATCTAATCAAAAACACCCATTGTCTTTTACAACCGCCAAATTTAAAATAAGTAAAATAATGTCACCAACTTTCCTTGAAATTTTTTATTATACAAAGTCTAAATGAAGAAGCGCTTCTTCTTGACTAAATTCATAAGTGTAGCGACCGGATAAACCGGCAAGCTCACCTGATGCTTGAAATAGTTCACCTGGGCAGTCTAAAAGACCCTGTGTAAACGTCCCTTTTTCGCAAGCAGTAAAGGTGCCTTTTTTTCCTAAATAAGTTCCTTCGAAATGTAGGAAACCGACCACTTGAGCCACAGCTTCAAGCCCATCAGCCATTGAAGAGCCTTGATAAGTCATTAAGTATTCCACAGAAGCTGTCCCAGATAAGGCGCCTGACAATTGATAAGTAGCGGTCGCTTGATTCACTGGGAAATTTTCATTAAGATTGTCAATCGGTTGTTCTTGCCAACTAGATACAGTAAATGATGCTTGCTCCATTGCTGTCCCTTCTTTCTTATTAATAAGAATAGGGTAGCGGGAAGCGCACTATTTGTCAACAATCCACCACTTTAACTCTTCATTTTTTGCACAAAAGAATGTAACGCTAAGCGGTTGATGTGATAAGCAGTTCCTTGTTTTTGAATAAAGCCGCGCTCTCGAAATTGTTTGAAGGTATAAATAAGATGGCGATAACTAACCCCTAAGTATTCGGCAATCTCAGTATGTTTTTCTTTATAAACATCTTCGTGATTAGCGGCAACCAATAGCAATTCCGCTAGCCGATAACTTAGTTCATAGGTCTGATTCGTTGTAAAGTGGTCCACCCGTTGGAGCATTTTTTTCCCTAGATAATGGCTGAGTTGCTGCATAAAAAGTACCTTGTTTTTTAAAACAGTTTCTGCGTAAGCTAAAGGTACAGCCAAACAACAGGTTTCACCTAAGGCGATAACGTCCTTGGTTATCGTTTCCGCTTGAACTAATGTTAAATCGCCAATTAAATCACCTGTCGTTAAAAACTGAACAATGGATTGGCGGCCATTGCGTTCTGTTTTTAAAATTTTCGCTTTTCCTTTGATTAAATAAAAAAGATAATTTAATGGCTCTGCTTGGTGATGAATGAATTCTTGATTTTCAAAATCGATAATAAAACTGTGTTTTAAATCAGTTTCATTAAAAAAAGGCGTATTTTTAGCTAATTCTTGTTTCGGTGATCGTTGGTAGGCTGTTTTAAGCATTTTTTCTCCTTATAATAGGAGATATCTCCTATTTGTTTCTTCCATTGTAGCACATAATAGACGTATCAAGAGTAGAGGAGTTTTTATAATGTGGAAGAAAAAAATTGTACTATCGTTTCTTTTTTATTTAATTAGTGCATTGGGCATCAGTTTGACAATTCAAGCAGGCATCGGGGTTAGCAGTTTTAATGCGTTTAATGTGACCTTTGCAACACTTACACATTTAAAAGTCGGAACTGTTACCACAGCTATCAATTTCGCTTTTTTAGGCACGTGTTGGTTGTTAGATCAGCAGCGTAAAATTCAGGACTATTTGATTATTTTGGTGGCGTTAATTGGCTTTGGTTTTGTCATTAATTTTTTCTTATATCAATTATTTGGTTCGCTTGTTTTTCAAAATTATTTGGTTAAAATTGTTCTATTTATTTTAGGGACAATCATAGCAGGAATTGGGACAGGACAGGTAGTTGCGCTAGGTGTTTTGCAATTTCCCATTGAAAAATTTTGTACACTTATTTCTGAAAGAACGCGCTATAGTTTTCAGTTTTATCGTTATTTAGTTGATATTTTTTGTGTCAGTTTAGCACTAGGATTGTCCATTAGTTATCATTTGCCGATTTTTGTTCGTGAAGGAACCGTGATTAGTCTTTTCTTACTTTCTTGGGTTATTAGTTGGTCGAGAAAGCGGGGACAACAGCGTATTTTACGAATACAAATCAAGAAACTGGAATCCGAATGAAAGGATTTCAGTTTTTTTCAAATGAGCAGAACTTTTATTTGAAAAAAAGAGTGGAAAACGGTATACTAATTAAGTAATTATTCATAACATTGGTTCTCCAATCAATGTTAAATAGTTTTTTCATGAGGGAGTAACTGACAGTATTTATGCTGTGACAACATCACCAACTCCGAAAGCAATTTCTGGTGTTGTCTTAAACGGTGAGACTTATGTATGTTCGACGAAGTAGCATACACAAGTCTATTTTTTTTCATTTATTTTTGATGAAATGTAAAATAGTACTTGAAGGATGCTGCAAAAAATAGAGGAGGAAGAACATGTCAGAAGAAAAGAAAACACAATTGTCTGAAGCATTTTACGCACAAGACGACACAGTTGTTTTGGAGAAAATGAACACAACAACTGATGGATTAAGTGCACAGGAGGCTCAAAAGCGTTTAGAAACGTACGGGGAAAATGTGCTAGATGAAGGGAAGAAAAAATCACTTGCCGTGAAATTCTTTGAGCAATTCAAAGATTTTATGATTATTGTTTTATTAGCGGCAGCGGTCATTTCAGCCGTCTTTTCCCATGATGTGGTAGACTCGATTATCATCTTAGTGGTTGTTATCTTGAACGCCATCTTTGGGGTCATCCAAGAAGCTAAAGCGGAACAAGCCATTGAAGCATTAAAAGAAATGTCTTCACCAAATGCGAATGTTCGCCGTGATGGACACGTCATTACTGTTAAAAGTGATGAATTAGTGCCAGGTGACATTGTTTTATTAGAAGCAGGGGATGTCGTTCCAGCCGATTTACGTTTATTGGAAGCGAATAGCTTAAAAATTGAAGAAGCAGCGTTAACCGGTGAATCTGTTCCAGTTGAAAAAGAAGTAACCATCTTAGAGGGTACCGATATTGGTATCGGTGACCGAATCAATATGGCTTATTCCAATAGTAATGTGACGTATGGACGTGGTCTTGGCGTTGTGGTTGGCACAGGAATGAATACAGAAGTCGGTAAAATTGCTGGCATGCTAGCAAGCGAACAAGAAACGGAAACGCCTTTAAAACAAAACTTAAACCAATTGGGTAAAATGTTAACAATTGCCATTCTAGTTATTGCAGCGGTGATGTTTGTGGTAGGAATGATGAATGGTCGTTCATGGATTGACATGTTATTAACGTCAATTTCGTTAGCTGTAGCGGCAATTCCAGAAGGATTACCAGCGATTGTCACGATTATTTTGGCTTTAGGGACCCAAAAAATGGCCAAGAAAAATGCGATTGTCCGTAAGTTACCAGCCGTTGAAACATTAGGAAGTACAGATATTATCTGTTCAGATAAAACAGGTACACTAACCTTAAATCAAATGACCGTTGAAGCGTTGTATACAGATGGTCAAGTTTTATCTGCTTCCACAGAAATCCCTACCGATAATATGGCTTTAAAAATCATGAACTTTACGAATGATACAAAAATCGCTCAAGATGGTTCATTAATTGGTGACCCAACAGAAACTGCCTTAGTACAATTTGGTTTAGATCATGCGTTTAACGTAACCGAAAAAGTAGCAGCTGAACCTCGTGTGGCAGAGATTCCTTTTGACTCTGATCGTAAATTAATGACTACTGTTCATGAATTAAAAACAGGTGGCTTCCTAGTTTCTGTCAAAGGTGCACCAGATGAATTATTGAAACGTTGTACGGAAATCTTATCAAATGGAGAAACAAGTCCATTAGATGAAACAAAACGTCAAGAAATTTTGAAAACAAACACCTCATTAGCGAAACAAGCCTTACGTGTTTTAGGAATGGCTTATAAATATGTTGAGACGATTCCAGCCGAAATGAGTTCTGAACTTGTGGAAAAAGATTTAACATTTGCTGGTTTAGTCGGTATGATTGACCCAGAAAGAAAAGAAGCTGCAGATGCTGTAAAAGTCGCGAAAGAAGCGGGTATTCGTCCAATTATGATTACGGGTGACCACCGTGATACAGCAGAAGCAATTGCGGCACGTTTAGGCATCATCAAAGAAGGCGACGACGATGCAGTCATTACAGGCGCTGAATTAAATGAATTGTCAGATGAAAAATTCGCACAAGTCGTGGGACACTACTCTGTCTATGCTCGTGTTTCACCAGAACACAAGGTTCGGATTGTTAAAGCGTGGCAACAAGAAGGAAAAGTGGTTGCGATGACTGGTGATGGCGTAAATGATGCCCCAGCCTTAAAAGCTGCTGACATCGGCATTGGTATGGGGATTACCGGAACAGAAGTATCAAAAGGTGCTTCAGATATGGTCCTTGCCGATGATAACTTTTCAACAATTATTGTGGCAGTAGAAGAAGGACGTAAAGTTTTCTCAAATATCCAAAAAACGATTCAATATTTACTTTCAGCTAACTTAGGGGAAGTATTAACCTTGTTTATTGCAACAATGCTCAATTGGGATACCTTGTTACCTGTTCACTTATTGTGGATTAACTTAGTAACGGATACTTTCCCAGCGATTGCGTTAGGTGTGGAACCAGCAGAACGTGATGTGATGAGCCATGAACCTCGTGGTAAAAAATCGAACTTCTTCTCTGGCGGCGTTTTAAGCAGTGTTGTTTACCAAGGGATTACGCAAGGGGCATTGACTTTGATTGTGTACAAAATGTCAATTATGTTCCCAGCACATACCGCAGCTAACACAAACTTATCGGCGCAAGCGTTGTATGATTTACAACACGGCGATGCTTTAACCATGGCCTTCGCTACTTTGGGATTAATTCAATTGTTCCATGCCTTTAATGTGAAGTCGATTTATCAATCAATTTTCAAAGTTGGCTTATTCCGCAACAAATCATTTAACTATGGGATTCTTGTTTCGTTCTTGCTATTAGCTGCAACGATTGTTATTCCAGGATTTAATGATTTATTCAGCGTTACACATTTAGATGCATATCAATGGGCAATTGTAGCAGGTACTTCTTTTGCTATCATCCCAATTGTGGAAATTGTGAAGTTCTTCCAACGTAAAGCAGGTAAAGGTGCTTAATAAATAAGAAAAGAAAATTGGCTGGTACTTAAACCAGTCAATTTTTCTTTATGTAAGGAGTGAAAGGGCTTGAAACGGAAAATTATTTTCGAAACACAACGACTTATTGTCAGAGAATGGCAGTCGGAAGATGAAGTGGAATTGAAAAAATTTTTGCAAGATGAAAATGTGATGTATGCCTATGAACACGCTTTTTCTGATGAAGAGGTTGCAAACTGGCTAAAGTGGAACTTACAGTCCTATCAAGAATACGGCTACGGCTTATGGGCGTTAGAGAAGAAGCGAACAGGCGAAGTCATCGGCGAGTGTGGTCTCACCAATCAATTAGTAAAAGGTAAGAGCTATCCAGAAATTGGTTATCATTTATGTGTGAAAGAATGGCACAAAGGGTATGCGATTGAAGCTGCCGCAGCGGCAAAACAGTACGCATTCGATGTATTAAATTTTCCAGAAGTTATTTCAACGATTCGTGATACGAACTTAGCCTCTATGAATGTCGCTATTCGAAACCAGATGCTTGTTAGGGATCGATACATTAAAACATACCGTGGCAAAACGATGCCTCACTATGTTTTCTCTGTTAAAAATCAAAAGAATGAAGACTGAAAAAGTGCCACTTGTCAGATGGAATAGAAAAAGTGTAAAATGGAGTGAAAGAGAAAAGGGAAAAGAGGGATGGTTATGAGACCAAATTTAGGATTTTACGTTCAAACAATTAATGATATCGTTAAAACAACAGAAGACATTGGCGAAGTCATGAATCCATATTACGAAGAAGTTCGTCAAGCGATCGATAAGAATAAAGTGAATGATTTAACAGCCGAACGAATTGCAGAAATTCAAGCAAAATTTAAAGAAGGTACTGAAAAATATGAATTAATGCTCAAAAAAGTCGGAACATTAAAACCAACACCACAAGTACTTGGCATTCACAAAAAATTTCAACATGCTTATACAGAATATGTAGCAAGATGCAATGAAATGATTTTAGCAACAGATCCAGAAACAGGCATTGATGCAGATTTATTTAACGCTTCAGAAGAAAAGCAAGACCAAGCAACGGATGAATTAACCTTTGCCATTACGCGAATGAGCAACATTCTTTTGAAAAAATAAAAAACTAATAAAAATAACTAACGAATTTAATATTTTTTTCATGTCTTTTTTATGGACAAAAGAGAAAGTGTATTGTATTATTAATTCATACCAACAACAACCTTTTTATTTTTCATTTTACTCTTATTGAGTAAATACTCCTTTTCCATCGGCAAAACTGCCGGTGGTTTTTTTGTTATTTTTTTTATTTTGATAATAAAACAACCTTTGATTTTATTAAAATCAAAGGTTGTTTTAGCTTGTTAATTTTCAACATTTCGCACATAATCATCAAAGTATTGAATTAACTCTTTCTTGATTTGTTGATAATCTGCTTCAGAATAGTTCTTTTCTTCTAGCGTACCATTAAAAAATGGCAAATTTAGTTCTTCTTTTAAACGTTCAATCACTTCTTCTTGCTTCATAAGGACCCCTTCTCAACGAATTGTTCTCTTCTATTATAGAACATTGTAGTCATCCGTCAATTGTTCAAAGGCAATTTTCATTTCCTCTAGACGTTCATTCAATTGATTGGTTTCATCTTCTTCATTGAAAAAATGTTGTTTTAATTCAAAATAAAAATTTTCGAAGGCTTGGAAAAAAGGCTCAGACTTGTTGTTTTCAAGAGCAGGAACACTTGTGTAGAGAACACGAGCGCTATGGTAGTAAGTGAAAACCTCGTTAATATTTAATAAAATACGCGCTTCTTCTGGGCGTGGTCGACTTGTAACTAAGTCATGTAAAGATAAACTTTTTGTATGGGTTTCAGATAAATAAAATAAAAATAGTTCCAATTGCTCTTTCGTTGCAGACATGAAAACTCCTCCTCAAACAGTAGTAACATTTATTATAAATGAAAATGAAAGTGCTTGAAAAGCAATGCGCTCAGCAAAAATAATTATTTTAAGGGAAAACTATAGTTGTTGCTTTAGCATTCTTTTTAATCATGATAAACTGAGAGAAGTATAATAGGTCCTGACAGAGGAGGAAACAAATGAAAATTGTGATTATTGGTGCATCATTCGCAGGTATTTCCGCAGCAATTGCTTCAAGGAAAAAATATCCCCAAGCAGAAATTTCTTTAATTGACAAACAAGCAACAGTGGGGTATTTATCTGGTGGCTTAAGTGCGTATTTTAATCATACCATCAATGAATTACACGAAGCACGTTACATAACGGAAGAGGAATTACGTCGTCAAAAGATTCAGTTGCTTTTAAATAGAGAAGTCGTGGCAATGGATGTTGAGAACCAACTGATTGCTTGGGCGCAAAAGGAAGAACAACAGTGGTATTCTTATGATAAATTGATTTTAGCGACAGGCGCGAGCCAATTTTCCACGCAAATTCGTGGTAGTCAAACAGAAAAATTACTCAAATATAAATTTTTATCAGGTGCTTTAGCGGCTGTTCCATTACTGGAAAAGAGCCAGACAGTAGCCGTCATTGGTGCAGGACCCATTGGAATGGAAGCTATTGATTTTCTTGTGAAAATGAAGAAAACGGTCCATGTCTTTGAAAGTTTAGAAAATCTATTGCCTAAATATTTTGATAAAGAAATGGTTGCAGATGTTCAAAAATCTTTGGAAAAACAAGCAGTAATTTTCCATTTTGAAGAAACGGTCCTAGGAATTGAAGAAACAGCAAATGGTATTGTTCTTGAAACAAGCGAACAGAAAATTTCTTGTGACAGTGGGATTTTTGCTTTAAACTTACATCCTCAATTAGCCTATTTGGATAAAAAAATTCAACGAAATCTGGATCAGACAATCGCGGTGGATGCTTATTTACAAACTTCAGTGCCAAATGTTTTTGCCATCGGAGATTGCATTTCAGTTATGAATGAACCAGTCGCGGAAACTTTTTATGCTCCGTTAGTGAACAATGCGGTACGAACTGGCTTAGTAGTCGCCAACAATTTAGAAGAAAAAACACACCGATTCATTGGCTCTTTGCGAACAATGGGAACAAAAGTGGGGGACTATTACCTTGCTAGTACAGGTCTAACCGAAACGGAAGGTTTATTTTTTCCGCAAACACTTGCTTCCGTAATTGTTAGACAGCCAGCGCCGCCTCTACAACATGGGACAGAAATTTTAGGCAAATTAATCTATGATAAAGTGACACAACGGGTCCTTGGGGCACAGCTTTGTTCAAAAAACAATTGTTTAGAAAAAATAAATACGTTAGCATTAAGTATCCAAACAGGTCAGACACTGACAGACCTATTACAAAAAGATTATTTTTATCAACCTTCCTTAACCAATATTTATGATATTACAAATTTGATGGGTGCTTCGGCTTATTGGAGAGAGAACGATGAAAGTTGAGACGTTATTGGAAAAGAAAGCGATGCGACAATTATTAACGGTGCAACAAACCATCTTAGCAGGCGGTACCTGCTCAGTCTCTGATTTAACAGCATTTTTAGCGGTCACAAAAGCCTCCTTTGAAAAAGACTTAGAGGATTTACATTATTTTTTGAAACCTTTTGGACAGGATTGTCAGCTTACTTATGATGGCCAACAGCTATCAATCACCTTATCGGATTTTTTTTCGTTGAATCATTTAATTGAAGCATTTGTAAAAGAGTCTCTTAAATTTCAACTTTTAGATTATTTATATCGTAATAAAGAGTTTTCTATTGTTCAATTAACGACTAAATTTATGATTAGTGAGTCTTCTTTATTTCGAAAGATTAAGGAACTCAATCAATTGTTAGCCGCCTTTGATTTGCAAATAAAAAATGGACAACTACAGGGAGAAGAATTGCAGATTCGTTACTTTTACTTTCAGTTGTATTGGTATATTACTCCCTATGAAACACACCAGAAAAAAACGATGTCCCCGTTAAATAAACGGATAATTGAAGGGATTGAAACTGGCTTAGGTTTTACTTTTAATGAACATAATGCGTTAAAAGTTAGCCTTTGGTTGAGTATTACGAAAAAGCGCCTAGCGGTTACTTCAAAAAAATATCAACAATTGAGAAAGAAAATGATTGATTTTAAAGAAGATCCGTTATTTAAGCAAGTTCGACAATTGTTTTTCCGTTTTTCTAGTCGCTATTCATTAGAATTAGACGAAGGAGAAAGCATGATTCATTTTGTTTTTCTAATCACAATGTCGGTCTTACCAGAATCAGCTTTTGATGAATATTCCTTAATTCGGGGACGTCGTTCCGCTGTTTCTTTAGCTGATACGTTTATCTTGGAAAATGTGGTCTTGTATTATCGGCCCCATAAATTTGAACCTACTCTTGAGAAAACCATGGCTTACTATTTTTCACAAATTCATGGAAAACTGTATTTTTTTAAAGGAGAATTGGAAGTCTTTGATCGGGCCCATATCTGGGAAAAAGAACAGCAATTATCTAGTCGGGAATTAGCTTCTTTTTCAACAACGTTATTAGAAAAAGCTTTAGCTTGTTTTGATGAAACGTATCAACCAGGAGATAGTTTGCATGAACTTTCTCTGGTCAAATATTTAAGCGTGTTGGCATTAATTGAATTTAAAATGATTGGTGAAATAAAAATTGGAATTCATTTAGCAATGGATGCTCTTTATCAAGCGGCGTTAACACAAGTATTAATGCTTAGTCTTAAAAATATGAATGGCACGCTGGTGGAGAGGTATCAGCCTGAACAAACATATGATTTAATTGTGACCAATTATCAGCAAACGAGCTATCAAGGAACACCGGAAGTCTATGTTTTGTCAGAATTAAGTTCGACCTATGATGTGCAACAATTAAAAAAGAAAATACGCACCTTGCGGGAGAAATAAACAAAAGGTTGGTGTGACGGAAATTGTCTGATCCTCGCACCAGCCTTTTTACAACTAAAAGTCGAAAATTAGGCTTTTTTAAACAAAAATGTTTCTTTTTATTGAAAAATTAGAGATAATAAAAGTATTATTGAAAGCGTTGTCTTTGTTGGTTTTAGTAGAAATCCTTTCAATTTTTTTAAAATAAAAAAAGTTTTTGACATGTTTAGTTATTCTTTTATTTGTAAGATAGGGACATAAAGAAAACGATTTCAAAAACGTTTAGGAGGAATTATCATGGCAGAAGAAAAATACATTATGGCGATTGATCAAGGAACGACTAGTTCTCGTGCAATTATTTTTGATAAAAAAGGAAACAAAATTGGTAGTTCACAAAAGGAATTTACTCAATATTTTCCTAATGCAGGTTGGGTGGAACATAATGCCAATGAAATTTGGAATTCTGTTCAATCCGTTATTGCAGGTTCTTTAATTGAGTCAGGAGTGAAACCTACAGATATTGCTGGAATTGGGATTACAAACCAACGGGAAACAACCGTTGTTTGGGACAAAGCAACTGGGTTACCCATTTATAACGCAATTGTTTGGCAATCACGCCAAACGACACCTATTGCCGATCAACTAAAAGAAGATGGCTACAGCGAAATGATTCATGAAAAAACTGGGTTAATCATTGATGCTTATTTCTCAGCAACGAAGGTTCGTTGGATCTTAGATCACGTAGAAGGTGCGCAAGAACGTGCAGAAAATGGAGAATTGATGTTTGGAACAATTGACACTTGGCTCGTTTGGAAATTAACGGGAGATACTCATGTCACTGATTATTCAAATGCAAGTCGGACGATGTTGTTTAATATCCATGATTTAGATTGGGATCAAGAAATTTTGGATCTTTTAAATATCCCACGAGTGATGTTACCGAAAGTCGTTTCGAACTCTGAAGTGTATGGATTAACAAAAAATTACCATTTTTACGGAAGTGAAGTACCTATCGCTGGGATGGCTGGTGACCAACAAGCCGCTTTATTTGGTCAAATGGCCTTTGAACCTGGGATGGTTAAAAATACCTATGGAACAGGCTCATTTATTGTCATGAACACTGGCGAAGAACCTCAACTTTCTAAAAATAATCTGCTTACCACTATTGGCTATGGCATTAACGGCAAAGTATATTATGCCTTGGAAGGAAGTATCTTCGTGGCTGGTTCAGCGATTCAATGGTTACGAGATGGCTTAAAAATGTTGCAAACGGCTGCGGAATCTGAAGCAGTAGCCAAAGCGTCAACAGGGCACAATGAAGTTTATGTGGTTCCTGCATTCACTGGTTTGGGTGCACCATATTGGGATTCACAAGCGCGTGGGGCTGTCTTTGGATTGACACGCGGTACCACGAGAGAAGATTTTGTCAAAGCGACACTTCAAGCAGTTGCGTATCAAGTTCGTGACATTATTGACACGATGAAAGAAGATACAGGCATAGACATTCCTGTCTTAAAAGTAGACGGTGGAGCAGCAAACAATGATTTCTTGATGCAATTCCAAGCAGATATTTTAAACACTGCTGTTCAAAGAGCCCATAACTTAGAAACAACGGCCTTAGGCGCAGCTTTCTTGGCGGGCTTAGCGGTTGGCTTCTGGAAAGACTTAGAAGAAATCAAAGCATTCCAAGAAGAAGGACAACAATTTGAACCCATTATGGCGGAAGAAGAACGAGAAGATTTATATGAAGGTTGGCAACAAGCAGTAGCAGCTACCCAACAATTCAAACGTAAAAATAAGTAAATGGAAAAGGGGAATTTTCTATGACTTTCTCAATAGAAACACGCCGACAATCAATCGACGCTTTAAAAACACAACACTTAGATGTCTTAATTATTGGTGGTGGCATTACTGGCGCAGGCGTTGCCCTGCAAGCCAGTGCCGCTAAAATGAAGACAGGGTTAATTGAAATGCAGGATTTCGCAGAGGGCACCTCTTCACGATCAACCAAATTAGTTCATGGTGGTATCCGCTATTTGAAAACGTTTGACGTGGAGGTGGTAGCAGATACAGTGAAAGAACGAGCCGTCGTTCAATCCATTGCACCACACATCCCTAAAGCGGATCCCATGTTATTGCCGATTTATGATGAGCCAAATGCAACATTTAATCTATTTTCTGTCAAAATAGCAATGGATTTATATGATCAGTTAGCTGATGTAACAGGTACCAAGTACGCCAACTATCTGTTAACAAAAGACGAGGTTTTGGCACGTGAGCCACAACTAAAAAGTGAAGGTCTACAAGGTGGCGGTGTTTATTTAGATTACCGAAATAATGATGCTCGTTTAGTTATTGAAAATATTAAACAAGCAGTAGCTGACGGGGCACATGCTGTGAGTCGGGTTCAAGCGGTGGGCTTTTTATACAATGATGAAGGGAAAATTACTGGCATTCAAGCAAAGGACCTACTAACTGACGAACAGTTTGAGATTCACGCAGATGTTGTGATTAATACTACTGGTCCTTGGTCAGATAAATTAAGAGGCTTAGACAAAAACGATTCATTTACACCACAAATGCGTCCAACCAAAGGGGTTCATTTAGTTGTCGACAAAAGCCGTTTAAATGTTCCTCAACCAACGTATTTTGATACAGGTAAACAAGATGGCCGCATGGTCTTCGTTGTTCCAAGAGAAGAAAAAACATATTTTGGGACGACGGATACAGATTACCATGGAGACTTTCAACATCCAACAGTAGAACAAAGTGATGTGGATTACCTATTGGAAGTAGTCAATAATCGTTATCCAGAGGTACAATTGACAATTGATGATATTGAAGCCAGCTGGGCTGGCTTACGACCTTTAATTTCTGCTAACGGTGGCTCAGATTATAACGGGGGAAACAATGGCAAACTTTCAGATAAAAGTATTGATGAAGTCATTGATGTCGTTGACAGATACCAAAAAAACCAAACAGATAAACGAGAAATTGAAGAAGTCCTAAACCATCTAGAAGACAGTTTGGTGGAAAATAAAGTCAATCCTTCAGCTGTCTCTCGAGGCAGCTCATTGGAAAGATCAGCGGATGGCTTGCTCACTTTGGCTGGTGGGAAATTAACAGATTATCGTAAAATGGCAGAAGGTGCGATGAAAATGATTCAAACCATCTTAGCAGAAGAATACCAAAAAGAATTCACCTTAATTGATTCTAAAAACTATCCAGTTTCAGGCGGAAAATTGAACCCTGCAACGGTAGACGAAGAATTAGAAGCGTTGGCAAAACATGGCGTGTCTAAAGGGTTAAGTGAAAAGGATGCACTATACTTAGCTCATTTATATGGCTCCAACGTACCAACTGTTTTTGAAATGATTGATGATGCCAAAGTAATTCCTGGTTTAACCTTAACAGAAACTGTCTCTTTAAACTATGCGATGGAAGAAGAAATGGCTTTAACACCCGTCGACTTTTTATTGCGACGGACCAACCACTTATTATTTATGCGTGATCGTTTGGACCAAGTGAAAGCGGGAGTCATTGAAGAAATGGCACAGCATTATCAGTGGACAGCGGAAGAAAGAGCACGACACATTGAAACATTAGAAAAAGTAATTGAAGAATCAGATTTAAAAAATTTGAAAGTAGGGTGAAGAAAAAATGGGAACTTCGATGATGACACAATTATTCGGTGAATTTTTCGGAACGATGATTTTAGTTTTACTAGGGGATGGCGTCTGTGCCGCAGTTAACTTGAAGAAAAGCAAAGCCTTTGCTTCTGGTTGGGTCGTTATTGCTTTAGGTTGGGGCGCTGCTGTTACATTAGCTGTTTACATGTCTGGGTATATGAGTCCAGCGCATTTAAATCCTGCTGTAACGGTTGCGATGGCAATTACTGGAAACTTTGAATGGGGCATGGTTTTACCTTATATCGTAGCTCAAGTCCTAGGCGGTTTTATTGGTGGTTTAGTTGTCTGGTTAGCTTATTTACCCCATTGGAACATTACAGAAGACAAAGGTGCTATTTTAGGAACCTTCGCCACTGGTCCAGCTGTCCGTAACTATCCAGCCAATGTTTTAACAGAAATTATCGGCACATTTGTCTTGGTTTTTGGCTTACTAGCCTTTTCTCAAAACGACTTAGCGGCTGGCATTAACCCAATGCTTGTTGGGATTTTGGTCTTAGGACTAGGTCTATCATTAGGCGGACCTACAGGTTATGCAATTAACCCTGCACGTGATTTAGGACCTCGTTTAGCGCACCAAATTATTCCTGTGAAAACAAAAGGTGATTCTGATTGGGCTTATTCTTGGGTGCCAATTGTGGGACCTATCTTAGGTGCTTCATTAGCTGCAGTAATTTATTTATTCACTATTTAATAAAATGAAATGTAAATAGTTGTTTTAGACAATAAAAAACGCTTGTGAGAAGTAATCAATTCTTGCAAGTGTTTTTTGCTACATATTAAACAAAAAAAGATTTCGTTAGACATTTAGACAATTTGTCCAAATGCGGAACAGAACAATTTTCCTATATGATACAATAAAAGTGCACAAGTAATTGGGGGAGTAACATTTCATACTTATTTGTCAATTTTAAGCTGGACAATGTGTTCAGTAATATATACTAATTTAAAAAGGAGTACATGATTTGAATGGGATAATGGTTTTGTTAGTGGGGACTGGGTACATTGGTTGGGTTATTTATAGAAATGGTCGTACGTATTTCCGTTATAAAAAAAATCTAAAAAAATATCAAACGACGCACCATCTAACGGACAGTGACCTAGAGATGTACCAAAGAATTATGGACGAATTAAAAAAACAAATTATTTATTTAAACGAACTAACGAATAAGTCACGAAATTTAAAAAAAATTGAACAAGTAGAACTGGGTGTTGCTTCCGCTAAGGGCATCTTTAAACACTTAGTGAAGTATCCTGAAGCAATTACTCATTTTAGTGATTTTTTATATCATAAGGTACCAGAGATTTTACGAGCATCAGAACGGTTTTTAAGCATTAAAGAAGATAAATTGTCAACAGAAGAAATAACACTTGCAACCAATGGTATCTTAAGTACCATACGAGTGTTGTCGGAAAGTATCACAGATGATTATGAAAGATTAGTCTCCGAAGCATCTGAGGAAATTTCCTTATCAAAAAAATTAGTGGAGAGAAAAAATGGCTAAACAAAAGAATTTTTATGATACATATGATGCGCTTTTTCAAAAGCCAAAATGGTCGTTTTTTCCTGTCACAAGAACAGACACAGTAAAGCAACTTCCTAACCCCAATAAAAAAGTGGTAAAACCACAGACGAAAAAAAAGAAAAAACAAAAAAAGAACAAAAAAATTATTTGGATAGGCATTGCTGTAGCAATTGGCTTTATAGTATATATTGATCTTGCGGAGAAAGATGATTATTGGGATTACTCCGCTTCATCAGAAGATGTTTATCCTTTAAAAGAAGCTGGACTTACCACAACTGGACCTGTTGATTTAGAAAAACCACTAAAAGTCACAATAGAAGAAAATAAACTTTTATTTAATCAAGGCTATCAAATAGAAATTATCGGCGATGCCGATATTGAAACCAGTGGCGGAAAGAACTTTTTAATTTTACCTTCTACAGAGGAGTATCCAGATACAAAATATCTAGGCAATATCAGTTTTTATGAAAAAAGAGACTATTATACATCGGCAGGTATGTACCTTTCTGGCAATCTTGTCAACAGTCTTTCTGATTATTTGGATACAAGTAAAGAGTTTATCAAAGCATACCCAATTGATAAAATTGCTGATGTACAAACCGGCTATATTTTAAAACGGAATCAAGGATATACAGACATCTCAAAATATTATCTCTTTAAAGATGGGACGGGATTTGAATTAGAAGTCTCTGTTGACCAATTGGAAAAGGTCAAAGATCCCAAAGACTATTCTTCTTTTGTAAAAACATACGCAAAAGAAGTCGCTTTTATAGAAAAAAGTTTTAAATTTGAGTCTACTGATGAGGAATCTCGATAGAGAAACTAGTTTTCAGCTTCAAGTAGCGCCTAGTAACATCTTTGTTGAAAAAATGTAAGAGCCTGAGACAAAAAACACTTTGGATTTTTGTCTCAGGCTTAAAAACTGATCAGCGGTGGAAGCGTAGCACTTTAAGGACTGAAGTACGACGTGTACCCACTTACTAGATTGTCTTTGAAGGTAACGTAGAAAAGAACAGCAATATACAAGTGACCTACAAACTATTTTCTGTCAGACTAAAACTGGCAGAAGTGGTTTGTAGGTCGCTTGTTTTCATTATGGCTGGTGAGACAGGTTGGCGCTTGATGTTTGTTTTAATATTGCAAATCAAAAATGGCGATACTTATTTTACTGAAAATTAGTTCCCAATCTTCTCGGGTTAATTCTTCTTCTAAAATGTAAATTCGGTCAATTTCTTTTGGTAAATCAAATAAGGGATAGTCAGTAATCACAATATCACAACTAGAAAAATCGGTTCGTTCAAAAATAATATCCTCACTAAATGCTTGCTTGATTTTCATCATAATAAAGCTAGCAATGTAAAAATCGCGAGAATATGCAACACCAATTTTAATTTTTTTGCGGGGACTATAGTGCTTATAAATTCGTAACAACAATTCACATGTCCAAATTGGGTTCTCCTGATCCTTAAATCTTAACTGATAAGGGGAATGCGCTGAAAAGTTTTGATAAAAAGCATAAATTTTTTTCTGTAAATCTTTTTGATAAGTACTATTTTTATTGACTAAAAAATCTAGAATCGCGGTATTTGGTTGCTGTGAAATAAATAATTGGTTATAGATAATATTTTTAAATAAAATAAGTAAGAAGTAATGACGATCAAATTCACGCATTTTTGGAATTTGAAAAACTTCGCAAAAATTGGTTAATAAAGAATCAACGTAGAAATATTCTGGGCAAGAAATTTCATTTAGAGCAGCCAGTAAATCTTTGGCTCGTTTTGCTGAATCAAAATTATCAATGGCAATGGGTGCAATGATATCTACAACCCGCTGTTGATCTTCTGAAAAATTTGATTGGGAACAAAAAATAGTTTGTTTTGAGTCTGAGAAAAGCCTTAAATAAGGATGTTCTTCAAATTCTTTTTGGAGATCATCTTCACAAGTATATGGAAAGCGATATTTTGCGATGTGTAAAAGTAAATTTAATTTTAGTAGAGAAGCGTGTTCCAAGCGTTCAAGAATTTCTGGTTTAATATGTTGCGTCAGTATATCTTCAAAATAAGTAGAGGTATAACGTGGTAAGGCTAAGGTATTTAAAAAGATGGTCCAGTAGACATCAAGAAAAGCATATAGGACTTGAAATTCAGAACCTGTAATCACTTTACTCGCGGAGGGGGAAAAATGGACGGAAATTCCATACAAACCAAATAGTTTATTAATGTTATTTAACCGTTTGTAAATGTAAGATGAGCTAAAATTAGTTTCTTGACTCACTTTCCAGACAGAATTGTTTTCTTTTTTGATAATTGCTTGAAAAAGAATGAAGTCAGTAGAATGGACACAGTAATAATTAAATAATAAAAAATAGTGGAAAAGAAAATCATTGGAAGTCGTATGTAATGAAATTTTTCCGTGATGGATCTGAATCTCTAAGGTATTTTCAGGAAGGGTTGCTAAGTCTTCTTGAATTTCACGAAGATAAATTGATAAATTTTTAGTAGAAAGATCGAATTTTCGGGCAACACTAGATAAATCAAGGTTCGTTTGTTTTGCTAAGTATAAAAAGACAGCCAATTTTTTTTGTGTTTTCTTTGAAAGTAAAAATGTTTTTATGGCATCTTGTGTTTTGATGAGACTCACTCCTTAGTAATAACTTCTCTTTTATTATAATAGTTCGCCTAATAAATTGTAATAAAAAAGAACAATTCTCATTGGTTTATGAGAAAATAACAAGATATTCAGCAGGAAAACACCTGTGTCAGTCGACACAGGTGTTACGATGAGCAAAAAGAGCGGGTTCTTTTTTTATCAAATAATTTTCCAAAGTGACATGATCAACTAAAGAATCAATCACCCCTTCTTTAGAAACTGAAAATCCTGCAGCCTGAATTGCTATTTGAATGGCTGCTTCAGTCGGATAACCTTTCGAAAGATAGGAGGCGAGCGCGCTGATAAAGCTGTCACTGGCACCAGTACTATCCACAGCTATATTTTCTGTTGCAGGGAAATAGTGGCACACTTGGGGTGTTTTTAATAACACGCCTTTTTTTCCTAAAGTAACAATGACATTTTTTACGCCCATTTCTAAGAAGTACGCCGCTTTCTCTTCTAATGTACCAGTATCTGGTTGAAGTTCCAATAATTCATCTTCATTGGGAATGAAAAAATCAACCTTTTCTAGTATATTCACTGGAATATGATGAATAGCAGCTGGTTTTAAAATAATCGGTACGCCTGAATGTTGGGCAATTTCACAAGCTTTCTCTACAGCAGACAAAGGAATTTCTGTTTGAATGAGACAAAAACTGGCATCCATAAATAGGTGTTTTTGCTGTGCGATTTTTTTAGGTGTAAGCGCTGTGTTTGCACCAGGTAAGATTGAAATCATGGAGTCGCCGCTTGTCTCAACATAAATATAAGCTTGACCAGTCTCAGTATCTTGAATACGTGTGATACCATCTGTCGTAACGTGGTATTTTTCTAATTCTTTATATAAGTAATTCGCATCTGTGTCTGAGCCTAAACAACCAATTAAGGTGGCCTGATGGCCCAGTTTGGTTAAGCCAACAGCTTGATTTAATCCTTTTCCGCCGGGGAATTTAGCATAGCTAGACAAAAAATTTGTTTTGCCGTTATGTGGTAAATTTGTTGAATACAGATAATTATCAACGTTTAAACTACCCACTACAATCATTTTGCTATGTGGATTAACACTAGACATGCCTAATGTATTTTTGTGATCTAGCACCAATTTTTCAGTCTCGTTAATCAAGGCTGTTTTTTCTTTGCGTTTGTTAAGCAATAATAAGGCTAACTGGCTGCCAAACGTCTCTGTGTCTAATAAGACGGAAGAAATATGATCAGGTAAAAATGAACGATCAATTTTTCGCTTAATTGCGAGTAAAGAGTAATTATCGGGGGTTCGCAAACCGCTCTGCTTTAAAAGCTGTTCCAAAAAAACAGCCTGGGTATAGTCATCGGTAAGGATACCCGTAATCCCATCTGTGATAAGCTGATTACTGAAATCAGCAGGGATAGTAGTTAAAATATTTTCTTTACTAAAGGGTAAATTGACATCAAACAAGGCTTTTTTATAGCCTGCAATAATTGCTTCTTTATATTTTGGGTTAGTGACGAAATAACTAATTTTTTTATGGTTATTCTGTAATAATTCTTGGGTTAAAACATAACTAGCTTCTTCATAAAGCCCCGCTAGAGAAGGTAATTCGTTAGTTGAGTGATTGACGAAATAGTAAGGAATCGTTAATTCTTCTATAAATTTCGCGTATTGTTTACTGTTTTCATTGATTGGGTCCCAAATAATGCCACTGGCTTGTTTTAAAGTTGGCGAGGTAATATTTTTCAGTTCTTGTTCTAAACTACCGTGACTATTTAAAATCAAGCAGTTATAGCCATTTTCTTGAGCTTTATCAATAAAGCTCGTAACCCAAGCCTCAAAAGTTTCATGGCTATTTAATAATAACACGAAGGTTTTTGTAGTACTATTTGTGACGAGATTTGCTGAGTAAGGTGTGTAGTTGTAATCTCGAACGATTTTTAAGACACGTTCACGGGTTTCTTTACT
The DNA here is from genome assembly GCF_050536905.1 of Enterococcus sp. DIV1328a. Classification (NCBI taxonomy): domain Bacteria; kingdom Bacillati; phylum Bacillota; class Bacilli; order Lactobacillales; family Enterococcaceae; genus Enterococcus; species Enterococcus sp. DIV1328a. The sequence goes on along the minus strand of NZ_CP172912.1, from coordinate 1,621,412 downwards.
AATAGTTTGATCTTTATTATTTATAATTTTGGATACAGTTGAAGCGGAAACGCCAGCTAATTTTGCAATATCTTTAATATTCATCATTTTCGTCCTTTCACTGAACTCTTTTTTATAGTAAGCATTCTAAAAGCAGAAAGTCAAGAAAAAGCCTAATTATTTATTATTTAGAAATTCTGCTTGACTTTTAATGAAAGCGCTGTTAATCTCAAGTTAAGAAAACGTTTCCGGAAATGTTTTTCCTAAATGTGAATGGAGGAAGAAAAATGGATACAAAGAAAAGACCGATCATTATTGATACGGACCCAGGAATTGATGATGCTGTAGCTTTAGCGATTGCACTGAATCATCCTAACCTAGAAGTTCGCTTAATAACGACGGTTGCAGGGAATGTAGATGTAGAAAAAACAACAAATAATGCCTTGAAACTTGTCGATTTTTTTGGGAAAAAGGTTCCTGTAGCCAAGGGGTGTAATTGTCCGTTACTTATTCAATTGGAAGATTCTGCTGAGATTCATGGGGAGACTGGCATGGATGGCTTTGAGTTTCCGCAACCTATCTCTACGTGTTTAGATATTCATGCAGTGGAAGCTATGCGAAAAGAAATTCTGTCTAGTGATGTTCCTTTGACCATTGTTCCAATTGCTGCATTAACGAATATTGCTTTGTTACTGACCCTCTATCCAGAAGTCAAAGAAAATATTGCAGAAATCGTCATGATGGGTGGCTCATTAGCAAGGGGAAATACAAATACAAGTGCCGAATTTAATACGTATGTCGATCCACACGCTGCACAAATTGTTTTCCAATCAGGTGTCCCGATAACAATGGTAGGATTAGATGTTACAAGTCAAGCTGTGTTAACGAATCATGAAGTAACAGCTATCAGAGCACTTGGTAGAGTTGGGGAAATGTTTTATGGTCTTTTCCGTCATTATAGAGGCGGCAGTTTAACTACAGGTTTGAAAATGCATGATGTCTGTGCGATTGCCTATTTAACTTCACCAGAACTATTTGAGACAACTGAAACGTTCATTGAAGTTGCTTTGGAAGGTCCAGCTGCGGGAGCTACTGTTGCGGATTTAAAAATGAAGTATCATAAAAACACGAATGCCGTTGCCTGTATAGATGTAAATGTTGAGGCTTTTCAAAAATGGGTTGTCGAAAAAATGAAAGCGGTTAATTAACTGAAGGAGGATAAGTATGATTGAAAGTTTATTGGTATTGGTCGTTTTAGTTGTTGTAGCCTATTTGATTGTAAAAAATTATCATCCCGCACTCAGTTTAATTATTGGTGCGCTTGTTCTACTTGCCTGTGCATGGATGTTAGGACATCCCATTTATCCTGCAGGGGAAGGAACCGGTTTTGGATTATTTGATATTTTCTTGAAGTTTAAAGATACAATTATTGCACAAGTGAGTTCAGCAGGAATTGTAATTATGATTCTTTTTGGTTATTCAGGCTATATGAATGCAATCGGGGCCAATCAGATGGCTGTCAACTTTTTGGTGAAACCATTAATGAAGATTAAACGTAAATCGTTATTTGTCCCTGTAGTCTTTTTAATTGGAAATTTAATGTCACTAGTAGTTCCTAGTGCATCAAGCTTAGCGATTATTTTAATGTCTATATTATATCCGATGCTAGCCAGCATGGGGATTTCATCATTAACTGCTGCAGGTGTGATTGCAATGACGGCAACTATCATGCCAACACCTTTAGGCGCGGATAACGTAATCGCCGCAAATACCCTTGGTTATGATGTGTTAAATTATGTTGTATGGAATGCCAAAATTTCGCTGCCATCGTTATTAATCATTGCGGTGGCACAGTACTTCTGGCAAAAATACTGCGATAAAAAAGAAGGCGAGGCTGCCTATGTCTCATTAAATGAAGAAGGCTTAAGCAAACAAAAAGAATTTGATGTTCCTAAATTTTATGCAATATTGCCAATATTACCGCTATTATTAATTGTTGGAGTGGGAATCGCAGGAATGTTTGTCAAAGGAATAACGATGGATATTTTTGTTCTTACATTTATTTCTTTCTTCATTGCGGTATTGGTTGAGACGCTTCGCTTGAAATCTTTTAAAAAGGTTCAAGATACGGCTGTCGAGATGTTTAAAGGAATGGGGCAAGGGTTTAGTCAAGTCGTGATGCTTGTCGTAGGCGGTTCATTATTCACGTCTGCGATTCAAACGTTAGGAATTATTGATAGTATTATGGCATCTGTCGAAGCGTCAAGTTCAGCAGGAATCGTTACGACCTTAATTTTCAGCGGTGCAACGACCCTTTTTGGAATTTTAAGCGGTGGTGGACTGGCAATGTTTTATGCGGTTATCGAACTAATCCCTGGGATTGCCGAAAAAGCTGGGATTGATGGTATTTTAATTTCCTTGCCAATGCAGATGATCGCGAATTTAACTAGAACGATTTCTCCTGTAGCAGCAGTTGTCATGATTGTCGCATCAACAGTAGGAGTTAGTCCCATCAGAATTTTAAAACGGACGAGTGTACCGACCATCATTGGCATTATTAGTGTGATTGTCTTGTCGATTCTATTGTTACCTTATTAAGAGAATAAACAATGAAAATTAGAGTGGCTGATGAGAAAGAGTTACCGATGATTCTTCAATTTTTAACAGAAGTAAAGGCATACATGGATGTTGTGGGCATTACACAGTGGACAAAGGACTACCCTTCTCAAGAAGACATCCAAGAAGACATTACAAAAAAACGGTTGTATTTGCTAGTGCACGAAGAAATGATTTTTTCAATGGCAACGTTCTGTATGGAGCAGGAACAAGACTTTGTTTGGTTAAAGCGTTTTGCAACTTCGCCTAATTATATTGCTAAGGGTTATGGCAGTTTGTTGTTCCATGAATTGGAGAAACGAGCAGTCTGGGAAGGAAGACGTAAAATGTATGCTCAGACTAATCATACAAACCATAGAATGATTCGATTTTTCGAAAGTAAAGGGTTCACAAAAGTTCATGAATCTTTACAAATGAATCGCTTAGACTTTGGCTCTTTTTATTTATACGTTAAAGAATTGGAGAACCAATCCATCGTTTAAAATAAGAAAACAGGGAGCGTGGGACAAAAATCACTTTGGATTTTTGCTCCACGCTCAAAAACTGATAAACGGCGGGAACAAAAGCAACTCCTTCGGAAATAAGCCGAAATTCTCCAAAAATTAAAGAACAATTTTCGGAAATTCCTTCTTATTTCTCGGAGTTAAACGCTTCTGTCCCGACCTCCTGTTATTTTCCAAGGAAATAGTCAACTTAATTATACAAATAAAACACAAACACATTCGGGAACGGCAACATCTTTTTGAATCATTTCTAATAAGCCTGTTTCTTGGTTCCGACGATAAAGTGTTAAGTTATCAGAGTCTTGATTAGCGACAACAACGAAATCTTCAGAAGGATCTAAATCGAAATCTCTCGGAATATCGCCTTCTGTTGAAATTAATTGAATTCGTTCAATCGCTTCGCCATTTTCTGAAACAGCATAGACAGCAATTGAGTTATGGCCACGGTTTGAAGCATAAAGGAAACGGCCATCAGAAGAAATACGAATCGCAGCACCACCATTAAACGCATCATAATCAGCAGGTAAAGTAGAAACTTTTTGTAATTCAGTGAAAGAACCATCTGTTTCATCATATGAAAGAACTGAAACAGTGCTATCTAATTCACCAAATAGATAAGCCAATGATTTTGTTGGGTGGAACACTAAATGACGTGGACCAGTCCCTGGCTCAGTCACGAATTGAGCGATTTCAGAAAGCTTTCCATCTAAGCTAACATTATACGTATACACACGATCGGTTCCTAGATCACAGACGACTAAGCGTTGATCAGGTGTTAAATCTGTGTAATGAACATGGGCATTGTTTTGGTTTTCATGAGGACCAGTTGGCTCTGTATGAATCACTTTGTCAGCATCTTCCAAAGAACCATCTTCTAAGATACGATACACGTGAACGATACCTTGGTGATAATTTGCTGCATAGACAAGTTGTCGGTTTTCGTCAACAGCTACATAACATGGCGGCGCACCTTCCTCAGTTACTTTATTCAATAAGTTAAAATGGTCCATTTCTGGTTGATAAGCGGCAGTGCCACCTTCACCGTCAACACTAGTGACGCTAAAAAGTTCGCCCTTTTGACTCAGAGCAAGATAGGTAGGACTCGTTTCTTCTAACAAAAGTGTCGCTTCTGTTAAACGACCTTGTGTCGTATCTAATGCAATTTTATAAATGCCTTGGCTGGCTCTTCGAGTATAGGTACCTAGTAAAATTTGTTCTAACATCACAATTCCTCCAATTTGTTTCAACACAATCACTTTTTATGAAAGTGCTTTTATATAATGTAGTATACCATAAGAAGTCTAAGAACAATAAAACTTTCTATCTGAGATGTTCGCATTTTAAAGTGGTTTGTGCTATTATGATGAGAGACTGTGATGACAGTCATTTTTTGATTTTTAGAGGGGTGACGAACATGTACGACAATACGGATAATAACGGGACCGTTCGTTGTTCATTTTGTGGGAAAACACAAGAAGAAGTAAAAAAAATTGTTGCTGGTCCGGGTGTCTATATTTGTAATGAATGTATTGATCTATGTAAAGAGATTATTGATGAAGAATTTTATGATGAAGCAGTCCGAGAATTAACGGATGTGCCAAAACCCCAAGAAATTTTAAATGTTTTAAATGAATATGTTATTGGACAAGAACGTGCAAAACGCACACTTTCTGTTGCTGTTTACAATCACTATAAACGTGTAAATCAATCAGAAACAGCTGCAACTCAAGATGACGTTGAATTGCAAAAAAGTAACATTTGTTTAATTGGACCAACAGGTTCAGGTAAAACTTTCTTGGCTCAAACGTTAGCAAAAACATTAAATGTACCTTTTGCAATCGCTGATGCGACCAGTTTAACAGAAGCAGGTTATGTAGGGGAAGATGTTGAAAACATCCTTTTAAAATTACTACAATCTGCTGACTATAATGTTGAACGCGCGGAAAAGGGCATTATCTATATTGATGAGATTGATAAAATTGCCCGTAAGAGTGAAAATGTTTCGATTACTCGAGATGTTTCAGGTGAGGGTGTTCAACAAGCCTTACTAAAAATTCTTGAAGGAACAGTTGCAAGTGTACCACCACAAGGGGGCCGCAAACATCCACATCAAGAATTTATCCAAATTGACACAACGAATGTTCTCTTCATCGTTGGTGGAGCATTTGATGGAATTGAAACCATTGTTAAAAACCGCTTAGGCGAAAAAACTATTGGTTTTGGTAAAACTAATTCTGCTTTAAATGAAGAAGAAAGCATCATGCAACATATTATTCCAGAAGATTTATTGAAATTTGGTTTAATTCCAGAATTTATTGGACGCTTACCTGTAATGGCTGCGCTTGATAAATTAACGAATGATGATTTGGTTCGAATTTTAACAGAACCGAAGAATGCCTTGGTGAAACAATATCAAAAATTATTGTCTCTTGATGACACTAAATTAGAATTTGAACCAGAAGCATTAAAAGCCATCGCAGCCAAAGCCATTGAACGTAATACTGGCGCACGGGGACTTCGTTCAATCATTGAAGAAATTATGATGGACGTAATGTTTGATGTTCCTTCAGATGAAAGCATTGAAAAAGTTATCATTACTAAAATGGCCGCTGAAGGTACAGGTAAACCAACAATTATTTATAACAAAAAAGATAAAGAAGCTGTATAAGATTGAAGCTGAAAACAGCTCTTTCGGCGGATCTCCGAAAGAGCTGTTTTTGTTAAGCTTTTGAATGAAAGACTGAACAGAAGAACGGAGGAAAACAATGAACGTACATAATGCAGAAATCGTGATTAGTGCGGTATCCCCTAAACAATATCCTGAATCTCAGTTACCGGAGATTGCTTTAGCTGGACGTTCGAACGTTGGGAAATCATCTTTTATTAATACCTTGATTAATCGTAAAAATTTAGCAAGAACTTCAGGTAAACCTGGTAAAACGCAAACGCTAAACTTTTATTTAATTGAGGATGCCTTACACTTTGTGGATGTTCCTGGCTATGGTTATGCCAAAGTTTCTAAAACAGAACGTGCGAAGTGGGGAAAAATGATTGAAACGTATATCACGCAACGTGAGCAGTTACGTGCAGTCGTTTCTTTAATTGATTTACGTCATCCGCCGACCCAAGATGATATCCAAATGTATGAATTTTTGAAATACTATGATTTGCCAGTTATTATTGTGGCAACTAAGGCAGACAAAATTCCGCGGGGCAAATGGAACAAACACGAGAGTGTCATCAAAAAAGCCTTGAATTTTGATAAACAAGATGACTTTATTATTTTCTCTTCTGAAACAAAAGAAGGAAAAGAAGCAGCTTGGACAGCAATTGAAAAATTTCTATAGAAAAAAACAAGCAAAATTACTCTTTTGCTTGTTTTTTTGCTTCTTCTTTTTTTACTTCTTGTCGTTGTTTTGCCAGTTCTTCAAGAGGTACTTCTTTCTTTAATGGATCAACGGCGAAAGAATCGAAGAGTTTATCTAAGTCATTGGAACGTTCAAATTTTAATCCCATTTACTAAGCCTCCATTCCTTTTTTTATAGTGTAGCACGTTTTTTTTCATTTGGATAGCAACAGAAATGTAAGAATTCGTCATAGGTGCACCTGGTGTAATTTCTCGTAACTAAGACTTGCCAAACATGAAAAAACAAGCTATTCTTTAGTAAGAATTAGTTAGAAAGAAGGCACTTTATGAAAAATCCGTTAATCGGCGGTGTTCGTTTTTATCAACGATTTATTTCTCCAGGATTGCCTGCACGTTGTCGCTATTACCCAACGTGTTCACAATATATGATTGATGCAATTCATACACATGGAAGTGTCAAAGGAACAACGATGGGGGTAGCACGGATTTTACGATGTCATCCTTTTGTTAAAGGCGGCATTGACTATGTTCCGTTGAAATTTCGCTTGACGAAAAATCCTGATGAGACCTATCATGGACCGTATACGTATCGAAGAAATAAGAAAACAGAAGTAGAAAAGGATGGATAAATATGGCAATTTTAGCATTTGATCTTGGCGGTTCTTCCGTGAAATACGGCGTTTGGACAGGCAAAGAATTAACAAATCAAGGGAGCTTTCCAACACCTGGCTCTTGGGAAGAAATGAAAGCGCATTTATATTCGGTTTATGCAGACAAAAGAAATGAGTCGATTAGTGGTGTTGCTTTTAGTTCACCTGGAGTAGTTGACGAAAAAAGTCAACAGATTTTAGGGATTTCCGCCATTCCATATATTCATCATTTTAACATTTATGAAGAATTAGAAGCGTTGTTTGGCTTACCAGTGACTATCGAAAATGATGCGAATTGTGCTGGTTTAGCTGAGATATATGAAGGCGCGGCGAAAGGAAAAAAAGAAGTGCTTTTTGTCGTTATTGGGACAGGAATTGGCGGAGCGATTTTTCGCAATGGTGAATTGTACAAAGGCGCTCATTTATATGGAGGCGAGTTTGGACTGAACTTTTTAAGTAATGGCCAAACATTCAGTGAAATTGGCACAGCTGTCAAGATGGCTCAGCGCTATTGTGAACGAATCGGAGTCGAAAAACAGGCGGTGACAGGAGAAGAAGTTTTTGAACTGGCACAACGAGGGGATGAGGTTGCTCGCGAAGAAGTCAATAATTTTTATGATTATTTAACACAAGGATTATTCGGCTTACAGTTTTCTTATGATCCTGAAATGATTGTACTTGGAGGCGGTGTTTCTGCTAAAGAAGGCTTATTAGCAGAGATTAATCGCCGGATGCTAACGCATTTACAGACCTTTGAATTAAAAGATTTTGTTCCAGAAATCGTGACCTGCCATTATCAAAATGATGCCAACTTGATTGGCGCAGCCGCCAACTTTCAAGCAAAAACGAATTGGGAACTATAAAGAAACAGCCGATTGTTATTCTCTTCAATCGGCTGTTTCTTTATTTATTTGCCTTGTCGTCAGTGCTTTCTTCTGCGTCAATCCGCGCTTGAACTTGTTGGCGTAAAGCTTCTAGTTCTTTTTCTTTCTTTTCTAATTCAGCTAAATCTTCAGAAATTTCATGGGCTTCTTCTGCTGGCTTAGGTTGTAAAAAGACGTTTAAACCAATCGCTATAAAGGTCCCAATGAATGTATCCAACACACGTTCCATTGCATATTGAAAGGAATCGCTTTGCGGAATACTTAAAGAAATCATTAAAAGTGTCGCAGTTGCAGAAATGATTCCAGCATTGTTATTAATCCCATCAGAAACAACGATGACGATAATGACTAAAAGTGGTAGTAGCAGTAATTCTACTAAGTGTTGATTAGGAAAATAATCTTGTGCTAATACATAAAGCAAAGCTAAAAAGCCACCCAATGTGTTTCCAATAATGCGCGATTTTCCAAAAGACAAACTGGTATTTAAATCTTGTCTTAGCGAAAAAACAGCTGCTAAACAGGCAATCATAGGTGAGCCACGATGGAAAAATTGAAATAAAAGAATACACAGCATGACAGCAATTGCTGTTTTTAACGTTCGCATGCCTAAACGAAATCGACCCACTATCATAAATATTCGCTCCTAAATAACTTTTCTCTTTAATGATAACCGAAATAGAGGTAAAATTACTAGAGAAAAGTGAAGAATTATTATTTTTTAAGGGGAGTATGCATGAAAATTGGTTTACGAACAGTCAAGACAGCCATTAGCGCTGCATTAGCAATGATTATTGCGGAAAAACTGGGATTACTTTATGCCCCTTCGGCAGGGATTATTTCAGTTTTAAGTGTTACTAGCACGAAAAAAACATCTGTCATGACAGGAATTTATCGTTTGTTATCCTTAGCTTTAGCAACTATTTTAGCGTATATTTGTTTTACTTTTTTAGGTTTTACAGCGATTGCTTTTGGTATTTTTTTGTTATTATTTATTCCAGCAGCTGTGTATTTTCAATTATCTGATGGTATTGTTGTGAGTTCCGTTTTGGTAACTCATTATTTAGTCGAAAAAAATCTTTCTTGGGCGATTATTGGAAATGAATTTTTATTAATGAGTATTGGTGTGGGACTAGCGTTATTAGCTAATTCTTATATGCCTGATACAGAAAAACGTTTAAGAGAAGACCAAGAAGTCATTGAAACAATGTTTCGTAAAATTTTAAGGGAAATGGCGCTACATTTAAACAACGCTGCAGGAGAGCGAAATTTGGTCATGCATTGTGCAGATTTAAAAACCTTTATTCGCACAGGCGAGACGTGGGCCAAAAATCATGCCGAGAATCAATTGCTGTCTACCAATACGTACTATTTAGAGTACTTTGCGATGAGAAAAATGCAAAGTAATATTCTAAAAAACATGTTGGAATTATTAGAAGATATTACTGTTGATGCGCAACAAGTTCGCTATATTCAACAATTATTGGAATATACGGCAGAAACATTTGCAGAGAATAATGATGGACAAGAAATTATGAATCGAATTAAGACCGTTTATGAAACCTATCGCACAAAACCATTGCCGCAAACAAGAAGTGAATTTGAAAATCGGGCGCGGCTCTTTCAGTTTTTACAATTGTTTCAGTCATTCATTCAAGTCAAAGCGGACTTTGCCAAATTACAACTAGATAAATAAACAAAAAAGAAACCTTTTTAAACAGAGGTTTCTTTTTTGTTCTCTTAAAAATTCAGGCAAGTTCTTTAGTATTCATTGAGAATGTGTTAAACTAATGAGAAAGAAAAATAAAAGGAATGACCGCAATGGATAATGCTCAAGTGAAGAGAAAACATTTCCGTTTTCCAGCGTATGATGATGAACAGGGCGTAAAATTACCAACAGATAATGAACGTAACTTATTTCAAGATGATCTGATTGGTAAAGCAATGTCTGGTAGCAGAAGAACTGCAACATCTGCCGAAGATACTAGACAAAGCACACCATCCGTCCAACAACCAACAACGAATCAATCAACTACAAATAAACAAACACAACAATTAACGGCAGCACAACAAGAGCAATTAGCACGTCATCGTTCTAATTTGCCAGACTACACAAAACATGCTAGTAAAGCAACGAAAAATAAACAAGCAACGAAAAAAAATAATAGCCTTTTTGGGACGCCAAAAGGAAATGGCTGGACACAAACGTATAAAAAAAAAGAAGTCGTAGCGAAACCAAGTAGACCTGCCGCATCACCATTAGTGCAGAAAACGACACCTTCTTATTTTGTTCCTAAATATATCCCGGCTTCTGTGATTCCTGAGGAACAGGAACCTAGTTTTACTGAAGAAGAGTTGCTAAAAGCAATGAAAAAAGATCGTCGTTCATATGTGATTCTTGATGATGAACCAACGGCTTTTCAAGTGAAAGATACGGAAGAAGATCCAACGGTGCGGAAATTTAATATTCCAACCTCAGAACCTGAGATTCCTTTAACTAGACGACAATATCAACAAATCAAACCAGACTTAGAACGTTTTGGCGAAGATGCGTTAGATTTACGTTCGCGTTCCCGTTTGAATGCCGCAAAGAAAAATGCTAAAAGTCAAACTGCTTATGGGAAAAAATTAGCTAAAGCGAATGCTCAAGTGGAGCCGGAAGCACCTGTGACAGAAGAGAAGAAAAAGGGCATCTTGGATAAACCATTAAGTGGGATGCTAGAAGATTCAAGTTCTGTATTAGAAAACAGTAAATATTTTAGTTAAGAGATGAAACTTGCATGTGGAATTGAAACATGTAAGTTTTTTATTCTGTTTTAATAGTTGATTATTTTTTTGTTTTATACGATAATGAATCTCGTATGATTGAAATTTTTTAAAAAAGGTATGTTTTATATAGTGACAGAGAAGAGGATTATAATGGGAAATCAAGAGAACAAATTATACCATTTTGTCGGAATTAAAGGTTCTGGCATGAGCTCATTAGCGTTGGTCTTACACCAAAAAGGCTACAACGTTCAAGGATCAGACGTAGAAGAGTATTTCTTTACACAACGGGATCTTGAAAAATCAGGTGTCCCTATTTTACCATTTAATGCAGATAATATTGATAAAGACATGATTGTTATTGCTGGAAATGCTTTTCCAGATACCCATGAGGAAATCGCCCGCGCCATCGAATTAGGCGCAGAAGTAATTCGTTACCACGATTTCATTGCTCGTTTTATCGAACCGTACACAAGCATTGCTGTAACAGGGTCACATGGGAAAACAAGTACGACTGGTTTGCTAGCACATGTATTAAGTGGTATCAATCCAACTAGTTATTTAATAGGGGATGGCACTGGCCACGGCGAACCAGATGCTGATTTCTTTGCATTTGAAGCGTGTGAATATCGCCGTCATTTCTTGGCTTATTCACCAGATTATGCGATTATGACGAATATCGATTTTGATCATCCAGATTACTACAAGAGCATTGAGGACGTTTTTTCAGCGTTCCAAACAATGGCTCATCAAGTCAAAAAAGGAATTTTTGCTTATGGTGATGATAAGTATCTTCGCCAGTTAGAATCAGAAGTGCCAGTTTATTATTATGGTGTCAGCGAAGAGGATGATATCCAAGCACGAAATATTCAACGAACAACGGAAGGCTCATCTTTTGATGTTTATCACAAGGATGATTTTGTAGGTCATTTTGTCTTACCAGCATTTGGCCATCACAATATCATGAATGCGCTAGGTGTGATTGCTGTGGCTTATTTTGAAAAACTTGATATGCAAAAAGTCGCAGAAGAAATGCTAAGTTTTAAAGGTGTAAAACGTCGTTTTAGCGAGAAAAAAGTCAGTGACATGATTATTGTTGATGATTATGCGCACCATCCAGCCGAAATTAAAGCAACGATTGATGGCGCTCGTCAAAAATATCCTGACAAAGAAATTATTGCTGTCTTCCAGCCACATACATTTACACGAACAATTGCCTTAATGGATGAATTTGCTGAAGCACTGGATTTAGCAGATGAAGTATTCTTATGTAATATTTTTGGCTCTGCGCGTGAAACACAAGGCGAGGTACGCATTGAAGATTTAGGTGAAAAAATTCAAAAAGGTGGACAAGTAATTACCGAAGATAATGTGTCGCCTTTACTAGATTTTGAAAATGCAGTGGTTGTCTTTATGGGCGCTGGCGATGTTCAGAAATTTGAACAAGCTTACGAAACATTACTAAGTAACACAACTAGAAACGTTTTATAATAAAAAGAAACAAAATCGGGACAGGGGTATCTGGCTTCAAAAAATAAGAAGCTGCTCCTGTTCCGTTGTTTGTTTTTAAAATCTAGCATGGTAGATAAGTTGGTTTTGTTTAAACATCCTTTAAAGACTACTTTTTAACTTGCCTTTTAAGTACATTTTGGTACAATTATCTTATCAATAACGGAGGTGTACTAATTTGAATATCGGAAAACCGAGAAAATTAGGCAAAACCATCGAAGATATCGAAGAGGGAGATTCGTTGTCCTTGACAGAGTCAATTGAAGACAAGGACTTATTACTTTACTTGGGCTTGACCAATGATGCGAATCCTTTATATATCCAACATGATTATGCCCAAAAAACAGAATATGAAAAACCAATCGTACCATCAATTATGCTGATGGGAATTATCACTAGTGCGATTTCTAAACATTTGCCAGGACCAGGTTCCCATGTTGTGAATTTCTCTGTGAACTTTGTGGAACCCGTTTTTCATTACGAAACATTGACTTTCCAATTAGAAGTAATCAAAGTCGACAAAATGAAAGATGTGATTACCATTTCAGTTGAGGCTGTTAATGAGCAAGAAAATCGCGTGTTAGATGCAGTGGTGATGGTTCAACCACCCCAAGTGACGATTGATGAACTAACAGAGAAAGAAGGGACTTTAACTTATGAATAATCAAGAGTATATCCAAACTGGCACAGGTTTGAATAAATTTTATGCCAAAATTTACGGATTTTTAGCGTTAGGAATTGGTATTAGCGCAATCATGGCTTATGCAATGACAACTGTCTTTTTACCCGTTCTAGCTACTTTATTCCAATCAAGCTTAGCTTTTTGGATGATTTGGCTTGTTGAAATTGGCTTAGTTTTATATCTAGGCGCAAAAGCACAGAAGAATCCAACCATTGCGATTGCAGGATTTGTTGCGTATGCATTATTAAATGGTGTCACTTTATCCGTGACGTTATTAATGTATACTGGTGGAACAGTGGCCGGCGCATTTTTAAGTGCAGCAGCTACCTTTGGCGCGATGTCATTAGTAGGTGTCTTTACGAAGAAAGACCTATCAGCAGTTGGTCATGCCGCTTATAGTGCCTTAATCGGAATTATCATTGCGATGTTGCTAAATATGTTCCTTTTACACAGTAATGCTGTAGAATTCTTTATTTCCATTTTAATGGTTCTAATTTTCTCAGGGATTACTGCTTATGATAACCAACGTATACGCCAAGTCTATGCGCAAACAGGTGATCAAGCAGGTACTGGGATGGCCGTTTTCTTCGCATTACAATTATATCTTGACTTCATCAACTTATTCTTAGCTTTCTTAAGAATTTTTGGTAAAAACAACTAACATGAACGTAAAAGAGCCAATCTGCTCAGCAGATTGGCTCTTTTTTTAACCCATTCCAATAGCGAAATTCAACAGTTTATCGGAGTATGTTGGGTTTTCTAAATCGGTTTTCATTGTTTCGTTCAGTAGACTGAGCTGATCGGTAATGATGCCATCGACGCCATAAAAAATCATTCGTGTCATAACATCTTCATCATTTGCTGTCCAAGCATAAACCTTTTTCCCATCATGATGAGCGGCATTTACAAAGTTACGATTCATTGTACTGTATTCCATAGTAAAAAAGTCAACTGGCATTTTAGGCGGTCCCACAATGTTGAAAGGAATAACGTAGCCTACATAAAAGCGTGGTTCTTCTTTCTTTAAGGCCATCGCCGTATCATAGGTTAAGGTATGAAGGATATGACCGTTTTCTAAAATATTTTCGCGGTATTGTTTGACAAAACGCTGTACTAAATCAGGGCTATCCTGAGGCGTGGTTTTGATTTCAATTAATAAACGTTGTTTTAATTGATTGGCTTTGGCTAAATAATCATCGAAAGAAACCATTTTAGCAGTTTGACCATTTTCTGTGACATTCATATTCGTTAATTCTTTAAGTGTTAATTGATTCGGTCGTTTATTAACGCCCGTTAACGCCCGTAAATTAAAATCGTGCATGACAATAAATTGATGGTCTTTGGTTTCTTGAATATCCATTTCAACATAATCAGGTTTTGCCTTATTGGTCTCGATTAAAGAGTCTAAGGTGTTTTGAACGCCATTGTTACCATTGACACCACGATGGGAGATGGTAACCGGTTTTCGGTCAGGTGTATGACTTAGGTAATTCGTATTATAGGTGCCTACACCAATTCCGAAGATGATTGCAATCAAACAAAAAAGAACGACTCTGAAGGTGGTCCATTCTACCCGAACCTCTGATTTCGGGGTGAACCATTCTGGCGTGTCAGGCAAAATCCCTTCATCCTCCATATCATCAACAATAATGTAAAAAATAGCAACACTAGACAACACCAAGTTTAAGAGCATCATAACCTGAAGGAGTGTCATAGCGATGACAGCGCTAGGTAAAGACCACTCAGGTTTAAACGTTTCGACGGCGGTTTGACCTAAAAATATCAAGAAATAGCCAGCCGTAAAAATCCCTAAAACAGTTCCACCAATGATAATAAATTGTCCTAAAATCTGGAAAAAGCGTCGCTTTGTAATTTGCCAACTACGTTTTAAAGACTCACGAAAACCAACATCACGTAAAATCAACTCTGGAAGGGCAAAAGCAAGTCGAATCGCTAAATATAAGATAATCAGTTCTAACAATACGAAACCAATAATAATAATGACGCGATTTGCAAAAATAAAATCTAAGATAAAGGCTGGAATCTTAACTCTTGTTAATAAATAAGAGCGGAAGGTTAACCCACTTAATGGTAAAATCAAAAAGAAATATGCCAGGAAAAACAGAAAGGTAATTCCTCGAACTTTTTTGATCTGAAGCAAGGTGCCGTGCAATAATTGCGTTAGAGTAATTGGTTGCTTTTTCTTAATAAAATAAACACTAAGCAATAAAAAGGTAAATTCAAAAAAGAGCGCCAGTAAAATTAACAGCCCAATTAGTAGAAAAGTCAAAAGGACATAGGGATGTTGCGTAGCAATTGCCCCTAAGTTATCGTAGGAAATATAATCAATCCCACCTTCTTTGAGTACCAATTTGGACAAACTTGTCAATAAAGGCAATAGAACGAATAACATAAATCCGTGCATCAAGAGCACATCGCGAAAATACGCCGTTGTCCCTTTAAGAAAATCTAGCGTATTCACAATACTATTTTTAAAATAACTAAACATCAAAAGTCCCCCAGTTTCTACCAAAATTCCATAATAAAAGGACTAAATCAAACTGACACAGGCAGAGTTTTGATTTAGTCCGTTCGCTTTTTTATTTATTTTACATTCCCAGTAAGCTAGTTAAAAATGTACCGCCATAAATTAACGCAAGACTATATAAATAGATAGAAGCAGGTTTTGCTAATAAAATAATCAGAGTAAATTTTTTCACAGACATTTTTGTTAAACCGGCCATTAAACAAAGCGCATCATCCGGTGCAATCGGGAAGAAAATTGCTAAAGCAAACAATCGTTCAAAACGTTTTTCATTGTCTAACCAACCGATATACTTGTTATATGTTTTATCACTGACAAGGCTCATAATGAATGGCTTCCCATAATTACGACCTAATAAGAAAATGATAATAGAGCCAAGTGCAATACCAACGTAATTATAGACGAAGCCCATTGTTGGTCCGAAAATCAAGACCCCTGCAGCACAGCTAACACCACCAGGAATAATCGGAATAACCACTTGAATAATCTGAATTAACATGAAAATAATCGGACCGAGAATGACAGATTGCCCTACTAGTCCTCTTAGTGCATTGATGTCCTTGAAGACACCTAATCGGATAAAATAGATGGTTGCAATTATGGTTGCAACAATGCCCAAAATGGAAATAATATTAACAATTTTTCTAGATAGGGTAACACTCACATTTCTCATCTCCTTTAGTTATACTCATCGTACTTTTAGTATATAACTTTTTATCAATAAAAAACATCGTTTGTTCTTTCTGCAAACGAACAAAGTTGTAAGATACGCATCATTTGATAAGTTTATTATACAAAAAAAGAGACAGAAAAGACATCCTACTTAAGACCCATTCTGCACTGATCTTTCGAAAGAGAGTAAAAGAAACGAAAGTGGCGCATTTTTTAGTAATATTATAGAGGGGCAAAGAGTGAAATTAAATTTGCATCCACGTCTTTAATGATTGCGTATCGTTGGCCCCAAGGTGCATTCCAAGGTTCTTTAAAAACAATGTAACCAGCTTGGCTCATTTTTTTCACGGTGTTATCAACTTCTGCGGCCGTTTCACAAAGAAAAGCAAGTTCAATTTTATCGCCTTGTTGGCTAGGCGCAAACCCATAGACACCAGTAATCATTTGTAGTGAATTTAAAGAAATCCTGACGCCATTGTTTTGTAATTCTGTGTAATCAGGCGAAGCTTCTCCCAGCACGTTAAAACCTAGCGTTTGGTAAAAAGAGAGTGCTTGTGTCATATCGTTGACGATAATACCGACCATATCTAACTTCATCCTCATAACCTCCGATCTATGATAAAATAAGTGTAAGGGATTTTTTGGTAAAAACCAAACGATTTATAGCGAGAGTGCTTAAAAAAATTAGAATGTAACAGTTTACAACGAAGAATAAGAAGACTATAATTATGTTAACTAGTTTTAGGTGTACCTAAAAGTGAAATGTGTGAACAAGATAGATTGAGGGATGTTGGATGAAAGAAAAGAAAACGGAAAAAATGCTTAATTATGCAAATGGACCTAGTTTAGAAGAGATAAATAATACCGTCGAGGTACCTAAAAACGCAAGCTTTTGGCGAACTTTGTTAGCCTATAGCGGACCTGGCGCTTTAGTGGCTGTTGGTTATATGGATCCAGGAAATTGGATTACGTCAATTGCTGGCGGAGCGGAATATAAGTACACGTTACTTAGTGTGATTTTACTTTCTAGTTTAGTTGCCATGTTACTACAAAGTATGGCTGCACGCTTAGGAATCGTGACAGGAATGGATTTAGCTCAAGCGACTAGAGAGCATACAAGTAAACGAACGGGCGTTGCCTTGTGGGTGGTGACGGAGTTAGCCATAATGGCAACAGATATCGCTGAGGTAATTGGTGGTGCCGTTGCTTTGCAATTATTATTTGGTTTTCCATTATTAATTGGTGTGTTGATAACAACGTTTGATGTTTTATTACTTTTGCTACTGACAAAGTTAGGCTTTCGCAAAATCGAAGCAATTGTTTCTTGTTTAATTGCAGTCATCTTTTTTGTTTTTGCTTATGAAGTGGCATTAGCAGATCCAAATGTTGGTGAAGTATTACGAGGTTTTATTCCAGACACAAAAATAGCGACAGATAAATCCATGTTATTTTTAGCCTTGGGAATCGTTGGAGCGACAGTCATGCCTCATAACTTATATTTGCATTCTTCCATTGCGCAAGCTCGGAAATTTGATCGTAACGATGATGCTGAGAAAGCCAAAGCAATTCGTTTCACTACTTGGGATTCAAATATTCAATTAACTGTCGCTTTTGTCGTAAATTGTTTGTTGTTAATTTTAGGAGGAGCATTATTTTATGGAACCAACAGTGAATTAGGTAAATTTGTTGATTTATTTGATGCTCTGAAAAATCCAGATATTGTTGGTAATATTGCTAGCCCAGTGTTAAGTATTCTTTTTGCAATTGCTTTACTGGCTTCGGGTCAAAATTCAACGATTACAGGTACGCTGTCAGGACAAATTGTAATGGAAGGCTTTATCCATTTAAAAATGCCGTTGTGGGCAAGACGAGTGTTAACTCGTTTGTTAGCAATTGTGCCAGTCATTATCTGTGTCATTATTTATGGCGGTAGCGAAACGGCTGTTGAAGACTTGTTGCTTTATACGCAAGTTTTCCTAAGTATTGCTTTGCCAGTGTCGATTATTCCTTTAACGATGTATACAAGTGATAAAAAATTAATGGGCCAATTTGCGAATCCAGCGTGGGTGAAATTTTTAGCTTGGATTATTGCAATTGCCTTGACGTTATTGAATTTATTTTTAATTTATGGCACATTAACTGGTTTAACGAATTAATAAAAACAAAGGCTGACTGGAAAAGTTGGCCTTTGTTTTTTCATAGAATTTGCGCGTAAGAAATGGTAGAATAGGAAAGATGAAATACAAGGAAGAGAGGCTTTCACGTGACAGATTATTTAAATGTAGGAAAAATTGTGAACACACAAGGAATCAAAGGAGAAGTTCGGGTCATTTCGAAAACGGATTTTCCAGAAGAACGTTATCAAAAAGGGGCAACGTTACTGCTATTTCAAGAGAAAAAAGCACCAATTGAATTGGTCGTGAAGTCCCACCGCAAGCATAAGAATTTTGACATTTTAAGCTTTGAAGGACATCCAAATATCAACGATGTTGAAAAATATCGTGACGGTATTTTAAAAGTTGCAAAAGACAATCTCGCTGAATTGGCAGAGGACGAATTTTATTATCACCAAATCATTGGTGCCACTGTTTATGATGAAACCGGTAGTGATCTGGGAAAAATTAAAGAAATTTTATCTCCTGGTGCGAATGATGTGTGGGTCGTCCAACGACCAAAGAAAAAAGATTTACTTTTACCGTATATTGAAGGCGTTGTTACAAAAGTCGATGTCGAAAATCAACGGATTGATGTGGACATTCCAGAAGGATTGATTGACGATGAGAATTGATGTATTAACTCTTTTTCCTAGAATGTTTGAAGGACCAATGGGGGAATCAATTATTGGGAAAGCTCGGGAAAAGCAGTTATTAGAATTGAATGTCTCTAATTTTCGCGATTTTTCAGATAACAAACACCAAACGGTCGATGATTATCCGTATGGTGGTGGCGCGGGGATGCTTTTAAAAGTACAACCGATCTATGATAACCTAAAAGCAATTGAAGAAGAGACAAACCAGCAACCAAAACGGGTCATCTTATTAGATCCAGCAGGAAAACCGTTTAATCAAAAAATGGCCGAGGAATTTTCACAAGAAGAACATTTAGTTTTTATTTGTGGACATTATGAAGGCTATGATGAGCGAATTCGCACGATGGTCACAGATGAAGTTTCATTGGGGGACTACGTTTTAACAGGGGGCGAATTAGGCGCAATGGTCATGATTGATGCGACAGTCCGTTTATTACCTGATGTCTTAGGTAACAATCTTTCTGCACAGACGGATTCACATTCCACTGGCCTATTAGAGCATCCACAATATACCAGACCTGCTATTTTCAATGATATGGAAGTCCCTGCCGTGCTAACGAATGGGAACCATAAATTAATTGCAGAATGGCAACTAAAAGAATCATTACGACGGACCTTTTTGCGTCGACCTGACATGTTGGAATCAGTAGAAATGACGCCTGAAATGTTGAAGTTATTAGAAGAAATTAAACAAGAAGAGCAAAAATAAGGGAACTTTCAAGAAAATTCTCTTTACAGCTTATTTTGTCTGTGGTAAACTAATTTGGTGAGTGCAATGCGCTCTAACTATTACAATATTCCGCTGTGGCAGAAGTGACCATAAGAATATTTGGGAATAAGGAGAAGGATAAAATGAATCCATTAATTCAAGAATTAACACAAGAACAATTACGTACGGATATTCCTGCGTTCCGCCCTGGTGACACTGTTCGCGTTCATGCGAAAGTAGTCGAAGGTACTCGTGAACGTATCCAGTTATTCGAAGGTGTTGTAATTAAACGCCGTGGTGCTGGAATCAGCGAAACTTATACAGTACGTAAAGTTTCAAATGGTGTTGGTGTGGAACGTACATTCCCATTACACACACCACGTGTTGCTCAAATTGAAGTGGTTCGCTACGGTAAAGTACGTCGTGCAAAACTTTACTACTTACGCGCATTACACGGAAAAGCAGCTCGTATCAAAGAAATCAGAAGATAAGAAAGTCTCTGACTATCTATCAAATTTCGAATGTGAAAAGTCCTTGTCTATCAAGGGCTTTTTCTATTTGTCTTTATTCCTAAATTTCGTAAAAAAGGTGTTTTAGTATGTAATTGTCCTAGATTGTCCTATTTTGACAACATAGGTAGTCAAATGTGGGCTAAATTTAACGATTGCGCTGACGACAAAAGTCATCCGAAAATACCAATACGAACCTCCGAATTTAGCAAGGTTGAGGTTGACTTGCTAAGAAGGGAGACAGAAGCCGATGCGTACCCAGCGGCTGCTAAAAAGGATGATAGAACTATATTCTCTATAGTATAGTTAAGGAGACATCTATTATGAAAAATAATGATAAGAGAGTAATTTGGAAGCAAGAAAATGATTTGAAGTTAATGCAAATTATTTTGCAATTCATTGAAAAACATCAAATTGATTCTGTGAGAAAGTATCAACAAAAATTAAAAGAATTTCCTAAAGAAGTCCCTAGTTTGTGGTTTATCCAAGAGAGATTTGGCTCTTGGGATAAGTTATTGATTCAACTAGGTGAAAATAGATTAGAGAGATATCGTTGGTCGAAAATACCCACTGATGAATTGCAAGAAATCGTTGTGACATTTATTAAAGAAGAAGGAATATGTTCTCAAAGAGCTTATGAGAGAAGCACTGTTGGAAATAAAACTATTCCTTCGTTAGATACTTTGAAAAAACGATTTGATGATATTAAACCTTTCTTTAAAAGAGAATCAGTAGAATCAGTTTCCAATTTTGAACTTCTTTTTGAATTAAGGAATGAGATTATCCGATTAGGTTTGGAAGAAAATCTATCAATGAGCGAGTTTAGAAATA
Organism: Enterococcus sp. DIV1328a; assembly: GCF_050536905.1. Classification (NCBI taxonomy): domain Bacteria; kingdom Bacillati; phylum Bacillota; class Bacilli; order Lactobacillales; family Enterococcaceae; genus Enterococcus; species Enterococcus sp. DIV1328a. The sequence goes on along the minus strand of NZ_CP172912.1, from coordinate 1,600,384 downwards.
GAACGAAATCAGATCAATTACCATCAGTGGATACAATTATGAGGAAAACAGGAAAGTCTTGGGAAGAATTAATGGAAGAGATTGGTTTTGATTATAGGACTTTGAAAATTGAGAAATTGACTAAAAACTTTAAGTAATTATTTGTTAACAAATAATAGAACTATTTTCTATTTAAAATATGTGAATTGTAATGTTGAGTATAGCATAGTTTTCTACTTTGATCCTAATTTGAAAGATAGCAAAAATTTATTAAAAAGTAGGTGATTCTTATATTGTTTATTATTCTCAGAAAGCGCTATATTATTTCATGAATTGTTCAAACAAAAATGACATAATGTGATTAAAAACATGTTGAAGGTGATAGTTTATGGTAGAGAGAGCATTCAGTGAAGAGCTTGGTGAAGAGGTATCAGCAAAAGTGGCTTATAGGAAGTCAATGAAGGGTGAAATAACGGATAAAAAGGCTTTTCATTGTATAGACCCTAACTGTGCAATTCAGTTAACCTGTATAAATTTTGGTGAACCAAAAGGGAAACGATTTTACTTTACCACTTCTTGTCGTGAAGCACTGCATAATATAGATTGTTCAGAAATAACGGTTGCCGATAGAAAAGAACAAATTAGTACTGAACATGAATTGGCTAAAAAAACAATTCAAAAAGATGGTACCATTCGTATGTCACAATCTCTAAATAAAGTAGCATCGACTATTAAAACAGAAGTTGAAGATAAGAGTGGAATAATAGTGACAAATGAAACAAATAGTACTACAAAAAATGGAACAATTAGAGAAACTAGAAATATCTATTCACTTGCGAGTTTTGTTGAGCTATATTATGATCCGATGATTGATAATGATTGGCAACAAGTTAGAATAAAGGATGAATTGATCTCTTTGAATGAATTATTTGTTCCCTCCTCAGAAACAAGTGTGGGAAATAGAATTAGAATTTACATGGGTGTAGGGAAAATTACTATATTTAAGAAAACAATACTTAAAGTAGTCTTTTCTGATTTTCCTGAAAATCCAATTTTTACAAATAAGGATAGAGCAATGAGACAAAATAAAGAAATTATTTCAAAATATGCAGATAGTGATGAAGAAATTAAAATATATTTTAGAGGTTATTTTGGAAAGAAAGATGGTAAATTCAAATATCTATCATTCCATGAACAGTCCATTTACAAAGATTTATTTTTTAGTAAGCTTATTCAAGATACTGAATAAATTAGAGATATAAGTTGATAATTGCCTTTTATTTACTGACTGATGAGAAGTATAGACTATGATAAAGATTCTTTTTAGCTGAAAAGGATTGAAATGGAAGTTTTCTTGCTATATAGCCAATTGTTTGATCGCTTCATTTGGAGGCTAGTGGTAGCTACAATACAAAAAAAGACACTCAATTGTTAGCAAGTTGATAGCAGAAGTGTTGCTCAAAAATTTTGATGATATTAGCATAAAAAGCATTCTCAAAAAAGAGGATGTTTTTTTTGTTGTATATTTTTCTTGTAAAGAGATGTAAGATTCTTTTAGAAATTATTGTAACGATAATGTAATAATTGGTAATGATTTTATACCTGTAAGAAATTTTTTTTGATGTATAATTGACTTAAAAGAACGCTCGTTCGTAAACTTGGAGGGATACTATTATGCTGCAGAAAGAATTTGAAAATTTTAACAAAAATATCCAAATAGAAGGTGAAAGTGAGGCGCTGAGAACAAAAAGAGATATGCTAAAAAAGGATTTTAAAGTGAAATTTCCAGAGCTATGCCAAGAGAAAAATATTGATTTAAAATCAAGTGAGATAAATTTTATAATGCAAGGAAGTTTTAAGCTAGGTACAACAATTAAATCAAAAGATGGAGATATTGACTTAGATCAAGGAGTCAGCTTTCCACTAAACATCTATGATAATGAAGATACTAGAGAAATAAAGAAGTTAGGGAAATCTGCTTTAGAAATTTCTGGGAAACGGGTGCCTAAAATCAAAGAACCTTGCATAACTGTTGATTATATTCGACAGGGGGAGGATTGGCTACACTTAGATTTTCCAATGTATGCCGAATATGGTGGTTCATTCTATTTGGCTAGAGGTAAACAACATGGAAGTTATAGTTGGGAAATAGCAGATCCTAAAGGATTAAATGAATACATTTTAGCTAAGCTAAGCTCAAATGAAGGTGGGCAATTAAGAAGGTTGATTAGATTTTTAAAGAAGTGGAAACAGGAGGTTTACACTGACAATGATACTACAGAAAAACGTCCTCCAAGTATTGGATTAACACTTCTAGCAGTTGATCTATATCAAAAGAATGACTCTGATTTAATAGCTTTTAAAAATTTGTGCGAATCAATTTTAAGGGAGTTTACAGTTGTTAAAGATATCAATGGAAATGTAATTTCTGCTTCCATCAAAAAAAACTTACCCGTTCGGCCTTATTCTGATGTTTTCAAAAAATTTGAAAACTCTGAGAACCATGCTATTACATTTTATAAACGATTTAATAGAGCTGTCGAAAATCTGACAAACGCTTTAGAATGTGATAATGATCATGATGCAGCTAAATATATAGTAAAAATCTTGGGAGAAGAGTTCGAAATACCTGAAAAGGAAGTTAAATCATATGCAACAAAAGTCAAACCAGAACACAGTTTTGGATAATAATGTATCTCGTTTCCGCTCATCAATAGAAAAATTTGAAAATTTTAGTTTCGTAAAAGAAAAAGATGGACTTGTAGAGTTTAAAGATTGTAAAAATCATGAATTCACCTGTATGTTATTTGAAATAGATTATGATTTTAATGGAGATATGCCATATGTATGGGCTAATAATTGTGAAGAAGATTTTCCACATTTTATGTTGTCTAGTATAGAAATATCTGGTATTGATTACCGATACATTTGTTTATATCAAAAAGAAAAGCTAGTATTCTCTGATTTATCACTAGAAGAAAAATTTGAGTTTATATTGGAGAGTCTACAAAGATTATGTGAGCTAAGCGCAAATGAGATAGAAGAGGAGTTTCAAAAGGAATTTCTATATTATTGGAATTCAGCAGCCCATTCAATTCAATCAAATTTTTACCCAAATTTATTTATAAACTGTAATGATTCATTTCAACAGTTAGATTATTATATTAAAGATGGACAAACTCGTGTGCTTAGCCAAGATACCAAATTGAATGATATATCTAAATGGAAAAAAATTAACACTATGGCTTTCTACATTCCATTAATCAATATAGAAGGAATTTTACCGCCAACTACTAATCACCATTGGACTTCAAAAGATATTTTGAATATTTTAGAAAATGGGCAAGTCAATAAAATTGCTCCTAAGGTTTATGAAAAGATAAAAAATTACACTATTAGAAAAATGAAAATTGACTTATATTTTTCTTTGCCTAAAACTGACCAAAAAATTCTTTTTGGATGTAGAGTTAATTTTAAAAATGCTGGTGCAGCAAAATTGACTGAAAAATTAATTGACAATGTTTTATCTGTAGAGCCTTTTACTTTATTTCGTAATGATTTTTTATATTTAAACAAATCTATTGGAAATGAAGTTATAGAGCATAAAGTCGGAATTGTAGGTGTTGGATCTCTTGGAGCCTATGTGGCTAGCGAATTGCTAAATGCAGGAGTTAAAAATTTATCGCTATTTGATAGTGATTACTTTAGTTCAGAAAATCTATTCCGCCATAGACTTGATTCTGGTTTTATTGGCTACAAAAAAACTGAAGCTTTAAAATTTACTTTGGAACAAAAACATCCGGAGATATCCATTAATTATGTCAGTGAAATGATCTCAGAAAAAAATCTTCAAAACTATATTGTAGAATTTCATATTGAATACTTAGTTTTTTGTATAGGTTCAACTGATCAACAACATGATATTTCAAAAATGTTATCAAAATTGAATCTAAATATAGTTGTAATGTATGTTTGGTTGGATCAGAATGCTATTGATAGTTATACTTTAGTATCTTATGACAACAGCAAAATATGTTATACTTGTGGGAAAAAATATGTAGAGAAATTATTGTCTCCTGAAGAAGTTTTGGATCAAGATAATAGGTGGTTAAATGATGGATGTGGGGGTACACGAATGAAATATGGTAATAGAACACTTTTGTCAGCGACTAATGGGGTCTTGTTTGCCTTAGAAAAAGCTTTAGGAGACTCAGAACCTTTTGCAATTAAATCAAGTATTAATACCGGAATTACTGAATGTACAATTAGTAAAAATTTGGGATGTGATTTTTGTGATTCATTCAAATAGATTAATTAAATACTTACTTCCTGATGGAAATGAGTTGATTATTCATGCTCAAGTGATCAATACTTTGCTTTCTCATACTCAAAAAAAATTTAGTGATCCTGAGAGTGGTGGCTTTCTACTAGGCTATGAAAATAAGAAAAGTAGTTCAATAATCGTTGAAGATGTAACAATACCACAAAAAGAAGATAGGAAGAGTAGCACACATTTTATGATCAAGGATAATGCTCATATCAATTTTCTTGAGAAGGCTGAGGTTGAGAAATCATTTTTTTTAGGAACTTGGCACACACATCCTCAAGACTATGTAACTCCATCTATTACAGATTGGAAGGACTGGAAAAAAAGTAGAAAGAAAGAACGTCCAGGAGCAAGGTACATGATATTTATAATTGTTGGGAGAAAGGAAATAGGAGTGTGGTGTGTAGACATGACCACTATATTTAAAAGAGCTACAAAATTAGTGAAAAAGGTGGGTGAACAACATTAAAACAAAGTTGTATGCATTAGTAAAAGTATGGCTCCCTATATTTTTGACTCCAATAGTTATATTCTTTTTTTTGAATAAATCAAGTAATTATCTGACTAATTCTATACTTCAATTACTTCTTGGTGTAGAAAAAAAAGATTTGATTTCAGAATTGTGTTCTTATTTAAATACCAGCATTTCTTTGATTCTAAGCTTTGTTATCATTTTACAACTATTGAGTATTATTCGTAAAAGAAACAATGAACAGCTTTTTAACTCTAACGGTAATATTTATTATGAGCACTGGTATATAACTTTTTGGTTTGCTTCTAAAATATTGGGGTATAAAAAACTACAATTAGCGGGAATTCCAATTGGTATGCAATTTAAACTCGTCTTGAGAGGAACATTTCCTGAAATCATTGAGGATATTTGGGACATGCATTACGAAAACATAGCTGATGTTGTTCTAAGAGCTGATGAAGAGACTGTTGAAGTAGAAAAACTGAATATGGATTTGCTAAATGAATCTCCTAATGTTAATTTATTAATATGTGATACTTATCAAATTGATATTAACCAGATTAGTAATGAGTTTAAATATAATCCTACAATAATAGTTAGGTCTACTGTCAATAAAGAACAGTTAAGATATTTGAATAAGCCATTTGTTAATGAAATAAGAAAAAGTGTTCAGCTAATTGCTCGTGATAAAAATGTATATGTATTTTCAACAGCTAGCCCTAAAAATAATTTAAATATAATAACTTCTTGTTTTAGATTTTTTGACAGATTTCCGATAAAAAATGTTTACGTAGTTCAATGTGGAAAAGATAAGAAATACAGGAAGGCTATCAAAGTTATTTAATATAATGGAATATTAAAATAGAAAGAGCTCGTATAGCTCTTTTTATATTGTTTCAGGTAATACATCTTGATGAGTATGATCAACACCTATATTTGCTGTAAATTTGTAATAGGATTGGAGATGAAAAAATAGAACATGGTATAAGAGATCCACCAGTAATAAGAACACTTTCAATATTAATCTTAAGGAGAAAACAAATGAATAAGAAAAAACGACAAGCAATTTCGCTAGTGGGTGTACTCACAGTGATGATTGCTTTTTTTATTACCCCAATTACGGCTTTTGCAGCTTCGGTCAATTATGAAAAAATTGGAGATTATGTTTCGACTTGGCATGTTGCTTCACTAGGGGGCTTACACTGGACGGACACTGGCGTGCATCTGATCAAAGCGGATAATCAACCTGCTTTTTGTATTGAACATGGTGTTTTATTGAACGGTGGCTCAGGATTTACACCATCAGAACTAAATAGTACAGAAAAAGAACGTCTATCTTTGATTTCCTACTATGGGTATCAAGTCAGTCCTACAATGGAAAATTATGGTATTACTCAAAACATCATATGGGAGGAGTTTGGCGATACGCTATTAACTACACAACTTCCAAACTATGCAAATCGCAAAAATGAAATTCTAACAAAAGTAGCTAATCATAAAATTAAGCCAAGTTTTGCGAATCAGAACATTACCTTGAATGTTGGAGATTCTATCACATTGACAGATACAAACAATGTTTTATCAAAATATGGCAATCTCTTAGAAAATTCCGCAAATCTAAAAATTGAAAAAAACGGAAATATCCTGAAATTAACTGCTACGGCTAGTTCTAAAGAGTCTGGTAAGCTGCAATACAGTATGGTGCCAAAAGATCAAGTGGGTCAAAGCTTCATCTATAAGAAACCTGGTGAACAGACTGTAGCCACATTCAAATTATCCAATGCTGGAGAAATGAATCTGAATGTTAAAGTGAATCTAAATGGCAATGTCAAACTGAAAAAAGTAGATGAAGATACTGGAAAAGCTGTACCTAATACCAAAATGAAATTTGAATATAACGGACAAACACAAGAGATTGTCACTGACACGAACGGTTTGGCACAGATTGATGGAGTGAAAGCAGGAACAAAAATAAAAATTACGGAGGTCACTGCCAGTAAGGGGTTTGTGAATAAAGGTGAATCAAAGGAAATCACGATTGAAGCAAACAAAACAATCGAAGTGATTTTTGGAAATAAAGCCCAACAAGGGTTATTAAAATTAAAAAAGACAGGTCAGAAAGCTACTACTGTTACTACTACTGATTCTGATTATGGGAAGCTACATGACATCATCTTTGATTATGTTCCTCATTTTCTCTTGAAAATTTATTTATGTAGTAGAATTTTGATGGTCAACTAATATATTATCTTAAGTTAAGAAGTCCAAAAGAAAATGAACTGGTTTCTTGCCAAAAGAGCAAAAACATTTAAAATTGAACATTAAAAATAAATCATAAAACAAAGAATAAAATATTTTTGATTAGTGTTCTTCATATACATAGAAAAAATATGTAAGCGAGATTAAACTGAAAATTTTTAATTCACTTCCACAATGGATAAAGAAACTTATGTAATTGTTAGGGCTAATTTATCATGTTATCTTAGATATGTAAAGAAGAACGTTAGCTAACAGAAAGGTGATATCCATGAACGAAAGGCAAATAAAACTTGCGCGCTTGCTAATTGAACATGATAAATTTTTACCTGCTTCTTTCTATAGTAAAAAATTGTCTGTCTCAACTAAAACCGTATTTCAAGATTTAGAAACACTTAGACTTTTCATTCAACCTTATTCTGTTGAAATAGAAAGGTTACCTTCTTTAGGTATCCACTTGTCAGGTGAACATAGTGCAAAAAGCAACTTTTTAAAAGAGCTAGAAAGTGAGCTTTCGCAAGACCAGCTGTCACCTGTAAATAGACGAGTCAAAATTATTCAAAGTGTATTTTTTGAAGAGGATAATCCGACATTAGAATCTCTTGCTGAGCAATATTTAGTCAGTAAGACCTCACTTTATAACGATTTAAAAATTATAAATGAAATCATTGTATCGCATGGGATTGAAATAATATCAAATAATGATGGATTGACTAGTCAGGGGGCAGAGAATGAGATTCAGCTAGCAATTAAGCAGCTAGTAACACATTTTTCAAATTTGATAGAAGAAAAATCTGTCAATGCAAAATTATACCACTTTTTTGAGAAACAATTAGTGGATATCGTATCAAAAATTCTACACAAGAATTTTAGAGAACTCACTGAGAATGTTTCTGACTATTATATGGAATCACTTTTGACAACTCTCTTGATTCAATGCCGTCGTATTCAAATGGGGTATCATGTTGAAGGAGAGGATGATTACCTATTTAGTAGTATACGATATATGGAAACGTTTGTGGTTGCTAATGACATGTCTGAACGATTATCTCAAGAGACTGTTCTGAATTTTAGTGAAGCTGATAAAGACTATTTATCTCGTCAACTTTTTGCCCATCGAGTTACTACTGAAGTGAAAGCTAGTGATGAAAAATATGTAGATTTAGTGTACCGTTTGATTTCTAGAATGAGTAAAATTGAAAAAATTGATCTGACTCAGGATGAGCACCTTTTCAATTCACTATTATATCATATACCTGCTATGATTCTTCGTTTAAAACGTGGAATTCACATTGAAAATCCTTTATTGGAGAATATTCGTGACCAATATTCTGAGCTTTTCAGTATTGTTTGGTATGCATTAGTTATTGTGGAACAACAGTATAATGTGATTTTGAATGATGACGAGATTTCGTTTATTTTGATCCATTTCCAAATTGCCTTGGATCGTCAATCCAAAGCAAGCAATATTGTCATTATTTGTCAATATGGAATGTCTTCAGCTCAATTTATTTATTCAAAGGTTCGTAAGTTCATTCCAGCCCATGATAATGTGGAGATATCGACATTGGAGAGATTTAATAAAAGTGACAAAGAAAATATTGACTTGATTATCAGCTCGATTGATATTCCACAGTCAAAAACTCCTTTTGTAAAAGTTACACCTTTAGTTAGTAATCAAGACTATATCAAGATCATGGAGGCATATACAAAGTATCTCATTCAAGGAGCACCTTTTGGACTATCTGATTCATTAGATAGAAATTTTGAAGTAGATGTGTTGAGTAAATATGTCAATCTTAAACTTATTAGCTTGCAAAATCTTTTTTCTGATAAAGCTGATTGTTTAAATAGCATGATAGATGAACTAGAAAAAAGAAAACTAGTATTGCCTACATTTCGGAAATCGGTTTTTGAGAGAGAGGATATTGGGAATACCAATTTGGAAAGTGGTGTTGCATTACCTCATGCAGATCCAACGACGATTCTTAAGTCTCATATTTATATTGTATCACTTAAGAAATCGATTAATTGGGGAGATCGCACGGTCAAATTGATTATTATGGTAAATCTCAGTGAAGAAGACTTACAAGAGATTCGCGAAGTTGTCGAAGAACTCTATCAATTTATTGATGAGAAAAAGAAAGTTGATGCGCTTGTGAAAGTCAACGATTCTGTGCAAATGCTACAAATTTTTAGTACTGGAGGAAACTAAAATGTTTTTTGATCAAGAACTTTGTTTGTTTCATATCAAACCTGACGATCAAACACAATTATTCGAAAAAATGTATGAAAAACTTTATTTATCTGGATGCGTCAAATCAAGCTTTTTAGATGGCATCACAACAAGAGAAGCAGAGTATCCGACTGGTTTGGAATTCAATGGTATCGGTTTTGCGATTCCTCATACAGATTCAGTGAATGTTAATAAGTCACAAATTTGTTTTGCTTCATTGGATGAACCAGTAATTTTCCAAGATATGACGGATAAAAGTCACAACATCGAGGTTAATTTAGTATTCATGCTGGCGATGGCAGTCCCTCATGAACAAGTAGAGACCCTGCAAAACTTAATGGCATTGTTTACTGATGATGAGAAAGTTAAGAGGCTACGAGAATTATCATCAAAAGAAGATTTTATCAAATTGCTAAATGATTCTGGAGTTTATTAGAAGTCAAGGAGGAAAAAACAAATGGATGTTATTATGGATGGTATTCAGTGGTTTATTGGATTAGGATCAACAGTTTTTTTACCAGTAATTATTTTTATCATTGGACTATTCTTCGGGTTAAAGCCTAGTAAAGCATTTATATCTGGGGTCACTGTTGGTATTGGGAATATTGGATTAGGATTAGTATTAGATTTATTATCGGGCGGTTTGGGTAGTGCTATTCAGCAAATGGGTGAAAAATTTGGAACTTCTCTAAATGTTTTGGATATTGGAGTAGGAGTTGGTGGACCATTGGCCTTTTCAACCTCTTTGGGAATTTTGATGATCCCTATCTCATTAATTTTGAATTTTATTTTAGTGATGCTTGGTTGGACGAAAACATTGAATGTTGATATTTGGAATTTCTGGTTCCCAATTTTTTTAGGTATGCTAGTTCAAACGGTAACTGGAAACTTTTGGTTTGGGATAATTGGAGCAATTGTTGCAGTTCTTTTACAATGGTTCTTAGCGGATGCAGCACAAAAAGAAGTAAGTGAATTCTTCGGTTATCCTGGGATTGCAATTACACATATGATGGCATTGTCTGGAGTATTGTTTGCTAAACCTATGAACTGGATTTTTGATCGAATTCCAGGGTTTAACAAAATTGATGCAGATGCTGAAAGTTTGACGAAAAAATTTGGGATTTTTGGTGATACCGTTGTAATTGGATTGTTGATTGGTATCGTTGTTGGATTTTTAGCAGGATATGATGCAGCAGGTATCGGGTTGCTTGGTATGCAAACAGCTGCAGTTATGAAAATAATGCCAAAAATGGTTGCAATGTTTATGGAAGGGCTGTTGCCAATCGCTGAGGCAGCCAAAGAATTTACAGATAAAAAATTAAATGGTCGTGTGGTAAATATTGGGATGGATGCAGCACTTACAGTTGGGCATCCAACAGTAATGTCTACATCGCTATTGTTGGTACCTATCTCGTTGTTACTTGCAGTGATTTTGCCTGGAAATCAAGTGTTACCTTTTGGTGATTTGGCATTTTTCACATTTGCGATTTGTTTAATGATTCCTTATTTCAAAGGAAATATTGTTCGTTCTTTAGTCGGTTGCTCACTGTATCTAGTGATGACATTTTATTTATCTACATGGTTAGCGCCTATTGTGACAGAACTCTTCCAAATGGCAAACTTTGATGTAGGAACTTCAGGACTAGTTACAATGTTATTAAGTGGCTTGTGGCCAGCAGGTTTAGTTGTTTTATTAGCTCAAAAGTTAGGTATCTTTGGGATTATTCTTTTAGGAATTGTGATTTTAGCAGGAATGTTTTACTTTAACAAAATCAAAGGGAAAAAAGTAGAAAATATACAAGAAGTTCAATAAAAAGAAAGTAGGGAAATTCATGAAAAAACTATTAGTAATTTGTGGCGCGGGGCACGCAACCTCAACTATTGCGGTATCAAAAATCAACAAGTGGTTAGAAGCAGAAAACTATACGGATCAGGTCAAAATATATCAATCTAAGATTGCGGACGAACTGAATAAAATGGATGATTACGATGCGGTTGTTAGCACGACGATTGTTCCAGATTCAGTCAAAGATAAGGTGATCAATGGTCTAGGCTTGTTAACTGGGATCGGAGCAGACAAAATATTTGAAGATGTAAAAACACGATTGGAATTGAAATAGATGATCAAACATGACACAATCAAACTGCATACAATAGAAGGTCGTGCTTCGTACCATGATTTACGTGAAGACTTGGTTCGTATTGCTTTAGATTCTGGTTTGGCAGATGGCGTGATGATCATTACCACCCCACATACAACTTGTTCATTTTTCTATGAGGAAACTATGCATGATGTGAATTATTTTGGAGACGATTTTCTACATGTAGATATTAATGAAACCATGGAAAAAATCGCTCCGGTTATGACAACCGAAGGACAATATCATAGTCCAGGTCCAGAACATATTGCTTTCGGGACTTCATTAAGCGATCCTAATTATCCAGCTGAAAAATGGGTGATGTTAAATACAGATGCCCATCTGAAAGCATCTATTTATGGAACCAATTCTCAATCACTCATCTTAAAAGATGGAGAATTGCAAATCGGATCGCTCGGTAGAGTGTATTTCGTTGATTGGGATCGTCTTCGTGAACGAGATCGTACAATTAATGTGATAATCATGGGGGAATAAATTTTATGAAAGAATATATTTTAGCACCTTCATTATTTAGTTCTAAAATCAGTCGTTTAGAGAAGACCCTTGAAACCTTGGAGATAGAAGAAATAAAGTGGCTACATGTGGATGTGATGGATGGATATTTTGTGCCTGACATGGCGTCAGGACCCAGTATTGTTAAAGAATTAAAAGAAATCACCGACATCTTACTGGATGTACATTTGATGGTCGAAACACCAGAAAAAATTGTACCTGCTTTCCTTGAGGCTGGAGCTGACTCTATTACGTATCATGCAGAAGCTACCAATAATGGTATGCACATTATTCAAATGGTCAAGGAACAAAAAAAGAAAATAGGCGTTGCAATCAATCCTGCAACTCCTGTGTCATTGATAGCACCAATTTTAGCTGAAGTTGATCTAGTATTAGTAATGACCATTAATCCGGGTCGACCTAATAGGGATTTTATTCCTTTAACTGTAAATAAAATCGCTGAACTTAGTCAATTGAGAGAATCAAATGATTATCACTATTTAATTGAAGTGGATGGTAAAATCGATAATGAAACAATCAAACTTTGTGCCAATGCTGGAACAGATATGTTTGTATCAGGAGGATACATTTTTGGTGAAGAAAACAAAGAAGTTGAAATGATTACGAATTTGAAAACTGCTTTAGCGGAAGTCTAGGAGGAAAAATTTGGAAAATTATGTTTTGAAAATCCTTAATGAACTGACACAAAACGCTGAAAAAATTGAAATGGAACAAATTTTAATTTTTCTAGAAGAGATAAAAAAAGCCAAACACATTTTTCTCTCAGGCGCTGGTCGGTCAGGTATTGCAATTCAAGCGTTTGCCAATCGATTGATGCATCTGGGATTTAAGGTAAGTCTTGTTGGTGAAATAAGCTCACCTCATTCACAACCTGGTGACCTTTTGATTATCTGTTCTGGATCAGGTGAGACAGAAAGCTTAAAATCTTTAGCTAAGAAAGCCGTGGGAAGTGGCGTTAAGATTGGTTTGATCACCATGAAAGGTGATTCTACAATTGGTCAGTTAGCTTCTTCAATTATAGTGCTACCAGGTACAACTAAGAATGAAAATGAGCATCATTCAAAAGAATTTAAACAGCCAATGGGTTCAGCTTTTGAACAATTAGCCTTTCTGACTTTTGATAGTATAATTTTAAATTTAATGGATGAAATGGAAGAAAACTCAGAAAAAATGTTTAATCGACATGCAGATTTTGAATAGCCAATTACTGAAGCATAAAAATCAAAGTAAAAGTATAAAATCATACAAAAAAAGTCTAGCAAAATTGTTAGACTTTTTTGTATACCTACTATTAACGATTTGACTTTGTCTTTCATGTCTATATTAAAAATTTAACAAGTAATTACATGAGTCATTGTTTCGATTTTTCTAATTTTTTCGAGATCCGCTTCTTTGTTTGTAATTAAAGCAGTAATCTCTGACCAGTCGCAAATTTTGTATAGGCTTTTTCGATCAAACTTTGTATAATCACCCAAGATGTAGCGTTTTTCAGCATGTGAAATAATCGCTTGATCTACAAATACATCTGAAGATGACGGGCTAGTGGGACCATCAACATTACTAAAGCCATCAGTTCCAAGAAAACATAAGTCTACTTGAATTTGATTAATTTGAGAAATGGTCCAACCTCCAAATACTGAAGAACTAGGTTCACGTAATTCTCCACCAAAAAGAAATACTTGATTTTTTGAACTTATAAGTAAACTTGCAACTGGTAGTGAATCAGTAAAAATCTTATATCCAGACTTCATAGATAAAAGAATGGCAAGTTCCAATGTAGTACTTCCGGTTCCTATTACAATTGAACTATTATCAGGAATAAGTTCAAGAGCTTTCTGTGCAACCAGTTTCTTATAATGAGCATTTTCTTTTTCGCGTACTTGAAAAGAATGCTCAATGGCATTTTGTTTTAGCGTTGCTCCTCCGTGGCTTTTCATAAGAAGCCCTTTGTTTTCTAAATAAGTAAGATCTTTACGAATTGTTTCGTAGGTTACAGAATATTTTTTTGCTAATTCACTTACATAAACACTGCCTTCTTTAATTAATTCCTGTAGTATCAAATCTCTTCTTTCTGCCATCAATAACATTTACTTCACCTCATTAACAAATCATCTTACATAAAGAATACCATAAAGCCTAGTGAAAACAACCAAAAACTAATCAATATTGTTTTTATTTATTTTATAGTTGATTTCAAGCGATTCCAAAATTGAAAAAAACCAACTAAAAACTATTGACACCAATCAAAACCAATTGTATTATAAGAGTGTAGTTAAAGTAAACGGATTCAGAAAGGAGATTTTAAATGAAAACCAAAATTGCAATTGCATGTGATGACTTAGGTTTTGAAACAAAGGAGGCGATAAAGAAATACTTGATTGAAGAGAAAAATGCTGATGTTGTCTATGATCCAGTACAGGTACCAGAGGATGGAGTCAATACTTTTGCTAAGTTAGCAGATGAAATGTCTGTATTGATCCAAAAAGATGTTTGTCGTTTAGGAATATACATTTGTGGAACTGGAATTGGTTTTACTTGTCAAGCCAATAAACATTGGGGAATTCGAGCAACAGCTGTTACAAATCCTTATTCTGCAAAAAGAGCAAGATTAAGTAATAATGTACAAATCATAGGTTTAGGTTTGCGTGTAAATGGATTAGAATACATGAAGCAGATTATTGATGCATGGTATGATGAACCTTTTGAATTTTCAACTGCAAGAGAAAATTCAAAAAACAATTTATTAGAAGCAGAAAAAAATGATAATTTACTTCTAAAAAAACCAGATCATGTAGCTTGGAATATGGGATTTAGACCGGATTAAAAAAGGGGGGAAGCTAGTCAACTAGCGAAAAAATGGAATTTATCACACAATTTATTAATGATTTAGGCAATTTTATTTTTATTCCACTGATTTTTCTTGTATTTATGGTAGCTTTGGGACGTCCGCTTGCTGAAGCAATTCAATCAGCGATGAAGGTGGGAATTGGTTTTATTGCTTTATCAATGGTTATTGGGTTTATGTTGGAAAAGATGGAACCCGCTATCACTGGTTTAGCTGGAAAAACAGGATCTTCTTTAGATGCAATTGATGTTGGTGGTGCGGCAACGGCCGTTATGGGATTTGGTTCTAGTATGGGTGCCATTATTATTCCTTTATGTGTAGGAATTAACTTGTTGTTGCTTGTGTTGAAGATCACAGACTGTGTCAATGTTGATGTTTTCAACCTTCACCAAAATGCTTCAATGGGAGCGATTGTTGCTGTATACTCTGGTAATTTTCTATATGGAGTTTTAACTGCCGGTTTGTTCCATGTTTGGGCGTTAATTGCGGCTGACTTGGGTGCGAAAAACAATGAGAAGTTTTTTGGTTTACCTCAAGGCGTATCAATTTCTCACCCAGTAGCCAACACTTACTTATTATTTGCTTATCCATTTAACTGGATTTTCGATCGTATACCTGGTTTTAGGAAATTAAATGTAACGGCTGAAACGATTCAAAAAAGATTTGGTGTTTTAGGTGATCCAACAATTGTCGGATTTCTGTTAGGTACACTTTTAGGTTTGTTTGGGTATGATTGGACAAGTCCATATCAAACGATTATTTCAAGTGTACAATTAGGAATGTACTTGGCTGCAGTTATGTTGTTACTGCCGAAAATGACTTCTATTATGATGGAAGGTCTTGTTCCACTTTCAAATGCAGCACGCAAAAAATTAGTGAAACGATTCCCAGATCGTGACATTACTGTAGGGATGGATACAGCTCTAATTGTAGGAAACCCATCAGTTATTTCTTCAGCTCTACTATTAATTCCTGCAATGGTTATTTTAGCGGTTATTCTTCCTGGAAATAGAGTAATGCCTTTGGGAGACTTATCACAGTTTGTGTTCTTTATTGCATGTATGGTACCAGTATTTAAGGGAAATATTATTCGTACTTGGTTATCATCAGTTATCTTGTTTGGTGGTGGATTATACATTGCTTCATGGATGACGCCAGCAACAAACGAGTTATTCCAAAAATTTGGTGCAGGTGCACAAAAAAATGTGATGTATTCTTCACTTAACCCTTCAGCAAATCCATTTACTGGATTGTTTGCAGCTGCAAGTCATATTGGTTTAATTGGTTTTATCTTGATTGGAGCGATCTTAATTTCAGTAGGATACTTGTTGAAAAAGAAAGAACGCTCTCAGCTTCAAAATGATGCAACAGTGTAGTATAGTAAAAAATAAAAATAGATAGCGAGGTTTTATCATGAACAAAAAGATTTTAGTAGTATGCGGAAATGGAATTGCATCATCATCAATTATGGTCTCTGTATTAGAAGACTATTTAAAAGAACAAGGGATTAGTGGAGTTGATGTACAAAAATCATCTCTTATGGATTGTAATGCTGATAAATATAATAGCTATGATTTAGTTGTTTCATCTACAAAAATTGATAATCCTGATGTGACAACAAAAGTGATTGTTGGTGCTGGCTTACTTACAGGTATAGGTGAAGATGAAATTTTTGATGCTGTAAAAGAAGAAATCACAAAGTAGGGATAGAAGATGGCAATTGATGTTATTGTAAGTAATGGACAAGATACGATTACAACTTATCAAGAAGCAATTAGAACAGCTGGAGAAAAGCTTGTCGAAAAAGGGAATATTGATGCTAAGTATATTGACGCTTGTATTGAAAGAGAAATTGACTTCCCGACAGGATTGTTACTAGCTAATGGAGATGGAATTGCTATTCCTCACGGAAACTCTGATTTAGTAAATAAAGACAGTATCAGTGTGGTAAGAATCAAGAACACAGTCGAATTCGGAAGAATGGAAGACAAAGATTTGAAAGTGGGTTGTTCTTTGGTTTTCAATTTAGCCTTAGCCTCTGGAAATCAACACATTGGTATTTTGCGAAAACTTATTGGCTTATTCCAAGATGAAGAGTTTGTAGATACATGTAAAAATGAAGAAACTGATACTGTTCAAAAATATTTACTGACTAAATTAGCTGAATAAAATCAGACGGATGGTATTTTCCATCCGTCTTTCATTTAGTGAAATATGAAAATATACACGATTTTAGGAGGAAAAAAATGAAGTTTTTTAATGAGATTATTGATGAAGTTTTGACGATAGGAAATGAAATATCTGATCAACAAGTGGATCGGATGACAAAAGCTATTCAGGGTGCAAATCATATTTTTTTAGCAGGTGCAGGTAGATCAGGTTTGATGATTCGAGCATTTGCCAATCGATTATTGCATTTAGGGTATTCAGTAAGCTTAGTCGGAGAAATTAGTTCACCACATACTAAATCAGGTGATTTATTCCTAATTGGCTCAGGTTCTGGAGAAACAACTAGTCTTGTTAATCAAGCAAAAATTGCAAAGGATAATGGCGTTGTAATCGGATTGTTTACAACAAATTCATCATCTACACTAGGAGAAATTGCTGATCAAGTAGTGATTATTCCAACACAGTCAAAACAGTCTCAGGATGAAGCTCTTCAACCAATGGGGTCTTTATTTGAACAGACTAGTTTATTTTTATATGATAGTATCATCTTAAATTTAATGGAAAAAACAGGAGAAACAAATCAAACGATGAAAACGCGTCATGCTGATTTAGAATAGGGTGAAAAAAGCTATTTGCCAAAAGATAATATGAAAAGAAGTTGTTTTTCATTATTTCTTTTGTAAGTGGCTTTTTTGATTTGAAAACATTTGAATGCTTACTTGTCGTCTTAAATATATCTAGCATAACAATCTTAATTAGGATATTAGCGTATTACTTTGGAATAATTGACTGTTTTTGATCTAGTGTTTGTTTTTATTAGTTAAGAGTTAGCTTACTATATTAATGATTTTTCCAATTTTATTTGATTATCACAATTGAAATGAAGAAAAATACATTTTTTGGACTGAAAAGAATAGATAATCCGACTGAAAGCGCTTATTATTTTTGTAAAGGGGGTTGTGTTAAAATGAGTGCTCGTGATCAAGAAATCCTTCGACAATTAATCAAACATCGAAGTTTAAAAGAAGCGGAGTTACTTAACGAACTTGAATTATCTTCCAGACAATTAGCTTATAGTATAGAAGCAATCAATGAAAAACTATCAGAAAAACGATTACCATTGATTGAAAGAAGAAATGGCTACTACTATGCAAAGAATGAATCGGCTGATTATTTAACGATTCATCAGTCTGTTCAAGATATCATATTTTCGAAAGAAGACAGAGTCCATTTACTGTTGATTATGATTTTAACTAGGGTTGAAGAGTTGTCCCTAGACCATTTTTGTATTGAACTTCAAATCAGTAAAAATACTGCTTTAGCAGATATTAAGAAAGCGAAAACTTTATTGCTGAAATACCATCTTGAAATAGAATTTTCACGTAAAAAGGGGTATGTGATAGTAGGAGAAGAATGGGATAAACGGATCGCCTTATTTCATTCGATTATCGAGATTTATAAAAACTATGGTGATAATGTCACTGTTCAACTATTGGAGAGTTCTCAAAAATATCTGGATAGTGTTAAAAATGATGTTCTAAAAATTGAAAAATTTTTGGGTGTGAAATATACAGATGAAGATTTTTATCCTTTACTTTACTTCATTTCCTCAATATTTGTAAGAATAGAACGAGGACAAATGATCGACAGTAGTCGTATTCAGGAAAGAGAGGAAATTGAACACACAAAAGAATATCAGTCTCTCTCTTATATTACTACAGATTTTCCTGACTTACCTGAAGATGAAAAAGTCTTTATCTCTTTACAGCTACTAAGTTCAAATGTTCGTAATAAAGGGATGGTCGCGAAAAAAGATTTACCTCTATTAGCCAATTCACTTTGGGAGTTTCTAACAGAGTTTGAAGTGAACACATTGTTGGTGTTGTCTGATAAAAAAGATTTACTGATAAAGTTATTAAACCATTTTAAGCCAGCATATTATCGAATTAAGTATGATCTTTCAACAGGAAATGTTCTGTATGATAAAATTCGATCAGAATACAATGTATTACACAATTTTGTATGTCAATCTATTTCCCCGTTGGAAAGATTTTTCCAAACTGAGATTTCAGATGAAGAAATTGCCTATATTACGCTATTTGTGGGTGGACATTTGATTAGTAATGATCACAATGATTTGGAAGAGAAAATAATTAAGGCGGTGATTTTGTGTCCGAATGGCATTTCTATGTCAAAATTGATTGAGCAAAAATTAAAGGAAATTTTCCCAGAATTTCTTTTTTATCCAACAAACTCAATACGTGAGTACAAGAAATTTATGCTGCCTCATGATATCGTGTTTTCCACTGTGCCAGTTAAGTCAGAAAAAAAAGTTTATGTAATGAATGAAATTCTGACTAACAGTGATCAATTGAAACTACGTCAGGATGTCATTAAGGATATCTTCCATTTAGATTTTGACAGTATTCGAGCGACAGATATAATAAGTGTTTTGAAACAGTATGTTTCGTTGGATGAAAAGCTGGAAACAAAATTGAAAGAGGATTTAGATTCGTTATTACTGAGTGAACAGAAATCAAATACTATTACTGAAAACAGTTCTAAGGGTGATCTTCTGCAAATGATTAAAAATGAGAATATTGTATTAGTAGAAGAGCGGCTTTCGTGGGAAAGTATTCTTAATCAATCCAGTCAGGCATTGGTTAATCAAAAAATTATTTCCTCAGACTATAATGAGCTTTTGCTGCAAGAATACCTTGATCAACCTTCCTATATTATGTTACGACAGCGTATTCTACTACCCCATCTTGATCCAGCGATTGTTGATCAGAAGTTGGGTGTGTTTATTACCGTTTTAAAACAAGGGATTACTTATCATGGGAAAAAAATCCATGTAGTTGCCTTATTAACAACGCCAGATAAAACCAGTCACCTACCAATTTTATATCATATCAATCGAATGGCAAATGATGCCGAATTCATTGAAGAATTAGTTAAGTTAGAAGATGTAAATGAAATAAGTAAAGCAATACGAAATTTTTCAACTAATGATAAAAATTCTTAGGACATTTTTTATTTAATTATTAGCGGTTCTCTGAAAAAGAAGCAAGGAATGCTTAATTTCCTTGCTTCTTTTTCGTTCATCACAATTGGTTCTTAAATAGTTACATTCTTTGTGAAAAAAGGAAATAGCTATTTGCTTTGAAAGCGTTTATTCTTTAGTCAAGGAGTTAGCCACTCACTAAAAAATGAAAAGGAGCGTTATTCATGTTAAAAGAATATGTCAAAGAAGAATTAATTCTTCTCAACTTAGATATTTCGAATAGAAACGACTTATTTAGACAGTTATCAGAAATCTTCCAAGAAAGAGGCTACATCAATGAAGGATTTTATGACTTTATTGTTGAAAGAGAAGAAAATTATCCAACTGGTCTAGATTTGGGCACACACACAGTTGCCATTCCTCACGGGAATCCAGAATACATTAAGCAATCATTTATCTCAGTGGTTACACTCCAACAACCCATTAAAATGAAGAAAATGGAAGATGCAGAGGAAGAAATTGATGTTGCTTTATTTTTTGTTTTAGGTTTAAACGATGGCACGCAACACCTTCAAATTTTGAAACAGGTCATAGGTGTGATTCAACAAGAAACATTTGTAAATAGAATAAAGGCTGCAAAAACATCGGAAGAAGTGATGAAGGAAATTTCAGCAATTGCTGTTGAAAAATAAATTTTAGGAGGAAAAAGAGATGAAGAAAGTAAATATTTTAGTAGCTTGTGGAAGTGGAGTTGCCACATCCACCATAGCAGCAGATGAAGTCAAAGCATTATGTAAAGAACATGGGATTCACATTAGTTTGAACAAATGTAGCATGACAGAATTACCATCAATGAGCAAAAATGCAGATATCGTGTTGACTACGAATAATTTCAAAGGAAATTTAGATGTACCGTTGATGAGTATCATGGGATTTGTTACTGGAATTAATGAAGACAAGCTTAAACATACGTTATTAGAGAAACTAAAAGAAATTCAAAACGCATAAAAAACGTTCCGCTTTTGCCTCGAAAACAAAGCGGAACGGCATACAAAAGTAAAGCTGAGTTCATTTTACCATAATCATAAAAAAAGTGTCGATGTTTAATTGAGAAATGAATCGGTGATTAGATGTCCCAACAGTCTTGTATTTCACTATAAAGGAGAAAAAAGAATGGATACACTAGTTAATATTGTACAGACCATCACTGGCATGGGTGCTTCAGCAATTTTACCAATTATTATTACTATTTTAGGGTTAGTTTTCCGAATGAAATTGGGGGATGCAATCAAAGCTGGGTTAACGGTTGGAGTAGGTTTTATCGGTTTGACATTAGTTGTTGGCTTGTTGAATGATTCATTGTCACCAGCAGTCGATTATTATTCAGAAATGGGAACTGGCTTCACAATTGCAGATATTGGCTGGCCAGCAGTAGGAGCGGCTTCTTGGATGGCACCATTCGCTGGTTTAGCTATTCCAATTGGTCTTGTACTTAATTTGATTTTAGTACGTTTGAAACTAACAAAAACATTGAATGTTGATATCTGGAATTACATGCATTTTCTAGTACCAGGTGCACTGGCTTACTTCATTTTTGATAATTTCTTTATCGGTTTGGCTGTAACCGTTATTTTATCTGTTCTTGCTTTGTTTGTCGGAGATTGGGTTGCACCTATGTGGCAAGAATACTATGGCTTAGAAGGAACGACTTGTACCACGATTATTCATACAGGCTGGACACTAATTGTTGCTTGGGCGATGAACAAATTGATTGACTTCATTCCAGGGCTAAACAAATTAGATATTAGCTTGGAACGTGTAAATAAACGAATTGGTGTATTAGGTGAACCTGTAATCATTGGAACGATTGTTGGGGTGCTTTTAGGTTTGTTAACAAGACAAGATATTACTACAATTATTCCTATGGGGATGGGGGTTGCCGGTGTAATGGTCTTAATGCCTCGTGTAGTAGGCGTATTAATGGATGGGCTATCACCAATTGGTAAAGCAGCGAAAGATTTCATGACCAAACAAATGGGCGAAGACGCAGATTTGAATATTGGGATGGATGTAGCTTTAGGACTAGGCGATCCAACGACGACGACAACAACAGTTATCTCTATTCCGTTGGTGATGCTTTGTGCGTTAGCGTTACCGGGAGTTAAAACATTCCCAATTGGTATTTTAATGTCTGTAATCTACATGTCTGTGATGACGGTTATGGCAAGCAAAGGAAATTTGTTGCGCTCAATACTAACAACTGTTCTTTTCTGTGTAGTTGTCATGTACTTAGGTGGTTATGTAGCACCAGGTGCAACAGAGATGTTAAATGGTGCTGGAGTTGGTCTGAAAGGGCAAGGAACAGACTTTGTGTTAACAGGTCCATGGAGTATCCTTACTTACTGGCTTTCAACTATTTTTTAAGAATAATTAGTAAAAAAGAAAGAGGCGGAAATAAAAATGGCACAAATCTTACCTTCAATTTTTGGTGCAGATATTATGCACCTTCAAGATGATATCAATTTTTTAGAGGAAGAAAATACACAAATTTTACATGTGGATTTAATGGATGGAAATTTCGTTTCTAATATTGCATTTGGTCCCAATCAGATTGCCGAAATGAAAAAAAATTCTACAATGATTTTTGATGTTCATATGATGGTCAAACATCCGAAAGATCATATTGATGATGTTCTTGCAACGGGAGCAGAAATGATTTCTGTGCACTATGAATCAACACCACATATCCATTCTATTTTGCAAAAAATTCGTCAAGCTGGACGTAAAGCAGGTGTTGTAATTAATCCGGGAACCTCAGAAGTCGTGTTGGAATATTTACTGGATGACATTGACTATATTTTGATTATGACGATTAATCCAGGTCAACCAGGTCAATCTTTCATCCCAAAAAGTTTAGAAAAAATCCGTAATACGAAACAACTTATTGGGGATCGCAAAATTGACATTGAAGTAGATGGTGGAGTCAATAAAGAAATTGCAGAAAAGTGTGTGAAAGCCGGAGCAGAACTGATTGTTGTTGGCGGAGCATTATTCTCAGGTGATAAACAAGCACAATATCAATTATTAAAAGAAGCAGTCAAGTGAAAATAAAGATGTGATTCTCACTAGTTAATTAGTGAGAATCAGCATCAAAACTAAATCAATGGAAAGAGGAGAATCCGTAATGGGAAACTTTGAAGGGAAAGTCGCATTAGTAACTGGGGCAGCACATGGAATAGGTAAAGGAATTGCAGAAAAGTTTGCAGCAGCCGGAGCAAATACAGTAATCGTGGATTATAATCCAGAAACAGGAACAAAAACAGCAGAAGAAATTACAAATAAATATGTAAAATCGTTATTTGTTCAAGCGGATGTTTCAGATCCAGCTGCTTTGACAGAAGCTCGCGAAAAAGTGTTCAAAGAATTTGGCCGTATTGATTTTCTTGTCTTAAATGCTGGAGTAGCTTTTGCAAACAAAGTAAATGATATTTCTTTCGAAGAATGGAACAAAACATTAAGCATCAATTTAACTGGGCTATTTAATACAGTAAAAGCATTTTATAATGACTTTTTAGATAATCAGGGTTCAATTGTTTATATCAGTTCAGGATCAGCTTTAAGTGGAACTGGCGGTGGTGTATCATACCCAGCGTCTAAGGCTGGTGGGGAAGGGTTAATACGTGGATTAGCAAAAGAACTTGGACCTAAAGGGGTTAATGTCAATGCTATCGCTCCTCGTCTAATTGATACAGGTGAAATGATGCGCGTAAATTATCCAACCCAAGAAAGTTTAGATGCAGTTATCAATAAAATTCCAGTTCGACGTTTTGGAACCATTGAAGATGTTGCCAATTTAGCAATATTTTTAGCAGATCCAGCTAATTCCTATATTCAAGGACAAACCATTCTAATGGATGGTGGAAGAACGATTGCCTAAAGGAGACGAGAACCCTATGAAAAACTACACACTAGATATTTTAGCTGAACTCACTCAAAATGCACAAAGGATAGATACAAATGAGATTGCTCATTTTGTTGAACAAATTAAACAAGCAAATCATATTTTTTTGAATGGTGCAGGTCGCTCAGGAATTGCGATTCGAGCGTTTGCCAATCGATTAATGCATATTGGCTTTTCAGTTAGTATTGTTGGAGAGATCAGTTCTCCTCACTCCAAACCAGGAGATTTATTAATTATCTGTTCTGGATCAGGAGAGACTGGTAGTTTGAAAAGCTTGGCAGAAAAAGCGAAACAAAGTGGTATTGATTTAGCCTTGGTCACGATGAAAAAAGAGTCAACGATTGGTCAATTAGCTGACGTAGTACTTGTTTTACCAGGTACTACGAAAGAAGAAAATGATCGAGAAACAGCCTCTTTTGCTCAACCAATGGGGTCTGCGTTTGAACAATTGGCTTTTTTGACCTTTGATGGAATGGTTTTAAACTTAATGGATGAACTGGGGGAGACTTCAGAAACCATGTTTAAAAGGCATGCTGATTTTGAATAGTTTCTCATTTTTAAGTGTTAGTAAAAAGTATTACTGAATGGGAGAGCGTTTATAATGGCTACGGTGTTTATAGTTATGATTAGAGCTTATGAAGAAGATAGAGAAGAAAAAGAATGGAGTAAAGAAAAATTTTTAGAAACATACAAAATATAATATTTTGAATAGTTTTAAAAGTGTAGGAAGCTTAAAATCTTTTTGCACTTTTTTTGTATTTACTATTCAGAAAGATCCATTTGATTGGTTTATATGAAAATAAAAAAATACCTCTTTATATGATTTCCTGTGATGGAATTTACGAAATAAGTGCAGCACACTTAATAAAGTCTGAATGAAATGTGAAGTTATTATTTATTTTAGGTTTCAAAAAGAGAACATCTTTCTATTTATCAAGTAGGAGGGATAATTATGTTAGATGTTCGGGAAGAAAAGAAATTAATTAATAATTTGTTACAAAAACTTATTAATAATAGAAGGGAGATTAATAGATATTATGATGAACTAATAGAGCGCTTGGATGTATTAATCATTTCAGAACAATCGTCTACAAACACAATTTCTGAAATCAAAAGATCGGTCTCAATAATGGAACGAGAAAAAATACGGAATCAAGACTATTTATTTAGCAAAAATAAAACGCATCATCATGTCCCGTTTGATCGTACATCAAAAAATATTTTGGCTATTTTGAAGCAGAGTCCAGTACCTCTAAGTAATCAGCAATTATTAAAAAAACTGAATACAGAATACGAGTTATTCATTTCTTATAAAAACTTGACTTGCAATATTTTACCCAAAATGCTAAAAGAGCGGTCTTTACCTATTGAGCGTGCTTATCGTGGTTATTGGCAATACCGTCTGCCTAAATTGTAGGAGGTGTTTGCGATATAAAGACAGAAATGGATATTACCTATATTTTTATTCGTTATGTTACTGTTACCTTAAAACGTCAAGCAGATACCTTTTATAAAAGTCAAGGGAAAATATTTTCTCACGAATCTACAGAATTAACAGAATTTAATCAACGTAAACAAACAGGAAAGTTGTGGCATGCTGAAAAAGGATTTACTCCAGAAGAGATTTTTGAAAAGAAGTTCGAGTGTGAGCAACTTTGTTCAAGTCTTTCATGCTTAACTAATGAAGAACTTTTTATTCTTAGTGAAAAATATTCAAAAAAGCTTTCAGATGCAGAGGTTGGGAAAAAACTGCATGTAAGCAGCCAAATGATTTCTAAAAAAAAGCGCAAAGCTTTTGCCAAGCTAAAGAAATTTCTTTTGCTTTAAAGATTGCTCTTTGTAACAAATCTCCACCGAAAAAAGTTTGAAAATCCAAACTTAATGATTAAGGTGGAGATATTATGACAGTAAATTTAGTTCCACTTCTTCAAAAAGCACAAAATGGAGATGAAGAACCATTGCTCGAATTATTCTTTTCTTTTGAGCCGTCCATTATTAATCATTCACGGCGTTACTCAAAACAAGTGAACAAAGATTGCTATCAAGAACTGGCTGCTCAATTTATTGTGGCAGTACAGTCGTTTGATATTGATAAATATTTAAAAGAATAATCAAGAAGACAGATGTTTTGAAATTTTATGGTTTCAAAATGTCTGTCGTAGTCAATTTATCTAGTGAAAGCAAAAATAGTGCCGATTGTTTCTTGAAAATTAATTGTTATACCTTTAAATGACGTTCCATATAACCTTCAAATTCAAAAGGAAATGCACTATAATATAATATAGCAACTCAGATTTGACTTTCCAACCTCCTTCAAATTGAGAAGGAAAGGTTTTACACGTGAAAGAGGATTGAGTAATATACTTTTGTACGTTAAAAAAGATATTTTCAAAACTCTACTCAAGTTATTGGAAATGCTGTAAATGTAGTGTGTAGAAGTAGTAAAGAAAGATATAATCAAACAGTATAAAGAAATTTTCTAGATATGGTCTATGTAGGACAAATTCAGTTTATTGTCCTATATTGACTTCCTATGAAACAATCAATTTTTTGTTATAAACGGAATATTTTTTTGTGTAATAAATATCCAAGGGGTGTGCATAATGATAAAAATTCTTCAATTTCCAGCTAGAGGTGGAGACTCTGTACTCATCCAAGTAGACAGTATGCATATCCTAGTCGATGGCGGATATACCTCAACATATAAGGAATATATAGAAAATTTTTTAATCAGTAATCATATTGAATTAGATATAGTTATATGTACTCATTATGATCAAGATCATATTGAAGGAATCCTACCTTTAGTTGAAAGCTATCCCCATATCAAAGATGTTTGGTACAATGGATTCTATGAATTGTTTACACATTGTTCTAATGATTACTTAACATTTTCTGAAAAACGAAAATTAGCAGCAGATTTTTCTTACATATCTGAGGATAGGAATAATGGAAAAGAAATTAGTCGGAGACAAGGCGAATCTTTGTCTACCCTCTTAAAAAATCGTTGCGATTTAATACGTAATTCAGGACATGATCTAATAGTTGCTAATAGTGAACCTATATTGATTCATAAAGAAATTACTATCACAATTATTTCTCCAGAATTAAGTGATTTAAATTGTCTGAAAACAAAATGGGAAAAAGAATTAGAATTTTCTTTGAAACGAAAAACAAAGGCTGTAGATAATGAGATTGTTGAAGCTTTTGAGAATTATCAACTAATTACATCTTCTATTGGTGATAGTCGAAATGGTACTGAGCAAATTTCTCTATCAAACAATACAATTGAAGATCTATTATCTATTGAACCTCCTGAAAATGACACTTCAGTCATTAATAGAGCGGCTATTTCATTTATTATTAGTTCACAGGGATTTGAATTCTTATATTGTTCTGATTCAGATGATCTAACTATAGAAAAAGTTTTGAAGCAAAGAAAAAATAAAAAATTTGTTGGTGTTAAAGTTTCTCATCATGGAAGTATTAGAAATAATTGGAGTTGGATAGATCATGTTGAGTCAAATATGTTTTTTATTTCTACAGATGGCATAAAATATGATAATCATCCAAGTTTGAATGTTCTTGCAAAGATTGCTAAAAAAAATCCAGGATGCGCTATTTACTTCAATTACTTCATACCCAAAATTGCTGAATATTCTGATGTTTTTCGCGAGAAATTAGGGTGCAAACTTGTTTTCCCTAATGAAGTAAATTTGAAATACATTACTATAAGGAGTTCATATGATTGAAGTAGAAAAGTTTATTCATTCAGTTAAGTTATTGAATAGTGAAGGGGTTGAAAAAAACTCAAATACGGGTTTTTTCGTAAAACCGAATTTATTTTTAACCGCTAAGCATTTATTAAAAGAGTATGAGAATGATGATCAAATAGTCATTGAAATTGCTAGTGATGCAGACTCTGCAGACAAGGTAGCGAAAATAATTTATCAAGACGAAGAGTATGATATTATTTTGCTTGAATTATTGCAATACAGATCTGAAATTTTTAAAGGAATTGTAAAAGAAACTAAGCTGCCTCCACAAGGCAAATATGCATTTTTTAGCTATAGTGAAGGCTATCAAATATTAGGTCATTGGTTCAAAAGTGACAGTGCTAGGATAATTAAAAATCAAACATTAAGTGGTGAAGATTACGAATTTTATTTAGATAAACACTCAACCAATTTGCAAGGGGCATCTGGAAGTCCAATTTTCCTAAACGACATGATTATCGGTATGGTAACTAGTCAAACTGCTTCACCACAAATTCGTAGTGTACTAGGTATTCGAAATGGTTTAATTAAAGTTGCAGAAAGTTACGACTTTTTAGAAAATTCTTGGGTATTAGATGACTTTGAAAGAAAACTATTTTCTATTTCAAAACAATTCATCTATAGAAATAAAAATAGTAGAAAATATATCCCTCAAATTTTTATTGAAACTGATGAAACCAAAGAAAATTACCGCTTTATAGCTCATCCTGCACTATTATACAATAAAGCAATAGAAACATATCAATATATTAATTTAGACTCGATGAATTATGAATTATCCACGATGGGGCTTCAGGCCTTAAAAAAGAGATCACTAATTGAACTGGATCATCAAGATGTAAAGTCCATTTTTGAGATACCGAAAAAGAACAAAGAGATAGTCGATGAAATGAGTCATTCACTTCGAAAGCTAGATCATAGTTTTGGTATTAAAAATGAAAAATTTGATTTTACTAGAGCTTTTTTTGGAAGTCAATATGGACTTCATTTCCCTTTAGATGATATTTCTGAAAAGTTATCGACATTTAATATTAAAAACTCAATTATTATGGCGGATGCAGGACAAGGAAAAACCAATTTTCTTTGTGATTTCATAAATACTTTTTTGGCTGCACACTCTATTCCCGTCATGGCATTTGATGTCTCGAATATAATTGAAGATAATATACTAACAAGCTTTGAAGCGTTGAGAATCACACTTTTTGGAAATGATCCAACACTATTTTTTAGTGCACTAGAAGAAATGTGGGTATATAGGCGAAAACAACTAATAATTGTTATTGATGGAATCAATGAAATAAAAGATCCACATAATTTTGAAAACTCAATTTATAGTTTAATTAAGAGATTTGAAATGTATCCATATGTGCGAATAATAATGTCTGTAAGGAATGAATTATTTAAAGAAAGATTTACAAAAATAGCTCAGGATCCTAATATTGTTAAGTTCAATCTTAAAGAATCTTATTCGAGTAATTCTGTAATTGACAAACGTTTGTTTGATGGATATATGGAATTCTTTAATATAAAGATTGGTCGTTTGGGTTCTGATGTTAAAAAACAACTCGTTAGTGATAAACTTCTACTAAGGATTTTTTCGGAAACCTATGGCAATGAAACTACGGAATCACCAAGTGAGTTATTATCAATTGAACATCTAAATCTAGCTAAATTATTTAATGGATATCTAAATAGGCAACAAGAAAGAATTTGTATAAACACATCTGAACAACTAGAATTCGATCGTATATTAAATATCATAATTGAATCTATGCTTAAATATGACACATTTAGTGAAGTAACAATTAACGAATTATCATCAGATCAAGTGACATTTTTAGATAAAGTAGTTGAAGAAAGTATTCTTTATAAATTGACTACAGACGTGAGTGAGGGGATTAGAACAAGACTGATTACGAAAATAAGTTTTACGTATGACGAAATGCGAGATTTTTTAATAGCTAACCACTTACTTGTACTCTATGAAAAAGATTCAGAGCTGGCTGTAAATTTGATTAATAAGCTTACAAATGAAGAAAACAATTATCCTGTTACTGAGGGGCTTAGAAAATATCTTTTCTTTGCATCAAAAGAAACTGCTAATCCTACTTTCTTTGATTTAATAAAATCTAATGCTTGGTATCCTCTTACATTGCTTCAAAATATTATTATGCTAGATGATACAAAGATTACTGAACAAGATTTAAAACTTGTAAAGACTATGATGTTTTCTTTCCAAGGTCCATATGAGAAACTTTTTGTTGAAATGATACGTCGCAGATCACCTAATAATACCTTAAAGTTTGGCATTCATTTTCTATTTAAACTTCTTTTGGATGATTCTGAAGAATCTAAAACTTTTTTTAATAAGATTTTAGCTCCTAGAACAGATCATTGGTATCGATACACTGATAGTTTAGGAGAATCATTAAGAGAGTTTGTAGATGATTTGCTAAATAAAGACTCCTTGACTGACGAAGAACATAAATTATTGATACCATTGTGTTATCTTTTGGGGTTAAATAATTTTGAATTTAAATCGCTTTCTATAGAAATAGAACAAACTTATTCTGACATGTTTGAATGGGGAAAAAACTATTTGAAGGATATTTAAAAACTGTTTAAGAACTGTTTAAGAACTATAATCCTTAAAAAGGTGGGGAAATCATGCTATATTTACCTGTTGAAGATGAAGGTTTTACTTATCCATTTTTTTTATTTTCAAAGATTGATCCGAAAATGGTTAATATTAGACAAGTAATTAAAATTCGGAAATATGCTAAAGAAAATACGTATGGAGAAAAATTGTTAATTCAAATGCTTGAGCCAATATTTTCTGGAGTAATTAATTTAAGAGTTGAGCATGAAAAATACTACTCTGAATATTCTGCATTTACTGAGTTTCTTTATAAAAAACTTCTTTTCGAAAAAGAACAAATTGATAAAGTTATCGAAATTGAGAATAGTGAAGGTGAGATGTACTATGGATTACTAAAGCTAGGAATGGATTATAGCCTTGCTCAAAATATAACCGAGGATCAAGACTTAATTAAAATAATAAATGAAATTGTGGAGGATCTTGATAATGAAGATTAAAACTAATTTTATTACAAATAGTTCGAGTACATCATTTTTAATAATATCTGATGGAGACTTTGATGCAACGGACTTTTCTGAAACTTTGGGAATTCCAAAGTCGTCTCCTATATATAGTTTATTTAGTGATCTTTATGACACAATTATCGATAAATCAATGAATATTGAGGATGAATACAAGGATGAACATTGGAAAAATCCATCATTATCATTTGTTAGTTTTTTAGAGTCTAAACAGTATGGCGATAAGTTAATAAAAAAAATAGAAGATTCGATAAAAGCTGGAAAACAAGTGTATATAGGTTCTTTATCTAGCGATGGTGACAGTGAAGCTGAACGTATCTTTGTGCAGCAGTCATTCTTTGGAGAATCTAGTAGACTGTATATTGAGGGGCTTGAAAATGCTTGGTAATAATAAAATCAGAACAATTATTTATCCAGATGAAAAGTATGGAGTAGTTTTTAACCAAGAAAATGGCTTCTTTCTTCGAAAGGAATTTCCAAATTACTCAGAACCTTTTATGAGTCATCATGGTCCTGAATTAATTGATATTTCAATTACTAATTGGTGTGATAAAGGATGTTCATTTTGCTACAAAGAATCTAATTGTCATGGAAATCATATGAGTATTAAAACTTTTGATATGATATTGAATCAAGCTCAGAAAATGGACTGCCTTCAAATTGCTCTTGGCGGTGGAAATCCAAATCAACATCCAGATTTTTGTGAAATGATAAAATTGTCTAGAGTCAATTATGGTATAGTTCCCTCTTATACAACAAATGGTCGAGGGCTTACAACTGGAATTCTCGAAGCAACTAAGAAATACTGTGGAGCAGTAGCAGTAAGTTATTATAGCGATAGTGAAGTTAAAAGTAGTGTACAAAACTTTAATGCCTTTGGTATAAAGCCTAACATTCATTTTCTTTTAGATTCGAAAAACATCAAGAAAGCCATTGAAATACTTAAGAAACCACCTAAATTTTTTGAAGGAGTAAATGCGATAGTTTTTTTAAACTATAAACCCGTTGGAAGAGGAATAAAGAAAGAACTTATTTGTAAAGAAAGTGCTCATGTAAGAACATTTTTTTCAGAAATAAGTAAATTTCAAAAAAAATATAAAACTGGGATTGGATTTGATAGTTGCTCAGTAAGTGGGATAAAGAAATATTTAAATATTTCTGATGTTTTTGTAGAGCCTTGTGAATCTGCACGATTCTCCATGTACATTGACGAAAATGCTAAAGCATATCCTTGTTCTTTTATGCTAGGCAAGTATTCTGGCATCGAGGTCACTGATAACAATCTAGAACAGATATGGCTCAATGCTATAACATTTGTAAATATAAGAAAGCTACTTAAAAGCAGAAATGGAGAAGGATGCATAAATGGATGTCCTTTATTTCCTGAGATAGATTTTTAAAGGAAAAGTTTTTAAGTTAATAACTTTGATATAATTATTTGAAAATGGCAATAATGTGGGGAATGTCATTGTGATCTACTTTGTTTGTTTTAGATTTCTCTTTAAAAATATGCCAACTAAATAGATTAATTCAGCAGCAATCACTTTGAAAGGGTTTGCTGCTTTTTTATGTATAAAAGAGGGGAAAGTGTGGCAGTAACAGTGTATTCATA
Source organism: Enterococcus sp. DIV1328a (assembly GCF_050536905.1). Classification (NCBI taxonomy): domain Bacteria; kingdom Bacillati; phylum Bacillota; class Bacilli; order Lactobacillales; family Enterococcaceae; genus Enterococcus; species Enterococcus sp. DIV1328a. The sequence continues at coordinate 1,567,955 of NZ_CP172912.1, read as the reverse complement.
GATCATTCTTATAAAATGATATTTATGTTAAAGGAAATACTTTGAAATTTTATGGTTTCAAAATATCTGTCTTTGTCTATTTATCTTGTGAAGGCAAAAATAATGCCGATTGTTCCTTGAAAATTGAATAATGAACTTTTAAATTACGTTTTCTGTTATCAAAGCTATAGCATAATTACGCCAAGACTTTAGCGAGCGACATTTAGTTAATGCAAGATTTGATCTAGGTAATCAAGTTGCAATGATGGTGACAGAATATAATGATACTTCCGCAAGGCTCCCATAGACCGAGGAGAGGTGAAATTCCTATGTGCTTTACCTAAAGCGATTTAAAAATGAGAGAATTTACAGTGTTTTGATTGACTAGCAAATTTGTAGATGAATATACGATGTCAAAAAGTCATGAAGTTATTTTTTTATGAACATGGAGGGATGAAAATTAATTTAGAATCTATCGAAAATCAGTTAATTAATACGTTAATTCCTTTTCTAGAGAGATACGCAACGACACTATAAAAAATAAATAGATTACCATCGGTTTTAACTAATGATGATTTAAAAAGAGAATTCCAAATTAGTGACAGTACATTAAATCGATTAATCAAGTTAACCGATTTTCCGAGCTGTTGGTATGGTATTCGAGGTCATTATTCGAGAGATCAGATAATGAGCTGGTATCAAAAGAATGACTATGAAAGCTATAGAGAAAAAATGAAGTTATTACGTTCAATATAACCTTCAAATTTAAAAGGAGATGCACTATAATGGTAGGTAAAGAGAATATAGTAATTCAGATTTGGCTTTTCAACCTCCTTCAAATTGAGGAGGAAATGTAAGAATGGAAACAAAAGATTGTTTTAAAAAACATATTGGTACTTCTGGTGAAGTTACTTGGTATTTTCAAGCATTCCGAACAACACGAAGAGGATTTAAAACAAAGAGAGAGGCGCAACTAGAATTCTTGGAATTGAAAAAAAGTCGACAAAAAAGAAGGAAGTTTGTTAATTCAAATGAAAAATTTTCACTTGTTGCAGATCAGTGGTTTATGTACTATAAATCCTTGAACGAGCAAAAGGTAAGCACATATGATAAACGTTCTGAATTAGTAGGAGCTTTGAACAGATGGCTAGGTGAAAAGAAATTAATTGATTTAACTCCTGATTTTTTAGAAGAATTAATGTTTTCTTTAAAAGAACGAGGAATAAATGGTGAGACTCGAGGATACGCAAAGAACACATTGTATTCTTTAAGACAAACGCTAAATATGATTTTTAAGTATTGTGTAAAAAAAGGAATGCTGAGTGATAATCCTCTAACGAATGTTCCAATGCCAAAATATCAAAAAAGTGTGACGGATTTAAAAAAATCATTGAATTCCCTAGATGAAAAATATCTTACAATTGATGAACTTAGAATGCTGTTAAATTATTCAATTCTTCATGAAGAATTACCGCTTGCTACACTTTTTCATGTCTTATTTTATACTGGTTGTCGCATTAGCGAAGCCTTAGCTTTGCAAACAGAAGATATTGACTTTGAAAATAATGAAATTCTTTTTTATAAGCAAACTTCTGTAAAAGGAAAACAAATTGATTTTAAAATTGAGACTACTAAGTCAGTAAGTTCTGCAAGGCGAGTAGTAGTAACTGATTTAGTTATGGAAAAGTTGCAACAACTAATAACAGTTTTGGATAATCTGAATTCACAAGTTCCGTTTAGGGTGAAAGAGAACTATCTTTTTGTTTATCTATCTCCATTTAAGAGAGGAATACCTTATCGAAGAGAATATGTAAATGATCACATAAAGCGTTGTGTGGAACGTTGTGGAATTACTAAACCATTCCATACACACTTAACTCGACATACAATGGCAAGCTTAGTTGCACAGCATTGTAGCTGGGAAGTTCTAAAAGGACGATTAGGACATGCTGATAAATCTACGTCTGAAATTTATCGCCATTTAACTTCGGAAGAAAAAATGAAACCTTTGAAAGCATTTGAAATATTAGAAAGTTAAACTCAAATATTATGCAGTCACAGTGTAGTCAAGCCAATACAAATGGCTTTAAATCAATACAAAACAAGCTTTTCACATGAATCAAAGAAATCCGTCGTTAATCTTTACTATTCGACAAACGAACACCCTCTTGCTCAGCAAGAGGGTGTTTTTGTGTGTAATTAAGTAGAAAATCAACATTGACTAAGACCAGAAATACTTTCTATAGTTGTTCCTAGTTGCTCTAATATAAGACACCAAATTGATAACCATTTGCTTGATAAAACTCTATTAATTGTGGCAATGCTTGTTTTGTTAATTCCTTATCTACTGAATCATGCATTAAGACTACTCTAATATTATAATCCGGATAAACCTCAAGTGAATGTTGATGGAAAGCAAGCATTTCTGCGACTGTAGTAGGCTGTCTGTCTAACGGCTCCGCATCCCCAACCATCGCATTCCAGTCAATCCAATGGATGCCAAGTTGTTTGAATAATTCATCAGATTTTTCTGTACCTCCCCATGACATATGACCTCCTGGGTATCGCCAGAGAGTTGTTTGAAATGTTTCGCCCAATATTTTTTTAAGAGAGTTCTCCATGTCCGCTATTTCCGCTTGTATTTCTTCAGTGTTGACAATCCCGTTTGGATATAACGTTGCATAATCATGAGTTGAACTATGAAAGCCTATTGAATGTCCTTCTGCAACTTCGCGTTTCACTATCTTTTGATTTTCGGAAGTTAGGGTATTTCCTACAAGAAAAAAAGTTGCGTGGACGTTATACTTTTTTAATGCATCTAGGACTTGTGGGGTTATTTGATTATTAACGCCATCATCAAAGGTTAAGAATACTAATTTTTCACCTTTGTAAGGTTCTTCTCCAGTTATATATTTTCTGATTTTGTCTGCTGAGTAAGCATATTTTTTTGATGAAATAGTCATGTGTGTTGATTCCTTTTCTAACTTGGTCGGGGAATCTTTTTTTGCAGTTGAATTTTTAGTCGATGTCTGCGTAGTATCATCATTTTTACTTGTTATCTTGGGTTGAGTTAAAAGGAACGTTTGAATGAAAACAAGAACAATGAGGATTAACGCACTAAATAATACATACCCGTTTATTTTGAATTTTCTTTTCTTATGTCGCATACTTTCACTCCTCTTTGGTTAATGAAAAAGTTAAAAAATACACCTCCACGTTATACAAAATTGAACGTCCTATTAGTTATAGACGAATTTGAGGACCAAAAAGTTTCAATTTTTTCAATTTAGTTAGTTGTTTATTTAATAAAAAATAAAAGGTTGCTAGAGGATGAAAGGAGTATAATTTATTTATCTAGAAGAGTAATCGGAATGAGAAAGGACTGTGGAAATGGATCATCAACAGGTGTTGAAAAATGAAATTAAACAATATTTAGTGAGTAAAAACTGTGAGAAGACGTATTATCATTGTATGGAAGTTGGAGAGTATGCCTATCAACTTGGTGAAAAATATTTAACTAGTCCAGAAAAAGTAAGTATTGCAGGATATTTACACGATATCTCTGCGGTTTATCCAAATAATCAGAGAATTAATGTCGCACAAAAATATGGGATTGAATTAAACGAAGCAGAAATGGCCTTTCCAATGATAATTCATCAAAAAATTTCTAAGTCTATTGCGAAAATGGATTTTGGTATTGAAGACAATGAAATTTTATCAGCTATTGAATGCCATACAACATTGAAGAAAAACTATTCGGACATAGATTTAGTTTTGTTTGTCGCTGATAAAATAAAGTGGGATCAAGAAGGTAAACCACCATACTTAGATGGTTTATTACAAGCTTTAAATTGTTCTTTAGAAAATGCCGCATATTTCTATATCGATTATATTTTGAAACACGATATTAAAGTCGTGCATCCTTGGTTATGGGATGCTTACAATCAACTTAATTTGATAATTAAATAACAAATAAACATAGTCGTTTTTAATCGAGTTTTGCTGGTGAGAAAAGTGGAAAAGTAGTACAGTATTCTTGTCAGAAAGAAGGGATTCCCAATGAAAAAAATAATCTTGATAGGTCTTTTATTGAGTATTTTATCAGGATGTTCTTCCAACAAAAGTGGTGATAGCACTGCAAGCAAGCCGACAGCAACATCAGAAATGAAAGCACCTGTTACCGTTAACAACAGCCAAGCAAGTCAAATGAGCACGGAGTCAAAATCTAGTACGACTCAAAGTAATTCTTCTGCTTCTAGTAAAGCTGAAAATCAGTTGTGGTCTGCGCAAAAAAAGGCACAGCTACAACAATTTATGGCTGATTGGGGGCAACGGATGAACCAAACGTATAAAGAATATACACCAGGAAATTCAATCAATTTCAATGGCATCCAAGCGCCTGATGGTCTAGTAGGAAATGCTACTATGCAACCAGCGATTGATCAGCATCCCATTTATTTAGAATGGTCTGAAAATGGACAAGTGAAGGATGGATATGCGTTAGTTGCTGTTTACTCTGATGCAGAAACGCAACCAGAAATGCAAAAGCATTTGTATTTATTCACCATCGTTAACAATCATCCCTTAGTTTTAGTGACGATGCAAAATCAAGGAGATCCTTATGGCTATCTGTATTTTGGAGCAACAGATAATGCAGAGTTGAGGGCTGGGTTTGAAAAAATTGTAGGTGCCCCGTCAATTACTAAAGAACAAATCCCAAATATTTCAGTCAATCCGTGGTCTTCAAAAGAGGAAGCGATTGATTTTTACGAAGGAATGTATAAAAACACGGCAAACGAAATTTCAACTCAAATTGACTGGCATAACTATCAGCGGGCAAATTGGCGCGAGGTAGAAACAAAAGGCGACACGTTGACATTGCATTTTGCCAACGTGGGCGGTGCTGGGGGCTCATACACACAATTCACGAAAGTTGGTACGAATACTGTTGTTGTATCATTTGATGGTAATGCCGCTTATCCCGATAACCCAAGTAGCGTCTTGCTTGTGCAAAACAGTGATTATAAAGTTTTAAGGACTTTGAATCAGTAATAGGGGAAATACGTCGCTTACTTAAACATAGGCAAAGGCGGGGTGCTTACCATTTTATAAGTAACCTGCCTTTGCCTATGTGCTATTTTTTTGGATAGAGGTGCTCAGAGTAGGGGATGTTTTTCTGGGAAGTTTTTATGCTAGATCTCTATTTGACTAGGCTCAAATAGATCTAAATCAATCGTTGGAGTGATATCTGTTTATATAAAGATAGGCTAAATCGTCAATTTTTTAAAAATCGTCGTTCATGTTAAAATAAATGGAGAAATGTTTTAGTATTCATAGTAAGTATTTTATCGTAGAATAAAAGATATACTAACAATGGAGCGATGAAAATGCTAAAAGAAGAAAGATTAAATGCGATAGTCTCTCTAGTAGATCAAAAAGGGGCAATCAAAGTTACTGAAATTATGGAACGATTAAATGTTTCGGATATGACTGTTCGTAGAGATTTGACAGAATTAGAAGCAGCGGGGCGTTTAAAACGAGTACATGGAGGAGCTAGCAGTTTAAATACATATCGTCCACATGAATTGTCTCATGCTGATAAACAAATTATTAATAGTGTTGAAAAAAAAGAAATTGTCCAAAAAGCATTAAGTTTAATTCACGAAGAAGAAACTATCTTCCTAGGACCAGGAACAACTATTGAACTTTTGGCCGAGGCAATGGAATTTAAACATTTAAGAGTAGTAACAAACTGTTTGCCTGTGTTTGAAACGTTAAGTAAAAAAAAGAATGCGTTGACCATTTATTTGGTTGGTGGAGAAATGCGACTTTTAACTAAATCTTTTTTTGGTGAAATCGCTAATAAAGCATTAGAAGAAATGCATTTCCATAAAGCATTTTTTAGTTGCAATGCGTTAAAAGATAATAAAATTATGACAGCCACTATTGAAGAAGGACAAACACAAGCAATTGCATTAGATAACTCAATAGAAAAATATTTATTAATGGATACTTCTAAAGTAGAGAAACAGGATTTTTATTCTTTTTATCAATTAGAAGAAGTGACAGCGGTAGTTACAAATAAAGATAAATTTGACACATCTAAAGTATTGGAAAAAGTTGTCAGGGTGATCTACTAAAAAGAAGAGGTGCAGATGCACCTCTTCTTTTTAGTTCCCCTTATTGAGCTTTTTGAGCATAAATAATATTTCGCTTCTTCATTTGTTTTGCATACCAAATGAAAATCAGTAGATAGGCGACTAGCGCCAGACATGCGTATAAAATAAATTCGAGTTGACCTTGTGATGCATTGCCGACTAAGTATCCTAAGAATTTTTCCATTGGCCCTTCCATGGTAGTATGTGAAATTAGAGTATTATTATTTAGACCCGCTGGGAAAGCACCAACTTTTTTTGCGGTTTCGGTAACGAACGGTGCAATTAGGGTACCAGACCATAAGAACAAAGGTAATTCGATTGCTCCAATGATAATCATTCGGATGAGTTTACCTCTTGTAACTACTAGTAGAGCAGGGGTTACACCCATTGCAATAATTCCGCCAAGTGGTAAAAGTTTATTGCCAGGTAGGACAATGGCTTCTAATAGCATAATTGGAGCCAATACGTTAGCTGCTGCCCAGATTTCAGCACGACCAGCTAAGAAAGGCCAATCTAAACCAATATTAAGTGTACGCCCTTTTAATTTATTCGAAGCAAAATCAGTGATACCTTGTGATAAAGGCTCAACTGCAGCGATAAACCAAGTTCCAATTAAAGAGAATAGTTCCAAACAGACTGCAGCCGTAAAGGATAGAGAAAAAATTTGCGTGGGTGTTTGGCCAGCTAAAAGACCCACAAAAATCCCTAAGTAAATTCCGATGGCAAATTTTGATCCCCAAAAGCCAATTTTACTATTCAATTTGGCAGCGTCAAAATCGTATTTATCTAACCAAGGGAAAAGCTTATCAAAAATTTTATCAAAAACCATAATGATTGGGTTCATCATATAGTTCATATGCGTGGTAGTCATAGGATTGGTATCTGGGGCGTTAAGTAAATCGTTAAACGTTGGTTTCATTAAGTCAGAATTGATAATTTTTAAAACACCTATGAAAATAACTAAGATTGTTGCAATTATTAAGTTTGCGCCACAAAAAATAGCAAATAAACCAACAATCGATAGATGCCAAATGTCGAAAATATCCACATCTAATGTGTTCGTTTTATTTAGAATTAACATAATGACATTGACAATCACCATAATTAAAAGAAAGTAAAGGGTGTAAGGAGATCCCCAAGTGATGGTGGCCAAAGGTGCCCAACCAACATCGGTAATATTTAAAGAAATTCCTGTACGTTCTACGAAAGAGGCCATTGCATCTGAGAAAGCAGTAGTTAAAATTCCTATAATAGCACTGATACCAGTTAAAGCAATTCCTAGTTTAAGACCACCTTCTAATGCGCGAGTGGGTTTTACCTTAAAACAAAGGGCAATCAGTGTTAAAACAATAGTCATTAAAGGAGCAGCACCTAAATCAATTAAAGGTTTAAAAATTGTATTTGCTAGGTCAATAATCGTATTCATTTATTTTCTCCTTCATAAGCTAAGATAACAAAATTTTTATCTTAGTTTTGTTATTGTTGACAATGAAGCGTAAGTAATTAGTCTAAAAAGGAAATCATTTGTTTAAAGAGTGAATGATACTTTCCATTTGTTGATAAACAGGTTCAGCCATTGCTGGAATTCGATAAAGAATTGCGCCTGCATCAACTACAGGAATCGTGATTGGGAAACCTAAATCTGTTTTGGCGATTTGGGCGAAAATATCATAATGGGATAGCATCTCTTGATTGATATCTTTAATCATTACGGCATCGCAAGAAACTTGGTAGCCTCTTTTAGATAATTCTGTTTCTAATGCAGATTTGATTTGATGGCTAGAGTTTACCCCAGCCCCACATGCAGCTAAAATTTTAATCATGTTAAATCTCTCCTTTAAAATTTTTTTGTAAAAAACGATAAACTTCTTCTTTATCTTCACATTGAAAAAAAGCCAATAGTGATGAACGGTCTGTCGTGTTAATAAAATCCATGATAGTCGCTAAAAGACCCGTTTGTTCAATACCGTTTTCATTTAAAATCATGAAAAGAAAGGAAACAGAGAGCGTTTCATCTGGGATAATCATGTTATGAAATGATAAGGATTGTTTCAATTTAATCGGGATAATTCTTGTCGTCCGTACAAAGGTACTTTCGGTATGCGGAATGGCGATATTCGGTAGTGCAGGATCAATCGGTGTTAAACTTAAACCAGTCGGATAGTTATGTTCTCGTTCCAATAAATTAGTTAGAAAATCAGGTGTAACTAATTTCTTTTTTAACAAGTCTAAATAAACTTCTTCAAAAACTTCTTCTTGTGTTTTTTTGTTTGAAATATAGGTAGTATCTAATGAAAAAATCGATGTTTTAATAACCATAGAACCCCTCGTTTCTTTAATATATTATTATTTATTTACAAGTATAATATAAAACGCTTTCAAAAAGATGTCAACACAATATTAAACAATAATAAACAAAAAAGAAAATAAATGTTGAATAAAGTTCGATATTGTTTTATTATGTTTTCGAGAAGGGGATTTGAGTTTAAAGAAAGGGACAGAATTTTAATAGTAGATACACGAGGTAAGGAGGAAAACAAAATGCGTGTCATACTTGGTTCAGATTTAGATGGAATAAAATTAAAAGCAGAAATGAAACAATACTTATTGCAAGAAAAAGTTGAGGTAATCGATAAAAGTGAAAGTGCTTCGGAAGACTTTATAGAAGCAACGCTTGCTGTGGCTCATGAAGTTTTAAAGGATACTGAAAGTTTAGGAATCATTTTTGATGGTTATGGGGCAGGTAGTTTTATGACTGCTGCTAAAATTAAAGGAATGATTGTCGCTGAGTTGTCAGATGAGCGTTCTGCATATATGGCGCGAGAACACAACAATGCTCGGATGATCACGGTGGGCGCAAAAATTGTTGGAACGGAACTAGCCAAAAACATAATAAAAGAATTCTTAACAGGTCATTATGCAGGCGGGCGTCATCAAATACGTGTAGATATGTTAAATAAAATGGCTTAACAAATAATAGAAAGGAAGTGTTTTTATGAAAATTGCCATTGGTTGTGATCATATTGTGACGGATACCAAAATAGCAGTTTCTGATTTTTTGAAAGCAAAGGGATATGAAATTTTAGATGTAGGCACGTATGATTTTACTCGAACTCACTATCCTATTTTCGGAAAAAAAGTGGGAGAAGCCGTAATGAGCAATCAGGCTGATTTGGGTATATGTATTTGCGGAACAGGCGTTGGAATTAACAATGCGGTTAACAAAGTGCCGGGTATCCGTTCTGCTTTAGTTCGCGATATGACTACAGCGTTGTATGCGAAAGAGGAATTGAACGCAAATGTTATTGGTTTCGGTGGGAAAATAACAGGAGAATTCTTGATCTGTGATATCGCTGCGGCCTTTATTGAAGCACACTATCATCCAACAGAAGACAACGAACAACTAATTGAAAAAATTAATCAAGTTGAAAAACAACATCCAGAACAACAAGATGCGCACTTTTTCGATGAATTTTTAGATAAATGGCAACGAGGAGTCTATCACGATTAGTACGTAATCAATGAGGGTTATTTGAGAAAGCGGTCTTAAATAATAATCATTGGTATTTGAGTTAAATTCCCCTTCATTAATTTTTATTGCTGTTTTAATGTGGCACTGTAAAGAGCATTATTAAGAAAAAGAAGTAACAAAGGAACAAATTGAAGGCTATACAGGTAACCATAAAAAGTACACGAGAAAAGAACTCGTGTACTTTTTATGGTTTCGCTGCTTGTTTTATTTTAGTAATTATTTTTCTATAAAAATAGTCCCAGAATTATTAAAATAATGCCGATAACTAAACTGCCGATGCCAGAAGCCGTACCATATTTTTTACCTAAATTTATATCAGTAGTATTTTTAGGAATCAAGTTTGAGAAAAAATAAAATTTTTTTACCAAGATTAGATATGCAACAAGTAAAAGTAATAATCCTAAGAGAAGATAACTAAGATTTTCAGCTAATAAATCTAGATGAGCTAATAACAATATCCCTAAAAAGAGGCCTACCAATCCATATTTCATCGTTTTTTCTTTTGCTGACATATAAATATCCCTACTTTACTTTTTAATTTATCAAGAGCATAAAACCATAGATTCGATATAAGTTCATTTTGTTGTATCCAAAAGAGGATGACCTGGAATGACCTATATAATTAGAAAATTGGAGTGATATATAGTTATTTTACCATAGCTTAAATGAGTTGATTAACTCCGAATAATGTACAACTATGTACACCTATTGTGGGTGGAATGTGTGTTGGGACTTTGCTAACCTAATAGTTGAAAAAATGAATCAATAAATTTAGAAAAGGGACTATTCAAACGTAAATTTTTTTGGAAATTGCTATATTATTTATTTTTTTAAGCGTAATCAACTAAATGTTTTTATGGATAAAGAAAGTCATTGTTCCTTGTCATCAAGCTACAACAGCCAAATTCATTAGAACTTTTTTAGTGAATGACTTTAATTTTAGAAAGGTACTGTTGTTAAACATTCATGCTATCAAAGGAGTGTGAGGCGAACGAAGCAAATATTTTCATTTTATAAAAGTTGTATTATGGACTCTTAAAAAGAGGTGATTTAAAAAATTTTGAAGTGGAAATGTTAAGAAAGGAGAGAGGAAATGACTTATTTAGTTCTGGTCAGTCATGGCGATTTTGCTAGAGGATTAAAAAATTCATTAGGAATGTTTGCTGGCGAGGAGATAGAGACAGTCAGAGTGTTTGGCTTACAACCTGGTGAATCTACCGATAATTTTGGTAAGCGGTTTCTTTGTGAGGTTGAAAAATTACCGCAGGAAACGAGGCTAATCGTTTTGGCTGATATTGTAGGCGGAAGTCCACTTGCTACTATTTGTAAAGTATTAGATAAGCAAAAAATGCTAGAAAATTCTCTGATTGTTGGAGGAGTGAATTTTCCAATGGCTTTAAATGCGCTTCTATTGAAAGAAACTAGTGAATTATCTGATTTGAAAAAAATGATAGTAGCAGATGCTTGTTATGGTATTAGAGAGTTAACTGTAACTGAAGACGATGTAACTGAAGAGGATATCTAAAGGAGAAGATGAACATGTCAATTTCTTTTGTTCGAATCGATGATCGAATGATTCATGGCTTAATTACTTTACGTTGGACTAAAGAAATGCCTTGTGATGGCATTATAGCTGTGAATGACAAAGCAGCAAGTAACCCTATTTTAAAGGAAGCATATAAAGCAGCTGCACAAGATAAAAAAACCTTTATTTGGACAATGGCGCATTTTTTTGATGTAAAGGATAAAGTATTAGCGTCTAAGTCAAAATACTTTTTGATTACAAAGAGCCCTTTGGATATGAAAAAAATTTTGGTAGATTGGCATTTTGTTCCAAGTGAAGTAAAAATGATTAATGTTGGACCGGGGAATGACCGCGAAGGGACAATTAAATTAGGGGATAACCAATCCTTTACAGCAGAAGAAGCAGCGGCTTTTGAAGAAATTGAAAAGGCTGGTTACAAAGTGGATTTTGCCTTGTTACCTGATCAACGAATTGGTTCTTGGGCGCATTTTAAAGCTAAATTTGGTTACTGATTCTAGAAGTTTTGAAAAGAGGAGAGTAGTATTATGACAATCAACTGGATACAAGCGGCTATTTTAGGCCTATTTGCTTGTCTGTGTTCAAATTCTTGTATGGCTGGACAAGCGGTGGGAAATTATACGATTGGGCGTCCTTTAGTCGGCGGATTAGTTTGTGGCATTATTTTAGGAGATTTAAAATTAGGAATCGCTTGTGGCGTAGCGATGCAATTAGTTTACATTGCTTTAGTCACACCTGGAGGCACAGTGTCTGCTGACGTGCGGGCAATTTCATATATCGGGATTCCTTTGGCGATGGTGGCGATTTCGACCAAAGGGTTAGATCCACTTGGCGGCTCTGCAGCCGACCTGGCTAAATCGGTCGGCACATTAGTTGGAACGATCGGAACGGTATTATTTTATTCTGTTGCTGCGTTAAATTTAGTTTGGCAATCGTTTGGTTGGAAAGATATAAAAAAAGGCAAGCTTGATCATTTATATGCCATTAATTTTGGTTGGCCGTGGATTTCTCATCTACTTTTTTCCTTTTTGCCAACCGTGATTTTAACCTATTTTGGGGCTACGGCTGTTACAGCAATGAGAGATGCATTACCTATGGATGGTCTTGCAATGAAAACGCTTTTTACTGTAGGTGGCATGCTTCCGTGTGTGGGAATTGCAATTTTGTTACGTCAAATTGTTAATAAGAACATTGATTTTGTCCCTTTTTTTGTAGGGTTCACATTAGCTGCTTCATTAAAACTCAATTTAGTCTCAATAACGATTATTGCGCTTCTTTTTGCTGTAATTTTTTATAAAATTGCTTTGATTAAAAACAATACTAAACTGGTTGATTCAACAGGAAGTCTAACGAATGATGACGAAGAGGAGGACATATGAGATGGAAGAGTTGAAAGCCAATAAATTAGACCAAAAAACGTTAAAGCATTCTTTTCATTTATGGTTTTGGGGAGCGTTAACTTGTTTTTCACAACAGCATATGCAAACCTTCGGCTATCTTTCTTCAATGCTTCCTATTATCAAAAAACTTTATCCAAAACATGAAGACCAAGTGAAAGCCATTCAAGCATATACAGCTTTTTTTAACACAAATCCAATGCTTGGAACGGTCATTGTTGGTGTGACTGCTAGTATGGAAGAGGCTAGAGCAAGTAAGAATGAAATTGATGGAGAAACCATTAATGATATGAGGGCAGGATTAATGGGACCAATTGCAGGGATTGGTGATTCATTAGTTGATGGTACCTTGATTCCTATCTTGTTAGGAATTTCCTTAGGAATGTCCACGGGCGGTTCGCCAATTGGTGCCATATTTTATATTATTGTTTGGACGTTAATTTCCTATTTTGGCCAACGCTTTTTGTATTTTAGAGGCTATCATTTTGGCGATAAAGCAGTAAGTTTCTTAGTTGGGAAAGAAGGAGCCGCCGTTAGAGTTGCTATCGGAGTTATCGGTAGTATGGTTGTTGGTGGGGTCCTTGCATCTTGGGTAAATGTAACTACTTCTCTTAAATTAATAGGTGCTGACGGAAAAGTTTTCCTTAAACTGCAAGATAAAATTGACAGTATTTATCCAGGATTATTAACGATACTTGTTACCTTGTTTTGTTGGTGGTTAATGTCAAAAAAACATGTTTCCGCTATTTGGACGATGCTTATTTTAGTTGTTATTTCTCTCGTTGGCGTTTTATTAGGTGTTTTCAATCCAGGATTAACTTACTGAACAATCACCAAAAAAGACTCTAAGTGTTATAGTGAACTGGCTTTTGCAGAAAATCGATGACGAAAAAGCTAATAAATTAAATTCTTACTCTCTAAGACACAGAAAAAATCTTGTGATTAAAATAAAAATATATAAAATAGAAGAAATTTAGAGACTAGCTTCTATTTTATATATTTTTTTGTTTTAGAAATTTAGTGGTTTATTAGAATTTTAAGAAAAATTTTACGAAAAGTGTCGCAAAAATGGCTCCTAAAAACGGTGCAGTTCCGGGAACAATCAACCCATATTGCCAATCATTATTGGTTTTATTTTTGATTGGTAAAAGTTGATAGGCGATACGAGGACCTAAATCACGTGCTTGATTCATTGCGAATCCTGTAGTACCACCTAGCCCCATGCCGATTGCCCAAACAAGCAAGCCAACAGCAATGGGTAGTTGTGTTTCGTAGGAATGTGCAATCGCTAAAATAGATGTTAAAAAAATGAATGTTGCAAAAGTTTCAACAAAATAGTTTCTTGGTAAATTTCGTTGGTTCGGATTTGTAGAAAAAATATTACGAATAGCGATTGGATCGACACTATCGGCGGATAGCTTGAAATGATCAGCATACATAATATAAACAATGACGGCGCCACAAATGCCGCCTAACATTTCAGCGATGACATAGGGAATGAAGTAAGACCATGGAATCATTCCTAAAATAGCTTGAGCGAGGGCCATTGCTGGATTAATACAGACTCCGCCAAAGACGAACAGAACAACAGAGATTCCAAAAGCCCAAGTAGTGATTGCAAACATGTGACCAGAACCAGCGTATTTTGTTCGTTTTAGGACATCGTCGCAGTGAACACCTACCCCAAATACGATCATTAATGCAGTTCCCATAAATTCTGATAAGATATGATGAAACATAAGATAAAGCTCCTTTAATCAATAGTTTTGTTATTTAATGTTTGGACGAGGCGATAGACTTCCTCAATTGTAAAATTATATTGTTTAGCAATTCGTTCACAATCTTGGTATTCAATAGACTCTTTCAATAGGCCATGATAATGATTTTTTTTAATATGGACCTTACCAAAAGGTGTTTCCAAGATTTTGAAAGAACGGTCCATCACACTACGTTCCATTGTTTGAAAACGCATACCAATTGTAGAAGTATGTTTAAAGAGTAGTTCTGTAAAATATTCTTTTTCCTCTGTTGTTGTTAAAACCGTTAATAGAATGGCACTTCGGTTTTTTTTCATATGAATGGGCGTGAAAAAAACATCTAGAGCACCATGCTCCAATAATAGATCCATTACGTAACCTAACTGTTCAGGTGTTTGATTGTCTATATTTGTTTCAATTTTTAAAACTTGGTCATGGTGTTCTGTCCTCTTTTTTTTACTATGTGTTTCAGTAAAGATTGATCCTCTGAGGGCATTGAACTTGCCTGTTTCCCGTTTGCCAAATCCGTAACCTATTTTTTCAATTAATCGTTGTTCTGGTGCGACAAATAGAGGACTAAGTTCTTTAAAAATAGCTAAGCCAGTCGGTGTGACAAGTTCAGTTTTTATCTCAAAGTCTTGTTGAATGATTAAATTTGTTTCTTTACGTAATTCCATCACCGCGGGAACTGGTATTGGCATGACTCCATGGGCAATTGTGATAGTACCACTTCCATCTGTAATTGGCGTTGAATAGACTTGTTCAATCTCTAACTGTTCCCATAGGATAAAAAAGCCAACGATGTCAACAATTGAATCAATTGCTCCGACTTCATGAAAATGAATAGTGTCAATTGTTTGTTGATGAACAGCAGCTTCAGCTTTTGCAATGTCATAGAAAACATTTTTACTATGTTTTTTTACAAAATTGGACAAGTCGCTTTTTTCAATTAATGTATAAATATCTTTTAAATTTCTAGAATGGCTATGATGATGTGCATGTTCTTTCGTTTCATGATGTTCATTTTCGTGGTGAGGAGAGAGACTGTGTTTTATACCGTAATCCTTTTTTCCATGTTGTAGGAGAACATCGAAATCTGTTCCGTAAATACAACTTTTAGCAATTCGTTGGGCTTGAATGGTGAACCCATCGATGGGAAGTTTTTTTAATTCGATTAACAGTTTGTTTAAATCCCCGCCTAAGTCAAGCAACAATCCATTTAACATATCACCACTAAGACCAGAAAATGGTTCTAAAAATAAGCTTTTCATAGTGAAGACTCCTTTATTTGATTAATCATACTTGCATTATAAGCGGCACCAAACCCGTTATCTATGTTGACTACACTAACGCCAGAGGAACAACTATTTAGCATTCCTAAAAGAGCAGTCAGTCCTTGGAAATTGCTGCCGTAGCCTATGCTAGTAGGGACGGCAATCACTGGCACGCTAACTAGTCCGCCTAGCACGGACACTAGTGCGCCTTCCATACCTGCAATCACAATAACCACCGAAGCCTGTTGAATCTCATCTAGGTGAGCGAACAAACGATGAATGCCAGAAACGCCTACATCATAGATACGTTTTATTTGATTCCCGAAAGTTTCTGCAGTGATTGCTGCTTCTTCAGCAACGGACATGTCTGACGTTCCAGCAGTAACTATCGCAATATAGTTTTTTGTTGTAGTCTCCATTTGGTTGATAACGAAACAACGTGCAAGTTCATAGTAGGTTCCATGAGGAAAGTTCGACTCTAAAGGCTGGGCTTTTTGTTGTGAAACGCGAGTAACTAAAATTGTATTGTTTTCTTTTCTTAAGCTATTGATAATTTTGATGAGTTGCTCAATTGTTTTCCCTTCCCCATAAACGACTTCTGGATAACCAGTTCTTTCTTTACGCTGCGTATCAATTTTTGCAAAGTCTAATTCGCAAAAGCCATTTAATTTGTTTGTTGCTTCTTCTAAAGATAATTTTCCCTCTTTAAAAGCTCCTAAAATTTCTTTCGGTTGCATAATACAACGCTCCTTATTCCTGATTTCTCAAGGATCATTATTCTACAATGACAGACAAGCCATCTCGAATCACAGTCACTTTTGCATTTAGACCTTCTCTTTCAAATGCTCGCTCTAACGCTTCATCAAACGTTTTTGCTATTTCCATATGCATCGAAGTGATAAGCTCAGGATCAACAAGATCTGAAACAAAAATTATATGATGATGAACTAAAATTCGCGCTAAAATTTGCGAAGTCCATTGATCTGGCACGGTTTCTAATCGTGGTGTATGGATGGCTGCTTCTAAAAATTCGTTTGGATTTTTAACATTGGCAATATTTTCATAAAAACCTTCACCACCGTGACCATCACGACACCCAGCGACCATAATAATGACACCGCCGTCTTTATTGGTTGCTTCTGCAGCGGTCATCCCTTTAACTGCTTGATAAATGTTTTGATCAAGTGGAAATCCGCCATTCGTTGAAACCGCAATGTCGCAAGGAATTTTTTTGACACGGGCAATTTCTTTTACAAAGTTACAACCAACTTTATGCGCTTCAACCATATCGCCTGCAAAGGAACCAATAATTTTTTTGTCACCATCTAAAACGACATTAACAATAAAAGCTAGATTCGCTTTAGCGGCAGCGTAGACCATGTCATTATGAATCGGATTATCCGTTAAATTTCCTGTCCGTGAGTTGGAGGAATCAATAAATTCTCCAGAATGGTTAGCCATGATGGTTTTATAAGAAGCAATTCCAGGTAAAACAGATTTACGTCCACCAGAAAATCCTGCAAAAAAGTGTGATTCAATAAACCCTTCGGCCAGCAGTAAATCTGCTTCTGCTGCAATGCGATTAATGATACAATCGCCCCCTGAAGGTAGTTGACCGATTTTGACCATTGAGGAATCATCAGTAGAGATATGCATAACGATTTCTTCATTCTCTACAATCGCTTTACCATATTTGCTAATCAGTTCTTCTCGTGTAGAAGGGCGATGAAAGCCTGTAGCAACTAAAATCCGGATTCTAGCTGTTTTGTTCACTGAACGAATTCTACGCAAAATAATTGGGGTGATAATATGTGAAGGAACGGGACGTGTGTGATCGGAACTAATGAGGACAATGTCTTTTTTACCCTTAGCTAATTCTTCTAATGGAAGGCTTCCAATAGGATTGTCCAGCGATTTTTCGACTGTTTCTTTCTCAGTATATGGATTTGAAAAATGTTCAGCTTTTGATTCGAGAAGCCCAATAAAATTTTTATCGGGAATTCTTGCAGTAATCATTTTCTTGTCATAAGGTAGGTTAATTTCTACCATAGCAATCATCTCCTAAGTAATATTTTACGAGACTAAGTATAATGAAATTTAGGAATCACACAGTCCTTATTGTGGGTAACATTTGCTAACAAAAGGTTGGTGAGAGTGTTTATAATAGTTAACGAATCAAACAGAAACTTAGTCAAAGGAGTGACAATTATGGAGTCAGATTATCTTACAGCTTTCTTAGATAGAAAGAAGACACCGATTATCAAAAAAAAACGCCATACTTATCTCGCTTATCATGGATTGGAGGAAGCGTACACCTATGTATTAAAGAAAGGGGTCGTTAAGACGAGTATTATTTTAAAGGATGGACGAGAATTTAATCTGTCGTATATTGTGTCTCCTGACATTATTTCATTGTTACGTGATGAAGTATCAAATTATACATCTGCTCCTTTTAATATCCGCATTGAGTCGGAAGAGGCTAGCTTTTATCGGATACCAAGGACTGTATTTTGGGAATATGTTAGAGAAGATGCTGTTCTTCAAGATTATGTACGGGATTACTACCGAGCAAAATTATCGGAGAGTATTAGTTCCTTACAGAATATGACAATGAATGGTAAGAAAGGGGCTGTTTGTACTTTTATTTACCAATTAATTGATTTGTTTGGTGTACAGACAGAGGAAGGAATATTAATTGATTTTCAAGTAACTAATGAGGATATTGCGGGGTTTTGCGGGATTTCAACGAGAAATAGCGTAAACCGAATTATCCATGATTTAAAAGAGGAAAAAGTCATCGATATCAAAAAACAAAAAATTGTGATTTACGATCAAAGTTATTTAGCTGATTATATTGATCGATAAGATAGGAGTCTGACGAACATGCATATTCCAGAAAATTATTTAAGCCCACAAACTTGCGCAGTGATGGGCGCGATTATGGTACCCGTCTGGTACCGCGCTGTAAAAAAAGTTGACGTTCAAATTAAATTAAAAAAGGATACAGGGACCATGTTAGGGATTTCCTCCTCCTTGTCATTTTTAATAATGATGTTTAATTTGCCAGTACCTGGTGGAACAACTGCGCACGCTGTTGGGGCTGTTCTCATCGCATTATTGATGGGACCTTGGGCCGCGACGCTGTCTGTTTCGGTGGCTTTACTATTACAGGCTTGTTTATTTGGTGATGGTGGTATATTGGCTTTTGGTGCAAACGCCTTTTCTATGGCGTTTGTGATGCCATTCGTGGGATATGGAGTTTATAAGCTAGTTACGCGTGTAAAAAAATTTGAAACAATGGGTCTTTTCTTAGCTGGGTATCTTGGTGTAAATGTGGCGGCATTTTCTACTTCTGTATTATTAGGTATCCAACCCTTACTATTCCATGAAGCGAATGGTACGCCACTTTATAACCCATATGGTCTTTCTATAACTATACCAGCAATGATGAGTGTCCATCTGTTAGTAATAGGAATTGTTGAAGGTCTCTTCACCGTGTGTGTCTATAATTTTGTAAAAAGTGTGTCAAAAGATGCAATTTTTATCGAAGAAAAGAAGAAAAGGACTCCGTTGTTGCGATTAAAGAGACTGTTATTGGTTATGGTAATTTTATGTCCATTAGGTTTGATTGATCATGCCACTGCTTGGGGTGAATGGGATTTATCTGAATTAGTCAAGAATTTAAAACAGAATCATTTACCTGCAGTACAACCAAAAGGTATGGTGAATGGTTTTTCATTTCATGCACTTTTCAGTGATTACTTTATTCCAGGACTGCCATTAGCACTTGGGTATATTTTAAGTGGCGTAACAGCCATAATCGTTTTTTTACTCATTTTTCGTTTATTTAATGGAAGAAGGCAAAGTTGATGCCTGAATGGATGAAAGAATCTTCCACGTCCTTTGAACCTAATAAAAAAGAAACCTTTATGCTTAAAAATCGAAAAGGAATCCTTTTTTTATTAAATAAATTTCAGGTGAGTGGGAAACGCAATAAGACTATTCTCAGTGATATACACCCAGCAATTCAACTGATCAGTACTTTTTTACTAATTGTTTTAATCAGCACAGCACAAAAAGTTCTTGTTTTGTGGCTCTTAGGCATCTACCTAGGCATGTTACTTTTAGTTGAAAAACCAACTATTCTACGAAACATTGTCAAAAAAGCTAGTATCCTCATTTTGATGCCGCTGATTATCTATTTACCGATCTTTTTTTTAGGTCAATTTAGTTTATTATTTATTGTTCATTTGTTTTTTTTAGCCATAGTGATTAGTCAATATATGGAAACAACCAACATGAATCAATTTATAGCAGCATTAAAAATCTTTCATTTTCCGAATATAATACTTTTACAATTAGATATTACGATTAAATATATCTTTTTCTTTGGAAATCTCTTAATCCAACTGCTTGCCGCTGTAGAAGCTAGAGCAGTTGGTGGGAATATCCAGTTGAGTACGGGTAGTAATTTAATCAGTCTTATCTCTTTAAAATCTTTTACGTATGGGAAAAAGTTGGACATGGTGATGGAAGCAAGAGGATATACTGGTCAATATTATCGAGTAAAGCAACCATTAAAAACGAAAGATTTTTTGGTTAGTATTGCCTATCTTTTATTTTTCGGGGGGTTGCTTTATTTAGGGAGGAACTAATATGTATCGAGTAAATCATTTGGTTTATCGCTATCAAACGAAGCCTGTTTTTTCGCCTTGTAATTTGGAAATAGCCAGAGGAGAATATCTGGTTTTGATGGGAGATAACGGCAGTGGAAAATCCACTTTTTTAAATTTGCTCGCAGGTTTTTTAAAACCTTCCGAGGGAACGATTTATTTTATGGAACAATCATTAACGGCCTGGAAAAAAGACCCTATTCATAAAAAAAAGTATTATGCTCATTTGGGTATATTATTTCAAGAGACGGACACACAATTATTTAATGCAACAGTTTATGACGAATTGGCATTTGGCCCTAGACAGCTCCAACTATCCGAGCATGAAACAGCAAAAAGAATTAATGATTGTTTGAATTTATTAAAAATTACCCATTTAAGCAATCAAGTGCCTTATCAATTATCGGGAGGAGAAAAGAAAAAAGTGGCTTTTGCTAGTCTGTTAGTAATGAATCCAGACGTGTATTTATTAGATGAGCCGTTTGCTGGGTTGACAAAAGAATCGGAAAAATTATTTAAAAAGATAATAAAAAATCTGCATCAACTTGGTAAAACAATTATCCTTTCCACCCATGACTATTTGAGTATTTGCGAGGAAGCTGATTCCATTTTATTGTTTGATTCGGCTGTCACAAGGTACTCAAAGGAAGAGATAGAAGCCAATGCTAACTTGTTACAACATTTAAAACGGTATTAAGTGTACAAATATTGACAATAATTGATACTATGAATCGTGATTTTTTCTAATGTGGAGATGTCTATAATTAATTATGTAAAAGAAAATCAATAGGAGATGGTTTAAATGTCTGTCATGAAAACGAAAGAACAAAATTTAGTTCGCGAATTACAAAAAATGGATAAGTTGGCTGTTGCATATTCAGGTGGAATTGATAGCTCTTACTTGCTAAAAAAAGCTTTGGACACTTTAGGTGCTGAAAATGTACTTGCGGTTGTTGTAAATTCAGAATTATTTTCTGATGATGAGTTTGATAAAGCGGTTGATTTAGCTAATGGGTTGGGAGCAAATGTGTTAGGCCTTGAAATGAGCGAATTAGCGGATGATAGAATTGTTGCAAATAACCCTAATAGCTGGTTCTACAGTAAAAAATTATTATATAAAACTATTCGTTCGGCTATTCAGAAAGAGGGATTTGATGTTCTGGCCGATGGGATGATTATGGATGATAATACTGACTTTCGTCCTGGATTAAGAGCAAGAGATCAAGAAGGGGTCATCAGTCCGCTACAACAAGCTAAATTATATAAAATTGAAATACGTCAACTTGCTAAAGACGCAGGTATTTCCAATTGGAGTAAAGTTGCCTCATGTAGCATTGCTTCAAGAATTCCTTATGGCATTAAGTTAACACGCTCAGCTATTGATCAAGTATTTGCTAGTGAAAAATATTTACGGGAAATAGGTTTTCCAATTGTCCGTGTCAGAGCACATCATGATTTAGCACGGATTGAAATTCCAGAAGACAAACTTTCTCTGTTATTAGAAAACAGAGAAAAAATTGCAGATTATCTTAAAAAACAAGGATTTAATTATGTAACTTTTGACTTAGAAGGATTTAAATCTGGCCGAATGAATGATATCCTCACAGAAACTGAAAAAAAGTTTTTTGTGAATGTTAGACAGATAAATTTATAAAATTGAGTCGGTGTAACGGAGTCAGGACAGGGGTATTCCGTTACAAAAACCAAGTTTTCTGCTCGATTAGGTCGGTTGTTTTCATTGATTACTCTGCCAGTAGTTTATTAACTTTTAAGCCTAGGAAAAATTCCCTTTGGATTTTTCCTAGGCTTTTTGTCTATTTAATCATTTGATATTTGCTAAAAAGAAATTAGCTGTAGAATTTTTTAAGATTACCAGTGATTGTTCAATTTGAGGAAAATAAATGGATTGTTTGGACTGGTTGATTAGTCGATTATTTTTGGGATTCGTGAGTGAAAGTATTTGCTGTGAATAGTTAAATAACTCAGTGTTTAGTGTGTCCGGCCTAACTGGCGTTAATTTTTTTAAGTAGTGTTGTGTTTTCATAAGTTCTAAAAGAAGCTCTTCCATAGCAGTTTGCATTTCCAACAGTTGATCATTTAGTTGTTTTTGTTGCATTAAGCTTTCAGCAGAGGCATCGTTACTATAAATAGGAGATTCAAGAACAATTTCTTGAATAGAATAGTTTACTCT
The DNA here is from genome assembly GCF_050536905.1 of Enterococcus sp. DIV1328a. NCBI lineage: Bacteria > Bacillati > Bacillota > Bacilli > Lactobacillales > Enterococcaceae > Enterococcus > Enterococcus sp. DIV1328a. The sequence continues at coordinate 1,545,451 of NZ_CP172912.1, read as the reverse complement.
ACGTTGTACTCGATAAGCTAGTACCCAAGCATCACTTGGTAACGTGGTCTCTTCATTGATTAACGCTAGCAAAATAGAGCTGATCGTTTTTGACCAACTATTGATATTTTTACGTAATACTTGACTATGCCATGTTGGGAAAATAAAAAACATAACAAAAGCAATCAGCGCACCAATAATTACATCAAAAACTCTTGTATAGCCTGCAGAACTACCACCTAATGTGAAAGTTAACCAAGTGGTCACACTTAGCATTAGAAATGCTTGACTTAATTTACGGACGCTTTCATACAATATAACTAGCAAACAAGACAATAGCATTGGCCATAAAGGATTTAGGTTTGTTAAGTTAGCAATTAATTGAGACAAAAAGATGCCTAAACAACCACCTAAAATAGAACCAATAGTTCTTGAAGTGATTTTACCGAGTGTACCATGATAACCTGGCATAACCATTAAACAACCAGAAATAACTACCCAGAATTCGTGATTAGCTAAAGGCAAAGGGTACATGTAATTAAGTATAAGCGAACAAAAATGACACACTAAACCTGTTAAAGCTAAACGAATTGCGAATCTAGCAGAGCTGCCTTTGTAAGAATGAAGGATCTCTTTGGCTTCTGCAAGTCCTTCTTTTGTGGGTAAGAAAGATTTAAATGAGATTTTTTTAGAGGTTTGTTTGTTTTGTATCAAAAGGATTGCTGATTTTATTTCGGTGTTTGCTGAAGCAAATTCTTGAAGAGGCAGGGTTAATTGTTCTCCTTTTAAAAAGAGTAGAATTGCTTTTAAAGCAGGAAGATTTTCAGCTGCATTGGTTGAATCTAACGAGCCTGCAATTGCATCTGCTTGTGAAACCAAGGGATAAATCCATGGTGTTTTTTGATGATTGACCCATGGCATCGTTTCAACAGATTCGCGTACTTTTATTCTGAAATGGACATAGCGTGCGGGTTTTCCTTGTGCTAATAAATATAATTGTTCATATAAATCGGCTACTAATTTTCGTGCTTCATTATTTTGCGGCTTAGAATAAAGACAATAGAACAAACAAAGGATGGACATACCTAAAATTATTGCACCCAGACCTTCAAAAGTTTGACCAATAGACAAATTGCCTTTTAATTGCGCACCAGCTAGTAAAGAAATGGTCCCAAAGAGACATCGAATATACAGACCAATACTAAAGTTTCTTACAATCCCTGAAAAATACAAACCAAGGACGAATAATAAAATAATGAATATACTTGACGACTGTAAAAGTATCCCCAGACTGGCACCAAGAAAAATCATTAAAATACCATCTATGGCACTTCTTTGTGGAGAGCCATGTCGTGGCAAGACACAAATTACAGTGCCCAAAAAGCTACCAACATTTACTAAAACAAAAGCGAAAGGAAAGACTATTGTTAGAACAGCACCAACAGCATTTGCAATAATGATACTAAGAACAAGAGCAAACCAGTTCTGTCTTGTATCAAAAGTTAGTATAGGACGACTATACGCCCAAGACGATTCTAAGAAGACCTCAAAAAATTTTTTGATAGATAATTTCACAAAACATTCCTTCTTTAAAAATTTATTAAAAGCTAAAAAATTATTCCTCTGCTAGTATACACCTCTAAAATTTTTTTTCAAATTTGCTCTTTTTAAGAAAACTCACAATCATAAGCCAACATTAAGTTTAGCCATATATTTTTGTTGAATAAATTCTGTAAGCTCATGCCAACTTTCTTCATTTTCAATGGAATCTAAGTAGAAAATATCTTGATTAGAAGTAGCTTTTTCGAAGGAATCTGTGATGATGATATCCGCATTTGTGAAGTCTTCGGTAATAGAGATTGCGTTTGTATTATATAAGGAGGATAACCGTGTTTTAATAAAATAACTTGCATAAAAATCTTTGATAATTTGTAAATAGATTCTCACTTGTACTTTTTTTTCGGACACAGACAATGTGTAAAGCAGTTGACTGAGTAACTCTAAATGCGTTTCTTGGTGAACTAATTTTGCCACCGTTCGTTTTATTCGATTAAAGTATGCCACATCTGACGGAGTACAAATTTCTGGCTGCGGTAAATAAAGTGTTAAAAAAGTATAATAATTGCCCTCCGTTAAAAAGTACCAAGCATTAAAAATAGAAAGGTAGTAAACGTATTGATAATCATGCTGATTTGTCAGTAAGTAGGCTACTTGCTTAAATAATTTTTTTGATAAGACACAATAAGGATGGTTAGATTCTATAAATAATTTTTCTATTTGTTTCGTTTGCTTTTCCGAAAAGATATAAGGAATAAAAATGCGAGATAAAAAATTAAAGTATAAAATTTCAGTTTTTCTTGTTTCGCATTGAATGTCAGCGAAAGAGTGTTCAAGAAAAAATAAAGTCACATGACTGTATTGATTGATCAGAATAAAAAAAGAATGCAGGTTTTTAGAGTGCGGCATCTTTAAGAAGTTTTGTGCACTTGTTCTAGTTTTAAATATCGCATATAAAATATAAAACGCTCTTTTCTTCATTCGGACATTTTTATAGGATCGTTCAAGAAGTTCATCGGGTAGACTTTTTTTTATTTCTTCAAGACTTATTTTAGAAAAAGGCCAAGCCAATTCTTGAAAGGAATCTTGTAGGAAAATGAAAGAAAACACTCGAATCGATAATTCATTGCCAGTTAATTGATAAATACCCTTAATACTAACGATTACTATATCAAAAATTTTAAAAAAGTTATTCAGTTGTTTCGTGATTTTTACCAGATAATGTTCAGAAATATATAAAACTTTAATTAATTCGTTTTTATCAATGGAAGAATGTGTGACCAATTGTACGCAATAATTAAATTGTACATTGTTTTTTAAAAGATTGAGTTTTAACGTGTAGGCGTATTCGACCGCGCTTTTTCGGTACGCTGGATTTACACAAACAATGCCATTATTGTTAGAGACAATAAAATGTTGGATTTGATAAGTATCCTCGAATTCTTGATTTATTTTTATCAGATTTTCTTTGACCGTTCTTTTTGAAATTTTTAAATTGGAAGAAATTTCATTTAATGACGTATGAGCTCGCTTCACTATATAAAATAAAATTTCTAGCTCATTCGTTAGGTAGGATGGAAACATGTTATGGACCTCCAAAAGTAAAATTTAGGTTCATTGTAGTCTACTTTCTTTAAATTTTTGTATTGATATGTTAACACAAGCGCAATAAGAAGCGGCCATCACAATTAATGTACAGCCTTATACATTAATTGTGTGTGGCAAAGCAATTTCAATGTTGATAAGCTAGCAGTAGTTAGAATAATTATTATTTAGTTTCTAATTCCAAAAAAGGTCAAGGTGAGTAAGCAATGAAAAAAATCAACGAACAATTAAAAATGAAAATGCCAACCTACAAAAGAAAAAAAAGCATTGCTTATTTCTTTTACTCTTGTCTACTATTGGTATCGATTTCTTGTTTTTTGAGCGTGCATTTTCAAAAATGCGAGGCAGCTTCGCTCTATCAAGCGGGAGGGATAGCCATTGATTTGAGAACTGATTTACCTTATGGAATGGAGATAAGCCATGACGGTGGTGGTGGTCCTGATGGATCATTTGGAGGAAAATTACACGTAAAATTATACGGAACAGTGGACACTTCTCATACAGAAGCATTGAAGTTTCTTTCTTTTGGTACTGTAGGAATGCAATATGGACTGATGTTTCATTTGCCAGAAAATATAAGTGCAGATAATTTTAAAGCGGCTTATGACAAGGCTTTTGCGGATAATCCAGAAAATTTTTATTCAATTAGTGGACAAAAAAACACACAAATACCAATTGTTAACACAAAAGGAATGCGGACGTTTAACGGTTCTTCAGAAGATGGTTCACCGGGATGGGGTGATCCTGATCAAGATTATAGCGGAATTGATACTGAGCATCAGGTGATGTTTTGTGAACGGGGGGACACTATTAATTTTTCTTTTACTAAACTTTATGAAATTTGGCGACATGAACCTGACAAATCGGCCATAAAATTTGAACTTCATTTTGATTTAGATGTTGCTACTTTAATGAAGGATGGCGATTCAAAGGATTATTCCCTCAATAAAAATTTAACGAAACATCGCTTACCAGTATCAAATGTTTTGTCAGATGGTACTGAAAGTGATCAATTTTCGTTGTCGGCAGATTTTTTTGGTCGAACTTACGAATCAGATACAACGAATACGGTTAATCATAATTGGCTATTGTTTAGTTCGGATATGTGGTTACGTGCGACAAGTTTAGCGGCAGCAGCAAAGCAAGATCCAAATAATTTGAATCATCAAATTATCACTGGAATCACTGGGAAAGTGGCTACTTGGTCTTCTTATATCTCGCCATGGGACAGCGGCGATAAAGACAATCCATTATCCAATTACAATACCCAAGATGCCTCTAAATATCCTGAAATACCTGAAAGCAAAACGATGTTACCAGGGGATTTTTTATCACCAAAGTTTACGATGAACCAAAGACAAGACAATCCGCTTAATTGGACAGATGGGTATGTTGCTCAACGGTTTGCGCGCGTAGTTAATTTTCATACTCACACAGTTGATCCTAAGGCCAATGTGAATGTCTCTTCACAACAACAAAACGGGTTAACAACTTATTTGTTTAGTGGCAAAGATGGTTGTGGGCTGCCGTTAGTCAATCCGCCAGGAACGGATTCTTCAGAGCCCACAGATAAAACATATATGCGCGTCACAATAGATCCATACCAAGTGCCAAGTTTAGAAAAGGCAGCTTTTGTTAAAGGTCAAACAACATTTCACCCGCAACAAAAGATACCAGTAGAACTAACCGTTAAGGCTCCGACAACTAGAAAAGTTCAGATTGAAGAAAAAATTTCAGGTGCTGCCCAAACTGATTTTCATAAAATTGGGGAGCAAGATTTAAAAAATTTACCAGTCACAGATGATTGCGTTAGTTTTAACTGTTTAGCAGATGCTTTACCAACTTCAGGAGATTACACATTAACATTTAGAATTCTTGATGTTGATGATACATCTAAAAGCTACTCAAATGAGAAAAGTTTAGCTGTGCACATTGATCAAGCGCAAATTAAAGTTAAATCTCAAGATACGGTTTATCAATATACTCAATGGCAACCAGAAAGTGAAGTGACTAGCCTACAAACACCAGATGGTAAAAAAGGTGATTTTCGAGACGTAAGTGTCACCATATATAAACTGGACGGAGAGCAAAAAGTCCCAGTAGATGCGGTGGATACAAAAGTGGTTGGTAAATATGAAATTGATTATAACTACCTAGGATTAGAGGCGCAGACTGCACTAGAAGTCATTCCCTCTTCAGCTCATATTGGTGCACATAACGGCAGCTTTTCTGTAGGGACGCCCTTCGATCCAAAACGTCTTTTTGATAGTGCAACAGATAATGATGGACAGTCCATTCCTTATAGTAAGATAACGATTCGCTATACGCCTAAGCAGGTAAACGATGAAGTAGCGGGCATTTATAGAATTACTTATGATATCTCTAAAATAGTAGGTTTTAGTGAAAATATTACCGTTGATTGGACCTACTATTACTCTAATCGTCTAGACTTTTATCACTTATCTGAACAACTAATGCCTTTTGAGAACGTAAAATTTAATGGCCAAGATCAAACACAGACATTAAAAAGTTGTGAGATGAACATTGAAGATACGGGGGATCCTAATCGGACAACTGGCTGGCAGCTTGAAGTAGCCTATAATTTAAATGATCAGAAAACACAAGCGTGGAAAGACGCAGGGCTTGATCTCACGCTAAATCCAAAGTCAGTCGATTATGTAACAACTGAGCAAAATATTATGGTTAACGATGAGCAACAATTAGTAGCTGATGTAAGTAACCAATCTATCAAAAATAAAAAAGTTTTGACGAAATTACAATTATTGCCCACATTAACTATTTCAAAAGTCACACCTGCTGATAAATATGAAGCTCAGTTAATTTGGAACTTAGAAGCAACACCGTAAGGGAAGAGGGAATAGCTGTGAAATGGTTTATCTATGATTTATTGTTTGTTGCCTTTATTCTTGGTTTGCCAATTCAAGCACAAGCTGAAGACAAGACAACTGACGCACAAGCTGGCACAAAAGTCATGGTAATAGTGAAAGAGAGTGAGGATATTGTTCCACATCCCAATGAGCTTATACCTCAGACTAACGATATGCCAACTTCACGAGGACAACCTAATTTTTTACCAAAAACAAACGAGATTACGTCTCAAGAGACGCTTTTAGGAATCGTGGTACTCGGAGGTACATTAATCGTCGGACTTTATAAAGAAAAGAGGAAAAATAATGAATAAAAAAATAATTGGTTTAACTGTCACTTTAGGAACGGGAATCTTTTTAATTGGACAACAAACTGTGAATGCGGCTGATAATACCAATACCACAGCGAATGTGTCGGTTTTAGGTGGCGGATTAACCATTACACCATTAGCACAAATTAACTTTGGGACGGTGACAAAAGACGGCCAAGATCATACGCAACCAGATCAAAGTAAGTCGCAACTTATCATTAATGATAATCGTGGGACAACGAATACAGGTTGGTATCTGACAGCGAATTTAGAAGATAAAGGAAAAGGTGTTACTGGCTTAGACGGAATGACACTTCATTTAGACACTAAAAAACCTGACGGATCTTCTGAAAAAGGTACCTTTACGGGCGTTGATTTAACCACAGATGCTTCAACCATTATTTCGCTAGATAAAAGTGATATCCGTTTATCAGACACTGTCACGACAGCCGATTTAAATGCAACGTTAAATATACCTAAAAGTATTGCTGCAAATACCTACTCTGGGACCATCGTCTGGAATGCCATCGATGGAGCACCCGCCTAAGAATTTAACATAAAACGATGTAAGAAAACGAGGCAGATAAATTGAAAAGAATTTTAAAGATACTTTTTATATTGACTATTCTCTGTTTAGGTGGAGCGATGCGTGCCTGGGCAGAGCCGTCTAATACCAATAGTTCAGCAACAATTGACAATGCGAATGCGTATACAGTCACACCCGTTTTCGGAGCAACTCAAAATAACAAAACCAGTAATTTTTTTGATATGACATTAACTCCGAAACAAAAAGATACATTCAAATTAACGATAACCAATACTACGCCGAACCCTCAAAAATTTAAAGTTCAGGTAAATACAGCAACAACAAATAGTAATGGGATAGTTGACTATACAAAAAGTAGCTTTGAAAAAGATCCATCGATGAGTTTGGTACTTAGTGATTTGATTAGTCCTAATAGGAAGGATATTAGTGTTCCTGGTAAACAATCACAAACGATTGATTTTCAAATAACGATGCCAGAAAAGTTGTTCTCAGGAATTTTATTAGGTGGAGTGACGATTCGACCTGTAGAGATAGCTGGGGACCAGAGCAAGGGTGGGATTCAAAATGTTTATATGCATACGATTGCTATTCGGGTGAATGAAACAGCAGAGACCATACCTGCAAAATTGGAAAGTGGTTCTGTTAAAATTGGGCAAATTAACCGCCACAATACTGTTTCGATGGAAATTAAAAATCCACAGCGGAAGTTATTGTCAAAAGTCGAAGGAGATTTTTTTGTTAAAGAAAAAGGAACAAACAAAACGATCATTCACGAAAAGAAAAATAATCTTAGTTTTGCACCAAACACAAGGTTTGACCTACCTATTTTACTGAAAGATTCGTTTAAACCTGGAGACTATACCTATACCATTAAGTTGAAAAATCATGAGGGGAACTGGACGTTCTCAAAGGATTTCACGATAAACAAGAAGCAAGCTGATCAGTATAATAAGCGTTCTGTTGATCATAAAGCCAAAAACCTTCACTGGCTTAAGTACCTCATGGCCTTTTTAATTCTAGTTATTTTAGGTACCGTCTGCTATATCTTAGGAAAAAAGAAGGGGAAAATGAGGTTGTAAAACCTGCCTTTAAAATAGTTGACAATTATGCAGAAAAAATCATGCCAGTATGAATTATCTATGACATAAGGGAAGAATAGCTGTCTAGCAAGGATAAATTGTCAAATTAGCGTTAATTTACGCAAGTCATTGGTGTTCCTTATTTTGGAAAGTAGTATTATACTATTATTGTTCAATGATTCACAATAGAAACAAGGAGGAAAGAACCATGTATAAAGCAATTGTCGCAGCAAAAGGAAAAACAACAAAAATTGTTGAAAAAGAATCGCGTCCATTGAAAGATAATGAAGCGCGGTTGAAAATGGAAGTCTGTGGTGTCTGTCATACGGATTTACACGTTAAGAATGCAGATTTTGGCGATGTTAGCGGTTGTACCTTAGGTCACGAAGGAATTGGGATTGTGACGGAGGTTGGAAAAGACGTTACTAGTTTAAAGATTGGTGATCGTGCATCTGTTGCATGGTTTTATGAAGGCTGCGGGCATTGCGAATATTGTACTTCTGGTCGAGAAACGCTTTGTCGTTCAGTAAAAAATGCTGGATATACAGTTGATGGTGCCATGGCCGAAGAATGCATCGTCACAGACGGTTATGCAGTGAAAGTGCCAGAAAATTTAGCATCAGAGCCAGCTTCCTCTATTACTTGTGCAGGGGTAACAACCTACAAAGCGATAAAAGAATCTGGGATTCGTCCAGGTCAATGGCTAATGATTTCAGGATTAGGTGGGCTAGGTAATCTAGCTTTACAATATGCCAAGCATGTCTTTAATGCAAAAGTAGTAGCTGTTGATGTGAATGATAATCAGTTAACTTTTGCGAAAGAAATGGGTGCTGATCTTTTAATTAATCCAGTTAAAGATCCTGATTTTGCTGCACAACTTCAAAAAGAAATTGGCGGTGTTCATGCAGCAGTAGTCACTGCGGTAGCTAAATCAGCATTTAATGGCGCAGTCGATGCAGTCCGTGCGGGAGGAACGGTTGTCGCCGTTGGATTGCCTGTTGAGACAATGGATTTATCTATTCCACGTCTTGTTCTTGATGGCATTCACGTAGTCGGATCGTTAGTTGGAACCCGTCAAGATTTAAGCGAAGCTTTCCAATTCGGTGCAGAAGGAAAAGTTGTTCCTGTTTGTCAAACACGCCAACCAGAAGAAATTAATGCTATTTTTGAAGAAATGGAACAAGGAAAAATTCGCGGGCGCATGGTCATTGATTTTCGCAGTTAATTTAGTTTTTTAGTGATTCGTTGATTTAATCTGAAAACCATGAAAGGATGGATGGAATGTTTGCGAATCTTACTCTCCGTGAGAGACGACTGCTTAAACAAGCACAAGTGGGAGCCACAATTAGCTTTATTCTTTTGTTTGTACCAATTCTGACAATCAGTCTTTTGCATACTAGTGACTCATTAGCAAAATGGCTAGGTATAGTTGGGGTAATTATGGTTTTACCATTGTTGTATTTTGCGTGGCAGATTTTAAAGATAGCCTATAAAGATCAAAAAGATAATCCAACGCCTCCTTTGTGGGTTCCGAAAGTTTATGGGATTGGGCTTTCGATCAATCCCTATCACCGGTTTGGAAAGTTAATTTTTATATTGCTAGCGGTACTGATAGTTGGCATAATCATTAGTTTGCTTTTCACACCAGCAAGTCAAATCAATCACTAAAAAACGAGTAATTAACACCCTCTTGCTGAGCAGGAGGGTGTTGATTATTTTTAAATAGACTAAATTTGAGCAACAGGTATTAGATTTTTGAAAAAAGTCTTTCTTTTTCTGATGTGGATATTTTCGCAATAAAATCATCATTATAAGTGAATGAACAGGTTTATCAAGGGTTAATACTTGTTAATGGTGGCTGCTATAATTAACCGTTGACAAACACAAAAAAACCATCATACGATAATTATGTTATTAAAAAAGTGAAAAATTGGTAGTCAACAAATGAAAACGCATTCATTGGAAATTGTGATTCTGTACTAAATTTTTTATATAAGATGAAAATGGATTGTTTTCATTTAATAATTTATTGAAAGGATGTGTTTAGGAAGGGGTTACTGAAACTGACTTTCTAACAGTCTCAGTAAACTAAGAAAATCATTATGACTTTTCATCTGGATAAAACTTTGTTGGGTTTTGGATTTTGTGAGTAATTGTGTCGGAACTATTCTATGGGGAGCAATTTTAAGGAGGAAAAAATGAACAAAGAGTATCAGGGTAAAAAAATTTACGGTAAAAAGCACTGGTTGACATTTTTATTAGTGAGTTCGTCTGTATTGGCGTTCCATTCGTTTGTTACGATGGATTCTCAAATGGTTGATGCGCAAGAGCAAACAGCAAAAGAAGACGTAGCTGATTCAGCAACGTCAGTCGGAGCAATTGTGTCGATTGAAAAAGCGGAGAAAAACTTTGTCATTACGTATGCTTCTGGAAAAAAAGCACAAATTAGTATTTTAAACGACCATCTTTTTCGCTATCATCTAGATCCAACTGGTAAATTTGAAGAATATCCAACGCCAAATGATCCAAAGCATGTTGCGAAAATTACGGCTAAAACAATGGCCGACTATGGCACACAAGCCTTTGAGCAAACGAACATCACAGATTCAGGAAACCAATTTATTCTAGAAAATAATGGTTTAAAAATTATATTCGAAAAAGAAAGCGCTTTAATGAAGGTTCTAGACAAGAAAAAGAATCAAGTTATTTTAGAAGAAACCGCTCCGCTATCCTTTAAAAATGATAAAGCTACACAAACGTTAAAACAAAGTAGTCAAGAAAATTATTTTGGCGGAGGAACTCAAAATGGTCGATTTACGCATAAAGGAACAGCTATCCAGATTGTCAATACGAACAATTGGGTAGATGGCGGAGTAGCATCGCCTAACCCATTTTATTGGTCAACTGCAGGGTATGGCGTTGTTCGAAATACATGGAAACCTGGCAACTATGATTTTGGCAGTCATGATCCACAAACAACCACAACAACGCACGAAGGAACAGATTTTGATGCTTTTTATTTCTTTAATAATTCCTCAGCAGGTATTTTAAAAGATTACTATGAATTAACCGGGAAACCAGCTTTGATGCCAGAATACGGGTTCTATGAAGCGCATTTAAACGCGTATAATCGGGACTATTGGGTGAAAGTAGCAGAAGGAACCGCGGGAGCAGTTAAGTTTGAAGATGGTAATTTTTACAAAGAATACCAACCAGGCGATCTAGGAAACTTAAATGGCACGCTAGAATCTTTAAATGGAGAAAAAGAGAATTATCAATTTTCTGCACGCGCAGTTATTGATCGATATAAGAAAAACGATATGCCGTTAGGGTGGTTCTTGCCAAATGACGGTTACGGTGCTGGCTATGGCCAAACAGATTCATTGGACGGCGATGTACAAAACTTAAAAGAATTTACAGAGTATGCTCAAGCCAATGGTGTTGAAGTGGGGCTGTGGACCCAATCTAATCTCCATCCAGCGGATCCTAAAAATCCTAAAAAAGGAGAACGGGATATTGCGAAAGAAGTTAGTGTCGCTGGTGTTAAAGCTCTCAAAACTGACGTGGCGTGGGTCGGGTATGGGTATTCCTTTGGCTTAAATGGTGTAGAAGATGCCGCGAATGTTTTTGTAAAAGAAACAGACGGCGCAGTTCGTCCGATGATTGTTTCATTAGATGGTTGGGCCGGAACCCAACGGCACGCTGGTATTTGGACAGGCGATCAAACGGGTGGTCAATGGGAATATATTCGCTTCCATATCCCAACATATATCGGGACTTCGTTGTCTGGACAACCAAATGTCGGTTCAGATATGGATGGAATTTTTGGTGGAAAAAATAAAGAGGTCAACATACGTGATTTCCAATGGAAAACTTTTACACCAGTGCAGCTAAATATGGACGGCTGGGGCTCCAATCCAAAAACGCCATTTGCTTTTGATCAAGAAGCCACAGATTTGAACCGAGCGTATCTAAAATTAAAATCAATGATGATGCCTTATAACTACAGTATTGCCAAGGAATCAGTTGATGGACTACCAATGGTACGGGCCATGGCTTTAGAATTTCCTAATGAAGGAACAGCATATACAAAAGATTCTCAATACCAATATATGTGGGGACCCAATTTACTCGTTGCCCCAATTTATAATGGCAATCAAGATGAGGCAGGAAATTCAATCCGTGATGGAATCTATTTACCAGATGAAAAACAAGTCTGGGTTGACTTATTTACAGGCGAAAAATATCAAGGTGGCCGTGTCTTAAATGGAGTAAAAACACCGCTGTGGAAGGTGCCCGTTTTCGTCAAAGATGGCAGTATTATCCCAATGACGAATCCAAACAACAATCCAAAGGAAATCCAACGAGATCAACGATCTTTCTTGATTTATCCAAATGGCGCCACTTCTTTTAATATGTATGAAGATGACGGAATTTCAACTAGTTATGAAGCTGGGCAATCAGCTACGACTAAAATAAATAGTCAAGGCCCTAAATCAAACGAAAAAGGGGATCTGACCGTTACTATCGAACCGACAAAAGGAAGTTATAAAGACTTTGTTGATGAACGAAGCACCACGCTTGATTTGTTAGCTTCAGAAGCGCCCGAAAGCGTAACAGCAATGGTGGGGGGAACAGAAGTAACCTTGAAACAAGCAGCTAATAAAGAAGAATTTTTGGCTGGCACAAATCTATATTATTTTGATAAAGAATTCCAAGTGAATCAGTATCTTTCTGAAGCTTCAGGAGAAAAACTGAACCAATCAGCGTTATCAGTAAAACTAGCGAAACAATCTGTGACCGCCAAAGATGTTCAAATAACTGTCAAAGGTTTCATTAATAAAGGAACGGTTGACGGAGGAAATACAACGGTCGATGACCAGTTAACTATTCCGGCAAATGTCGCAATCAATGAAGAAAAAACAACGCCATCTTCTTTGACTCTTCAATGGGATCAAGTAACTGAGGCAACAAGCTATGAAGTAGAGCGTGACGGGACTGTTTTCGGAAATATTCAAACGAATACAGCAACATTTGATGGATTTTCCTTCCTAAGCGAACATACTTTTCGAGTTCGAGCTGTTGGAAAAAACGGGGTCTCTGAATGGAGTGAACCGATTAAAGGAAAAACACAAGATGATCCCTATAAAGAAACAATTAATCAAGTCAAAGCAACAAGTAATTTACCAGAACAACCGGGTGCAGAATTGAAGAAATTAACAGATAAAGATTTAAGTACAGGCTGGCATACGAACTGGTCAACTGGCATCGCTAATCCAAGTGATGGGAATTTCTTGACTTTAAAATTTGATCTTGGTGCGGAGTATCAAATGGATAAAATTGAATACTTGCCAAGAGACAATGCCGGCAACGGAAATATTTTGCAACTCCAGTATCGGACGTCGAAAGATGGAGCTAATTGGACAGAGTTTTCAGAACCTATTAACTGGAAGCAAGATGCTTTGACAAAAACCATTGAAACGAAGGACCAAGCGTATCGTTTTGTTGAAATGAAGGTATTAAAATCGGTGGGTAATTTTGGCTCTGGTCGTGAGATGCTCTTTTACAAACAACCAGGAACAGAAGGAATCTTACATGGAGACATTACTAACGATGGAACGATTGATGAAAATGATGCAATGAGTTATCGAAACTATACAGGCTTAGAATCTGTGGACAGTGACTTTAATGGCTATGTTGAAAAAGGCGATTTAAATAAAAATGGGGTAATTGATGCTTATGATATCAGTTATGTTTTACGACAATTAGATGGTGGGATTGAGATACCTGATGTCGAAGAAATTGCGGGCGGTTTATCCCTTGCTGTGGTTAATGAAAATGGCAAGGATACTTATCTTCCTGGCGATACATTAACCTTTACACTTAAAGGTCAAGACTTAAAAAACATTAATGCGTTAAGCACAAAAATGTCCTTTGATTCTAGCAAATTTGAACTTGTCGGTCAGCCTGCAACCACGAATAATACAAAACAAATGGAAAATTATTCTAAATATCGGAAACATTCAAATGATGTGGAGAATCTGTATTTAGTTCTTAGTAATCAAGGAAATAAACAATTGTTAAATGGTTCAATGGACTTAGTTACCTTTAAAGTTAAAGTAAAAGAAACAACTCGCGTAAAACGTGCGACAACTGTTGAGCAGCCATTACAATTTGATATGAGTCAAGGCTTATTAGTAGGCCAAGGATTCCAACAAGCCACACTTTCAGATTTTTCTGTAACAGTGAAGCCCACAGAGCTAGTAGATAAAGAGTTATTACAAGCGCTAATTACGCTAAATCAAGCACGTGTCGAAAAAGAATATACGCCTGAAACTTGGGCAATTTTTAAACCAGTCTTAGATGAGGCAGTAGCTGTTCTAGCCAATGAACAAGCCACACAGACAGACGTTTCTGCTGCTGTGGAAAACCTAAAAAAGGCTGTAGAACAGTTGGAAAAAATGCCTGATGTAGCGAATAAAGCTGATTTAGAAAAAGCAATTCAAGAGGGGCTAACGAAGAAACCAAGTGATGGGCAAGAATTCACCGAAGAAACTAAAAAAGTTCTCGAAGAGTCATTAGCAGCAGCTCAAAAAGTATTTGCTCAAGAAAAAGTTACCCAAGAAGAAATAGACCAAGCGACTAAAACATTGCGTGAAGCAATTGCACAATTAAAAGAACAACCCGTCGCCGTTGATAAGGAAACCTTAAAAGAGAAAATCGCTCAAGCCCGAGGAAGAAAGCCGGAAGAAGGATACCAATTTACAAAAGAAACAGAAAAACAATTGCAAGAAGCAATTCAAGCGGCTGAAGCAATCGTAGCGAAAGAAACGGCGACAAAAGAAGAAGTCTCAGCGGCTCTAAACGCATTGGAAACTGCAATGGCTCGATTAAAAGAAGTACCCCTTGTAAATAAAGACCAATTACAAGAAGTTGTCAAACGAGCGCAGCAAGTCACTCCAAGTGAAGGGCACCAATTTACTGCCTCCTCGTTACAAGATTTACAAAAAGCGCTTTTAGCAGCTAAAAACACATTGAAAAACCCAGCAGCTAATCAAAAAATGATTGAGGAAGCGGTTGCTGAATTAACTAGTGCCATTGATGGGTTACAAGAAGAAGCGTTAGTTACAGATAAAAAAGCCTTAGAGGCAATGATAGCCAAAGCAAAAGCAATCAAACCATCTGCCGGAAAAGAATTTACCAGCGAATCTAAAGCGCGCTTAACTGAAGCAATTGACCAAGCGGAAGGGATTTTAGCTGATAAAAATGCTCGGCAAGAACAAATTGATACTGCTGAAAAAAATGTAAAAACTGCTTTGGATAGTTTAGAGGAACAAGTCCTTCAAGCGGATAAAACAAAGTTGAGAGAACTGCTTCAAAAAGCAGAAACCTTGAAACCTAAAGCAGCAAAACAATTTACAAAAGCATCGCAAGAAGCTTTAGCTGAAGCAATTAAACAAGCAAAAGCACTTGTTGAGGACCCAAATGCGACGCAAGAAGCTGTGGACAAATGTTTAAGTATTTTAGCACAAGCCATTGAAGCAATGGCAGAAGAGCCAATCAGTAGCAACTCTACAGGCAACAATGGAAATCATGGCACGGTTAGCGGGACTGGTGGTGTAACCAGTCCAGGAAAGGGCACAGCAGCAGGTGGAACGACAACAAAAACCACCACTTCTGGTACTTTGCCAAAAGCAAATGAAGTTGTTTCGCCAATCTGGTCAATCAGTGGTTTTCTATTGATAGTAAGTATTGGTTTAGGAAAATTATTCTTCAAAAATAAAAAAGACCAAAATTAGCGTATCATTAACTTACAAGGCGCATTTGTACAAAAACAGTGTGCAAATGCGCAAGTAAGTAATAGGAGAGGATTTTTACGAATGAAAAGAAAGAAAATCAAGAATCAACTACTTGTTTTAACAAGTATTCTCGTTCTTCTGAGTTTGGAAGTCGCTCCAGTTGTTACGTTGGCTGCAGAATTACCAAGTAGCTCGCTACAAACAGCTCTGTCCTCGGAAACGACAATTACTTCGGAAGAAAAAGTAATTGAAACAACCGAAACAACTGTTGCTACATCGACAACGTCCACTAGTAGTTCGTCATCTGAATCAAGTAGTTTTACCGATACGACTACCGAATCAACGAGTCAGTCAACGACAGAAACGACAACCACAAATACTAGTTCTGAAACAAAAAAAGAACCTACAGAGCCAACGGTATCATCAGAAATCACGCAGCCTGTTGAACAATCGCAACCACCACAAGTTCCTGTGACCAAGCAAGAACCTGAAGAACCTATTCAAGTTCCTGAAGCCACCAATAACGTTGTTGAAGAAAATCAGGCTGTATCGTTAAATCCGTCCCTCAAAGTAGATGAAATAGCTTCTTCAAATTTAAAAGGCTACGAACTTCCACTGTTGTCGTCTTTTGGCGAAAAGAAACGGGCAGTCGTGGTGGCTGAAGCATTAAGACACGTTGGGAAAACAAAAAAAGAATTTAATTTGACGGAGCAAGTATTGACCAGTAGTTTCCTTGCCCAAAAAATTTACCAACAATTATTTAAAATAGACATTGGCAGTACGCCGCAAGAACAAATGACATTTGGTAAAGTTCGTTCTATAGAGGAGGCAGAACCTGGTGATCTGATTTTTTGGCAAACAGCTGAAGGAAAAACGCTTCAAAATGGTGTTTATCTTGGCCAAGGAAAATATTTAATTGCCGCAGCGGAAGCGGATTCTAAAGAGAAACCAGAAGTAATCGCTCAGTTAGAGAATATCTATACTGCCAAACAACAACCAGACTCAAAAGAGGAAAAACGCTTGGTAGTGACTAATCCTTTTAAGGAGTTCACATTAACGGAGTATGGTAAAGAAGTTTTAGCAACATATGGTGCGTCATTTGAAATGCAGAAGTCAGAACAAACCACAGCGTTTATTAAAAAAATTGGTGAGACAGCCAGAGAACTTGGCGAAAAATACGATGTTTTTGCATCAGTGATGATAGCTCAGGCTATTTTAGAAAGTGGCTCTGGCGAAAGTCAACTAGCCAAAGAACCTTATTATAATCTCTTTGGCGTGAAAGGTTCGTTCCAAGGAAATAGTGTTAGCTTTTCAACAAAAGAGGCTGATCAGAGGGGCCAACTTTATACAATTTCCGCTGGGTTTCGCGATTACGGTGGCTATAATGACTCACTGCAAGATTATGTTCAATTACTCCGACAAGGGATTGACGGAAATCAAGATTTTTATAAACCAGCGTGGCGTTCGGAAGCCAAAAACTACCTTCAAGCAACGCGTTTTTTAACAGGTAAATATGCAACAGACAAGCAATACGATAATAAATTAAATTCGTTAATTGCGGTTTATAACTTAACGCAATTTGATTTACCAAAAACAGTGGACGGTTTGATTATCCAATCTAAAAATAAGCTGTCGGAAGCGGAACAGCAACAAATGCATTTTCCAGTCTATGATGGGATCAATTATAATCGGAGTGGTAGCTATCCCGTAGGCCAATGTACGTGGTATGTCTATAATCGTTTCAAACAGTTGGGCACTTCTGTGGATGAATTTATGGGAAATGGCAGTGACTGGGGAAGAAAAGGACGTGCATTAGGCTATCAAGTTAGTTCATTGCCTAAAGCTGGTCGTGCGATTAGTTTCCAACCAGGAGTTGCTGGCGCAGATAATCAATATGGACATGTTGCTTTTGTTGAAGCGGTCACTTCTGATGGAATCATTATTTCTGAAAGCAATGTCATCAATGATCAAACGATTTCGTATCGTGTCTTACCTAATGTAATTGCTTATAGTAGTGGCGTGACCTACATTGGCGCTTAAGCGACTCATTCAACAGGAAGAACTGTGGATGTTTAAGTAAAAAATTAGCACAATGATCCATGTGTGAACTAACAAATTAAAATAACCAGAATCGACCAATGAATTGATTTTGTCATGTATAAAATGACAAGAACAGTTTGGCGGTTGATTCTTTGTTTTTCATCAACGAAGAGACAATAGTCCTCATGATTCGTTAGCAAAAGATGAATAGTCCAAAGTACTCTTTCTTGATGCTTTGTTATTTTATGTTTTTGTTTGCAGGAAACTACTGAAATCGCTATACTAAATTTATGTGAATATACTAACAGACAATCAATTTTTTATCTCTTTTATTGGTGTATAAATTGATTGAACATTATAATCATTTGTCTTTTGTTGTGTAATTTTATATCTTCTTGAGAAAGGGATGAGTGAACAAATGGCTATTTATATATTAGAAGACCAAATTATTCAAGCAAAAGCGTTAGAAGCATTGGTAACAAATATCCTACATGCAAGAAATATTTATAATGAAACAATCCATTTATTTTCACGTTCAGATGAATTATTACAAGTGGCACACCAGGACGCCCAACTAAATATCTTTTTCCTAGATATTCAAATGAACAATCATATCCAGGCAGGATTTGAGGTTGCCAAAGAAATCAGAAAAACAGACAGTGAAAGTCTGATTGTATTTATTTCTACTCACACAGAATTAGTTTTAACTTCCTACAAATATATGGTTTCAGCTCTTCAATTTATTCAAAAGAACGTGGATTTTCTAGATTTCCAAAAAGAGGTTGAAACATGTGTCGATGCATATATTCAACAAAAAGAAAATATAAAGACAAAAAGTGAATATATTATCATTAACTTAAAAGCGTCTTCTATAAAAATGGATATTAATGATATTTATTTCTTTCAAACGGAATACGATCATCGTGTGTCAATGGTTGGTAAAAATTTTAAAAGAGAATTTTATGGAACGTTATCAAAAATTGAACAACTGCATCCAGATTTGATTAGAGTCCATCAATCAATCATCATCAATAAAAAATATGCGTCAAAATTAAATTATAAAACGCATCTTTTAACTATGAGAGACGGAACGGAAGTACCAGTCTCAAGAAGATATTATACTCAGGTCAAGGCACTATTTCTTACTTAGGGAGGGATAATGACTAATTAAGGAATTATCTATCTATTAGTCGCTATATTCGTTATAATTTAGTGCAATACTTGAAGAGGAGGGCGATATGCTAATCGATTGGATTCTAAAAAATATTATGGATATGGATCAGGAAGATCAATCAGGAAAAACACAATGGACAAAGTATTATCTAACCGTTTATTTTTCTGGCTTATTTAATTTTCTGATGATTCTGATTTTATCAGTTTTATTTGGGACGTTAAGCGAAACCTTTATTGTATACGTCGTACTGATTTTTTTACGGCCTGTCGCAGGTGGCTGGCATGCAAAAACTAAATGGCTCTGTCGTCTAGAAAGCATTGTTATCTATGTCGCCATACCATTTGTATTGAAAAATTCTTCTGTGAGCTTACCGTTTATTTATAAAATTCTATTGATTTGCCTCTTAGTAGTATTATTTTATTGGTATGCGCCACAAGGAACAGCAATTGAACCTGTTCAACCATCTGATTTAAACGTGCTCAAAAAGCAAAGCCTTATAAGGGTGTGTTTACTTATTTTATGTAGTCTGTTTGTCAAAGAAAAGATTGCTTCAGTAATACTCTACGGTCTCGTCATCCAAGGTCTGATGATACTCCCTGTAACAAAAAATTTAATTGAAGGAAGTGTTTTTATGAAATTTGGTAAAAAAATAATTAAAAATGTTATTGAAAAAAGAGTTGCAAAAGTCAGTGATGGTGTGGGAACTAAGCCTAGATTAAATCAAAATTCGCCCAATATATTTGGACAATGGATGGGACAAACTGAAAAACCTAAAAAGAATATTGAAAAATGATTTTGTCGTTATTAGCTACTAACGTTTTGCTTGTATCTAGCTTTATCGTTTTTGTCTTTTTACGAGTAACATTGATCAAGATTGAATGTAAAATACCGTTACTTTCATTGCTTATTGTCATTAATCTTTGTTCGTTTGCGGCATTAATGTTGGGCTACTCTTGGTTGATTTATGCGCTGACAGTCGTTATTTTTACAGGATTTTTACTCATTCACAAAAAGAGGTTCTCAATTTTTAAAGCGATATTTTTATCCGTTTTTACATTGCTTATGGTTTCGTTTATCAATTACACGGAGCAAACGATTTTAAGTGTTTTTTTTCAACAGATTTATCAAAATAAATTATTATGGATTGCCTCAAATGTTCTTCTGTTGCTTATAAATATCTGGATTGTTTTAAAAATTCCCAATAGTGTTTTTTTAAGATTAAATCGTGTGTTAGAAAATAGCCGAATTTTTTTTGGTTGTTTACTTTTATTGTTGATTCTGTTGTTACTTTTTGTGTTTTTGATTTCGCCAGAGATTTCACCTGACTTTATGCGAGGATTTGTCACGGTAAATAGTTCTAAATTGGAGTTATTAATAAGTGTAGGTTTATTTTTAATTCTGATTGGCTTAGTCATTGAAGCTTATTTGGAAGAACAACGTATCAACACTCAATTATTGAATAATTTAACGATTTATACTGAAAAAATAGAATCCATTAACGAAGAGCTAGCGATGTTTCGTCATGATTATAAAAATTTATTGTATAGTTTACAAATTGCTATTTCATACGAAGATATTCTGGAAATCAAAAGAATTTATGAAGAAACGATTGCACCAACCAAAAAAATTATTGATAATGAAGAATTTGAACTTATGAAGTTAAATCGTTTGAAAAATATGGAACTTAAGGCACTCATAAGTATGAAAATTAATACCGCAAAGCAAGCAAAACTAAAAGTGATTGTTGATGTGCCAGAAGTATTTATTCTTGATACATCAATCGACTTAGTGGTTGTGATTCGTTTGTTGGCTATTCTATTAGATAACGCGATTGAAAACAGTGCAAAATCAGAATTGAAAATGTTCGCTATCTCAATTTTCAATAAAAATGAAACACAAGAGTTTGTGATAACAAATAGTGTCCAAGCCGAATTTGATTTTAAGGTTATGAAGAAAACCAAATTTAGTTCTAAAAGTAACCCAGAAGAGCACGGTTGGGGATTGTTATATGTAAAAGAAATTGTTGATTTTTCAGATCAATTTGATTTGCAAACGTCCTTCAATGAAGGATCGGTTACTCAACATTTAATTATTGAAAAAAATCATAATAGTAAAAAAGTTGTTAACGAATGAATTTGTTAACAACTTTTTTGCTATGGTATTGAGATATGAGGGGCAATACAGGGAAAAATGTCGGCTGATTAAGGAATTTAGATAGTGCCGGTTAGGTAGTTGTCTATAATGAAAATAGCAACAAATATTTACGCAGGGAAAGGGGCGGTCGTTTAACGGGAAAGATTAGGGAAGATAAAGCAATACTTTTGTTGGGAAAAGAAATAAAAGGAAACTGGGGAAGGAGTTAATCGTTTAATGAAGGGAAATAAAATTTTATACATTTTAGGTACAGGCATCTTTGTTGGAAGTTCATGTCTATTTTCTTCACTTTTTGTAGCAGCAGAAGAACAAGTTTATTCAGAAAGTGAAGTTTCAACAGTTTTATCGAAGTTGGAAAAGGAGGCAATTTCTGAGGCAGCTGCTGAACAATATACGGTTGTAGATCGAAAAGAAGATGCGTGGGGGATGAAGCATCTTAAGTTAGAAAAGCAAACGGAAGGCGTTACTGTTGATTCAGATAATGTAATTATTCATTTAGATAAAAATGGTGCAGTAACAAGTGTTACAGGAAATCCAGTTGATCAAGTAGTGAAAATTCAATCGGTTGATGCAATCGGTGAAGAAGGAGTTAAAAAAATTATTGCTTCTGATAATCCAGAAACTAAAGATCTTGTCTTTTTAGCTATTGACAAACGTGTAAATAATGAAGGGCAATTATTTTATAAAGTCAGAGTAACTTCTTCACCAACTGGTGACCCTGTATCATTGGTTTATAAAGTGAACGCTACAGATGGAACAATTATGGAAAAACAAGATTTAACGGAACATGTCGGTAGCGAAGTAACGTTAAAAAACTCTTTTCAAGTAGCGTTTAATGTACCAGTTGAAAAAAGCAATACGGGAATTGCTTTACACGGAACGGATAACACAGGGGTTTACCATGCAGTAGTTGATGGTAAACATAATTATTCTATTATTCAAGCGCCATCACTAGCGACATTAAATCAGAATGCTGTTGACGCCTATACGCATGGAAAATTTGTGAAAACATATTATGAAGATCATTTCCAACGACACAGTATTGATGATCGAGGGATGCCCATCTTGTCAGTTGTTGATGAACAACATCCAGATGCTTATGACAATGCTTTTTGGGATGGAAAAGCAATGCGTTATGGTGAAACAAGTACACCAACAGGAAAAACGTATGCTTCCTCTTTAGATGTAGTTGGTCATGAAATGACACATGGTGTGACGGAACATACTGCCGGTTTAGAATATTTAGGACAATCAGGTGCGTTGAATGAATCTTATTCTGATTTGATGGGTTATATTATTTCGGGTGCATCTAATCCAGAAATTGGTGCGGATACTCAGAGTGTTGACCGAAAAACAGGTATTCGAAATTTACAAACGCCAAGTAAACACGGACAACCAGAAACCATGGCTCAATACGACGATCGAGCACGGTATAAAGGAACGCCTTATTATGATCAAGGCGGTGTTCATTATAACAGTGGAATTATTAATCGGATTGGTTACACCATTATCCAGAACTTAGGCATTGAAAAAGCACAGACTATTTTCTACAGCTCGTTAGTAAATTACTTAACACCTAAAGCACAATTCAGTGATGCTCGTGATGCGATGCTTGCTGCTGCAAAAGTTCAATATGGCGATGAAGCAGCTTCAGTGGTGTCAGCAGCCTTTAACTCTGCTGGAATCGGAGCTAAAGAAGACATTCAGGTAAACCAACCAAGTGAATCTGTTCTGGTCAATGAATGAAAAAAATTCCCCAATTAAATAAAAATGGATAAGGAGTGGCATAATCTTATGAAAAAGTTCTCCATACGAAAAATTAGTGCTGGTTTTTTGTTTCTGATTTTAGTAACTTTGATAGCCGGTTTTAGCCTCTCTGCAAATGCAGAAGAGTATATCGTTCCTGCCGAAAGTCATTCACGACAAAAAAGATCGTTACTGGACCCTGAAGACAGAAGACAAGAAGTGGCAGATACAACCGAAGCGCCTTTTGCGTCAATCGGAAGAATCATTTCCCCTGCCAGTAAACCAGGCTATATTTCTTTAGGAACAGGCTTTGTTGTTGGAACCAATACAATTGTCACCAATAATCATGTGGCTGAAAGTTTTAAGAATGCCAAAGTATTAAATCCGAATGCCAAAGATGATGCTTGGTTTTATCCAGGTCGAGATGGCAGTGCGACACCATTTGGCAAATTCAAAGTGATTGATGTAGCTTTTTCCCCGAATGCGGATATTGCGGTAGTGACTGTCGGCAAACAAAACGATCGTCCAGATGGCCCAGAGTTGGGAGAAATTTTAACGCCATTTGTTTTGAAAAAGTTTGAATCTTCAGATACCCATGTCACAATATCAGGCTATCCAGGTGAGAAAAACCACACGCAATGGTCTCATGAAAATGATTTGTTTACATCTAACTTTACAGACTTAGAAAATCCATTACTATTTTATGATATCGATACAACCGGTGGTCAATCTGGTTCACCAATCTATAATGCTCAGTTTGAAGTAGTTGGTGTTCATTCCAATGGCGGCATTAAGCAAACAGGAAACCATGGTCAAAGACTAAATGAAGTGAATTATAACTTTATTGTCAATCGAGTGAATGAAGAAGAAAATAAACGTTTATCCGCTGTGCCAGCAGCGTAAAGAACCATAAAAATACTCGGAATTTCCAGAATCACGGGAAATCTCGAGTATTTTTGTTTTTTAAGATAGTGTAAGTTACGATAAAAGTACCTTGTAATTATCGGTTAAAAGCATATAATAGTGCTGAAAAGAAGGCAAATAATCCGATTAAGTTAGTATTTCTAAACCATCATAACTCGTAATGATTTCATGCTTTTGAGATAAAGCCGCCATCTCCGCATAAGACAAGCCGCCATTGTGAGAAAAATGGTTGGCAACGTAAATCGTTTTATCTGTGACGAGTTTTCTTTCTTTTAATTCTGCAATTAATTTTAAATTTTCTTCCCAATTCATATGACTATTGCCAGTTTCGTTTGTTTGACTAGTACAATCTAAAGAAACAATACTAAGAAGTAAGTGGCTCTTTTCAAGATATTCAAACATTTCTGACGTAAAGTAACCTGTATCATGGGTGGATAAAAAAGCATCTTTACCATCGTCTATAACGAAAATAAAACAATCTTCACTGAAATTTCCATGTTGTGCAGGAAGGGGATAAATCGTATAGTTCGCAATAGTAAAACACTTGTAGGGCTGAATAACCTGATACTGTAATCGGGTATTGTCTTGACGACCTTCTAAATCAAAGGCGCGCTGATAAAACGTCTTAACTGCTTCATTTCCGTAAACAGTTAAACGATTGGGAACATCTAATGCATAACCAGACATTCGATAAGCCAAATCCTCGCCGTAAAAATGATCGGAATGCCAATGAGAGATTAGTAAAGAGTTAAAGTTTGCAAAACACAAGTCATACTGCAACAAGTGTAAATAAGAATCCCCTGGAAAATCAATCAGCAGGACATCATCAATAATTAATTGAGTTTGTGTACGAATTTCTCGTCCTTTTTTCTCTCGAGCATACTTACATAATTTACAATTACAAAAAATTCCTGGAATCCGTTCTGCTGCACCCGTACCTAAATAGTTGATTTTCATTGGGAGTACCTAACCTTTCTTTGACATTCTTCATACTTAGTAGATAACGCTGAACCTTAAAGTAAATGGGCATGGAAACTGAAACATTTGTTGTGTCCATCTTACCTTTTTTAGAAAAGAATTGAAATGGAATTTCTTAAGTAAATTTGCGTAAAATAGAAAAAGCTAGACGCCTTTTTTGATAAGCTGAATTTACTGCGAATGCTCGTACTATTTCCGAAAAAAAGTTTTACCAAAGGCACTTTCATATCCATCTGCTATTAGTTATAGAAAAATAACAAGATGGACATAGCTTATTAGAGCAAAAATAACTACGCTATTGATAAAGAGTGAGGCGTGTTTTGAACAGGTTACGTGGGCAAATGAATTTGAATAAAAGGGATGACAAAAGATGACTATTGAAAAATTAGAATATTTTTATACCATTGCAAAATATAATAGTATTTCCAAAGCAGCCTCTGAACTCCATGTTAGTAAATCAACCTTAAGTGCGTCATTAAAAGATTTGGAAAGTGAATTGGGCCATTTACTTTTTGACCGTAACGGGAATTCTTTGACGTTAAATTCCTATGGTGATAAAATCGTCCAATCTGTATATATCATTTTAAACGAGGCCAAGAAAATGAAACTTAATCTGCATGAAATGATTGAGAATCCAGTGATGCGTTTAGGTTTTGGAAATACGTCCTTGATGTATAAAGTGACAGAGAATGAGGATCAACTGAATCGTTTTTGGGAATGTTACCATGGTTCATCGTTTGAGTTATTGAATAAATTGGAGAATCATGAGTTGGATTTTGTGATTACTTCTGCAGATGTGAATAGTCCAGTTTTAAAGAAAGAACAATTAATTGAACTAGAAATGTATCTTTGTGTTTCAAGAGAAATTAAACAAGAAATTGAGGAAGAAGGCTTCACCTGTTTGACCAACTATCCATTTCTATTTTTGCCTCATCACTTAGATCATTTAGAAGCTACCAAGAGTGTGCTAGAAATGTTGCAATTAACAAGTCCGCTTGTTTGTTGCTACGATACGTTGATGCTTACTCGTCTCATTGAAAAAAGTAAAGGAGTTTATGCGGTGATCTCTCTTCGGAAAGAACAACTGCAGGAAATTGATTCTAAACTCTTCTTTTTACCGATTGAACGAAAACAAAAATTTTATTTATACCGAAATGTTTCCAGTTCGGTTTTTGTCCAACCTGGTCAAATCAAGGCAACTTTACAAAAGTTGCTAGAGACTTAGCCATTAAAATTACTTTGGAATAGTTACCAAAAATAGCTTTATTCGCTTAGATTTACTTCTGCTGCGGATAAGGCTATTTTTGTTGTTCATTGTTTAAAAGAGATGCTCAATTATGGGGCTGTTCGATATTTCTGAACAGAATGTTCAATTATTTAATAACTTAAGAATCGATAAATCGTATCTATTACGGTTCAATTTAAAGGGGTTCTGGTGTATAGTTTGGCTATCTAAAGATTTACTTTTTTAAGTATAAAATAACTAAATGGCAAGGAATATAAAGAACTGTTGATACGTGAGTACTTGCGATAACTGTGTCGTTAGAAGTTTAAGTGTCATTGTTGCTTTTCCTGTTTTATGTAGTTGCTAGAAAGGACTGTTTTTATGATCGATAGAAAAAAAGTTATTTTGTATACTTGTTGCATGAGTTTGTTTGTAGTGACCATGGATGTTACGGTTGTCAATGTGGCGTTACCATCCATTCAAAGTGATTTTCACACGAATCTGTCTACATTACAGTGGGTAACAGATGGCTACACTTTAATGGTAGCATCCTTATTATTGTTATCTGGGTCTACAGCAGACCGAATTGGCCGTAAACGAGTTCTTCAATTGGGCTTAGCCTGTTTTGGTTTAGCGTCTTTCCTATGTGGGATTTCGCAAACCCCAGGGCAATTGATTGCGTTTCGCATGTTGCAAGGGATTGGTGGTTCTATGTTAAATCCGGTAGCAATGTCTATTATCACACAGGTATTTACTGAAAAGTTAGAACGTGCGAAAGCAATTGGCTTGTGGGGCTCTGTTACAGGGATTTCCTTAGGCATGGGCCCGATTATTGGCGGACTAATTGTTTCTTATTTTAGCTGGCGGTATGTCTTTTTTGTAAATGTACCGATCATTGCAGCGGCAATCATCCTTACACAAAAATTTGTACCTGAGTCAAAAGTAGAGAAAACGGCGAAAAATGATTTTGTTGGTCAAGCATTGATGATTCTTTTTCTATTTAGTTCTATCTATTCCATTATCGGACTACCTAGAAAAGGGCTTTTCGCGCCAGATATTTTAAGTACTGGGATAATCGGCTGCTTAGCCATTGTTATTTTCTTTATTTATGAATATAACATTGACAATCCGTTAATCAATCCGCGCTTCTTTTTATCTATTCCATTTACATCGGCTTCTTTTTTAGCTATTTTTGGCTTTATCATATATAACGGTTATTTATTTTTAAACACGCTATATTTGCAAGAAATGAGAGGCTTCAGCCCGTTGGAAGCTGGCTTATCAACCATTCCTTTGGCTTTTGTTAGTTTTCTTGTTGCCCCGAGAGCCGGCGAAATGGTAGGGAGAATAGGGACGAAACGTCCTATTATGCTTTGTGGTATTTCAATGTTGGCTGTTAGCTTTTTACAATTATTTGTAACTAAAACAACGCCTATGATTATTTTATTTATTATTTATATCTTTTTAGGCATTGGGTTTGGGATGTTAAATTCGCCGATTACCATTACAGCGATTGAAGGAATGCCACTTTCTCAGTCAGGAACGGCAGCAGCCATTGCGGTGACATGTAAGCAAATTGGCAATTCTTTAGGGGTTGCGCTACCAAGTCTTTTAATTACAAAGCCTATTACTAGTTCGCTTACTCGAACACCTTTTACAAACGTATGGCTTTTATTTGGATGTTGCGCCATTGCGATTATCTTTTTAAGTTATTTATCCAATTCTCCGCTAGCGAAAAAGTCATTGCGCAGAGTTAGGTTTTATTTTTAACAAATCAAGATTTTTTTGAAGGGAAAGGAAGACAAACTTAGATGAAAAAAATAAATAACCGATTAGGACTCTTTTTATTTTTTGTTTTACTCTTTTGGGCAAAAACGATTCTGGCGTATTACCTAGATTTCTCATTAGGCGTTAAGGGCAGTCTCCAGCGAGAAATTTTATGGTTCAATCCAGTTGCTACTACGCTGTTATTATTTGGCTTTAGTTTGTATTTTAAAAAGCATAAAACATTTATGCTTAGCTTAACTCTTTTAAATGTTTTAAATACATTAATTTTATATTTGAATATTATTTTTTATCGTGAATTCACTGACTTTATTACCATCCAATCTGTTTTTGGCTTTTCAAAAGTTTCAGAAGGAATTTCTGGTGATTTACTTGCTTTAATGAGAGTCCACGATGTCTTTTATTGGCTAGATACTTTAGTGCTGCTCGTTTTGGTATTTTACTCTTTTAAACAGCGACGGAATCATCAAGTCTTTGTGACCAAACCTATCAACAGAAGATTGGCGATCTCAATTAGTTGTTTAAGTGTCTTGCTCTTTTCGGTTAACTTATTTTTAAGTGAAACCGATCGTCCTCAATTGCTTCAAAGAATTTTTGACCGTAATTATATTGTAAAATATCTTGGCTTGGATGCATTCACAGCCATCGATGGTGTCAAAACAGCCATGTCAAATGAGGTAAGAGCAGAAGCTAGTTCAAACGAATTACCTGAAATCATGAAATTTACCAAGCAAAACAATTTACCGCTTAATCCGCAGTATGCCGGGATTGCCAAAGGGAAAAATGTATTTGTGATTCATTTAGAAAGTTTTCAACAATTTTTGATTAATATGAAAGTCCAAGGCCAAGAGGTTACACCGTTTTTAAATCAGCTCTATCAAAACAAAGCGACAATCAGTTTTGATAATTTCTTTCATGAAGTAGGGCAAGGAAAAACGAGTGATGCGGAGAACATGTTAGAAACAGGAACATTCGGCCTCCCGCAAGGCTCTCTTTTTACACAATTAGGATCAGACAATACTTTCGAAGCGGCTCCCGCTGTTTTAGGACAAAAAGGCTATACAACCGCTGTTTTCCATGGGAATGTGGGGAGTTTTTGGAATCGGGACCATGTGTATAAAAACTTAGGTTATCAATACTTTTTTGATCGGTCATATTTTTCAAAAGATGACAAAATGCTAGGTTACGGTATTTTAGATAAACAATTGTTGCGTGAATCAGCTAGTGAGCTTGAGCATTTACAGCAGCCATTCTATGCGAAGTTTTTAACTGTGACCAATCATACCCCTTATTATACGGATGACCAAAACTTCCCGTTTCCTAAATTGAACACAGGCAATTCGATTGTGGATGATTATGTTCGAACAGCGCACTATTTGGATCAATCGCTAGAACAATTTTTCCATTACTTGCAAACAACAAGTTTATACAATCATTCTATTTTTGTTATTTATGGTGACCACTTCGGTATTTCAGATGCAAACAACAAGGACTTATGTAAAGCTTTCAACCGCGATCCAAAAACGTGGACAAACTATGACAATGCGCAATTGCAAAGAGTACCTTTGATGTTTTACATGCCAGGCTATACGCAAGGGAAAATCATGCACGAATATGGTGGGGAAATTGACGTTTTACCGACACTGTACCATCTTTTAGGTGTCGATGATAAAAATTATATCCATTTTGGCACGGACCTTTTATCTCCTCAATATAAACAAGTGGTTCCTTTTAGAAATGGCGATTTTGTAACGCCTCAATTTTCTTATCTAGGTGGGGAAATCTATAATAATCAAGGGAAAAAATTAGACCAAGTTCCAGCAGATTTAAAAGCAGAAGTCACGAAAGATAACGATTGGGTGAAAAAATCGTTAAGTTTATCTGACAAATTAAATCAGGAAAACCTTTTACGTTTTTATAAACCACAAGGATTCCAAGAAGTGCAACCAAAGGACTACAACTATGATGTGGCTTTTGAAAAAAACAAAGTCTTAGAAGTAGAAAAACAAAAAAATGCACAATCAACTAGCTTGTTTAGTCAAAATGGCAATCAAACGACAGTCCAAAATTATCCGACTACGCCATAGATCATTTAAGAAGGATAATTTTTGGAAGGGAAAGAGAATCATATATGAAGTGAAGGAGGTCAGAACAGATCCGTTTATTTTCGAAGGAATTGGTTCTGTTCCCGCCATTTATCCGGTTTTGAGCCTGGAACAAAAATCCAAAGTGATTTTTGTCCCAGGCTCTTTCGCTCTTTTATTGAGTAAGAAGTCAGTTTAGAATTTATATTAAGTTTCGCTGTACATTTTAAAATTATCATCAACAGAAAATACAACAGGCGGATTTTTAGATAAAAAAATTAGTAAAACAAGTATTAAATAAATAGTATTTTTGAGGATAAAGTAAGAGAAATGTTGTTTTTTTAATAGTTATTAACGGAAAACAAAATTATTTTATAGCCATAAAATATATTTTTATTATAATTATATTATAAAATAATGAGCATATGATTTGCAGATAAGTTTTTCAGGGCCTATTCTGAATAGGAACTTAGCTATAAAAATAAAAGAGGAGAGTGGTTTTGATGAGAAAAACTCAGAAGATTGTGCCAATTGTGACAGCTTCAGACGAAAATTATGCTCCTTATTTGAATGTAATGATGACAACTGTTTTAGAAAATTGTCATTCGGAGAGATCTGTTCATTTTTATGTGATTGATGATGGGCTGTCGCTATCTAGCAAAAAAGCACTCCAAGAAACGGTTAGTAGTAACTCACAAAATGCGACTGTTGAATTTCTAACAGCAGACAAAGAAGTCTATCAAAATTTTTTAGTGAGTGATCATATTACAACGACCGCATACTTACGCATTTCTTTACCGTCACTTTTACAAAAATATAGCTATAAAAAGGTTCTTTATTTAGATGCAGATACGCTGGTTTTAGATGATATTGTCCAGTTGTATGATACGCCATTAGTGAACCAAACGATTGGCGCGGTTATTGATCCTGGTCAAGCATATGCCTTGAAACGTTTGGGCATCCATTCCTCCGATTATTATTTTAATTCAGGAGTTATGATTATTGATATTGACCGATGGAACGAGAAAGCAATCACGCAAAAAACAATTCAGTATCTAGAAGAAAATGGGGACCGCATAGTTTATCATGACCAAGATGCTTTAAACGCCGTTCTTTATGAAGATTGGCTAGCTTTAGAACCAAGATGGAATATGCAGACGTCTTTAGTTTTTAATCGTCATGAAGCGCCTAATGAGGCTTACCAAAAATTATATGCAGCGGGAAATCAAGAGCCAGCGATTATTCATTTTACTGGTCACGATAAACCCTGGAATACGTTAGAAAATCATCCTTATACAGCTCTTTATCTAAACAAGTTAAAGAAAGTAGGTGCAAGAAATGGAAAATAGAAAAGAATTAGCGATTGTCTCATGTTGCAATACCAACTTTGTACCGCATCTTGCTGCTATGTTTGTTTCAATTTTAGAAAATAGTCCTTCAGCGGCAGCTGTTCATTTTTATGTGATTGATGACAATATCAATTTTGAAAGCAAGCAACTACTGTATTTTACGATTAAACATACCCAAATCAATGCAGAGTTAACATTTTTAAAAATCAACCCCCATTTTTTCAAAAATGTTGTAACCAGTGAACGAATTCCCAAAACAGCTTACTACAGGATTGCTATTCCAGAGTTGTTTAGAGGAAGCCAGATCGAACGGCTGTTGTATATGGATTGTGACATGATTGCCTTAGATGATGTCGCAAAATTATGGACAGTTGATTTAGGTGAAAATATCATCGCCGCTGTTGAAGATGCAGGGTTCCATCAACGTTTGGAAAAAATGGCGATTCCTGCAGAATCTATGTGTTATTTTAACTCAGGCTTGTTGCTAATCGATGTTAAAAAATGGTTGAATTTAGATGTAACCACTAAAGTCTTAAGATTTATTGAAGAAAATCCAGATAAATTACGTTTCCATGATCAAGATGCATTGAATGCGGTTTTACACGACCGTTGGACCCAGTTACATCCTAAGTGGAATGCCCAAGGTTATATTCTGTCAAAAGCGAAAAAACATCCGACTATTTATGGAGAAAGACAATATGACGAAACGAGAAGAGCACCATCCATTATCCACTTTACTGGCCATGTCAAACCTTGGACGAAAGAATTTCAGTGGTATACCAAGCGTTATTATGATCAATATGCGAACAGGACTGCCTTTCGTTGTGTCAACACATTCAATCAATATTTATCTTATACGAAAATTAGCAGAAGGATTGAATATGCTCAATAATGAATATTGTCATGGATTTCGTAAAATCAGTTACTTGTTAGTTGTTGCCAGAACCAAACAATAGAAAGGAAGAAGTCGGGATAGAACTGTTTTTCAGATTTTGAGTATGAGACAAAAATCTAAAGTGATTTTTGTCTCATACTCTTTTTTGTCTATTTAAAATAAAGCCAGCAACTGGTATCATATTTAAGGATGGTTTTTTATAAAAAAATGATTTCTTGAGGGAAAAAATATTACAATAAAGAAAAATAAAAAAATGTAAACGTTATCATTTCAAGGTTATAGCGGTATGAAGATATTTATTAATACTTTTTATTGACAAAATAAAAAAAACCACCGTACTATTGGTTTGTGGTTATAACCAGTTAGGGTAAAGGAGAAAGTTATGGAAAATGCCTTTAAAAACAAAGCTTTGTATCATCAACTTGTTGATTTGCTGCAGGAACGAATCGAAACATGCATGATTCCTCATGACAAGTTGCCCTCTGAACGTGAATTGACTGCACAATATGGAGTGAGTCGGACGACGGTCCGGTTAGCGCTACAAGAACTAGAAAATAGAGGTTCCATCTATCGTCGTCATGGCAAAGGAACATTTGTTTCAGATATAAAAAAAGAGGCCGCTGATTTAGCTGGCGCATATAGTTTTACAGAACAAATGAAAGGGCTGGGTCGAAAACCACATACCCGTATATTATCCTTCGAAAAATTGGAAGCGGATAAATTTATTTGTCAGCATTTGAATCTTTCGTTAGGAGAGGCAGTTTTTAAATTAAGTCGGTTGCGGATTGCTGATAACGAGCCATTAATGGTTGAAGACACATACTTGCCTGTGAAATTTTTCTTATCACTCACGGATCAATTACTACGTAGCAAACCATTATATGATCTATTTTCGGAAGATTTTAAGCAAACCGTTTGTTTAGCTGATGAAGAATTATACGCTAGCATTGCTTCAAAAGAAGATGCCAAATTATTGATGATTCCAGAAGGAGCGCCAGTCCTTCATTTAGCACGCCAGACATATAACATGAAAAATGAAATTATTGAATTTACGTTGAGTGTGGCACGAGCAGACCAATTTCATTATCAGATACGCCATATTCGGAATAGTTAGGAGAGTTAAGTATGTTTACAGCAGAAAAAGAAGAACTAGAACAACTAGGAGCGGAAATCACGACACGTGAAATTCGTCAGCAACCTGAGCTTTGGCAAGAAACCGTGACACTTTATCATGAAAATCAAACAGCTTTGGAAAACTTTTTAAAAGAAGTCCAAGCCAAAGCGCAAGGAAAACGCACAAGAGTAATTTTTACAGGAGCAGGGACTTCGCAATATGTCGGTGATACGGTTGTACCTTATCTCCGAGCACATGGCGACACACAAGCCTTTTCATTCGAAAGTATTGGAACAACGGATATTGTGGCCAAACCAGAAGATTATCTGATTAAAGACGAACCAACATTGTTAGTTTCGTTTGCAAGAAGTGGAAATAGTCCTGAAAGTTTAGCGGCAGTTGAAGTAGCTAATCAAGTGGTTGAAACAATTCATCATTTAGCGATTACTTGTGCCGAAGAAGGACAACTGGCACAAATAAGCCAAAAAGAAGAAAACAGCTTTTTATTCTTAATGCCAACACGTTCCAATGATGGTGGTTTTGCGATGACTGGTAGCTTTTCTTGCATGACTTTGGGTACATTACTACTCTTTGATCAAACAGCCTTTGAGCAAAAACAAGATTATGTAAACTCTCTAATTAAATTAGGTGAAGAAGTGCTATCCCGTGAAGAAGAATTAAATGAAATTGTTAACCTTGATTTTGAACGAATTGTTTATGTTGGTTCTGGA
This sequence comes from Enterococcus sp. DIV1328a, assembly GCF_050536905.1. Taxonomy (NCBI): domain Bacteria; kingdom Bacillati; phylum Bacillota; class Bacilli; order Lactobacillales; family Enterococcaceae; genus Enterococcus; species Enterococcus sp. DIV1328a. The sequence goes on along the minus strand of NZ_CP172912.1, from coordinate 1,511,487 downwards.
AGTTTAGCTGGTTTGACAAGAGAAGCGCAATTAAAAATCTTAGAACTAACAGCCGGCAAAGTTGCCACAATTTTTGACTCTTCTATGGGCTTCCGTCATGGACCAAAATCATTTATTAATGAAAAAACAATAATGTTTGGTTTTGTTAATAATACACCATATACAAGAGATTATGACTTGGATATCTTAGAAGAAGTTCACGGTGACGAAATTGCGGCGGGTGTTTTTGCGATTGCTCAACCCGGCAAACGTAATTTCTCAGGTTCAACTATTGAATATTCCGCAGAAACTGCTCTATTACCTGATGGCTATTTAGCATTAGCAGATATTATGGTAGCCCAAACAGTCGCACTTTTAACATCTATTAAAGTTGGAAATAAACCGGATACCCCTTCACCGACAGGTACAGTGAATCGAGTGGTTAAAGGCGTAACGATTTATGACTATAAATAATACAACATTTGGAGGAGGAACTATGCTTACGTTAACAGCTGGAAAAAAAGCGGCAATGGATCGTTTGTCAACCCAAGAAGGAATCATTAGCGCATTAGCCATTGATCAACGAGGTGCCTTGAAAAAAATGATCAAAGCGCTAGATGTAGAGCCAACTGATGCACAAATTGAAACGTTTAAAGAATTAGTCTCGAAAGAATTGACACCTTATGCGTCCGCCATTTTATTGGATCCAGAATATGGATTGCCTGCTGCAAAAGCACGCGATACCGAGGCTGGATTGTTACTCGCTTATGAAAAAACGGGCTATGATGCAACAACTCCGGGACGATTGCCTGATTTACTAGCAGATTGGTCTGTTTTACGCTTGAAAGAAGAAGGCGCAGATGCGATTAAATTTTTACTCTACTATGATGTGGATGAGGATCCAGAAATCAATCATCAAAAACATGTATTTATTGAACGCTTAGGGAGTGAATGTGCAGAAGAAGACCTACCATTTTACTTAGAATTAGTTTCTTATGATGCACAAATAGCAGATGCAACTTCTTTAGAATATGCAAAAGTTAAACCGCATAAAGTGAATGAAATGATGAAAGAATTTTCTAAACCCCAATATAAAGTAGATGTATTGAAAGTGGAAGTTCCAGTTAATATGAATTTTGTAGAAGGTTTTGCGCCGGCTGAAACAGCGTATACAAAAGAGGAAGCGGCGAATTATTTCTTAGAACAAAGTCAAGCCACTGATTTACCATTTATCTTTTTAAGTGCCGGTGTCTCAACAGAGCTATTCCAAGAAACACTACGTTTCGCTAAAGAAGCTGGTTCAACATTTAATGGTGTTTTATGTGGCCGTGCTACGTGGAAAAATGGCGTGAAACCTTTCGTTGAAGCAGGAGAAACTGCGGCTTGTGATTGGTTAAAAACAGAAGGCCGAGAAAACATTGAAAGTTTAAATGAAGTCATCGCGGCAACCGCCAGCTCTTGGCATGCGAAAGTTCAAGTAAACGAAGGGTAATTGGGAGGCATAGCTGTGATAGTAACAGTAACAATGAATCCGTCAATTGACATCTCCTACCTATTAGATCATCTAAAGCTTGATATCGTTAATCGGACCAGTCAGGTGACCAAAACCCCTGGTGGCAAAGGACTAAATGTCACTCGCGTCATTCATGATTTAGGTGGAGATGTTATCGCTACCGGCGTTCTTGGTGGTTTTCATGGGGCGTTTATTGCAAACGAGTTAAAGAAAGCAAACATCCCCCAAGCATTTACATCAATCAAAGAAGAAACACGTGATTCGATTGCGATTTTGCACGAGGGGAATCAAACTGAAATTTTAGAAGCTGGACCGACTGTTTCCCCAAAAGAAATCAGTAACTTCCTTGAAAATTTCGATCAATTAATTAAGCAAGCAGAAATTGTCACAATTTCTGGCAGTTTAGCGAAAGGATTACCATCAAATTTTTATCAAGAATTAGTTCAAAAAGCTCAAGCACAAGAGGTTAAAGTACTACTAGATACTTCTGGTGATAGTTTAAGACAAGTTCTTCAAGGACCATGGAAACCGTATTTAATTAAACCTAACTTAGAGGAACTAGAAGGATTACTAGAGCAAGATTTTTCAGAAAATCCATTAGCAGCTGTGCAAACAGCTTTAACAAAACCAATGTTTGCTGGAATTGAATGGATTGTCGTATCTTTAGGAAAAGATGGTGCAATTGCCAAACATCACGATCAGTTCTATCGTGTAAAAATTCCAACGATTCAAGCTAAAAATCCTGTTGGTTCAGGAGATGCAACCATTGCTGGTCTTGCATATGGACTAGCGAAGGATGCCCCAGCGGCCGAACTGCTAAAATGGGGCATGGCGGCTGGAATGGCTAATGCCCAAGAAAGAATGACTGGGCATGTAGACGTAGAGAACGTGAAGAAACATCTTATGAACATCCAAGTAGTCGAAATTGCTAAATAAAGAGCTTTCTTTATTTAGCAATTATCCAGTAATTGAAAGCGTTTACTAGAAAGGGTGGCAATGTGGAAAGATTTGAAATTAAAGAGGAGTTTCTTTTAAATGGTCAACCATTTAAAATTTTATCAGGTGCCATTCATTATTTTCGTGTAGATCCCTCAGATTGGTATCATTCACTTTATAACTTGAAAGCTTTAGGCTTCAATACAGTTGAGACATATGTACCATGGAATTTACATGAACCGCAAAAAGGAACATTTCATTTTGAGGGAATATTAGATTTGGAGCGCTTTTTAAAATTAGCACAAGAACTTGGACTATATGCGATTGTGCGGCCGTCTCCTTATATTTGTGCAGAATGGGAGTTTGGCGGTTTTCCAGCCTGGCTATTAAATGAACCAGGACGGATGCGTTCGAATAATCCAACCTATCTGAAGCATGTTGCGGAATATTATGATGTTTTAATGGAAAAAATTGTTCCGCATCAACTTGCTAACGGTGGCAATATTTTAATGATTCAAATCGAAAACGAATATGGTTCATTTGGCGAAGAAAAAGCGTATTTACGGGCGATTCGCGATTTGATGATTGCACGCGGCGTGACAGCACCATTTTTTACTTCTGACGGGCCATGGCGCGCAACATTGCGGGCAGGCAGCATGATTGAAGATGATATTTTAGTAACCGGAAATTTTGGCTCAAAAGCCAAAGAAAATTTCGGTATGATGCAAGCCTTTTTTGAAGAACATGGTAAAAAATGGCCGCTAATGTGTATGGAATTTTGGGATGGCTGGTTTAATCGTTGGAAAGAGCCAATTATTAAACGAGATCCGCAAGAATTGGCTGAATCAGTTAGAGAAGCATTAGCATTAGGCAGTATCAACTTATATATGTTTCATGGCGGCACCAATTTTGGGTTTATGAATGGCTGCTCCGCACGAGGAACCATTGATTTACCACAAATCACTTCCTATGATTATGATGCGCCTCTTGATGAACAAGGGAACCCAACCGAAAAGTATTTTGCGTTACAAAAAATGCTTCACGAAGAGTACCCTGCGTTACCACAAGCTGAACCATTAGTAAAAGATTCTTTTGCGCAAACAGCAATTCCTTTAACCAACAAAGTGAGTTTGTTTGCGACTTTAGAAACGATTAGTCAGCCAGTGGTCAGCGTTTATCCGCAAACCATGGAACAATTAGGACAAAATACCGGCTATCTTCTTTACCGAACAAGCATTGAAAAAGATGCTGCAGAAGAAAAGCTAAGAGTGATTGACGGTCGTGATCGTCTGCAATTATTTGTCAATCAGGTACATCAAGCAACGCAATATCAAACGGAAATTGGCGAAGATATTTACGTTACACTGCCGCAAGAGAATAATCAAATCGATATTTTAATGGAAAATATGGGTCGTGTCAATTACGGGCATAAACTATTTGCAGATACTCAGAAAAAAGGGATTCGAACGGGTGTCATGGCAGATTTACATTTTATGACGCAATGGCAACAATATTGTTTATCTATGACAAGCTGTGAACAGGTAGACTATTCAAGAGAATGGCAGCCTGATCAACCAAGCTTTTACCAGTATCATGTGGAGTTAGCAGAAGTGAAAGATACATTTATTGATGTTTCTAAATTCGGCAAAGGAATTGTTTTTGTTAACCAAACCAATCTTGGTCGTTTCTGGAATGTTGGTCCGACGCTTTCCTTATATATTCCCAAAGGATTATTAAAAGAAGGGCAAAATGAGATCGTCATTTTTGAAACGGAAGGAACGTACCAACCAGAAATTCAGTTAGTAAAAGAACCACTATATAAAGAAATGAAAGAGGGATTACAATGAGTATTATTGGCGTAAGAATTGATGGACGTTTGATTCATGGACAAGTGGCAAATTTATGGGCGACAAAATTGAATATTTCCAGAATTATGGTCGTTGATGATGAAGTTGCAGGGAATGCCATTGAAAAAAGTGGCTTGAAATTAGCAACACCAGCTGGCGTGAAACTAAGCGTGTTACCAGTTGAAAAAGCTGCTCAAAATATTTTAGCAGGAAAATACGACTCACAACGTTTACTAATTGTGGTACGGAAACCAGATCGTTTATTAAAACTAGTAGAACTTGGGGTGCCGATTAAAGAAATCAATGTTGGGAACATGTCTCAAACAAACGAAACACGGTCGATTACTAAGTCAATCAATGTGGTCGATCAAGATATTGAGGTTTTTAAAGAGTTAAATGCTAAAGGTGTCCATCTGATTGCTCAAATGGTGCCAAGTGACAAAGCGGAAGACTTTATGAGTTTGATAACAAAATAGGAGGGAACAAAAAATGAATATCTTATGGTGGCAGATCTTATTATTAACATTATACGCAGGATACCAAATTTTAGATGAATTACAAATTTATTCTTCATTAAGTGCGCCAGTGTTTGCAGGTCTTTTTGCAGGATTAGTGATGGGGGATATTAAAGCAGGACTTATTATTGGTGGAAGTATGCAATTAACTGTATTAGGAGTTGGGACTTTCGGGGGTGCCTCCAAAATTGATGCTAACTCAGGTACGATTCTTGCCACAGCATTTTCTGTGTCTTTAGGAATGAACCCTGAACAAGCAATCGCTGCTATTGCAGTACCAGTTGCTAGTTTAATGATTCAATTAGACATTTTGGCTCGTTTTGCGAATACCTACTTTGCACATCGAATTGATAAAATGGTCGAAGATATGAACTACAAAGGAATTGAACGTAACTTCTTAATGGGTGCCTTACCTTGGTCTCTTTCTCGAATGATTCCAGTCTTCTTAGCACTTGCTTTTGGTGGTGGTTTAGTACAAAAAGTTGTATCTGTCCTAAATGGCGATTTGAAATGGTTAGGTGATGGCTTGTCTGTTGCTGGGGCGGTCTTACCAGCGGTCGGTTTTGCAATTTTACTACGTTACTTACCAGTGAAAAAACATTTCCCTTATTTAATTCTTGGTTTCACTGTAACTGCTTTACTAGGAACAATCTTTACAAACATGCAACTTTTAGGAACATCTGTTGCGAGCGTTGTGAAAGACTTCAGTGGTGTATTTAACGCACTACCAATGTTAGCAGTCGCTTTAATTGGTTTCGCTTTAGCCGCAATTAGCTACAAAAATGGTCAAATGATTCCGAGTGGGCCAGCAGCCAAAAAAGAACATGCAGCGAATGATTCAGACGAAGGAGAGATTGAAGATGACGAAATCTAATTATAAATTGACGAAAGAAGATTTTAAACAAATTAATCGCAGAAGCTTGTTTACTTTCCAATTAGGTTGGAACTACGAAAGAATGCAAGGATCAGGTTACTTGTATACGATTTTGCCACAATTGCGTAAAATTTATGGGGATGATACGCCTGAATTAAAAGAAGTAATGAAAACACACACGCAATTTTTCAATACTTCAAACTTCTTTAATACAATTATTACAGGGATCGATTTGGCAATTGAAGAAAAAGAAGGCATTGCTGGAAAACAAACAGTTTCAGGTTTGAAAACTGGTTTAATGGGACCGTTTGCAGCAATTGGGGATTCAATTTTCGCAGCTTTAATTCCAACTATTTTTGGGGCGCTAGCTGCTAACATGGCGATTAATGGTAACCCAACTGGTATCTTTATCTGGATTGTTGCTCAAATTGCCGTGATGGTCTTCCGTTGGAAACAATTGGAATTTGCATATCGCGAAGGAATTTCTTTGGTAACAACTATGCAACACCGCTTAACTGCCTTAACAGATGCTGCAACTTTACTAGGGGTCTTCATGGTTGGCGCTTTAGTGGCAACGATGGTTAATGTCAAACTATCATGGGCACCAAGTATTGGGGATGTAACACTTAACATGCAAAATAACTTGGATATGATTTTACCACGTCTACTTCCTGCAGGAATTGTCGGTGGCGTTTATTGGATGCTAGGTAAAAAGAATATGACGTCTACTAAAGCCATTTTTATCGTATTAATTGTCTGTGTCGCATTGTCTGCGTTAGGTGTTATTTCAAAATAAGTAAGACAGGAGAAAATCGATGAGTGAACATTTAGTTTTAGTAAGTCATGGCCGTTTTTGCGAGGAATTGAAAAAAAGTGCGGAGATGATTATGGGACCGCAAGAAACAATTTCCACTGTTGCTTTATTACCAGAAGAAGGTGAAGCTGACTTTTTAGAAAAATTTGAAGCGATTACGGAATCGTTAGAAGATTTTGTTGTCTTTGCTGATCTATTAGGGGGGACACCTTGTAATATTTTATCTAAAAAAATTATGCAAGGTGCTTCGTTTGACTTATATACTGGGATGAATTTACCGATGGTTATCAGCTATGTAAATGCAAGTTTATTAGCGATCGAAGGTGACTATGTTAATGAATCAGCAGAAAGTATTGTGAAAGTCAACGAATTGCTGCTAAATGTTGCAGTAGATGACGAGGATGAATAATTCTGACTTGTTGTCGTAAGTAATCAAAGTTTTTAAGAGAATGATTTAGAGATGGACGTTCCAAAAATAAAAGAATTTATTTTTGGAACGCCCCTTTAATTGCTAATAATGAAAGCGTGTTCAAAAAATGTTAGGGGGCTGATTTATCAGATGAAACATGGGAAAATAAAACGATTTAGTACATTGACACTATTGGCAAGCGCAACGATTTTAGTACCATTAAGTACGTCTGCAGAAGAAACAACAAACAGCAGCACTGAAACAAGCTCATCAATGGTGGAACCTACCGCAACAGAGGAAAAATTGTGGCAATCTGATTTTCCAGGAGGGAAAATTGGTGAGTGGCAAGATGTGATTGGTAAAACAAATCGAGAATTAGCAGGAGAGTCATTGGCGATTTCACGAGATGCAGCAGCAGGTAATAATGCCGTATCTTTAAATTTAGATTCCCCTAAATTAGCTGATGGTGAAGTAGAAACAAAGTTTAAATACACTGCTGGAAGCGGTCGAACGGGTGTGATTATACGTGGTAATACCAAAGATAGCTGGGTTTTTGTAGGCTATAACGCGAATGGCAAATGGTTAGTTGAAAGCCCTAATTCGTGGAATGATTCGATTTCTGGGCCAACGTTAAATGAAGATACGAATTATTTGTTGAAAGTACGTTATGTTGGTGAAAAAATTACTATCTGGCTTAACACCACGTTGATTTACGAAGGAGAACCTGTTTTGGCCAACGGAGACAAAATTCCAACAGAAGCCGGACATGTGGGTGTCCGTTTGTGGTACGACAAAAAAATTGTCAATTATGACTATTTTAAAAATGGCCCCGTAGATAGCATTCCAGAAATTGTGCCAGAAGTGACACAAATTGCGCCAGTCAAAGTTTTTACAAAAATTGGTGTCGCACCAAAATTACCGAAACAAGTAAAAGTGACCTATAATACTGGTAAAGAAGCCAATGAAGCAGTCCGTTGGGATGAAATCGATCCTGATGCATACAAAGAACCAGGGACTTTTGAAGTCGACGGTACTTTGGAAAATACAAACATCAAAGCAAAAGCCAGCGTTGTTGTTGCTAAAGACAATGAAGCTGAAAAAGGCGACAAAATCTCTTCTGCAGATTTAACAGCCGTGGTTGATCCACAATTTCCACGAATTATTCGCTACGAAGACCCTCAGAGTAATCAAGTGATTTTTAATGGCCAACACGAGAAAATTGACCAAGTAATGATTGATGGCAAAGCATATAAAGCAACTGCTGAAAAACAGAAGAGTGAAGCAAATCAAGCCGTTTATAACGTAGCTGTCCCAGAAATTGGTCTGCGTTTCACAACGACATTGACTGTTTCAGAAGGCCAAGAATTAGCTATGAAACTCTCAGATATTCGTGAAGAAGGAACCAAAATACACACAATTTCAATTCCAAATCAAGGCTTGATTTCTATCAATAGTACAGATGAAGGGGCGACTTTTGCTGGCGTTGTGATGAATACTGGGACAAATGCAAATAACGGAAATAAAAATGGTGATACTATCCAAGATTTAACTACAACTAGTCAAGAAGAAACGAAAAAATATATGTACGGTTTCTTAAATACAGCAAATTATGCTGCAAGTTTTTGGACGAACGCCTATGGAGACGGCTCTGTCGATGGTAGTGACAACAATCGAATCCATAAACAAACAAAAGAAGCGGCGACTGGTTTTGTAACAACCTTGTCAAGTGGGGCATGGACCTATCGACCATTTGATGCACCGGAAGATTACACAACTGGGGAAACACCAGAAGTGAAAGTTAAATTCTCAAAAGATAGCAACGACGACAATCGGGTGGATTGGCAAGATGCGGCAATTGGGTTCCGTTCAATTATGAATAACCCAATGGGCGCGGAAAAAGTCCCTGAATTAGTCAACCAACGGATTCCTTTTAACTTTGCTAGTCAGGCGACAAACCCATTCTTAGTGACGTTAGACGAATCAAAACGTATTTACAATTTAACAGATGGATTAGGACAAATGAATTTACTAAAAGGGTATCAAAATGAAGGACATGATTCTGCGCATCCAGATTACGGTGCTATTGGTCAGCGACCTGGTGGGGAACAAGCGTTGAATCAATTAATTGATGAAGGCCATAAATTAAATGCCGTTTTCGGTGTGCATATTAATGACACCGAGTCTTACCCAGAAGCAAAAGGATTTAATGAGGAATTAGTTGATCCAACGAAGCGTGGCTGGGATTGGTTAGATCCGTCTTATTTTATTAAACAAAGACCCGATGCATTGAGTGGTCGTCGCTATGAGCGCTTTAAAGAATTAAAACAAAAAGCACCGAATCTAGATTATATTTATGTTGATGTTTGGGGCAACCAAGGCGAATCAGGTTGGGCAAGTCGTCAACTAAGTAAAGAAATTAATTCACTCGGTTGGTTTACAACCAATGAATTTCCGAATGCTTTAGAGTATGACTCGGTTTGGAACCATTGGTCTGCAGAAAAAGATTACGGCGGTACAACAACGAAAGGCTTTAACAGTACAATCGTTCGTTTTATTCGGAATCATCAAAAAGACACTTGGATTATTTCCGACAACCCTTTGTTAGGTGGAGCTGAATTTGAAGCCTATGAAGGTTGGGTGGGTAAAACCAATTTTAATACCTATCGCCAAAAAACTTTTGCCATTAATATCCCAACTAAGTTCTTACAACATTACCAAATTACAAACTGGGAAACTACAACAGCAGCAGATGGTCAAATCTATGGTACGATTAAATTAGCGAACGGTGCTGAAAAAGTGACCGTTACTCAAGCAGATGCTAATTCGCCAAGAAGCATTACGTTAAATGAGACAGAAGTTCTAAAAGGTGATGCGTATCTACTGCCTTGGAATGTCAATGGTCAAGACAAACTATATCACTGGAATCCAAAAGGCGGTACCAGCACTTGGTCATTGGATAAGAAAATGCAAGGAAAAACGAATTTACATTTATATGAATTAACAGATCAAGGGCGTATTGACAAAGGCGCAATTGCCACTACAAATAACCAAGTGACCATCCAAGCCGAGGCTAATACACCGTATGTCATTGCTGAACCTGACAGTATTGAACCGATGACATTTGGAACAGGAACACCATTTAAAGATCCTGGATTTAATGAAGCCAATACCTTGAAAAATAACTGGAAAGTTTTCCGAGGTGATGGAGAGGTTAAAAAAGATGCTAACGGTGATTATGTCTTTAGTTCAGAAAAAGAAAGAACCGAAATCAAACAAGACATCAATCTTCCTAAACCAGGAAAATATAGTTTGTATCTAAACACAGAAACACATGATCGCAAAGCCACAGTAACTGTTAAAATTGGTGGTAAAAAATATACGCGGACAGTGAATAATTCGGTTGCCCAAAACTATATTCAGGCAGATATTAACCATACAAGCAGGAAAAATCCGCAGTATATGCAAAATATGCGAATTGATTTTGAAATCCCAGATAATGCCAAAAAAGGCTCGGTGACGTTAGCGGTTGATAAAGGCAATTCCGTTACAAAATTTGATGATTTACGAATTGTTGAGCGTCAAACGGATATCATGAACCCAGACAAACAAACAGTTATTAAGCAAGATTTTGAAGACACACAAGCAGTTGGATTATATCCGTTTGTTAAAGGCTCAGCTGGTGGTGTAGAAGATCCACGGATTCATTTATCAGAAAGAAATGAACCTTACACACAATATGGTTGGAATGGAAACCTTGTTTCAGATGTATTAGAAGGCAACTGGTCCTTGAAAGCCCATAAACAAGGAGCAGGTTTGATGCTTCAAACAATTCCGCAAAATATTAAATTTGAACCGAACAAGAAATATACGGTCCAATTTGATTATCAAACTGATGGTGAAAATGTCTTTACTGCTGGGACCATTAATGGGGAGTTGAAAAATAACAATGACTTTAAGCCAGTCGGTGAGTTGACTTCGACAGCAGCAGATGGTCAAACCAAGCATTATGAAGCAGAAATAATTGGGGATGCTTCAGGAAACACTACGTTTGGTATTTTTACAACAGGTGCCGATAAAGATTTCATTATGGATAACTTTACGGTCACAGTGGAATCGAAAAAATAAATTTAGTCTATCTAAGCAACTTGGTCTACAAGTTAAACGTACTTGTAGACCAAGTTGCTTCTTTTATGAAAAGAAGCAAGGTCTAGTGTCTCATTTTTATACTGCAGAATAAACAGACACATTTTTTAAAGTGTCTGGCTTCTTTGTGTATTTCATCAAGAACGAATGGACAAACTTGCCTTTTGCCACAAATCGTTTACAATTACAATGATAGGCATAATTTATTTAGAGGTGAAGTGATTGAAGAAATACAATGTTGATTGGAATTACTGGGTTGTCCGCTTTTTATTTGTAATGGCGCTGATTGTTGGCTATTTATTAATCACGAATTATCAGCACTTTGTCCATAGTGTTTCGGGTTTATTAGGCATCTTATCCCCATTTATTACTGGTTTCGTGATTGCTTATTTATTGAGTGGGAGTCAGAAAAAAATCGAGGGATTACTAGAAAGAGTTCCTTTACCAGTCGTTAAAAAAGCGAAACACGGCTTGAGTGTACTCCTTTTGTACCTGATTATTTTGTTTATTTTTGTCTTGACATTAAACTATATCGTTCCGCTACTCATTAGTAATTTAGTAGATTTAGCAAACTCTTTACCCACTTTTTATGATCACATGGTTCAGTTTGTGATGAGTTTAGAAGATAAAGGGATTTTAAAAACAGCCGCGATTGAAAAATATTTAAATAGTGTCCTTAAAGATTTGTCGCCGGAACGTTTTTTAAATCAATGGACACAAGCGTTATTTTCATTAGGAACGTTGACTAAAAATGTTTCCTCATTCTTTTTAAATGCATTTTTAACGTTGATTATCTCAATATATGCGCTGGTATTTAAGCAATCTATTTTGACATTTGTTGAAAAGGCCGCCCACAAATTGCTGTCTGAAAAAGTGTACAAGCAAACACAAACCTGGTTAAATACAACGAATAAAATTTTCTATAAATTTATCAGTTGCCAATTTCTTGATGCTTGTATAATTGGCGTTTCATCAACGATTTTGTTAAGTATTTTGAATGTGAAATTTGCTGTGACTTTGGGGATTTTATTAGGTATTTGTAATATGATTCCTTATTTTGGTTCGATTTTTGCGTCAATTGTTGCTGGTGTGATTACGCTTTTCACAGGTGGTGTTACTCAAGCCATTACGGTGTTACTAGTTTTATTAATTTTACAACAAATTGACGGCAATATTATTGGTCCTCGAATTATGGGAGATGCCCTAAATGTCAATCCGATTTTAATTATTGTTTCAATCACGATTGGGGGAGCGTACTTCGGCGTCTTAGGGATGTTTTTAGCAGTTCCTGTTGCTGCAATCATTAAAATTATTGTCTCGGAGTGGCTAAATGAATCAAAAGAAAATGATAAGATTGTAGATTCTATTGAATCCTAAAGTAAAACTTTTCGTCTCGCGCTGACGAAAAGTTTTTTAGTGGAAAAGAAAGTTTCATTATTTGGAATTTTTGATATGCTATACTTAAAGTAAATAGAAAATCAAAATTGAGGTGAATAGATGCAGTTTTTAAAAAAATATGGCGGCTATTTTTTAGTTTTAGGGGTCTTACTTGATTTTTTTACACCTTATTATGTCGGATTCAAAGATCAAGGTTACAATCAATTGACAGAAGTAATTAGCTTATTAGGTGATGTGAATAGTCCAGTTAGGGAAAACTTTAATCGGTTAACTATCATTGCGGGAATGTTGATGTTAGCAAGTTTACCTAGGATATATGCTATTTTTTCCAGAAAAACGAAAAAAGGTGCTTGGTTAGTAGTGGCAATGATTGGCGCTTATGGTTTATTTGATTGTATTTTCAGTGGGCTCTTCAGCGTAGACACTTCAAGCGCTGACACAGTTGCTACCGCGCTTCATAACGGAGGATCAGCAGTCGGTTATACAGGCTTTTTGTTGTTATCAGGCGTCTTAACCATTATCTATAGTAAAGACGGTTCGCAAAAAAATAAAAAACTTTTTGGCTTTTTGTTTATTTTATGTATACTTGCAGCCGGCTTATATGGCTTAGCAAGGATTCCACAGCTACAACAGGTAAAACCATTTAATTATTTAGGCTTATGGCAAAGAGTGAGTTCATTTTGTAATTATCTACCAATGCTGGCACTGTGTTTACAAACTAAAACCAATGACAAATTTGATTGAACATTTGTCATTGGTTTTTTACTAGTTAAAATTGTCTGGTAAGAACTTAATTATTGGCTACGGTGACTTCACCAGTAACAGTGGCACCATCTTTTTCTAAGTCAGCAGAATCTTTGTATTCTTGTTTATCAAAAGTAATATTGCCATTAACTTTGGTACCATTTAAAGTAAAGCCATTTGCTTTCACCTCAATATCACCTTTGACAGTCCCGTGAACGATGTTGAAATTTTCAGAAGAAACGATTAGTTTAGGAACAGTGATTTCATATTCAGCAGTTACTTTTTTATTATCATCTTGAGAATAAAGCGCTAATTTACGATAGACATCGTTGGAATCTTTCCCCTTATCATGGAAAGTACCAGCAACTGTTACCTCGTTATCAAAAGTGACATTGTCAGTAGCTGCGACAATCCAATTTCCTTTATCACTTAACGCCATTTCGAGCTCTTCAGGCTTGGCACTAATTGAAGCACCAGAGACTACTTCTGTACTTGAATTAGCTGTTTCTTTGCTACTAGAACTACTATCTGTTTTTTTATCAGATGAACAAGCACTAAGCAGCACAAGAGCAGCAGTTGCCGTCAAAACAGTGGTGAGTACTTTAGACATTTTCATGAAAATCCCTCCAAAAAATTTATTTATTTCTTCCTTTATCATAACTGATTCAAAGGGAAATGAGTAATCATACACTCAAAGATTGAGAAGTTTTGGCCAACGGGAAATTAGGTTTATTCTCTCAAGAAGGTTCAGGAAATATTCAAAGTAATCATTTCTTTTTCAAATGTTCCTTTTCTGTAGTAAGCTAGTAATAGACAGAATTTAAGGAGGAGATTTTGATGCCTTGGAATATGAATGATTATCCTACATCAATGAAAAATTTAGCACCTTTGATTCGGAAAAAAGCGATAGATATTGGCAATGCGTTGCTTGCGGATGGCTACCCTGATGATCGTGCCATTCCAATTGCGATTAGTCAAGCGGAGAAATGGTATCAAGAGGCAAGTGCAGCAGACAAAAAGGCCTTCGAACAAGAAGCAAATCCTACGAAACAAGATTCGCATAAACAGGATAAACATGCGGGAAAATTATTAACGGCGGCTGTCAACGTTAAATATAAAGACGGCCAATGGTTGGTGATTTCAGACAGCGCTGAAAAAGCAAGTAATACATTTACCCACAAACAAGAGGCGATTGAACGAGCCCAAGAAATTGCTCGGAATAAGCAAACAAAGCTGAAAATCTATAAGCAAGATGGTACGTTACAAGAAACCAAAGAGTATACTGAATAATTTTTCGAAACCTTGATATTCCGTTGCAATTCAAGAAACGGCTATCAAGGTTTTTTTGTGAGGGAGAAATGGACAAGTAAGAAAAAATAACAAAAGTTAAGAATGAGAATAAGGCTTGCTTTTCTAGTTTTTGGTGGGTACAATTACACTAATTAAGATAAAAAATCAAAATAATTGAGGTGCTACGACAATGGAAAAAGCCAATCTTGATTGGAATAATTTAGGATTTTCTTACATTAAAACGCCCTTTCGTTATATTAGTTATTGGCGAGACGGCAAGTGGGAAGAAGGCACGCTAACAGATAACAATCAGTTAACGATTAGTGAAGGTTCGCCTGCTCTACATTATGGCCAACAATGTTTTGAAGGATTAAAAGCGTATCAATGTGCAGATGGTTCTGTCAATTTGTTTCGTCCAGATGAAAATGCCAAACGGCTACAAAAAAGTTGTGCGCGTCTACTGATGCCACAAGTGCCAGTAGAAACCTTTGTTTCTGCATGCCAAGAAGTGGTGAAAGCCAACCTTGCTTATTTACCGCCATATGGAACGGGCGGTACGTTGTATCTTCGCCCTTATATGATTGGTGTCGGCGATAATATTGGCGTAGCACCTGCCAAAGAATACATTTTTTCTATTTTTTGCGTGCCGGTTGGTTCGTATTTTAAAAATGGTTTAGCACCAACCAACTTTATCGTTTCTGACTATGATCGAGCAGCGGGTCGAGGAACTGGGGCCGCTAAAGTGGGGGGCAATTATGCAGCTAGTCTTTTACCAGGTGCAGAAGCACATGAGAAAGAATTTAGTGATTGCATTTATTTAGATCCGTATACGCATACGAAAATTGAAGAAGTTGGTGCAGCCAATTTCTTTGGCATAACCAAAGATGGTACTTTTATTACGCCGAAATCAGCGTCTATTTTACCAAGTATTACTAAATATTCATTATTGACGCTAGCAAAAGAACGTTTAGGGATGACGGCGCTTGAAGGAGACGTTTACATTGATCGATTAGCGGACTTCTCCGAAGCAGGTGCTTGTGGCACAGCGGCGATTATTTCTCCTATCGGTGGGATTCAAAATGGCACAGATTTCCATGTATTTTATAGTGAAACGGAAGTTGGACCAGTGACTAAGCAACTGTATGATGAACTGGTTGGTATACAGTTTGGTGACAAAGAAGCGCCAGAAGGCTGGATTGTAAAAGTTTAAAGAGATAAAAAAGAGAGAATCCATGCTCTCTTTTTTTTGTGTAGAATATTCAGAATTTTCTATAAAAAGATTGACTTTGATTCTATTTAAAGGAATAATGGAAGATACAAGATTTAAAAAAGGAGGGAAAGCTATTGCTTATTAAATCAGCAGAATCAGAAGAAATGACGATTTTTTTTGATAAAGAAAACCAACCAAATACACAAGTTCAAATGGGCATTATTACATTACAACCTGGTGAAAAACGGCCTTTAGCTGGATATGCTCGCCATGAACAAGATGAATATTCTTATGTGATTTCTGGCGAAGCACATACGATTTTAGAAGATGGTCAAGACTTAGTCGGAAAAGCTGGACAAGCCCAATTAATTGAAGCTGGTGAAGGTCACATTAATTATAATGATGGGGTGGAGCCAGCGGTCGTTGTCTGGATGCTTGTGGAAAGGACAGAATAAAAGGGGAGCTGTCTTTTTGTAAGTAAGAGCATAAAAAAATGAAGAGTTATAGGAGAAAGAAGATGAAAAAGTATTTAAAAATCACAATGGTTTGTATTTTATTGGTAGGATTTTTAGCTGGGTGTACCAATAAAAATGAAAATAAAAAGAAACAGAAAAATACCAAAGAAGCCGTTCAACTGATGTCACCCTCGGAATTAACAACGCTCAACACCTCTGTATTATTGGATTTCCCAGATGCTATTGTCCAAACAGCAGCGTTTGAAGGGTTATATAGTTTAGATGAACAAGACCAATTGGTACCAGCCGTAGCAAAAGCATTGCCGACGATTTCAGAAGATGGAAAAACCTACACGATTTCTTTGAGAAAAGAAGCGGTTTGGAGTAACGATGATCCTGTCACAGCGCATGATTTTGAATATGCTTGGAAAAAAATGATTGATCCTAAAAACGGCTTTGTTTATAGCTTCCTCATCGTTGAAACAATTCAAAATGGTGCAGAAATCTCAGCTGGGAAATTAGCACCCAATGAACTAGGTGTCACAGCTGTGGATGATTATACATTAAAAGTGACGCTCAAAGAGCCAAAACCGTACTTTACGTCCTTGTTAGCTTTTCCTACATTTTTTCCGCAAAATCAAAAAGTAGTCGAACAATTTGGTGCGGACTATGGAACTGCTAGCGATAAAGTCGTCTATAATGGCCCGTTTGTGGTAAAAGATTGGCAGCAAACAAAGATGGACTGGCAACTAGCAAAGAATAATCGCTATTGGGATCGCCAGAACGTGCGCTCAGACATTATCAATTATACGGTTATCAAAGAAACATCTACTGCATTGAATCTTTTTGAAGATGGACAATTAGATGTGGCTACACTAAGTGGTGAACTGGCGCAACAGAATAAAAATAATATGCTGTATCATTCGTACCCAACAGCGACAATGAACTACTTACGCTTAAATCAAAAACGGAAAGGGCAAGCAACGCCGCTTGCAAACGAAAACCTGCGTAAAGCATTGGCTTTAGGAATAGATAAAGAAAATCTAGTCAATAATATTATTGCAGATGGTTCTAAAGCTTTACATGGTGCGATTACGGAAGGCTTTGTGGCGAATCCCACAACGGGTCTCGATTTTCGTCAAGAAGCAGGTAATTTAATGGTTTATAACAAAGAAAAAGCGCAAAGTTATTGGAAAAAAGCACAAGCAGAATTAGGAGAAAAGGTTAACGTTGAATTGATGGTAACAGATGATGGTTCTTACAAAAAAATTGGTGAAAGTTTGCAAGGCTCGCTACAAGAACTGTTTCCTGGTTTGACAATAGAGCTAACCGCATTGCCGACCGAAGCTGCATTGAACTTTGGGCGAGAAAGTGACTATGATTTATTCTTAATTTACTGGACACCAGACTATCAAGATCCTATTTCTACCCTGATGACTTTATACAAGGGCAATGATCGCAATTATCAGAACCCTGTCTATGACAAATTATTAGATGAAGCAGCCACAACCTATGCCTTAGAGCCAGAAAAAAGATGGGCGACACTGATTGCAGCTGAAAAAGAAGTGATTGAAACGACTGCTGGCATGATTCCACTTAGCCAAAATGAACAAACAGTCCTGCAAAATGATAAAGTCAAAGGCTTGAATTTTCATACCTTTGGCGCTCCATTAACGTTAAAAAATGTTTATAAGGAAAAATAAAAAGAGAGCCTGGGCTGAAAATCGCTTTTGATTTTCGGCCCAGGCTTAAATCCTGCTTTTTAACCCAAAATTTGTCACCATTTAGCCTTTTCGGGTTTTATCTCGAACGCTTCTGTTCTAATAGTTCAGAATCAGGTGCAGTGTGGGGCTGGGCATATTTTTTCATATATGTCGGCAAGGCTTGACTAATCTTCGTAGGTAAAACAACATAGTCAGTTTTGGCCAAATCATCACCAATGAGACTGTGTAAGTAGACGGCGCCAGCAACGGTTTCAATTGTCGGCTTAAACTGAGCTAAAAAACCAGCAATGATGCCAGCCAAGGTATCCCCAGTTCCGCCAGTAGCCATCCCAGGGTTGCCACCTGTATTTTGAAAAGGTTCTCCTGCGTGGAAAATTGTGGTGCGATGACTTTTTAAAACAATCGTACTGCCTAATTTTGCTTGTTGGCGCTGGTTATTTACCAGTGTTTGTTGCTCAATAGGTAAGTGACTCAAACGTTGCCATTCCATTTGATGAGGTGTGAAAACAACTTTTTCAGGATAGGTAAGGGAAAAATTGCCTTGGCTAAACAGGGTAATTGCTGAGCCATCGATAATTAACCATTGTTTTTTTTGATGTTGGGCGAGTACCATCTTTAATATTTGTTGTGCAGCAGCATCTAAGCCTAAACCTGGACCAATTAAAATAACCTCCGCTTGCTCTACGACGTTCGTCAGAAGGACTGTTTCTTCAAAGCCCACGACCATCGCTTCTGGGCATCTTGCATGTAAAGGCCCGTGATTTTTAACATCAGTAATCACAGTGGTGAGACCAGCGCCACTATTGATACACGCTTCGGTACTCATGATGATGGCTCCGCCATATTGTCGGTTTCCTCCGATTAATACAACACGCCCAAAATTACTTTTATAAGAGTCGGAGGGGCGTTGAGTGATGACTTCCTCTAAAATGTCCTTGCTTAAATAGCGCATTCTATCACTCCTTTTCTTGGGATTTCTTTGTTCTCAGTATACTACAAGAGCCCCGAAAAAATCAGTTTATTTAATGTTAAAAGTTACTCTATTGAAGGCAATGAGGTGTATAATAAGGACCAGATAAATGAGTTAGGAGAGTGAAACAGATGGAAGAGAAAAAAACATTTTATATGAGTGGCTACGTAGGAATTGCGAGCTTATTAGTTATTTTAATTGCGGGAATTGGTTTATTTATTTATGGAGCGAGTCATACCAATGGAGTTCTTGTTGTTTTAGGTATTATTTTGTTAATTGGCGCTATTTTATTTTTAAGTTCCTTAACCATTGTTAGTCCCAATCAGGCGAAAGCTATTTTATTTTTTGGTCGCTACTTAGGTACGATTAAAGAAAATGGGTTGTTTATTACCATTCCATTTACGCAAAAAATGAACATTTCTTTGAAAGTACGAAATTTCAATAGTTCTCTATTAAAAGTCAATGACTCTGACGGGAATCCAATCGAAATCTCTGCGGTCATCGTTTTTCGGGTAGTCGATACAGCTAAGGCGTTATTTAATGTCGATTATTATCAAGACTTTGTGGAAATTCAAAGCGAAACGGCAATCCGGCATGTAGCAACACAATATCCTTATGACACTTTTTCAGATAATGATGTAACTCTGCGAGGAAATACCGAACAAATTTCCGAGGAGTTAACCAAAGAATTGCAAGAACGCTTAGCAGTGGCTGGTGTAGAGGTTATCGAAACACGGTTGAATCATTTAGCTTATGCAACTGAAATTGCTAGCTCCATGTTGCAAAGACAGCAAGCAAAAGCAATCTTAGCGGCTCGACAAACAATTGTTGAAGGTGCGGTAAGCATGACACAAATGGCCTTAGAACAGATCGAAGAAGGGCAAGAAATTAATTTTACCGATGAACGAAAAGTACAACTTATTAATAATTTACTAGTCTCAATCATTACTGATAAGGGCACACAACCAGTTATTAATACAGGCGATGTTTCTTCTTAAAGAGGAAGCAACGCTAAAAATAGCAAAAAAGAGTCATCTTTCCGATGGCTCTTTTTTTGATAAATACGAACATTATATAATTTTAATCTATAATATTTCGGTTTTTCTTTGACATCTCTTTTTCTCATTGTTAGAATAACAGTGAAAAAAGGCGGAAGGAGTTATTACATTCATGAAACCATTAGTCGCTGTGATTATGGGAAGTACCTCAGACTGGGCAACGATGAAAGCTGCTTGTCTTGTGTTGGAAGAGTTAGGAATTCCTTATGAAAAACGAGTGATATCAGCACATAGGACCCCTGATTTGATGTTTCGTTTTGCAGAGGAATCACGAACAAAAGGATTGAAGGTTATTATCGCTGGCGCTGGTGGAGCGGCCCATTTACCAGGGATGGTAGCTGCAAAGACAACCTTACCTGTCATTGGTGTTCCAGTTAAAACACGAACATTAAACGGTATTGATTCACTGTTGTCTATTGTGCAGATGCCAGGGGGAGTTCCTGTAGCAACAACTGCGATTGGCTCAGCAGGTGCTACCAATGCTGGGTTATTAGCTGCAGAAATACTAAGTATTGATGATTTACAGTTAGCAGAAAGAATCCAAGCAAGGCGACAATCATTGGAAAAAGCGGTTATGGAAAGTGGGGAACAACTTGAATAAACCCTTAAAAGTCGGAGCAACTATTGGCATTATAGGTGGGGGACAATTAGGGCGAATGCTAGTCATGAGTGGTAAAAAAATGGGTTTCCAAATGATTGTGTTGGACCCAACGCTCAATAGTCCAGCTGGTCAAGTAGCTGACCGTCAAATTGTGGCAGCCTTTGATCAGATATCTGCTTTAACTGAACTAGCAGAGTTATGCGATGTGATCACTTATGAATTTGAAAATATTGAAGTGGCCTCCCTAGAAAAGGCCATTCCACTAAAAAAGTTGCCACAAGGAACAGAATTGTTAAAAATTACTCAAAATCGATTGCTTGAAAAAACGTTTCTTCAATCGATTGGCTGTAAGATTGCCCCTTTTGCGGAAGTGAAAAGTCAGAAAGAGCTGCCACAAGCAACAGAAAAGATTGGTTTTCCATGTGTCTTAAAAACTATTCAAGGGGGATACGATGGAAAAGGACAGGTCGTCTTAAAATGCGAAGAGGATTTCTCCCAAGCGACTGAATTATTAGCTAACGCTACTTGTGAATTAGAAAAGTGGGTGCCTTTCACTAAAGAACTTTCAATCATCGTTGCAGGGAATAAGCATGGTTATCAAAGCTTTCCTGCATCTGAAAACATTCATCGAAAGAATATCTTGCATGAATCAATTGTGCCAGCTCGAATTTCTGAGAATGTGCAACAAAAAGCAGCGGAATTGGCGCAACACATTGCTGAGGAATTAAATTTATCTGGGGTTTTAGCTATCGAACTGTTTTTAACGGATTCAGAAGAGTTGTACGTCAATGAATTAGCGCCACGGCCTCATAACTCAGGTCATTACTCTATTGAAGCTTGCTCATTTAGTCAATTTGATGCGCATATTCGAGGGATTAGCAATTGGGGCATTGGGTTACCCCAGTTACTTCAACCAGTGGTTATGGTGAATCTCTTAGGTGAACACTTAGAAAAAAGCTACCAGTTATGCACGTCAAAACCCACTTGGCAAGTCCATTACTATGGGAAAGCCGAATCAAAAGTTGGCAGAAAAATGGGCCACGTCACCATTACAACACCTTGCTTATCAGAAACGTTAAAGGAAATTGAGACTGTTGGTATTTGGAACGTAACTTAATAAATGCTTGCTCCAAGCAAGTTTTTTATTTTTACATTCAGCAAACACGAACGATTATTGTTTTTTTGTAACTAATGTAAGTTTTTGTCTGATGTAAATCAGCTGACTTAGAAAGAATAGGGTTCATGAAGCTAACGAGAAGAGGGAAAGAATGGAAAAGAAAGCACTTGTGTATACAGGAAAAGCGAAGAAGTTGTATCAAACAGAAAATGCAGCGGTTCTTTTTGTGGAATATCTTGATCAAGCAACAGCTTTAAACGGTCAAAAAAAAGACAAAGTTCTTGGGAAAGGCGCTTTAAATAATCAAATCACTAGTCTGATTTTTGAACATTTACAGCAACAAAAGATTCCCAATCATTTTATCAAAAAAGTATCTGAACACGAACAATTAATTCAGGCCGTAGAAATGATTCCTTTGGAAGTTGTCGTACGTAATTATGCGGCAGGAAGTTTTTCAAAGCGTTTAGCGATTGAAGAGGGCACTAAATTAGTGACGCCCATTATCGAATTTTATTACAAAGAAGATCGTCTGGATGATCCTTTTATTAACGAAGACCATATTCAATTTCTAAAAGTAGCCACTCCTGCTGAAATTGTGGAGATTAAAGCATTGGCTTTACAAATTAATCAGGCGCTTAGTCAACTCTTTCAACGCCTCAATATTTGTTTGATCGATTTTAAAATCGAGATTGGTCGGACGAAGGCCAATCAATTGTTACTGGCAGATGAAATTTCTCCAGACACCTGTCGTTTATGGGATTTAAACACAAACGAACATCTGGATAAAGATGTTTATCGCCGTGAATTAGGAGAAATAGTTCCTGTATATGAAGAAGTTTTACAACGTTTACTAACAGCTAATTGAGGAGGAAGCGCGTATGTATTTTGTCAAAGTCTATGTTACGTATAAAGAATCAATTTTGGATCCCCAAGGTGAAGCGGTTAAGGAAGCAGTCCATCGGCTTGGTTTTACAGAAGTAGCCGAAATCCGTGTCGGTAAGTATTTTGAAATGCACGTCCAGCAGACAGAAGCAATTGAAGAGAAAATTGAACAAATTTGTGATCAACTATTAGCCAATGTAAATATGGAATCCTATCGTTTTGAAATTTTATCTTTGGAGGAAATTTAAATGAAATTGGCAGTGATTGTTTTTCCAGGATCTAATTGTGATGCAGACTTATTGTGGGCTGTCAAAGAGGTGATGGGCGTCGATGCAGAATTTGTCCGACACGATGCCACTTCTTTAGCAAAATTTGATGGCGTGTTATTGCCGGGCGGTTTTTCTTATGGCGATTACTTACGTTGTGGTGCAATTGCTCGGTTTTCGCCAATTATCAATGAGGTGATTCGCTTTGCTACAGAAGGCAAAATGGTTTTTGGTACTTGTAATGGCTTTCAAATTTTAACAGAAATTGGCTTGCTTCCTGGTACGTTGTTAAGAAATGATTCGCTTCGTTTTATTTGTAAAAGTGTCCCATTGAAAGTGAATACGCACACAAAGTTTACAAGCGAGTATCCTGAAAATGTTTCGATACATTTACCAGTAGCGCATGGCGAAGGGAATTACTATTGTGATGAAAAAACGTTGAAAGAGCTGAAAGAAAAGAACCAAATTGTTTTTACGTATCAAGAAAAGGTGAACGGTAGTCTTGCGAATATTGCTGGTATTTGTAATGAACAGGGCAATGTTCTAGGAATGATGCCTCATCCGGAACGAGCGATGGAAGAATTGTTAGGTTCAACAGATGGACGCAGCTTTTTTGCTTCAATCATTAAAAACTTTGGAAAGGAATTAAGCCAATGATGAATGAACCAACACCAAAAGAAATCAAGGAGACACGGTTGTATGCAGAATGGGGACTAACAGATGAAGAATATCATCAGATTGAGACCATTTTGCAAAGAGAACCTAATTATACAGAAACTGGCTTATTCTCCGTGATGTGGAGTGAACATTGCTCTTACAAAAATTCCAAGCCCGTTTTAAAAAAGTTTCCGACGGAAGGGCCACAAGTGCTTCAAGGCCCTGGTGAAGGAGCTGGGATTGTCGATATTGGTGACGGATTAGCTGTTGTTTTTAAAGCAGAGAGCCATAATCATCCTTCTGCAGTAGAACCTTACGAAGGAGCAGCTACAGGCGTTGGTGGAATTATTCGCGATATTTTCAGTATGGGGGCGCGGCCGATTGCTTTACTGGATTCGCTAAGATTTGGCGAACTGACGGATGCACGAACACGTTATTTGTTTCAAGAAGTTGTGGCGGGGATTAGCGGTTATGGAAATTGTATTGGTATTCCAACCGTTGGCGGTGAAATTGCTTTTGAGCCATGTTATCAAGGAAACCCACTTGTTAATGCTATGTGTGTGGGATTGATTCGTCATGATGAGATTCAAAAAGGCCAAGCAAAAGGCGTCGGAAATAGCATTCTTTACGTAGGTGCGAAAACAGGACGAGATGGAATTCACGGTGCGACCTTTGCTTCAGAAGAATTTAGTGAAGGTGAAGAACAGCAACGATCTGCGGTACAAGTAGGTGATCCGTTTATGGAAAAATTATTATTGGAAGCTTGTCTTGATTTAATCAAAAATCATCAAGATATTTTAATCGGCATCCAAGATATGGGGGCGGCTGGCTTGGTTTCTTCAAGTGCTGAAATGGCATCAAAAGCAGGTTCAGGCTTGATTCTAGAGCTGGATAAAGTTCCGCAGAGAGAGACGCAGATGAGCCCCTATGAAATGCTCTTGTCTGAGTCCCAAGAACGGATGTTAATCTGTGTGGAAAAAGGAGCAGAACAGCAAGTTTGTGAATTGTTTCAAACGTATGACTTAGAAGCGGTAGCGATTGGCTCCGTAACAGATGATGGACAGTATCGTGTCTTTCACGGTGGCAAAATAGTCGCAGATGTACCAGTAGATGCTTTGGCAGAAGAAGCCCCTGTCTACCAGAAAGCCTATCAAGAACCAGAGCGGATGCGTGCTTTTAAAAAATTAGCGCCCTTCATTCCAGAAATTACGAATAGCACGGAATTATTAAAACGCCTATTGCAACAGCCAACGATTGCATCGAAAAAATCAGTTTACGAAACCTATGATAGTCAAGTACAAACGAATACAGTGGTGCAACCAGGAAGTGATGCAGCTGTTTTAAGAGTGCGGGGCACCAATAAAGCCTTAGCGATGACAACAGATTGTAATAGCCGTTATTTGTATTTAAATCCTGAAATTGGTGGGCAAATTGCGGTTGCAGAAGCAGCCCGTAATATTGTAGCAAGTGGAGCACAACCTTTGGCTATCACTGATTGTTTGAATTATGGTTCCCCTGATAAACCAGAAAGTTTTTGGGAATTATGGACGTCGGCGGATGGAATCGCCGCAGCCTGCCGTCAGCTAGGAACACCCGTGATTTCAGGGAACGTCTCTCTTTACAATGAAACAGATGGTCAAGCCATTTACCCTACGCCGATGATTGGCATGGTGGGCGTGATTGAAGATGTTTCACAAATTACCACACAAGCGTTTAAACAAGTGGATGACTTAATTTATCTCATCGGTGAAACCCACGCAGATTTTAACGGCTCAGAAATTCAAAAAATGCAACTGGGCCGAATTGAAGGGCAATTACGCTCATTTGATTTAAAAGAGGAAAAAGCAAACCAAGAATTAGTTTTAAAAGCAATTCAAGTAGGCCTAGTTGCTAGCGCGCATGATTGCGCTGAAGGTGGCGTTGCCGTTGCTTTAGCCGAGTCGGCTTTTGCTAACGAACTGGGGTTACAGGTGACACTGCCATTAAAAAAAGAATATCTATTTGCGGAGACGCAATCCCGTTTTATTCTTTCAGTTAGTCCCCAGCATCAAGAAGCATTTGAAACACTTATCGGAAGAAAAGCTCAACATATTGGGAAAGTGACTGAAACTGGTTTGGTCATTCATGCGTTAGATGATGTGATCAATTGTTCAACAAAAGAAGCCAAAGCCTTATGGGAGGATGCGATTCCATGTCTTATGAAGCAAAAAGCTTAAATGAAGAGTGTGGTATTTTTGGTATTTGGGGTCATCCTGATGCGGCACAAGTGACCTATTTTGGTTTACACAGCTTGCAGCATCGAGGCCAAGAAGGCGCGGGAATTGTGGCGAACAATTCTGGGAAATTAGATGGCCACCGTGATTTAGGTTTGTTAGCAGAAGTATTCCAAAAGCAAGAACAACTGAATGCGTTAGAAGGAACGGCGGCTATTGGTCATGTACGCTATGCAACCGCTGGTACGGGTAGCGTGGATAATATTCAGCCATTTTTATTTAAATTTTATGATAGTCAAATTGGGTTAGCACACAATGGCAATTTGACAAATGCCAAGCGTTTACGAAAACAACTAGAAAGAGAAGGCGCTATTTTTCATTCCAATTCAGACACTGAAATTTTAATGCACTTGATTCGAAAAAGCACTGCTGCCTCGTTTCTCGATAAACTAAAAGAGAGCTTGAATTTGGTTAAGGGTGGCTTTGCTTATCTTTTATTAACAGAAACGATGATGATTGCTGCACTGGATCCCAACGGCTTTCGCCCTCTCTCCATCGGACAAATGAACAATGGGGCGTACGTTGTGGCATCCGAAACGTGTGCATTAGAAACAGTTGGGGCTCGCTTTATTCAAGATGTGGCGCCTGGTGAAGTAGTCATCATTTCTGATGAAGGCTTGAAAATAGAGGTTTTCACTACGGAAGTCCAACCGGCAATTTGTGCAATGGAATATATTTATTTTGCACGGCCAGATTCAAATATTGCTGGAGTTAATGTGCATACAGCTCGTAAAAGGATGGGGAAGAACTTGGCAATCGAAAGTCCAGTCGCAGCTGATATGGTAATTGGGGTACCGAACTCGTCATTGTCTGCAGCTAGCGGCTATGCAGAAGAAGCACAGATACCTTACGAACTAGGTTTAGTAAAAAATCAATATGTCGCTCGAACGTTCATCCAGCCGACACAAGAATTAAGAGAACAAGGTGTCCGTATGAAACTATCAGCAGTTCGTGGCGTGGTCAAAGGAAAAAAAGTCGTTTTAGTAGATGATTCGATTGTTCGCGGGACCACTATTCGGCGCATTATTCATTTATTAAAAGAAGCAGAAGCGCAAGAAGTTCATGTCAGAATTGCTTCACCACCATTAAAATATCCGTGTTTTTATGGCATTGATATACAGACGCGGGACGAACTAATTGCGGCAAACTATTCAATTGAAGAGATCAAAGAGCAGATTGGCGCAGATTCGCTGGCTTTTTTGAGTGAAGCAGGGCTGATTGATGGGATTCAATTAAATTATGATGCTCCTTATTCTGGGCTGTGTATGGCTTACTTTAATGGAGACTATCCAACGCCTTTGTATGATTATGAAGAACAATATCAAGCATCCTTGAAAAAAGAAACTAGGAGGAATTGACATGGAAAATGCCTATTCAAAAGCTGGCGTAAATGTTGAGGCAGGATACGAAGTAGTGGAACGAATTCAAAAGCATAGCCAAAAGACACAACGGACGGGAACGTTGGGCATGCTTGGTGGTTTTGGTGGTTGTTTTGATTTAAGTAGTTACAAGCTTAAAGAACCAGTTTTGGTATCAGGAACGGATGGCGTAGGCACAAAGTTACTCTTGGCAATTGAAGAACAGAAACACGAGACAATCGGAATTGATTGTGTAGCAATGTGTGTCAATGATGTCGTCGCACAAGGCGCCGAACCGTTATATTTTTTAGATTATTTAGCGTTAGGGACCGTTAATCCAGCTAAAGTTGAAGCAATTGTTGCGGGTGTTGCGACTGGCTGTTGTGAGGCGAATGCAGCCTTAATTGGGGGCGAAACAGCTGAAATGCCTGATATGTATGAAGCAGATGCTTATGACGTGGCTGGTTTTGCCGTGGGTATTGCTGAGAAAAGTCAACTCTTGACACCAAGTAACGTAAAAGAAGGCGATTTCTTGATTGGTCTTCCTTCAAGTGGTCTTCATTCTAATGGTTACTCGTTAGTAAGAAATGTTTTTTTTAAGAAACATTCGTTTAAAACAACGGACAAGCTTCCAGAATTGGCACCCAAAACGTTAGGGGAAGAATTATTAACACCAACAAAAATTTATGTGAAGGAATTATTGCCATTGTTAAAAGCAGGACTCGTGCATGGGGCTGCGCATATTACTGGCGGCGGGTTTTTAGAAAATCTACCAAGAATGTTTCCTTCTTCATTAGCTGCAGAGATTCAATTAAATAGTTGGCCAGTGCTACCAATTTTTAAATTGATTCAAAAATACGGTGAAATTCCATCTGAAGAAATGTATGAAATTTTCAATATGGGCTTAGGGATGATTTTAGCGGTGAGTCCAGAGCATGTTGAAAAAGTTCAGGAGCTTTTGCCAGAAGCTTTTGAAATTGGTCGTTTGGTACCTAGGAAAACGAAAGCCGTTATTTTTAAGGAAGCCTTATGAAGATAGCTGTTTTTGCATCTGGCAATGGTAGCAATTTTGAGGCGATTGCTGCAGCTTTTTCCCAAAAAAAAATCGCAGGGCAGTTGAGCTTAGTCTTTTGTGACCAGCCTGAAGCCTATGTATTGACCCGTGCCCAAAAACGCAAGATTCCCGTTGTGTGCTTTTCACCATCTGATTTTCCATCTCGCGGGCAGTATGAGGAACAAGTGTTGAAACATTTAAAAGAGCATCAGATCGATTTAATCGTGTTAGCTGGTTATTTGAGAATTATCGGCAAGACTTTACTGGAGGCTTATCCAAAGAGCATCGTCAATATTCATCCTTCTCTGTTACCTAGTTTTCCAGGTCTTCACGGAATTGAAGAGGCATTTCATTATGGAGTGAAAATAACAGGAATCACTATCCATTATGTTGACTCTGGGGTTGATACAGGACCGATTATTTTCCAAACAACCACCAAGATTGATACTGAAGATACATTGGACACATTAACAGAGAAAATTCATGCTCTTGAGCACGAATGGTACCCAAAAATAATTTCACAAATTGTAAAGGAGACAATGAAATGACCAAAAGAGCATTGATTAGCGTTTCAGACAAAACAGGAGTGACAACATTTGCAGCAGGCTTAGTTGCAAATGGCTTTGAAGTTATCTCCACTGGGGGAACAAGGACTGTCTTAGAAGAAGCGGGGGTACCGACACTTGCTATTGACGACATCACTGGCTTTCCAGAAATGTTAGATGGCCGTGTCAAAACGTTACATCCGAATATCCATGGCGGACTTTTGGCAAAAAGGGGAAACCAAGCGCATCAAAAAGCACTGACTGAACAAGGCATTCACTTTATTGACCTTGTAGTAGTGAATCTTTATCCATTTAAAGAAACAATTTTAAAACCAGCGATCTCTGAAGCAGAAGCGATTGAAATGATTGATATTGGCGGTCCTAGCATGTTACGTTCAGCGGCAAAAAATTATCAAGACGTAACAGCAGTAGTTGATCCTAGTGATTATGAACAGGTATTAAGTGAAATTAGCAGCACTGGAACTAGCCAGTTAGCCACTAGAAAAAGATTAGCAGCAAAAGTCTTTCGTCATACCGCTGCTTATGACGCGCTTATCGCTGACTATTTAACGACGCAAGTGGGTGAAACTGAACCAGAGAAACAGACGCTTACTTATGAACGTAAGCAAACATTGCGTTATGGCGAAAATAGCCATCAACAAGCCACCTTTTATCAATCCGTTGTACCTGTATCATTATCCATTGCTTCCGCTCGACAACTTCATGGCAAAGAACTGTCATATAACAATATTCGAGATGCTGATGCAGCACTCCGGATTGCTAGCGAGTTTACAGAACCTACGGTCGTCGCTGTTAAACATATGAACCCATGTGGAATTGGAACAGGAAAAACGATTTTGACAGCCTATCGTCAGGCATTTGAAGCAGATCCAGTTTCAATTTTTGGTGGCATTGTTGTTTTGAATCGTCCAGTGGACCAAGCGACTGCGGCTGAAATGCATCAAATCTTTTTAGAGATAATTATTGCGCCTAGTTTTGAGGAAGAAGCTTTGGCACTGTTATCTCAAAAAAAGAATCTTCGTTTGTTAACGTTAGATTTTCATGCTCAAGAAAAAAAAGCGGTGGAATTAGTTTCTGTTATGGGCGGGTTATTAATTCAAGAACAGGATACAGTTGTTGAAAATGACCAAGCATGGCAAGTTGTTACAGAGCGCCAACCCACACCAGCTGAAAGAGACGCATTGAACTTTGCTTGGAAAGCAGTCAAGCATGTAAAATCAAACGCTATTGTTTTAGCCAATGAAAGCCAAACGGTGGGGATTGGCGCTGGTCAAATGAATCGAATTGGTTCAGTAAAAATTGCAGTTGATCAAGCCCAAGCAGCTGGAAAATTACAAGGGGCCGTCTTAGCAAGTGATGCCTTTTTCCCCATGGCAGATAGCGTGGAATATGCTGCACAACATGGCATTCAAGCAATTATTCAGCCAGGCGGGAGCATTAAAGACCAAGCATCAATTGATCTAGCGAATCATTATGGTATTGCGATGATTTTTACTGGGACTCGTCATTTCAAACATTAATTTTTAAAGGAGAAACCGATGAATATATTAGTGATTGGGCGTGGTGGTCGTGAACATGCAATCGCCAAAAAATTACAGCAAGAAGACAAAGTCAAGACTGTTTATTGTGCACCAGGTAATCCTGGTATGAGTGGTGATAATATTCGGACTGTACCTATCGGTGAAGAGCAGCAAACGGAACTAATTCAATTTGTGAAGGATAATCAGATTGATTGGACATTCATCGGACCGGAAACGCCATTAATTGAAGGAATTGTAGATGCCTTTCAAGCAGCGGGATTACTGATTTTTGGCCCGACAAAAGCAGCTGCAATAATTGAAGGTTCAAAAAGTTTTGCGAAAGATTTTATGCAAAAATACCAGATTCCAACGGCAGAATATCGGGTCTTTCGACGTTTGGCACCTGCCTTAGAATATATTGAACAGCAAGGAGTACCAATTGTTATTAAGGCAGATGGTTTGGCAGCTGGAAAAGGAGTAGTAGTTGCCGAAACAAAAACAGCCGCAAAACGGGCGCTAGTTGCGATGATGGAGGATCAACAATTTGGAGTAAGCGGTCAAACGGTCGTAATCGAAGAATTTTTGCAAGGAGAAGAATTTTCCTTAATGGCCTTTGTTTCTAATGAGAAGGTATATCCGATGGTGATTGCTCAAGATCATAAGCGGATTTTCGATGGGGATGCTGGTCCAAATACAGGGGGGATGGGTGCTTACACACCAGTGCCTCAGATCCCAGAAGAAGCGGTTCAGCAAGCCATTAGCCAAGTCCTGAAACCGACTGCTAAAGGAATGGTGGCTGAAAAACGTCCGTTTCAAGGGATTTTATATGCTGGTTTAATCCAAACAGCAACTGGCCCCAAGGTTATTGAATTTAATGCTCGATTTGGGGATCCAGAAACACAAGTTGTGTTGGCACGTTTAGAGAGTCCCCTTTCAGAAATAATTTCTTCATTGCTGGCGAAAGAGCAACCAACGATTGTATGGAATGAGTTAGCGAGTGTTGGTGTTGTTGTAGCAGCAGAAGGCTATCCTAATCAATACAAGACAAATCTACCATTACCCGAAATGTCTGGTGAAACCATCTATTATGCAGGGGTAACTCGTTCAGAACAGGCTCTGGTTTCGGCTGGCGGACGAATCTTTTTAGCAGAAGCAACTGCTTCGACTCTTGAAGAAGCCCGCAAAAAAGTTTATCAAACATTGGATAATTACTCATTTCCTGGAATGTACTACCGAAAAGATATAGGCGTGAAAGGCTTGATTTAGGATTTTTAAAAACAGAGGCAAGGACATTTAATCGAATGTTTCCTTGTCTTTTTTTTATTGCAAATTCAGATAGGGAGGCATAAACTGAAAGTATATCCATCATTAAACTAGAGGAGAAAGCTAAATTAATGAGAGAGAAGCAGATTGAAAAAGTTAGTCAGGGGTTATTTATTGTTACAAGTGTCTTGGCAGTTAGTTTACTGTTATTAAGTGCGGTGTTTTATCCTGATTTACCAGCTCATGTGCCCATTCATGTGAATTTTTGGGGCGAGGGTAATTCGTTTGGCCCAAGATCTAGTATATTTATGTGGCCAGCGGTCCTGTTTGGCTTGAGTATTTATCAACGAAGTTATCAATCAGTACAACCATATGGCAGATGGCTGAAGGTATTATTAATCATTGTTAATCTTGGCGCTTTGTTTA
The DNA here is from genome assembly GCF_050536905.1 of Enterococcus sp. DIV1328a. Taxonomy (NCBI): domain Bacteria; kingdom Bacillati; phylum Bacillota; class Bacilli; order Lactobacillales; family Enterococcaceae; genus Enterococcus; species Enterococcus sp. DIV1328a. Next base: position 1,479,625 of record NZ_CP172912.1, on the reverse strand, counting down.
GTATTCTGCGTCTATTTATTCATTTGTTGGTTTGAAGGGGTCGAAAGGTGAGAAAATGAGAAAGTTAATTTTGGTTTTTGTGGGTTGTGCCATGGCCTTTTGTTTATGGCCTAATCAAGCAGCGGCTGTAGCTGGTGGCTACGGCGGTGGACGTGTAGAAAGTCCTAGCGGGGGTAATCCCTCGAATGGTTTTTCGCCAAGCGGTGATGGATCAAGAAGTTATGTTCATCATAACGAGACTGGGACCAGCAACACAACGCCACTGGAAGGCTTAATTTCAACAGTGTTTTTTGTTCTTTTTGGGGGCGCGATGATTTGGCAAAGACGCCGCAGAAATCAACCAGTCGATGAAGGCGCTTTTCAAGAAATGTGGGCAGCATTACCTGGAACATCAAAAGAAAAAAAGGCACTCTTAAAAGAAATACAACAAACGTTTTTAGAAATACAACAAGCGTGGGATCAAGAAAACTTGTCTGTAGTCAAAGATAACTATACAGAAAAACTTTATCAAAAACATCTTGCAGTATTACAAGAAAATCAACAAGCGGGCATCAGAAATCATGTAAAAAAAGTGAAAGTAGCGCCAGCTTCGAATTATCATCCTATTAGTGAAAACAGTTTTTCACTGATGCTTCATTTTTCTTGTATTGACTACGAGGAAGATACTCAAAGCGGTTGTGTTTTATCGGGATACAAGCATCAAAAACAATATTTTTCACAACTTTGGTATTTTGATTACAATCCATCTCTTGGAAAATGGCAAGCAGACTTCATTCAACCTAAAGGATAGTGCTAAAAAGCGCTTGGGGTTTAAGGAACTGACCTAAGATTGTGAGACAGGAATAAAAAAGCATTTTCCTAGACTGCTGATTTCCGATAGTCTATCGGCGATTGGTAGTCTAGTTTTTGTTGAATTCGACTTTCATTATAATAAGTAATGTATTTTTTTACAATTTCTATTACAATAGATGTAGGTTCATTTGTGAGCCCATCTAAGTAGAACGTTTCAGACTTTAGTGAGGCATGAAACGATTCGATGCAGGCATTATCTGAAGGTGTCCCTTTGTGGGACATACTCATGGTAATGCCTTTTGTTTTTATTTGATTCTGGTAGTCAAAAGAAGTATAAACAGAGCCCTGATCACTATGCAATAGACAATCCGTTGTTTGGGGCAATTGATCAAGTGTATCCAGAACAAAAGCCGTATCTTGCTTATCACCGATGGTATAGGCGATAATTTCACCATTGTATAAATCCATAATTGAAGACAAATACAATTGCTTTTGACCAAAAGGCAGATAAGTAATATCTGTTACCAATTTCTTTAAAGGAGCGTCTGAAGAAAATTGTCTATTTAGCTTGTTCTCGACAACCGGGTAAGGTTGTCCCACTTTACTGCGTTTCTTCATTTTCACGCGACAATTCCAATGATATTTCTGCATAATCTTTTGTACGGTGTTTTTGTTTACTTTGTATTCCTGATTAATCAACGCAGTAATCTTTCGATAGCCATATCGAAACTTATGCTGGAAGCAAAGTCGACGAACGGCTTCTTCAAGAGGTGTTAACTTTCCTAAGTCTTTTCGATGAGTCCAACGATAATAAGTAGCTCGCGAAACGCCGAAAAGTTGACACAATGCAGTAATGGTTATTTTTCCTTTCATTTTTTTAACTAATTCTACAAATATTTCTGGCTCCACGTCCTTTCCAATTCTTTGTACTTTTTTAGCACCTCAATATGCATTTTTAAATAGTTATTTTCATTTCTAAGCTGTTGTTCATTTGATCGAATTTCTGGACCTTTACCATAAGCATATTGTTTTCCAACGGGTTGAACCAGACGATGATTCTCGCCATTACGGTACCAACGCCACCATGTTTCAATTTGTGTTTTGTTTTTAATGCCTAATTCTTCCATAATCGTTTTTACAGGAATATTCTCTTTTTTCATCTGTATAGCCATTTCTTTGATGTGAATCGGATAAGACACTCGATTTCCCATTGAAAAAGCACCCCCTAGTTAGATTCATTTTAACGTGAATTCAACAAGAGGTGCTTTTTTATTTTGTCTCAGTTTATTGGGTCAGTTTATTAAACCCCAAGCGCTTTTTTATTCTTCGATGCGTTTTACAAGCTGTATTTTTTTATTTAATACGTAAATCAGAATACCGCCGACGGTCATTGAAAGAAGTTCACCAAGTCCAACGGTCAACCATGTGTACCAAAAAGGTAACTGATAAAAGAACGTTAAGGGTCCGGCGACAGTGAACATGGACAAAGCAAAAAGAATGGCCGTCAGCATTAGTTTAATCAATAAATTTTGCTGATTTTTTGTCGCAAAATAGGCAATCCATAAGACTGCGCACGTTCCAGCGCTACCGATGACTATATCGATGATACCAAGAGGCGAAGCGGTGTTGGCAATCGCAACCCCTAACGTAATGGACCAGATATATCGCTTGTTAAAAACGCCTAAATAATTAAATAATTCGGCAAGACGAAGCTGTATCGGACCAAAACTAAGCGGAGCGAGAAGTACAGTGACAACAACATACAAAGCGGTAACCAGCGCCATTTTAGCCAACGCCGTAGCTGACCACGTACTGGTTTGTGGATTTGATGAATGATTCATTTAAGATTCTCCTTTATAAAACAACGACGTGTTTTAGTGATAACCATAACCAAAGGAAGGGCAGTAAAGCCAACTGAAGTGTTATGGTGTGAGTTGCCTCACTGTGTTACATGTTACTGAAGAACAGACACTCTGTAAAGTCTTTTTATTTCATGGTCCAACCACCATCAATGGTCATAACTGTGCCATGGATATAATCAGCGTCATCACTAGCTAGAAATAATGAAAGTTTTGCTACTTCCTGTGGCTGCGCCCAACGGCCCGCGGGTGTTTCACGTGCTACCCAAGTAGCCATTTCACCTTCTCCTGCAAAATCAGCTGCGTTCATGGGTGTTTGGATGGCACCTGGCGCAATCGCATTTGCTCGAATGCCTAATTTGGCATAATCGTAGGAAAGTTGTTTTGTATACCCGATGATTGCGTGTTTGGAGGCAGTGTACGCTGCGCCGCCGCCCCCAGCTACTAAGCCAGCGATAGATGCCATATTAACGATTACTCCTTTTTTTTGTTGGAGGAAATAAGGTAATAGAGCATTGGTCACTAAAAAGACACTTTTTAAATTGGTTGCTAAAATTTGATCCCATAAAGCTTCCGAAGTTTCTAGAGAAGGACGATAATCATCTAAAATACCTGCCGTATTTAATAAAATATCAATTTGGCCGTTGTTTTTCACAATTTGTTTCATCGTGGCTTGCACAAATGAGGGAGAAGACACATCACCGACAAAATAAGTAAATGGCTTAGTAGAATCTGGGTTAACCAGTGCGGCTGTCTGCTTTAACCCCGTTTCGTCTAGGTCGATGCCAATAACTTCAGCACCTTGCTCAGCAAAGGCAATTGCTTGTGCTTGGCCAATCCCTGAAGCTGCACCGGTTACAAGCACCCGTTTTGTTTCAAATTCTTTTGGCATAAGAAAAACTCCTTTAAACATTTAAAAATTAAGGTCTGGAAGAACGAGCAATCGCCGTAATCTGCCAGACCTTATGTGTGTAGTTATGCTTCAACAATCACCCAATCTTCTGCTAAGACATCACAAGGTGTTGGTGAAAACATGCTGTAGCCTTCATCAGAAGTTTTGATTAAAAAATACGGGGTAACTTGTAAAAATTCACCTTCGGAGGTGCCAATTTCATCACGTAATTCAATAAAAAGTTCGAAACCGCTCCAGCCTTTACGTACGGCTTTTTTTCCTGCTTTAATCTGTGGCAATACTTCTTCAAATGTCATTTGATTGTGCTCCTTTTTCGTTAAATGGTAGTTCGTGATAGCTCGTTGCGCCTTTTTCAATTGTCAACTGACCGTTAAGTAGATCCGTCATTTCAGCTATAAATGTTTCTGTTGCTTGTTCATCTACTAAACAAATTAACTGAATAGACTCTGTGTAAATAGTTTCTTTAAGCGTGTAGGGACTATGTTCCAAAAAGGCTTGGGCTTTTCCTAATAAAGGATAGGCGATCGTAATCAATAGTTCTTGTTGCAATTTGCCAATGACTAAACCAATTTCATCTAAAGTGTGGGAAAGAGCATGACTATATGCTCGGATTAAACCACCAGTGCCTAATTTTATTCCGCCAAAATAACGAGTGACAACAGCCACTACGTTGATTAACTCTTTTTTCTTTAAGACTTCCAGCATTGGAACACCAGCAGTGCCACTAGGTTCGCCGTCATCGCTGCTCCGCTGAATGTCATTTTTTTCGCCGATCACAAAAGCACTACAATTATGATTGGCTTTCCAATGTTCTTTTTTTATTGCGGCGATAAAGGCTTTTGCTTCTTCTTCTGATGTTACGCGCTTTACAGAACAGATAAACCGCGATTTCTTGATTTCAATCTCGCTGAAACCATCTTGTTTGACTGTAATATAGCTTTCTAACATATGGGCATCCTTTTCTCTCGTAATAAAGTCAGTATAAAAAAGAATCAACTGAATAGCAACTTTTTCTCTCATCTTTTTTGTGAGATTTTTGGAAAAAAACGTTATAATAAGGTATGATAGAGAAAAGGGAGGCGCTGGAAAATGGTACATACACGACAGAAAAAATATGATACAATTACTCATTATTTGAAAACGAATGGCGGTTCCCAAGTTACCTTGACCTTTACCCAGTTTGATGAATTGTTATTCCCTCATTCTGGTTTACCAAAAACTGCTAAGACAGATGTCGATTGGTGGGCAAACGATTATAAGCATCCAGAAAAGGGCGCTTATGGTTGGTTGAATGCGAGTTACCAAGTAGTTCAAGTGAATTTGGAAAAAGAATATGTGGTATTTAATAAATTACTGAAATCAGCATGGTACGTTTAAACCAAGATTGTATCCGCTTTAAAAAACAAGAATGATTGACAAAAATTAACTTTACACTATAATATTTTTAATAGATAATGTTGAAAATTGAAAAAGGCAATGGTAAAAGGGGCTGTTAAAATGTCAAAAAAAACAATTATGTTAGTTTGCTCCGCTGGAATGAGTACTAGTTTACTTGTTACAAAAATGCAAAAAGCAGCATTTAATCAAGGCTTAGATGCCCATATATTTGCGGCTTCTGCATCGGAAGCAGAAACGAATTTAGAAAATAATCCAGTCGATGTGTTATTGTTAGGTCCACAAGTTCGTTATATGAAGAGTGATTTTGAAAAGCGTCTATCACCAAAAGGTATCCCAACAGATGTCATTAGCATGTCTGATTACGGCTTAATGAACGGGGAAAAAGTGTTGGAACAAGCCTTGGGTTTGTTAGCACAAGCAGATAAAAAAGAGTAAAAACAAGTTGTTTTTTCGAGAATTTTCGAAAAAGCAACTTGTCTTTTTTTATGACTTTAGTTAATTGGAATTGAGCTGAAACAGTCATTCTAGTTTATCAGTTCCATAAATTATAGAGCCGAAATTAGTCCTGTGAGCTAGAGAAAGACAACTGTCTTTAATTTTTTACTTTAATCTAGATACTAAAAAAACATACTTAACAATCTATTTTCTGAATAATGAACGGCTTTTTCCGTAGTCTGAAAGTTGTAATTCAAAGAATGATTAACAATATTTTTATATACGAGTCATTATAGTATGGCATAAGCATTTCGAATAACAGACTTATTCAGCAAATAAATGAGAGAGAATTCTGTTTTTGTTGTTTAAAAATAATGAGGTTATTTCATAAGGCATACTTTCTTCATACGTGATTTCTAAAGGACTATCTTTATCAAAAGAAATAATTTGTGAGTCAGGCATTGCAAGTAATATAGGTGAATGAGAGACAATAATAAACTGAGACCCCTCATCAATTAGTTTTTTTATAGATATCATTAAGGCTAGTTGGCGTTGAGGTGAGAGAGCCGCTTCAGGTTCATCTAACAGGTACAGACCATTTCCTCTAAACCGATGGTTCACCAGATTCAAAAAACTTTCGCCGTGTGATTGATGATGTAGGGATTTATCGCCATATTCAGAAAAATCTAAGTCTATATTTTCTGCATATGTAGCAACATTGTAGAAACTTTCAGCTCTTAAAAAGAAGCCATCCGTAGCACGCTTTACACTTTTTGCAACAGTTAAATAATTATGTAAATCCAAGTGAGTATCGTTTGTAGAGAAATTAAAATTAATACTACCGCCTTCAGGATTAAATCCCCAATTGACTGCAATTGCTTCTAATAAAGTGGATTTTCCAGTTCCATTTTCACCTGAAAAAAAAGTAATAGGTTTTTTAAAATTTAGTGAATTAAATTTATTCAGCCCTTCAATTTTTGAAAAAACAGAATCTTCTTCAAAAGCTTTGAGTTCTAGTCTTTTTAAAAAAATATTTTCCATGATAAAGTTTGCTCCTTTCTAGTCTTTTCAAATTAAAGCTTGAATTACTAGATATACTTTAACATTAATTTTTCTTTAAAGGTAGATAAATTTGTTTATAAAAAAGCTGCATATAGGTAAGTCGAAAGTAGAAGATTCGTGTAAACAATAAAGCGTATCAAGAGTTTGTTTAGTAGGTAACGACTAGATAAGAATAGAAAGATAACGGTGGGAGATCTCCTTTTTCGCAAAAAAGCTAGAGAAATGCGTATTTTATAATTGAGGTGGTTAACATGGAAGATTTGCATGGACGTAAAATAATTATTGAAGAAACAGAACCTTCAATACAGACAAAACTGGTTTATTTACCAACAATGTTAGAGCGTTCACCCCTAACAATTCAATGTCAGCGGTGCGGGGAAGTCGTATCCAAAAAAGAAAACAGACTGGCGACAAATGTATACTACTGTCATGCGTGCATTCAATTAGGCCGTGTGACTTCTTGTCAAAAATTTTGTCATTTACCAGAAAGGCCCAATAGCCCAAGAACTGTCTTTTTTGAGTGGTCTGGACAATTAACAAAGGGACAGCAAGCGATCTCGGTTGAACTTTGTGAGACAGCAAAAGCAAGAGAGAATCGCTTAGTGTGGGCAGTTACAGGTGCAGGTAAAACAGAAATGTTATTTGCTGTTTTGCACCAAACCTTACAAGAAGGGGGACGAATTGCGCTGGCTTCGCCGCGTGTCGATGTTTGCTTAGAACTGTTTCCCAGAATCCAAGCGGTTTTTCCTCACGAAGCAATTGCTTTACTTCATGGAAACAGTCAAGAAGCGTATCGTTATACGAAACTAGTGATTTGCACCACCCATCAATTATTGAAATTCCATCAAGCGTTTGATTTACTTATCGTTGATGAAGTCGACTCTTTTCCTTTTGTTAATAACGAGCATCTTTATTATGGAGTGCGTAACGCACGAAAAAAAAGAAGTAGTTTGGTGTACTTAACAGCAACCCCTACGAAAGAATTACGGAAGCTTTTACAGCAAAAGAAGTTAGCGGCCAGTATTTTGCCAGCAAGATATCATCGTAGGCCATTACCTGTGCCACGCCGATTTTGGGTTCAGTCGTGGCAACGTATTTCTACCAAAAATATTAAAATCATTGCACATCATTTGAAACGTTTATTGGTGCGTAATTCAGTTTTATTATTTTGCCCAAGCATTCCATTAATTCACCAATTGCATGCATTAATAGCTGAGCGATTTTCCGACAAAGAAGTTGTCGCCGTTTATGGTAGTGATGAACTTCGCCTGGAAAAAGTTCAAGCAATGCGTCAGCAGAAAACGGATATTTTGATCACTACAACCATTTTAGAACGTGGTGTGACTTTTGATGCAGTCTCAGTTATTGTTTATGGTGCCAATCATCGAGTCTTCACTTCTTCAACACTTGTCCAAATTGCGGGCCGAGTCGATCGAAGACAAGAATTCAATTACGGCGAAGTTTTATTTTTACATGATGGGGAAACAAGAGACATGAAAGAGGCAATTCGGCAAATAAAGCAAATGAATCGCTTGGCTAGCAAACGAGGGATGTTAGATGGATTGTAAAAATTGCGCAAGCCCCATTCGTTTGGAGATAACATTAAAAATGCTCTTACGTTTTAAAAAATGGGCGAGGCCTTCACTTTGCCAGCACTGCCAAGCAAAGTTCCAGAAACTGCCAATGACAGGGACTTGTTTTGGCTGTAGCCGAGTCAGCCAAGAGCATTATTGTTTTGATTGTCAAAGGTGGCAGCTGCTTTATCCAGAGTATTCTTTTCATAATACAGCGTTGTTTCATTATGATGAAGGAATGCAAGAGTGGATGGAGCGCTATAAATTTCAAGGAGACTATCGCTTAAGAACGTGTTTTAATGAGGAAATCAACTTTTACTTTCGGCAACAATCTGTGGACTATATTATTCCGGTGCCCTTATCCGAAAAGCGAATGCAAGAACGAGGCTTCAACCAAGTAATTGGCTTACTAGAAGCGGCTGATGTTCCGTACAGCCCTTTTTTAATTAGAAAAGAGGAAAATGTTCCGCAATCTAAGAAAACTAGAAAGGAAAGGATGCAGTTGCAACAACCATTTGCCATCCAAAAAGAAAACCAAAAAAAATTAAAAAATTGTTCTATTATTTTGGTGGATGACATCTATACCACTGGACGAACTCTTTTCCACGCAGCTGCTGTTATCAATAACTGTTATCCTAAAAGTTTGAATACGTTTACTCTCGCGCGGTAAAAAGAAAAGAATTCATAAATTTGATGACTATTTTGTTGGCAAAACCCAGATTATTCGATATAATGAAATTAAGAAGAAGGGAATTAAAGAGTGGTCCTTTAATCTTTTCTTTACTGGTAGATGAAAGGGGTAATTGTTATGTTTAGATATAATGTACGTGGAGAAAATATCGAGGTAACCGAAGCGATTCGAGACTATGTTGAGAAAAAAGTCGGTAAATTAGAAAGATATTTCAGCGATTCACCTGAAGCAACGGTTCACGTGAATTTGAAAGTGTACACTGAAAAAACAGCCAAAGTCGAGGTTACTATTCCTCTTCCTTATCTAGTTTTACGAGCTGAAGAAACGTCACCTGATTTATACGCAAGTATTGATTTGGTTGTCGATAAATTAGAACGACAAATTCGTAAATTTAAAACAAAAATCAACAGAAAATCTCGTGAAACAGGACGTAACAATACAAAAGCCGCTGTCTTCTTAGTTGGTGAAGAAACAGAAGAAACACCTTCAGAATTAGACATCGTTCGTACAAAACGTCTATCATTAAAACCGATGGACAGTGAAGAAGCTGTTTTACAAATGAACATGTTAGGACACAACTTCTTCATTTTTGAAGATGCTGAAACAAATGGAACAAGCATTGTTTACCGTCGTAAAGATGGCAAATATGGCTTGATTGAAACAGACTAAAGCTTAAAATAAGAGCTGAAATGCCTTCGTGCATTTCAGCTCTTTAAACATCTTTAAAGCACGGAGTAAAGAAAAAATAAAGAAATACATAAAATAACTTTAAAAGTTCCTCTTTTAAAGGAAAATGTCTGTAAAATAGAGAGAAATGGTTTTCTTTCTCGTCAAGTAATGATAAAATAAAACGGATAGATTGTGCTTCTTGTACAAAAAGGATACAAAAATAAAAAGAGGTAATTGAAAGGAACACAGATACCAATGGCAAATTTTTTGAAAAAAATGATCGAAAACGATAAAAAAGAATTAAGACGATTAGAAAAAATCGCCGATAAAATTGATGCACATGCAAGTGCAATGGAACAACTAAGCGATGAACAATTACGTGAAAAAACAGATGAATTTAAAGCCCGTTATCAAAAAGGGGAAACCTTAGACGAACTATTACCAGAAGCGTTTGCGGTTGTCCGTGAAGCTGCTAAACGTGTACTAGGTTTATTCCCATACCGTGTCCAATTAATGGGTGGGATTGTGCTTCATGACGGGAACATTCCTGAAATGAGAACAGGTGAAGGGAAAACCTTGACTGCCACAATGCCTGTATACTTGAATGCACTATCTGGCGAAGGAGTACACGTTGTTACAGTTAATGAATACTTAGCAACCCGTGACTCTAACGAAATGGGAGAATTATATAATTTCTTAGGCTTAAGCGTTGGCTTAAACATTAACTCTAAATCTTCTGATGAAAAACGTGAAGCGTATAACTGTGATATCACTTATAGTACAAATAACGAATTAGGATTTGACTATTTGCGTGATAACATGGTTGTTTATCGCAGCCAAATGGTTCAACGTCCATTAAACTATGCAATTGTCGATGAAGTGGATTCAATCTTAATTGATGAAGCAAGAACCCCATTAATTATTTCTGGACAAGCTGAAAAATCGACAGCACTCTATACGCGTGCCGATAATTTTGTCAAACGCTTAAAAGAAGACGAAGATTACAAAATTGATATTCAGTCTAAAACAATTGGTTTAACAGAAGCAGGGATTGAAAAAGCTGAACAAACTTTCGGATTGGATAACCTGTACGATATTGAAAATACAGCATTAACGCACCATTTAGATCAAGCGTTACGGGCAAACTATATCATGTTACTAGACATTGATTACGTGGTTCAAGACAATAAAGTCTTAATTGTTGACCAATTTACTGGTCGTATCATGGATGGTCGTCGTTATTCTGATGGCTTGCATCAAGCGATTGAAGCAAAAGAAGGCGTCGAAATTGAAGATGAAACAAAAACAATGGCGACGATTACGTTCCAAAACTACTTCCGGATGTACAAAAAACTAGCCGGGATGACTGGTACTGCTAAAACAGAAGAAGAAGAATTCCGTGAAATTTACAATATTCAAGTCATTCAAATTCCAACCAATCGTCCAATTATCCGTGACGATCGTCCAGATTTACTTTATCCAACCTTAGAAAGTAAATTTAATGCAGTGGTGGAAGATATTAAAGAACGTTACCACAAAGGACAACCAGTGTTGGTGGGGACTGTTGCGGTAGAAACGTCAGAATTACTTTCTGATAAATTAAACGCAGCTAAAATTCCTCATGAAGTATTAAATGCGAAAAATCACTTTAAAGAAGCCGAAATCATTATGAACGCCGGTCAAAAAGGCGCAGTTACGATTGCAACAAATATGGCTGGTCGTGGAACGGATATTAAACTTGGTTTAGGTGTACTTGAACTAGGTGGTCTAGCAGTTATCGGGACAGAACGTCATGAGTCACGTCGTATTGATAATCAGTTGCGTGGACGTGCAGGACGTCAAGGGGATCCAGGGGTTTCACAATTTTATTTATCTTTAGAAGATGACTTAATGAAACGCTTTGGTTCAGAACGAATTAAAACATTCTTAGAACGAATGAATGTGCAAGAAGAAGATGCAGTTATTCAAAGTAAAATGTTTACTCGCCAAGTAGAATCTGCTCAAAAACGTGTGGAAGGAAATAACTATGACACACGTAAAAATGTCTTACAATACGATGACGTGATGCGCGAGCAACGTGAAGTTATTTATGCGCAACGACAAGAAGTAATTATGGAAGAAAATGACTTGTCTGATGTATTGATGGGCATGGTAAAACGGACGATTGGCCGAGTGGTGGATAGCCATACACAATTAGAAAAAGAAGAATGGAATTTAGATGGGATTGTCGATTTTGCAGCCTCAACACTTGTCCATGAAGATACGATTTCTAAAAAAGATTTAGAAAATAAATCAGCTGAAGAAATCAAAGACTACTTAGTGGCACGTGCGCAAGAAGTATTTGAAGAAAAATCTCAACAATTGAATGGTCAAGAACAACTGCTAGAATTTGAAAAAGTTGTCATCTTGCGTGTCGTCGATACTAAATGGACAGATCACATTGATGCAATGGATCAATTACGCCAATCTGTCGGCTTACGTGCGTACGGTCAAAACAACCCATTAGTAGAATATCAAACAGAAGGTTATTCTATGTATAACAATATGGTGGGTTCAATCGAATATGAAGTAACACGTTTATTCATGAAATCGGAAATTCGCCAAAATGTCCAACGTGAGCAAGTAGCTCAAGGACAAGCGGAACATCCAGAAACAGAACAAGATGCAGCTGCACAAAGCAACACAAGTGCGAAGCGTCAACCTGTGCGTGTAGATAAAAAAGTGGGCCGTAATGATTTATGCCCATGCGGAAGTGGCAAAAAATTCAAAAATTGTCATGGAAGAAACGCTTAATTAAAGAAAAAACGCAGGGTGGGGCAATTTGTCCCGCCTTTGCTCTTTTTACAATAAAGAGAAAGAAGGAATCATTTTGGAAAACCCAGAAATTCGTACATTATTAGACGAAATGACACAAAAAATTACTAGCTTCAGGAGGTCTCTTTGACTTAGACCAGTTAGAAGAAGACATTGCCGAGGCGGAAAATCGGATGGGAGAACCTGGTTTTTGGGACAACACAGAAACGGCTCAAAAGCTAATTAACGAAACCAATAGTTTGAAAGAAAAATATCAACAATTTCATCAGCTCTCTGAGGAACTTGACGAATTAACGGTGATGTTTGAATTACAACAAGAAGAATATGATACAGAGATTCAAGAAGAATTGGAAGAAAGAATTCATCTCTTGCAAGAACGTTTAACAACGTATGAGCTATCCTTACTACTAAATGAGCCATATGATCATAATAATGCCCTAATTGAATTACACCCTGGTGCCGGTGGTACTGAGTCACAAGACTGGGGAAGTATGCTTTTACGAATGTATACACGTTGGGCAGAAAGTCACGGTTTCCAAGTTGAAACGTTGGATTACCAAGCTGGAGATGAAGCAGGGATTAAAAGTGTCACCTTATTAATCAAAGGTTACAATGCTTATGGTTACCTAAAATCTGAAAAAGGTGTCCATCGTCTTGTGCGGATTTCGCCCTTTGATTCCGCTAAACGCCGTCATACTTCGTTTTGTTCAGTTGATGTAATGCCTGAATTAGACGATACAATAGAGATTGCAATCAATCCAGATGACTTAAAAATTGATACCTATCGAGCAAGTGGTGCCGGTGGTCAGCATATTAATAAAACAGAATCGGCTGTTCGAATCACACATATTCCAACAGGTACCGTTGTCGCAAGCCAAGCACAACGTTCTCAATTAAAAAACCGTGAGCAAGCAATGAGTATGTTAAAAGCCAAATTATATCAATTGGAAATGGAAAAGAAAGCCCAAGAAGCAGCAAGTTTACGTGGTGAACAAATGGAAATTGGCTGGGGCTCACAAATCCGTTCTTACGTGTTCCATCCGTATTCAATGGTCAAAGACCATCGGACAAATTACGAAACCGGCAATGTACAAGCTGTGATGGATGGGGACCTTGATGGTTTCATTGATGCCTACTTAAAACAGCGCTTAAGTTAAGCTCTTCATTAAATTGAAATAAAAATGTAACTTAATGCAAGAAGTTTGCAATATTGACATGTTATAATGAGTAGGATTGAAGAAAAAAGAGATGGAGAGAACGCCATGATTGAAATGAAAGATGTAATGAAGAAATATTCGAATGGTACAACAGCGATTCGAAATATTTCAGTAGAGATTGACCAAGGCGAGTTCGTCTATGTGGTTGGTCCCTCAGGTGCAGGGAAATCAACCTTTATTAGATTAATGTATCGTGAAGAAAAAGCAACAAAAGGTAATTTGACAGTTGCAGGTCATGATTTAATGAAAATAAAAAATAAAGAAGTTCCTTATTTACGTCGTGAAATCGGCATCGTTTTCCAAGACTATAAACTATTACCAAAGAAAACTGTGTATGAGAACGTGGCCTATGCGATGCAAGTTATCGGACGACGTCCTCGCGAAATCAAAAAACGCGTGATGGAAGTTTTAGATTTAGTCGGTCTAAAACATAAGGTACGTGTTTTTCCAAGCGAACTTTCTGGTGGGGAACAGCAACGGGTATCCATTGCACGAGCAATCGTAAATACACCGAAAGTTTTAATTGCCGATGAACCAACTGGGAACTTAGATCCAGAGAATTCATGGGAAATCATGAAATTGTTGGACCGGATTAACGCACAAGGAACAACAGTCGTGATGGCAACGCATAATAGTACAATTGTAAATACGATTCGTCACCGTGTTATTGCCATTGAAAATGGTCGCATTATCCGTGACCAAGTGGAAGGAGAATACGGTTACGATGATTAGAACATTCTTTTCTCATTTATTTGAAAGTATCAAAAGTTTAAAACGGAACGGTTGGATGACTGTTGCCTCAGCAAGTGCGGTTACAATTACATTAGTTTTAGTTGGTATTTTTATGGGCGTTATTTTTAATGCAACGAAACTTGCTGATGATGTCGAAAAAAACGTGACAGTGTCTGTTTTTGTCGATATTGGTACAAAACAAAATGAAATGAAAACATTAGAAAAACAACTTAAAGGATTAGACAATGTTGAAGATATTTCTTATTCAAACAAAGATCAACAATTGAAAAAAATCCAAGAACAAATGGGGGATGCCTGGAATCTTTTCGAAGGCGATAGTAACCCATTATACGATGTGTATTATGTCCGTGCGAAAACACCAGAAGACACGAAAGATATTGCGAAACAAGCAGCTAAATTCCCAAGTGTTTTTAAAGCCGATTACGGTGGTGTAAACTCAGACAAAATCTTTAAAATCGCTCAAACCGTTCGAACTTGGGGCTTAGCAGCTGCTGCATTACTTTTATTCGTTGCAGTGTTCTTAATTTCCAACACCATTCGGATTACGATTTTATCTCGTCAAAAAGAAATCCAAATTATGCGTCTTGTAGGAGCGAAAAACAGTTTCATTCGTTGGCCGTTCTTCTTAGAAGGTGCTTGGATTGGGTTGATTGGCGCAATCGTGCCAGTCATCATTATGACGTTAGGCTACCATCAAGTTTATAACATGTTTAACCCGCAGTTATTGCGTTCGAATTATTCATTAATTCGTCCAGAAGATTTTATCTGGAAAGTCAATCTATTAATGATTGCAACAGGAATGATTATTGGATCACTAGGTTCAGTTATTTCAATGCGTCGTTTCTTGAAAATTTAAACGAAAAAAAGCTCTCCATTTTGGAGAGTTTTTTTTGTTTTAGTTTTAAAATACTTGTTATTTAATTTAAGAGTTTTCTCAGTTGTACCAACAAATTGATAACTTATAATTTTCAAGTCCTACATATAATGGTAAAATAGAATAGATTGAAATTAATTGGAGGAATAATGAATCGATGAAAAAAAGATTGCTATTATTTATTGGTTTGGCAAGTATACTTACTTTAACAGGATGTGCAAAATGGATTGATCGTGGTGAATCCATCACAGCGGTAGGCTCATCAGCTTTACAACCATTAGTAGAGACAGCGAGTGAGGAATATCAAAGCCAAAATCCGGGAAGATTTATTAATGTCCAAGGTGGCGGAAGCGGAACAGGTCTGAGTCAAGTCCAATCTGGCGCGGTAGACATTGGTAATTCTGATTTATTTGCAGAAGAGAAAAAGGGCATCAAAGCGGAAGATTTAATTGATCATAAAGTTGCTGTTGTTGGGATTACACCAATCGTTAACAAAAATGTCGGTGTCAAAGATATCTCAATGGAAAATTTAAAGAAAATCTTTTTAGGTGAAGTAACAAACTGGAAAGAACTTGGCGGGAAAGACCAAAAAATTGTTATTTTGAACAGAGCGGCCGGTAGTGGTACGCGCGCTACTTTTGAAAAGTGGGTCTTGGGAGATAAAACAGCCATTCGTGCGCAAGAACAAGATTCCAGCGGCATGGTTCGTTCCATTGTTTCTGATACACCAGGAGCGATTAGTTATACTGCATTTTCATATGTTACTGATGAAGTAGCTACGTTAAGTATTGATGGTGTTCAGCCAACAGATGAAAATGTAATGAACAATAAATGGATTATTTGGTCTTATGAACACATGTACACTCGTAAAAATCCAAGTGATTTAACCAAAGAGTTTTTAGACTTTATGTTGTCAGATGATATCCAAGAACGTGTGATTGGTCAATTAGGGTATATTCCTGTTTCGAAAATGGAAATTGAACGGGATTGGCAAGGAAATGTCATTAAATAATTCTCTTAACACAAAATTTACAAAATTAACATAAAATTTACATGTTATTAAAAACAAATTGATGTAAAAAAGGTACACTATTTTTATCTGTAAAAGTTGGATTGTTTGAGGAGGAAATATTCTTGGAAGATGTACAGAAAAAATTATTAACAAAATCGAAAAGAGCCAAGATGGAGCAACGAGGGAAATTTATTAGTTTCCTATGTATTGCCTTAATTGTAGCAGTGGTTGTTTCAATTTTCTATTTTGTTGCAAGTAAAGGACTTGCTACATTCTTTAAAGATAAGATTAATGTGTTTGATTTCTTATTTGGAACAAACTGGAACCCAAGTGATATCGGCGCAGACGGTAAACCCATGGTTGGGGCTTTACCAATGATTGCGGGTTCCTTTATTGTAACGTTTTTGTCAGCGATTGTTGCGACGCCATTTGCGATTGGAGCGGCTGTTTTTATGACAGAAATTTCACCTAAAAAAGGAGCGAAATTTTTACAACCAGTTATTGAATTACTTGTAGGGATTCCCTCTGTTGTTTATGGATTTATTGGTTTATCTGTCATTGTTCCTTTTGTCCGTTCAATCTTTGGCGGAACTGGCTTCGGTATTTTAGCTGGTACGTTTGTGCTATTTGTTATGATTTTACCAACGGTTACTACGATGACCGTAGATGCATTAAAAGCTGTGCCTCGACATTATCGTGAAGCGTCGTTGGCGCTTGGTGCTACGCGTTGGCAAACGATTTATAAAGTTGTCTTGCGGGCAGCTGTGCCTGGTATTTTAACTGCGGTTGTCTTTGGTATGGCTCGTGCGTTTGGTGAAGCCTTAGCAATCCAAATGGTAATCGGAAATGCAGCTGTGATGCCAACTAGTTTGACAACACCAGCTTCGACACTAACAAGTATTTTGACAATGGGGATTGGGAATACAATTATGGGAACAGTTGAAAACAACGTTCTTTGGTCTTTAGCTTTGATTCTATTGTTGATGTCTTTACTATTCAACATTGTTATCCGAATTATCGGTAAGAGAGGAGCCTTAAAATAATGAATGCAAAAAAAGCAGATAAAATCGCAACAGGTATCTTATATGCCGTATCTGGCGTCATTGTTTTAATTTTGGCGGCCTTACTGATTTACATTTTAGCTAGAGGAATTCCTCATATTTCGTGGGAATTTTTAACACAACCATCCAGAGCCTATCAAGTTGGTGGCGGGATTGGTATTCAGCTTTTTAACTCACTATATTTACTATTGATTACAATGATTATTAGTATTCCAATTTCATTGGGTGCTGGAATTTACTTATCGGAATATGCGAAAAAGAATTGGTTAACTGATTTAATTCGTACCTCGATTGAAATTTTAAGTTCATTGCCTTCCGTTGTTGTCGGGCTGTTCGGCTTCTTGATTTTCGTTGTACAAATCGGATATGGCTTTTCAATCTTATCAGGTGCGTTAGCATTAACATTTTTTAACTTACCATTATTGACTAGAAATGTTGAGGAATCTTTGAAAGCCATTCATTATACACAGCGTGAAGCGGGGTTAGCCTTAGGTCTTTCACGTTGGGAAACAGTTAAAAAAGTTATTTTGCCAGAAGCGTTACCAGGAATTTTGACAGGTGTTATTTTGAGTTCTGGTCGGATTTTCGGTGAAGCCGCTGCGCTAATTTATACAGCAGGACAAAGCGCACCTGCCTTAGATTTCAGTAATTGGAATCCATTGAGCGTTTCAAGTCCAATTAGTATTTTCCGTCAAGCGGAAACGTTGGCTGTGCATATTTGGAAAATTAATACCGAAGGAACGATGCCAGATGGCGCTGCGGTCTCAGCAGGTGCCTCCGCTGTGTTAATTTTAGTAGTTTTACTTTTCAATTTCGGCGCTCGCTTTATCGGCAACCGTCTTTATAAGAGAATGACATCAGCTTAATGTTAGGGGAATTAGCATGAAAGAATACAATTTAAATGATACCCATTTACTTCAACTAGATAGCCAAAAAGACCCGATTGCGTTACACACGGAAGACTTACATGTCTTTTACGGGGACAATGAGGCTATCAAAGGTGTTGATTTGCAATTTGAAAAGAACAAAATAACCGCCTTAATTGGACCTTCTGGTTGCGGTAAATCCACGTATTTACGTTCGCTAAATCGTATGAACGATGGCATTGCCAATTCACGTGTTACTGGAAAAATCATGTATAAAGATGTCGATGTCAATACGAAAGAAGTTGACGTCTACGAAATGAGAAAACGCATTGGCATGGTTTTTCAGCGGCCCAATCCATTTAGTAAATCTATCTATGAAAATATCACATTCGCATTGAAACAGCATGGTGAAAAGGATAAGAAAAAATTAGATGAAATCGTTGAAACAAGTTTGAAGCAAGCCGCACTTTGGGATCAAGTGAAAGATAACTTAAACAAAAGCGCCTTAGCTCTGTCTGGTGGGCAACAACAACGTTTGTGTATCGCTCGGGCAATTGCGATGAAACCAGATATTTTATTGTTAGATGAACCGGCAAGCGCGTTAGATCCGATTTCAACAGGAACGGTTGAAGAAACGTTAGTGAATTTAAAAGATGATTACACGATCATCATTGTGACACATAACATGCAACAAGCGGCGCGGATTAGTGACTATACAGCTTTCTTCTATATGGGTAAAGTCATTGAATACGACCATACAAGAAAAATCTTTACACGACCAAAAATTCAAGCAACGGAAGACTACGTTTCAGGACATTTTGGTTAGGAGGAGCAAGATGGGCAAAGAAATTATTTCATCAAAAGATTTACATTTATATTACGGGAAAAAAGAAGCATTGAAAGGCATTGATTTAACTTTTAATCAAGGAGAATTAACTGCCATGATTGGTCCTTCTGGTTGCGGGAAGTCAACGTATTTACGTTGCTTGAATCGTATGAATGATTTAATCCCAGACGTAACTATTACTGGAAGTGTTGTCTATAAAGGAAAAGATATTTATGGACCGAAAACAGATAACGTTGAATTACGTAAAGAAATTGGCATGGTTTTCCAACAACCTAATCCATTTCCATTTTCAGTTTATGAAAATGTGATTTATGGCTTGCGCCTAAAAGGAGTCAAAGACAAGCAAGTCTTAGATGAAGCAGTTGAAACCAGTTTGAAAGCTGCTGCCGTTTGGGAGGATGTCAAAGATAAACTTCACAAAAGTGCACTTTCACTTTCTGGTGGACAACAACAGCGGGTTTGTATCGCTCGTGTTTTAGCTGTGGAACCGGATATTATTTTATTAGATGAACCAACTAGCGCCTTGGACCCAGTTTCTAGTGGTAAAATTGAAAACATGCTGTTAACATTAAAAGAGAAATATACCATGATTATGGTGACACATAATATGTCACAAGCATCACGGATCTCTGATAAAACGGCCTTCTTTTTACAAGGTGATTTAATTGAATTTAATGACACGAAAAAAGTATTTTTAAATCCAAAAGAAAAACAAACAGAAGATTACATTTCTGGTAAATTTGGTTAAAAGGGGGAAAAAGAATGTTACGGACACAATTTGAAGAAGAACTATTAAATCTGCACAATCAATTTTATGAAATGGGTATGATGGTTAGTAGTGCCGTCCATAAATCCGTGAAGGCATATATTAATCATGATAAAAAATTGGCTCAAGAAGTGATTGATCGCGATATTGAAATTAATGATATGGAAGTCAAACTTGAGAAAAAGAGTTTTGAAATGATTGCGTTACAACAACCAGTGACAACAGACTTACGTATGATTATCACTGTTATGAAAGCTAGTTCGGATTTAGAAAGAATGGCGGACCATGCCGTTTCAATTGCTAAATCAACGATTCGCTTAAAAGGAGAAACACGTATTCCTGAAATCGAAAAAGAAATTTCAGATATGTCTGATTATGTGAAAAAAATGGTGGATAATGTTTTAATCGCCTATGTTAAAACGGATCAAAAAGATGCACGAATGATTGCACAAATGGATGATCGTACTAATGAATATTTCGATAGTATTTACAAACATGCCGTAGAAGCAATGAAAGCTAATCCAGAAACGGTCATTAGCGGAACTGATTATCTACATGTGGCACAATACTTGGAAAGAATTGGCGACTATGTCACAAATATTTGTGAGTGGATTGTTTACTTGGCAACTGGTAAAATTACCGAATTGAATAGTAATCGTGACGAACAATTTTAAGAAAAACAAATAAAAAAACTAGGAGACGGCCTTTTTTAGACCAATTCCTAGTTTTTTTAGCGTAAAATGAACTGATTTCATAAAACTAGTCCTTACTAATGAGAAGAAATCGTTCTTAAGTCCTATGACAAATGATCAAAAACAAGGCATAATAATGCATGTAAGGAAAACACTATTGAGTGAAAAATTTGCTAAGGAGGCAATATCCATGAAAGAAAGAGAACGCGTATTAGAATTAGTGAAAAAAGGTATTCTAACGTCAGAAGAAGCGTTAATTTTATTAGAAAATATGGCAACTGAAAAAGATGAAAAACAAATCGAAAAAGCTGCTGAAAAAGTTGATACACAAAATATTGGAACAACAAATAAAGAAGATCAAGTCGCAGATTTAATGGATGCATTAGAAAAAGGCGAATCAGAAGGACCTACTGTTGATTCGTTTGAAGAAAATACACAGGACAGTGCAGAAAAAGATCGTGAAAACTTAGAAAGAATTCTTGATGAGTTAGCAACAAAAGCCAATCGTGCTTCGGCTGAATTGGACGAAGTCAACGCAGAAATCGCCGGCATCAAAGAAGAAATTAAAGAAGTCGCAGAAGAAATTGGAACATTAGATACAAAAGAAGAATTAGATGCATTAACAGAAGATGAACAAGTTCAACGAAAAGACTTGCACGTTTTACTTGCACAATTAGAAGAAAAATTAGCGACTCAAAGTACTGAAAAAACAGCACTGGAAGAAGAACTAAAAAACATTCGTAAAGAACAATGGAAAGGTCAATGGAATGATACAAAAGAAAAAGTTTCTTCTCAATTCTCTGAAGAGTGGAAAGATCAAGCCACAGACACCTTTAACCAAGTCGGCGGCAAAGTTGCCGAAGTTGGCGGCCAAGTGGGAGAATTCTTGAAAAAAACATTTAATTCTTTCAGTGATACCATGAATGATAATGTGGAATGGAAAGACATTAAAATGAAAGTTCCTGGTGTGGCAACAACTAAGTTTGAACATGAGTTTAACTATCCAAATCCACAAGCAAGTTTAATTGATGTCAAGGTAGCAAATGGTACCGTGGTTTTCAAAACTTGGGATCAAGAAGATGTGAAAGTCGAAGCAAAAATCAAATTATATGGTAAAATGGCAGGAGATTCACCAATGGAAGCTTTCTTAGAACGAAGTGACATTGATGTGGATGATGAAACGATTTCTTTCCAAGTGCCAAACAAACGGGTGAAAGCAGATTTAACGTTCTATTTACCAAAACGCACTTACGATCATGTATCTGTTAAATTATTAAACGGAAATGTCTTAGTAGAAGAGTTAACAGCGAAAGATGTTTACACAAAATCAACGAATGGGACGATTACGTTTAAAAAAATTGATGCAACTATGTTAGAAATTGAAGGCGTGAATGGTGAAATTAAAGTCCTAGAAGGAACGATTTTAGATAACATTATTGAAACAGTCAATGGTGATGTGTCTATTTCCGCGGCACCAGAAAGTCTAAGTGTTTCTCTGATTAATGGAGATATCCGCATTACAGCTAAAGAAAAAACGCTTCGCCGTGTTGAAGCAAGCTCTGCAAATGGGAATATCAAATTGGCCTTGCCAAATGACTTAGGTGTTGAAGGGCAAGTGAAAACGAATTTAGGTAGTATTAACAGCCGTTTAACAGATATTGAAGTTGTTCGTGAAAAGAAAGATCGCGGCAATCAACAATTACATTTTAGACGTGTACTGGAAGAATCAATGGCTCAAATTAATGCTTCTACAACAACGGGAAGTATTTTCCTAAAAGATACGGATAAATAATTAACAATTTTAAGCTAGATGGGCTGACGAATCAGCCTTTCTAGTGTAAAATTTAGTAGACGAGGTGAAAACATATGAAAAGAAAACTAACAAAATCTCCGAATAACGTGGTTTTAACAGGAAGCTTAGCTGGGATTGCTGATTGGCTAGGAATTGACCCAACAATTATTCGTGTCGTTTATGTCTTGCTCAGCTTTTTCTCAGCAGGATTTCCAGGCATTCTCTTATACATTGCCTTAGCAGTCTTGATCCCTTCTGGAAGAACAGGAAGCGATCGCGGCTACGGCCATCAAAATCCTTATAATAGAAATGTTCGCAATGAAAATCCTTATGCTGCCAATAAAAAGCAACGTAAAGAAGCGGAAAAAATTGATGATGACGAATGGAGTGACTTTTAATGACATATTTTCAGCGATTGGTTGTTAATACACTGACATTCATTTCTTTATCAGTTGTTTTTCCTGGCATGATTCATGTGAGAGGCATAATGCCTGCAATTATTGCCGCCTTTGTTCTCTCAATCCTAAATATGTTGGTGAAACCAGTCTTAACAATCTTGTCGCTCCCATTTACTTTATTAACGTTTGGTCTATTTAGCTTTGTTGTCAATGCAGCGATTTTACAAATGACCTCGTTTTTTGTGGGGGAAATGAACTTTGGCTTCTCAAGTTTTTGGGCAGCGGTGCTAATGGCTGTAATTATGTCAATTGTCAATACGATCGTTACGGATCACAATTTATCTAAATATGAATAAAAAAGCCTGAAGAACGTAGCATAAAATGCGTTCTTCAGGCTTTTTCGATGGTTAAATTTTCTAGGTGACATTCTGGATGGCGGCTGATATAGCCATATAAAATGTTTAAAAAATCAACTTGTTGCTTCGAATAATGTTCGATTGTTTTCGGTGGTTTTTTGGGCATGATTTTTTTTGCTAGTTCAAGCGATGAATATTTTTGAAACGTTTGTTTAGTTACAACACGTGTTGCTACCACCAAGCCTTGGTAAATTAAATAGTATTTGATTTTTTTCTGACAAGGTAACCACATCAGTTGCCAATCTCGTTGGTTAGCTTGACTAATTCGTTGATTTTGGTTTGCAAAGCGCGTCAGAAAGAGCCAATCTTCTTTGAGTTTTGCCGCTTTTTCGAAGGCTTGTTTTTCAGCAGCTTCTTGCATTTGTTGAGCAATTCGTTTGATTGGTTCTCGTCCTTGATTATGGAAAAAGTCGAACAATTCTTGTTGAAATAGTTCGGTCGGAATGGCACTCTCTTTTTGAAAGGTTTGATGCCAATAGTTGGTTGGGACGAGATCGTAGATACTATCCAAAATTATTTTTAAACGGTTTAATTTTCGGCGAATCGAATAAGGACCAAAACAGTTCTCTTTAGTGGGAATATTTAAGAGTTTAATCTCTAATTGCCGCTCATTAACGGCTACCGATACATAAGAATATTGTTCATAAGCATTCATTTGGCGATTGTAGCGCGGCCGATACTGTTGAATCAGTTGACATTCTAGGAGGAGTGCATCCAATTCTGTGTCAGTATGGAGAACATCGAAGTCTATAATTTGTTTGACTAAACGCATCGTCTTTCGAGAATGTTGATGACTATTAATAAAATAGCTCGACACGCGATTTTTTAATTTTTTGGCTTTACCCACATAAATAATTGTGTCGGTTGCGTCTTTCATTAAATAAACACCCGGTGTTAACGGTAATTGATGGGCTTTTTCCTTTAAATATTCTTTCATAAGTTTCCTCTTTTCTTAAAAGGATCGGCTTCAAGTATACAAAGTTTTCTGAAATAGTCAAGTAACAGAAATAGCATAGGTAATTTCACTGAAAAATAGTTTCATTTTTTTGAAATATGATAATTCTAGGAATTATCTAGTGAATAGCTAGAAACTTGTATTTTTAAATGATAAAATATAACAAGTAGCAGAAAGGACTGACATTCGATATGACAGAAGTGGTAAAGATTTATCAACTGGTAGAAAATCTTTCTTTAGAAGTAGTATACGGAGATGAAGAAAGCTTAAATAGAACAATTAAAACTGGTGAAATTTCCCGGCCAGGTTTAGAATTAACTGGGTATTTTAATTATTATTCCCATGACCGTTTACAATTATTTGGGAGCAAAGAAATTACCTTTGCGGAACGAATGATGCCTGAAGAGCGTTTATTAGTGATGCGCCGTTTATGTGCGAAAGATACTCCAGCCTTTATAGTATCCAGAGGACTAGAAATCCCCGAAGAATTAATTACAGCAGCAAAAGAAAATGGGGTTTCTGTATTACGTTCACCGATTTCAACTTCCCGTTTACTAGGGGAACTATCCAGTTATTTAGATGGCCGTTTAGCTGTTCGGACAAGTGTCCATGGGGTTTTAGTTGATGTTTATGGACTTGGTGTTTTGATCCAAGGAGATAGCGGTATTGGTAAAAGTGAAACAGCTTTAGAGCTTATTAAACGTGGACATCGGCTAATCGCAGACGATCGTGTCGATGTTTATCAGCAAGATGAATTAACCGTGGTTGGAGAGCCACCAAAAATTTTGCAGCATTTAATTGAAATTCGTGGTATCGGAATTATTGACGTCATGAACCTGTTTGGAGCTAGTGCGGTCCGCGGCTTTATGCAAGTTCAATTGGTCGTTTATTTAGAGGCATGGGAAAAAGACAAGAAATATGATCGTCTTGGTAGTGATGATGCAATGGTTGAAATAGCTAACGTTGATGTCCCTCAGATTCGTATTCCTGTTAAGACCGGCCGAAATGTGGCCATTATTATTGAAGTGGCAGCAATGAACTTCCGCGCGAAAACAATGGGCTATGATGCAACAAAAACGTTCGAAGAGCGCTTAACCCGTTTGATTGAAGAAAATTCAGGAGAATAGAAGGAGAAGATGTGATGATGTTAGCTCAAGTAAATTCAATTGCATTTCGCCTTTTCGGTATTCCCGTCTATTGGTATGCAATTATTATTGTTTCAGGGATTGCTTTAGCTGTTTGGCTAAGTAGTCGTGAAGCCGTTCGTGTTGGTTTAAAAGAAGATGATGTCTTTGACTTTATGCTCTGGGGATTACCTGCAGCAATTGTTGGCGCGCGCTTGTATTACGTCGCTTTTCAATGGCAAGATTATGTAGACAATCCGATTGAAATTTTCTTTACTCGAAATGGTGGCTTAGCGATTTATGGTGGTCTTATTGGTGGGGGACTGGCGCTGTTTTTCTTTACGCGTCATCGTTTCATTTCTACATGGACTTTTTTAGATATTGCCGCACCAAGTGTGATTTTAGCGCAAGCAATTGGTCGCTGGGGCAACTTTATGAATCATGAAGCCTATGGGCCAGCGACCACCAGACAATTTTTAGAAAATCTTCATTTACCATCGTTTATCATTGATAACATGAATATCAACGGAACGTATCATCAACCAACATTTTTATATGAATCTGTCTGGAATGTTTTAGGCTTTATCGTTTTAGTGTTATTACGCAAAAAGCCACACTTTTTAAAAGAAGGCGAAGTCTTTTTAGGTTATATAATATGGTATTCTTTCGGCCGCTTCTTCATCGAAGGGTTACGGATGGACAGTTTGTATGCGTTTAGTAATATTCGTGTCTCACAATTGTTGTCTTTAGTGATGTTCGTGGCAGCAATTGTTATTGTGATCGTTCGTAGAAGAAATCCCAATTTGAAATTTTACAATCGGGAGAAACAAAAGAAAAAAATAACAACTTCTTAATCCAACTTGATCGAAGAATATGGTAAACTAGAGAAGCAACGTTGTTTAGCGAAAGGAGAGTTTCACCGATGAAACAAAAAGTCGCTGTTTTAGGACCAGGTTCCTGGGGGACAGCTTTAGCTCAAGTATTAGCCGAAAATGGACACGAGGTCTGTATTTGGGGAAATAAACCAGAGCAAATCGATGAAATAAATACAAAACATACCAACAAACATTATTTACCAGAATTAATCTTACCTACTTCAATTCAGGCAACCACTGATTTAGCCACTGCTTTAGTAGATGTGGATGCGGTACTGTTTGTGGTACCAACTAAAGCCATTCGTTCAGTAGCACAAGAAGTGGCCCAATATTTAAAAACAAAACCAATTATTATTCATGCAAGTAAAGGGCTCGAACAAGGTACACATAAGCGGATTTCAGAAGTGATAGCGGAAGAGATTCCAGCAGAAAAACGGCAAGGGATTGTGGTTTTATCTGGTCCAAGCCATGCAGAAGAAGTCGCTGTTCATGACATTACAACCATTACAGCAGCAAGCGAAAATTTAGCAGACGCTGTGTATGTGCAAGAGTTGTTTATGAATGATTACTTTAGAATTTATACGAATGATGATGTGATTGGTGTAGAAACAGGGGCGGCCTTAAAAAATATTATTGCTTTGGGCGCCGGAGCGATTCATGGCTTAGGCTTTGGTGATAATGCCAAAGCGGCAATTATGACTCGTGGTTTAGCAGAAATTAGTCGTTTAGGGGTTGCGATGGGAGCAAACCCATTAACATTTATTGGTTTAAGTGGTGTTGGGGATTTAATTGTTACTTGTACAAGTGTCCATTCTCGAAATTGGCGTGCGGGTAATTTATTAGGAAAAGGCCATAAGTTAGATGAAGTCTTAGAAAACATGGGCATGATTGTGGAAGGTGTTTCAACAACTAAAGCAGCCTATGAATTGGCACAACAACTAGAAGTCGAAATGCCAATCACAGAAACAATCTACAATGTCTTGTACAATGACGAAGATGTACAACAAGCAGCAAAAGAAATCATGTTGCGCGATGGCAAAACCGAAAACGAATTTACACTTGATTTTTAGGAGGAAAAAAGATGAAAGTTAAAAAGGCAGTTATTCCAGCAGCTGGGTTAGGAACACGTTTCTTGCCGGCTACCAAAGCGATGGCAAAAGAAATGTTACCGATTGTTGATAAACCAACGATTCAATTTATTGTAGAAGAAGCACTAGCTTCAGGAATCGAAGATATTTTAATTGTGACAGGCAAAGCCAAACGTCCGATTGAAGATCATTTCGATTCAAATGTTGAATTAGAAAATAATTTAAAAGAAAAAAATAAAACCGATTTATTGAAATTAGTCGAAGAAACAACGGATGTTAATTTACATTTTATTCGTCAATCCCATCCGAAAGGCTTAGGACACGCTGTTTTACAAGCGAAAGCATTTGTTGGCAATGAACCTTTTGTCGTGATGTTAGGCGACGATTTAATGGAAGATAAAGTGCCATTAACGAAACAATTAATGGATGATTACGAACAAACACATGCTTCGACAATTGCGGTAATGAAAGTACCCCATGAAGATACTTCAAAATATGGTATTATCAATCCAGAAAAAGAAATCGAAAAAGGACTATACAATGTCGAGAACTTTGTTGAAAAACCAAAACCTGAGGAAGCACCAAGTGATTTAGCGATTATCGGCCGTTATTTATTAACCCCTGAAATTTTTGATGTACTTGAAAATCAAAAGCCAGGCGCTGGTAACGAAATTCAGTTAACAGATGCGATTGACACTTTAAATAAAACACAACGCGTTTTTGCTCGTGAGTTTAAAGGAGAACGTTACGACGTTGGCGATAAATTTGGGTTTATGAAAACAAGCATTGAATATGGTTTGACTCATCCAGAAGTAAAAGATAATTTACGAGAATACATTATTAATTTAGGTGCTCAATTAGCGAAAAAAGAGCAACCAAAAGAAAAATAAATAAAAATAAGCGTAAAATTTCAATTCGTTAGAAGGAAATTTTACGCTTATTTTCTTAAAGAAAAGGGCATGAGAATTTTATAAAATAAATTGTCATTCTTAGCTTTATGAGTTGTGAAAAATATAAGTTGGTGTTATCCTAAGATTATAAATAAAATTTCAGAGGGGAGTAATGATATGTCAGGTGGGGAAATTGCTGCCTTAATTGCAGCGGTAGCATTTGTTGTTTTAGTCATCTTTTTAGTACTTGTGTTATATAAAGTTTCTCAAGTTGTTTCAAAAATTGAAGATACAATTGATGAAACAAATACAACAATCAAAGTCGTGACTAGCGATGTGAATGTATTGAGTCGCCAAGTGGAAGGCTTGCTTGTTAAAAGCAATGAACTATTGACAGATGTGAATCAAAAAGTGGCAACGATTGATCCGTTGTTTACGGCCGTTGCTGATTTAAGCGAAAGTGTCTCTGAATTGAACACCTCAAGTAAACATTTGATTACAAAGGTAGGAACCGTAGGGAAAGGCACAGCGAAAGCTGGTTTAGTGAGTAAAGTAGGCGGTTCTGCTTTTAGAGCAATGCGTTCAAAAAATAAAAAAACAAATAACTAATTGGAGGAGATTTTTATGGCTAAAAAAGGCGGATTTTTCTTAGGAGCAGTAATTGGTGGAACAGCAGCAGCCGTTGCCGCATTATTACTTGCACCAAAATCAGGTAAAGAATTACGTGATGATTTATCAAATCAAACAGATGATTTAAAAAACAAAGCGCAAGATTACACAGATTATGCTGTTCAAAAAGGAACAGAATTAACAGAAATCGCAAAACAAAAAGCCGGCGTTTTATCAGATCAAGCCTCTGATTTGGCAGGTTCTGTCAAAGAAAAAACAAAAGATTCATTGGATAAAGCACAAGGTGTTTCTGGCGACATGCTTGATAACTTTAAAAAACAAACAGGTGATTTATCTGATCAATTTAAAAAAGCAGCTGACGATGCTCAAGATCACGCAGAAGATTTAGGTGAAATTGCCGAAGATGCAGCAGAAGATATCTATATTGACGTTAAAGATTCTGCGGCAGCAGCCAAAGAAACTGTTTCTGCTGGTGTCGATGAAGCAAAAGAAACCACCAAAGATGTTCCTGAAAAAGCTGCAGAAGCAAAAGAAGATGTTAAAGATGCAGCGAAAGACGTAAAAAAAGAATTTAAAGGGTAACAAGCGTTTAGCTTATGAAAGTTAGCAACGGATCGTGTTGCTTTTGTTCAGCGGCTTACCTTAAAATTTAGAAATGAGGCCATCAGTCCGGTTGACTGATGGCCTCATTTTATTTTTATGCTATTGAATAATTTGCAATTCTTTGGTTGTCTTAGTGAATGGTTCGGAGCCTGTTTTCGTTACGTGTAAACAATCTTCAATACGAACGCCTACTTTTCCAGGAATGTAAATACCGGGCTCAATAGAGAAACACATACCTTCTTCAATGACTAAATCATTGCCATGAACCAGCGATGGGTATTCATGGACAGTGGTTCCAATGCCATGGCCTAAGCGATGGTTAAAATATTCACCATAACCAGCTTTTGTGATTACACCTCGAGCAATATCATCTAATTCGCCTGCTGTAACACCAGGTTTCACCGCTTCAGTTGCTGCTAATTGTGCTTCTAAAACAATTCCATAAATTTCTTTTTGGAAATCAGAAGGTTCCAAGTAGCTGACTGTTCGTGTGGCATCGCTACAATAGCCATTATGAACGACACCTAAATCAAATAGCACTAAGTCATGGGGCTCAATTTTTGTTTCGCCAGGTACCCCGTGAGGACTAGCTCCGTTTTTTCCTGTTAAGACTAACGTATCAAAACTCATTGAGCGAATACCTTGACGTTTTAATTGATACTCGATTTCTGCAACAATTTCTTGTTCCGCAACGCCTGCTTGAATTGCTTTGAAGCCAATCTCAAAAGCGACATCAGCCCAACTACCAGCTTCTAGTAAACGTTGAATTTCAGGTTCTGTTTTAATTAATTGAAGTTTTTCAATTAAAGGCGTAACATCATGCGAAAAATCGCTAGCTGGGAAATAGGTTTTCAATTGATCGAAACGAGCTAAAGAAAGAGCTTGTTTTTCTAAAGCAAAGCGTGGTGTGCCTTGTGTCCGTTTATTTAATAAAGCCGCAATTTTTTCCCAAGGATTTTCGCTATCTAAATAACCATAAACGGGATAAGTCCAACTACTCTTTTCGGCATCTTCGACTTCTAATGCAGGTGTAAATAAAAATGATTGGTCGTCCGCAGCGATAAACAAAGCTAACACGCGCTCATGAGGTTCGCTTTCGTAACCGGAAAAGTAAGCGATATGACCAGGATCACTAATATAAGTGAAGTCAATCTTTTCTTGGTGCATCCAATTTTTTAAATCGGCAATTTTTTCTTGATTCATAAAACATCCTTCTTTCTTTTATTCTGAAGTGAATCACAGTACTATCATAACATGAAATGACAAAAAGTTCCTTTTGAAATGGAAAGTAAATTTTCATGAAAAAACGATAAAACGGTTGCAAAAATAGAAGAATTTTGATATTCTAGGCTAGGAAAGAAATGTAAACAGTGTTTTCAGAAAATGAGAACAAATTCATATTTATAGGAGAAGAAACATGGAAAAACAAACAATTACAATTTATGATGTTGCTAGAGAGGCAAATGTATCTATGGCTACTGTTTCTCGTGTTGTCAATGGTAATCCCAATGTAAAACCAGCAACGCGTAAAAAAGTCTTAGAAGTGATTGATCGCTTAGATTACCGTCCTAACGCAGTCGCACGTGGTTTAGCAAGTAAAAAAACGACAACAGTGGGTGTCATTATTCCAGATGTTAGTAATGCATTTTTTGCTTCATTAGCACGTGGCATTGACGACGTGGCTACAATGTATAAATATAATATCATTTTAGCTAATTCAGATGGAGACGATCAAAAAGAAGTTACTGTATTAAACAATTTACTTGCCAAGCAAGTAGATGGGATTATCTTTATGGGTCATCGCATTACAGATGATATTCGTGGTGAATTTTCACGTTCAAAAACACCTGTTGTCTTAGCAGGTTCAATTGATCCAGACGAACAAGTTGGTAGCGTTAATATTGATTACACAGAAGCAACGAAAGATGCAACAGCGACTTTAGCGAAAAATGGGAACAAAAAAATTGCTTTTGTTAGTGGTGCATTAATCGATCCAATTAATGGTCAAAACCGAATGAAAGGCTACAAAGAAGCCTTAGCGGAAAATGGCTTGTCTTATAATGAAGGCTTAGTTTTTGAATCTGAATATAAATTTAAAGCAGGTATTAATTTGGCTGAGCGTGTCCGTAACAGTGGAGCAACAGCTGCCTTTGTTACAGATGATGAGCTAGCGATTGGTTTATTAGATGGGATGCTAGATGCTGGTGTGAAAGTTCCAGAAGAATTTGAAATCATTACAAGCAATAACTCATTGCTTACAGAAGTCTCTCGTCCACGTCTATCAAGTATTACACAACCTTTATATGATATCGGTGCCGTGTCAATGCGCTTATTAACAAAACTAATGAACAAAGAAGAAATTGAAGAAAAAACAGTTGTTTTACCTTATGGAATTGATCAAAAAGGTTCAACAAAATAAATTGAATTAAACGGCTAAACTAAGAGCGTTAACTCTTAGTTTAGCCGTTTTTTGATACCTAAAAATGAGCCAGAAAACGTATTTTTCTGGCTCATTTTAGCGAGTTAATTATCATTCTTTTTATTATCGTTGTTTTTATTGTTGTTATTATTTGTAGTGGCACGTGGAGCAAGATTTCCCCAGTAAGAAGCGTAATTGCTGTCTGTTCCACCGATCCCAAATTTATAGGTACTTTGTGGTGCACCATCTTTGGCATAGTATGAAGTCGTTGTTTTGCCAGGTGTGTTGAACTTGGCACCATTATAGGTAATTGAGCCAGGTTTTTCACCAGTAAATTCAGAAACTTTTGATTTAATGACACTTGGGTCTAATTCAAATTTTTGACCAATGCCAAACAATTCTGGATTCGCATAGTACAGCGCGTTAGCTAAGTTCGCCATATAATTCCCGTTATTGTCGCCGCTGGTCGTCGTCATTGGCGCTGGTAGATCATGTCCTGACCAAGAACTTAGTGTCACAGTCGGGGTAGAGACAATCAGCCATGAATCTTTATAGTCATTAGTTGTCCCAGTTTTTCCGACCCAATCAGCACTGGCTAAATGAGGATTCAAGCCAGCTAATGTTGGTTTGAATTTTGTCGTATTCGCAGAATCCACCACTGAGCGCAACAAGTCATTCATAATAGAAGCGGTCGCCGGTGAATAAACTTGCGTTCCTTCATCTTTGTGTTCGTAGACCACATGTCCGCTATTGTCTGTGATTTTTTCAATCATGTAGGCTTTTTGATATTTACCTTTGTTAGCAAGCGCTTGGAAGCCGTTTGTTTGTGTTACAACATTTGTTTCTACTGAACCCAATGGCGCAGATTCGTAAGCCCAAGCATCTGAAGCTGGATAGTTCATTTTACTTAAGTAGTGATTGTAAGAGAAATTATCATCACCCATTTTTTTCCTTAGCTCATTATTAACATGAACGACAGGGATATTGAAAGACCAATTCAAGGCATTTCGAACAGTCACGAATTGATTTAAATCCACATTTGTGGAATTAACAAATTCTGTACCATCAGCATAAGTCGTTGGGTAGTTGGCCAGACGACTTTCAGAACCAATGAGTCCTTGATCAATCGCAGGGCCATAGACAGAAATTGGTTTAATCGTAGAACCAACTTGACGATCGGCATTAAAGGCATGGTTGTTTTGATTAATATCGAAGTTTCTGCCGCCGATAAAACCGAGGATACGACCAGTAGCGTTATCCATTAAAATATTGCCAGTTTCAATCATTGTATTCCCATTGACATCTGCAGTGCCATCATCAAGCAAATAACCATAATTTGCGACAGCGGTTTGCATCGTGTTGTAAATATTCTGATCAATGGTCGATTGGATTGTATAGCCTTGCGACTGGATTTCGCGACGTGCTTGTTCTTCATATTGATCTAAACCAACTTGATCTAAATCATCACGATTAACTTTAGCTTTTTTCATATCTAAATCCATGACAATCTCAACTGCTTTATCTAACACCGTATAGTATAGATAGCCTTCTGTATTGACATTGGCCTGCTCAGTTGGTAAAAAGTCTTTTTTCAAGTCGTAAGCTTTGGCTTCTTCATATTCCTTTTGCGAAATAGCTTTTTCTCGGTACATACTGAAAAGAACAAAATCTTTTCTCTTCATGCCTAAAGACAAATCGTCTTTCAAGGCACCGGTGTTAGTATAGGGCGTGTAAACAATGGGACTTTGGGGAAGTCCTGCGATAAAGGCCGCTTGAGGAAGATTCAAGTCCTTGGCACTTTTACCAAAGAGTCCTTTGGCTGCTTCTTCCACGCCTGCAATATTTTCACCTTTGTTATTACGACCAAAAGGGGAGACATTTAGATAAGTTGTCACGATTTCGTCCTTAGAAAAGTATTTTTCAATACGTAAAGCTAATAAAATTTCGTTGGCTTTCCGTTTAAAAGTCGTTTCGTCAGTTAAAATCTGTTGCTTGACCAATTGCTGAGTCAATGTTGAACCACCAGAAGAACCGCCGATACCTGTCGCATCAGAAATCAGCGCTCGAACTAGCGCTTTTGGTACCACCCCATGATGTTCTTCAAAATATTCATCTTCTGTTGAAATAATGGCTTTTTTTAGCAATGGAGACATTTGATCGCCATTAATTCGTGTCCGAATTAAATCTGATTTGATGTTAGCAATCGGGGTACCGTCTGCGTAAGTCATTTTTGACACTTCGGTAATATCACTGATTTCTTTTTGCAATTCTTCCTTCGTTGGGGGCTGTGTATCTTCAACTAGAAAAGCAAAATATCCCATTCCGATACCTAAGCCAAGAGAGCCACCTAAGACAATCAGAATAACCCCAAAAACCACTAATGACTGAAAAACGCGAATAATGACATTTAAAATAAGTAAAAAGACATTGCCGCCAGAAGAGGTCGTTGGTTTTTGCTTATTGTTACTTGAATTATTTTTCAAAAGCTTCACCTCAATAAAATGATACATTCTGTGTTATTATAGCAAAAAAAAGCTTCTATGAATAGTTTCTACACCAATTGCCATTTTTTGTTGAAAAAACTTAAGAGAAAATAGGGAAATCTCATTTTTTGACTTTTCAAGTGTGACAGAATCGGTTACTATGAATAGGGGAATTTGATCTATTATTATGTTTTACTATAGGAGGAAAATCATGAATTCAGCTTTTTTTGAAGAATTAAAAGCCCGTGGGTTGGTCTACCAAGTCACAGATGAAGAAGCCTTACAAAAACAATTAAATGAAGAATCTGTTAAATTATATATCGGCTTTGATCCAACGGCAGACAGTTTACACATCGGGCATCTACTGCCAATTCTTATGTTACGTCGTTTCCAACAAAATGGCCATGTGCCCATTGCTTTAGTTGGTGGCGGAACTGGCATGATTGGTGATCCATCATTCAAAGATGCAGAACGTAGTTTAAACACACTTGATACAGTGAAAGCTTGGTCTGAAAGTATTAAAGGCCAGTTGTCACGTTTTATCGATTTTGAAGATGAAAAAAATCCAGCGATTCTAGCAAATAACTATGATTGGCTTGGAGAGCTTTCGTTAATTGATTTCTTACGTGATGTGGGAAAAAACTTTACAATTAACTATATGATGAGTAAAGAAAGCGTGAAACGCCGAATCGAAACAGGAATTTCTTATACTGAATTTGCGTATCAATTATTACAAGCGTATGATTTCTTGAAATTGTACGAAACAGAAGGTTGTTTATTGCAATTAGGCGGCAGTGATCAATGGGGGAACATTACTTCAGGGATTGAATTATTACGCCGAGAACAAGAAGTTCAAGGATTTGGCTTAACTATGCCTTTAATTACAAAAGCAGATGGTACCAAATTTGGTAAAACAGAAGGAAACGCAGTTTGGTTAGATGCGGAAAAAACTTCGCCATATGAATTTTATCAATTCTGGATTAACACAGATGATCGTGATGTCGTGAAATTCTTGAAATACTTTACTTTCTTAACATTGGATGAAATTGCAACAATTGAAGAAGAATTTACAGCGAACCCAGGTCAACGTGCTGCGCAAAAAGCGTTAGCCAAAGAAGTGACTACTTTAGTCCACGGTGAAGCAGCCTATCATCAAGCGGTTAAAATTTCAGAAGCTTTATTCAGCGGGGATATCCAAAGCTTAACAGCAGAAGAAATTAAACAAGGCTTTAAAGATGTACCAACGTACGAGGTGCAACCAGAGGATCAATTAAGTTTAGTCGACTTATTAGTTACCTCAAAAATAGAACCATCCAAACGTCAAGCCCGTGAAGATGTTCAAAATGGAGCGATTTACGTCAATGGAGAACGTAGACAAGATTTAGCAGCTGAATTGACAGAAACTGATAAAATTGAAGGACAATTTACTGTGATTCGTCGCGGGAAGAAAAAATATTTCTTGTTAAAATACTAAAACACTGTGAACTTCAATCTTATACGGTTTATAAATTAAAAATAATAGTTAACAGTTAATACTAGCTTAATATTTTGCTTTAGGAAGACTTGTTTACCTTAATGTAAGCAAGTCTTTTTATAAAGTTTTGCTTATAGTACTAGAATCAATAGTCACCAACATTATCTTGAACGGTTTATTATATAAAAATACCGACCAAGTTTCTCTGGTCGGTATTCTGTCTAATTTTTAAGTCTCACTACAGATAGCCAATCCTTACTTGTATAATATTACTGTATGGAAACCTTCCATAGATCCTGACAGACCTTGATTTTGTAGTGAATCAATTTTTATATCAACAATTTCATAACCATCTAACTGCATAGAAGATATTATTTCATCAATTTGCGTAGTGTATTTGTCCTCACAGCCAAAATTTTGATTAATCCATTTACTAAAACTATTTACCATAACTAGATGAGTTAAACCATCTTTAGGTTTTAAAAATTTTTTTATTTCTTTTTGATAAATAGATTCTGCAGCACTTTTTTGTCCTTTTGTAAACATTCCCACTCTATTTCACCACCTTTCCAGTAAAATTATTATTGCTAATATATTTATTGCTTCAAGCTTTTTGTGAATGTCCAAAGTGTTAATCACTAATAAAGTTAGACTATTATTCCTCTCTATGGTGATTCATTAAGGAAAAGTATTGGTTAAAGCATATAGACGATAAAGATAGTATATCAATGTTCACAAAAGTCTACAATAAAAATTCAAATTTGTTATAGACTATATTAGAAAAGTAATGGGTGGGTATTGTTGTATCAACAATAAGGAGGACTGTAAGAAAAGTCCTTTGTCAAGATAGTATTGAAATAAAAAGCTGAAAATCAAAAGGACAAATGTTACAAAAAACTCTTTTTTACTATTGGGCATATTCAATTACAGATAACTTGTGCTATGCTAGAATAAAAAGTGCAGTCGCTATAAGGAGTAGGTTATGAAATCAATTGTCGAAAAGTTAAACTTAACGAAGTATCAGCAACTAGTTACTTTAAATAGACCACAGGGAGAGTATCTATCTGAATTTGCTTCAGCCGCGCAGCAATTACCCTCAGAACCAGTTGAGCTGATTTTTGCATTTGTGAAAACGATGGCGGAATTTCAAGAGATTGTTTCAATGGTGATTGAAGGTCAACATTTAGTAGAAAATGGGTTGTTATATGTGGCTTATCCGAAAAAAGGCAATAAAATGTATCCAACCTTTGTCCACCGAGATGAAATTTTTCCAACATTACAAGTAAACGAGGCAGATGGGTATATTAAAGGCTCAACCTTAAAATTTAATCGCATGGTTAGTTTAGATGAGACTTTTACGGTTGTCGGCATGAAGAATGTTCTTAAAAAGCCAGCGAAGAATCAGACCAGTTCTGCTGTTGGGGATTATGTTCAATATTTACCAGAAATTGAAGCGTTGTTACAAACAGAACCAGCTGCTGCAGCGACATTCGCTGCATTAACGCCTGGTTATCAAAAAGAGTGGGCGCGGTATGTATTTAGTGCAAAGCGAGCGGAGACACGGAAAAAGCGGCAAACTGAAATGTTAGCCATTTTAAAAGAAGGCTATAAAACCAAAGCTCTTTATCAGCAAAGGAAGAAATAATGGCGCAGTTAATTGAAACAGTTACAGCATACATCGAAACAGTCGAACCAAAATGGCGAATTGCTTATCAGCAAGTATTAGACGCCGTTTCGCAAAATTTGCCAGCAGGATTTGAATTAACGATGCAATATGGCATGCCAACCTTTGTTGTGCCGCTTTCAGTATTTCCAGAAGGCTATCTCAACTGTGGTGATGAACCGTTACCATTTATCAGCTTAGGCGCTACTAAAAGGCAAGTAGCTTTATATCACATGGGATTAATGGGAAATGAAGCCGTCCGAAGTTGGTTTCAAGAAGCCTATCAGGAACAAGTGTCAACAAAGCTAAACATGGGGAAAAGTTGTCTTCGCTTCACTAATCCTAAGCGAATACCCTATGAACTAATTGGCGAATTAGTAACAAAAATCACGCTTGAAGAATGGCTGCAACAGTATCAACACTACCAAAAGAAAAAGAAGAATTATTAGGAGGAACCACATGTTATTAGGATCACACGTTAGTATGAGTGGCAAGAAAATGCTATTAGGCTCTGCCGAGGAAGCGGCTAGTTATGGCTCAACAACCTTTATGATTTATACAGGTGCGCCACAAAACACGCGCCGGAAACCGATTGAAGAAATGAATATTGAAGCTGGGCAAGCGTTTATGAAGGAACACAATTTAAGTAATATCGTCGTTCATGCCCCGTATATTATTAATTTAGGCAATACAATCAAAACGGAAAATTTCGGTTTTGCCGTTGACTTTTTGCGACAAGAAATTGAGCGAGCACAAGCGTTGGGAGCAACGCAAATCACGTTACACCCAGGTGCGCATGTTGGCGCAGGTCCAGAAGCCGGCATCAAACAAATTGTTAAAGGTCTAAACGAAGTCTTGTGGAAAGAGCAAATCCCTCAAATCGCTTTAGAAACAATGGCTGGTAAAGGGACCGAAATCGGCCGTACGTTTGACGAACTAGCTGCGATTATTGACGGAGTTACGCTAAATGATAAGCTTTCTGTCACTCTGGATACTTGCCACATTAATGATGCAGGTTATAATGTAAAAGATGATTTTGATGGCGTATTAGTTGAATTTGATAAAATTATCGGATTGGATCGTTTAAAAGTTATTCATGTGAATGATTCTAAAAATCCTATGGGCTCACATAAAGATCGTCATGCCAATATTGGTTTTGGCACTATTGGTTTTGAAGCTTTAAACGGTGTGGTTCACCATGAAAAATTAACTGCTTTACCAAAAATTTTAGAAACACCTTATGTCGGAGAAGACAAAAAAAATAAAAAGGCCCCTTACGGCTTTGAAATTGCGATGTTAAAAAATCAAACATTTGATCCAGAATTATTAGAAAAAATTCAAGGACAAAACTAAAGCAACAATCGCTCTTAAAGGTCCTATTGACCTTTAAGAGCGTATATTTTTGACTTTTAATCACTATTTTGCAAAAAAATCAGACTTTTTTCATTATTTAAGAGAAATCCCGCAAAAAGAACTTTTCTTTTTTTGCTATTTCTAGTAAAATAATTCATTGAGAGCAAAACTATACGGAGAGGAGAGAGTTTCAATGGCAACAGGTTGGGTAGTATTAATCGCAGTAATCGCTTTATTAGTAGGCGCTGCAGGGGGCTTTTTCCTTGCACGCAAATATATGCAAGATTATTTCAAAAAAAATCCTCCCGTTAATGAGGATATGTTACGCATGATGATGGCATCAATGGGTCAAAAACCGTCAGAGAAAAAGGTTAGACAAATGATGCAACAAATGAAAAACCAAGGAAAATAGTAAAGGTTATTCAGGTAATCATGAATAAGTGTAAAAACGGGCTGATTTTCAGTCCGTTTTTTTGTTGTTTTGCGGGAGAATAGGATAATCTAGGAGGAAAAGAGCGAGACGTTTAATCAAAAACAACAATAACGAAGAAACCTTCTAGCTCGAAAGTAGTCTTCGTAGAACAACAAAGTAAAAGGAGGGACAACTGAATGTCCATATTCAAAAAATTAGGCTGGTTTTTTAAGCAAGAGAAAAAAAGTTATATTATTGGGGTTTTCTCATTAATGATGGTCGCTCTTGTTCAATTAGTCCCGCCAAAAGTTATTGGCGTCGTTGTAGATGAAATCGTTAACAAAGAAATTCGCTTAACGAAAATTATCGTGTGGGTTGCACTTTTGATTGGTGCTGGGCTTGCCCAATATCTTTTTCGCTATATTTGGCGGATGCATATTTGGGGGAGTGCCGCTCGTTTGGAAAAAGAGCTACGGACTCAATTATTTCATCATTTCACAAAAATGGATAGCATCTTTTATCAGAAATATCGGACAGGTGACTTGATGGCGCATGCAACCAATGATTTAAATGCCATCCAAAATGTGGCTGGAGCTGGGATTTTAACATTTGCTGACTCTGTGATTACGGGAGGAACAACGATTATCGCAATGGTTCTATTTGTCGATTGGCGCTTAACATTAATTGCTTTATTACCGCTGCCTTTATTAGCGGTCACCTCACGAGTTCTAGGTTCTAAGTTGCATGATGCCTTTCGAGATTCACAAGCTGCTTTTTCAGCGATTAATGATAAAACACAAGAAAGTATCACTGGAATTAAAGTCATTAAAACATTTGGGCAAGAAAAAGAAGATCTTGCTGATTTTACAGAGAAAATTGATGATGCTATCGTCAAAAATAAACGAACGAACTTTTTAGATGCACTATTTGATCCGTTTATTACGCTGATTATTGGTGTTTCTTATGTTTTGACAATTATTATTGGTGGTCGTTTCATCATGGAAGGAACGATTAGTTTAGGTCAGTTGGTCTCTTTCATTGCCTATATTGGGATGCTAGTTTGGCCAATGTTTGCGATTGGGCGCTTATTTAATGTGTTAGAACGTGGGAATGCTAGTTACGATCGTGTGAACGAATTATTACATGAAAAAACGCATATTATCGAACGAAAAGATGCCATCAAAACAATGGCGCAAGGGACAATTTCAATGAAGATTGATTCTTTTTCTTATCCAAAAGAAGAGACGGTGGCGTTGGAAAATATCCAATTTTCGTTGCAAGAAGGAGAAACCTTGGGGATTGTTGGCAAAACAGGCGCTGGTAAAACCACTATTTTGAAATTGTTGATGCGTGAATATGATCAATACCAAGGAACGATTTCCTTTGGAAAACATAACATTAAAAATTACACATTAGATGCATTGATGGGTGCAATGGGGTACGTGCCACAGGACCATTTTCTCTTTTCCATGACGGTACGAGATAACATTCGTTTTGCTAAACCAGACTTGGAACAAGCAGCAGTTGAACAAGCGGCAGCATTAGCATTTATTAACCAAGAAATTAAAGCATTCCCTGAAGGCTATGACACAATGGTTGGGGAACGTGGCGTTTCGCTTTCTGGAGGACAAAAACAACGGATTTCTATTGCACGGGCCTTGATTGTTGAACCAGAATTGTTAATTTTAGATGATGCCTTATCTGCAGTCGATGCGAAGACTGAAGAGGCGATTTTATCAAATCTAAAAGAAACGCGCCAAGAAAAAACCACTATTATTACAGCGCATCGTTTAAGTAGTGTCATGCATGCAAAAGAAATCTTAGTGTTGGATGAAGGGAAAATTATTGAACGGGGGACGCATCCAGAGTTACTAGCTCAGAAGGGTTGGTATCAGCGGATGTGGGAAAAACAGCAATTAGAAGCGAAAATTGAAGGGAGTGAGAGTTAATGGAAGAAAAGTATCAATCCGAATGGTCCAGAGAATTACCGATGAAAGAACAATTAACGATTGTTCAGCGTTTGTTTCGTTTTGCCAAGCCATTTCGACGCATGTTTTACACAGCTATTCTCTTTGCGTTTGGCTTATCAATTATCAATATTCTTTTGCCTAGAGTCATTCAAGTTTTTATGGATAATTATTTAACGCCTAAAACTGCTACAATGCAAGTGATTCTAACTTTTGCTGCTATTTATTTTTTTGGTGTCATTGTCAAAAGTATTGTTTGGTTTTTCCAATGGTATTTGTATTCGATGGCTTCTTTAAAAACGTATCAATATATACGAGTGAAATTATTTGAAAAATTACACACTTTAGGTATGCGTTATTTTGATCAAACACCAGCGGGTTCGACGGTGTCTCGTGTTACAAATGACACAGAAACATTGTTTGAATTCTGGTATGTATTCCTAATGGTGATTACAGGAATTTTTGCCGTAATCTCGTCATTTTTTGCAATGTTTCAACTCAGTCCAGAAATCTCATTTTATTGTCTAATTTTCTTGCCGATTTTATTAGTTGTGATTTGGTATTACCAAAAATTTAGTTCAAAATTATATCGCAGTATGCGGGAAAAATTAAGTCAATTAAACACCAAACTAAATGAATACATCTCTGGTATGCAAATCATTCAACAATTTCGCCAAGAAAAGCGTTTGGAAAAAGAATTCGAGGAAACCAATGATGATTATTTAAAAACACGAGTAGCAATGATTCGTATGAATTCATTATTATTAAGTCCCATCATTAATTTGTTGTATACATTGGCGATTGCATTGGCCTTAACTATGTTTGGCATCGATGCTTTACATTCTCCTGTAGAAGCGGGGATGATTTATGCTTTTGTAACGTATGTCCAAGCTTTTTTTAATCCGATGACACAAATGATGGACTTCCTAAGTATCTTTACAGATGGGATTGTCGCAGGTAGCCGTATTTTAAAAATTATGGATACGGAAGAATTAACGCCGCAACAATCAGTAGGTGCGAATGGGGAAATTATTCGCGGGAAAATTGAATTTCGCAATGTTACTTTTTCTTATGACGGCAAAAACGAAGTATTGAAAAATATTAGCTTTGTTGCAAATCCCGGGGAAACCGTCGCTTTAGTCGGTCATACAGGAAGTGGTAAAAGTTCAATTATTAATGTACTCATGCGTTTCTATGAATTTTATGAAGGGCAGATTTTAATTGATGATCGTGATATTCGTGATTTTCCCATGACAGAATTACGGGAAAAGATGGGCTTGGTATTACAGGATGCTTTCATGTTTTATGGAGATATTGCTGGAAATATCCGTTTACTGAATCCCGATATTACAGATGAACAAATTAAACAGGCTGCGGAATTTGTTCAGGCGGATAAATTTATTCACACGTTACCCAATACCTATCATGCGAAAGTCATT
Source organism: Enterococcus sp. DIV1328a (assembly GCF_050536905.1). Taxonomy (NCBI): domain Bacteria; kingdom Bacillati; phylum Bacillota; class Bacilli; order Lactobacillales; family Enterococcaceae; genus Enterococcus; species Enterococcus sp. DIV1328a. The sequence continues at coordinate 1,437,349 of NZ_CP172912.1, read as the reverse complement.
GAACGAGGAGCGAGTTATTCTAGCGGACAACGTCAATTAATTTCGTTTGCACGAACGATTGTGACTGATCCCAAAATTTTAGTTTTAGATGAAGCAACCGCTAATATTGATACAGAAACAGAAGGATTGATTCAAGAAGGATTAGCCAAAATGCGTCAAGGGAGAACGACAATTGCGATTGCGCATCGCCTTTCGACGATTCGTGATGCAAACTTGATTTTAGTTTTAGACAAAGGGCAGATTGTAGAACGAGGAACGCACGAAACGTTACTGGCAGAAGGTGGCCTTTATGCGGATATGTATCAGTTACAAAGTACGGAAGTTTAACGTAACAACTGAAAGAGTTAAATAACCCAAACAAAGGCATTTAGTGTTAGGAAATTCCTAATTCTAGGTGTCTTTGTAGCTCTTTAAATTGCAAAAAAGAATAGAAATGGTATGATATGAAGAGAGAAAAACAAACGAGGAAGTTAGGTGGAACTGTGAAGCCAGTTATAGTCAAAAATGTGCGAATAGGTGAAGGGAATCCCAAAATTGTGGTGCCCATTGTTGCTCCAACAGCCGAGGATATTTTGGCCGAAGCAACGGCGAGCCAAACACTAGATTGTGATTTGGTGGAATGGCGTTTAGACTATTATGAAAATGTCGCTGATTTTTCCGATGTATGTAATCTTTCACAACAAGTAATGGAACGGTTGGGGCAAAAACCGTTATTGTTAACTTTTCGTACACAAAAAGAAGGCGGCGAAATGGCTTTTTCTGAGGAAAATTATTTTGCTTTGTATCATGAATTAGTGAAAAAGGGTGCGTTGGATTTATTAGATATTGAATTATTTGCGAATCCGCTGGCGGCAGATACGTTAATTCACGAAGCTAAAAAGGCGGGGATTAAAATTGTTCTCTGTAATCACGACTTTCAGAAAACACCGTCGCAAGAGGAGATTGTCGCGCGGTTACGCCAAATGCAAATGCGTCAGGCGGATATTTGTAAAATAGCTGTGATGCCACGAGATGCGACAGATGTACTTACGTTACTTTCAGCAACCAATGAAATGTACACCCATTATGCATCCGTCCCAATCGTTACTATGTCAATGGGACAGTTAGGGATGATTAGTCGCGTAACAGGTCAACTGTTCGGATCGGCACTAACTTTTGGCTCCGCCCAGCAAGCGTCTGCACCAGGCCAACTATCCGTACAAGTATTAAGAAATTATTTAAAGACATTCGAACAAAACAAGTGATTCAGAAGGTGAAAAAAGTGGCAAAGAAAAAAACACAACAAAAAACGAATGCGATGCGCATGGTAGAACAACATAAAGTACCATATAAAGAATATGAATTCGCTTGGAGTGAAGATCATTTAAGTGCAGAAAGTGTCGCTGAAAGTTTAGGTATTGAAAAAGGACGAATTTTTAAAACCTTGGTTACAGTAGGTAATAAAACAGGTCCAGTCGTGGCTGTCATTCCTGGTAATCAAGAATTAGATTTGAAAAAATTAGCGAAAGCTAGTGGCAACAAAAAGGTAGAAATGCTTCACTTAAAAGATTTAGAAGCAACCACAGGCTATATTCGTGGGGGCTGTTCACCAATTGGGATGAAAAAACAATTTCCCACCTATTTGGCCGAAGAAGCTCAACAATATTCTGCAATTATTGTTTCTGCAGGCAAACGTGGCATGCAAATTGAATTAGCTCCTGAAGCAATCCTTTCGCTAACCAATGGACAATTTGCGGGAATAACGACAGAAGAATAAGTGGTTATAAGAAGAGGTTGAGACAGAACCGTTTATCTGTTTTTAAACGTGGAGCAAAAATCACTAGGGATTTTTGCTCCACGTGTTTAATTATCAAATTAATAAAGGAAAAGCATTAAGTAAACAGTGCTACTTTTTATTGGGATAAAATTTTTGTAATGCTTGCCGTGCGAGCATATCGGCCGCTTTGTTTTGACTTTCAGGTAGCCATTTGATTAAGAGCAAAGGGAAATTCTTTTCTAGTTGTTGATATTCTGCTAAATAAGGCTGGTACTTTTCATTTTTAGCATAGTTTTTTTCAATTGTTTGGACAACAATTTTACTATCTGAGTGGAGAAGAACGGTTTGTTGATTGTCTTCATTGGCAATCGCTTGTTTTAAAGCTTCAATCAGCACTTTAAATTCGGCTTCGTGATTACTAACAATGCCTAAAGGCACATGCAATTGTTGCCGCGATTGGTCGGTGAGGTAAACGATACCGCCGCCAGATTCACCTGGATTGCCTTTTGTTGCCGCATCTACATAAATTCTTAACATAAAATTACTCCTAATTTCTTTTTGTTCTTAAAAAAAGTATGTTACTATTATAACATATTTAAATTTAGCGGCGTTGATCCAGAAGTAGTGAGGGCACTTTATGAAAAAACAGAAATTTTATTGGCAGCCAGAATTAGCATCAACAATTATTTACTGGTCTTGCACATTTTGTATATTATTTATTAGTTTAATTTTAGCATTGGAAAATAATGGTCCTTACTTGATTAGTAATCTGGTGATGGTTCCATTTTTTGTGTTTGCTTATCTAGGAATTGCGCGGTCTTTTAATATGACAGAAACATCTTTAATTGTCAGAGATGTTTTGTGGTTTCGCAAAAAAGCACTTCCGCTTTCTCAGATAGAAAAAGTAACCTACAATGAAAAAAGCATCGAAATTTTTTCCTCAGAATTTAAGGAAGGCTCAAAAGTCTTTTTAATGAAAAAGAAAACGATTCCGTTATTTCTTGAGGCACTTAAGGTAAAAAAGCCTGAATTGAAGGTAGCAGAAGATCATTCTTTGGGCCTTCATAAAAAAGAAGAAAAAAACAAGAGTGAGTCATAAGTCGAAACGACTGGTGACCCACTCTCAAAATCTTAAAATAATCAGCTGAAACAAACGCTACGTTTACTTACTTTTTGGAGCTAAGCGCTGTTGGTTCAGCTTTTTTAGTTATCTATTTTTTTGACATGTGCTGCTTGTAGCCCACGATTGCCTTCCATTATCTCGAATTCTACAGATTGATTCTCATCAAGTGATTTGAATCCGTCACCTTCTATAGCAGTGAAGTGGACAAAAATCTCATCTTCTTCGTTGTAAACGATAAAACCATAACCTTTTCTGTTATCGAACCATTTGACAATTCCTTTTTGCATCCAATTCACGCTCCTTTTAGATTTGTAAAGACACTTTCATTATACGAGAAAAGGCTACCAAACGTCAATGGTTGGGTTGTTTAAAAAAGGTTATTCTAGCCATTCTATTCAATACAAGCTATAATTTAAAAGAAACAATGTGTCACAAAGACGATAAAGAATTGAAAAGGGGTCCGTTATGAAGACAGATATTAACATTGCACAAGCAGCAACATTAAAACCTATTCAAGAGATTGCCGAAACAATCGGTCTTTCAGAAGATTCGCTCGAACTTTATGGAAAATACAAAGCGAAAATAGATTTTCCAACGCTTCAATCCTTAGAAGCGCAACCAGAAGGTAAATTAATCCTCGTTACGTCGATTAATCCAACGCCAGCAGGAGAAGGAAAGTCAACCGTGACCATTGGTTTAGGAGATGCATTAAATCAAATCAATAAAAAAACAGTTATTGCCCTAAGAGAACCATCATTAGGTCCTGTGATGGGGATTAAAGGTGGCGCAACAGGTGGCGGTTACGCACAAGTATTACCAATGGAAGAAATCAATTTGCATTTTACTGGTGATATGCATGCGATTACGACAGCCAATAATGCCTTAGCTGCGTTACTAGATAATCATTTACAGCAAGGAAATGAATTAAAGATTGATTCTCGACGGGTGATTTGGAAACGGGCAGTGGATCTAAATGATCGTGCGCTCAGACAGGTCGTTGTTGGTTTAGGCGGTCCTTTCCAAGGTGTACCAAGAGAAGACGGTTTCGATATTACTGTGGCAAGCGAAATTATGGCGATTCTTTGTTTAGCGCAAAATTTAACGGACTTAAAAGAACGCTTAAGTCGGATTATTGTCGCCTATAATGACCAAAGAGAGCCGGTGACGGTTAAAGATTTAAACGTGGCAGGTGCGCTGACTTTATTATTAAAAGACGCCTTAAAACCTAATTTAGTTCAAACGATTGAAGGAACTCCAGCTTTTGTTCACGGTGGTCCTTTTGCCAATATCGCTCATGGATGTAACAGTATTTTAGCGACAAAAACGGCTTTGCATCTAGGGGATTATGTCGTAACAGAAGCAGGTTTTGGTGGCGACTTGGGTGGCGAAAAATTTTTAGATATTAAAGTACCTTCTTTAGGGAAAGCACCCGATGCCGTTGTGATTGTGGCAACGATTCGCGCGTTGAAAATGCATGGCGGTTTGGCGAAAGATCAGTTAGCAGAAGAAAATTTACCAGCGTTACAAAAAGGCTTTGCCAACTTAGAAAAACATATTCAAAACATGCAACGTTATGATGTACCAGTAGTTGTTGCAATTAATGAGTTTACACAGGATACAGAGAAGGAAATTCAACTGTTGAAAGAAGCCTGCCAAACGTTAGGCGTGCCCGTCGAGTTAACAAGTGTTTGGGCGCAAGGTGGCGCAGGTGGCACGAATCTAGCGAAAACAGTAGTAGCAGAGATTGAAGCCAATACAAAACAGTTTCAACCTTTATATAACCCTCGCCAAACAATTGAAGAAAAAATTCAAGCCATTGTACAAACGATTTACGGCGGGGAACAGGCGATTTTTTCTCCGAAAGCACAAAAGCAAATTGCAGACTTTACAAAAAATGGTTGGGATCAATTACCAATCTGCATGGCGAAGACACAGTATTCACTTTCTGACGATCCTCAAAAATTAGGACGGCCAGAAGGATTTACGATTACGATTCGTGAGCTAGTTCCAAAAATCGGTGCAGGGTTTATCGTGGCGTTAACGGGTGACATTTTAACGATGCCTGGCTTGCCGAAAGTTCCTGCTGCGTTAAATATGGATGTGGACGAAACGGGTCAAGCGAGCGGTCTCTTTTAAAGCCACTCTTTCCTGAGACCTATTTTTAGTATATACTTGAAAGTAGCTCAATAAAAAATAATGACGGAAATTTATTGCGTAGTTTATTATAAGGAGCAACGACTATGGGGGAACGAGCAGATACATTTTTAGCACACTTTAATCGCATTGAAAAGTGGATGAGAGAGAGACTGAACAATCCTGTCAATATGGGATTCAGTGAAATGACAAGACGTCTTTCCCGAAAAGAAAAAGGACAGATTGCTCAATTTGAAGAGGATTTGCTTCAAATGGCTCAGTTAAGAAATGCCATCGTTCATGAGCGAATTGCTGATGATTTTGTAATTGCAGAGCCAAACGAATGGGCAGTTCAACGAATTGAAACGATTGAACAAGCTTTAACAAAACCAGAAAAAGTAGTGCCTAAATTTGCGAAACGTGTTACAGCTTTTGAAATCACCACTTCTTTAGAAACGTTATTAACGATTATTGCAAAAAAACAATATTCTCAATTTCCGATTTATGAAAAAGGTGTATTTAAAGGATTAATCACGGTTCGAGGGATTGGTGTATGGTTTGCCATTGAGAGCACCAAAGGCGAAGTTCACATTGCCAACCGAACGGTGCGAGAATTGTTGGCATCAAATTATAAACGCAGCAACTATCAATTTGTTTCAATTGAAGCAACCGTTTTTGAAGTTGAACAAATGTTTCGGGAGCAGCCACGCTTAGAAGCTGTGCTTATTAGTAAAAGTGGCCATCCTAATGGTGAGTTAGTAGGCATTGTTCGACCAAGAGATTTAGCAAGTATTCATAGAGAAAAGGAATGACGCGATTGTTAGTAGTATATTTTTTAATCAGTGCTTTATTAGTAGGGCTTGACCAATGGAGCAAATATTTGACGGTCCAAAACATTTCTTTGGGTGAAACAAAAGAATTCATTCCTGGATTTTTGTCGCTGACCCATTTAAGAAATACCGGAGCTGCTTGGAGCTTATTAGAAGGAAAGATGATATTCTTTTATGTCATCACAGTAATTGTTAGTGTCGTGATTATTTATTTATTAATTAAGAATTATAAAAAAAGTATCTGGTATTCTGTAGGTTTATCTTTTGTCTTAGCAGGTGCCATTGGGAATTTTATTGATCGTGTACGTTTAGGCTACGTGGTGGACATGCTCCAAACGGATTTTATGAATTTTCCTATTTTTAATGTTGCAGATAGTACGTTAGTGGTCGGCGTTATTTGTATATTTATTTATTTGATTTTAGATGAAAAAGCAGCAAAGGAAGGCAAAAATGGAACAAATTAACGTAACGATTCAAACAGAAAAAGGCCGGATTGACAAAGTATTAAGTGAACATTTACCCAATCATTCTCGCTCGCAAATTCAACAATGGTTAAAAGAAAAACACGTAACAGTTAACGGTGAAACGGTCCGCGCAAATTACAAAGTTACAGCAGGCGATGAAATTGTGGTAACAATTCCTGAACCAGAAGTTCTAGATATGGTAGCAGAGGATATTCCTTTGACCATTGTTTATGAAGACAATGATGTGATTGTCGTCAACAAACCTCAAGGCATGGTTGTTCATCCTTCGGCAGGGCATCCCAATGGTACATTAGTGAACGCGTTACTTCATCATGCGGATCACTTATCGGCGATTAATGATGTGGTGCGACCGGGAATTGTTCATCGAATTGATAAAGATACTTCGGGGCTATTGATGGTGGCTAAAAATGATCAAGCCCATGAATCATTAGCGAAACAGCTAAAAGAAAAAACATCGTTACGCAAATACGTCGCCTTGGTCCACGGTGTTATTCCTCACGATAAGGGAGAGATAAATGCGCCTATTGGTCGTTCCAAGGTTGACCGCAAAATGCAAGCGGTCATTGAAGGCGGTAAAGAAGCAGTCACGCATTTTACTGTTTTAGAGCGTTTTGATGCATTTACCTTAGTTGAATTACAACTAGAAACAGGCCGGACACATCAAATCCGTGTTCACATGAAATATATCGGTTATCCATTAGCTGGAGATCCATTATATGGACCGAAAAAAACATTGCCTGGCAATGGACAATTTTTACATGCGAAGTTATTAGGCTTTACACATCCTACTACAGGTGAACAATTAGTCTTTGAAGCACCTTTACCAGAAGTTTTTGAAAAAACTTTACACCAATTAAGAAATAATCATTGATTTTTTTCTGAAGAAGAGGTAAACTCTTTTTTAAGAAGAAAAATAACTAAATAACTGTAACCTTTAAGTTTAGTCCCGTGAGGCTAAGAAGGAATCATGCAAAAGAACACTAGGTGCGCTTAGTTAGTAAGTTGTGTGGGCTACATGGTACCCTTGTACCTTTTTAAACTGTAACCAACATCCTCCTATCCTCATACGGGTAGGAGGATTTTTTGTTGGAAAAAATAACAGGACAATTTCAATAAAAATCCACTTATTTTTCAGCTGCTCAATTGAAGGAAGAATCGCTGACCCCAAGACAGCGAGGACGTAGATAAAAAAGAAATGAGGAGGAAATTATTATGCCAAAGAAAGAAGTTGTTGACGCAGTCACAATGAAACGAGCGCTTACTCGAATCTCGTATGAAATTATTGAAAGAAACAAAGGAATTCAAGACATTGTTTTAGTAGGAATTAAAACGCGTGGGATATACATTGCACAACGTCTAGCCGAACGCTTAAAACAATTAGAAGATATTGACGTGCCAGTTGGTGAATTAGATATTACTTTGTATCGTGATGATGTGAAAGATATGGAGGAACCTGAATTACATTCTTCTGACGTACCAGTCTCAATTGAAGGTAAAGAAGTTATTTTAGTAGATGATGTCTTGTACACGGGCCGGACCATTCGTGCTGCGATGGACGCTGTTATGGATTTAGGTCGTCCGAGAAAAATCTCTTTAGCAGTCTTAGTAGATCGTGGGCATCGGGAATTACCGATTCGTGCCGATTATGTAGGAAAAAATATTCCAACATCAAAAACTGAGGAAATTATTGTGGAAATGGAAGAGCGTGACGGCGCAGATCGTATTATGATTAGTAAAGGAAACGAATAAAAAGGAGTGAACAACGTTGTCAGAAAAAGAATTTCGAAATGAAGATGCAGTCTTAGATATTAAAGACAGACCGCAAGCTTTTCACTGGGTTGGCCTAAGTTTACAACATTTATTTACGATGTTTGGCGCAACGGTTTTAGTACCAATCTTAGTGGGAATTGACCCAGGGATTGCGTTAGTCAGTTCAGGATTAGGAACAATGGTCTATCTGATTACTACAAAAGGAAAAATCCCCGCTTATCTTGGCAGTAGCTTTGCTTTTATTGCAGCGATGCAGATGTTAATGAAGAGTGATGGTTATCCAGCCATTGCCCAAGGTGCTATGACAACCGGCTTGGTATACCTAATCGTTTCATTAATCATTAAAAAAATTGGTTCCGACTGGTTGGATAAAATTTTACCGCCTATCGTTGTAGGACCTGTCGTGATGGTTATCGGTTTAGGCTTGGCAGCTAATGCCGCAAATAACGCAATGTATAACAACAACGTTTATGATTTTAAATATATTGCCGTAGCCTTGATTACTTTAGGCTTAACCATTTTTTACAACATGTTTTTCAAAGGCTTCCTAGGATTAATTCCAATTCTTTTGGGAATTGTCAGTGGGTACCTAGTCGCTTTAGCTTTCGGAATTATTGATTTAACCCCTATTAAAGAAGCTGCGTGGTTTGCTTTACCGAATTTTGAAGTACCTTTTGTTCAATATGAACCGAAATTGTATTTAAATGCCATTACAACAATGGCACCAATTGCTTTTGTAACAATGACAGAACATATTGGTCATTTAATGGTCTTGAATAAGTTAACCAAGCGCAACTTTTTCCAAGACCCAGGCTTATCTAAAACTTTAATGGGAGATGGCTTAGCGCAAATTGTAGCAGGTTTTGTTGGTGGACCGCCAGTTACAAGTTATGGTGAAAATATCGGCGTGCTGGCAATTACAAGAGTACACAGTGTCTTCGTGATTGGTGGAGCCGCGGTGTTCGCTGTAGCTTTAGGATTTGTTGGAAAATTAAGTGCCTTGATTCTAAGTATCCCAGGACCAGTTATTTCAGGAATTAGTTTCGTCTTGTTCGGTGTGATTGCCGCAAGTGGTTTGAAAATCTTAATCGATAATAAGATTAATTTTGATAAGAAAAAGAATTTATTGATTGCTTCAGTAATTTTAGTCATCGGCATTGGTGGCTTAGTCTTCAAAGTAGGAACCTTTGAATTGTCTTCAATGGCATTAGCAACCGTCTTAGGAATTGTTTTGAATTTAATTTTACCGGAAAACGCACGTAGCGAAGAACAGTAGGAGGACTGGACGAATGATTATTACATCTGAACGAATTAGTTTAAAACATCTTTTAACTGCTGAGGCTTTAACCGACCGTGAAGTCATGGGGTTAATCCGTCGCGCAGGAGAATTTAAACAGGGGGCAAAATGGCACCCAGAAGAACGTCAATATTTTGCAACAAACTTGTTTTTTGAAAATAGTACTCGAACACATAAAAGTTTTGAGGTAGCTGAGAAAAAATTAGGCTTAGAAGTGATTGAGTTTGAAGCAAGTAGAAGTTCTGTTCAAAAAGGAGAAACGTTATACGACACAGTACTAACGATGTCGGCAATTGGTGTAGATGTAGCAGTCATTCGTCATGGTAAAGAAAATTATTACGATGAATTGATTCAAAGTAAAACGATTCAATGTTCTATTATTAACGGTGGGGACGGGAGTGGACAACACCCTACACAATGTTTATTGGATCTGATGACCATTTATGAAGAATTTGGTGGATTTGAAGGCTTGAAAGTGGCGATTGTGGGAGATATTACACATTCTCGCGTTGCTAAATCAAATATGCAGTTATTAAACCGTTTAGGCGCTGAAATTTATTTTTCAGGTCCAGAAGAGTGGTACGATCATCAGTTTGATGTCTATGGACAATATGTGCCATTAGATGAAATTGTTGAAAAAGTCGATGTGATGATGTTGCTTCGCGTGCAGCACGAACGTCATGATGGTAAGGAAAGTTTTTCAAAAGAAGGCTATCATTTGGAATATGGTTTAACCAACGAACGGGCAACTCGTTTACAGAAACACGCAATTATTATGCATCCAGCGCCAGTCAATCGGGATGTTGAACTGGCAGATGAATTAGTGGAAAGTCTGCAATCAAGAATCGTCGCGCAAATGAGTAACGGAGTCTTTATGCGCATGGCAATTTTGGAAGCAATTTTACATGGAAAGGCCTAGGTGGAGAAATGAAGACGTTAATTAAGAATGGAAAAATCATCAAAAAAGAGAATCAATTGATTGAGGCAGCACTTTGGCTAGAAAATGGTGTGATTCACGCAATCGGGGAATCGTTTGACGAAGCAGATTTTGAGCAAGTGTTTGATGCGAACGGGCAACTAATCACGCCAGGCTTGGTGGATGTGCATGTTCACTTTAGAGAACCAGGCTTTACGTATAAAGAAACGATTAAAACGGGTAGTAAAGCTGCTGCTCGCGGTGGTTTTACTACGGTTTGCGCAATGCCCAATTTGAATCCAGTACCAGATACGGCTGAAAAATTAAGTGAGGTTTACGACTTAATTCAAAAAGATGCAGTCGTGAAAGTTTTACAATATGCCCCCATTACAGAAGAGCTACGGAGTGAAGTTTTAACCAATCAGAAGGCCTTAAAAGAAGCGGGCGCCTTTGCATTTACGAATGATGGTGTTGGTGTACAAACGGCAGGAACGATGTACTTAGCCATGAAAGAAGCGGCTGCATTAGATATGACACTTGTTGCGCACACGGAAGATGAATCTTTATTATTTGGTGGTGTGATGCATGAAGGAGAAGTTTCTAAGAAATTAGGCCTACCAGGGATTTTAAGTGCAACGGAAGCTTCACAAATTGCTCGGGATATTACTTTAGCAAAAGAAACAGGCGTTCATTATCATGTTTGTCATGTTTCAACAGAAGAAAGCGTGCGCGTTATTCGGGATGCTAAAAAAGCAGGGATTCACGTAACAGCCGAAGTTTCGCCACACCATTTAATTTTAGTCGATGAGGATATTCCTGGTGACGAAGGGTTTTGGAAAATGAACCCGCCATTACGTGGTTTAGCAGATCGACAAGCATTGATTGACGGTTTGTTAGATGGCACGATTGATTGTATTGCTACCGACCATGCGCCCCATGGTTTAGAAGAAAAACAACAATCATTTTTAAACGCACCTTTTGGCATTGTCGGTAGTGAAACGGCCTTCCAATTGATTTATACGAACTTTGTCGAAACAGGCATTTTCACATTAGAACAAGTGATTGATTGGATGGCAGTGAAACCGGCAGAAATTTTTGGATTAAACGCAGGAACACTAACAATTGGTGCACCAGCAGATATTGCAGTTTTTGACTTAGCAACAGCTGCACCAATTGATGCAGAAGCATTTGAATCAATGGCTGTCAATACACCATTTACAGGGTGGACAGTCAAAGGAAAGACACTTATGACATTTGTTGACGGAGCATTAGCTTGGTCGGAGGAGGCGCAGTAGGTTTGAAAAGGTTATTGATTTTAGAAGACGGAACAGTATTTGAAGGAAAAGCGTTTGGTGCAGAAGGCAATGTAGTAGGAGAAGTTGTTTTTACTACTGGCATGACAGGTTACCAAGAAGCAATTACTGACCAAAGTTTTAATGGACAAATGATTACTTTTACGTATCCATTAGTTGGAAATTACGGGGTCAACCGAGATGATTATGAATCCATTGCACCAACCTGTAAAGGTGTCATTGTTAAAGAGCATGCGCGGGTTGCTTCAAATTGGCGTCAACAAATGACCTTGGATGAATTTTTAAAGCGCAAAGGGATTCCGGGAATTTCAGGAATTGATACGCGTGCGCTGACTCGTAAGTTACGATCAGCTGGAACAATGAAAGGGAGCATCATTGATGCCGTGGATGATTTGCCGCATGCGTTTGATCAATTAAAAGCGACAGTCATGCCGAAAAATCAAGTGGCACAAGTCTCCACCACTAAGCCTTATCCGAGTCCAGGTATTGGGCGTAATGTGGTCGTCGTTGATTTTGGGTTGAAACATAGTATTTTGCGAGAATTATCAAAACGGCAATGCAACTTAACCGTGTTGCCTTATAATACAACGGCCGAAGAGATTTTAGAATTAAGTCCCGATGGTGTCATGTTGACAAATGGGCCTGGAGATCCCAAAGATGTACCTGAAGCTATTGAAATGATTCAAACAATCCAAGGAAAAGTTCCAATTTTCGGCATCTGCTTAGGTCATCAGTTATTTTCATTAGCGAATGGTGCGGATACGTATAAGATGAAGTTTGGACATCGTGGTTTGAATCATCCTGTACGAGAAATTGCAACAGGACGCATTGATTTCACTTCACAAAATCACGGATATGCCGTGGATGAAGCAACAATTGATCCAGAAAAATTACTTGTGACCCACGTGGAAGTCAATGATGGAACGGTTGAAGGCGTACGTCATCGAGATTATCCTGCTTTTACTGTGCAATATCACCCAGATGCGGCTCCAGGACCGCACGATGGTCTTCATTTATTTGACGAATTTATGGAATTAATGGATGCATGGAAGGAGCAAAACTAATGCCAAAACGAACGGACATTAAGAAAATCATGGTGATTGGTTCAGGACCAATCATTATTGGACAAGCAGCAGAATTTGACTATGCAGGCACACAAGCCTGTTTAGCGCTAAAAGAAGAAGGGTATGAAGTTGTTTTAGTAAACTCAAATCCAGCGACCATCATGACCGATAAAGAAATCGCGGATCATGTTTATATTGAACCGATTACTTTAGAATTTGTTTCAAGAATTTTGCGAAAAGAACGTCCTGATGCTCTTCTACCAACATTAGGTGGTCAAACTGGATTAAATATGGCGATGGAATTATCGGAATCAGGAATTTTAGATGAGCTAAATGTAGAATTGCTAGGAACAAAGCTCAGTGCGATTGACCAAGCGGAAGACCGTGATTTATTTAAACAATTGATGGAAGAATTAGAACAACCGATTCCAGAAAGTGAAATTGTCAATACGGTGGAACAAGCCGTGGCTTTTGCCAAACAAATTGGCTATCCAATTATCGTTCGTCCCGCATTTACCTTAGGTGGAACAGGCGGCGGCATGTGCGATACGGAAGAAGAACTCCGTCAGATTGCCGAAAACGGTCTGAAATTATCACCAGTTACACAATGTTTAATTGAAAAAAGTATTGCTGGTTTTAAAGAAATTGAATATGAAGTAATGCGTGATTCGGCTGATAATGCGATTGTGGTTTGTAACATGGAAAACTTTGATCCTGTCGGCATTCACACTGGGGATTCGATTGTTTTTGCTCCGAGTCAAACTTTATCAGATTATGAATACCAAATGTTACGAGATGCGTCCTTGAAAATTATTCGTGCATTAAAAATTGAAGGTGGCTGTAATGTTCAATTAGCTTTGGACCCGCATAGCTTTAATTATTATGTGATTGAAGTGAATCCTCGTGTTTCTCGCTCATCTGCACTTGCTAGTAAAGCCACAGGGTATCCCATTGCGAAGTTAGCCGCAAAAATTGCTGTTGGTTTAACATTAGATGAAATGAAAAATCCAGTTACTGGAACCACTTATGCCGAATTTGAACCGGCTTTGGACTATGTTGTTTCCAAAATTCCTCGTTGGCCTTTTGACAAATTTGAAAAAGGTGCTCGAGAACTAGGAACGCAAATGAAAGCAACCGGGGAAGTCATGGCAATTGGCCGCAATATTGAAGAATCCTTATTAAAAGCAGTTCGTTCTTTAGAAATTGGTGCTTATCACAACGAGTTAAAAGAACTAAGTCATGTCAGTGATTTAGAATTAACGAAGAAAATGGTCCATGCGCAAGATGATCGATTGTTCTACTTATCAGAAGCCATTCGCAGAGGATATAGCATCGAAGAATTACAAAGTTTAACGAAAATTGATTTATTCTTCTTGGATAAACTTTTACACATTATCGAAATTGAAACAGCCCTTGAAAGTCACGTGGACAACGTAGCTGTTTTGAAAGAAGCCAAACAAAATGGTTTTTCTGATCGGAAAATCGCAGCACTTTGGGGACAAACAGAACAAGCCATCGCTGACTTCCGCAGAGCCAATCAAATTGTGCCCGTCTATAAAATGGTGGATACGTGTGCTGCAGAGTTTGAATCACACACGCCTTATTTTTATAGCACGTATGAAGTGGAAAACGAAAGCAATGTTTCGAAAAAGCCTTCTGTACTAGTATTAGGTTCTGGTCCCATTCGCATTGGTCAAGGGGTCGAGTTTGATTATGCAACGGTTCATTCTGTCAAAGCAATCCAAGCGGCTGGTTATGAAGCAATTATTATGAATAGTAATCCTGAAACAGTTTCAACAGATTTCTCTGTTTCTGATAAATTATACTTTGAGCCATTAACTTTAGAAGACGTCATGAATGTGATTGATTTAGAAAATCCGATTGGCGTGATCGTCCAATTTGGTGGACAAACAGCGATTAATTTAGCTGAGCCGCTCACAAAACAAGGCGTTAAAATTCTTGGAACAACGATTGAAGATTTAGATCGTGCGGAAAATCGTGATTTATTTGAACAAGCTTTGCAAGAGTTAGCGATTCCTCAACCACCAGGAGATACGGCCACAAGTGCAGAAGAAGCAGTCGTGATTGCTGATCGTATCGGCTATCCCGTTTTAGTGCGTCCAAGTTATGTTTTAGGTGGTCGTGCAATGGAAATTGTCGAAAATCAAAAGGATTTGGAAGATTATATGCGACATGCAGTCAAAGCTTCTCCAGAACATCCTGTCTTAGTTGATAGCTATTTATTGGGACAAGAATGTGAAGTTGATGCCATTTGTGATGGTGAAACAGTACTAATTCCAGGGATTATGGAACATATTGAACGAGCTGGCGTGCATTCTGGTGATTCAATGGCGGTTTATCCACCGCAGTATCTTTCTCAAGAAATTCAAGCAACGATTGCCGATTATACAAAAAAACTGGCACTTGGTTTAAACTGTGTAGGTATGATGAATATTCAATTTGTTATTCATGAAAATCGTGTTTATGTGATTGAAGTGAATCCTCGTGCGAGTCGAACAGTTCCTTTCTTAAGTAAAATCACAGGGATTCCGATGGCCCAAGTTGCTACAAAAGCGATTCTTGGTGAGAAATTGACTGACCTAGGATATCAAGATGGATTATATCCTGAAAGTAAACAAGTTCATGTGAAAGCCCCTGTATTCTCCTTTACGAAACTACAAAAAGTAGACACGTACTTAGGGCCTGAAATGAAATCAACTGGGGAAGTTATGGGTAGTGATTATTATTTAGAAAAAGCCTTGTATAAAGCCTTTGAAGCATCTGGTTTGCATTTGCCAAGTTATGGAGCTGTACTTTTCACCATTGCTGATGAAACAAAAGAAGAGGCGTTAGAAATTGCTAAGCGTTTTTCAGCAATTGGCTATAGTTTAGTCGCAACGGAAGGAACCGCTGACTTTTTAGCGAAGCATCAGTTGCCTGTTAAGAAAGTGACGAAAATTTCTAATCCTGAAGGGGAAACCGTGCTGGATGTCATTCGTAATGGGAATGCACAAGTGGTAATCAATACCATGGATAAAAATCGTTCCAGTGCCAACCAAGATGGGTTTTCAATCCGTCGGGAAGCAGTCGAACATGGGATTCCATTGTTTACCTCACTTGACACAGCAAATGCGATTTTAAAAGTTTTAGAATCAAGAGCCTTTACGACAGAAGCCATTTAAGCAAAAATCTGGAACAATCGTCTGAGGAGGACTGTTCCAGATTCTTTTACGAAGAAATAGAAAATCATTTATAGGGGAATCAGAGAATAAAGGAGTGAAGGATACTGATGCAGAGAAAGCAAGAAATGATGACCATTGTAGCTCAAAAACAGTTAGCGCCACGGATTTATCAGTTAGACTTACAAGGCGAGTTAGTGAAAGAGATGACACGACCTGGACAGTTTGTGCATATCAAGGTTCCGCGTGCAGATTTACTTTTGCGGCGACCGATTAGCATCAACCAAATTGATCATTCGAACGAAACCTGTCGTTTGATTTATCGAGTCGAAGGCGCTGGAACGGAAGTGTTTGCCACCATGAAGGCTGGTGAACAATTAGATATTTTAGGTCCTTTAGGAAACGGCTTTGATATAACTACCGTAGCAGCTGGTCAGACTGCTTTTATCGTTGGCGGAGGAATCGGGATTCCCCCATTGTATGAATTATCAAAGCAACTTAATGAAAAAGGCGTGAAAGTGATTCATTTTCTTGGTTATGCATCAAAAGAGGTTGCTTATTACCAACAAGAATTTATGGCATTAGGAGAAACACATTTTGCCACAGATGACGGCTCGTTTGGCGCTCATGGCAACGTGGGCCGTTTATTGTCAGAAGCGTTAGCAAAAGGACGGATCCCTGATGCAGTTTATGCTTGTGGTGCGAATGGTATGTTAAAAGCAATTGATTCTTTATTTCCAACACATCCACACGTTTACCTTTCTTTAGAAGAACGGATGGCCTGTGGAATTGGGGCTTGCTATGCCTGCGTTTGCCATAAAAAAGGAGACACTACTGGAGCAAAAAGTGTCAAGGTCTGTGATGAAGGTCCGATTTTTAAAGCAAGTGAGGTTATCTTATAATGAAAAATCCTTTAGCCGTTTCAATTCCAGGTTTAACATTAAAAAATCCAATTATTCCCGCCAGTGGTTGCTTTGGGTTCGGGGAAGAATATGCTAACTATTATGACCTTGATCAATTAGGTTCAATTATGATTAAGGCAACAACGCCCCAAGCACGATATGGAAATCCCACGCCACGTGTAGCTGAAACACCTAGTGGTATGCTAAATGCCATTGGATTGCAGAATCCAGGTTTAGAAGTGGTTATGCAAGAAAAATTACCGAAATTAGAAAAATACCCTAACTTACCGATTATCGCAAATGTTGCAGGTGCTTGCGAAGAGGACTATGTGGCTGTTTGCACAAAAATTGGGCAAGCGCCTAACGTCAAAGCAATTGAACTGAATATTTCCTGTCCTAATGTGAAACATGGCGGCATAGCTTTTGGTACAGATCCAGACATTGCTTTTCAATTAACACAAGCAGTCAAAAAAGTCGCCTCTGTTCCGATTTATGTTAAACTATCACCAAACGTAACGGACATTGTGCCGATCGCCCAAGCAATTGAAGCAGGGGGCGCAGACGGTTTTTCTATGATTAATACATTGCTAGGGATGCGCATTGATTTAAGAACGAGAAAACCTATTTTAGCCAATCAAACTGGTGGACTATCTGGCCCAGCCATTAAACCTGTTGCTATTCGCTTAATCCGACAAGTCGCCAGTGTTTCTCAGTTGCCAATTATTGGAATGGGTGGTGTTCAAACAGTGGATGATGTCTTGGAAATATTCATGGCAGGTGCTAGCGCTGTCGGGGTTGGTACGGCCAACTTTACAGATCCATACATTTGTCCGAAGTTGATTGACGGATTACCTAAGCGAATGGAAGAGTTAGGTATTGAATCGTTGGAACAATTAATTAAAGAAGTGAGAGAGGGGCAGCAAAATGCACGATAGACCAATTATTGCGTTAGATTTTCCCACGCAAAAAGAAGTGGCTGTTTTTTTAGAAAAATTCCCTAAGGAAGAAGCCTTGTTTGTTAAAGTGGGGATGGAACTTTTTTACGCAGAAGGACCAGCGATTGTTCGCTGGCTTAAAGAACAAGGGCACGATGTTTTCTTGGATTTAAAATTACATGATATTCCGAATACTGTGGAAAAAGCGATGACAAATTTAGCAAAATTAGGCGTTGCCATTACTAATGTCCATGCAGCAGGGGGCGTTCGAATGATGCAAGCAGCTAAGGAAGGTCTAATCAAAGGGACTCAGCCAGGCGCTAAGGTTCCTGAGTTAATTGCTGTAACCCAGTTGACTTCTACTAGTGAAGAAGAGATGCACCATGATCAATTAATCAACGTTCCTTTAGAGACAAGTGTCATTCATTATGCTAAATGTGCGGAAAAAGCGGGTCTGGATGGCGTGGTTTGTTCAGCATTAGAAGCACGTGGTATTCAAGAAGCAACCAAGCAGACGTTTATTTGCTTAACACCTGGTATTCGTCCAGCAGGAAGTGCAGTAGGTGACCAACAACGGGTCGTTACGCCGCAACATGCTCGCGAAATTGGGTCCACATATATCGTTGTTGGCCGACCTATTACCCAAGCAGAAAATCCTTATGAAGCCTATCAAGAAATCAAAAAAGACTGGAGCGAAAAGTAACATGACAAAAGTAGCAAAAAAGATTGCCAAAGATTTATTAGATATTGAAGCGGTATTTTTAAACCCTAATGAGCCGTTTACCTGGGCAAGTGGCATAAAAAGCCCGATTTATTGTGATAACCGTATCACGATGAGTTATCCTGCTGTGCGTAAAGAAATTGCAGAAGGCTTAGCGGCAAAAATTAAAGAGACTTTCCCAGAAGTCGAAGTGATTGCTGGGACAGCTACCGCAGGGATTCCACATGCGGCATGGGTAGCCGATATTTTAGGATTACCAATGGTTTATATCCGCAGTAAAGCCAAAGATCACGGCAAAGGGAATCAAATTGAAGGCCGAATTTCTGAAGGACAAAAAATGGTAGTTATCGAGGATTTAATTTCAACAGGCGGTAGCGTGTTAGAAGCGGCAGAAGCGGCGGAACGTGAAGGAGCAACGGTTTTAGGCGTTGCGGCAATCTTCACTTATGAGTTACCCAAAGGAACGGCAAATTTTGCAGATAAACAGATGACGTTACTAACGTTAACCAATTATTCAACTTTAATTGATGCTGCATTAGAAGCAAATTATATCGAAGAAAAAGATGTTACCTTATTACAAGAATGGAAAAAAGATCCTGAAAACTGGGGCAAATAACCGTTGAACTAAAGAAGGTTCTTGTCGTCTGATTTTTAGTGTCATTTTCAGTAACCAGATTTAACGGTAGGAGAACTTAGGTCATTTGCCGAGGCGCGTAATGATCTAAGTTCTTTTGTTTGACGTAGAAAAGATGTTAGGATAGAGTTTTAACATGAGTTTTACCTGATTACTATGTGGAAATGAAGGAAGAGTGTATGAAAAAAATAAAAAATATGGACGTTGAATGGAGCTATACAGGCAACGATGGACCAGAACATTGGCATACGCTATGTGACTGGTTTGCAGAAGGTGCTAAGTTTGCTTATCAATCGCCAATTGCTTTAGAAAAAGAAAGTGCTGAGACAATAAATTCTCAGATTACGTTTCATTATAAAAAAGAAGAATTCACTGAAAAGGAATTCAAAAATACGTTTCATTTTGTACCACCAAATACGGAAAGTTACGTAATGTTTGAAAATGTTGCGTATCATTTAACCGATATCCATTTTCATATGCCTAGCGAACATTTGCTGTCGGGAAAGCAGTATCCGCTAGAATTCCATTTGGTTCATATGAATGATGCTGGCGAAAATTTAGTTGTCGGTTGCCTGTTTACCATCACAGAGGAAGAAAATCGTTTTTCAGAAGCGAATCATCCGATGGACTGGGAAAACGGCACGCACCAACAATGGTTTAATCCGTCAATCTTTTTACCAGAGGAGCGTCTACACTACCATTATGTAGGCTCGTTAACAACACCGCCAACTAAGGGTCCAGTGAAATGGTTTGTATTTGACACCATTCAAAAAATGGATCAAGCCTTTTTAAATAAGATTAAGGAAGGTATGTTGGCCTTTAACAATCGGCCCCTTCAGCCGTTGAATGGGCGTAAGATTTATTTTTCAAATGATTAGTGTGTGGAGGAAAAAGTGTTGAATATTCAACAAATGAAGTATGTTGCTGCCATAGCTAACAATGGGAGTTTTCGGGAAGCAGCCAAAAAACTATTTATTACACAACCTAGCTTGTCAAATAGTATTCGGGAATTAGAAGAAGAACTAGGAATTTCCCTCTTTTTACGTACCAATAAGGGCGCTTTTTTAACAGAAGAAGGAATGGTTTTTTTAGAACAAGCAGAGAAAGTCTTAGTTCAAATGGAGTTATTGGAAAATCGCTATCGCGAGACAGTGACCAGCGAACGATTCTCCATCTCTTCACAACATTACGATTTTTTAGGTGAGGTAATTGCCAAAGTTCTTAAAAAGTATGGGGATCAATATAAAGATTTTCGTGTCTTTGAAACCACGACCTTAAAAGTAATTGAAGATGTCAAAGGATTTCACAGTGAGTTGGGGATTATTTATTTAAATGAACAAAATAGTGTCAGTATTGAACGGTATTTAGAACAAGCTAATCTAGCCTACGAGGTAATTAGTACTTTTAATACACACATTTTTTTAGGAAATCATCATCCTTTAGCCAAGCAAAAAGAAATTCATTTAGAGGAATTAGTTCCCTATCCACAAGTCCGCTTTAATCAAGAAGGAAGCAATTTTTCCTATTTTTCTGAAGATTTAGTTGAAATTCCTGAACAGGAATCGGTCATTCATACTACAGATCGTGGAACCTTGATGAATTTGTTGGTAGAAACCAATGCTTATGCTTCTGGTTCAGGAGTCGTAACGGGTTTTACGAAGAAAGAAATTCGGTTAGTGCCATTGGCGCCAGCCTTGGAAAATCGTATTTGTTTACTCTTTCCCAAAAATCGGGAAATCAGTCCGATTGGTCGCTACTTTATCAAAGAACTAAAAGCGTTGTTTAAAAAAGAGGTAGATACCAAAACATTTAGCACTAAGGAATAAAAAGAAGAGGTCGGGACAGAAGTGTTTAACTCCGAGAAATAAGAAGGAATTTCCGAAAATTGTTCTTTAATTTTTGGAGAATTTCGGCTTATTTCCGAAGGAGTTGCTTCTGTACCCGCCGTTTATTAGTTTTTGAGCGTGGAGCAAAAATCCAAAGTGATTTTTGTCCCACGCTCTTCTTTTTTGGCTCATTTTGAAACAGTAGAAATGGTTTCTCTTTCAATTAATGTGACAGGCACTTGAATGTCTTCTATGATTTGAAGATCTTGTTGCATCGTTTGTAATAACACTTCGCCAGCTAGTTTTCCCATTTCTTTAAAGTCTTGCGCCATGGTTGTTAATGGCGGTTCGACAAATGCTGCTGCTTGAATATCGTCAAAACCAATAATCGATAATTCTTTTGGCACATGAATATCTAGGTTTTTACAGTTTCGTAAACAATGTAACGCGCTGAAGTCATTATCGCAGACCACGGCTGTGAGTTGGTGCGCCTCAAAATACTGTTTAAAGTTGTGTTCATCTAAGAGATTGGTTTCTGTGATTGCTGTATGGAACGCCAGATTGGCTTCTTTTAAAGCTTGGAGATAACCTAAATAACGTTGCCGAACGGATTGTAGCGCCGGACTTCCTGAAAGGATATATCCAATTTTTGTATGTCCTAAGCCAATTAAGCGTTCGGTTGCTGTTTTACCACCAGCAAAGTTGTCTGATTGAATGGTTGCAAAAGGCAAATCATGGATCTTTTTATCCAAGACAACGACTGGAAAATTCATCAAAGCCAACTCAAACAATAAGTCGAGGTAGTCATTACTAGTAGCAGCATAATAGACAAGCCCGGCAAACTCATTCACAATGTCCGCAGCATTTTTCTCTCTCAAAAAATTAGGCGAGGTCATAAAGACTTCTAAACCAGCTGCTTGAATAGTAGGGGCCAAACCGCTATAGAAATTTCCTACTGATAAATCGTCTGCAAATGGCAATAAAAAAAGAACTTTATTTAAAGAGGTATGAAGAGGATGCTTTGGTGCTTGAACAAAACTTCCTTTTCCTTGGTGACGTTGGATTACGCCTTGGGTTTCCAACTCAGTTAGCGCTCGTTTGGACGTAATTCTACTGACGTTAAACTGAGCCGATAATTCTTTTTCGGTAGGCACTTGCGCTCCAACAGGCAATCGCCCTGAATCAATTTCATTTTGTAAATAATCAATAATTTGTTGATATAATGGTTGCTTCATTCATTTCACCTCACAATAAGATATATCTTATTTATAGTTTACCATAAATTAATTGGTTTTAAAATGAAAAAAATGATCGAAATCACTAGACAAAGTGAAATGTAAACGCTATAATTCAATTGTTAAATGATATATCAAATTTAAGAGGTGACGAGAATGGTTTATACAGAAGTTCCAAAATCCGTAGCAACATTTATGGAGACAATTACAGAAAAATGCGGTGAAGCACATCAAGATTGGGCAAAAAACTTTCAGGCGGCCTTTGCCAATACTTTACTAACAACAGTGAAACGTCAAGAAGATGGTACTACCTTTTTATTAACAGGCGATATTCCAGCAATGTGGTTGAGAGACTCAACAGCACAAGTTCGTCCCTATTTAGTGATTGCGAAAGAAGACGAAGACCTTGCTCAAATGATTGCTGGGTTGGTTAAGCGCCAGTTTCGTTATATTTGCATTGATCCTTATGCCAATGCGTTTAATGAAACAGATAATCATGCAGGCCATCAAACTGATAAGACCGAAATGAATGGCTGGATTTGGGAACGGAAATATGAAATTGATTCATTATGTTACCCGGTCCAATTAGCCTATTTACTTTATAAAAATACTGGGATGACCGAACAATTTAATTCAGATTTTGTGGAAGGCGTCAAAAAAATTCTCAACGTTTTCACAACAGAACAAGATCACGCACAGTCACCTTATTTATTTGAACGAGATACGTGGCGTCAAGAAGATACGTTGGTTGAAGCAGGGAAAGGAACACCAGTTGGCAAAACAGGGATGACATGGTCAGGCTTCCGTCCTAGTGATGATGCCTGCCAATATGGTTACTTAGTTCCTTCTAATATGTTTGCAGTCGTAATTTTAGGCTATATTCAAGAAATTTTCTCTGATGTTTATGTTTTAGAAGATGCTACGATTGTGGCGATTGCTAAAAAATTACAAGAAGAGATTGAAGAAGGCATCCAAACATTTGGACGAACAAAAAATCAAAATAACGAAACGATTTATGCGTATGAAGTGGATGGCTTAGGCAATGCAAGCGTGATGGATGACAGTAATGTTCCCAATTTAGTAGCAGCCCCTTATCTGGGTTATTGTTCAACAGAGGATGAACAATATTTAACAACGCGTCAAACCTTATTAAGTAAAGAAAATCCTTACTTCTATGAAGGCAAATACGCAAAAGGGATTGGTAGCTCGCATACACCAGAAAATTACGTGTGGCCGATTGCTTTAGCAATGGAAGGAATGACAACCAAAGATAAAGCAGAAAAAGAACGAATTTTAGATTTATTAGTTGCCACAGATGCGGGGACTCATTTGATGCATGAAGGTTTTGACGTAGATAACCCTGAAAATTATACAAGAGAATGGTTTTCATGGGCTAATATGATGTTTTGTGAATTAGTTATGGATTATTTTGACATCCGAGTGGAAAAATAGGAGGAAAAGTGATGACAAAGAAAAAAGTCTATATTGTTTCCCATAGTCATTGGGATCGTGAATGGTATCTGCCTTATGAAGAACATCATATGCGCTTAATTGAATTAGTGGATAATGTATTAGATTTAATTGAAAATGATCCAGAGTTTAACAGTTTCCATTTAGATGGACAAACGATTATCTTAGACGACTATTTACAAGTTCGCCCAGAGAAAAAAGAAGCCGTAAAAAAAGCTGTCCAAGCAGGCAAACTAAAAATCGGACCATTTTATATTTTACAAGATGACTTTTTAATTAGCTCTGAATCCAATGTTCGAAACATGCTGATTGGGCATTTAGAAAGTCAAAAATGGGGAGCACCAGTTCAATTAGGTTACTTCCCGGATACATTTGGGAATATGGGTCAAACACCTCAAATGATGCAATTAGCAAATCTGCCTGCGGCTGCCTTTGGACGCGGGGTGAAACCGATTGGCTTTGATAATCAAGTCTTAGAAAGCGACTATAGCTCACAATATTCTGAAATGTGGTGGGAAGGTCCTGACCAAACGAAAATTTTCGGCTTGCTTTTTGCGAACTGGTATAGTAACGGGAACGAAATTCCTTCTGAAAAAGAAGCAGCAATCGCTTTTTGGAAACAAAAATTGGCTGATGTGGAACGTTACGCTTCCACGAACCATTTATTGATGATGAATGGGGTCGACCACCAACCGGTACAAAGAGATATTACTAAGGCCATCGCTTTAGCCAATGAACTATTCCCAGAATATGAATTTATTCATTCCAATTTCGATGACTATTTGAAAGCTGTTCAAGAGGAGTTACCAGAAGATTTAGGAACAGTAACAGGTGAATTAACGAGTCAAGAAACGGATGGCTGGTACACATTAGCCAATACTTCTTCTGCTCGCGTCTATTTAAAACAGTGGAACACAAAAGTCCAACGCCAATTAGAAAATATCGCAGAACCTTTAGCAGCAATGGCTTACGAAGTAACTGGCGACTACCCACATGACCAATTTGATTATGCTTGGAAAACATTGCTTCAAAACCATCCGCACGATAGTATTTGTGGCTGTTCTGTCGACGAGGTTCACCGAGGCATGATGACTCGCTTTGAAAATGCCAATGATGTCGGGCATTTCTTAGCAGATGAAGCAACACGACAATTAACAGAAGCAATTGATACAAGTGTTTTCCCAGAAAAAGCGCACCCGTTTGTTTTATTTAATACTAGTGGCTATCAGAAAACGGAGGTTGTCACTGTGGAAGTGGAGATTGAACGATTGCCATTTTATACAGGAAAACCTGAAGATCTTTATCATGAATTAAAACAAAAAGCCACCCCAGATTATCAAGTGATTGATCCAACTGGAAAAGCCGTTGCAAGCCGTATTGTCAAAGAAGATGTTCGTTTTGGTTACGATTTACCTAAAGATGCCTTCCGTCAACCGTACATGGCCAAATACTTAACGGTCGAATTATCTGTCAAAGAAATGGCGCCATTCTCTTGGGATAGCTTTGCATTGATTCAAGGAGAAACGAAAGCTTTTGAAGGAAGTCTTTTGGCTCAACCAGCAACAAATGAAATGGAAAACGAATTTATTCAAGTGAAAATTGAAAACAATGGTAGCTTAACCATTGCTGACAAAAAAACAGGAGAAACATTTTCAAAATTGTTAACATTTGAAGATACTGGCGACATTGGGAATGAATATATCTTTTTCAAACCGACCGAAGACCAAGGAATTACAACCGAAAATGTAACGGCTGAAATCACGAATAAAGAAAATTCCCCTGTAAAAGCAAGTTATCAAATTAAACAAACCGTCATGTTACCAGTTGCAGCAGATGAACGATTAGAAGAAGAACAAAAGGCTGTTCGTGAGTTTAGAGAACGCCATGCACAACGTTCAACGACGCTTCGCCCGTTCGAAATAACGACAGTGGTTACAATGATCAAAGAAAGTAACCAATTGTTCTTTGAAACAACCATTAATAATCAAATCAAAGATCATCGTTTACGCGTGCTTTTCCCAACTGGCATGGTCACAGAAACACATGAAGCGGATAGTATTTATGAAGTCGTGACACGACCAAATCAAGTAAGCGACACATGGGAAAATCCAACAAACCCGCAGCACCAACAAGCGTTTGTGAATGTTCATGACCAAAACAAAGGCGTGACTATCTTTAATGAAGGCTTAAATGAGTATGAAGTCTTAGCAGATGGAACCATTGCGGTCACATTAATTCGTTGTGTTGGCGAACTAGGTGATTGGGGCTATTTTGCGACACCAGAAGCACAATGCCAAGGAGAATATACCTTTAAATATGGTTTGTCATTGCATGGAAAACCAGAAGAACGCTTTGCTACGTATCAACAAGCCTATAGTGCACAAATTCCTTTTACTGCAGCTACTACTGCGCGTCATGAAGGTAAACTAGCACCGAACCATGTCTATTTGACAACGGTAGAAGGACCAATTGGTTGGACAGCCGTTAAACGTCAAGAGCAAACGAATCATTTAGTCGTTCGTGGCTTTAATCTAACAGCGCAAAATATTCCTTGTGAACTTCACAAAGAGACACAACCAGCGACTTGTTTAACAAATGTATTAGAAGAACCGTTGACACCGGCGATAGAAGTTGATGCACCATTACGTCCGTTTGAAATTCGGACATGGCGTTTCGAAAAATAAATAAATAGGAGAACTTTGTTGAAAAGGGCAAAGTTCTCCTATTTTCTTCTCTGTCGTTTTTTTGAGATATTTATAATAAAAATCTAGCGAAACAATGAGAAAATCATTCATTTTACGGTCAATTTGTGCTACTATAACGTCAACTGAAGGAGTGAAGCTAAATGGATTTAACCAATCGTTTTAATCGTCAAGTAAATAAAATTGCTGTTTCTTTAATTCGTCAATTTGACGAACAAGTCTCAGGAATTGAAGGTATTTTAAAATTAACGCTAGGAGAGCCGGATTTTAACACACCTGAGCATGTCAAAAAAGCAGCCAAAGAAGCAATTGATGCGAATTTTTCTCATTATACAGGGATGTCTGGTTTGTTAGATGTCCGTGAAGCAGCCGCTTATTTTATGAAAGAAAAGTACCATTTGACTTACAAGCCTGCGACAGAAATTTTAGTAACAGTTGGAGCAACAGAAGCGATTTCAGCTTCGTTATTAGCAATTTTAGAACAAGGTGACAAAGTGCTATTGCCAGCACCTATTTACCCAGGGTATGAACCAATTATTACATTGGCGGGGGCGGAGCCGGTATATTTGGACACACGAGACAACGATTTTGTCTTGACCCCTGAAATGATTGAAGCGGCAATGGCCGAGCATGGGGAACAAGTCAAAGCAATTATTTTAAATTATCCTAGTAACCCAACTGGTGTCACCTATAACCGCCAAGAGTTGCAAGCAATTGCTGATGTTCTAAAAAAATACGACATTTTTGTGATTAGCGATGAAATTTATAGTGAGTTAACTTATGATGAGAGTCATGTTTCGATTGCTGAAATGTTACGTGACCAAACGATTTTAATTAACGGTTTGTCGAAATCACATGCCATGACAGGCTGGCGGATTGGCTTTATTTTTGCACCAGCGATTTTAACAGCGGAGATCATTAAAGTTCATCAGTATTTAGTTACTGCGGCTGCAACAGTGTCTCAAAAAGCGGCTGTTCGTGCCTTAATCGAAGGAATGCATGATGCTGAAATTATGAAAGAAGAGTATCGGAAACGGCGCGATTTTGTTTATGAACAGATGACTCAATTGGGGTTTGAGGTTGCGCGTCCAAATGGCGCCTTTTATATTTTTGCTAAGATTCCTACTGGTTATGAACAAGATTCTATGAAATTTTGTATTGATTTAGCGCAAAAAGAAGCAGTAGCGTTGATTCCAGGTATTTCTTTTGGTCCAGAAGCAGAAGGATACGTCCGAATTAGTTATGCGTCCGATATGGATAAATTAACAACGGCCATGGAACGAATTGCACATTACATGGCGACACAACGCGTAACGCACTAGCCTTTATAGATTCTTTACACACCTTTACCTTTTATTTACATTTAATTGAAACAGAATTAACAGAGTCTTGGTAGACTAAACTTGTAACTAATTGAAAAGGAAGTGCAAAGATGAAAAAACGTGTAATTGCAGCAACTATGCTGAGTCTAGGGTTATTATTAACTGGGTGCGGAGCTCAAGGAGGCACAACTGAAAAATCCAGCGAAGCGGATAGTAACAAACCAGTTAAAATTGTCGCTGTTGGTTCCACCGCTTTACAACCGTTAGTAGATGCTGCGAAAGATCAATTTACACAAGAACATCCTAATTATACAGTTTCTGTCCAAGGTGGCGGCAGCGGAACAGGACTTTCGCAAGTTGCAGATGGCGCAGTGACCATTGGAAATTCCGATGTGTTTGCCGAAGAGAAAGATGGCGTGGATGCCTCTAAATTAGTCGATCATCGGGTGGCCGTGGTTGGTATGGGACCAGTGGTCAACAAAGAAGTCGGCGTGAAGAATTTAACGAAGCAACAATTGATTGATGTCTTTACTGGCAAAGTCAAAAACTGGAAAGAAGTGGGCGGCAAAGATCAAGAAATCGTCGTAATAAACCGCGCAAACGGAAGTGGCACCCGAGCAACATTTGAAAAATGGGGCTTAGATGGAGCTAAACCAGTTCAATCACAAGAACAAGATTCTTCGGGAACAGTTCGTAAAATTGTTGAACAAACACCAGGAGCAATCAGCTATTTAGCTTTTTCTTATATGGATGATTCCACCGTTGCCTTAAGCATTGATGGTGTTGAACCAAAAGAAGAACACGTGAAAGACAATTCATGGAAAATCTGGTCTTATGAACATATGTATACAAAAGGGGAGCCTAATAAAGAAGTAAAAGCCTTCTTAGACTATATGGTCACCGATGATGTTCAAAAAACAATTGTCAAAGACTTAGGTTATTTAGCCATCACAGACATGCAAGTAGAACGTGATGTAAATGGAAAAGTAACTGAAAAATAAACAAAAAAACTCAGCCAATAAACAGGATTGGCTGAGTTTTTTTAGGCTTCTTTTTTTGTTAAAGGCAAGGTGATTGTAAAAGTGGTCCCTAAGCCTAAGTGACTATCAATGGCGATTTTACCGCCTAATAATTCTGTGTAATTTTGGACAATAGCTAGACCTAGACCGGTGCCACCAGAATGACGGCTACGTGCTTTATCGACACGATAGAACCGTTCAAAGATCCGTTCTTGGTCTTTTTGACTAATGCCAATGCCAGTATCTTGAACAGATAAACGTAATTGCTGATTTTCTATAGCATAAGAAATAGTAATCTGACCATTTTCTTGGGAATACTGAATGGCATTTTCAATTAGATTCTTCACGATTGGATAAAACAATTCGTATTTGGTGAAAAACTGGCTCTCTGGCAGACCATGAACGACTGTTTTCAGCTGTTTTGCTACCAATTGTTGCTGATAAGAGCCGAGAATTTCTGTAATAAATTTTTCTAAAGTAATTTCTTGTTCTGCATAAGGAATTGTTGCGCTGCCCCGAGAAAGTTCTAAAATTTCTTGAATTAATTGTTGCAGACGCTGGGCATCTTTTTGCATGATGTGCAAAAATTGATCAAGGACTTCCGGATCTTCTTTGGCACCGTCTATGAGTGTCTCGGTAAAGCCCAAAAGAGAAGTGACAGGCGTTTTTAATTCATGAGACACGTTTGATACAAAATCTTTTTGCATTTTTTCTAGTTGGCGAACGCGCGTTAAATCATAGGCAATTCCTAACACTTGATAATCATTGGCGCTTTGATCATCCAAGTAACGAAGAGAAAGATCTAAGCGTAAAGGTGTGGGTCCTTGTGTCACAGTGATTTCTTGATGTAAACTGTTTTTTTCAGCAACGACTTGATGGATTAAATGAATCAAATCGGCGTCTTGAATCACTTCAAGATAATTGCTTTGCATATTTTTAGCAGAGAGTCCTAACATTTCCTGCATTTTAGGGTTCAACAGACGAAGCCGTCCTTGCGTATCAATGATAAAGACACCAATCATCAACTCATCTAAAAGTTCGTGAAATTGCTCATCCGCAGACGTATACGCTTTATACGTTTGACTTACTTGTTGACTCAGTAAGTTAATAGTTTCGTAAAGTTCATTCCATTCAGAAGATTGCTGGATAATGGATCGATTTTCATCTGGATGTTTAAGCATTCGTTTCAGAATCGGTAAGACGGTCACTAGCGGTTGATTTTTTTGCCGTAACAATAAAAAGATAAACAAGGTAATTAGTAGGAACAAGATGCCAAATGTAAAGATAATATAGCGACGAAAAGATTGGATATTTTTAGAAAATAGCGCAGTTTGTTCCGAAATCCGAATAATACCAACGATTTCTCCTGATTTTAAAACAGGCGTGGCAACGTACAGAAGTTCTTTATTTAACGTTTTACTCTTTCGTAAAGCTGAACCATAGGTAGCTCCTGATAGAACCGCAGCGATTTCAGGTCGTTTTTTGTGCGACTCTAGCGGTTCATTTTGGCTGCTGTCAAAAAAGACGGTACCATTTTTTTGCAACAAAGTTACCCGTTCTTCTGCATCATCTAACGCATGGGTGACAAGGAGTTGTTGTTGGTTTGTCAGTTGCCCTTTTTCGAAAACGGAAGGGGGCAACTGGTCTGTTAAAAGGGTATTTTTTCTTCTTAAATAGGTTTCTTGCTGAGCAACCATTTCTTTTTGAAAGAAAAAATTGGTCGCTGCAATACTCCCGACAAATAATAAAAGCATGACTGCCGCAACTAAAAAATATTCAATCCGCAGTCTCTTTTTCATCGTTTTGGCTCCTGAAAACGGTAGCCAAAGCCACGGACAGTTACTAAGTAAACGGGCCGTTTAGGATCGGGCTCGATTTTATCACGTAAATGACTAATGTGGACATCGACGATGCGACTTTGTCCAGCGAAGTCATATTGCCAAATTCGTTCCAACAAGGTTTCCCGATTAATGACCCGATCTTTGCGTTTCATAAAGTAAACGAGTAATTCAAATTCTTTCGGTGTTAGTTCAATGGGCTGATTGCGCACAAAAACTTCATAATTTTGTTCATCCACACGAATCTCGCCAATCACAAGCGGAGCTTTAGGTGTGTCCTCTTGAAGCGGTTCGGTCGTGGTAGGTTTTAAACGACGAAAAATAGCTTTCATGCGTGCTAGGACTTCTCTGGGACTAAAAGGTTTTGTTAAATAATCATCTGCCCCAATTTCCAAGCCAATGATTTTATCTACTTGTTCATCTTTGGCAGTTAAAATCAAAATAGGCGTGTCAATTTTTTCTCGACGAAGTGCTTTGGTAATTTCTAAGCCATCCATACCAGGAAGCATTACATCTAAAATTATAAAATCATATTGATTAGACAAAGCTAATTCGAAGCCGTTTTTACCATCTTCGGAAGTAGTCACCTGATAGCCTTCTTTTTCCAAATTAAAGGTTAACAAAGTTAAAATCGATGGTTCATCATCGACGACAAGAACTTTTTTCATTTACATAACTCCTTCAAGAAATTTCTGAAAATAAGTGTATATTTCACTATTGTTAGTTTAACATATTTTTAGAGGAAGAACGTACTTTAAAGTAAGCGAGAATGCTACTTTTGAGAAAAGTCAACTCATGGTATAATAGAGAAATGAAATGAGGAGAAGCGAATGATTGGTATTAGTAGTTGCTTAGGTGGGATTTGTTGCCGTTACGATGGAAAATCTCAAGAACAAGAAGCGTTAAAACAACTTGTAACTAATGGAAAAGCAATAATGATTTGTCCCGAAGTTTTAGGAGAGTTGCCCATTCCACGTCCGCCAGCAGAAATCATTGGCGGGGACGGCTTTGATGTTTGGGCGAATACTGCTTATGTATATACGGATAATGGGGAAGATGTCACTGAGGCGTTTAAAGCAGGGGCACAGCGCGCGTATCAAAAATTAAAAACTCAACAAATTACAACCTTGATCTTGAAAGAAAAAAGTCCCAGCTGTGGCAGCCAGCTGATTTATGATGGACAATTTTCTGGCATTAAAAAAGCTGGAGTTGGAGTCGCAACTGCTTATTTTATTCAACAAGGAATGACCGTTTATTCTGAAGAAACATGGCAACTTGCGGACATTTCTTTTTAAAAGGTAAAAACTTAGTAAAAAAAGATTGACTATTCCCTATGAAATCGGTAACCTATAAGGGATTGAAGATGGGAGCACGGCTCATGGAAATGGAAAAAACAAACCGCATGAATGCGTTATTTGAATTTTATTCGACATTATTAACGGAAAAGCAGATGAATTATATGGAGCTTTACTATGCTGATGACTTTTCTTTAGGAGAAATTGCGGAAGAATATGAGGTTAGTCGCCAAGCGGTTTATGATAACATTAAACGAACCGAAAAAATTTTAGAAGAATATGAAAAAAAGTTACATCTTTATTCAAACTATGTTGTACGGAAAGAATATCTTGAACAACTACAGCAGTATGTTCAAGAAACTTATCCCAAAGATAGTGAAATCAAAAAATATATTGAACAAATTCAAGAAATAGAGGAATGAAACTATGGCTTTTGAGAGTTTAACAAACCGCCTACAACAGGCAATGAGTAAAATCCGTCGTAAGGGAAAAGTTTCCGAAGCCGACGTAAAAGAAATGATGCGAGAAATCCGTTTGGCTTTATTAGAAGCCGACGTTAATTTACAAGTGGTCAAAGATTTCACAAAACGCGTCAGAGAACGGGCAGTAGGAGTTGAAGTATTAGAAAGCTTATCACCAGCCCAACAAATTGTGAAAATTGTTGATGAAGAATTAACGAAAACTTTAGGTTCAGAAACGGTTGAACTGAATAAATCTCCAAAAATCCCGACAGTGATTATGATGACAGGGTTACAAGGGGCTGGTAAAACAACTTTTACTGGTAAATTAGCAAAACACTTAATGAAAACTGAAAACGCTCGTCCGCTTTTAATCGCTGGTGACGTTTATCGTCCAGCAGCGATTGATCAGTTGAAGGTTTTAGGTCAACAATTAGAAGTTCCCGTTTTTGATATGGGAACAGATGCTAATCCAGTGGAAATTGTTCGTCAAGGGTTAGCGTTAGCAAAAGAAAAGAAAAATGATTATGTCTTAATTGATACGGCCGGCCGTTTACACATTGACGAAGCTTTAATGGACGAATTGAAACAAATTAAAGAGTTGGCTAATCCCAATGAAATTCTGTTAGTTGTTGATGCGATGACGGGGCAAGATGCTGTCAACGTTGCAGATAGTTTTAATGAACAGCTTGGAATTACTGGGGTTGTTATTACCAAAATGGACGGCGATACTCGTGGGGGGGCTGCGCTGTCAATTCGGGCAGTAACGGGGGCTCCGATTAAATTTGTCGGTTCTGGTGAAAAATTAACCGATTTAGAAATTTTCCATCCCGATCGTATGTCGAGTCGTATCCTAGGTATGGGGGACATGTTGACGCTAATTGAAAAAGCGCAACAAGATTACGATGAGAAAAAAGCAGAAGAACTTGCTCAAAAAATGAAAGAAAACAGTTTTGACTTTAACGATTTCATTGAGCAATTGGATCAAGTTATGGGCATGGGACCGATTGAAGACTTATTAAAAATGATCCCTGGGATGAGTAACATGCCTGGTATTGAAAATGTCAAAGTCGATCCAAAAGATGTGGCACGGAAACGGGCGATGGTCTTATCAATGACCCCTGCAGAACGTGAAAATCCTGATCTATTAAATCCTAGTCGCCGCCGCAGAATTGCAGCTGGTTCAGGAAATAGTGTGGTTGAAGTCAATCGTATGATTAAACAATTTAAAGAATCCAAAAAAATGATGCAACAAATGTCCAAAGGGGATATGAACATTCCTGGTATGGATCAAATGCTAGGTGGCGGCGTTAAAGGCAAGCTAGGTAAAATGGCCATGAATCGTATGATGAAGAAAAACAAAAAGAAGAAAAAGAAAAAAAGATAAACAGGCTTTAGTTAATTATTGGAAGAAACAGAAAGTGCGCCATCAGTCGAAGAGACTAATGGCGCACTTTCTGTTTAAGCGTAGTTTTGGATAATTGCGTTTAACGCTTCGGCAAAACCAGCGCCGTGTTGTTCATAATATGACGTAAATCGTTCATCGCCAACATACATAAGGCCTAACCCTTTGTGTGCTTCTGGCGAATAGCTTGACCAAGAGTACATTAACCAATCTTTGTGTAATTGGAAAATTTCTTGCGCAAGTTGACTAGTCAACTTGGGTGATTTTTGATACATGGCTAACTTAGAAAATAAATCTTTTTCCACGTTCTGCATTGCTTGCATGTCTTTTTCCGTCAAGTTTAAATATTTTTTGTTGGCTTGTTCAATCGTTTCGTTGCCATATTTTTCCCGAATCTCTTTACCATATTTTTCTTCGTTTTCTTGAACTCGTTGTTGTTTGAATGCTTCGAATTTTTGCTGATCTGACATGTTTATCTCTCCTTTGTAATGGTGTAAGGTTTGTTGAACAGAGGCTAAAAGACGATCAATTTCATTGCGCTTTTCCAATAGCTTTTGTTGATGCTCGTATAAAGCCTGTTCAACATTAAAGTCAGGTTGCTCCAAAATTTCTTTAATTTCATCTAGTTTCAGATCCAATTCACGGTAAAAAAGAATTTGTTGCAAACGATTCACCTCGGCTTGCCCGTAAATTCGATAACCAGAAGAATTAATTCTGGCTGGTTGAAGAAGACCAATTTCATCATAATATCGTAACGTCCGTGCACTGACGCCAGATAGTGAAGCCATTTTTTTAATTGTATATTCCATCATTCATTCCTCCTGACAAAATCTATCATAAACCTTTACGTAACGAGAGGGTCAAGCAAAAAAATAAAAAAAGTGAGACAACCTGTAAAAAGTTGCCTCACTTTTTCTCGATTGATTCAATTAGGCAGTTAAGCGATTAAAGAAATCCACGTAAGCATCTACAATTGATTGTAAGAAACCAACAGTGCCATCAATAATTTTACCATCTTCACCAATTAAGTTCGTAATACCGCCAATATAGGCTTCAGGTTGTTGTAAAGTTGGAACATTTAAGAAGACTAATGATTGTCTTAAATGATGGTTCGCACCAAATCCGCTAATTGCACCTGGGGAAACACTCACCACAAGTCCTGGTTTTTTATCCCAAACGCTTTCGCCATACGGACGTGAACCGACATCCAATGCATTTTTTAAAACAGCTGGTACTGAACGGTTATATTCTGGTGTTACAAACATTACGCCATCTACTTGTTTAACTTCTTCACGGAATGTTGTCCAAGCTTCGGTGGGGGTTCCTTCATCATCCAAATCTTGATTGTATAATTCTAAATCACCAATGTTAATAAAAACAGGTTCGAAATCAGCTGGAAATAAGTCCGCCATTGTTTTTGCTACCAATTTGTTAAATGAATCTTTTCTTAAACTCCCTACAAAAATACCAATTTTTTTTGTCATGTAAATCCCTCCATTTTTCTTTTACTTACTTTATGATAGTACTTTTTCAAAAAAAGCGCAAACGTTTTATCCTTGTACATTGTTGAACTTCGTAACTTCACGTATAATAGCTAGTAAAAGGATGAGTAAAGGAGCAACTGCTTGAATAAAAAAATAAATTGGCGCCGACAGTTAACACAGTTGGAGAAACAAACATTGACTGAATTAAGAAACAAGGAAATGATTAAACAAGAAACTTTTTATAAATTGGAACAAACATTTCCTGAGGAATCAGCTTATACTTATTATGGTTTATACAGGAAGGGACAAACCATTCAAGCGTATATCGTAGGGTATTGTTTTGATGGGGAAACCTTGGAAGCGACGATTGTTGCGCCAAATGTAGGACCATTTTTTGAAGAACTTGTTCAAGAACTCGAAAAGCAAGCAGCTTTGTGGGGAATGAAAGAAGTCTTTCTCGTGATGGACGACGAGCAATCTGTTGGCCTGAATTATTTTAATAGACAAGGAATTGTGCCAGCTTTTTCAGAACAGTATCTGGTTTTTCAAAGAGAAACTTACTCACAGGAGTTGGCGAAGCTGACACTTCTCCGACCACAAGCGGCTGATTTGGATTCCTTGGCTAGGTTACTCGAAGGTACGCCTTTGCCGGAGGACCTTCAACGAACACTTATTTATAAAGAAAACAATCAACTTTTAGCCACGCTACGTTTGGATCATTTTGAAAACGAATGGGGGATTTATGGCTTTGTTGTGACAAAAACGCAACGAGGTCGCGGTCTTGGCCGTCAAGTGTTACAGTCTGCGCTCCGAATGATTTTAGAAAAGTCAGCCTCAGCGACTATTTTTTTAGAAGTTGAAACAGAAAATCAAGCAGCGCTTCATCTCTATCAAACAGAAGGCTTTCAAGTGAGAAACCAGTACAACTATTATCAAATTTTGTAAAAATTCTTCATTATTTCGTTTGTTTTCCTGCAAATTGGCTAAAAAAATTGAAAAAAAGTAAAGGTGTCAAGAAAAAACTCTTTACAGGTTGTTGTTAATCTGTTAAACTAACTCTTGTGATTAAGTTAATGGAGGTGTATTTAATAATGGCAGTTAAAATTCGTTTAAAACGTATGGGTTCTAAAAAGAGTCCTTTTTACCGTATTGTAGTAGCTGATTCTCGTTCTCCTCGTGATGGACGTTTCATCGAAACTGTAGGTACTTACAACCCTTTGAAAGACCCTGCAGAAGTAGTTTTAAAAGAAGATTTAGTTTTAGATTGGTTATCTAAAGGTGCGCAACCTTCTGATACAGTTCGTAACATCCTTTCAAAAGAAGGCGTTATGAAAAAACATCATGAAGCTAAAAACGTTAAGAAATAAGGTGATTGAGTATGGCAGATGTGAAAGAGTTAATTTTAACTATTGTCCGTCCGTTAGTCAGTCAACCTGAAGCAGTCTCATTAGAAATTGAGGAATCAACTGATTTCCTCGAGTATAATTTGACTGTGGCCAAAGAAGATATTGGACGTATCATTGGTAAACAAGGGCGTGTTGCAAAAGCAATTCGGACAATTGTTTATAGTGTACGTATCGATGGTCCGAAAAAGGTCCGTTTAAATATTCTTGATGGTAAATAAGCATTAACAAGGAGGTAGCCTAGCTATCTTCTTTTTTTATACATAACCAAAAAGTTTTCATTGCTAGAGACAGGCCTTTCTTGCTAAAATAGATGTATCCAGAATAAAGGAGCGATTTGTATGGCAAAACGAATTATCATTATGAACTTTGATATTGAAAGTAAATCGTACCAAGCATTTTCCGAAATAAAAAAGATGCAGGCAGAAAGACAGCTTAAAGGTGAGCAAATGGCGGTTGTTACGCATGTTAATGATGGCCAGCATCAATTTAAAATCAATGATTTTATCGATTTTACAGGCAACAATCATACATCAAAAGATAGCATGATTGGGATGCTAGTAGGCATATTAGGTGGTCCTCTGGGCATTCTTTTTGGCTGGTTTGCTGGAAGTATGTATGGTGCAAGCAAAGATGCCAAAGAAATTCAAGAAGCACAAACGGTTTTTGAACATGTGATTCAAAAGATTGATGAAGGACAAACGGGATTGTTATTAATTGCAGAAGAA
Source organism: Enterococcus sp. DIV1328a (assembly GCF_050536905.1). Classification (NCBI taxonomy): domain Bacteria; kingdom Bacillati; phylum Bacillota; class Bacilli; order Lactobacillales; family Enterococcaceae; genus Enterococcus; species Enterococcus sp. DIV1328a. Next base: position 1,400,106 of record NZ_CP172912.1, on the reverse strand, counting down.
GAAGACAACCGTCCACTCAACCAGTTGGTTATGTTTGACTTAGGTGGCGAAATCACGCGGCTTGATTTAGAGGAAGTCCAACAAGAAATTAACGATGCGAACGAAGTTGCAAATGAAGCGAAACAATCGTGGCAAGCAAAAAAAGAACAACATAAAGAAGCGACATCGAAAGAAGAATAAGGATCAAAGACTGTTTTCTGAATAAAGGGAAACAGTCTTTTAAAATACTAAGAAATCACGGTTTTTTATGGTAGTTTGCTAATTTTTTGTTATTTTATCGTAAAATGCGGTAAACTAAGAAGAAAACTTTGAGAAAATAGATAAATTATTATTTGCTAAAGGAGCAAACTTCTTCTAAAATAAAAAGGAAGTTTAAAAGAAAGTATGGTAGCAGATGGAAATACAATTTTTAGGAACAGGCGCTGGTGTGCCAGCAAAACATCGCAATGTCACAGGGATTGCGTTGAAATTATTAGATGAACGAAATGCAGTTTGGCTCTTCGATTGTGGGGAAGGGACTCAATTGCAAATTTTAAAAAGTAGTATTCGCCCAAGAAAAATTGAAAAGATTTTTATTACACATTTACATGGGGATCATATTTTTGGTTTACCTGGTTTGTTAAGTAGTCGTTCTTTTCAGGGCGGGACAGAACCTTTAGAAATCTATGGACCAGTTGGGATTGCTGATTTTGTTAAAACTTCTTTACGGGTCTCGCAATCGCGGTTGTCCTATCCACTGAAATTTATTGAATTAACGAAAGAAAATGACGTTATTTTTAAAGATAAACAATTCACTGTTCGCTGTAATATCTTGGACCATGGCATCACGAGCTTTGGCTATCGAATTGAGGAAGCAGCGCATGAAGGAGAATTACAAGTAGAGAAACTTCAAGCTTTAGGGATTCCTTCTGGGCCGTTGTATGGCAAACTCAAACGTGGTGAAACGATTGTTTTTGATGGACAGGAAATTAATGGACAAGCGTTTGTGGGAGAGCGTAAACCTGGACGAATCGTGACGATTTTAGGAGACACTCGCAAAACTAAAAATAGCGTAACCTTAGCACGACGAGCGGATGTTTTAGTCCATGAAAGTACGTTTAATAAACACGAAGCAAAAATGGCAAAAGCCTACTTCCACTCAACCAGTCAACAAGCAGCTGAAGTTGCAAAAGAAGCGCAAGTAAAACAACTTATCTTAACGCATATTAGTGCCCGTTATTTAACCAAAGAGGCCTATCAGCTTCAAGAAGAAGCCCAAGAAATTTTCCCCAATACAAAAATCGTAAAAGATATGGATATCATTGAGATTCCATTTGCCAATGAAGGAGGAGCTTAGATGGATTTAACAAATAAAGTCGTTGTCGTAACTGGAGGTTCAGCTGGTTTAGGTGAACAAATTTGTTATGAAGCAGCTAAACAAGGGGCAGTCGTCGTTGTCTGCGCCCGCAGAATTAATTTGATTGGTAAAGTTCGCGAGCAGTGTGCCACTTTAAGCGGACGAGAAGCATTTTCTTATCAATTAGATATTGCCGATCCAGAAAGTGTTGAACGTGTGGTTGAAGCTATTTCAGCAGAAGTTGGTCCTATAGATGTTTTAGTCAACAATGCTGGTTTTGGCTTGTTTGAAAATTTTGTTGAAATTGACTTGGCTGTTGCACGCCAAATGTTTGATGTCAACGTTCTAGGAATGATGACGTTTACTCAAAAAGTAGCTATTAAAATGATTGAAGCTGGGCAAGGACATATTATCAACGTTGCTTCAATGGCTGGGAAGATGGCTACAGCTAAATCAACCGTTTATTCTGCAACGAAATTTGCTGTGTTAGGTTTTTCAAATGCTTTACGTTTAGAATTGAAACCGTTGGGTGTAGCAGTAACGACTGTTAATCCAGGACCAATCCAAACAGAATTCTTTGATAAGGCGGACCCGACAGGCACTTATCTAGCTGCGGTGGATAAAATTGTTTTAGACCCTACGAAATTAGCGAAAGAAGTGGTTGGGAGTATGGGGACTTCTCGACGTGAGATTAATCGTCCGTTTGTCATGGAAGCGGCTGCCCGCTTTTATACATTGTTTCCAAATTTAGGAGATTTCATAGCGGGAAATATTTTAAATAAAAAATAAAGGAGTCGATCAAGTCATGAAAAATCAATGGCGTGTTATTTTGGGCCTTGTGTTGGTCTTAATTGTTGTTATTTTTGCTGTTTTAAATAATCAAGCTGTTCCAGTAAACTTTGGTTTTACTAAAATTAGTGGACCGTTAATCTTAATTATTTTAGGTTCTGCAATTATTGGCGCACTAGTTGGGTTACTAACCTCCACAACCACTATTTGGAACCAACGTAAAGAATTAAAAGCTGTACAAAAAGAGTTGGATATTTATAAAAATGATATGGATAAATTAGTCAAAGAAGAAACGGAAAAAGTTCAACGTTCTTTTGATAATCAATTGGCTGATTTGCAAGCCAAACAAGCGGCAGCACCACAAGTCTCAGAACCAGTGGTCAACGAACAAACATCAAACACAGAAGTAGACGCAACGCCTGTGTCAGGTAGTCGTATTGATCGTTATGTGAAACCTCGTGTGAATGAAGAGGAACAAAAATAAGGAAGAGACTTTATCGCTAAGTTTCTTTTAAAATAAAACTGTGATATCTGCTATTTATCTAACAGATATCACAGTTTTTTTCTCAGATTTAAAAAAATGCTTTCTTTAGTTTTTGGAAAAATTTTGCTATAATTACTTGGTTAGGAGTGACGTCGTGAAAAAATCAAACTATCAATGGCAGTTACAGACAAAGACAGAATTACCTGTAGAATTTATAGAACAATTAAAAAAAGAAGAAATTAATCCATTAATTGGCCAACTTTTATGGCACCGCAATATCCGGACAGAAGAAGCATTACGTAAGTTTCTACATCCGACTATCGAAGATATTTATGATCCGTTCTTAATGCATGATATGGAGAAAGCGGTAGCCCGTATCCAGCAAGCCGTCGAAGCGGGTGAACAAATCCTTGTCTATGGGGATTATGATGCAGATGGCATCACTAGTACCACGGTTATGAAAGAAGCAATCGAATTAGTCGGTGGCATGGTTCAGTACTTTCTACCGAATCGTTTTGTTCATGGATATGGACCTAATAAAGACGTATTTGCTGAACAAATTGAACAAGGAGTCCAATTAATTGTAACCGTTGATAATGGTGTAGCCGGACATGAAGCAATTAGCTACGCTATGGCTCAAGGGGTAGATGTAATCGTTACTGACCATCATGAATTGCCTGAACAATTACCAGAAGCCTTTGCGATTGTCCACCCTAGACATCCGCAAGGTGACTATCCTTTTGGAGATTTAGCTGGTGTTGGTGTGGCTTTCAAAGTCGCTACTGCGTTACTTGGTGAATTGCCAATTGAGTTATTAGATTTGGTAGCAATTGGGACAATTGCTGACTTGGTTTCATTAACCGATGAAAATAGAACGTTTGTCAAAATGGGCCTTCAAATGATTCAAACTGGTGATCGAATTGGTTTAGACGTTTTATTACAAGAAGCGGGTGTGAAAAAGGAAGCTGTTTCAGAAGAATCAATTGGCTTTACCATTGGACCTCGTTTAAACGCATTAGGTCGATTAGGGGAAGCCGCACCAGGTGTTGAATTGATGACTACATTTGATGAAGAACAAGCGCTGGAAATCGCTAAATATATCGATCAACAAAACAATGAACGAAAAGACATTGTAACGACGATTGCCAAAGAAGCGCTGGATTTAATCGACCCGAATGCGCCGGTCCATATTTTAGCGAAACAAGGCTGGCATGAAGGCGTCTTAGGGATTGTCGCGGGCCGCATTATGCAAGAAACGGGGAAACCAACCATTATTTTAGCAATAGATGAATCTGGTACGACCGCTAAAGGCTCTGGACGTAGCATTAGCGCATTGAATCTCTATGAGGCGTTGAACGAAGTGCGTGAGCAATTCACTCATTTTGGTGGGCATCATATGGCAGCGGGAATGACTTTACCTGTTGAAAATATTCCTTTTGTTCAAGAACATTTGGCACACTTTATTGAAAAAAATCAAATTGATATGGCTAATGGACAAGAGTTACTTATTAGTGAGAGCTTAGCGGTTTCGCAGGCAACGACTGCTTTTATTGATCAATTGCGTATTTTGGCGCCTTTTGGGACCGATAATACTGTGCCAACTTTTGTATTTAAGGAAATCACGCCTACGCAAATTCGGCAAATTGGTGCAGATAATACACATCTGAAATTTCAAATGAATCAAGAAGGGGCACAATTGGATGCAATTGCTTTTCAAATGGGGCCTCAAGCGGATGAACTAGCACAAGGAACCGCCGATGTGGCAGGCCAACTTTCCATCAATGAATGGAATGGTCGTAAGAAACCACAATTAATGGTGACTGATTTTGCTGTATCTGGAAGACAATTATTTGATTTTCGTGGCAAAAATAATCAAACGAAACCAATTCCTTCAGAAGCAACAGCTTATCTTTTGTTTGATGAAAAAAATCAAAAATTCATTTCAGATCCAACCGCTAATATTATTGTTTGGTCAAACCAAGAAGAATTGGTGGAAGCTGTTTCTCAAAATCAAATCGAACAACTGGTTTTTGTCGACTGTCCTGTGGAATCAATCACGGTTAAAGAAATTGTTGAAGCAACTGAGATACAACGTATATACATGATGTTTATTTCACCAGAAGAAGCTTATTTAAACGGTATGGCTTCACGTGAACAATTTGCAACATTGTATAAATTTATTTTGCAGCAAAAAGAAGTAAATCTACGTTCTCAGCTATCGAAGGTGGCAAATTACTTAAATATCCAAGAAAAATTATTAATTTTCATGATACAGGTGTTTTTTGACTTAGGATTTGTTACAATAGAAAGCGGTGTTTTAAACAGTATTGAGAAACCCGACAATCGACCATTGACTGAAAGTCAAGTGTACCAACAACGATTGAAAAAAATAAAAACAGAAGAATTTCTACTTTACAGTGATTGTCAAACAATACAACAATGGCTGTGGAATGAGGAGGACAAATAAAAATGGATTTAAGAGATTACATTGCAAGCATTCCAGATTATCCTGAGAAAGGGATCGTGTTCCGTGACATTTCTCCATTAATGGCTAATGGGGATGCCTATCGTGAAGCAACGAAACAAATCGTGGATTACGCGAAAGAAAAAAGAATTGATATGGTTGTAGGACCGGAAGCTCGTGGCTTTATTGTCGGCTGTCCAGTGGCTTATGAATTAGGGGTTGGCTTTGCTCCGGTTCGCAAAAAAGGAAAACTTCCTCGTGAAACCATCGAAGTGACTTATGACTTAGAATATGGTTCAGATACATTAACGTTGCACAAAGATGCCATCACACCAGGTCAACGTGTTTTGATTTGTGATGACTTGCTAGCAACTGGTGGTACAATTAAAGCAACCATCGAATTAGTCGAACAATTAGGTGGTATTGTGGTTGGTTGTGCGTTCCTAATTGAATTAATGGATTTACATGGCCGCGATAAAATTGATGGCTACGATATTGTTACCTTAATGGAATACTAATCTAATTTAATTAGAAAGAGCGAAGGAATTTAATCCTTCGCTCTTTCTTTGACATATTTATAAAAACGGAGCATAGCTTGGGGGGAACACACCGTTTTATTATTTATTAAGGGAACTTACGATAAACGTATCTTGCTTGCTGTTGTTTACGTGTACGTGTATAACGCTTCTCATCCCATGACATAAACCAAAGAATAAATAACGGCGTCACGATCATAAAAGCAAGACGTAATCCTAATGTTCCCAAAAAAATACCTATAACCAATACAAAAAATAAAAATCCAACACGACGAATTGCTTCCATGTGTATCACCTCTTCATTTGATTCGAACGAGTGTTCGTATTGTTATTATACGAATGTATGTTCGTTTTGTAAAGTCTTTTCTACTAATTTATGTTAAAATAATTCGAAAAGAAGAATAATCCTTTATAATAAAGAGATTTAGGGCAATAAAAGAACACGATGCTTTGAGCATCGTGTTCTTATTGTGCTGTGATTACGTATAAAAGAGAACAGAAAAATACATGAGAATCGCTGCAAGCATGACGAACAAGTGCCAAACCACATGCATAAACCGCACATTTTTCAATGAATAGAAGGCGGCACCTAATGTGTAAGACACACCCCCTGCGACCAATAACGCTGTTCCTGTAAATCCAAGAGATTCATATAACGGACGAGCAGCGATGATACAGAGCCAACCTAAAACAATATAAATAATCGTTGAAATGTTTTTCACTGTTTCTTGTTTATGCAACGTGAGGGATTTATAGACAATACCGACAATGGCGATTAACCAGACTAAACTGAACAAGGTCCAACCTAACCAACCGCCAATACTAATTAAGCAAAAGGGCGTATAGCTGCCAGCAATCAATAAGAAAATAGAACTATGATCGAAGACCTGAAAGACCTTTTTGGCTCTTGTAAAAATTAAACTATGAAATAACGTTGAAGATAAAAAAAGTAGAATCAACATGGAGCCATAAATAGCATAAGATACCACGTGAATTGGTGAGCCTAAACGAGCCCCTTTAACAAGTAAAATGACTAAACCAGCAATACTTAAACCTGCGCCTATGCCATGTGTAACTGCATTTAAGACTTCGTTCACGATTAGGTATTTTTTTGAGAAATGCGTTTTTTCCAATAAATTCACTTCCTTTATTTTAATTTGATGAAAAATTCGGCAGTGTCTGTTATACTATAACTAGATAATTAACCGTTTAATGGTATTCTACCATGAAAACAGGTTCCTTTTAAAGAAAGAGTGATAAATTTATGACAAACGTTAAAATCGTAACGGATTCTTCATGTACGATGGAAAAAAGTCTTAGAGATGAATTAAATATCCATATGATGCCTTTATCAATTATGGTTGATGGCGTTGTTTATCCAGATGATGATCATTTGCCAGGCGAAAAATTTATGGACATGATGGCTAATGCGAAGGCCTTACCCAAAACCAGTCAACCACCAATTGGTGAATTTGTAGAATTATATGATCGCTTAGGTGAAGATGGCAGTGAAGTAATTTCGATTCACATGACAAAAGGCTTAAGTGGAACGGTTGAAGCGGCCCGTCAAGCTAGCAACTTATCATCAAGTAAAGTAACGGTGATTGATAGCGATTTTACAGACCAAGGTTTGTCTTTCCAAGTCATTCAAGCAGCAAAATTGGCACAAGCGGGAGCGGGTGTTCCAGAAATTTTAGCTGAAATTGAACGCGTCAAACAAAATACCAAATTATACATTGGCATTTCAACATTGGATAATTTGGTTAAAGGTGGACGAATCAGCCGTACAACAGGATTATTATCAAACATTTTTAATATGAAAGTTGTCATGGACTTTGAAAATACGGAATTGATTCCTGTAGCGAAAGGCCGAGGCGTTAAAACGTTTAATAAATGGTTTGACGAATTGAAATCAGAATTAAGTAAGATTCCAAATGTTCGACAAATTGGCATTTCTCATGCGGATGGGCTAGAACTAGCAAATGGATTCAAAGAAGGATTACAAGCAATCTTTAAAGACATGGATATTCCCGTATTACATACGAATCCAGTCATTGCAACACATACAGGAAAAAATGCCTTTGCTATTATGTACTATACAGACTAAGAAATAACGAGGTTGGGTCTCACTCTTAAACGAGTAGACGCAACCTCTTTCTAACAAGAAAAGGAAAATTTCTTGTTGGTTTATTTAAAAGGAAGTGACGAAGATGAAAAAACAAACACAGCATATTTTGCTGACCGTCTTAACACCTATCCTCATTGCGCTAGGTGTTTTTACATTGTTAAGTGTGGCCATCCCCAAAGCAAAGCCACTATTAAAGCAAGAGAAAGTGGCCACAACTGCTCAAAAAAATCAAAAAGAAGTCATTCATTATACAGCTATCGGTGATTCTTTAACTGAAGGAATTGGCGATTTGACGAATAGTGGAGGTTTTGTTCCTATTGTGGCAGATGATTTAAAAGAACACTACAACTTGAACGGTGTTCAAACAGACAATTTTGGGAAAAATGGGGATCGTAGTGATCAAATTTTAAAACGAATCAAAGAGAAACCTGAAATTCAAAAGGGCCTTGCCTCTGCGGACGTGATTACGCTAACGGTTGGTGGAAATGACTTAATGAAAGTAATTAGTAGTAATATTTTCGACTTGAAAGTCAGCTCGTTCAATCGTCCACAAAAAGCCTATCAACGCCGAGTAAGACGACTACTTGAAGAAATCCGAGAGTACAACGAGAAGGCCCCTATTTATGTCTTAGGAATTTACAATCCCTTCTACTTAAACTTTTCCGAAATTACAGAAATGCAAGAAATCGTTGATAACTGGAATCAAGCAACCGAAGAAATGGTTCAAGAGCAAAAACGAGCCTATTTCATTCCTATCAATGATTTACTCTATAAAGGTCGTGGCGATGAAGTTGGCGTAACCGGTGGCGACTCAGAAACTACAGGAAGTAGTGCTAGCAAAGAGGATTTAAACAATTTGTTATATGAAGAAGATCGCTTCCATCCGAATAATCTTGGCTACCAAATTATGGCCGGAGCTGTCCGGGATGAAATGGTCAAGACAGAGAAAGAATGGATAACCAAATCAGAAGGTAGTGAATAAAATGAATGAAGAAAAGCCAAAAACAAGTAAATCAATTAAAAAGACACAACCAACCAATCTTAAACGAAATCCCTGGAAAATCGCTTTTCTTGTTCTAGTGGGTTTAGTCATTGGTAGTGTAGCTTTCGTGACATTTCGAGCAACACAAGTTCGCGAACCAGATTTAAAGAAAATACCAGCAATTGTTGAAAAAGAAGGCGAGCCAGTCGTCACCATTCAGTCAAAAAAACAACAAGTGAACAAACTGATTGACTTTTATTTAGCCGACTTTCAAAAAGGTTCGGAGATCAAATATAAATTTTATTTAGAAAATGATGCTTTATTAAATGGAACATTTCAGGTGTTAGGGCATGACATTCCTTTTTACTTATATTTTGATCCTTACGTGATGGCGAATGGTAATGTACAATTAAAAGCAAAAAGTTTATCTATAGGAACGTTAGGCTTGCCAATTAAAGAAGTATTGAAATTTGCTAAACGTTCTTACAAACTACCTAAATGGGTTGAAATCAATCCAGATGATCAAACTGTTTTATTACGTTTAGATCAGTTTAGAATGCAAAATGGTCTATTTGTTCGAGCAGAAAAGATTAATTTAGTTGACGATGACATTCGGATGAATATATACTTGCCAAAAGAGAAATAAAAAAGGAGTGTTAGAGATGGAAGAAAAAGCAATTTTTGCAGGCGGCTGTTTCTGGTGTATGGTGCAGCCTTTTGATACACAACCAGGAATTATCTCAGTTGTTTCGGGTTATACAGGTGGGCACGTGCCTAATCCAACATATGAACAGGTTCTAACACACACAACAGGCCATACGGAAGCAGTAGAAATCACTTTTGATCCAGCGATTATTTCTTACGAACAATTAGTGGATATTTATTGGCAACAAACAGATCCTACTGATGCTTTCGGTCAGTTTCAAGACCGCGGCGATAATTATCGGCCAGTTATTTTTTATCGTTCCCAAGAACAAAAAGAAATTGCTGAGAAAAGTAAAGAACGTCTAGCTAATAGTGGCCGTTTTACAGAACCAATTGTTACCACCATCGAGCCAGCAGCACCATTTTATCCTGCTGAAGAATACCATCAAGACTTTTATAAAAAAGACGCTTTGCGTTATGGATTGTCCCATCAACGTAGAAGTGAATTTATTGAAGAAAAATGGAGTGACTAATTTACATGAGACGAAGCTTTTACCATTACTTAATGACATTAAAAGGTCCGGCTAAAGATTCTGAAACTGATTTTGCCAATGAAGCGGCCAAAGATATTCAGTTTCCAAAACAAACCGAGGATTATCATGAACTTTCTTCTTATTTAGAAATGAATGCTGACTATTTAAGCAACATGGACATCTTTGATGAGTTATGGGAAAAGTACCTTGAAAACAATAAATAAATCCAGAGGAAAAGCAAACAAAGCTTTTCCTCTTTTTTCATTCATGTTATAGTAAACAAAAGTAGTGACGAATTTGTTAGAAATGAGATGAAATCTATGAAGAACAAACGAACTGTTCCTTTTTATCAATATATTATTTCGCTCCTCTGTGTCGCATTTTTAGCTGGAGGAAGTAGTTATATTTATTTTGATCATCGTGTTAAAAAGATGAGTCAAGAAGGGGCAATTACCAATGCTGATTTAAGCAAAGTGCAGGATTTATATAATGAAATTAGTACCAATTATGTAGGTGAAGTAGATAAAAATGAATTAGTTGAAGGCGCCTTAAAAGGCATGTCTGAAGCCATTGGAGATCCATACTCAACTTATCTAAATGAATCTGCTGCCAATGATTTAAACGAAAGCTTATCTGGCGATTTTGAAGGAATTGGTGCCACTATGACAATGAAAGATGGCGAACCAGTTGTAGCAGAGGCCCCTGTAGCAGATTCCCCAGCTGAAAAAGCGGGAATCAAAGAAGGCGATATTATTGAAAAAGTTGATGGTACAGCTACAAAAGGGATGAAACTAGCAGAAGTCGTCTCAAAAGTCCGAGGTAAAAAAGGAACTTCCGTTGAATTGACTATCCAAAGAGAGGGAGAAACTAAAAATATCTCAATCAAACGTGGGAAAATTCCCGTTAAAACAGTGACAGGTGAGTTAGACAAAAAAGATGCACAAATTGGCTCGATTAAAATTACGTCCTTTGGTAAAAAAACATATCAGGAATTGAAAGAAACAATCACGAATTTACGAGACAAAGGAGCTAAATCCTTTGTAATTGATGTACGCCAAAATCCTGGTGGACTGCTAGATCAAGCAGAGCGAATGGCCAGTATGTTTTTAAAAAATGGCGAAATAATTGTTCAATTTGAAGACAAAAAAGGACGTACGATGAAAGAAGTTGCTTCCAAAGAATTAGACGACGGCTTTAAAGTAAAAGAACCTGTTGCAGTTATCATTGATGGCAATAGTGCCAGTGCATCCGAAATTTTTGCTGCAGCACTGCATGAATCTGCGAATGTCCCATTAATTGGAACGAAAACATTTGGCAAAGGAACGGTCCAAACGGTGAAGGATTTAAATGACCAAACCGAAATAAAATTGACTGTTTTAAAATGGTTAACACCAAAAGGCGAATGGATCAACGAAAAAGGAATTGAACCAACCATCAAAGCTGATTACCCCGAGTATGCCTATTTAAAATTGATTCCTCGCGATAAAACGCTAAAAGAAGGAGATCAATCTGAAGATATTCAGAACTTAAATGCTATTTTAGCTGTATTAGCGTATCCTGTTGATGAAAACAATGCAAACTACACCGCAGAAACAAAAGCAGCGGTTAGCGATCTTCAACAGAAAAATGGCTTGCCTATAACTGGAGAAATCGACAATGAAACAGCCACAAAAATTGAAGCCACTTTAGGTAAATTAATTCTTGAAAATGACGCTGCTTACGATACAGCAGTCAAGGAAATTCAAAAAAACTAGAAAAAAGGTGGCACGAAGTTGAAGAAGAAACGTGATTATGTTGGGTATTTAATGTACTTTCTGAAAATCTTAGTACCAGCAATCGTAGCCGTTTTTATTTTAAGAGGATTTTTCCTGATTCCTGTTCGGGTGGATGGCCATTCCATGCAAAAAACCTTGAATCAAGGAGATATGATTGTGATGGAAAAATTCTCCGCCATTAAACGGTTTGATGTGGTGGTCTTTAAAACAGACACAGGATCGATTCTGATTAAACGTGTGATTGGTTTACCAGGAGAAGCTGTGCGTTACGAAAACGATCAATTATATGTCAATAATCAGCCAATCGCTGAACCCTATTTAACTAAAAACAGAAAAAAAGATCATGAAACGATGCCTTACACTACGAATTTTGATTCAAAAGAATTGTTAATGCAAGAAAAATTACCTAAAGATAGCTATTTTGTACTTGGTGATAATCGCCGTATGTCCAAAGACAGCCGTTCTTTTGGTGCAATACATGCAGATCAAATCTTAGGGAAAGCACAATTTGTTTATTACCCACTCACTCATATGAAGATCATTCCTAAATAAGTAAGACCACTAGTTCGTTTATTTAAATAACGACTAGTGGTCTTTTCTAATCTGAAAAATTGTTCTCTTAGCTGAAAAATGTTAAGGTTAAAGTAATGATAGATGTAGGAGGTCATGCAAATGATTAGAAAAACTATTTTAGCAAGCTCTATCTTAGGCGTTGGGTTGCTAATTGGTGCATGTGGGAATCAAACCCAAACCCAAATGAATTCAACCAATACCAGTGAATCATCACAGCCTAAAGTAACCGAATCAAGTCGCAAGTCATCTGAAAGTGCGTCTAATAACGAAGGTGTATCAAGCGATTCTAGTAAATCCACAAGTTCCACTACAGAATCAGAAATCTTAAAAGGTCTGGCGGAAGAAAAAACGCTAAAAGAAAAAATTCCGTCCTTGAATCAAACAACGATTAAGAAAGTCACTGATAATGAGTATAAACGCATTCTTGTGATGGAAGAAAAGGCTACAGGAACGACCTATAAAAGTATTTTGATAAAAAAACAAAATCGCTTAAAAATTGTCAACGAAACAACCGATGAATTGTTATACAATGGAACCCTATAAGAACGAAACCATTCAATAAACTCAAAAGTATCGCCATTGTTTTCAAAGAAAAATTTCTTTGGAAACAATGGTTTTTTTGTTGACAAAAGAATTTCTAAGATATATAGTTAGTTACATAAGTAGTTAACCGTTTAAGCGAGGTGTAAAAATGGAATTTAATTTTTCGGGGGAAAAGCCTTTATTTCAGCAAGTAGCCGATCAGATTGCCGAAGGAATTTTTAATGGCGCTTACTTAGAAGGCGAACAAATTCCCTCAACCACAGAAATATCAAAAAGTTACCAAATCAATCCAGCCACCGTTTTAAAAGGAATGAATTTATTAGTAGAACGACAGCTGATTGAAAAGAAACGGGGGATTGGCATGTTTGTTTTACCAGGCGCTCAAGAGAGAGTAAGAAGTGCACGGAAAGAAGAATTTTTAAATAAAGAAGTCTTAGAAGTTGTCGCAGAAGCTAAAAAATTAGGGATTACAGCTGAACAATTAAAACAACTAATTGAAAGAGGGTATGAAGCATGAGTTTGCGGGTGGAATCAGTAAGTAAAAAATATCATCAAAAAAAAGCACTAGATAATATTTCAATTACTTTTGAAAAAGAAACGATTTATGGGCTCTTAGGCAGAAACGGGGCTGGTAAAAGTACGTTATTAAATATCATAAATAATCGAAGTTTTGCCACTTCAGGTTCCGTTCAATTGGCGGGAGAAACAGTGACCGATAATGAGGCTGCTTTGACTCATATTTACTTAATGAGTGAAGATAATTTGTTTCCTCCTCAGTTAAAAATTAAAGATATTTTTAAAACGACTGAAGGTTTTTATGGATCCTTTGACTGGTCTTTGGCCGAACAAATGTTAAGCGATTTTGGTTTAGATAGTAAAAAGACATTCAAAAAATTATCAACTGGTTATCGGAGTATTGCTAAACTAATAGTGGCGCTATCCGTCCCCTGTGAGTATATTTTTTTAGATGAGCCAGTCTTAGGTTTAGACGCCAATCATCGGGAATTATTTTATACTTATTTAATTGAGACATACCAAGAACGTTCCCGTACGTTTGTGATTTCCACCCATTTGATTGAAGAAATTGCGAATTTATTAGAAGATATTATCATCATTGATCAAGGAAAATTGATTCGCGCAGAATCTATTGAAACAATTTTGAAAAACGGTCGCATTGTTTCTGGGCCGAAAGAACAAGTAGAGCGCTATACTCAGTCATTGGAAATCTTAGGCATGGACACTTTAGGTGGAGCAGTTACGGCTTACGTGTACGGCGACTTGCCGACTGAAAAAGCAGAGGTTCAAATTGCGCCGCTAAATTTACAAACATATTTTGTACAATTAACCAATAGAAAGAAGGAAAAGTAAAATGAAATTTAAAACAGCTTTGCGGTATCGTGTTATTTATCAAGTCCGTTCCTTAGCAATTTATTTTGGCTTTTATGCTTTGTTCGGCATTCTTTTTCCTCTTATTGGGTTGCTCTTTTCTAACGACGTGAACACTGTCAGCTCTGATGCAGTAATTCCTTGTCTGGTTTTTATGGGGATACTATCATTTTTAGGGGTAAACACAGATTTTAAACTGTTTATTCAAAACGGGCTTTCCCGCTGGACGATTTTTTTGGTTAATTTTGTAAGTAATGCTATTTTATCTTTGGTTGGATCCTTGGCTGTACTTGTACTGATTAAAGTATTTAGCGGCAATTTCATTTCTCATTTTCAATTATCAATGAAATTAATTGATGTCTATGCGCAAGGAAACTTTTTCATGTCGTGGTTGCTCTTTTTTATCTTACTAATGCTTAGCGGCTCACTTGGCTTGTTAGCAGGTGTCTTTAATGATCGGATAGATGGCGTAAAAAAACTCATTGTTTTATTGCTGTTATTAATGATTCCTATTTTACTGGGCACGATTGCACAATTAGGGGGGCACCAATGCGCCTGAGAATGCTCCATGTCTTGCAAGCAATGGTTGGTTATCAATCCACTGGTTTTACGGTCCTACCACTTCTTCTGACAATCAGTTGCTTTGTTGGCATTAATCTTGGTTTGGCCTATTTATTGAATAAACATCGTGAAATTAAACGCGTAAATGCATAACTAATTAATAAGAACATGTTCAATGAGGTGAATTTGGAACATGTTCTTATTGTTTTAATTGAGAGATACATCGGAAGTACCATGACAAAGGAAAGGGCTTCCGTCAAAATAGAAAGAGAAGAAAGGAGTATGAAAAGAGTAAAAAACTTTGTAAATAAGTAAACGACAAAGAATGAAAAATGGAGGGGTAACATGGCGGTAATTGAAGCAAAAAATATTAAAAAAAGTTATGGAAAGAACGAAACAAAATTTGATGCGTTAAAAGGTGTTGATTTAAAAGTTGAAAAAGGTGAATCTGTGGCCATAATTGGTAAAAGTGGCTCTGGGAAATCAACATTTATGCACATTTTGGCATTGTTAGATCAACCAACTTCAGGAGATATTTATTTAAATGGTAAAAATGTTACTAGTATTAGAAAGAAAGTGCTGAATAAAACGAGAAATGAAGAATTTGGTTTTGTTTTTCAACAATTCTTTATGAATGCCAAGGATACAGTTTTAAATAATGTTCTTTTACCATTAAAAATTGGTGGAATTTCCGGTAGCAAGAGGAAAAAGATGGCTTTAGATGCGTTAAAAGCAGTCGGTTTGGAAGATAAAGTTCAAAACAAAGCGAATAATTTATCTGGTGGTCAAAAACAACGGGTATGCATAGCGCGTGCTTTAGTTAATAATCCGCAAATTATTTTTGCGGACGAACCTACAGGAAATTTAGATTCTGCCACTGGGAAGAAAATTGAAGAATTATTATTTGATTTAAATAAAAATAAAGGAATTACCTTAATTATTGTGACACATGATCCAGATTTAGCAGCACGTTGTGATCGGCAAGTTCATGTTCGAGACGGCTTGATTGTAGGAGGAGATGAGTAAATGAAATTTAGAGATATTTTAAAATCAGCTAGTACCAATTTAATGCGTAATAAAGGCCGAACCGTATTGACCATTATTGCAATCTTTATTGGAGCATTTACCATAGCTTTAACTACAGGAGTCAATATTGGTGTAAATGATTATATTGACAAACAAGTCGGCAGTGTCGGTGGTGCAAATCAGCTATTTATTCAGCCAAAAATGGAGATGAATGTTGGTAACGGAACAGAACCAAGTAAATATAATCCAGAGAAAAAAACCAGTACGATTCAACAACAAAGTATGCTTGCTGAAAAAGATATTGAGAAGATTAAAAAAATCTCGGATATTACATCAGTGGAACCAATGAAATCCGTTGCTATCGATTATATAAAAGGAGCAGATAAGCATAAATATGTATTTTCAGCAACTTCTGCGCTAGATGAGATGACCATTGATTTAGCGGCTGGCCGTAAAGTTTCGCAAACGAGCCAGGACTTCGAAATTAATTTGTCACCAGAATATGTAAAGGCACTCGGCTATACATCTAGTAAAGCTGCCGTGGGAGAAACAGTTCAATTAGGTATCTCAAGTTCCTTGAAAGGACAAGAGCAAGTTATTGAAGCAAAAATTGTTGGCGTTAGAAATACCAGTGTCATTCAAAATGGGCTCTCGCTGATGAATAAAGCATTGATTGATAAAGTTGTCTCAATCAATCAAGCAGATCTTCCAGAACATTTAAAAAATCAATACGCGATGATTATTGCTGAAGTTAAAAAAGACAGCACGCCAGAGCAGATTAAGGACATCAAAAAAGACTTAGATAAAGCTGGCTATTTAGCGACTACTGTCGAAGATGAAATTGGTATGATTCGTAATATAATCAATGCAATCACTGGTGTTTTAACCATGTTTGGTGCAATTGCCTTGTTAGCTGCAAGCTTTGGCATTATTAACACGCTATATATGTCTGTCCAAGAAAGAACGCGAGAAATTGGTTTAATGAAAGCCATGGGTCTTAGCAATGGGAAAGTCTTTACAATTTTTAGTGTTGAGGCGGCTTTAATTGGCTTTTTTGGCTCAATGTTAGGCATTTTAGGAGCTGTTGGGGTTGGAAATTTAGTTAATCGTTTGGCAACGGATTCTTTTTTAAAGGCTTTAACAGGATTTAAATTAATTCAATTTTCATTGCCATCTTCACTAATGATTATCTTAGTTATTATGTTTATTGCTTTTTTAGCAGGAACTTTACCAGCTCGAAGAGCAGCCAAATTAGATCCAATTGAATCTTTACGTTATGAATAATAGACTAAAAACAGCTACTTTCTCTCAATTTAACTAAAGCATATTCTTATATAAAAAGAAGGCAATAGGCGTATACTAAAAGTGTGAAAAATGAAACAAATGAGAGGAAGTTGGTTTATGAAAGCTGTTGTGATTAATCAGTACGGAAGTAAAGAGGTACTTGAAGAAGCAGAAGTAACACTGCCAGAATTATCGGAACATCAAGTGTTGGTAAAAGAATACGCGACATCAATTAATCCGATTGATTGGAAATTGCGTGAAGGATATTTAAAACAGATGTTTGATTGGTCCTTTCCGATTATTCTTGGTTGGGATGTCGCTGGTGTGATTACAGAGGTGGGGAGTCAAGTAACGGATTGGCAAGTTGGCGATAAAGTTTTTGCTCGTCCTGAAACTACTCGTTTTGGGACCTATGCAGAAGTAACGATTGTGGATGATCATTTATTAGCAAAAATCCCTGAAACAATTAGCTTTGAAGAAGCGGCTGCCGTTCCGTTGGCTGGTTTAACCGCTTGGCAAGCATTGTTTGATCATGGGCACCTTAAAGAAGGAGAAACTGTTTTAATTCATGCTGGTGCAGGTGGGGTCGGTACTTATGCGATTCAACTAGCAAAAGAAGCGGGCGCACATGTCATCACGACCGCTAGCGCAAAAAATCATGCCTTACTGAAAAAAATTGGTGCAGATGAAGTGATTGATTATCATACAACGAATTTTGCAGAGGTATTAACTGATGTTGATTTGGTCTTTGATACAATGGGGGGTGAGGTTCAAAAAAATAGTTTTGACGTCTTAAAACCAAACACCGGTCGTCTTGTTTCAATTGTGGGCATTGAAGATAAACAATTGGCAGCCGAAAAAAATATTTCTGCTGAAAGTATTTGGCTTCAACCAAATGGAGAACAATTACAAAAAATTGCTGATTTGATGGCAGCTGGAAAAGTGAAATCAATTATTGGTGAAGTTTTCCCTTTTTCTAGACAAGGGATTTATGATGCACATGCACTCAGTGAAACGCACCATGCAGTTGGTAAAATAGTTGTTCAAATGGCAGAATAAAAAGAAGCTCAGACAGTGAATTATCTCAAAATAGAAAAAGTGGGTCCTAAGTCATTTCGACTTAGCACCCACTTTTTTGTTAAGAGGACAGATGTGCCAACCAAGTTTGTGTTTCCTTAATTTCTTGATAAGTTAATTGATGACTTTGTGTCCAAACCTCTTGTACGGTTGCTCCATGATTCTGAAATAGTTGAATCACACGCATACTCTCAGGAAGTGGAACAATCGGGTCATGCTCTCCTAGAGATAATAAAACAGAAGTGTCGGTCAAGTCTGGTTGATTGGTCAATTCAACAGGAAACATGGGATGATAGAGGACAGCTTGATGGTAACTATCGGGATGAGTAAGCAATAATTGAATAGCGATATTGGCCCCATTTGAATAGCCAATAAAAATAATTTTATCCAATGAAAATTGATGCTCGTTAGCGGCTTGTTGAATAAACTTATGAAGCGCCTCGCCGCGTTTTTCTAGATCTTCTAAGTCATAATGACCTTCCGCTAGGCGCTTAAAATAACGATTCATTCCATTTTCTGAAACATCACCACGAATACTTAGCACAGTAGCTTGTTTATTTAGTTCTTGGGCAATTGGTAGGAGAGATGTTTCATCACCACCTGTACCGTGAAGTAGCACAAAGACAGGTGCTTCAGGATGTCCTTTTTTAAAAATTGAATGCATGTTTTTTCCTCCTTAGGCTCGTTTTGTATTGAAAGGCTTGATCACACTCTCAATATACTCACGACGGTTTTCTAAAAATGGCGCAAGAGATAACTTTTCTCCTAATGTTTCGTAAGGTTCATCCCCCATAAATCCTGGTTCATCGGTGGCTAATTCGACTAAAATATGCCCAATACGAACATACAATGATTCAAAGTAATAACGATCGACATAGCCAGAGTTTTGTAAGCCTAAATGATCAAAGAGCGCTTGCCAAGTCCCAAGTGATTTACGATCCGCTAGGCGGAATGCAACGTGATGTACTTCACCATATCCTTGTTGCGCTTGTGAGCTAGTATCATCGTCTACCAAAATGACTTGGGCACCATTGCCACCTTGGCCAACTTCTAGTAAATAGCGATTGCCTTCTTGTGCCACTACGTGAAAGCCTAGAATTTCTTCAAAGACTTCTTTGAATTCATGAAAATAGGAAATAGCTATTTCGACAGGTCCTAAGCCATAAATCGCAAATTCTGTAGGGACAGGTCCTTTTTTCCAAGGGGTGCCCGCTGCAACGCCCTGATTTAATTCATCAGAGATTAATTGATACGCTTGATCATCAAAATCCCAGAAGCGAAGGACTTTTTTGCCAAATTCTTCAGAAATACCTGTGTGTTTGACAGCAAATTCATTGAAGCGATTTTCATAATAAGTCAAAGCTGCATCTGAAGGAACCCGGAACCCTGTTCTTGAAATTGTATTGGTTCCTTTTAATCCTTTAGGGTTATTGGGAAAATCGAAAAAGGTCATGGTTGTACCTGGTGTACCCAAATCATCGGCAAAATAGGTGTGGTAAGTATAGATATCATCTTGATTCACTGTTTTTTTGACTAAACGCATCCCTAAAACGTCTGTAAAGAAGTGATAGTTTTTTTCTGCATCACTTGTCATAGCTGTAACGTGGTGGATTCCTAATAATTGATCTTCTTTTTTCATCATTATTTCCTCATTTCGTTTCATTTGTTATTTTTCGTAAAGTTTTTTGAAGAAGTGTTAATTCTTCGGAAGAGAGTTGTTCAAATGCTTCTGCAATTCGCTTTGCATGCATCGGAAAAATTTCTTCAATTAATGTTTTTCCAGCTTCTGTTAATTCGACGTAAGTAATGCGTCGGTCTTTTTCACTGGGGGTGCGCGTTACATAGCCTTTTTTATGTAATTGGTCAATAACATAAGTGGTGCTACTGCTAGCAATTAAAATTTTCTCCTTAATTTTTTGGATGGTCTGAGGACCTTTATGGAGTAACAGCTCTAACACTGAAAATTCTGTAATGTTTAAGTCATAACAAGTGACATCTTGCTTGGCAAGTTGCTCTAGTTGATGGCTGGTTCTTAATAAACCGATATAGGCTTTTAAAGCTTCTTGCTGTTGGGTCATTGTTTCACCTCTTTTTATTTCGAATTCGAGATAAATATAACTTACTTTTGGTAAGTAATCAATTAATATGCTTAAAAAGACAGCCAGCAAAAAATGTGAATTTTTGCTGGCTGTCTTTTTTGTTTATTTTAGAAGATTGTTGGAACTAAGCCACCATCGATTCTTAAGGCTTCTCCTGAGAAAGAAGAAGAATCTGGGCTGGCCACAAAGGTAACAAAACGACCAATTTCTTCTGGTCGAATGAGCCGTTGGATTTGTGAACGAGAACGATGATTTTTCATGAAATCTTTTTCCCAATCCTCTTTGGGAATGTCTGAATCAGCGTACATATCTTCCAACATTTTTTCTACACCTTCGGTAAGGGTTGAGCCAGGCATAACCGTGTTAACGGTGACATGTGTGCCAACAGTTAAGTTAGATAAACTTTTAGCTAAGGAAAGATTCATCGTTTTTGTCATGCTATATTGGGGCATTTCGCCAGAAGGCATCACCGCTTCTTCGCTAGCAATGAAAATAATGCGACCAAAATCTTGTGCAAGCATTTTAGGTAGATAAGCTTTTGCTAATGCATTGCCTGACAACACGTTCACAGTAAAAAATTTTTCCCAAGTGGCGTCATCGATGTCCCAGTATTCCATTGGCTCAAAAATCCCCATATTGTTCACTAAAATGTCGACTTTAGGGAATTTTTCAAGTAAAGTAGTTCGTTGACTTTCAATGGAAATATCGGCAGTTCCTGCTTGAGGATGAGTGTCTGGAAACATTGTTTGTATTTCTTCAACAACTTTGATTACTTCGGCTTCATTGCGCCCATTGATAATGACATCGGTCCCTTCACGAGCCATTTCAATCGCAATTGCTTTGCCAATTCCTTTGGTTGAACCAGTAATTAATGCTAATTTATTCGTTAAGTGTAAATCCATTTAAATCCCTCCAACGTTTGTCTATATGTCTATATCTAGTGTAGGTCTTTTTCTGGACTTTTAAAAGGAAAAAGTTTTTTCGGCCCGCGGGAAACAAGCCCCAATAACTACTTAACAGCTGAATTTTCACTTTTTGGGCGTAAAACGAGTAATTATTGTCAGTAAAAAAGCGTCACTTTTTTGATAGAATAACTAGAGACGAAATTGGCTAAGACCAATTTTGTAAAATTGTACATAAAAAAGAAGAGTGGGAATGCTATGAAGAAACAATATTACTGGAATATACCCGATAACTTACTAAACTCGTTAAAACAGCGGAAAAAGTTATACAGCTTTTATAAAAATGAACAAAATAAGGCAAGAGAATTAGTAGAGAATTGTCAGTCGGTTCTTTTTCCTGAATTAGTCGCTTCGCTGAATAAAATAGATGAGCGGATTAAATTATTGATATTCTATCAAAATTTAGAAGATTGTGAGCTTTCAGAAGAAGAAATTATTACTGTGATTGAGCGAGAATATTTTGTGACTTTTTATGAAACAATTGAAGAACCGACCACTGAAATTATTAGTAGTCATTCTATGTATTATTTATTGCAACAGCCGACTAAAGAAATGCTTTGGGATTTAGACTTTAGTAACATGTTAAAACAAGGTCAGTTAGTTGATTTAATGGATTATCAAAAATTGACCAAATGTTATCAAAAGCTGCAGAATCAAGCTAAAAATTTGATTGAAAAATTAAATAAAGAAACATTTTACACATTCTATAGTCAACTTTTATTGATTGATTGCCAATGCAAATTATTAATAGAAGAGGCGCTTCTGAAAGAAGAATCATTGATGACGGTCGATGAATGCTTAACAGCCATTAAGCAAGAAATTCGAAAAATTCATTTTGAACAATTTAAATACCAACATTATTTATTTGAAGATTTATCTTTGCGGTACCAAGTTTAACGGAAGTGACAAAAAGAATGGTTGAATCTAACAAGAATGTTCGTTGTTTTCTGTTATATAAAAAGATATGATAGTTTCTGTAGAAAAAATAAAGGAGACGATTCATGAACGCAAATCGCTTAAAGTTATTGATGATGGGGTTAATGGTTCTTGACCATATTAGTTATTTTGTTCCGCCAGAATGGGCACTGATTTTTCATGTAATTACTCGTTGTGTCGGTGTATTTTTTGGTTACATGGCTGTAGAAGGGTTCAACTATACACGGAATGTTTATCGTTACAATGGTCGTTTGTATATTTGGGCAGCAATCATGTTTGTTGGAAATACGCTTCTAAATCATTTAGTGAATAATCCAGCTGTTGCTGTTCACAACAATATTTTCTTCACCTTAGCCCTTGGTGTCAGTATGTTAATTGTGACAAAAGCGATGCTAGAGATGCCAAAAATCAGTTTAAAAATTGTTTTATTGATTAGTATATTAGCAATTTTAGGAATAGGAGCAATGTTTGCTGAAGGTGGCATTGTGATGTTACCTTTTATGTTGATTACGTATTTAGCCAGAAAGAGACTTGTCTTACGGAACTGTTTATATGGTGCATTAGCGCTCTTTTTCTTAGTTACAAGTTTTCAATGGTTGGGAGATTGGCCAACGACAATTGAAATGTTAGCTTATAATTCTGATTTTATGTTTATCACTGTGTTACCATTTATATCGCTTTACAATGGTGAGAGAGGAAGCAAAGCACCATTTTTCAAATATTTATTTTACGGATTCTATCCGCTTCATTTATGGCTGATTGCATTGATAGCCAATTACGTTCATTAAACCTTTTTATATTAAAAGAATAAAAACAGCGACTCACAAAAATGTGAGTCGCTGTTTTTTTAGATGGGTAAGATACTGATTCCTAAAAGAAGAGTGACAAGTAGAAAAACAAAAAGCACAATTCGCTTATCATGAACCAGTAAGGCAATGTATTCTCGGATTAGAGCAGTTGGTAAAAAATATAAGGCAGTTGGCGCCCCGACACCTTCAGCTTTTAAGCCGACACGATGGGCATACATAGCTCCTCGTAAGACATGATAGTTATTTGTTGAAAAAATAACAGAGGGTTGTTTAGAATCAGACGGCATCTTTTGCCAATCTGCCTGAATTATTGCTTTAGAAAACAACATATTTTCATAAGTGGTTGTGGATTGGTCCTCCATCAAAATTGCTTCTGCAGGAATATTTTGTGAAAGCAAATATTTTTTCATTGCGAAAGCTTCGGCCACAGGTTCGTCAGGACCTTGACCACCGCTGACTACAAATTTAGCGGTGGGATTTTTTTCATAATATTCAATCCCTTTATCTAACCGACTCTTCAAAAGTGGAGGTACTTCCTCGCTACGAATTCCCGAACCTAAAACAATGATATAATCAACCGCTTTTTTTAAAGGAATCATTTGGTACATCCATGAATACAAGACGTAAGCAGCAAATAGTAAGGTCAGCAAAAGATCCATTAACAATAGAAAAAGTAAGAACAGAAAAAGCACATAAGGTATTTGCGCTGTGCCAACTGATAATAAATATAGAAAGGCGGGTAAAGCAATTAATAAGTTCAGCCCTAGGCCAGCAGACAATTTAGCCGTGACACTTTTGCCTTCTTTCGTTTGCATCGTACGTGAGTTAAAAATAAAGTAAAGGCAAATGCCGATAAACACAGCGGGAATTAATAGATAAGCAATGGCCAAAGTAATTAGGTCGCCATTCTTAAAATGTAAATAAATTTTGTCTAGTCCGATAAATAGTAAGGTGACTAATGACAATAAGGTGCCAGAAGCCAGAGTGATACCGCCGAGGATACTGCGGTTATTAATTTTTAATATACCAAATCCTAGTAGGGCGATAAACAAAAAGAATAGTAGTAGTGCCATTTAATTCCTCCTAAAAATAAGTATCTAAAGTATAACATGCTTTAGGATCTGACATAAATAAACAGCTGTGCCGAAGCATAAGTTTTCCTTTCATTCTTAGAAAAGAAGTTTTTTCATGAAAAGTAAATTAGATAACAATTGTTTAGAGAAAGAAAAGCTTGATTTACTAAGCTTTTCCTTCTCTATAAAAAATATTAATAAGGACATAAAAATTAACAATTTGTATGCGCTTACATACTGAGGTAGATTTAAAGTGTAAAGAAGAAAAAATGAGGTGAGAAAATGATCACTGTTTCAATTGCAGGAGGTTCACAACCAGAGATTTTACAGCTAGTTAAAAAAGCACTAAAAGAAGCCGAGCAACCGTTGCAGTTTATTGTATTTGATACAAACGAAAATCTTGATACTGAAAATCTCTGGAAATATGTTCATTGCTCAGATGAGGCCGCGGTAGCACGGGAAGCTGTCAGTCTAGTTGCAACTGGTCAAGCACAAATTTTATTGAAAGGAATTATTCAGACCCACACATTACTAAAAGAAATGTTGAAAAGTGAGCATCAATTAAAAAATAAACCGATTCTTTCCCATGTAGCAATGGTGGAGCTGCCTGCAGGAAAAACCTTCTTGTTAACCGATTGTGCGATGAATATCGCTCCCACTCAAGCGACCCTCATTGAAATTGTTGAAAATGCTAAAGAAGTCGTCCAAAAATTGGGACTGCATCACCCGAAAATTGCTTTGTTAAGCGCAGCGGAAAATTTCAATCCTAAAATGCCTTCGTCTGTTTTAGCAAAAGAAGTCACGGCACATTTTAATGATCAACAAGAGGCTACGGTTTTTGGGCCACTTTCGCTTGATTTAGCGACCTCTGAAGAAGCGGTTGCGCATAAACGTTACAGCGGTCCTATCATGGGGGATGCAGATATTTTAGTGGTCCCAACTATTGATGTTGGAAATTGTTTATACAAATCATTAACCTTGTTTGGGCACGCCAAGGTGGGAGGAACGATTGTTGGCACAAAAGTCCCAGTCGTTTTAACATCTAGAAGCGATTCGACAGAAAGCAAATTCCATTCATTAAGATTTGCCATGAGACAAGTTTAAAAAAAGGAGCAGAAAACAATGGAAACAGTATTGGTTATTAATCCTGGCTCGACCTCCACTAAGTTAGCGCTTTTTGCTAATCATGATTGCTTGGCGGAAGAAACGCTTAGACATAGCGTCCAAGAATTGGCACCTTTTGAAAATGTTGTCAGTCAAACACCATTTCGAAAACAAATGATCGCGGAATTTTTAGAAACACATAACATCACACAATTAGCCGCTGTCGTGGGGCGTGGTGGTTTGCTTAAGCCTATTCCTGGCGGTACGTATCTTGTCGATCAACAAATGCTAGAAGACTTGCGGACAGAACGCTTTAATACCCATGCTTCAAATTTAGGGGCGATTTTAGCTAATGAGTTTGCAGAAAAATATCACGTGCCAGCCTTTATTGTCGATCCTGTTGTTGTAGATGAGCTACAGCCATTAGCCAGGATTTCTGGATTAAAAGGCATTCAGCGGCGTAGCGTTGGTCACGCCTTAAATCAAAAAGCGGTCGCTCGAAAAATCGCTGAGGATTTAGGGAAAACATATGAGCAAAGCAATTTTATCGTTGTTCATTTAGGTGGGGGCATTAGCTTGGGGGCGCATCAAAAAGGCCGCATGGTGGATGTGGTAAATGGGCTTGATGGTGAAGGTCCTTATACGCCAGAACGCAGTGGTGCCTTACCGCTCGTTGAATTTGCGCAATGGATACTTGAACAGGAGTTAACGATTAGCCAAGTGAAAAAGCTAATTGCGGGTAATAGCGGCCTTAAATCATACCTAGGTGAAACAGATTTACGGCATATCCAAGCACAAATAGCTGCAGGTGATCAAACAGCAAATTACTATTTAAAAGGAATGTGTTACCAAATCGCAAAAAGTATTGGCGAGATGGCCGTGGTTCTTGAAGGCACAATTGATGCAATTATTTTAACAGGGGGCGCAGCCTATTCGCAAACCGTTGTTCAAGAAATTAGTCAAAAAGTCACTTGGATTGCACCAATTAAGGTTTACCCAGGTGAAATGGAGATGGCTGCTTTATATGAAGGCGTCAATCGAGTATTAACAGGGGAAGAACAAGCTTTAAATTATAGTGAAGCAAAAATTGAGCAGGAGTGATCAAAATGGCGGAACAAACAGATTTACTGATTTTAGGTGGCGGAACAGGAGGCTATGTAGCAGCAATTCGAGCCGCACAAAAAGGGCTAAACGTCACAATTGTTGAAAAATACAAATTAGGTGGCACTTGTTTGCACAAAGGCTGTATCCCTACAAAAGCTTTATTAAGAAGCGCAGAGGTTTTTGATACCTTAAAACAAGCGGCTTCTTTTGGGATTGAAACAGAGGCAGCGTCCATTGATTTTTCTAAAATACAACAACGGAAAGAAGGAATTATTGAGCAGTTACACAAAGGTGTTGAAGGCTTATGCAAAAAAAATAAAATCAAAATTTTAGCAGG
The DNA here is from genome assembly GCF_050536905.1 of Enterococcus sp. DIV1328a. Lineage (NCBI taxonomy): Bacteria > Bacillati > Bacillota > Bacilli > Lactobacillales > Enterococcaceae > Enterococcus > Enterococcus sp. DIV1328a. Next base: position 1,373,560 of record NZ_CP172912.1, on the reverse strand, counting down.
CGAAGGTGCGATTTTAGGTCCCTCTATTTTTTCACCAGTCTCTGGCGCAGTGGCGGTTACGTTTAATGATCCAACACGAGAAGAAGAAATTATCGTTCCTAAAAATGTCATTATTGCGACAGGCTCTAGTCCTAAAACGTTACCTAATTTGCCACTGGATGAAGAATTTATCTTATCTTCTGATGGGATGCTTGAATTAGAAGAGCTACCAGAATCAATTGCAATTATTGGTGGTGGCGTTATTGGTGTCGAGTGGGCTTCTTTATTAAATAGTTTAGGTGTCAACGTAACTATCATTGAATTTTTGGATCGGTTACTTATAAATGAAAGTGCAACAATTTCTAAAGAATTAAAGAAACGTTTAGAGCAACGAGGAATTAACATTTTATTAGGTAGCAAAGTCCAAGAAGCGAAAGTTACTGGACAAAAGGTTCAAGTAGAAGTTGCAGGACAAGAAAGCCTCACTGTTGACAAAGTCATGGTAGCAATTGGTCGTCAACCCAATATCAATAAGTTAGGGTTACAGAATACCTCAGTGAAATATACTGACAAAGGCATTGAAGTAAATGAATTTTATCAAACCACAGAAGGACATATTTATGCGATTGGTGATTGTATCGATACACTTCAACTAGCCCATGTGGCTATGAAAGAAGGAGAGTTAGCTGTTCAGCATCTTTTAGGCGAGACAGTGGAACCTTTAAATTATACAAACGTGCCTCGAGGTGTTTATACAAATCCTGAAATAGCAAGTGTCGGCTATACTAGAGAAACTTTACCAGAAGATAAAGAAGTAGTGATTGGCACCTTTAATTTTAATGGTAATGGTAAATCACTTGTTTATGGAGAAACAGATGGCTTTATAGAAGTAATTCGTGACAAGAAGACCGATGATTTATTAGGGGTTTCTATGATTGGGCCACATGTCACGGATTTAATTGCCGAAGCAAGTACTGCCATGTATTTAGATGCCTCGCCCATTGAAATTGGTGAAGCAATCCATGCGCATCCAACAATGACAGAAGTATTGCAAGAAGCAGCCTTAGATACTTATGGCTTAGCGATTCACAAATAGAGAAAGGTTGATGAAAATGAAAACGCTTAAAAAATCGGGTTTATCAAAAGAAGAATTGATTCAGGCATATCGTCAAGTACTACGAGGACGTCGTTTAGACGAACGGTTGTGGCAATTAACAAGGATTGGTAAGACCTCTTTCAATATTTCTGGTCAAGGGGCAGAAGTTGCACAAGTAGCGATGGCGATGGCTTTTGATCCTCAAAAAGATTATTTTTTACCGTATTATCGTGATATGACCGCGTGCTTGGTTTGGGGCATGACCTCCAAAGATATTTTAATGGGTTCTTTTGGAAAAGAAGCGGATCCTTCTTCCCATGGTCGTCAAATGCCGAATCATTATGGTTCAAAAGAGCATAATATTGTTTCCTTCTCTTCAACAGTAAGTACACAAATGCCATTAGCGACAGGTGTTGGTTATGCAGCGCAACTTCAAAAAGCTGATTTTGTTGCATTGACTACCACTGGGGAAGGCTCTGCCAATCAAGGAGAAGTCCAAGAAGCTATGAACTTTGCAGGCGTAAAAAAATTACCAGTCATTTTTGTTGTTGAAAATAATGAATATGCGATTTCTGTCCCAATTGAAGAACAGTATGCCAATAAACGAATGGCCGATCGCGCGAAAGCTTATGGCTTTGAAGGTGTGACCGTTGATGGTAGTGATTTTACTGAAGTCTATCTAGCATTTAAAGAAGCAGTAAAAGCGGCTCGCGGGAAAAAAGGACCAAAATTGATTGAATTAATGGTTTCTCGCTTGACTTCTCATTCCGCTGACGATGATCAATCTGTTTATCGTTCAAAAGAAGAAATTGAAGAAATGAAAAAGAACGATGCAGTGAAGCTTTTTGAAAAACAATTATTAGAAGAGGGCTATTTAACAGACGAAGACATTGCCAAAATTGATGAAGAAATTCGTGCAGAAATCAATCAAGCAACGGATGAAGCAGAATCAATGCCAGATCCTGTACCGACATCAATTTTAGAAGAAGTGTATGCAAAATAAGAGAAGAGGAGAAGAAATATAATGGCTGAGATGACTTATTTAGAAGCAATTAACTTAGGAATTTCTGAAGAAATGGCTCGTGATGAAAAAGTAGTTATTTTTGGGGAAGATGTCGGCGGCGACAAAGGCGGCGTGTTCGGTGTAACAAAGGGCTTGGCTGCTAAATACGGTGACGAGCGTTGTTTTAATACACCGTTAACAGAAGGCTTAATTGGTGGTTTAGCTGTCGGCTTAGGTTTAATGGGCTATCGCGCAATTGGTGAATTTCAATTTGCGGATTACATTTTGCCTGCAACCAATCAATTGTTATCAGAGGCTCGGACAATGCGCTACAGAACAAAAGGCGATTGGACTGCGCCAATCGTTTATCGGACCCCTTATGGCGGCGGTGTTCGTGGTGGGCTGTATCATTCTCAGTCTACAGAAAAAGTTTTTTGTGGACAACCAGGATTAAGAGTTGTGACCCCCTCTAATCCTTATGATGCAAAAGGGATGATTAAAGCAGCGATTCGTTCCGATGATCCAGTCATTTTTTACGAACATAAGCGTTTATATCGTTTACTAAAAGATGAAGTGCCTGCAGATGATTATATCGTACCAATTGACAAAGCCAATGTCGTTAGAACGGGTAGTGATTTAACCGTGATTAGTTACGGCATGACCTTGCAATTAGCTTTAGCTGCGGCGGAAAAACTAGCCGCTGAAGGAATTGATGCCGAAATCGTCGATGTTCGCTCATTATATCCTTTAGATCGCGAAACATTAGTAGCTGCAGCTAAGAAAACAGGGAAGGTCTTACTCGTAACAGAAGACAATAAAGAAGGCAGCGTGATGAGTGAAATTGCGGCAATGATTTCAGAAGATGCTCTCTTTGATTTAGATGCACCGATCCAAAGACTTGCAGGACCTGATTGTCCAAGCATGCCTTATGCATTACCTTTAGAAAGAGAATTTTTAATCAATGAAGAGCAAGTATTAGCAGCAATGAAAGAATTAGCAGAATTTTAATTGAAGCAAGGAGGAAAAAATAAATGGCCACAAAAGAAATCAAAATGCCTCATCTAGGCGAAAGTGTCACAGAGGCAGCCATTGTCCAATGGTTAGTTAAACCAGGAGATTCAGTGAAACGCTATGATCCCTTAATGGAAGTCGTTTCTGATAAAGTCACCACGGAAGTCCCATCAGATTTTGATGGTGTAGTAAAAGAATTTCTGATTTCTCTAGATACAGATGTGCCCATCGGAACAGCGGTGATGACGTTAGAGACAGAAGAAACAACCGAAAAAACAGAAGAAGCTACTTTAGCACCAGTGAAAGAAGCAAGTGCGGAACAAGCACAAGAACATGAAACGGTTGAAACAACAAGCACTGCGACGTCCCATCAAAAAAATAATGGTCGTTATTCCCCAGCAGTCCTTAAAATTGCCCAAGAAAAAAAGATTGATTTAACACAAGTTACAGGGACAGGTCGTGATGGTCGGATTACTAGAAAAGATGTTACAAACTTTACACCAACACAGGCAAGAACGCCTGAGAAAACAGTGAGTCCAGGAACTAGCCCTTCAATTTCAGAGGAGCCAGTTGCTTCGCAAAATGAAAGCGCCGCAACAGCTAGTCCAACTGAAACAACCACAGATAAAATTGTCTCTGCAGATCCTGTACGTAAAGCAATTGCTAAAAAAATGGTCCAAAGCGTCAACGAAATCCCTCACGCTTGGTTAATGGTGGAAGCGGATGTGACCAACTTAGTCCAACTTAGAAATTCATTAAAAGATGAATTTAAACAACAAGAGGGCCTATCTCTAAGCTTCTTCCCATTTTTTGCCAAAGCAGTCATTCAAGCGTTAAAGAAAAATCCAAAAATCAATACATCTTGGGATGATGGCTCAATTATTTATCATAAAGATGTTAATTTATCCATAGCTGTAACGACAGACGAGCATCTTTATGTGCCAGTGATTCAACAAGCGGATAACTATTCGATTGCAGGGCTAGCTAAAGAAATCAATCGCTTGGCACAAGAAGTCCGACAAGGAACGCTAGCAAGCAAGGAAATGCAAGGAGGGACCTTTACTCTTAATAATACTGGAACACTAGGTTCCGTCCAATCGATGGGAATTATTAACCATCCACAAGCTGCGATATTACAAGTAGAGTCAATTAATAAACGCCTTGTGCCAACCGCAGATGGAGGCTTTAAAGTGGCAGATATGGTTAATTTATGTCTTTCTATTGATCATCGAATTTTAGATGGACAACAAGCAGGTAAGTTCTTGCGAGATGTTAAAGATAATTTAGCGAAATATAATGCGGACACGGATGTATATTAAAAATCGTTCCTTGCTTTAGTTAAATAAAAAGCGCCTCAAAGAAATAAGCGCTCTTCTTTGAGGCCGCTCTTTATCTAATAGAAAGTTCAATCATTCTCAAACTTGTTTAAAAAAAACAAAAATAATCAATAGGAGTGTTGAAAATGCCCACTGATAAACTGGATGCTCAATTAACCCCAAGAATATTTTTTAACAAAGTGTTAGCTGGAACAGCTTCCGGCACCATTATCGCCTTAATTCCCAATGCTGTATTAGGAGCCATTTTAAAATATTTTGCAGAATACAAGATTATCGAAATGATTATTCATGCGGCGCAAATTTTCCAACTAGCCACCCCTTTAATTATTGGTGGACTGATTGCTTTTCAATTTGGCTTAACGCCACAGAAAATGATGATTGCTGGCGGTGCAGCATTTGCTGGCTCTGGCGTGATTAAATTTAATTCAGAAGTGAAAGGCTTTATTGGTGCAGGCACTGGTGACATCATTAATATTATGATTACCGCTTCTGTTGCAGTCTTACTTTTATTAGTCATCGATAAAAAATTCGGTTCAGTGGAAATCATTGCTTTACCGATCGTTGTTGGAGTAGGTGCAGGCTTGTTTGGCATGTTGATTTACCCATATGTGACACAGATCACGGTCGCCATTGGTAAAGTGATTAACAATTTTACTGATTTCCAGCCAATTATCATGAGTATTTTAATTGCTTGTTCATTTGCTGCACTGATTATTTCACCAATCACTACTGTGGCAATCGGTTTGGCGATTCAGTTGAATGGCTTGTCTGCAGGTGCTGCCGCAATGGGAATTGCAGCCACAACTGTTGTTCTTGTGATTAATTCTTGGAATGTCAACCAATCGGGAGTGACACTGGCTGTCTCTTTGGGCGGTATGAAAATGATGATGCCTAACTTATTTAAATACCCAATTATTTTAATTCCTTGTTTATTTACAGCGACTATTTCAGCAATTCCTGTGGTTCTATTCAACATTTCAGGAACCCCACAATCGGCTGGATTTGGCTTGGTTGGACTCGTGGGGCCACTTGCTTCATTGGATGCGGGCTTAGGGATCTTACCTTTACTCTTTTCTTGGTTTGTTGTTCCAATTGTCGCGGGTTTATTCTCAAAATTCTTATTTGAAAAAGTGTTGAAACTTTATGATAGTAAAGTCGTCTTTGCTTATCAAGGCTAGGCTATCCATTAATTTTCTTTAATGATTTGGATAAAATCTCTAACATCTTCTGTCATACTAAAATCGCGGCGCAAAGCAATGCCGATGGGGAAATAGTCAAACTTATCTTTTAAAGGAATCCATTTCAGTCCCTGACTTTTTCCCACTTCATAATATTCAATCGGCAGCAAACAAATCGAATTATTTTTTTGTAAACTATAAAGAAGTACTTGTAAATCATCGTTATGCAAAATGATATTCGGCTCATAACCGAAGCTCCGAGTCCGATCTAGTAGTAGGCGACCAATCATAAAATTATCACTTAACGATGAAAATCGTTGATCTTTCAAATCTTTAAAAGTTAATTTTTCATGTTGAGAGAGAGGATTTGATTCTGGTACCACGACATAAACATGGTAGCCTTTGGTAGTCGTTTCTAAAGGTTCAATATGAATAATTTCAGGTAAGGTATTTGGGAAAGAAATTAGTCCCATATCAATTTCTTTATTTGCTAACATCGTTTGTAATTTTGGCGAGCCATCTTGCTGTAATATTAAATTCACATGTGGATGGGTTGTTAAAAATCGTGAAATTTCTTTCATAAATTGTACAGCAAATAAAGTAGTTAAGCCTAAACGCAATTGCTTTTTAACTGGTTTCTGGTTCATTTCACGAATATCTGTTACCAATTGATCGAATTGAAAAACAACTTCTTGGCCATGTTCATATAAATAAAGACCTGTATCGGTTAATTGAAACGGTTGATCAGAATGATCAAACAACGCTGTGCCTAACTCAGATTCCATTTTTTTCAATGCTAAAGAAAGTGTTGGTTGGGTGACAAATAAATTGCGAGCGGCCGCCGATAAACTGCGGGTATTAACAATTTCAATGAAGTACTTTAAAAGCTGAATATTCATCAGAAACTCCCCTTCTTTTTAAAAGCGCTTACATAAATGCGCTTGGATAAAAAATAACAAATAGATCACTTATAATATAACATATGTTTTGCCTTTTTATTGCTATAAAAGTAAGAGATAGAGATTTTCTTAGCAGATTTTTACCTAAAAATAAAAAATTGAACGGAGGAAAAGAAATGAAGATTATTATCGCAGGTGCTGGCGCTATGGGCAGTCGCTTTGGACTAATGTTACATCAAGCAGGAAATGACGTTATTTTTGTCGATGGTTGGCCAGAACATATTGTAGCAATAAGAAAAAACGGGTTAGTTGCTGATTTTAATGGCGAAGTGGTGACCGCTAAAATTCCTATTTATCCTCAGACAGAAGTAGCAAGCATCGATTTTACAGCAGACTTAGTTATCCTATTTACAAAAGCAATGCAACTGGAAGGAATGCTTGAAGCATTAGAACATTTCCTTAATAAAAATACGAAAGTTTTATGCTTGTTAAATGGAATTGGTCACGAAGATATTATCAAAAAATACGTGCCTTACGAAAATATTTTATTAGGAAACACAATGTGGACCGCTGGGTTAGAAGGACCTGGCAAAGTAAAATTATTTGGCAATGGTTCGATTGATTTACAAAATTTAGGAGCGCAAAGTGAACAAGCAGTAGAAGCAGTCATTAAGGTATTAAATAACGCTGGCTTAAATGCACGTTATTCTGAGAATATTTTATCATCCATTTATAAGAAGGCCTGTGTAAATGGAACAATGAATGGTTTATGTACTTTGTTGGATTGTAATATGGCAGACTTTGGCGAAACAGAGCAAGCAGATCAAATTGTTCAACAAATAGTTAATGAATTTTTAGCAGTCGCTGAAGCGGAACAAGTTACGTTAGATAAACAAGCAGTTCTTCAACAAATCCGCTCGTGTTATAATCGAGAAACAATTGGTTTGCACCATCCATCGATGTATCAGGACTTAATAACCAATCATCGTTTAACCGAAATTGATTATATCAATGGAGCAATTGTTCGCAAAGGGAAAGCTTATGGGATTGCTACACCGTACTGTCAGTTTTTAACAGAGTTAATTCATTGTAAAGAAAATTTACTTCATGCGAAATAACGAGTAAAAACAGAAATATTCTTGAGTCAGGCTTGAGAAGAGCTTGACCTACTTCTTTCTATACTTTGCCAGTGTATAAGTCTGAGACAAAATCCAAAGTGAGTTTGTCTCAGCCTTTTTGTTTTTTAAAGAACACTGCAGAAAATAAATCAAATCCGTGAAAAATATGTTAAACTAGAGGAGGTGTTTTTTCGCAAGAATCTACGCGGAACACAGGACTCGTTGAAGAATTGAATCAAAGAAACAATGTGTTAAAGAAGGGATTTGAACAGATTATGACCATTCAATGGTTTCCCGGCCATATGGCCAAAGCAAGAAGAGAAGTTTCTGAAAAAATCAAATATGTCGATATTGTATTTGAACTAGTTGATGCGCGGTTACCGCTTTCTTCCCGTAACCCAATGATGGACCAAATTGTCCAACAAAAACCAAGATTAGTCCTTTTAAATAAAGGGGACTTAGCAGATAACGACCAAAATAAAAAATGGCAACATTACTTTCAAAAGAAAGGATACCAAACCCTAGTCATCAATGCCCAACAAAATAAAGGAATCAATAAAATTGTGCCAGCAGCCAAGGAAGCGTTAAAAGAAAAATTGGCTCGTGAACAGGCGAAAGGCTTGAAACCGCGTGCGATTCGCGCAATGTGTATTGGGATTCCCAACGTTGGTAAGTCAACTTTAATGAATCGTTTAGTCGGAAAAAAAATTGCGCAAACTGGGAACAAGCCAGGCGTGACAAAAGGCCAACAATGGTTACGCTCTGGTTCCCAATTGGAATTACTGGATACACCAGGAATTCTCTGGCCAAAATTTGAAGATGAAGAAATTGGGAAAAAATTAGCTTTAACTGGCGCTATAAAAGATCAATTATTGCATTTAGATGATTTGGCGATTTATGGATTAGAATTTTTTGCACGTTTTTATCCGCAACGTTTGACGGAACGATATGGTTTAACAGAGGAAGAGCTATTTTTACCTGCCCCAGAACAGTTGATGTTAATTAGCCAAAAACGTGGTTTTAGAGATGATTATAATCGAGCCAGCGAAATGATTATTTTAGAAATTCGCAGTGGAAAATTAGGTACGTATACTTTGGACCGCTGGGAAGAACTAGGAGACGAATAACATGGCAAAAGAGTCGATTCAGGCAATCAAAGAAGCGCTGTTAACTGTCACTGATGCAACCGATGAACGATTAGCAAGCTGGCGAGAAGATGAACGTTCAGGAGTGCAACAAGCGATCAAACAATGGGAACGTCGCCAGTTAGCCAAAGAAAAAGAATGGCAACTTTTTAAAGAAATGAGTCAATTTGAGGAAGCGGCCTATAAAAAAGGCCATCGTTTAATTGCAGGAATTGATGAAGTAGGCCGCGGACCATTAGCTGGTCCTGTTGTGACAGCTGCAGTTATTTTGCCGAAAGATTGTCAATTATTAGGCTTAAATGATTCAAAAAAACTATCTGCTAAAAAACGGGAAACGTTATATAACCAGATTCAAGAACAGGCTGTCGCTATCGGGTTAGGTATCGCTGATCAAGGAGTCATTGATCAAATTAATATTTATCAAGCAACTAAACAAGCGATGAAAATGGCAATTGACGATTTAGCTTTTACACCAGATTATTTATTAATTGATGCAATGCAGTTAGACGTTCCCCAACCACAAGAAAGTTTGATTAAAGGGGATGCACGCTCCATTTCAATTGCAGCAGCCAGTATTATTGCAAAAGTAACAAGAGATCGATTAATGGAAGAATATGATGAATTATATCCTGGATATGGATTTAAAAACAATGCAGGCTATGGAACAAAAGAACATCTTCTCGGGTTAGAAAAATACGGTGTAACACCCATTCATCGACGTACGTTTGCGCCAATAAAAGATATGATTTAAAAATAAAACACTTTTTTTACGTATTCTTATTTTAAGAAGATGTGAAAGAGGTGTTTTTTGTTGGAAATTTTACAACGACAATTATTATTTAAATTAGCGGTATGCCAAGGAATTGGCAATTTAGGTATCTTAAAAGTGTTACAAGAAGCTATCGTACAAAAGCGTGTTGATTTTTCCAGTACAGAAATTATTAGAATTGCTGAAATCAAGAAATATCGTGAATTATTTGAACAATCTTGGTTACACCATACGATTCATAGTGAAGCGTTATATATACGACAATGCCAACACCAATTTATGACAATTTTAGATGCCGTCTATCCTAAATTATTACGAGAAATTTATAATCCACCAGCAATTCTTTTTTATAGAGGAAATTTACAATTGTTAAGCAGAAGGAAAATTGGCATCGTCGGCGCTCGCTATGCCACTTCATATGGGTTAAGAGTGACTGAAGCTCTGGTTCCTAAAATAGTCAAAGAAGGATTCACAATCGTCAGCGGTCTTGCCAAAGGTATCGATAGTCGTAGCCATGAGATGGCCATCCAGAGCGGGGGTCAGACAATTGGAATTTTAGGCACTGGGTTAGATGTATATTATCCGTATGAAAAGAAAGAATTACAGCAAACTATGAAGCAGAATCAGCTTGTTTTAACAGAATATGTGAATGGGAGTGGGCCGAAAAAATATCATTTTCCTGCACGTAATCGCATTATTGCTGGATTATCTTTAGGGGTCTGCGTGATGGAAGCTCGTAAGAATAGTGGCTCTTTAATTACTGCACAAGCGGCGATGGATTACGGGCGCGAGGTATTTGCCGTACCGGGAAGTATTTTCCAGTCTTTTTCAACAGGCTGCCATGAATTAATTCAGGACGGCGCTAAATGTGTTCAGACAATTGATGATATTTGTGAAGAATTGTGACTTTTACTAATTGTGAATTGACAACCTACGTTCACTTCGGTACTATTTAATCAGATTTTAATCTTTTGGTTGGTAGTTAGGAGTGTCTAAATGGAAACGGTTGTTAGAAAAAGATGGTTGTTTGGTATGCAGCTACTGGGCTTTTTGATTTTGGATCAAATTCCTTTGATGATGGTCTCAGTTGTTCAAGTTTCTACAGAAAATTTTTGGTTTCGCTTTGTTAGTGGATTAGTGGCTGTTGGACTTGGTGCCTATTTCGTCTATCTATTTGTTGCTTTTTTGAAAAAGAAAAAGCTCATAACTTGGACTTTTTTAGGAATCAAAGAAACCTTGCCAGTGGTCTTGTTAGGTTTGGTGATAATCTTTTGTGTGGGAATATTTGGTGATTTCTTATTACGTCTGGAAGGATTAGAGACGACCTCTAACCAACAAAGTGTTGAAGAAATTGTCCAAGCCATTCCTAAAGGGCTTATACTTATTTTTGCAGGTGTGATTGGGCCAATTTTCGAAGAGGGAATTTTTCGTGTCGGGATTCAAGCGTTTTTCAAGCCAGCTTCAAAAATAGGCATACTCGTTTCTTCTATTTTATTTGCACTTGTGCACACGCCCACAGATATAGGTAGTTTTGTTATTTATTGGGGCATGGGTTTAGCGTTAAGTTGGGTCTATCTACGCACGGGTCGCTTTGAAGCTGCTCTCTTGACTCATTTTATTTGGAATGTTTTGGGTATTTTAATGCTTTAGGATAAAATCTATAAATCATAGGCATTTTTTATTTATAAATTCGGACAGTCAAACAGAAATGACAGAAATGTTAGAAAGCCTAGTCTTGACAAACCTATTCTATATAGCATATGATGTATTACGATTTGTGCGTTTTTTACATATATTATATAGTAGGAAAGCGAACGCGAAAGGAGCTAATTGAATGGCCTATAAGTATCTCGTGATTGTAGAATCACCTGCCAAAGCCAAAACAATTGAAAAATATCTAGGAAGAAACTACAAGGTGGTTGCCAGTGTTGGTCACATTCGCGATTTACCAAAAAGTAAAATGGGGATTGATATTGAAAATAATTATGAACCTCATTATATTTCGATTCGCGGAAAAGGCGATGTCATCAAAAGTTTAAAAGCGGCTGCAAAAAAAGCTGAAAAAGTCTATCTCGCAGCCGATCCGGACCGAGAAGGTGAAGCAATTGCTTGGCATTTAGCTTATCTTCTTGGCCTTGATTTAAAAGATAAAAACCGTGTGGTATTCAATGAGATCACTAAAGAAGCAGTAAAAGCGGCATTTAAAGAACCTAGAACCATCAACGTTGATTTAGTTGATGCACAACAAGCACGGCGCATTTTAGACCGTTTAGTTGGATACTCGATTAGTCCTATTTTATGGCGTAAAGTCAAAAAAGGTTTGAGTGCTGGTCGTGTACAATCTGTTGCTTTAAAAATGATTATTGATCGAGAAAATGAAATTCGAGAATTTAAACCTGAAGAATATTGGAGCATTGATGGGAATTTCCAAAAAGGTCGCAAGAAATTCAAAGCAAATTTCTGGGGCGTAGATGGTAAAAAGAAAAAATTACCAAATGCAGAAGCGGTGAAAGAAATCACTTCTCGAATTGACGGTAAAGATTACGATGTTACAAAAGTTGAGAAAAAAGAACGGAAACGTAATCCTGCGTTACCTTTTACAACCAGTAGTTTACAACAAGAAGCGGCACGTAAATTAAATTTCCGTACCCGTAAAACCATGATGGTTGCGCAACAATTGTATGAGGGAATTGCTTTAGGGAAACAAGGCACTGTGGGGCTGATTACCTACATGCGTACAGACTCAACCAGAATTGCCGATTCCGCCAAAGCAGAAGCTGCTGAATTCATTGAAAAGACCTACGGAGATGAGTTCTCAGCACATGGCGGCCGCAAAGCAAAAAATACGCAAGGTGCACAAGATGCCCATGAAGCGGTTCGTCCGTCAAGCGTTTTAAGAACACCCGATGAAATGAAGAAGTATTTAGATAAAGATCAATTAAAATTATATACTCTTATTTGGTCGCGCTTTGTTGCTAGTCAAATGACACCAGCGATTTTAGATACCATGAAGGTCACGCTTCAACAAAACGGCGTAACGTTTATTGCCAATGGTTCCAAAGTGAAATTTAAAGGGTTTATGCAAGTATATGTTGAAGGACGCGATGATGGTAAAGAGGACAAGGAAAATATTTTACCTGAATTAGCGGAAGGTGACGTTGTTAAATCGGTCGATATCGAACCGAAACAACACTTTACTCAACCACCGGCTCGTTTTAGTGAAGCCACGTTAATCCGGACTTTAGAAGAAAATGGTGTGGGCCGACCATCAACGTATGCGCCAACATTAGAAACCATTCAACGGCGTTATTACGTGAAGCTAACCAATAAACGGTTTGAACCAACGGAATTAGGTGAAATTGTGAATTCCCTAGTTTCAGAGTTTTTCCCACAAATTGTCGATACACATTTTACAGCGACAATGGAAACGGACTTAGATAAAGTCGGTGAAGGTCAAGAAAAATGGGTTGAAGTTGTCGATCGTTTCTACAAGCCCTTCGAAAAAGAATTAACAAATGCCGAAGAAAAGATTGAAAAAATCCAAATTAAAGATGAACCAGCAGGTTTTGACTGCGAACTATGTGGACATCCAATGGTGATTAAGCTGGGTCGCTACGGGAAATTTTATGCATGTAGTAATTTCCCAGATTGTCGGAATACAAAAGCGATTGTCAAAGAAATTGGCGTGACGTGTCCTGTGTGTCACGAAGGACAAGTTATCGAACGGAAATCAAAGAAAAATCGGATTTTCTATGGCTGTAGTCGGTACCCAGAGTGTGACTTCACTTCTTGGGACAAACCAGTAGGCCGACCATGTCCAAAATGTGGGCAATATTTAGTAGAGAAAAAAGTTAAAGGCGGCAAACAAGTCGTTTGTATCAATGGCGATTATGAAGAAAACGTCCAAAAATAAGAAAAATTGAGACCGAAGAATTTACTTCGGTCTTCTCTTTTAGTAAAATGAATTGAGTTTGTAAGAGACAGCTCTTAACTTCTTGACATAGAAAGGAATTTTTATACATGACAAAAAAAGTCACAATTATTGGTGCCGGTTTAGCCGGAAGTGAAGCGGCATGGCAAGTGGCCAATGCTGGTGTACCAGTTGATTTATATGAAATGCGCCCTGTCAAAAAGACACCAGCGCATCAAACAGAAAATTTTGCAGAGTTAGTTTGTTCTAATTCATTACGTGGAAATAGTTTAACCAATGCGGTAGGTGTTTTGAAAGAAGAAATGCGCCGTTTAAATTCAATCATTATTGGTAGTGCAGATCAAACCGCTGTACCAGCTGGCGGCGCCTTAGCAGTTGACCGTGATTCTTTTTCTGAAACAATCACTGAAAAAATTAAAAGTCATCCATTAATTACAATCAAAAATGAAGAGATCACTGATATTCCGGAAGGGATTGTAATTATTGCAACGGGGCCCTTAACCTCTGAAAGCTTATCTCAAAAAATTCAAGAATTTAATGGTTCTGAAGGCTTTTATTTTTACGATGCAGCAGCACCAATTATTGATAAATCAACAATTGACATGGATAAAGTTTATTTAAAATCTCGTTATAACAAGGGGGAAGCGGCTTACTTAAATTGTCCGATGACTGAAGAAGAGTTCAATGCTTTTCATGAAGCGCTAGTCAATGCAGAAGTGGTTCCTTTACGCACGTTTGAAAAAGAGAAGTTTTTCGAAGGCTGTATGCCCATCGAAGTAATGGCGCAACGTGGTATTAAAACCATGTTGTTTGGCCCAATGAAACCTGTCGGACTAGAAGACCCTAAAACAGGTAAACGCCCTTATGCTGTAATTCAATTACGTCAAGACAATGCTGCAGCTTCTTTATACAATATTGTTGGTTTCCAAACGCATTTAAAATGGGGTGAACAAAAACGAGTATTCCGTATGATTCCGGGATTAGAAAATGCTGAATTTGTTCGCTATGGCGTCATGCACCGTAATAGTTTTATGAATTCTCCAGAGTTGCTAAAACCAACCTACCAATCAAAAAAACGTGACGATCTGTTTTTTGCTGGACAAATGACTGGTGTTGAAGGATATGTTGAAAGCGCGGCAAGTGGTTTACTCGCAGGTATTAACGCAGCTCGTCTTGCCAAAGGAGAAGAGCCGATTGAATTCCCTCGCGAAACGACTTTAGGAAGTATGGCTTATTATATTACACATGCAGAAGGCAAACATTTCCAACCAATGAATGCAAACTTTGGGCTTTTCCCAGAGTTACCTGAACGAATTCGTGACAAAAAAGAACGCTATGAAGCGATTGCTAATCGGGCCTTAGATGTTCAAGCTCAAGTTATCCAATCTTTAGACTAAATTAGAAAAAATATGAGAAAAGACTGAGCATCATTGCTAAGAAATGCGATGATACTCAGTCTTTTAATTTTTAGAAAAAAATAACAAAAGCTAAAGAATAGTTAAAATTGTGAACATATTTAGAAATATTGATTAAATTCTGACAACTTAATTGTCTTTTGAAAAAGGTTATGCTAAAGTTACTTTGTAATCGAATGAGGAGGGCTATCACATGGAAGAAAAGAATTGGCCTGAGTTATTTGCTCGTTATCTTATTGTCGAAAGAGGCTATTCAGAAAAAACAAAAAAAGTATATCAAGAAGATATACAACATTTTTTTTCGTTTTTAAAGACTTCAGGTAATGACAATTATTTGACTGTGGAACATTTGGATGTTCGGGCTTATTTGAGCGAATTATACGATCAGGAATATAGCCGCAATTCGATTAGTCGAAAAATTGCCAGTTTGCGTTCTTTTTATCAATTCTTATTAAAAAATGAAGCAATCCAAGAGAATCCTTTTTCCTATGTTCATATGAAAAAGAAACAGTTACGGTTGCCCCGTTTTTTTTATGAAAAAGAAATGGATGCATTATTTGAGAGCGCACAAGGCGAGCAACCGCTTGATTTGAGAAATCAAGCGTTGCTAGAAGTTCTGTATGGGACTGGTATTCGGGTCAGTGAATGTGCGAACTTAACGGTGGACGCAGTTGACTTTCAAGCTTCTGTTTTATTGGTTCACGGAAAAGGAAATAAAGATCGCTATGTGCCTTTTGGTTCATTTGCACAAGACGCCTTAAAGGATTACTTAGAGAATGGCCGCGCGCTATTAATGACAAAATATCAAAAAAAACATCCGTATGTCTTTGTTAATCATCATGGTGAACAAATCACGCCAACAGGGATTGAATATGTCTTAAACCAACTAATTAAAAAAAGTTCATTAAATGCGGAAATTCATCCCCACATGTTACGCCATACATTTGCGACACACTTATTAAATAATGGCGCCGATATGCGGACAGTTCAAGAATTATTAGGACATGCTAATTTATCAACAACTCAGATATATGCGCATGTGACAAAAGAAAGTTTACAAAAAAATTATCGAACGTTTCATCCTCGTGCATAATGGAGGTAAACGTCTAGGAGGAACAATAATGGTTGAATCACAATTTCACTCTACAACAATTTGTGCAGTCGAAAAAGATGGAAAATTTGCAATGGCTGGTGACGGCCAAGTAACAATGGGCGAATCTGTCGTTATGAAAGGTACAGCCAAAAAAGTGCGCCGTATTTACAATGATGAAGTCGTTGTCGGTTTTGCAGGAAGTGTGGCAGATGCCTTTACATTAGAAGAAAAGTTTGAAGGAAAATTAAATGAATACAACGGAAACTTAACGAGAGCTGCGGTTGAGTTAGCCCAAGAGTGGCGTACACAACAGTCTATGCAAAAATTAGAAGCTATGCTGATTGTGATGAATAAGGAAGAAATGCTCTTAGTTTCAGGAACTGGGGAAGTCATCACACCAGACGATGGTATTTTAGCAATTGGTTCAGGCGGTAATTTTGCTTTGTCCGCTGCAAGAGCCATGAAAAACTTTGGCGATAAAGAAATGCCAGCGAAAGAGATTGCTAAAAATGCCTTAAATATTGCTGCAGATATCTGTGTATTTACGAATCATAATATCATTGTAGAAGAATTATAAGCGAGGGAAAATCCATGAATGAATTAAACAAAACACCAAAAGAAATAGTCAAAGAACTAGATCAATATATTGTTGGACAGCAAGCTGCCAAAAAATCAGTGGCGGTAGCTTTACGTAACCGCTATCGTCGCTTGCAATTAGAAGAAAATATGCAACAAGATATTACGCCTAAAAACTTACTAATGATTGGACCAACAGGTGTTGGTAAAACTGAGATTGCTCGTCGTCTCGCAAAAATTGTCAATGCGCCTTTTGTAAAAGTTGAAGCAACCAAATTTACAGAAGTAGGGTATGTCGGTCGGGATGTCGAATCAATGGTTCGGGATTTAGTAGAAAATGCGATCCAAATTGTTGAAAAACAACAATACAGTCGCGTGTACGCGCAAGCGTTGAAAAAGGCCAATCAACGTTTAGTCAAAGTATTAGTGCCTGGAATTAAAAAAGAACAAAAACAGGCTGGCGGTAACCAATTTGAACAAATGATGAACATGTTTAACATGGCTCAGCAACAGCAAGAAGCACAAGAAGAAGTAACGGAAGATATTCGAGCGAACCGCCGAACAATTTTGGAACAGCTGGAAAAAGGTCTATTAGATAATCGTGAAGTAACAATTGAAATTGAAGAACCGAAGAAAACGATGCCAGCTATGAACAATGGCCTAGAACAAATGGGCATCGACTTAAATGAAACGTTAGGCGCTCTGTCACCAAAGAAAAAAATCGAACGTACTGTAACGGTGAAAGAAGCACAAGACTTATTAGTGAAAGAAGAATCAGCAAAAATTGTCAATGACGCTGATATTCATAGTGAAGCGATTCGTTTAGCTGAATCAAGCGGAATTATTTTTATCGATGAGATTGATAAAATCACCTCTAAAAGCCAACAAAATTCGGGCGAAGTCTCTCGTGAAGGAGTACAAAGAGACATTTTGCCGATTGTTGAAGGCTCCCAAGTTAACACGAAGTATGGTCCTTTACAAACGGATCACATTTTATTTATCGCTTCAGGTGCTTTCCACTTGTCAAAACCAAGTGACTTGATTCCAGAATTACAAGGCCGCTTCCCAATTCGAGTTGAATTAGATGATTTAACGGCGGATGACTTCGTAAGTATCTTAACTGAGCCAAACAATGCTTTAATTAAACAATATGTAGCATTAATTGGCACAGAAAATGTTTCAGTCATCTTTACAAAAGAAGCAATTGAACGGTTAGCACACATCGCTTATGATGTAAACCGTGATACAGATAATATTGGGGCGCGTCGTTTACACACAATTTTAGAACGTTTATTAGAAGATTTATTATATGAAGCACCAGATATGCAAATGGGTGAAATTACGATTACCGAAGCATATGTCAATGAAAAATTGAATGACATTGTTCAAAATGAAGATTTAAGTCGTTACATCTTATAAAAAAGGCTGGAGGAGAAAAGATGGCTACATTATTAGAAAAAACACGTCAAGTGAACGAGCTTTTGCAAAAAAATAATTTGTTTGACGTACAAGCAGAACTTCCGTACAACAAAATGGCAATGATTTTAGGGGATATTTTAGAAAGTAATGCGTATATTATTAGCAGTTCAGGGGATTTGTTGGGGTATACTGAAAAATTAGATGTTAATAATGCCCGTATCAAAAATATGTTTAAAGAGAAAAAATTTCCTCAAGGATACACCGAGGCCGTGGATATGCTCAAAGTAACCGAAGCCAATATTCCAATAGATAGTGATTTAACTGCATTTCCTTTTGAATCACGAGAGCTGTATCCGTTTGGGTTAACCACTATTGTGCCTTTGTACGGTGCTGGCAAACGCTTGGGTACGATTATTTTAGCGCGTGTTGAAAAATCCTTTAACGAGGATGATTTAGTGTTAGCTGAATATAGTGCGACCGTTGTCGGCATGCAAATTTTGTATCATCAATCCAGAACAATTGAAGCAGAAGTTCGCAGTGCGACTGCCGTGCAAATGGCCATCAACACTCTTTCCTATAGTGAATTAAAAGCCGTCCATGCCATTTTTGAAGCCTTAGATGGCGAAGAAGGTCGTTTAACTGCTTCAAGTATTGCAGATGAAATAGGCATTACTCGTTCCGTAATTGTGAATGCCTTAAGAAAATTAGAATCAGCTGGAATTATTGAATCACGTTCTCTTGGTATGAAAGGGACTTATTTAAAAGTGTTAAATCAACAATTTATTAAAGAGTTGGAAAAATAAGCAATTGCTCGTATCAACTAGGAGGACAACGCAATGACTGTACAAATTGAAAATGAATTTCTAATCGCAACATTTGCTGAAGAAGGAGCAGAATTAGTAAGTTTACAATCAAAAGAAACCGGCATTGAATATATTTGGCAAGGAAATCCTGAATTTTGGGCCCGCCATGCGCCCGTACTTTTTCCGATTGTCGGTCGTCTAAAAGAAGATACGTATATGTACCAAAATCAAGCGTATCATTTAACTCAACATGGTTTTGCTCGTGATCAAGTATTTGATGTGATTGAAAAAGGTGGAGAAGAAGTTTCTTTTTCACTAAAATCAACAAAAGAAACCAAGAAGAAGTATCCTTTTGATTTTGAACTAGTGATTACTTATACATTAGAACACCAAGAATTGACTGTAAACTACCAAGTAGAAAATACAGGGAAAGAAGAGATGTATTTTGGGATTGGTGGTCATCCAGCCTTTAATGTACCTTTAGAATCTTCACTAACGTTTGAAGATTATTATCTAAGTTTTTCACCTAAAAAATCACGGACACAAATTCCCTTAGCAGGCCCGTTTATTGATTTAGCGAATAAAACGCTAGCCCAAACGAATACCAGCTTTGACTTAACGCATCAATTATTTGAAAATGATGCAATGATTTTTGAAACAAAAGGTCAAACAGCGATTACAATTGCCACAGACGAAAGTGAGCATCAAGTCACTTTGAGTTATCCAGAAATGCCTTTTGTGGGGATTTGGTCACCGACACCGAAAGAAGCACCTTTTGTCTGTATCGAACCTTGGTGCGGGATTGCTGATGCTGTCGATGCAACTGGCCAACTTGCTGAAAAATTTGGCATCAATAAGTTACCAGCTAACGAACTATTTAAAACACAGTATATGATTAGTGTAAAATAAAGAAAAAGGCTGTGAACATTATTTGTTCACAGCCTTTTTCTTTATTTTTTTGCACGTAAGCCAAAAGAGAGGCGACTTTCTGTTCCATTTTTAATTCGCTGAATGTTTTCACGATGACGGACAAAGATAAAAGTAGTCAAAGCAATCGCAATCACGGTTAATAACCAGTTAAATGTTGGTAAAATAGCTGGGACAGTGAAAGGCAAAATAATAGTAGAAAGTGTAATTAGTACAGCGCTAATCATACTTGTTAAACTCACCATACTGGTTAGATACAGACAAATCACAAAAATAAGAGCAGAATAAATAAAAAATGTGGGGCTGTATGCTAATAACATGCCAGCGCTAGTGGCTACGGCTTTACCACCTTTGAAATTGGCAAAAATAGGGAAGGTATGCCCTAAAACAGCTGCTACCCCAAAGAAGAGTGGGTTCACGCCTTGTAAACCAAACAAATAGGGTAATGAAGTGGCTAACGTTCCTTTCAAGATATCCATTAATAATACCGTGATTCCGGCAGGTTTCCCTAAGACACGAAATGTATTGGTTGTTCCTGTATTCCCACTCCCAAATTGGCGTATATCTTTTTTAAAGAAAAGTTTGCCAATCCAAACACCTGAGGGAATCGAACCTAATAAATAGGCAACAAGTAACAAAATGACGATTTTCATCAAGTTAACCTCTTTCTTATTCAAACTAGGATTTATTTTATCATGAATAGAAAAACGGAACAACGTCTAATAACTAAAACAAGAAAAGTTTTTCTTTTGCTTGAGGAAGCGTTGACAAATGGTTGATAACCGTTATAATAAATGTGTGTCATTAGACAAAGACGTCTAATCACTGGTTTGAAAATTAGTTATCAACGAAGATACAATATATATGTACTTATGAAGTGTCAGGGAAAGAGGTGCGAATCCTCTACAGACCTACCTACTGTATGGTGGATGAAACCAATAAGACCACAGATTATTCTGGAAGGATTGGGAGTAAGAAGAAGCTAAGTCAGGATACCGGCTTGATAAGTCTAATCATTCTTTTGTAGGAAAAAGAAGGGGCTTTGAAGATAACTGGCTGAGTATATCATTAGCATAGTTAAGTGACTGCTTTTTTTCTATTGGAGAAAAAAGTGGTTTTTTTGTATTGTTTTGACGTTGAGACAAAGGAGGTTCATTTCAGAAAATTTTCCCCAAAATAAAATAGACGAATGCGAGGATGAAAAAATGAAAAAATTTACTTTAACAATGATGACTTTAGGTTTAGTAGCAACACTTGGCTTAGCAGGGTGTGGTAAACAGGAAAAGAAAGCAACTACCTCTTCTGAAAAAACAGAAGTAACGTTACCAACCAAAGACCGTAGCGGCAAAGAAATTACTTTACCCAAAGAGGCAACCAAAATTATTTCCCTAGTGCCATCAACAACAGAAGTGATTGAAGACTTAGGTAAAACCGATCAATTAATCGCAGTTGATACTCAAAGTAGCACAATGATGACTGATTTAAAAAAATTACCACAAATGGATATGATGGCTGTCGATGCCGAAAAATTGATTGCCTTGAAACCACAAATTGTTTATGTGAATGACATCAATTTAGCTAGCTCAGAAAGTGTTTGGAAACAAGTGGAAGATGCTGGAATTACAGTCGTTAACATCCCCACTAGTACAAGTATCAAAGCAATCAAAGAAGACGTCCAATTCATCGCGGATAGCTTATCCGAACATGAAAAAGGACAAAAGTTAATCAAAACAATGGATCAAGAAATCGACGAAGTGGCCAAAATTGGTAAAACCATTAAAAAACCAAAAACTGTTTTGTTTGAAGTAGCTGCCTTACCAGACATTTACAGCTTTGGTAATGGGACGTTTTTAAATGAAATGATTGAAACAATTGGGGCAAAAAATGTTTTGGCAAATGAAAAAGGCTGGTTACCAGTGACAGAAGAAGCGGCCATTGCTGCAAAACCAGAAGTCATTTTAACCAATGTTAACTATATGAAAGATCCCGCCAAAGAAATTTTAGCTCGTAAAAACTGGGAAAACGTTCCTGCAGTTCAAAACAAAGAAGTTTTCGAAATCGATAACATGTCTAGCTCTTTACCAAATAACCACATTACCAAAGCATTAAAACAAATGGCAAAAGCTGTTTATCCAGAGGAATACAAGGATTTAAAAGATGAGTAAAAAAACGTGTCTCATACTGATGCTCTTGATCAGTATGAGCATGCTCTTTTTGGGTATTAAAATTGGAAGTGTTCAGATTTCGTTAACGGATTTGCTTCAAATTTTAGTGAAAAAGACGGTTTCAGAAGACGGGATTTTAGAGGGAATCATCTGGAATGTACGGTTACCGCGTGTCGTGATGGCCTATCTCGTGGGCGCAGGCTTAGCAGTAAGTGGCACGGTGATGCAATCACTCTTAGGTAATCCTTTAGCTTCTTCATATACTTTGGGCGTATCAGCGGGAGCATCCTTAGGCGCTGCGTTAATCATGGTAACTGGAGTAACTGCTTCGATTTTAGGGGCATTTTTATTGCCTTTAACTGGTTTTATCTTTGGCTTAGCAACGGTCTTTTTAGTTTTGTTATTTACGCAAACAATGGATAGTCAAATGTCTAATCAAACAGTTGTTTTAGTGGGGATGATTATGACCTTGTTTGTCGGTGCTATTTTGACGTTGATTACAGCACTTTTCCAAGATTATTTGAAACAATTAGTCTTTTGGCAAATGGGTAGTTTTTCTGGCAGTAATTGGCAAAAAATTGCTATTTATTGTCCAATCTTGCTTGTCAGTAGTCTGTTTCTTTGGTTTGATGCCAACGCATTGGATGTTCTCGGTTTAGGAGAAGAACATGCGATGTTAGCGGGAGTAGAAGTCAAAACAGCAAAACTACGCATTATTCTTTTGGCTAGTTTACTAGCAGGAAGTGCGGTTTCATTTGTCGGTGTGATTGGTTTTGTTGATTTAATAGCGCCACATATTGTCCGTCGCTATCTAGGGGCGACTCATCGCTGGCTGATTCCCGGTTCAGCAATCTTAGGTGGGACCATCATGGTACTAGGGGACACAATTGCCCGCACGATTTTATCACCAAGAGAAATTCCCATCGGGGCCGTAACAGCCTTGATCGGAGCGCCATTCTTCTTGTATATTTACTTTAAAAAAAGGGGCGTTGCTGCATGATTGAATTAAAAGAAACAGCTGTAACGCTCCAACAAACCCCCATTTTAAAAGATATTTCCCTCGTTTTTCCGACAGGTAGTAAAACTTGTATTTTAGGTCCAAATGGTTGCGGTAAAACGACACTTTTAAAAACGATTGCCGGACTTGTCCCTTATAGTGGTTCTGTTTTAATTGATGGTCAAGAAGTTCATGGACAAAAGCGGAAGGAATTGGCAACGAAAGTAGCGATGATGAGTCAATTCACGACAGTTGCTTTTGATTATACGGTTTACGAAACAGTTTTGATGGGGGCGTATCGACAACAAGCACAACGTTTTTTACCTATTGTTTCTAAACAAGAAAAAGAACGAGTCCTTTATTATTTAGAACGCACGGGTTTATTGCCTTTAAAAGATAAAGTTGTCAATCAGCTTTCAGGAGGACAACAACAACGAGTATTTTTGGCTAAATTATTTGTACAAGATCCAGAAATTATTTTATTGGATGAACCCAATAATCATTTGGATATTCGGTATCAACAAGAATTGATTCAGCAGTTAAATGAGTGGAGTGCGCAAGAAGGGAAAACGTTAATCGGGGTGTTTCATGATATCCGTTTAGCGTTAACGCTAAGTGAAAAAATTGTGTTTATGAAGCAAGGGAAAGTGGCCGCGCAAGGTGATTTTCAAACGTTGGCTTCCAAAGAATTTTTACAAACAATTTTTGAAACAGATATTGTCTCCTATTTTCAGAAACAACATAAAGTTTGGGAAACTATTCAATAATTTTGACAAGTTTTTTGGAAACAGGTAAGATAAAGGCAAAGAATCAGAAACACAATGGCGTGTTTTAACAAATCGGCAAAGGAGCCCAAGACTAAGTACGTGATGGTACTTGCTTTGGGCTCCTTTTTTATGGAGGTAGCGATGAAACGAATCATTTTAATGGGAGCTATCGGTTGTGGCAAAACCACGTTATGTCAAGCTCTGCAAGGCAAAGAATTAATTTATGATAAAACACAGGCGGTGGAATTTCATACAGAAATGATTGATACACCGGGCGAGTTTATTTTGCATCGACAATATTATAATGCGTTAAACGTCACAGCGGCAGAAGCAGATGTGATTGGTTTGGTTCAAAGTGCTGTAGAAACACAACAAGTTTTTTCACCAGGATTTGGTAGTATTTTCCCGAAAGAAATCATTGGTATTTTAACCAAGATTGATTTAGCACAAGATTCTCAGCAGTTAGAGATTGTTCGGCAACAATTAAAAAGTGCGGGTGCAACAAGAATTTTTGAAATTTCTTCTGTTGAAAAAATTGGCTTGCAAGAATTAGTAGATTATTTAGAGGAGGATGAAGCAGAATGAAAATTTATACAAAAACTGGCGATAAGGGAATGACGAAATTAGTCGGCAGCTCAACCGTCGCTAAGGATTCTGATCGAGTTGAAAGTTATGGAACGATTGATGAATTGAATTCTTGGGTGGGCTATATTATCAGCCAACTTCCACAAGAAAATCAAGAAATTAAAGAAGAACTAGAAGCTTTACAACATTTACTTTTTGATGCGGGAACAGATTTGTCAACACCGATTGAAGCACAACGACCATTTAAATTACAAAAGGAAAGTGTGCATTGGCTAGAACAGCGGATTGATTTCTACACTGCACAATCACCAGATATTGATCGTTTTATTTTACCTGGCGGAACCCCAGCAGCCAGTATGGTTCATGTGGCTCGGACGATTGCACGGCGCGCAGAACGCATCATTGTTCGTTTAAATTGGACAGCCAAAATTAACGAAGAGGTATTAATTTTTACCAATCGTTTATCAGATTATTTTTATGCGTTGGCTCGCTATTTAAATGTTCAAGCACAACGACCTGATGTTTTTTATGAACGAAGCGAAAAAGTTTTCCACAAAATTAAAGAAGATGGATTGTAAACAGTTGCTTTTCTAAAAAACTTATGGTAAATTTCAGATAGATTAAACGAATATTTTATGAAAAATATGAATGGAAGCCAGTGAGAATCTGGCACGGTCCCGCCACTGTGAAGAAGCAAGGTTGCTTTTAAGTCAGGTCTTTTCATTTTTTCATTATTGGGCATGCTGTTTCGAGGCAAAACAGGATGTTTCTTAACAACGCTTGTGTTGAAAATCTAGCCCAAGATATTTGTATTAATCCAATTAATGGCACGAGGAAGTGCTTTTGGGAATTTTGGGCTGGTCTTTCAATGTTGAAGGAGATTTCAGGTACAATGACGTACTGCTATATTCCCTTTTTTTATTGACAATTAATTAAAGGCGTTGTACTCTATGGATAAGGTTTCGTGTACAATGGCGTATACATAAGGAAGCAAAGACGCTTCAGACAGATGATTTTTCGTTTGTTTGAAGTGTCTTTTTGTATTTTATTAAGGAGGAATTGAGATGAAAACAATTCATTTCCCTACCGAACTATGGGTAGGAGAAGGCGCATTAGCCAATTTGGAAACACTTCATGATAGACGTGTTTTCATTGTCACAGATCCATTCATGGTTGACTCTGGATTTGTGAATGAAGTGACAAAGCATTTAACAAAAAGTGAATGGCAAATTTTTAGTGACATCATCCCCGATCCACCAATTGATAAGATTGCTGTGGGAATTAAGCAGTTAGCGACATTTCAAGGAGATACGATATTAGCTTTAGGTGGGGGATCCGCTATTGATGCGGCCAAAGCAATGAAATTTTTTGGCAAACGTACTTTGCAAACTCAGATTGCTGAGTTTATTGCGGTTCCTACAACTAGTGGAACTGGTTCAGAAGTTACGAATTTTTCAGTGATTACGGTTGCTGAAACTGGCACCAAAATCCCGCTTGTAACGGATGAAATTCAACCAGAAATTGCGATTTTAGATACAAATTTAGTGATGAGTGTGCCACCAAAAATCACAGCGGATACAGGAATGGACGTCTTAACGCATGTTATTGAAGCGTATGTTTCAACAGAAGCAAATCCGATTTCAGATGCGTTGTGCGAAAAAGTCGTTCGCCTGGTATTCGACAATTTAGAAATAGCCTTTAATGAGGGTAGCAACCAACAAGCTCGTGAAAATATGCATTTAGCTTCATGTATGGCAGGGATGGCGTTTAATGTTACTTCGTTAGGCTTGAATCACGGTATTGCTCATGCGGCCGGTGCGCGTTTACATGTGCCACATGGACGAATGAATGCAATGCTCTTACCTGAAGTCATTGCATATAACAGTGGCTTAGCGAATGGCAAAGTCAACAACGAACCAACAGCTAAACGTTATGCGCAGTTAGCAAATTGTCTAAATGATACACAGACAACTAATGCACGGATTGGTGTTCAACAATTTATTCGACAAATCAAGCAACTCCGTCAAAAATTAAACATGCCTGCCACTTTTAGTGACTATGGTTTACCAAAAGAAGAAGTCCAAGCTGCGATCCCAAAAATAGCTGAAGGCGCATTGATGGATGGCTGCACCAAAACAAATCCTGTCCAACCAACAGCAGCAGAAGTGACAAAAATTTTAAATTCTATCTTATAAGCGATTGACAGGATGAAATCGATAACATATAATGTGGGTAGCACAACGGCGTGCTTCAAAATTTAAGAGCAAAGAAGCTCCTTAGTAGAAAGCGAAAGTGGAACCTTTACGTTTTTTATTGAGGATTTTTTATTTGCTAAATTAAAGGAGCGAGTCTGGTTGGAAGAAAAACAACGAATGATTCAAGAATATGTTCCTGGGAAACAAGTAACGTTAGCGCACATCATTGCTAGTCCTAATAAAGAAATTTATACAAAATTAGGGTTGCCAGAAGGCACCAGCAATGCACTAGGTATTTTGACAATCACTCCGAGCGAAGCGGCAATTATCGCTGTTGATATTGCGACTAAAAGCGGAGATATCCAAATCGGTTTTATTGATCGTTTTTCTGGATCGGTAGTCATTTCTGGTGACGTAAGCTCAGTGGAAGCAGCCTTACAAGCGGTGATTGAAGGTTTACAACAGATTTTAAACTTTTCTGTAACTTGTAAAATTACCAGAACATAGCGTTGAAAGGACAAGGGCGTGAAGAAAATGGATGGACGAATTGTAATAGTCGATGATGAACCTATTACGAGACTCGATATTCGTGATATTGTGATAGAAGCAGGGTACGAAGTAGTCGGTGAAGCGGCCGATGGTTTTGAAGCAATTGAAGTATGTAAAAAAACACAACCTGACCTAGTATTAATGGACATTCAAATGCCAATTTTAGATGGTCTAAAAGCAGGTAAAAAAATTGTTCAAGACCAACTAGCCAGTAGTATTGTCTTTTTATCTGCATACAGTGACGTACAAAATACGGACAAGGCTAAAAAATTAGGTGCACTGGGTTATTTAGTTAAACCTCTAGACGAAAAATCATTAATACCTACAATTGAAATGAGCATTGAACGAGGCAAACAAACGCAGCTGTTACTAAATCAAATCGATAAATTAAGTTTAAAATTAGAAGAACGTAAAATTATCGAAAAAGCCAAAGGTATTCTTGTAAAAGAAAATCATATATCGGAAGAAGAAGCCTACCAAATGTTGCGTACGTTAAGTATGAACAAACGCGCACGTATGAGTGAAATTGC
The DNA here is from genome assembly GCF_050536905.1 of Enterococcus sp. DIV1328a. NCBI lineage: Bacteria > Bacillati > Bacillota > Bacilli > Lactobacillales > Enterococcaceae > Enterococcus > Enterococcus sp. DIV1328a. The sequence continues at coordinate 1,346,073 of NZ_CP172912.1, read as the reverse complement.
AGAATTGATTGTAATGGATGATGAATAAATGAAACGATTAGAGCAATTATGTCAGCAATATACCAATCTTTCAGAATCAGACATTAAAGAATTACAACGTACAGCACGTTATCTTTCTTCGACGACACTCTATCAAAGTGCAGATGTTTTTATTGATGTGTATAAGGAAATGTCACAGCAAGCACTAGTCGTTTATCATAAGCCGCCTGCGAAGACAACTTCTTTATATAGCGGAGATGTCGTCGGGATGGAAGCTTTATTAAAAAATGAACCTGGTGTTCTGCGTACCATGCAGACTAGCTTAAATAGCATTGGTTTGTTAGCAGTGACTCAGGAAAATCGTTTGATTAAGCAAAATATCTATCCCATTCGCAATGAACATCGAACGATTGGTGTCATTATTGTCGAGATTGCGGCAGATGAAGAGATTCAAGCGGACTTACAAAAAGAGGAGCTAAATAACTGCCAGTTAGCAAAAGTAGCGAAATCAACTAGTCAAGTCGACGCATTATTTATTGATCAATTGGCAGAAGCCGTTTTGATTTTTGATGCGGCGGGTCACTTATTAATTACCAATCACAATGCACAAGAGCTTTATCGCAAACTTGGTTATCGGGATAATATCATTGGAATGAGTTATGACAATTTGTCCATCGATTATACAACTTTTGAATATGTGTTGTATCAAATGAAATATAAAATGAGTAATCAACCAATTGAAAGCAAAACGACCTACCTTAATTATTATTTTAAGGTTCGGAAAGTGTGGTTGGCATCAGAGGAACAACTGATTATGATTATTCAAGACAATACAGAATTTAAAGAAAAAGAAGCGGAAATTATTTCCAAATCTGTTGCGATTCGTGAAATTCATCATCGTGTTAAAAATAACTTGCAATCGGTGGTTTCCTTATTGCGTATTCAAGAACGGCGAACGCAAAGCCCCGAAGCAAAGAAAGTCCTTCATGAAAGTGTCAATCGAATTATGGCGATTGCAGCCACCCATGAATTGCTGTCAAAACAAGTCAAAGATGACGTTGCTTTACGGCAAACATTGGAAGCAGTGATGTATAATTTTAGACATCTTTTTCAAGGCGCACAACCCATTGAGATGATGATGGATGTTGATCCAGCCATTATGGTTTCTAGCGAACAAATGGTCACCATTTCCCTTGTTGTCAACGAACTATTACAAAACATTTTTGATCATGCATTTGAGCCACAAACAAGTGGCGTTGTTAAACTCAGTGGAACATTAGATAATAAAATGATTACCATTACTGTTACAGATAATGGTAAAGGCTATGACGTTCATCAAAGTAACGAGACCAGTTTAGGCTTGATGATTGTCAAAAGCTACGTAAAAGATAAATTAAAAGGAAAAATTACAATTGAATCCAATAAACAGGGAACTAAAACCTGTTTCTATTTCGAACAGAACACCAGTGATGTTGTTCATTGATTAAGCAAAGGCGCTTAAAGAAAAGTAGAAAGAAATTTTCTAACGATTCTTTAAGTGCCTTTTTGTATGCAAAAGGAGGCGAGTCAGGCGATGTCGAAGGAAACACTTTTAACCGTAGGGATTGATTTAGGGACGTCTACAACCCAATTAGTCTTGTCAGAATTAACTGTTGAAAATTTTGCCTCTGCGTTTACAGTACCACGTATCAGCATTTCTGATAAAAAAGTCATTTACCGAAGTGACATTATCTTTACACCCTTACTTAACCAATCAGAAATTGATGCAGAACCTATCAAAGCGTTTGTAGCGGAGCAATATCGCCAAGCAGGCATTCATAAACAAGATATTCAAATGGGTGCGGTAATTATCACAGGTGAAACTGCTCGAAAAAGCAATGCCAACAATGTGCTACGAGCACTTAGTGGCTATGCAGGTGATTTTGTCGTTGCTACGGCTGGTCCCGATTTAGAAAGTATCATTGCCGGAAAAGGCGCTGGCGCTCAAACCTATTCTGAGACGAAACGCCGACCGGTGGTTAATTTAGATATTGGTGGTGGAACGACAAATTTAGCTGTCTTTAAAGATGGTGAAGTGATTGACACGGCTTGTTTTGACATTGGCGGACGCTTAATTAAATTAGATCAACAACAAAAAATCACCTATATAGCTCCGAAAATTCAAGAAATTATAAATAAAAAAGGGCTAACCTTGCACCTTGGTGACCAAGCCACCGAACAAAACTTACTGCCAATTATTTCGGAATTAGTTGCCGTGTTAGAAAATAGCATTGGCTTGGGGACACAAAGTCCGTTCTACCAGTTATTAGTAACCAACCATCCACTACGAAAAGCTGAGGAATTACCAATTGTAACATTTTCTGGTGGTGTGGCTGATTGCTTAAATACGACAAGTACGAATCTCTTTAAATATGGGGACATCGGCTTACTTTTAGGGAAATACTTGAGAAAGTCACTGATTTTTTCGGAAAAAGAAGTCTTAGAAAGCGCAGAAACAATTCGAGCGACGGTCGTCGGAGCAGGTTCACATACTGCTGAAATTAGCGGAAGCACGATCGCTTATCGTGAGCAAATTTTGCCGGTAAAAAATATCCCAATTCTAAAATTAGCGCAAGAGGATGAAACCCTTACTGTGACAGAATTAGGCCAGCGAATCCAAGAAAAACTCAATTGGCATCGTATTGAAGAAACACCCCAGATTGCCCTAGCAATTAGAGGCATGAGCAATCCAACATTTGCTGATATTCAACGCTATGGTCAAGGGATTGTGGAAGGATTAGCTAGTTTAGTTGCTGAACAAATTCCCATTATTGTTATGGTGGATGAAGACATGGCGAAAGCTTTAGGGCATGCCTTAAGTGCCCATCTGCCAAAAGACTATCCGTTTATCTGTCTTGACTCGGTCAAAGTAGAAAACGGTGATTATGTAGATATCGGCTTACCAGTGGCAGAAGGGGCCGTCCTTCCAGTCATTGTTAAGACCTTAGTATTTAATTAAAAAGGAGCGACACAAAGATGATTTTAAAAACCAAACTATTTGGCAAAGTCTATCAATTTACATCCGTTAAAGAAGTCTTAGCCAAAGCCAATGAAGAAAAGTCTGGCGACAAGTTAGCTGGCGTAGCTGCTAATTCAGCCGAAGAACGCGTGGCAGCGAAAGTCGTTTTATCGGAATTGTCTTTAAATGACTTGTTTAACAATCCCGTTGTTGATTATGACGAAGACGAAGTGACACGCATTATTATTGACCAAGTCAATATGCGAATTTTTGAAAGTATTAAACATTGGACAGTTGCAGAATTACGCGAATTTATCTTATCTTCGGAAACAACCGATTTTGATATCAAACGAATTTCCCGTGGACTCACTTCTGAAATGATTGCTGCTGTCTGTAAATTAATGTCCAACATGGATCTAATTGTTGGCGCAAAAAAAATCAATATTGAAAAAACCGCCAACACAACAATTGGCCGTCCCGGAACTTTTTCAAATCGTTTACAGCCGAACCATCCAACCGATAATGTCGATGGCATTATGGCATCAGTTATGGAAGGTCTTTCTTATGGCGCCGGTGATGCCTTAATTGGTTTGAATCCTGTTGATGATTCTACAGAAAGTGTTAAACGGATCTTAAACAAATTTGAAGAGTTCCGTAGCGAATGGGAAATTCCAACACAAACTTGCGTGCTTGCTCACGTAACGACACAAATGGAAGCCATGCGTCAAGGCGCGCCAACTGGCTTAGTCTTTCAATCCATCGCTGGTTCAGAAAAAGGGAACACAGCATTTGGTTTAAATGCAGAAATTTTAGCTGAAGCACAAGATTTAGCGCTTCACAGTGGTCAAGCAGCTGGTCCTAATGTGATGTATTTTGAAACAGGTCAAGGCTCAGAACTTTCTTCTGAAGCGAACTTTGGCGCAGACCAAGTGACAATGGAAGCGCGTTGTTATGGCTTAGCCAAAAAATTTGATCCGTATATTGTAAATACCGTTGTCGGCTTTATTGGACCAGAATATCTTTACGATTCAAAACAAGTCATCCGCGCTGGTTTAGAAGATCATTTCATGGGCAAATTAACTGGAATTTCAATGGGTTGTGATGTCTGCTACACCAACCATATGAAAGCTGATCAAAATGATATGGAAAACTTAGCAATGTTATTAGCAACAGCTGGTTGTACGTATATCATGGGGATTCCTCATGGCGATGATGTCATGTTAAATTATCAAACAACTGGGTTCCATGAAACTGCGACGATTCGTGAAACATTAGGCTTACGTCCAATTAAAGAATTTGAAGAATGGATGGAAAAAATGGGCTTAATGGAAAACGGAAAATTAACAAGTCGCGCTGGCGATGCATCTGTATTTATTAAATAAACGAGGTGAGAATACAAATGAACGAAAAAGAATTAAAAGAAATGATTGCCGGAATTTTAACAGAAATGGTCGCTGACAATCAAGCGGTTTCGACTGCCACTGTGACTGCTGAAGAAAAACCAGTCACAACACATGTCACTGAAACGACAGAAATTGAAGAAGGCCTAATTCCTGACATTACTGAAGTAGATTTACGTAAACAATTACTATTGAAAAATGCCGTAGATCCTGAAGCACTATTAAAAATGAAAGCTTTCTCGCCAGCTCGTTTAGGCGTTGGTCGTGCAGGGACGCGTTATATGACTAGTTCAACATTACGTTTCCGAGCGGACCATGCGGCAGCACAAGATGCGGTCTTTTCAGACGTAAGCGAAGACTTGGTAAAAGAAATGAATTTTATTTCTACAAAAACAATCTGTAACAGTAAAGATGAATATTTAACACGTCCAGATTATGGTCGTCAATTTGATGAAGAAAATAGTGAAATCATTCGGAAAAATACGACACCAAAAGCCAAAATCCAAATGGTCGTAGGGGATGGCCTTAGTTCAGCTGCTATCGAAGCGAATATTAAAGAAGTCCTGCCAGCAATTAAACAAGGATTAAACATGTACAACTTAGATTTCGACAATGTAGTTTTTGTTAAATATTGTCGCGTGCCAGCAATGGATAAAATTGGTGAAATCACTGACGCTGATGTTGTTTGCTTGCTAGTTGGCGAACGTCCTGGTTTAGTAACAGCTGAATCTATGAGTGCCTACATTGCTTACAAACCAACTGTCGGTATGCCAGAAGCACGGCGGACAGTTATTTCAAATATTCACAAAGGTGGGACACCGGCTGTTGAAGCAGGGGCCTACATTGCCGAAATTATCAAAAAAATGTTAGACAAGAAAAAATCTGGTATTGATTTAAAAGAAGCTGAATAAAGGAGGATTTCTCATGAAAAATGATCGTCTAGGCGCAAATGTCCTAAGTATGAAAGTCATTCCCAATGTCGATCCGGCATTAGCAAAAGAATTATCATTGAAACCAGAACATCGCTCATTAGGAATTGTTACTTCCGATTGTGATGATGTCACTTATGTTGCATTAGATGAAGCAACCAAAGCCGCCGATGTTACTGTAGTTTACGGTAAAAGTATGTATGCTGGCGCAGCAAATGCTTCAACCAAATTAGCCGGTGAAGTGATTGGCATTATTGCTGGTCCGAGTCCTGCTGAAGTCAATAGTGGCTTGAGTGTCATTACGCAAGTCATTGAAGAAGAAGCCAGCTTCTATAGTGCTAACGAAGATGACAGTATTGTTTATTTTGCACATGTAGTATCAAGAACGGGTAGCTTTTTATCTGAACAAGCGAATATTCCTGAAGGTGAAGCGATTGCTTATCTGATTGCACCACCGCTAGAAGCAATGGTTGGCTTAGATGCAGCAATGAAAGCTGCCGATGTTCAAATGGGTGTCTTTTATGGCCCACCTTCTGAAACGAACTTTGGCGGTGCCTTATTGACAGGTAGTCAATCTGCATGTAAAGCTGCTTGCAGTGCGTTTGAACAAGTCATTCAAAATATCGCTGACAATCCGTTGAGTTATTAAGGATGTGACCTGAATGAAAGCATTAGGAATGGTCGAAGTCAAAGGATTTTTAGGTGCCATTAGTGTGGCCGATGCGGCATTGAAAGCCGCCGACGTTACTTTGTTAAAAGCTGAAATTATTAATGGCGGTTTAACAACTGTGGAACTGATTGGTGACGTTGCCGCGGTTCAAGCTGCCGTTGAAGTAGGAACGGAAGTAGCTAAAGAATTAAATTGTTTAATTGCTCATCATGTGATCTCACGGGTTGATGCTCAAACGGAAGTGATTTTATCAGATCCAGAACCCAAGTCAGCACCTGAACCGATGGAACAAGTAGAAGTAATTGAAGAAGAGATTGAAACACCAGATTCGGAAGAACACACTGGCATACGCCAAAAATTAGAAACACAACGCGTGGTTGATTTACGCAAACAAGCCTACAAAATGAACCTAAGTAGTTTAAAGAAAAGTGAGATTAAATTTGCCAATAAAGAAGCTTTAATTCAAGCAATCATGGCGGAAATAGAAAGAAGTGAAGACGAGTGGAATTAGTAGATAAAGACTTACGTTCCATCCAAGAAACAAGAAATTTAATCAGAAAAGCCAAAGAGGCACAGCAAGTATTAGCAACATTTTCGCAAAAACAAATCGATGCGATTGTCCAAGCAGTTTCAGAGGCTACGTTTAACCAACGAGAAAAGTTAGCGAAAATGGCCAATGAAGAAACAGGATTTGGTATCTATGAAGATAAAATCATCAAAAATGCTTTCGCTTCAAAAGTAGTATATGACGAAATGAAGGACAAAGCTACAGTTGGTGTGATCCATGATGATGCTGCCAAAAAAGTCACTGAAATTGCTGTCCCAGTTGGTGTAATTGCAGGATTAATTCCTTCTACCAACCCGACATCAACAGTCATTTACAAAGCATTAATTTCATTAAAAGCTGCCAACAGCATTGTTTTTTCACCACATCCCAATGCGTTGAAATCGATTATTGAAACAGTAGAAATTATCCAAAAAGCGGCTATTGCTGCAGGGGCACCAGAAGGTTGTGTCTCGGTCATCAAAACGCCAACCATGCAAGCGACCAGCGAATTAATGAAAAATAAAGAAACAAATTTAATTTTAGCTACTGGTGGAAACGCAATGGTTAAAGCAGCGTACTCTTCTGGAACACCAGCAATCGGTGTTGGGCCTGGTAATGGACCAGCCTACATCGAACGAAGCGCAAATGTTCCTCATGCAGTGAAACAAATAATGGATTCAAAAACTTTCGATAACGGTACAATTTGTGCATCGGAACAATCAATTATTGTTGAAACTGTCAACCGTGAAGCGGTCAAAGAAGAGTTAATTAAGCAGGGCGCGTATTTCTTAAGTCCAGCCGAAGCCGACAAATTAGCTAAGTTTATTTTACGACCAAACGGTACAATGAACCCGCAAATCGTGGGTCGTTCCGTTCAACATATTGCTTCATTAGTTGGTTTATCTATTCCAAAAGATCGCCGCTTAATTGTTGCCGAGGAAACACATGTAGGCTTGAAATATCCATTTTCAAGAGAAAAATTGGCACCGATTATTGCTTTCTATACAGTTGAAAACTGGGAAGCAGCTTGCGCGTTATCAATTGAAATTTTGAAAGGTGAAGGTGCGGGTCATACGATGGGTATTCACACAGAAAACAAAGAAGTCATTCGTGAATTTGGCTTAAGAAAACCCGTCTCTCGTTTGCTTGTTAACACCTCTGGTACACTTGGCGGAATTGGTGCTTCAACTAACTTAGTGCCAGCATTAACACTTGGTTGTGGCGCAGTTGGTGGCAGCTCAACTTCTGATAATATTGGGGTTGAAAATCTGTTCAATTTACGTCGTGTTGCATATGGCGTGCGTGATTTAGAAGAGATTCGTCAAGAATTTGGTCAAACATCAACCACATCTGTGGCTACTTCTTGCGAAACAACCAATCAAGAAGAACTAGTAAATGCCGTGGTAGCTCAAGTTTTAGCTCGCTTAAACTAACAAGAAACGAGCGAGTAAGAGTAAAACAAATAAATTATTGGATTTAGGGTTTGGGACCTAAGTCAAATTGATAATTGTCCCAAATTTTTAAAAATAAAACATACATCTTAGGAGGAAATTATAATGTCAAGTACAAATGCTTTAGGAATGATCGAAACTCGTGGTTTAGTAGGTGCTGTTGAAGCAGCCGATGCAATGGTGAAAGCGGCAAACGTTACTTTAATTGGAAAAGAACAAGTCGGTGGCGGTTTAGTTACAGTAATGGTTCGCGGTGACGTTGGTGCCGTGAAAGCAGCAACAGATGCTGGTGCTGCCGCAGCAGAACGTGTTGGCGAATTATTATCTGTCCATGTAATTCCACGTCCACATACAGAAGTAGACGCTATTTTACCACACGCAACAACTGAATTATAATTTTGATTTTTTGGGGCAGAGGTAGGTTCATTACTTCTGTCCTAAACTTTCATTGAGGAGGGGTGTTATGACAGTTATTACAGAAGATATGCTTCGCAACAAAAGGCTTAAAAAAGAACTAGAAGATGGCACGGATTTTGTGTTTCCTGTAGGCAGTTTTCTGACGCCAGCCGCCAAAAGCTATCTACGCGAGCATCGGATTAATAGCAGCTTCTCTTCAACAAACCCATTGCTTTCTGAGGTTCATTCAGTGAAGGCCTCCTCACAAAAACAAGAACATTTATCAAAAGAAACAATTTATGAGATTCGGCACTTAAGCCATCTATTGTATTTGCCTTTCTTAACGAATGAAGCGTTATCAACAGAAGGTTGGTTATATTTCGAACAACAACAACTGTGGTTAGAGAAATTTATTTTAGAACAGTCGCTTGTAATGGAACCAGTCATTTTGGAATCAAAGGTAACTATTCTAACTAACCAACAGAGACAATGGCGCTATTCCTCAAAAGAAATTCAATTACAACTAGATAAAATTATTCTCCAGTTAAAAGGAGAATCACAACTGTTCGGCCTTTTTCAATCTTGGGCTACAGAATTAATTAGCACCATGGCTGAAATATCACGAAACTAGGAGATGAACAAATTGGATTCAATGAATGAAATTGTTGAAGAAGTTGTTAAACGAATTCAGCAACAACAACAAAATACTTTTGAAGTTGAAGCTTCTGGCCGACATGTTCATTTGTCTCGTCAAGAAATTGATGCATTATTTGGACCGGGATATCAACTAACAAAAGTGAAAGATTTATCACAACCTGGACAGTTTGTTTGTAAAGAACGAATTACGGTTGCTGGACCTAAAGGACTTTTTCAAAATGTGGTTATTTTAGGCCCTGAACGTAGCGAATCACAAGTCGAAGTTTCTATGACGGATACACGTATTTTAGGAATTAATGCCCCAGTTAGAGAGAGTGGCAAGACAGAAGGGACACCAGGCGTCACGCTGATGAACGGATCAGCAGTTGTGACATTAAGTCACGGTTTAATTGTTGCCAAACGTCATATTCACATGACACCCGAAGACGCCTTGAAAAATAAAGTAAGCAATAGTCAAATTGTGCAAGTCAAAGTGGAAGGCACACGTCCGTTAATCTTTGATGATGTAGTTGTGCGAATCAGTCCGCGATTTGCAACGTACATGCATATTGACTACGATGAAGCCAACGCTTGCGGCTTAACCAAAGGAGCTCGTGGCTATATTCTTAAGTAAAAGGAGGAAGGACAATGAACGTTTCTGAAATGGAAAATTTGATTCAACAGATTACTGATCGAATTTGCCAACAATTGCTGTCGTCGTCTTATTCAGTGGCTTTAGCAGAAGCAAAAGAAGCATTTCCTGAAGAAATGTTTGTTCGTTTTCCTGATGTAAATTGGGTAACCAAGGAGCAGAAGCTAGCACGAGGTTTGGTTGTAAAGAGGCTAACGATTTCCCAAGTAAACGCGATTGCGCATTTACAGGAAACGGATGAATTAGTCAAAAACATCTTAGCATTCTTATTTGAAGGTAAGCCGGTATTGGTTTTAACCCCAATACCTTCAGTGACTAAAAATTCACGATTGAAGTATCGTTTGAAACAAACGATTCAGGAAAACGTGGACATGTGCCAACAGTTTGGGCTGATTTTTTATCATGATTCAGAAAATTACGCTGTGTTTCAGGCGGCCTGTCAAAAACAACTTCGTTCTTTGGCTGAGACCAAACGAACCTACATTACTGAAAAACAATTGATAAGAATGACAGAATCAGGTGTTTCTTTAAGTAAAAACGCCTATTTAACCCCGTTAGCGAAAGATTATGCTAGTAAACATCAATTGCTGACGTAAGGAGGAAAAACGATGCTTTTAGGAAAAGTGACTGGTAGCCTTTGGTCAACAAGAAAAGATGAAAAATTAAATGGCTGGAAATTTATGATGGTTGATATTTTGAATCAAGAGGACGAAAAGCAAGGATTTTTAATTGCTGCTGACAACGCTGGAGCTGGTGTCGGGGACAAAGTGTTAATTAGTCAAGGCAATGCTGCCCGTATTTCGGCAGAAGATCCGAATGTCCCAATTGATGCAATGATTGTTGGTGTCATTGATTCTACAGAGGAAGAATAGGGAGGACGAGACATGAGCATTAATGAAATTATTATGTATATTATGGTTCTTTTCATGATTATTGGAGGAATCGATAAATGTATTGGCAACAAACTAGGTTTAGGGGAGCAATTTGAGGAAGGGATTATGGCTATGGGTTCTCTAGCGCTTTCTATGGTAGGGATTATCACTTTAGCGCCTGTCTTAGCCAATCTTTTAAGCCCGATTGTCGTTCCTGTCTATGAATTACTAGGGGCTGATCCAGCAATGTTTGCCACAACCTTATTGGCTAATGATATGGGCGGCTTTGCGTTAGCGCAACAATTAGCCAATGATCCACAAGCTGGTTTATTTGCGGGGGCAATCTTAGGTGCAATGATGGGGCCAACGTTAGTCTTTACAATTCCAGTAGCGCTTGGCATTATCCAAAAAGATGACCAACAATTCTTAGCAACAGGTGTTTTGAGCGGGATTATTACAATTCCTTTTGGTTTATTAGCAGGCGGTTTAACAGCTGGCATGCCATTGTCATTGATTATTCCTAACTTAATTCCAATTATTATTGTTGCCGCTTTAATTATTTTAGGTTTATGGTTAGCGCCAAAAGGCATGATTAAAGGCTTCCAAATTTTTGGTCAAGGCGTAGTGATTGTCGCTATCTTTGGTTTAGTTGTGGGGGCGATTCAACTATTATTAGGAATTACAGTGATTCCTGGTATTGCACCAGTTACTGAAGGAATTGAAGTCGTTGGCGGGATTGCTTTAACTTTAGCTGGCGCTTTCTGTTTAGTCGCTGTGATTACGAAAGTCTTTAATAAACCATTGATGAAACTAGGAAAAGTTTTAGGAATGAATGAAGTAGCGGCTGCAGGAATGGTTGCTACATTAGCTAACAATATTCCCATGTTCCAAATGTTAAAAGACATGGATAATCGAGGAAAAATTATTAATATCGCTTTTGCTGTTTCGGCTTCTTTCGTTTTAGGTGACCACCTTGGTTTTACTGCAGGCGTAGCAAAAGAAATGATTTTTCCAATGATTGTTGGCAAATTAGTTGGAGGGATTACCGCCATTTTTGTGGCTATCTTTATGGCAAATCGAATGCTAGGGAAACCCGAAACAGAAGTGAAATAATGAGGTGTAAATATGACAGAATTAAATCGTGAAATGATTGAAACGCTTGTTCGACAAATTGTCACAGAAAAATTAATGCCGACTAAACAAGTGGATCCAAGTGGAATTATGTCCATCAAATTACCCGAAATCGACGTAACAGAAGACGACCGCTTAGATACAGGCAACCCAGCAGACATTGTTTACACAAAAGATCTGTTTTCTTTAGAAGAAAGCCCGCGCCTTGGTTGCGGTTTAATGGTGATGAAAGATACCACCTTCGACTGGACACTAGAATACGATGAAATTGATTATATTATTTCAGGACAACTGGATATACTGATTGACGGACGTAAAATTTCTGCAACAGCCGGCGAAATTATTTTAATCCCGAAAAGTAGCAAAATTCAATTTTCAGTGACGGGTGATGCCCGCTTTGTCTACGTGACTTATCCAGCAGATTGGCAAAGCCAATAATTATTTTGTCGGTATTCAGAGAATAATTTTGCCAAAACCCTTTACTCAGCGTTATAATAAATAAGAACGAAAAAAGGGGTTGAGTGAATGACATTTGAGAATCCAAGTCAAAATCAAATTTTTGATATTTTAAAACAAGCAAAAAATATTGCGGTGGTTGGTTTGAGTAACAAGCCCGACCGCACGAGTTACAAAATTGCGGAAATTTTACAGCAACATGGCTATCGTGTGTTACCTGTCAATCCAGTTTTAAAAGGCGAAACGGTGCTTGGCGAAACGGTTTATGGGACATTAACAGAGATTCCTGAAAAGATTGATATTGTTGACGTCTTTCGGCGGAGTGAATTTTTGCCAGAAGTGGCCGCAGAAACATTGAAAACAGAAGCGCCTGTCTTTTGGGCCCAACTAGGTTTGGAAAATGAAGAGGCAGCGAACTTGTTATTAAATGAAGGTCGTCAAGTTATTATGGACCGTTGTATTAAAATTGAATTGGCAAAAATGGCAGATGCTGAATAAACACGTGTAATTTTATAAAGAAAGAGCGTCCTGAACGGAAAGCTCTTTTTTTTTTGACCCAGATAGAGTATTATTGTAATGATGGTTTTAGAAGGAGCGAACGGAAAACCCAAGAAACCGGCTCACTCTTCTTCTAATTCTTTAAGAAATAGTTAATGTACGCTTATTAACTAAACGAGAATCTAAGTATAAGGAGTTTTTTCTTTGGCTAAAAAAATTAACAATGAGTACAATGATGCCTCTATCCAAGTCCTAGAAGGATTGGAAGCAGTGAGGAAAAGACCTGGTATGTATATCGGTTCAACCGATAGCCGTGGACTCCATCACTTAGTCTATGAAATTGTCGATAACGCAGTCGATGAAGCGTTATCTGGCTACGGGAATGAAATCAACGTAACTATCCAAAAAGATAATAGTATTTGTGTTGCAGACTCTGGCCGCGGAATGCCAACAGGGATGCATGCTTCTGGTATCCCAACAGTAGAAGTTATTTTTACTGTCTTACATGCGGGTGGTAAGTTTGGCCAAGGTGGCTATAAAACTTCAGGCGGACTCCATGGGGTGGGTGCCAGTGTTGTTAATGCCTTATCTAAGTGGTTAGAAGTTCATATTGTTCGTGATGGCGTAGAATACATGGAACGATTTGAGGACGGCGGTAAACCAGTTGGTACCTTAAAAAAAATCGGCAAAACAAAAAAACGCAACGGCACCTCCGTTACTTTTTTACCTGACGACACCATTTTCTCTACGACAAATTTTTCTTACGAAATTTTAGCAGAACGTTTGAGAGAATCAGCTTTCTTATTAAAAGGCGTCAAAATTACTTTAACGGATGAACGTGGGGAAGAACCCAAAGAAGAAGTCTTCCACTACGAAGAAGGCATTAAAGAATTTGTTGCCTATCTAAATGAAGAAAAAGATACATTAACACCCGTTGTTTATTTTTCAGGAGCCAAAGAAGGTATTGAAGTTGAATTAGCCTATCAATACAACGATGGCTATTCTGAAAATGTTTTATCTTTCGTTAACAATGTCCGCACAAAAGATGGCGGTACCCACGAAGTCGGTATGAAAACGTCAATGACAAAGGCGTACAATGAATATGCACGGAAAGTGGGACTATTAAAAGAAAAAGATAAAAATTTAGAAGGTAGCGACTTCCGCGAAGGCTTAGCAGCCGTCCTTTCTATTCGAGTACCAGAAAACTTACTACAGTTCGAGGGCCAAACCAAAGGGAAATTAGGTACACCTTTAGCAAGAACCGTTGTCGACAACGTCGTAGGCGAACAAATGGGCTTCTATTTACAAGAAAACAGTGAAATGAGTCAATCATTAATTCGGAAAGCGATTAAAGCCCGTGAAGCCCGTGAAGCGGCTCGCAAAGCTCGTGAAGAAAGCCGGAACGGTAAAAAACGGAAAAAAGGTGAATCGTTACTTTCTGGAAAATTAACACCGGCTCAATCTAGAAATCCTAAGAAAAATGAACTATATCTTGTCGAAGGAGACTCGGCTGGTGGCTCAGCAAAACAAGGACGCGACCGGAAATTTCAAGCCATTTTACCGCTACGAGGAAAAGTCATTAATACGGAAAAAGCGAAAATGCAAGACATCTTGAAAAACGAAGAAATCAATACTATGATCTATACGATTGGCGCAGGAGTTGGTCCTGAATTTTCAATTGAAGATTGTAATTATGATAAAATCATCATCATGACCGATGCGGATACCGATGGTGCCCATATTCAAGTGTTGCTATTAACGTTCTTCTATCGTTATATGAAACCATTAATTGAAGCCGGCAAAGTCTATATTGCCTTACCACCTCTTTATAAAGTTTCTAAAGGAACTGGAAAAAAATCAGTCATTGAGTATGCTTGGACCGATGGTGAATTGGCAGAAGTGATTGATAAAGTTGGTAAAGGCTATATGCTCCAACGCTATAAAGGTCTGGGGGAAATGAATGCAGAACAACTTTGGGAAACAACGATGGATCCTGAAACTAGAACCTTAATTCGTGTTCGGATTGATGATGCAGCTCAAGCAGAACGCCGTGTGACCACATTAATGGGCGACAAAGTCGAACCTCGTCGAAAATGGATTGAGCAACATGTTCAATTTACGTTGGAAGAAGATGGCAGTATTTTAGATCGTTCAGAAGAAGACACTTCTGCACCAACAGGAGAAAGTCTTTTAGATGCGGAAAAAACAAAAGAAGCAGAACAAACCGATGACACTGAAATCAGTTTGTTTGACATAGAGTAGGGAGTGACAATTTTGGAAAAACGCCAAGAAGTTCAAGAATTAACCCTTGAAGAAGTAATGGGCGATCGTTTTGGAAGATATTCCAAATACATCATTCAAGAACGGGCCCTACCAGATATTCGAGATGGGCTAAAACCAGTACAACGCCGCATTCTCTTTTCAATGAATAAAGACGGCAATACCTTTGATAAAGGCTTTCGTAAATCAGCAAAATCTGTCGGAAACATTATGGGGAATTATCATCCCCATGGCGACAGTAGTATTTATGAAGCGATGGTCCGTCTAAGTCAAGACTGGAAATTACGGGAAGTACTAATTGAAATGCACGGAAACAACGGAAGTATGGATGGCGATCCACCAGCGGCGATGCGTTATACAGAAGCTCGTTTATCACAGTTAAGTGGTGAGTTGTTAAAAGATATCGACAAAAATACCGTCGATTTCGTCTGGAATTTTGACGATACAGAAAAAGAACCCACTGTTTTACCAGCCAAATATCCTAATTTATTGGTAAATGGCTCAACGGGGATTTCAGCAGGCTATGCAACAGAAATTCCTACGCATAATTTAGCGGAAATCATTGATGGAACTGTGTATTTAATTGATCATCCTAATGCAAGTTTAGAGAAATTAATGGAATACATTCCAGGACCAGATTTCCCAACAGGTGGGATCCTACAAGGAAAAGCAGAAATTAAAAAAGCCTACGAAACCGGCCGTGGTAAAGTAATTTTACGTGCGAAGACAAAGATTGAGCCCTTAAAAGGCGGCAAACAACAAATTGTCATTTCTGAAATTCCTTATGAAGTCAACAAAGCAACGCTAGTGAAGAAGATGGATGAAATCCGTTTAAATAAAAAAGTAGACGGCATTGCCGAAGTTCGTGACGAAAGTGACAGAACTGGCTTGCAAATTGTTGTTGAACTAAAAAAAGATGTCAATGCAGAAGGTATTTTAAATTATCTATTTAAAAACACTGAATTGCAAATCAATTACAACTTTAACATGGTAGCCATCGACAACATGACCCCGCAACAAGTGGGACTAAAACGGATTTTAGAAAGTTACATTACGCATCGCAAATCAGTTATCATTAACCGTTGTCAATTTGAGTTGGACAAAGCTCGCAAACGTGAGCATATTGTTGCTGGTTTAATTAAAGCATTGTCTATCTTAGATAAAGTGATTGCAACAATCCGTGGCAGTAAAGATAAAAAAGATGCGAAGAAGAACTTAGTATCCGACTATGCGTTTACTGAAGAACAAGCTGAAGCAATCGTTACTTTACAGCTATACCGTTTAACCAATACGGATATTACTGATTTACAAGAAGAAGCGAAAACTTTAGAACAACAAATTGCTGAGTTATTGAACATTTTAAACAATGAAAAAGAACTATTCTCAGTCATGAAAAAAGAACTTCGCGAAGTTAAAAAGCAATATGGTAATCCACGCTTAACTCAAATTGAAGAGGAAATCCAAGAAATCAAGATTGAAACAGCCGTGTTAGTTGCGCAGGAAGACGTGGTCGTAACCGTGACGCACGAAGGCTATATCAAGCGGAGTAGTATTCGTTCTTATACAGCATCAAAACCAGAAGAAATCGGCATGAAAGAAGGCGACTTTTTACTATATGCTGGCGAAGTCAATACATTAGATCATCTTTTACTAGTAACAAATAAAGGGAATATGATCTATCGCCCCGTCCATGAGTTGCCAGATTTACGCTGGAAAGAAATTGGCGAACATATTTCTCAAACCATTTTAAATCTTGCTATCGATGAATCGATTATTGCTGTATATCCTTATAAAGAGTTAAGTCCGACAAAAACCTTTGTTTTCATTACAAAAGCTGGCATGATTAAACAAACCAAAATGGCTGATTTTGAGCCTTGGCGCACTTATAAGAGCCGCCCGACATCTTGTATGAAATTAAAATCAGACCAAGATGAAATTACCAATGTTTATTTAACAAATGATCAAGACTTATTGGATGTTTTCCTCGTTAGCAATCGCGGTTTTGGCTTACGTTATCCATTATATGAAGTACCAGTCGTGGGTAGTAAAGCGGCTGGAGTTAAATCAATGAACCTCAAAGAAGACGATTATGTCGTTAATGGTTTGCTGGTTCATTCTGAAGGGGATACACCGATTGTCATCGTTACCCAACGTGGCGGTGTTAAACGCATGTTAGCCCAAGAATTAACACAATTAGGACGAGCAAAACGTGGATTAATGGTCTTACGGGAATTGAAGAAAAATCCACATCGTGTTGTCTTTATGTCTGAAAGTACCGATTTAGATTTATTAGTTACTACGCAAAAAGGCACACAAGAAGTTATTCAGTCGAAAAACTATCCAATCAGTGAACGAACATCCAACGGTTCCTTTGTCATCGATGAACAAAAAGATGGCCAAGTAATGGAAGTCCACGAGATGCATTCTGCAGTGATTGAAGAAGAACAAACAAACTAAACTGTGTTATAAATATCTCCACAGCAGCCATCTGTATTAATACAGATGGCTGCTGTTTTTAATACAGAAGTACATTTTTCACAAGTGATAACAACTATAAATCGTTCTTATTTTCACAAGTATAAATGTTTATATATCAGCGTTTATAATCTTTGCTCCCCATTTATTTATTAAGAAAGTGCAATAAATAATAAAAAAACGCTTGCATCTAAAAGGTTATGTGTTATACTAATCACATAAAGCTGTTACATACAATCAAGTAGCAGTTAACTAAGGAGGCAAACACTTCATGAAACAATGGGAAGGCTTTAAAGGCGACAAATGGAGAACAAGCGTTGACACTCGTGATTTTATTCAAAACAACTACACAGAGTACAAAGGCGACGACAGTTTCTTAGAACCAATCGCTCCGAGCACTGACAAATTATGGACAAAACTACAAGAATTATTTGAAATCCAACATGAAAAAAATGGCGTTTATGACATGGATAGCGATATCCCAGCAACTATTACGTCACATGAACCTGGTTACTTAATCAAAGAAGAAGAAAAAATTGTCGGTTTACAAACAGATGTACCATTAAAACAAGCATTTATGCCATTCGGTGGTATTAAAATGGCGAACAATGCCTTAGTTTCAAATGGTTATGAAACTGACGAAGAAATGACAAAAATCTTCACAGAATACAGAAAAACACATAACCAAGGTGTTTTTGATGCCTACACAGCTGAAATGCGTTTAGCACGTAAAAACAAAATCATTACTGGTCTTCCAGATGCTTATGGCCGTGGCCGTATTATCGGTGACTATCGTCGTATCGCATTATACGGTATCGACTACTTAATGGAACAAAAGAAAAAAGATCATGATAACACTGGTAACAAAGAAATGACAGACGATGTTATTCGCTTACGTGAAGAAATTTCTGAACAATACCGTGCGTTAAATGACTTAAAACAAATGGCTGCTTCTTATGGTTTCGATATTTCTCGTCCTGCTGCAAATGCGCAAGAAGCAATCCAATGGTTATACTTTGGTTACCTAGGTGCCATTAAATCTCAAAATGGTGCGGCAATGTCAATTGGTCGTATCTCAGCATTCTTAGATATCTATATCCAACGTGACTTAGAAGCTGGTTTAATCACTGAATTTGAAGCACAAGAAATGATTGACCATTTAATCATGAAATTACGTATGGTTAAATTTGCACGGACACCAGAATACAACCAATTATTCTCTGGTTATCCAATTTGGGCAACATTATCTATTGCTGGTATGGGTATTGACGGTCGTTCATTAGTTACTAAAAATGACTTCCGTATCTTACACACCTTAACAAACATGGGACCATCTCCAGAACCGAACTTAACTGTATTGTATTCTTCTCACTTACCAGAAGGCTTCAGAACATATGCAGCTAAAATCGCGAAGGAAAGCTCATCTATCCAATTTGAAAACGATGACTTATTACGTGAAAACTGGGGCTCTGACGACTGCGCAATCGCATGTTGTGTTTCTGCAACAGTTATGGGTAAAGATATGCAATTCTTCGGCGCTCGTGCGAACTTAGCGAAAGCTGTTCTTTATGCAATTAACGGCGGGGTCGATGAAAAAACTAAAATGCAAGTAGCACCAAAATATCGTCCAATGACTGGTGACAAATTAGATTACCACGAATTCATGGAACGCTATAAAGACATCTTAGACTGGTTAGCTGAATTGTACGTTAACACATTAAACATTATTCATTACATGCATGATAAATATGCATATGAAGCACCACAATTAGCTTTAATGGATACTGATTTACAACGGACATTCGCAACTGGTATTGCCGGAATCTCTCATGCGACTGATAGTATCATGGCAATTAAACACGGTGAAGTAGAAGTAATCCGTGACGAAGATGGTATGGCAATTGATTATGTACCAACAAAAGAATTCCCAACATACGGAAACGATAACGAAGAAGCCGATGCAATGGCTAACTGGATTTTAGATTACTTTATGACACAAATTAAACGTCAACACACATACCGTAACTCTAAACCAACGACTTCATTATTAACAATCACTTCAAACGTTGTTTATGGTAAAGCAACAGGGAACACGCCTGACGGACGTCGTGCCGGCAAACCTCTTGCACCAGGTGCGAACCCAAGTTATCAAGACGGTAAATTCTTAGGTGAGAAAAATGGCTTGTTAGCTTCATTAAACTCAACAGCTCGTTTAGAATATACAATCGCTTTAGATGGTATTTCTAATACACAAACCATCAACCCTAATGGTTTAGGTAAAGACGACGATACAAGAATTAACAACTTACGTAACGTATTAGATGGCTACTTCGATAAAGGTGGTTACCACTTAAACGTAAACGTATTTACAAACGAATTATTATTAGATGCACAAGCACATCCAGAAAAATATCCAAACTTAACTATCCGTGTATCTGGATATGCCGTGAAATTCCGTGACTTAACTCCTGAACAACAAGCAGACGTTATTTCAAGAACTTCACACGACAGACTATAAAAAACATTTACATTATTTAACTGAAAGGGTGACATTCAACGTGTCATCCTTTTCGTTTGAAAGAAGAGGGATCATTATGACAACACCAGTTACAGGTAGAATTCATTCAACAGAAAATTTTGGTACCGTTGATGGCCCAGGTGTCCGTTTTATCGTATTTACACAAGGGTGTCGCATGAGATGTCAATTCTGTCATAATCCAGATACTTGGAAAATTGGTTCCGGTGGTCGTGTGGTGACGACTGACGAAGTATTAGAGGAAGCATTACGTTTTCGCTCTTATTGGGGCGAAAAGGGTGGTATCACTGTCAGTGGTGGTGAGCCGCTATTGCAAATGGACTTTTTAATCGATTTATTTAAAAAAGCCAAAGCACAAGGCATTCATACCACCTTAGATACGTGTGGCAAACCTTTTACTCGGGAAGAACCCTTCATTAGTCAATTTGATGAATTGATGAAGTATACAGATTTACTCTTATTTGACATCAAACATATTGATAACGAGCAGCATAAACTGTTAACAACGCAATCAAATGATAATATTTTAGAGATGGCTACCTATTTATCTGAAATTGACAAACCTGTTTGGATTCGCCACGTATTGGTGCCTCAACGTAGTGATTACGACGAATATTTAATCCGTCTGGATGCCTTCATAAAAACATTAAACAATGTAGATAAAGTTGAAGTGCTTCCTTACCATACGATGGGCAAGTACAAATGGGAAGAACTAGGTATTCCTTATCCATTAGAAGGAATTGAGCCTCCTAAAAATGATCGTGTTGAAAATGCGAAAAAACTACTACATGTCGAGGACTATCAAGGTTATCTAGCACGTTAACAAACGAAAAAATAGAAAAGAAGACAATTTTTTGTTGTTTCTTTTCTATTTTTTGTTATCATTAAGAGTGAATCAAAACCAAGGAGTGTGTATTATGTCAAAAATTTTAGTTTTTGGACACCAAAATCCTGATACAGATGCTATCGGAGCAGCAATTAGTTTTGCTTACTTACAAAAAGAATTAGGAAAAGAGACAGAAGCTGTCGCTTTAGGAACACCAAGTGAAGAAACTCAATATGCCTTAGATTACTTCAATATTGAAGCACCACGTGTTGTCACTGAAGCAGCTAGCGAAACAAACCAAGTCATGTTAGTGGATCATAACGAATTCCAACAAAGCATTTCAGATATCGCTGAAGTAAACATTTTAGCAGTAGTGGATCATCACCGGATTGCCAACTTCGAAACAGCAGATCCATTGTATTATCGTGCAGAACCAGTAGGGTGTACCAGTACAATCATCTATAAAATGTTTAAAGAAAATAACGTGACAATTCCAGCTCAAATTGCTGGTATGATGGTCTCAGCGATTATTTCTGATACATTATTATTTAAATCACCAACTTGCACACAAGAAGACATCGATGCAGCGCACGCCCTAGCTGATATTGCTGAAATCAATTTAGAAGGCTATGGTCTTGACTTATTAAAAGCAGGAACAAATTTAAGCGATAAATCAGCTGAAGTTCTTTTAGATTTAGATGCTAAGAGCTTCCCAATGAACGGCAAAACAGTTCGCGTTGCCCAAGTAAATACCGTCGACTTAGCAGAAGTTTTAGATCGTCAAGCTGAATTAGAAGCAGCTATGGCCGCAGAAAATGCAGCCAATAATTATGACTTGTTTGTCTTAATTATTACGAATATCCTAGACAGTGATTCTGAATTATTAGCGATTGGTGCGGAACAAGCCAAAATTGAAGCAGCATTCAATGTAACATTAGTTAACAATCGTGCGTTCTTACCAGGCGTTGTTTCTCGTAAAAAACAAGTAGTACCACAATTAACAGAAGTCTTTAACTAAAACCGTAAGCGCCTAAGCAACGCGATAAATTCCTTGTTGCTTAGGCGCTTCAATAGTAAAGGGGCGTTAACATGAATGATTTAGCAATTTACTATCATTCTCCGCAACAAACGAAACAATACAATCATTTGCTCAACCAATCACTTTTTTTCCCTCTTGTTACTTTTATGTATGAACATCGGGAAGAAAGAATCATTTTAAGACAATTAAAAGCGGCCTTTGCAACAGAAGGCAAGTTAGAACAATTTTTATCAGAAATGATTGATTGTCAGTTAATCATTCGGGAAAATCGTCAATATCGTTTGAATTTTCCTATTTATACGGCAGCTGAAGTTGCGAGTTTGACCTTGGCTGAAGACGAACTTCCTAAGTTTAAAGGAACTGTAACAGAGCAATTATTTTGGCTAGCTGAATCTTTTTGGCCACAAGTGTTTCCAGAAGAGGAAGACTATTTTTTTGGCGTGAGCGGTGGCCCCTCATTTTATCAAAAACAAAGATTGGCCTCGGCACAACTATCTATAATTACGCTTGAAAAAGAAAAGACAGAGGTTCCAACAATGCCTCGTTATTTTGATTACTTGGGCAAAGAGCAATCCTTGCCAGAAGCCTTCAGCGCTTTATATGACTTGCTAGGGGACGTAAATCCTGAATACTATCTTTCGCAAGCGAGAAGAGTCATTAAACAAGCTCTGCGAGGCCGAAAAGTCAGTACTGTGCCTAATATTTTTCAAGAAAGTTTGCACTTGACCCAAGTGATTGTGATTGACCAGGACCACTTAAAACTCCTTTTACCAGTAGCAACAGAACAAGCCGAGCCTTTAGAAGCACAGTCGGATATTCTAGCATTTTATTATGAAAAAATTGCTAACCGATCGGCCATCGAACGCTTAGTTTTTATGCAACAATTGATTGAGCAACTAGGTACGAACTCTCTAAGTTATCTTAGAATAAATTAAAGTTACGATAATTTTATTATGTAAACTAAAAATCAATAACAAGAAATGACGCCGCTTCTTAGTGAGAAATGGCGTCATTTCTTTTGCGAACTTTTTTCGTCCAAAAACCACCGGAAATGAACTTAGGCTCATAGGAAATGATAAATGCTCTCGGCTCTAATTGATTGATTAATTTGTACAATGTACGTTCGTTTTTTCTTGGGGAAAGAATTTCTAAAACCATTCGTTCTCCTTCGCGTCCGTAGGCGACACTTTGCGTAACACCATAGCCGTGTTCACGAAGTGTTTCTGGTAAATGAAATTGTTCAGTAGTAGAAGGGAGGATAACTGATACCATAATATAACCCAAGGCCAAATAGTCTTCGATTTTAATTCCTACACTAATGCCAACAGCGTAACCAAGCGCATAAACAAGTAAATTTAAAGGATTGTCTAACCGATTCAGAACCATACTTAGCCCTAAGACATAAATTGTTATTTCAGCCATACTAACCAGCGGTGCAATAACCCGATAACCTTTCATCGTTAACATAAAACGAATAGTATTTAAGGTAATATACGCAAAATTAATGATAAAAATCATAGCTAACATTTTCAAATCAACGACCATAAATAAGTACCTCTTTTCAAAATCTTTACATCCAGCCCTCATTATAGTACAGAAAAACTGAGAATCAAAGGCGAAACACTTATAGAAATGAATTCTTTTTTGAATACTCGCTCATATTATTCGCCTAATTTAACTGTTATTTGATATAATCTTAGTATGAAGTAAGAAGGAGGTAAGCGATGAAAATTTTTGTTTGGATTTTGTTATTTTTATTAGTAATTAACGTTATTGCTGCCTTAATTACTGTTTTTAGAAAACCTCGTAGTATTTCCAGCGTTTTAGCATGGATGATGACGTTGATTTTCTTGCCTGGTATCGGATTTATTATTTACTTATTCTGTGGGCGGGGTATCGATGGACAAGAAGTTTTTAAATTGTCTGATGATGAAAAACAAATGGTTCAACGAATTAAAGAAAAAGTGGACATCGATAACAAAAAAGCAGGGCGCGATAAACGTTATGATTTACTTTATGATGCGAAAGTTTTAAATCGTTATTTCCGGAATATGGACGCATCACCGTTGGCCAAAAGAAATAGTTTACAATTATTCACAGATGGCCAAGAAAAATTCCAAGC
Organism: Enterococcus sp. DIV1328a; assembly: GCF_050536905.1. NCBI lineage: Bacteria > Bacillati > Bacillota > Bacilli > Lactobacillales > Enterococcaceae > Enterococcus > Enterococcus sp. DIV1328a. The sequence continues at coordinate 1,322,180 of NZ_CP172912.1, read as the reverse complement.
ATTATTTGAAGATATTCGTGCAGCGAAAGAAACCGTTCATGTGGAATATTATGCGTTTTTTAATGACACGATTGGCAATCAATTTTTAGATGTATTAATCGAAAAGTTGCATGAAGGCGTGGAAGTTTACTTAATTTACGATCCTTGGGGTTCACCCGGCGCAAATAAAAAGTTTTTTGCTCGTTACGTTGACGCTGGAGGAAAAGTAGCTCCCTTTATTACTTCTCGCGATATGATCCGTAAAACACGTCTAAATTATCACTTGCATCGGAAAATTGTTGTCATCGATGGGAAAATTGGCTGGACCGGCGGGTTCAATGTTGGGGATCAATATTTGAATGTCACCGAAAAATTTGGTTACTGGCGAGATACCCATATTCGTTTGGTCGGGACGGCCGTATTTTCATTGCAAGAGATATTTATCATGGATTGGAATGCTTCAGTCAAATATCCTGAAGAACGTATGACGTATCATGAAAAATATTTTAAATTACCAGAAGATCATGAAGTGGAGCATTTGTCCTTACAAGTTGTTTCAGATGGTCCTGATTCAGAAGAAGAAATTTTGAAAAGCGGGTTTGTTCGGATGATTTTTTCTGCAGAAAAGAGTGTCTGGATTCAAACACCGTATTTAATCCCTGACGATAGTATGATTAATGCGTTGTTAGTGGCGGTTCGTTCAGGTGTCGACGTGCGAATTATGATTCCTTGTATGCCTGACCATCCCTTTATTTACCGCGCAACACAATATTACGCGAATTACTTACACAAACGCGGCATTAAAATTTATATTTATGATAGTGGGTTTATTCATGCAAAAACAATGGTGATTGATGATGAATTAGCTATGGTTGGCACAACAAACCAAGATATTCGCAGTTATTCATTGAATTTTGAGGTAAGTACGTTTATTTACAATCCTGACATTGCGTGGATGTTAGCGCAAGTCTTTGAAGAAGATATAGAAAAAAGTGTCTTACTAACCGACGAGATAATTAAAAAACAAGGGTACTGGCTACGCTTCAAGCAAAACTTTTCACGCTTGTTGTCCCCAGTCTTGTAATCAAATAAATCAGCAGTGAATGTAGTAAACTACTATTTTCACTGCTGATTTTAGCAACAAAACACTGAGTTGGTCTACCTAATTCATTGATAATCCCTCTAAATAATGGTAAATTAAAAATAAATTCAATCAGCTATTCTATCGTGAGAAACATAGTTATTACGTAGATCAGATCAAAGGGACATTCACGACGAGCAAATATTGAGTGTGTTTGCTGAAACGTGCATGTGTGATTTGGTCTTTTTTATTGAGCTGTTATTTTATAGATAAGGAGTGGTCACCATGGACTACCAAGCAATAGCAAAAGAAATTTTGAAAGACGTAGGTGGCAAAGACAATATCGTGGATGTCACACATTGTTATACACGATTGCGTTTCGTATTGAAAGATACGAAACAAGCGAACAAAGAAGCCTTACTACAAACAGAAGGTGTCATTTCTGTTGTTGAAAGCGGCGGGCAGTATCAAGTGGTTTTAGGCAATAAAGTCGCGCATGTCTATAATGCTCTAGAACCTTTGTTGGCTCAGCAACTTACGACCAAAACATCTACAAAAGAAAAAAATTCATTAGGTAATCGAATTTTAAATACTGTTGCCGCGATTTTCACGCCTGTCGTACCAGCAATTGCCGCTTCTGGCATGTTAAAAGGAATTCTAGCTATTGCTGTGATGGTCGCAAACAATTTTTACCAGGTCGATTTAAAACCTTTGAATACGTATATTATTTTAAGCGCCGCTTCCGATGCACTTTTTTATTTTATGCCAGTTATTTTAGGTTATTCAGCTGCTAAGGTTTTCAAAACAAACGAATATATCGCTATGGTAATTGGTGCCACCTTATGTTATCCGACCATCGTTTCATTAATGACTGAAGAATCAGCGGTTACCTTGTTTGGATTACATGTGACCAAAGCCAATTATGTTTCCACGGTAATTCCTATTATTCTTGCAATTTTTATGTTAGCTTATGTGCAACGCTTTTTGGAAAAAGTTATTCCAGAAGTTCTAAAAATTATTATGGTTCCTACGCTATCATTACTTTTAATGATTCCAGCCACTTTATTATTATTTGGACCGATAGGGATTTATTTAGGTGACGGCGTGAATTGGTTGTATTATTATATAATGAATTTGAGTCCCATCTTGTTAGGCGGTTTTATCGGCGGAATTTGGTGTGTCTTAGTCATTTTTGGGGCTCACCGTGGGCTTGTGCCAATTGGGATTAATGATGTCGCTCGAACAGGACGGCAAAATTTGCTAGCGTTTGCTGGTGCAGCGAACTTTTCTCAAGCGGGCGCCGCATTTGGCGTGTTTGTCCGCACAAAAAATAAAGACTTGAAAGCTGTTGCTGCCTCTGCAACAGTGACTGCATTATTTGGTATCACAGAACCAGCCATTTATGGGGCAAACTTGCGGCTAAAAAAACCGATGATTTATGCGGTGGCTAGCGGAGCAGCAGGCGGGGCCTTAATGGGCTGGGGCGGTTCCTACGGGACAGCCTTCGCTAACCAAGGACTCTTGACCATCCCAGTTTACGCAGAAGCAGGAACCAAAGCCTTTATTTGTTATTTATTAGGTTGTGGCATTGCTTTTTTTGGTGCATTTCTATTAACGATTTTTCTAGGCTTTAATGATTTACCGCTTGACGATTCACGTCAAGAATCCAGCTTAAAGACAGAGACAGAGACAGGGACAGTCAAAGAAAAGCAACGGATTCAAGCACCTGTTCAAGGACAACTCGTATCTTTAGACCAAATCAACGATGAAGTCTTTGCTTCTCAACAAATGGGAAAAACACTAGCTATTTATCCGATAGAGGAACAAATTGTTTCACCAGAAAATGGGCAAGTGACGGCTTTATATCCAACTCATCATGCAATCGGCTTAAAGTTAGACAATGGTGCTGAAATCCTCCTTCACATTGGAATCAATACCGTCGAATTAAAAGGACGGGGATTTGAAACGTTCGTAAAAGTAGGAGAAAGGGTCAGACTAGGACAGAAACTGCTCTCTTTTGATAAACAAATCATCCAAGCTGCTGGTTATGATCCAACCGTCTTAGTCATCGTAACAAATACTGCGGAAATGGCTATAATTGAGACAACCAAACAAACAGAGATTACACCACAAACAAATTTATTTTTCATGCAAGTAAAGGAGCAAAACTAATGGTTAAACAATTTAAGAACGATTTTTTATGGGGCGCTTCTTCCTCCGCTTTTCAAATTGAGGGCGCTTGGAATGAGGACGGCAAAGGCCTAACAGTTGCTGATTATAATTCTTTTAAAAAGTCAGCTGTTCAAGCAGATACGAAAGTCGCCAGCGATTTTTACCATCATTTCAAAGAGGACATTGCGTTAATGAAAGAATTAGGCTTAAAAACCTATCGTTTTTCTCTTTCATGGGCACGAATCATTCCAACAGGTGATGGCGAAATCAATCAAGCCGGCATCGATTTTTATAATGCCGTCATTGATACACTTTTAGAAAACGATATTTTGCCGTTTGTCACACTTTATCATTTTGATTTACCTTTTGCGTTGGTGGAAAAATACAATGGTTGGGCGGATCGTCGTTGCGTTTCCGCATTTCAACGCTATGCGCAAGTCTGTTATCAAGCGTTTGGTGATCGAGTCAAAAATTGGCAAGTTACGAACGAACAAAACTTAATGATTCGTGTCGATGAACGAATGAATATGTACGATGTTGCACCAGAAAATACTGAAAAAATTCGTGCACAAATGGATTACCATATGTTTGTTGCCCATGCGCTAGCGACGAATGATTGTCACCAATTGGTCGCTGGGGGAAAAGTCGGTCCCTCTGTTTCCTCAACGATGACTTATCCTAGTTCCAATAAACCTGAGGATGTTTGGGCAGCTCGTATGAATGATAACTTTAAAACAAATTATGCTCTAGAAATGTATTGTTTTGGCGAATACCCTGGTTACTATCAAGAGTATTTAACCAAATGCGGCATTTATCCCGAAACACAGCCAGAAGATCAAGCAATTCTGAAAGCCGCTAAACCAGATTTTATCGCCCTTAATTATTATCGGACGTTAGTTGCTAGCTATTTACCGACAGATGAGCAACACCCATTGGGTACGAAAGAAAAGGACATTGATTTTGATCTATACGGTTATTTTAAAATCGAAAAAAATCAACATTTAAAAACCTCTAAGTATGGTGCCCAAATTGATCCAACTGGTCTACGTTTAGTTTTAAATGATTATTATCGTCAATACCGTTTACCGTTAATCATTACAGAAAACGGCTTAGGCACACCAGATCACCTAACAGAGGACGGAAAAGTTCATGATGACTATCGAATTGCGTATTTGCATGACCATATTGCTGCTTGTCATGCGGCTATTTCTGACGGTGTTGAGTTGTTTGGCTATTGCCCTTGGTCGGTCATGGATATTTTAAGTTCTCATCAAGGATTCAAAAAACGCTACGGTTTTATTTACGTTAATCGTGAAGACCATGAGTTAAAAGATTTACGACGTATTAAAAAAGATAGTTTTTATTGGTACCAATCAGTGATTAAAAATAATGGGTTACCAGAAGAATAGTGCCCCAAAAGGATCATCCATTGCATAAGTGGGTGATCCTTTTGTTTTCAAGTTCTCTCATTCCGTGTTAGACTTAAGTTAACAAACCCATTAAAGGTGGTGAGAGAGATGAATAATTACGATTTATGGAAATGGGCTGCCGGGAAACGAACCGAAAAAGATAAAAATGAAACCTATAGCGCCAAAAATTGGTGGTATGTTTTACTAATGCTCGGTGTATTTGTAGGGATCATGTTGTTGTATTATTTAATCTCTGTGCTTTGGAATTAAGGGAAAATGGGCAAATGAGGACTTAAGAATAAAAAAAGACACCTTTTCAGGTGTCTTTTTTAACAGGATTCAGACAATGATAGCTGAATCGGAATAGGATAATTTTCCTCGAGTGCAACATCAGGATCCTTCATTCTACGAAGCAGTAAGTCAATCATAACGTCACACATCTCGTCGATCGGCTGCACAATGGTTGATAGTTGTGGGGCAATTCTTTTGATTAATTTTGTCCCATCATAACCAATTACTTTTAATTCTTCAGGAATGGCTATCTTCAATTTTTGAGCAATATTCATAACTGTAATTGCTGTCAAATCATCGGTACAAAAGATGCCGTCTACAGTTTTATTTTGAAGCAAACGTTCGATTTCTAGATTTTTTAATGTTGTTGAGGTTCCATTATCAATTTGTAGAATCGTTTTTTCTGCGCCATATTTTTCCATCGTTTGTTTATAACCAGCCAATCGATAATCGCTAGGTGCGCCAGTGTTATTAGCACCAGTAATAATTGCAATCTTTTGTGCTCCACTTGCAAATAAGGCTTCAGTGGCTTTTTGGCCACCTTGAAAGTTTTGCGAAGAGACAATTGGAATGCCAGGTGCCAAGAAACGGTCAAAGGAAACAATAGGTAGTGAAACATTTTCATATTCGTTAATAGCTAAGTTATGGCTACCAGTGATTACACCGTCCACTTTATTTGCAGCGAGCATTCGTAAATAGGCGCGCTCTTTTTCTGGATCTTTTTCACTATCACATAAAATCACTTTATATCCTTGAACAAAAAGCTTTCTTTCCAGTGTTTCAATTAGTTCACCAAAAAATGGATGACTAACAGAAGGGAAGACTAAACCAATCAGCTGCGTACTTTTTCCTTGGAGGCTTCTGGCTAATCCATTAGGTTGATAATTTAATTCTTCCATCGCTTGATGAACTTTATCAATTGTTTTTTGACTAAGATAACCATAATTATTAATCACGCGGCTTACCGTTGTCGGGCTCACCCCAGCAAGCTTTGCTACATCCGTTAATTTAACCACCATCAAAATTCACCATCATTCCTAATTATTCGTATTTTCCAGCTCATAAAAACAAGCTTTTGCCGTCTTGGATAGATGAAGATACTGTTGCGCTTTATCTGGAAAGAAGCGACCAGTCATCGTTTTTTCACCTTTATTTACATAGATTTCTGCAACAGAGCAATCAACAAAAATAGTTAACTGAACTGACTTATTTTTCCTAATTTTAGTTTCACGAATTGTGCCATACTTTTCAGCAAAAGGTTGGCCAGCAAATGTTCGATCAAGGGTTATTTTACCATGAATCGTATCAATTGTAATTAAAAGTCCTTTTGAACCCGTTTCGTTCGCTAAAAGCCGAATAAAAGCAATCTCATTTTTGGGAATATCCACTTCTAATTCAAAAGAAGCAGTAGATAAAAAATGGCAGCCATTTGATAAAGTAGTGGCGGATTGACGAAGCATTTCTGTTTCAGAAACTGGATATTGAAATAGTTTCCCGTTGTGAATTGTGAGTTCTTTAACCAGACTTAAGCCATTTGCCCAGCCCTCCACATCACTTGGGTAAGTGATTTCTGGCAACCCAATCCAACTGACCGCAAGTGCACGACCATCTGGCGCATTAAAGGCTTGAGTGGCGTAGACATCAAACCCTTCATCTAAATTTTCAAAAGGTCCAGCCTGAACTAAAGAAAGATTCTCCAAATCAAACGTTTCGGCCAATGTGTACATATTCGGATAGATATTCTGATAACTTTTTACAGATGGAGATAGACCTTGTGGGCAAAATAATAAGACAGGCTGGCCATCAATAAATACCAAATTGGGGCATTCAACCATGTAGCCTAATTCTTGGTCGGTGAACGTCAATTCGCCAAGTTGATGAAAATTGTGTACGTTTCGATCTTTAGAAAAATAGACCACAATTTTTCCTTGTCCATTTAAATCACTAGCACCAATTAATAAAACAAGTCCTTCTTGATAAGGAAATACCATCGGATCACGAAAATGGGAAGAATAATTGGGGTCAATTGGTAGGAATGGTGTTGATTCCTTTGTGATCGCACCTAAAGAATTCAGCCATGCAATATTTTGATATGCAAATCGTTGCCAAGTTTGATCACGAACATTTCCTGTATAAAATAAACATAGTTGGTTATCTATTGGTAAAGCTGAGCCTGAATAGACGCCATGAGAATCATATTCAGAGTCGGGATAAAGGGCAATTCCTTCATAATCCCAGTGAATTAAGTCGGAGGAAGTTAAGTGGGCCCAACTTTTTAGTCCGTGAACACTCCCGAAAGGAAACGCTTGATAAAATAAATGCCACTGGTTATTGAAATACGAAAAACCGTTGGGATCATTTAGTAGTCCTGTCTGTGGTTGAATATGATACTTAAAACGCCAACTAGATTGCGCGATAATAGAAGTTAGATTTTCGAGGTGAGCAGATGTCCAAGAAGAATAAGGCGCATAACGTAATTCATCCGTCCATTGGTTCATGATGCTTGACATAAGTAATGTCTCCTTTATTAGAAAATAGTAGTTAGTCTAATAGTATAAACAAATCATAAAAAAGTCAAACGTATAACATATATAAATCTAATTAAATCAAAATAATATCATAATTTAAATTTATTTATGATAAACGTTTGACATATTACACAAAAACGAGTATCATACAAAATGTAAAAACGGTTACAGAAAAAATTAACAGGACTAGTTTAAGAGTGAGGAGAACCAGAATGAACAGAAATTGGTGGCAAAAAGAAGTGGCCTATCAAATTTATCCACGTAGCTTTTCGGATAGTAATAATGACGGAATTGGTGATTTACAAGGCATTATTCAAAAACTGGATTACTTAGAAAATTTAGGAATTACGCTGATTTGGCTGAGTCCAATGTACCCGTCGCCAATGGCTGACAATGGATATGATATTTCAGACTATTATGGTATTTCTAGCGATTTTGGTACAATGGCAGACTTCGATGAACTCATTGAAGAAGCAAAAAAACGAAACATAAAAGTTATTTTAGATTTGGTGGTAAACCATACATCTGATGAACATGCTTGGTTTCAAGATGTTTTAAAAAATCCTCAAAGTCGTTTTCGAGACTTTTATATTATAAAAGAAGGACGAGAAGCACCTACAAATTGGCGTTCTAACTTCGGTGGTAGTGTTTGGGAAAAATTACCTGGGGAAGATGCCTACTACTTTCATGCCTTTCATAAAAAACAGCCGGATTTAAATTGGGAAAATCCTGAACTACGCAAAGAAATCTACCAAATGATCCGTTTTTGGTTAAACAAAGGAATTGCTGGTTTTCGTGTAGATGCGATTAATTTTATTAAGAAAGATTTGACTTGGACAAACTTACCTGCTGATGGGGCAGATCAATTAGCCAAAGTAACAAAAGCGAGTAGAAACATGCCAGGAATGAGTGACTTTCTGAACGAATTAAAAGAAAAAGCTTTTGCTGGCTTTGATATTGTCACAGTTGCCGAAGCGGCCGGCGTCAATTATCCAAATTTATCAGAATTTATTGGAGAAACAGGGTATTTCGACATGATTTTTGACTTCAAATGGGCTGATTTGGATGTGAAATCAGGAAGCGAATGGTTTTATAGAATCGATTGGTCTTGGAATGATTTACGCACATTAATTTTCAAACAGCAAGAAGCCATGCAAGAGGCTGGTTGGAGTGCAAATTTTATTGAAAATCATGATCAACCTCGAGCGACAACGAAATATTTAAAAGAACAGGCTCAACAGCCAAATGCGGTTAAAACATTCGGCGCCATGTATTTCTTTTTAAGGGGCACGCCTTTTATTTACCAAGGACAAGAATTAGGAATGACCAATTTTGAAAGGGGTTCGATTGATGAATTCGATGATATTTCTAGCATTGATCAATACTATCGAGCAATAAAAGAAGGATTTACGCCCAAAGAAGCCTTGTCACTTGTCAATTTGCGTAGTCGAGACAATGCCCGCACGCCTTTTCCATGGAATGATTCTATGTATGGCGGTTTTTCAAGCGTCAAACCTTGGTTAGGAATGGTGGATAATTATAAAGAAATCAATGCCGAAGCAGAAATAAAAAATAGTCAAAGTATTTTTCATTTCTATAAGCGGATGATTGCATTTCGTCAAAAGAGTCCCTATACAGACACCTTACTTTATGGAAGATTTGAGGGACTATCAAATCTTCCAGATAATGTTATTGCTTATAAACGCAAATTAAATGAAAAAACGATTTACGCCTTTTTTAATTTTGGTGAGGCGGTTCCAATCCCTCATTATTTAGTTAATGGCACAGTTATTTTTGATACACAGTCTGAAGAACGAGAGCAATTAGTTCAGCAGGGAACATTATTAAAAAGCTATCAAGGACTATTGATTACTATAAATGAGTAGCTAGGAGGAGTATAACATGGCAGAAAATTATCAGCAGGCAGCCAAAGACATTATTCAATTAATCGGTATGGATAACATTATATCGGTCACCCATTGTCAAACGCGGTTACGTTTTATTTTGAAGGACCACGAACAAGTAGATGGTAAACAACTAGAAAAAATCGATTTAGTCAAGGGTGTTTTTTATAATGGTGGTCAATACCAAGTGATTTTAGGAACTGGTATTGTGACTAAAGTGTATGATGAAATAGAAAAACTTGGAATCAATGTTGTGTCAAAAGCAGAGCAAACAGCAATTTTAAAAAATAATGAAACGGGCATGCGCAAAACAATGCGCATTTTAAGTGAAATATTCATTCCAATTGTTCCAGTAATTGCAGCAACAGGATTGTTCCTAGGGTTAAAAGGTGTTATTTTTAACGACACTTTTTTACAATTATTCGGAGCAAGTGTAGCCAATATTCCTGAAAGCTTTCAACAAATTGTCTCTGTCATTACAGATACCGTCTTTGCTTTTTTGCCAGCTTTGATTGTTTGGTCTACCTTTAAAGCATTTAATGCGACGCCTGTAATCGGGATTGTTATTGGTTTAATGATGGTATCACCCATTTTACCAAACGCTTATGCAGTTGCAACACCAGATTCTGGCGTGAAAGCTATTATGGCTTTTGGTTTTATCCCAGTTGTCGGTGCACAAGGTTCCGTTTTAAGTGCAATTGCTGCTGGTATAATTGGCGCAAAGATTGAACTTTTTTTCCGAAAAAAGATGCCGAATATTCTCGATCAAATTTTTACACCTTTTATGACTATGTTAATTACTTTTTTAATCATGATTCTCGGAATTGGCCCAATTTTGCATACCGTTGAGTTAGGCATGGTAGATGTTGTCCAATGGTTGATTGGGTTGCCCTTAGGATTAGGTGGTTTCGTGATTGGTGCCTCATATCCTTTAATGGTTTTGATTGGTATTCATCATACACTAACTATGGTAGAAACATCATTATTAGCAAATACAGGATTTAATGCATTGATTACAATATGTGCCATGTATGGGTTTGCTAACGTTGGCAGTTGTTTAGCCTTTGCGAAAAAAGCGCAAGATAGCAAAGTGAAGTCGACAGCCATTGGTTCTATGTTGTCTCAATTATTTGGAGTTAGTGAGCCTGTGTTATTTGGATTACTTATTCGTTGGAACTTAAAACCGCTGCTATGTGTCTTGTTTACATCAGGTTTAGGCGGAGCAATTTTAGCTATTTTTCATATTCAATCAAATTCTTATGGATTAGCCGTTATTCCTTCTTTCTTAATGTATATCTATAGTGCACATCAATTAGTGATCTATTTATTAGTCGCACTTTTATCTGTCGGTGTATGTTATGCATTAACCAGTCTATTTGCAATTCCGCAAGAAGTTTTGATTTCAGATAAAGTAATCGAAGAGGAAGAACGCGAAGTCTTTGAAATGCAACACAATACCTTAGATGAACAACTTTTTTCTCCGGTAACTGGTTACGCCATGAATCTTACTGCTGTTAATGACCCGGTATTTTCAAGCGAGATGATGGGCAAAGGTTTAGCAATCATGCCAACAGCGAACAAGGTTTACGCGCCTGCAGATGGTTTATTAAACTTGGTTGCAGAAACTGGGCACGCTTATGGTATCCAAACGGACGCAGGAGCTGAAGTATTAATTCATATAGGAATTGATACCGTCACATTGGGGCAGGAGGTCTTTCAGACACAAGTAACCCAAGGTCACCGCGTTAAAAAAGGAGATCTTTTAGGAACGTTCGATCGAAAAGCCATTAAAGAAGCTGGGCTTGACTCAACTGTCATGGTTATCATTACAAACACTTCAAGTTATTTAAGCGTAGAGCCAATGATGTCAGATCATAATGAAATTACGCCGGAACAAATCATTTTAAATCTAAATACACCTAACTAACAAAAGAACAGCAAGAAGTAGTTATCACTTCTTGCTGTTCTTTTTCTTAATAAAAAACCAATGATTTTCGGTTGTATTTGTCTATCCGTTTGTAGTATGATTGAGTCAGTTTTAAAGGAAACATGCCAAGTATGGAAGACCATACTTGACACGCATTGACTAATTAAACATGGGGAACGTTGCCATAAGTTGATGTTCCAGTCAATAATGCAAGTAAATCAAACATAGCATGTACCTCCTTTAATTGATAATCAAAGTATAACATTTTTTAATGAATTTACATAATAATACAAGTGGAGGTCTGTTCGTGAAGGTAGCAGGAGACAAAATAAAACAAGCGAGAAAACTTAAAAAAATCACACAATCAGAGCTGGCTAACGGCATCTGTACGCAAGCAACAATTAGTAATATTGAAAACCGTAATCTATGTGACAGTTTAGATATTTTCTCATCTATTTGCCTCCGATTAGATTTAGAAGTAGAAGAATGTATGATGATTTCTGAAGAAAAGAAAATTGAAAATCTACTAAACAAAGTCGAGGATTTATCTTTACGGTTATTTCACTTAGAGGCCTACAATTTATTACAAGAAGTGCCTGAAGGTCTTATCTTATCTAATAATGAACTAACGACTAAATTGTTATATTATAAGGGAATTACTTGTTTATTAGGAAAAAAAGATAAAGCAGAGGCCTTGTTTTACCTATACCGGGGCGCGGAAATTGACCGTAAAGTCAATATTTACAACATTTTAAGCCTGAATGCGCTAGGTACGCTATATGAACTGGAAAAAGATATGAGAAAAGCGCAAGTGTATTACGAAAAATCATTACAAGAATTGGAACAATTTAAATTAGAATGTTCCTTGGAGCGCTGTAGAATTTATTATAATTCTGCTAAATTCTACTCGGAAATAAAAGATTACCAAAAAAGTGTCATTTTAAGCGAAAAAGGGATTCAGATTTGTCGTGACAAACACTCCATTTATTTGCTAGATTATCTTTTATATGAAAAAGCCTTTAACAAACAAATGCTCGGGGAAGACACAGCCGATGACTATCGTCAAGCCTATTATTTTACACAATTTTTTGGCAATACAGAAGTCCTACAATATATTGAGAAAGATATGAAAGCTTTTAATATTTCCTATTAATTTAATCAAAAAGCCGATAAAAGCTGAAAACCCAGTTTTTATCGGCTTTTTGAAAAGTCTAGGCAAGTTGCTTTTAAAAATCAGCAGTCACGGTTACGATAAGCAAGACGAAGTATTTAGGAGGATTTAAAAATGAAAACAGTAATGTGGTTTAGACGTGATTTACGATTACAGGATAATAAAGCATTAGCACACGCGTTACAAAATTCTGCAGCTGATGAATTGATTTTATTATTCCAAATGAATCCTCAACAATTTATTCAAGAAAGTGCTAATCATAACGCTTTTTTTGCAAGTTTAGCCTCGTTTAAAGAACGAATCGATCAAGAGGCACATTTACAAATCATGGTCGGCGAACCGTTAGATTTATTTTCACGTTTGAAACGCAAATTACCCGATTGGCAGGCCATTTATTTTAATGAAGATACTTGTGGCTTTGGGGCAAAGCGGGACCAGCAAGCTATGCGCTTTTTTGAAGAAAATAATATTCAGTCTTTCTCTTTTCAAGATGCCTATTTGCATGGCTCTGAAGAAATTAAGAAGAACGATGGCAGCAAGTACCAAGTGTTTACGCCCTATTACAATAAATGGAAAGAGGCGCCTAAAGAAACACCGATTCCTGTTTCCTATACAGCTGAAAAAATTTTTAGTGCGTGTCTTTTTCCAGAAGAGGAAGCAGCTTATCGTGAACAGATTGCAAGGATTCCTTTAAAACACTATAGTGTCGGCGAAAAAACAGCCAGAAGGTGCTTAAATACTTTTATTGATCAAAAACTTCAATCCTATGAAAATAAGCGTGATTTTCCTTATCAGGATCAAACGAGTCATCTGTCTACTTTTTTAAGAACGGGAGAACTTTCGATTCGCTCCATTTGGCAAGAGCTTGCATCTGCGCCTTCTAGCTTAAGTAAAGAAACCTTCAAAAAAGAATTAGCTTGGCGCGACTTTTACAATATGATCTATAGTACGTTTCCACAACAAAAAGAGGAAGCTATTCAAGAAAAATTTCGTTATATTCAATGGGCAAATGACCCAGAAATGTTTGTCAAGTGGCAAAAAGGGGAGACGGGGTACCCTATAATTGATGCCGCCATGCGACAACTGAATCAAACTGGTTGGATGCACAACCGCTTAAGAATGATTACTGCCTCTTTTTTAGTTAAAAATTTACACATCGATTGGCGTTGGGGTGAAAAATACTTTCAAAAAATGTTGATTGATTATGATGCCGCCAATAATATCGGTGGCTGGCAATGGGCTGCTTCGACAGGAACGGACGCTGTCCCGTATTTTCGGATTTTTAATCCAATTATCCAGTCAAAAAAATTTGATAATGACGGCCAGTTCATCAAAAAATATGTTCCAGAACTTAAGCAAGTGCCACAAAAGTATATTCATCAACCAAATCTAATGAACGAAGCTTTACAAACGCAATATCATGTACATTTAGGAGAAAATTATCCAAAACCCATTGTCGATTATGCATCAAGTAAAAAACAAACATTGTTTCTATATGAAGCGAGCAAAGAAATTCATCAAGAAATGAACAATCCAAGGTTTAAATAAACAGTAAACCCAACTAGCTTAGCAAACAACTTGTAAGGTTAGTTGGGTAAATTAATTAGTCGAAAGAGAGGTGCAATTTATCGGCTAAAGTTTTTTATTTTATTCTAGTTTACATAATATACATTATACAAAGTAGAGTAAAAAGCATTGAAAAGCAAACAAAACCAGTCTTTAGTTTATCTAGACTGGTTTTGTCACGTACGTTATATAAATTATGCTTGTTGCTTGATGGCTTGTGCGACACGTGCTCCATATTCTGGATTTACTCTAGTGAACAAATCAATTTGACGCGCGATGATTTCTTGATTTTTCACTTGACCTAAAGATGCCGCTATATTGTTAATTAAGTTTTCTTTTTCTTCGCTTGGCAGCAAATTATACAAAGCGTTTGCTTGTGTAAAGTGATCTTGATTATAGCTATAATTACCAACATTTCCTTCAACTTCAAAGGAACTAATTTTCGCCTTAGGATCTTCTTTTGGTGTTTCAGTATAACTATTTGGTTCGTAATTAATTTCGCTATTGCCATTGTTAAAACGCATATTGCCGTCTTTTTGGTAGTTATTTACAGGCGCTTTTGCTTGGTTGATCGGCAATTGGTGACTATTAGCGCCCACGCGATGACGATGTGCGTCCCCATAAGCGAACAAACGTCCTTGCAATAATTTATCCGGAGAAGCTTCAATACCAGGAACGAAATTTCCTGGTGAAAAGGTTACTTGTTCAACCTCTGCAAAATAATTCTCTGGATTTCTATTTAAAGTCATCGTGCCAACTTCAATCAGCGGATACTCTTTTTGAGAAACCGTTTTTGTTACATCAAAAAGAGTTTCTTTCATTGTTAACGCATCTGCATACGGGATAATTTGTACAGATAATGTCCAAGAAGGAAATTCTTGATTTTCAATTGCATTATGCAAATCTTCAATATGGAAATCTGGATTTTTCCCAGCAATTTCTTCTGCTAATTGACTCTCTAGATTTTTGATTCCTTGATTCGTCTTGAAGTGATATTTAACAAAAAATACTTCTCCAGCAGCATTGACCCATTTGAATGTATGGCTACCAAAACCATGCATATGACGGAACGACAACGGAATGCCACGATCACTCATTAAAATTGTTACTTGATGAAGGCTTTCAGGTGAATGAGACCAAAAATCCCAAACAGCTTCTGGACTTTTCAAATGCGTCCGTGGATTTCTTTTTTGGCTATGAATAAAATCTGGAAATTTAATTGCATCACGAATGAAAAAAATGGGCGTATTATTGCCAACTAAGTCGTAATTTCCTTCGTCTGTATAGAATTTAAGCGCAAAACCGCGAGGATCACGCAATGTATCTGATGAACCTAATTCTCCAGCTACAGTTGAAAAACGAGCGAATAAAGGTGTTTCTTTGCCAACTTCAGATAAAAAATCGGCTTTAGTATATTGTGCCATTGATTGGCTCACCTTGAAAATCCCATGAGCACCAGCACCTTTGGCATGAACAACCCGTTCTGGTACGCGCTCACGATTGAAATGAGCTAATTTTTCTAATAAATGAACGTCTTGGATTAGGACAGGTCCAAATTCTCCTGCAGTTAGCGAATTTTGATTATCGCCAACTGGACTTCCTTGTGACGTAGTTAAATGTTGATTTTTCACCTAAAACACTCCTTCATCTAAAATTATACTCATTGTATAAAAAAACCACTCTGCATAACAAAAATAATGCTTAAAAACACTCAAAAACA
Organism: Enterococcus sp. DIV1328a; assembly: GCF_050536905.1. Taxonomy (NCBI): domain Bacteria; kingdom Bacillati; phylum Bacillota; class Bacilli; order Lactobacillales; family Enterococcaceae; genus Enterococcus; species Enterococcus sp. DIV1328a. The sequence goes on along the minus strand of NZ_CP172912.1, from coordinate 1,306,432 downwards.
TTTGTTATTTAATAGAATGATTAAAAATAGCAGTAGAATTTAAATCAAAAACAAATGTATTAATTTTAAACTGTTTACACCATCTAAAATAACAACCAATAATTCAAAGAAAACTAAAATGCTGTTTTTTTATTCAAAAAAGACCTAGCATCCCAATCATGCTAGGTCTTTCGTTACTTTTTTTGAGCGGTCGTTTTTATTGGTCATTCAGCGTTATTGATTGATCGCAACAGTCGTGTCTTCAGTCGATAGACCTGTCATAGAGGTGCTATCGGAAAAAATTTTTTCAACTTCTTGTTCTGATAAAATATTTTCTTTCTTAGGCATTGAAATCGTCGCTTTTTTGGCTTTTTGTGTAATGCTAATTTTACTAGATAATGATTCAAGTCCCATGTCAACGTTCTTGTCTTGCTGCGGTTTCACATTAATCAACATATTTGTTTTATTTTCTTTTGTATTAACAGAAACTTTGGCAGAAACATCTTTGATTTTTTCGAAAGGATCTTGTTCTTTACCTTTTTCAGATGTTTCTGTCGTAATTTTGATTAACTTTTGTAATTCTTTTTTTGTAAACGTATGGGTAATGGTATCCCCTTTTTTCTCGAACGTATCCTTGTCTAATCCTTCTAAAAACTCTTTGTATTCCTTAGCAGACTGTTTTCGTTCTTTTTCCGATTCTTGATACTCTTTGATTGTATCTTGCCATTCTTTCGTACTTTCCTCGTTCATGGCTAAAAGATCAATGTATTTTCCTTTTAGTTTTTCTGTATCTAACTGAGAACTATCAATAGCACCGTCAGTCATTGAGTCTGCGACAGCGACAATATATTCCATCATATCTGTTGCTAAATAGAGTTTTGGCTCTTTGCCCTCGTTATCTAATGATCCAACCAATGAAATCGGTACATCCATGCCCATCGCTTTTAATTTCATCTCTAAGTTGAATGCTTTTTCTTTTTTGGCATCTACTTGAATCTTCCCAGAAAGCGATGCGTCTTTGATTTGCGTGATGAGCATCCCGATCATAGGATTCGTTTGTGCACCATCTTCTTGTGAAAATTTCATGTCACTAATTGACATAGAGAAATCCCAAACCCCAGATTCTTGTGCGTTTTGATTGCCAATCCCTTGAATGAACTCATCTTTCGCGCTTTTGCCACAGCCTGTCAATAACAAAGCTGAACAGAAAACGCCTGCAATAATCCCCACTTTTCTTTTTAACACACTTTTTCCCCCTCATTATATAAAAAATTAATTCCCTTTTATTAAGAATAGCAAACATTGCTTATAAATAGCAATGTTTAATTTTAGATTTCCTCTCTTTTAATAAGTGGGATTGATTTAATCTTTTAGGTTTGAATCATTAAGCTGTATTATTTTTAAAATAAAATTGCTTTTCGCCAAAAAATACTGGGAAAAGTTCTGCTAAACTGCCAGCTAAAGGACCTTCTCGCAATTCTTTTTCAGTGACCCAAAACAAGGGTTGTTCCGTTTCTTCTGGTAGTTCATCCGCTGTTTCTGCAATGAATAATGTGGCTAATTCCCGCGCACCCGAACAATCATTCAGCCATTCTGCAACACCTACTAATTGTGGTTTCAGCACTAATCCTGTTTCTTCAAGGAGTTCGCGAACCATGGCTGTTTCCATGCCCTCGTTTTTTTCAACATGTCCGCCAGGGAACGTCCAACCAGGCCAATCCTTTTTTTGTCGTTCTTGCACAAGGATTTCATTTTTCTGATTTCTAATCATACATAATGTTGTTAATTCTACTTCAAAATTCCGATTCATTTGGCACCTCATCATTTTTTCCTTTGTTAAGGTTACGATACAGAAAAACAGAGAAAGATTCAACTAAGAATTTTCTCTGTTTTATCATCTAGCTCTTTAATAAGTCGTATTGCGATTGATATAAATGATGATATAACGCATGTTTTGCCATTAGTTGATCATGAGATCCTTCTTCCACAATACGACCACCATCAATATAGAAAATTTTATCGCTATTTTTGATGGTAGAAAGTCGATGAGCAATAATAAACGATGTCCGTCCTTTCAGAAGTTGTTGTAGTCCTTCTTGTAACAATTCTTCTGTTTTTGTATCAATACTGGAGGTTGCTTCGTCTAAAATTAAAATTTTGGGATCTGCCAGTAAAGCACGAGCAAATGAAATTAATTGGCGTTGTCCTGCCGAGAGTGTACTACCCCGCTCTTCCACAACTGTTTCATAGCCATCTTTTAAATCCTTGATAAAGTCGTGCGCACGAACAATTTTTGCGGCTTGGATAACTTCTTCCTCTGTGGCTGCTAAATTTCCGTACCGAATGTTTTCAATAATTGTTCCTGAAAAAATAAACGTATCTTGAAGCATTACCCCCATTTGTTTCCTTAACGAACGGAGTGTCACATCGCGAACATCATAACCATCAATTTTAACGGCCCCTTCATTCACATCATAAAAACGACTTAACAAATTGATGATTGTTGTTTTACCCGCACCTGTTGGCCCAACCAAGGCGATTGTTTGTCCTGGCTCAATATGAAAACTAACATCGGTCAAAATATTTTTTCCTTCTTCATAACGGAAATAAACATGCTGAAAGTCGACGGTTCCTTTAATTGGCGGCAACGCAATAGCATGCGGCGCATCTTGAATTTCTGGAACAACATCCATCGTTTCAAAAATCCTTTCCAAATAAGCAGTTGCAGTAATCAGAGAATTGTAGAAGTTACCAATATTGATGACCGGATTCCAAAAGTTATTGATATAACCGATAAAAGCAATTAGCGTCCCAGTAGTAACGGACACACCTAATTGACGGATTCCTACGAAATAGATAAAACAAGTCGTAATGACGGATATATTTTGCACTGCTGGCCATAATAAATACTGGACACGCACAGCTTTCATAAAGGATTGACGATATTCTTCGCTTACCTCGTTAAAAATTTGGAAATTTTCATCTTCTCGTGCAAAAGATTGTGTAATTTTAATTCCTGAAATACTTTCATGAATATAGGCATTTAAGTTTGATTGTTTATTGCTAAGCTCTTGGTAAGCTTTCCGTTGTTTCCCTTGAATAAACAGAACCATCACGAACAACACAGGCAATAGCAGTAAACTGTATAAGGTTAATTTCACATCAATAAATAACATGAAAATTAAGGTGATAATCACATTAAATAAATCAGAAATTAAATTGATCAATCCGTTACTTAATAAATCACTTAACGTATTGATGTAATTGACCACCCGAATTAAGATTTTTCCATGCGGCCGACTGTCAAAGTAAGAAAATGGTAATTTTTGTAGATGCTCAAAAATTGAAAAACGCATATCTTTTAAAATATCTTGTCCAATTTCTGTGATGGCATATATTCGATAACGCATACACCAACCAATAATCACCAAGGAAAATAGGAAAATAGCCCCTAGTATCAAGAGTAACGAGAGATTCTTTTGTGGAATTACTTGGTCAATCGCAATTTTAGTAAAGTAAGGGCCTAACATACTTGCCAGATTAGCTAATATGATGACAAATAATGTTTTAAAAACAGCTTTTTTGTAAGGCTTAATATAGGCGCCTAATCGTTTATAATGAGACCAATTAAATTCTTTTTCTAAAGTCTCATCCACATCAAACGTATTTCTAGCCACGCGACTCACCTTCCTTTGTCAGACCTAATTGTTTTTGATATACGTCAAAATATTTGCCTTTTTGTTCGACTAATTCGCTATGCGTACCGCTTTCCACCACACGGCCTTTTTCCATCATCAAAATTAAATTGGCCTCTCTCACAGAAGAAATTCGGTGGGCAATAATAAATGTCGTTTTCTTTTCCGTCAAACGACCTAGTTCTTTTTGAATTTTTGATTCTGTTTCCATATCAACAGCGGAAGTTGTGTCATCTAAAATTAAAATAGCTGGATCTTTGGTTAAGGCACGGGCCAGTGAAATCCGCTGTTTTTGGCCACCAGATAGGCCAACGCCGCGTTCACCAACAATTGTTGCATAACCTTCAGGCATTCTGGAAATAAAGCTATGGGCATCAGCAATTTCAGCCATCATTTGCACTTGTTCCAAGTTAGCCAATGTGTTACCAAAAGCAATGTTATCTTCTATCGTATTGGAAAAAAGAAAGACATCTTGCATAACCATGGAGATATTTTCTCGCAATTTACGAACAGAATAGCTTTTAGCATCTTTTCCATCAATATAAACAGTGCCTTTGGTTGGATCATAGAACCGAGCGATTAAGTTAACTAAAGTGGTTTTGCCTGAACCAGTTTCCCCTAAAATACCAATTGTTTCACCAGGTTTTGCTGAAAATGAAACATCCGATAAAATGGGGGTTTCTGGATCATCTGAAAAATGAAAGGACACGTGATCAAACGTCACATAGCCTTGGATTGGTTCTGCTTCTTTTTCCCGAGCAATGGGAATCTTCGGTTTCGTTGCTAATAACTGACGAATTTTAATGGACGATGCCGTAAAGCGTTGCACATCATTGATCAACCAGCCACTCATTCGCATCGGCATGTTCAACATCCAGAGAAAACCGTTAAAGGCCACTAAATCACCAATTGTCATCCGACCTTGAATTACAAAGAGGCCACCAAGAACTAAGGCAATAACATTTAAACTACCTGCAAAACCGTCTAACCACGGTAAATATTTTTTAGAGACATCTGCGGAAGCCATATTCCATTTTTTATAGTCTTCATTGTGCTTGTTAAACTTTTCAATTTCATAAGGTTCTTGAGAAAAAGCTTTAACCACCCGATTTCCACCAATATTTTCTTCGACCATTGAATTTAACCGAGAAAAACTTTCCCGAATCTCAAAAAATACCGGATGCGATTCCTTCGACATTTTTTGTGTTAACAGAAAAATCAAAGGCGTAATTAAAATTAATGCCAGCATCAATTGCCAATTGATCGTCCCCATCACAATCACGGCTGCGATGAACCATAAAATACATTCTAAAAGGTTATAAGTGACCCAAGAAACGAAATGGCGGATAGCGTCTGTATCCCCTGTCATTCGCGCCATAATGTCGCCAACACGTGTATGATTAAAGAAATCAAAATCTAATTCTTGAAGTTTGATATACATATCTTTTCTTAAGTCAAATAACGCAGATTGTCCGACCGATTCAAACAAGACTTGATAACTATAACGAACAACTGTCCGAATAACGGTCACCCCAATCATAATCCCAAGAATTGGGACAAGCTCTTCAATCTTCCCCTGATTGATTACTTGGTCTACAATTCTGCCAGATAACAATGGAATAATAACAATTAAAATAGCGTTAATAACGACAAAAATAACAGCTAGCAGTAACTTATTCTTATTTTTTTTAGCATATTGCCAAATCCATTCAAAACTATTCATTTTCTCCCCTACTCTCTCTTGTTTTTATGGACGTGTATAAGATTACTGTTTTTTTATAGGAAAAGAAATGGGCATTCTTGTATATTTTGATGTACAATATAGTATAGAAAGCGGATACAAGTAGGAGTGATTTTTTATGAACTACACAAATAGTCGAACGTTTAATCCTGAAATTTTATATGCCTTTGATCCTTGGAACGAAGAGACCCACCCTTATAATTGTCATCATCATGAATTTCTGGAAATATCTATTCTTTTAGAAGGTGAATCTGAATATATTGTTCAAGGGCAACAGTACCATGCCACTGCCGGTACGGTGTTTCTTTTTAATCCGCGAACGGAACATGGTGAGCAACAAAAAGCAGGAACTTACTCACATCAACTACACATTGGCATTTCAAATCTCTATTTAGAAGGCTTAGCGCGAAACGTATTTCCAAATAAATCAGCTTTATTAGATTTAAGTCATTTACATGGTGCTTTTTTAGAAAAAGCTTGGCAAATTGTTCATGAATTAAACCATCAAGAAGTTGAATCAGCGTTACAAATTAAAGCTTTAGTTATTGAACTATTGGTCTATATTTTAAGAAGTTTAGCAGTTGATCAAGAAAATAAAATTGAAACTCGGCTATCGAAAACGGAAAAAAGAAAACGAAATTTAGTCAATCATACGATTTATTATCTGGAAACGCACCATGACGAAGAAATTACTTTGGAACAGTTAGCTGAAATGCTATATGTGACCCCGACTTATTTGTCGAAAACCTTTAAAGCGGCCACAGGCGTTGGGCCAATCAATTATTTAATTCAAATCCGCTTAAACCATGCGAAAGAATTGCTGAAAAATGATTCCTTAAGTGTCAAAGAAGTAGCAAAAACGGTTGGTTACGAAGATGCCTATCATTTTAGTAAATTATTCAAAAAATATTATGGAAAATCCCCTTCACAATTTTAAGATAAAAAAAACAAGGAATCGTCGGCTTCATTGCGTCCGTTTCCTTGTTTTTGCTTTACGTTGACTCTTTTAACTGTTTCGTCATTGTATAATCGGTATGGCGTTCATTTCCCATATAAAAATCATGTTCATCTGTTTTTACGAAGCCCAATGATTGATAAAATTTTTGCGCTGGATGATTATGTTCCCAAACACCTAACCAAACCGTCTCTTTTTCTGCTTCTTCCGCTAATTCAATTGCTTTCGTAATCAAATGTTTGCCTAAGCCTAAACGCTTAAAAGATTTACGAATATAAATGCGCTCAACTTGTAACGCTTGTGGATGTTGATAGGTAATCTGAGCATCACCGTGATTTAATTTCACATAACCTGCAAGTTCATTATTATAAAAAGCAAAGAAATATTGCGAATCTTTATGTAAGATTTCGCTTTCTAAAACTGCTGGACTAAATTTCCTCTCATAATGTGCCTGTAAATCCTCTTCGTTTTCGCCATCTCCATAAGTATCTGCAAAAGTCTCTTGGCAAATGGCCTCTAATTCTGGTACGTCTGCGACGGTACACTCTCTAATAAATACTGACATACTAAAACTCCTTTGTAGATTAAATCAACTGTTTAATTAAAATTAAACAAGGATTCCAAGCGTCCCATAATGTCGGAAAAACCTCAAGGCGCTTAAAACCCAATGATTCGTAAAAACGAATAGTATGATATTAACCTGTCTAGCAAATAACGTCAATCTTTTTGCTTTGTTTACATAACAAAATTATTGTATACCCAATCCTTTTTATTAAATAATAGCATAGGTAGTTTAAAAATGTAAGTTAGTCATTTATTCTTTATTATTTCCTTAAAACGACGCCTTTTCTCGCTAAATCTGCCCTTCCTGTGTTTTTTTCTGTTAAACTAAACGTATTAAGTCTATGAGGAGCGTGCGTATATGGATTATCTGAACACCTACAAGCGGTTGCTAGCATTGGCAGATGCAGGTCTTTTTTACGGGAAAGATGCTTTTGATCAAGAACGTTACCAAGAACTACGGGAACTTACGTTACAACTTATTAGCGCAACCGGACACGAAGCGACTGTCTTGCCCGACTTAGAAAAAATCTTAACTAAAGAGGAAGGTTATCCAACACCGAAAGTAGATGTTCGCGGTTTGATAAAAAAAGAGAATCGTTTTTTATTAGTTGAAGATTTACGGACCAAAGAATGGTCATTACCTGGTGGCTATGCCGAAATTGGCTGCTCCCCTAAAGAAAATATTGAAAAAGAAGTATTGGAAGAAACTGGCTTAGTTGTTACAGCAAAAGAATTGCTTGCTGTTTATGATACAGATAAACGAAAAGACATTCCTCAACTATTTCAGTACTATAAAATGATCTTTTCTTGTGAGATTTTAGAAAATCATCCCTTTGAAAAAAACATTGAAACCTCGAATTGTGCTTATTTTTCTTTAGATAATCTCCCCCCTCTTTCTATCAAACGAACAACGAAAGAGCAATTAATGGCATTAATGAACCAAACAACTGGAGCGCTTAGTGACTAACAAAAAAGATGAAGAACTTCTGTTCTTCATCCTTTTTCTATTATTATTAATTACATATTTTCTAAAGCGGCTTGGGCTAATAAGTTTAAGTAGTTCCAAGGGCGATCAAAATGTGGTTGGAAGAAGAAATCAGAAATCGCTAAATCTTCGACAGTCATTTTATTTTGGACCGCTAACGATAAAGTATTGGCAGATTGTGTGATATCATATTTAGACATCAATTGACCACCAACAATGCGTTGTGTTCCTTTTTCATAGACTAATTCCATCAGAACTTTTTCAGTTGTTGGCATAAACTCTGGACGATAGTTATCTTCGAAAACAGTTGCTTCGACATCTAGTCCGTTTAATTTGGCACTTTCTTTTGTCACACCTGTTGAACCAATTTTCCAACCGAATAAATATAAACCAGAAGTTCCCTGTGTGCCACGATAAGCCAATTTTTGTTCAGTCAAATTACGACCTACTAGCATACCTTGACGAACAGCATTCGTTGCTAATGGGATATAATTTTTTGTTTGACTTGGGTTGTAGTGAACAACTGCACTATCACCCGCAGCAAAAATATCAGGATTGCTTGTTTGCATATACTCATTGACTTCAATTGCACCATTTGGTAACATGTCAACTTTATCTTTTAATAATTCTGTATTTGGACGGAAACCAACACACATAATCACCATATCTGCTTCGAATTCTTGACTTGGTGTAATGACTTTTGCTACTTTTCCTTGCTCATCTGCTACGAATTGTTGGACATTTTCACCTAAAGCTAAATTAACGCCACGATCAACTAATTCTTTTTCTAGAACATCTGTGAATGGCTTATCTAAATATTTATTTAAAATGCGGTCTAACCCGTCAACTAAAGTAACTTGTTTACCTGATTCTACAAAAGCTTCTACTAATTCAATACCAATATAACCGCCACCAACGACAACGACACGTTTGGCATCTTTCGCTTTTTCGATGATCACGTTGGCTTGTGAATAGTTTTTACATAATAAAATATTTTCAGCATCAATTCCTGGAATTGGTGGAATAATTGGCCAAGAACCAGTTGTCATCACTAATTTATCATAAGAAACGGTCTCAGTTGCGCCCGTTTGTAAGTTTTTCGCTGTAACAGTTTTGTCGTCCACGTTGATTTCTTCAACATTGTGTTCCATCTTCACTGTTGCTCCTAAAGAAGCCAGTTCTTCTGGATTTGAATAAAATAAATCAGCAGCATTTTTAACTACGCCTCCAACGTACAAGGCAATTCCGCAAGATAGGAAGGAAATATTGTCATTTCTTTCATATACAGTGACTTCCGCCTCCGGGTGATTTGCTAAAATACTTTTAACTGCTGAAGTTCCAGCATGGGTACATCCTACGACTACGACTTTCATGTTGTAAATCCCTTCTTTCACAATCTTTGTTTTGCAGAGGTGACGTCTCCCTCTGTCTGTTTAAAATATATCAGAGGAATCAAGCTTATTCGAGTTCTATGCTTGTGAATCGCATATAAAAAAATTCACAAACTGTTGCTAATTCTTAATAATAGCTAGTTAATTTTTTGTTTTTAAGAATTTAAAAGTCAATAACCACACAAAAAAACAAGCATAAGAGTGAAAACTCTTACGCTTGTGAAATTTGCCTAGACAAGTGACTTATCTTTTGATAAATTTTTAACAGTATGTAATTTTTTACACATTCTCCTGTTGTGCTTGTTGGCAATCTGGACATAATCCATATAATTCTAAACGATGTTCATTAATTTCGAAGCCTGTTAATTTACTAGCGGCCATTTCAACGTCCTCTAACCCTGGATAATGAAAATCAACGATTTTACCACATTTTTGACAAATCACGTGATAATGTTTCTTCGAACTAAAATCAAAACGACTAGATGCATCGCCATAACTCATTTCTTGAACGAAACCGATTTCAGTAAATAAACGTAGATTGTTGTAAACCGTTGCTACACTCATATTTGGAAAATGATCTTCTAGTGCGCGATAAATTTCATCAGCTGTTGGGTGTGTATGATTTTCGATTAAATATTCCAAGATAGCATAACGTTGCGGAGTAATTCGGATATTGGCTTCTTTTAATTCAGCGAGTGCATTTTTAACCAATACGTTGTCCATCTTTGTATCCCTCCCCTGTCTATCTTTCTTAAATAATACTATTTCTTATTACGATTGACAAGAATTATTGTAGGATTCTCGTGGAAAAAACGAGCATTTTACTAAACTAAGAGAAATGCTCGTTTTTTTGCGTGTTTTTTATTCTGGAAATTCGTAAAGAGCTGTCGAAAGATAACGTTCACCGTTATCTGGAACCAGCGCTAAGACACGTTTGCCTGCGCCTAATTCAACTGCCAAATCAATGGCAGCTTTAATTGCTGCCCCTGCTGAAATCCCCACAAGGATGCCTTCTTTTGGCCCCATTAAACGAGCAGTTTCTAATGCGTCTTCACTAGAAACAGCGGCAACTTTTTGATAAACGGTGGTGTCTAAAACTTCTGGGACAAAACCAGCGCCTATTCCTTGGATTTTATGTGGACCTGGTTCGCCACCTTCTAAAACAGGCGACTCCGTTGGTTCTACTGCAACAATTTCAATGTCTGGAAAAATCCGTTTCAATTCATGGCCAACTCCTGTAACGGTTCCTCCAGTGCCAACACCAGAAACAAACGCATCTAAGCCACGTTTACCAAAGACATCAACAATTTCTTTTCCTGTTTTTTGTTCATGTACCATTGGATTAGCTGGATTATTAAATTGCAAAGGCATGAAGTATCCGTGTTCTTCTGCTAATGCTGTGGCTTTTGCAATTGCCCCTTTCATTCCTTCGGCACCAGGGGTTAATAATAGATCAGCCCCATATGCTTGCATTAATTTGCGGCGTTCAATACTCATAGTATCTGGCATCACAATCTTAACTGGATATCCCAACGCAGCACCTACCATTGCTAACCCAATGCCTGTATTACCACTAGTCGGCTCAATAATCGTTTGTCCATGTTTTAGGCGACCATCTGCTTCGGCTTGTTGGATCATGCTTAAAGCAATTCGATCTTTCACACTGCCACCAGGATTAAAGAATTCTAGTTTAACAAAAACATCTGCAGCTCCTTCTGGTACCATCCGTTTTAATTTCACAACTGGGCTTTGACCAATTAACTCTGTTACTGATTTTACATAACCTTTAGTCATAATCCTACATCCTCCAATTTTACAAACAATATAATAATTCTTTCTCTAAGCATAGCTCAAAAAAACGATTTCTACCAGAAAAACGAATTTTAGTTTGTGAAAAATTAAATAAAAAAACGGATTATGCTCATCAAATAATTGCTGCTGGCCCTACCTATTTTCACGATAAAAGACCTTACAAAAACTGCCGCTTTTGTAAGGTCCTTCTTCAACTAAATAATTGCAAAATTAACCGATTTGGATGGTTTGTCCCACCGATAAAACAGAATCCAATGTTAATCCATTTAGTGACATTAAATTATCAACTGTCGTTCCAAAACGTGCAGCAATGTCCCACAATGTGTCGCCGTTTGCGACAGTGTAACTTTGACTAGCTACAGTTTCTGCTGTTGCTGTTGCAGAAGCCGCTGTATCGATTGTTGTATCAACGGTTCCCGTTGTATCTGAATAACTAGTGGTTTGAGCGACTGGTGCTCCCCAATCATATTGAGTTAAATTATATGCTTCAATTAACCAATTCAATTTTTCGGCATAGCCTGGATCAGTTGCATAACTTCCAGCTAAAGCGGCTGTTGCATCGCGATAACTGCTAGTATTACTCTTCCAAACGCCTGAATAATGGTATGTATCCCCAAAAGCAGTGGAACGAATAACATTGGCATGATCTTGGAACGATTCCGCATAAGAATTATAACTTCTAAATGCTGCTGTGACGGTCACCCATTGTCCGTCTAAATATTCTTTTGTTGGCATATAAACAGATTGTCCATTATAACTTCCTTTTACACCAAACAAGTTATAGTTCGGTGCAGATGCTAACCCAGAACTACCATAACTACTTTCTAGCAACGCTTGAGCAATCATGACGGAAGCATACATATCATTGCTATTGGCAACGGCTGCTGCTGAATTTCCGATTTCATTAATAAATGCTTGCTGGCTTGATTCTGCTTGGGCAGGTACCGCAGCACCAACCACAGGTGCTAAAATCATTGAAGTCCCCGCAACGGCGGTAGCACGTTTATAAGCTTTTTGCTTTTTAAGAGATTTTTGAATATGTTTACTACTTCTTGTTAACTGTTCGCTCATTCATTTTTCCTCCTCACTGTCTCACTTTTCTATTTTACCGTTAATTTCCTATTGAAACAAGAAATAAACGTATTAAATTTTGAGTTTTAAAATTTCTGTAATGTAATTGAAATCTTGTTTGTATTTAATTAACCCTCTTCACACTTGTGAAAACAACCACTTCTTCTTTTCAATTTGATGAGATTTTTGTTATTTATCCTCTTACTTTTCTTTATTTATTGTGATAAACTTTTTAATGGACTTGTCACTTTTTGAACAAACTTTATAAGAGAAGTCTGTTTTTGTAATCAAAACAACTATTGCCGAGTAGTTGTTGTATTACAAAATGAATTACATAGAAATGTAGGTGGTTAGATGAAGAAACAACAATCGGGTTTAACAAATCAAGTGACGTTTTTATTAGCGTTAACTTGCGGGGTCGTGGTCGCCAATATGTATTATATTCAACCAATTGGCACCCAAATTGCTCAGGCCTTTCAAGTCAGTATTGGTTCTATTGGTTTTGTTACTATGCTGACCCAATTAGGCTATGCGCTAGGCTTACTTTTTCTTGTTCCATTAGGCGATGTCGTTGATCGTCGCAAATTAATCATTCGAGTAGCCGCGCTCTCCTCACTGTCTCTAAGTGCTGCATTTTTTGCCCCAAGTTTTCTCCTGTTTGCACTCTCTTCTTTTTTTATTGGGTTGCTCTCTATTGTCGCCCAAATTATTATTCCTTATGCAGCGGTCATGGCGGGGCCAGCGAACCGTGGTAAAGTAACAGGTCGAATGCTGGGCGGACTATTGACAGGAATTTTATTGTCTCGAACGATCTCGGGTTTCATTGCTAGTGCAGCTTCTTGGCGAACAGTCTACTTAATCGCCGTAATATTCGTGTTAGCATTGGTCGTTCTACTTCAATTAAAATTGCCCAAAACAGTGATACATACTCAAACTTCAAATCGATTAACTTATTTAGGTTCTTTGAAAAGTCTTCCTAAGCTAATCAAATCGCAACCTTTGTTAAGAGAAGCAACTGTCAATGGCTTTTTTATGTTTGCAACCTTTTCAATCTTTTGGTCTACATTAATTTTCTTTGTTAGTAGTCCAGCTTATTATTGGGGACCGAAAGAAGTCGGTATTTTAGCAATTTTTGGGTTATCAGGGGCTTTCGTAGCACCCATCATTGGTCGTCTATCCGATTATTATCCAGAGCGGAAGATTGTTTTGATTGGCCTGCTGATGCAGTTCGGTAGTTTTATCTTACTTTTTCTAGGTGGAACACATGTGGTCTTACTAATCTTAGCAATTATTGTTTTAGATATCGGTACTCAATTTGGGCAAGTAGCCAATCAAACACGCGTCCAAAATTTGGGAGAAGAAGCCAGCAATCGTAACAATACCGTCTTTATGTTTTTCTATTTCATCGGCGGTTCACTGGGTTCATTGATTGGTACATTAATGTGGCAAAACTATGGTTGGTCTGGTGTTACTTTAACTGGTATTGGGTTCCAATTGTTCGCATTATTTTTTCACTTTATGCTCTTTGCTCCCAAAAAGAAATGAAGCAAAAAACCTGAATGCTATCACAAGCATTCAGGTTTTTTAATGTTTATTTATAGTGATTTATAGGTATTAACCACATTTTCAGGAGTAAAGCCGAATTTTTCAAGAACTAGACCGCCAGGTGCAGAAGCGCCGAAGTGATCAATTGTGATTGTTTTGCCTTCTGTTCCTACATAGCGTTCCCAACCAAAGCTTGCTGCAGCTTCAATCGCCACACGTTTTGTCACAGCTTTAGGTAACACACTTTCTTTATATTCAGCAGATTGTTTTTCAAATAAATCAAAACTTGGCATTGACACGACAGATACATCGATGCCTTCTTCCGCTAATTTCGCTTGTGCTTCCACCGCTAGATTTACTTCAGAACCAGTCGCAATTAAAATCCCTGCTGGTTGTTCACCTTTTTGTGGTGACAATACATAAGCACCTTTTTGAACAGAATCAGAAGCGTGTTCTAACGTTCCTTCTAAAACAGGTAAGTTTTGACGACTTAGAACTAAAATAGTTGGTGTTTCCGTAGAATTCATAGCAATTTTCCAAGCAGCAACAGTTTCATTGCCGTCTGCTGGACGAATCACATGAACATTTGGAATGCAACGAACACTTGCTAATTGCTCAATTGGTTCGTGTGTTGGCCCATCTTCACCCACCGCAACAGAGTCATGCGTTAAGACGTAAGTTACAGGAACTTTTTGTAAAGCGGCTAAACGGATTGCTGGACGCAAGTAGTCAGTAAAGACGAAGAATGTCCCGCCATAAACATGGCTACCACCGTGTAATTGAATCCCGTTCATTGCTGCAGCCATTGCAAATTCGCGAACACCAAACCAAATATTACGGCCTTCGTATTGACCAGGTTCGAAATCTTTTTCTGCAGCAACCATTGTATTATTTGAGGCAGATAAATCAGCTGAACCGCCCCAGAAACTTGGAACAACTTTTGAAATAGCTTGAATCGTTTCTTTACTTGTTACACGACTTGCGGCACTTGTTCCTAGTTCATATTTAGGTAATTCTTGTTCCCAACCTTCAGGTAATTGGTTGGCAAAAGCTTCTTTAAATTGTTTGGCTAATTCTGGATGCGCATGTTCATAGTTCTTAAACATCTCATTCCAAGCCGCTTCTGCTTTTTGGCCTTCGTCAATCATCGTTTCTTTAAAACGAGCAGCGACTTCCTCTGGCACAGTAAAGTCAGGGTATTCCCAACCATAAACAGCTTTAGCCGCTGTAATGCCCTCTTCACCAATTGGCGCGCCGTGAACGGAAGATGTTCCTTCTTTTGGTGCTCCGTAACCAATGACTGTTTTAACTTCAATCAGTGTTGGTTTATCTGTTTCAGCTTTAGCCGCTTCAATCGCAGCCTCTATTTCATCTAAATCATTGCCGTCTTTAACTAAAATATGTTGCCATCCGTATGCTTCATAACGAGCCCCAACATTTTCAGTAAAGGCTTTAGAAGTTGGTCCATCTAATGAGATGTCATTTGAATCGTACAAGACAATTAATTTACCTAATTTCATATGACCAGCCATTGAACTTGCTTCTTGAGAAACACCTTCCATTAAATCGCCGTCACCACAAATTGCGTACGTGTAATGATCCATAATAGGGAAACTATCACGATTATAAGTTGCAGCTAAATGCGCTTCAGCCATTGCCATACCAACAGCCATAGCAATCCCTTGTCCTAGAGGTCCTGTTGTTGCTTCAACACCATCTGTGTGGTGCACTTCTGGATGCCCTGGTGTTTTACTATCCCATTGACGGAAATTTTTCAAATCGTCAATTGTTACGTTGTATCCTGATAGATGTAATAAGCTGTACAACATTGCAGAGCCGTGGCCTGCTGAAAGTACAAAACGATCACGATCAACCCAGTTTCTAGAAGTTGTTGGGTTCACCTTTAAATGTTTTGTCCAAAGTGCATACGCCATTGGGGCAGCACCCATTGGTAAACCAGGATGTCCTGAGTTCGCTTTTTGTACGGCTTCAATACTTAATGTCCGGATTGTATTAACGCCCAATTGATCTGTCTTGTCAAACAAAAAAATCATCTCCTAATTTAGGTTTTTTTTACCTTTATTCATAGTGTAGCTTATTTCGACAATGAAAGCAATTACTTTCTGTTGTGAAGTCCTTTTTCACGTTGAATTTGTTTTAGTTTTTCAGGAGTCACATCGGTCCCTTCTTGATCCACGACCTTCATTCCTTCGATATGGTGACGCATCCCTCCACGAAATGCTTCTAAATACTCTTTACGTAATTCTTGTTGTTCGACTTTTTCTTTCGCACTAAGTTCTTCCACTTTTGCTTTATTCGCTAATTCATTTATACGGGCAATTTTTTCTTTCGATAACATCAAAATCCCTCCTTACTCTCACTGTCTATATTATAAGAACTGCCTTAAAAAAACAACTATATTCTGATATTTATAAAACACGAACGCTTGTTTGATTTCGTTCGCATTTTATGGTACACTAATTTTATCAATTGAAAGAAGGTGCGGGTTTTGGCGAAACGTACAGAAACAAGACAATTAGAAGTACTTAAATATATATACGAACAAGTCGAATTAAAGGGCTATCCGCCAACCGTTCGCGAAATTGGGAAGGCTGTTGATTTATCCTCAACTTCTACCGTTCACGGACATTTAGCTCGTCTTGAAAAAAAGGGTCTAATCTTACGTGACCCAACAAAACCGCGAGCAATCGAATTAACACCAGAAGGCTTGGAAAAGATTGGGATTCAACCGACAACTATTCCGATGTTAGGTGTCGTAACTGCTGGTGAACCAATTTTAGCGGTGGAAGAAGCATCAGATTTCTTCCCGTTACCTCCTGATTTACGTACAGAAGAAAATGCTTTATTTATGTTGACGATTCGAGGAGAAAGTATGATTAACGCAGGTATTCTAGATGGCGACCAAGTGATTGTTCGTAAGCAATCGAATGCCAATAATGGCGACATCGTAATCGCAATGACCGATGAAGATGAAGCAACCTGTAAACGATTCTTCCGAGAAGTAGATCATATCCGCTTGCAGCCTGAAAATGATGCATTAGCGCCTATTCTTTTAGATAACGTTACAATTTTAGGTAAAGTTGTTGGTTTATATCGCAATCATATTTAATAAAAAAAGGAAGTCACTCCGTTGAGCGGCTTCCTTTTTTGCTTGTTAACAAGTGAATAGCCTTTTGGGCTTCCTCGATAACCTCTTCTTCAGTTTCTACAGAAAGTAGATAATTTAAAGCTTCTAAACTTTGCTCGGGTTCTCTTTTTGCGAGCTGACCTAACGACCAAGCAGCTGTTCCGCGAATGACAGGACGCTGATCATTTAAACAGAGAATAATTTGTGGGATAGCTTCACGGCCGCCCAAATTCGCTAACGCAATTAAAGCATTCCGTTGCAATGGTTTTTTACCACGCCAAGAGCCTGCTAAGTGTCCGAATTGCTGTTTAAACTCTTTATTGGAAATAGTTAATAACGGTGCTAATTTGGGATAAACTTCTTCAATCTTTGGTTCCATCTCTTCATGAAAATGAAAATCTTTTCCTTTATTATAAGGGCAAACCAGCTGACAAATGTCGCAACCATAAATGACGTTACGCATTTTTTTTCGATACTCTTCAGGCATCATGCCTTTTGTTTGCGTTTGATAAGACAAACATTTTTGAGCATTCATTCGACCGTCCCCTAACAAAGCCCCTGTAGGACACCCTGTGATACAACGAGTACAATCACCGCAACCATTTGGAACAGGTTCATCTGGTTCAAATTGAATGTTGGTGGTCACCTCACCTAAATATACAAAGGAACCAAATTCTTCGGTAATCAGTAGACCATTTTTACCAATGAATCCTAAACCCGCCCGCTGAGCAACAGCGGTGTCAACATATTCGCCAGTATCTACTTGTGGCCGAAAGCGCCAGTGTTCTTTTTCTGCTTCAGTGGCAGCTTGCTCTTCAATAAAAGCAATTAATTTTTGCAACCGATCCTGCAAAATGTGATGATAATCAATTCCCCAAGAGGCTCGCGCAAATTGTCCACGCTTTTCATCTCTAGGCATTTTTTCCTGAGCTTTGGTGGGATAAGCTAAAGCAATGGAGATAATACTTTTAGGATGCTCAAACGTTTTTTCTGGGTAAATTCGTTCTTCCACATTTTGATGTTCAAACCCCGAGTTATATCCTCGCTCTCGTTGTTCATGCAGAGAATCTTCTAATTCAATAAATGGTTCAGCATGAGTAAAGCCGATTTTATCGATGCCTAAACGTTGACTCTCTTGAATAATTTTTTCTTTCAATGTCGGCATTGCTCATGCCTCCCTTCATTTTATTATTTATCGTTTCGATGATACGTTTCATAGTCATGTGCATAAAGATTTTTCTCGTCCACGACGCCGGGAACAGTGGCAACTTTTTCCCAAACAGACCAGTCAATTTCTGGAAAGAAGGTATCGCCTTCAAATGTTTCATGAATCATCGTCCGATATAAGACATCGCATGCGGGAATCAGTTCTTTAAAAACGACAGAACCTCCACCAATAACGGTCACGCCTTCATACTTGTCAGCATACGCAAGAATTTCCTCTACGGAATGCATAACCAAAACGCCTTCAGCTTGGTAATCCGGATTACTGGTAAGAACAATCGTTGTTCGATTTGGTAACGGACGACATCCCATGCCTTCGAAAGTTGCACGTCCTAAGACCAATGTATTATGAATTGTTTTTTCCTTGAAAAATTTCAAGTCGTTGGGTAAATGCCAAGGCAATTTGCCTTCTTTACCAATCACTCCTTGTTCATCTTGGGCCCAAATAGCTGCTAACATAGCTTCTCTCTCCTTTTTTATACGGCAATCGGCGCTTTAATCGTTGGATGTGGGTCATAGCCTTCTACTTTAATATCTTCCATATCAAAATCAAAAACAGAAGCCTTGTCTGGATTCAAAACGAGCGTTGGAAAAGAACGAACTTCTCGTGATAATTGTTCTTGCATTTGCTCCACATGATTTTGATATAAGTGGGCATCTCCTAGCGTGTGTACAAACTCCCCCACTTCTAAACCTGTTTCATGTGCAATCAGATGTGTCAATAAAGCATAGCTTGCAATGTTAAAAGGAACACCTAAAAAAACATCGGCACTGCGCTGATAAAGTTGACAGCTTAATTTTCCTTCATTTACATAAAATTGAAACATAGTGTGACAAGGCGGCAACGCCATTGAAGGCACATCTTCTGGATTCCAAGCGGAAACAATTAAACGGCGAGAATCAGGATTGGTTTTAATCATTTCAATCACATTAGCTAATTGATCGATAAAGCTACCATCTTTGGTTTCCCAGTGACGCCATTGCGCACCATAAATATTCCCTAATTCACCATATTTTTCTGCAAACTCTGCATCATTTAAAATGGCATCACAGAATTTTTGATGTTCTTCTTTGTATTGTTCTGCAAACGCTGGATCTTGTAAGACACGATGCCCAAAATCCGTCATGTCTGGTCCTTGATAATCTGCGCTTTTTACGTAACGTTCGAACGCCCATTCATCCCAAATATGATTATTTCGCTCTAACAAATAGCGAATATTCGTGTCGCCTTTTAAAAACCACAATAACTCACTTTTAATCAAGCCAAACGGTACTCGTTTGGTTGTTAGTAAGGGAAATCCTTTGGCCAAATCAAAACGCATTTGATAGCCAAATAAACTATACGTCCCAGTTCCTGTACGGTCTTCTTTAAAATGACCTTCTTCTAAAATCTTTTTTCCTAGCGCTAAGTATGCTTCTTCCATCTTATTCCCTCCGTCTCTTAATCCGCGTATTCACTCAAGTATTCCCAACGATTCATTTTTTCTTCTAACAATTGTTCCGTTGCTGTTACTGCTTCTTGCAATTCTTGTAAACGAACAAAATCATCACCCTGATGATTCATTTCTTCAGTTAATGTTTCTAATTTCGTTTCTAATTGTGTGATATCTTCTTCAATTGTTGCCCACTCTTTTTGTTCCATATAAGTCAGCTTTGTTTTTTCTTTCTTTTCTGTCGATGCTTCTTTTACTGGTTTATTGAGTGGTTTTTCTTTGACCTTTTCTTGTTCTTTTTGGTTCGCCAAATATTCACTCATCGTGCCATAAAATGATAGGATCTGACCATTTCCTTGAAAAACTAACAATTTGTCCATTGTTTTATCCAAGAAATAACGGTCATGAGAAACCGCAATTACCGCTCCTTTGAACGTTTGAATATAATCTTCTAAAATGGTCAACGTATCAATGTCTAAATCGTTGGTTGGCTCATCCAATAATAACACGTTAGGCTGACTAATTAATAATTTTAAGAGATATAACCGGCGTTTTTCTCCACCAGACAGTTTGCCAATCAGTGTACCATGCATAAAACGAGGAAATAAAAAGCGCTCTAACATTTCAGCGACCCCAACGCTGCTTCCATCACTGCGTTTCACTTCTTCTGCTGCTTCTTGCAAATAAGCAATCATCCGTTGATTAGGATCCATTTCTTCGTTTTGCTGGGTATAATAGCCAATTCGGACGGTTTCACCGATACTATATAGACCACTCTCTAAAGGAATGCGGCCAGCTAAAATATTTAATAATGTGGATTTGCCTGCACCGTTTTTACCAGTAATGCCAATTCGATCGTTTGCTTGAATGAGTAAATTAAAGTCTTTCAAAAGCTGTTTATGATCAATGGCATAATTTCCTTCCTTGATTTCCAGAACTTTTTTCCCTAAACGCTGCGTGGCAAAGTCTGCTTCTAAGGTGCCATTGGTTTGTACCTGATGCAAGTTTTCTTTTAAATCCTGAAACCGATCAATTCTTGCTTGCTGTTTCGTTCCTCGTGCTTGAACGCCTGCTCGCATCCACGCTAGTTCTTGTTTGAAGAGGCGTTTTCTTTTTTCTTCTTGTTCTACAGCGACACGTTCACGTTCGGCTTTTTCCATCACATACGTTTCATAGTTTCCTTTGTATTCATACAGTTTTCCAAAAGAAAGTTCGAAAATCCGATTGGTTACTCGATCTAAAAAGTAACGGTCATGGGTCACCATTAAAACCGCACCACGATAGTTATTTAAAAAGTTTTCCAGCCATTCAATCGTTTCATAATCCAGATGGTTCGTTGGTTCATCCAATAACAGTAAATCAGGCGCTTCAATTAAGACTTGCGCCAAGCTTACTCGTTTTAACTGCCCACCAGAAAGCTCACCTATTTTCTTTTCCAATGTGGGAATGCCTAATTTTTGTAAAATAATTTTTGCATTGGTATCTGCTGTCCAAGCATCTTGTTTATTCATGGCTTCTTCTGCTTGCGTGTAACGTCTTTGAACCCCTTCGTCTAAACCATTCTCACTTAAAGCAGCTAACGCTAATTCATAATTTTTGACCGCTTTTATGATTGGGCTGTCTCCCTGAAACACGGCTTCTGCAATCGTAATATTCTCGTCAAATGTTTGATTCTGGGAAAGGTACCCAATTTGATAATCACTTGGCTGCTGAATCGCAGCAAGATCACCATCACCGCTATCTACGCCAGCAATAATATTTAATAAACTGGTTTTCCCTGTGCCGTTAATCCCAATTAAACCAATGCGATCTTTTTCATGAATCAAAAAAGAAAGATGATCAAATAGTGTTTTTTCCCCATATGTTTTGGTTAAATCTGTTACTTTTAATTCTTTCACCGACACTACCAACTCCTTCTATTTTGGTCTTGCTTATTGTATCAAAAATTGGATTATAAAAAAAGTGCATGAGATAAAAATCGTCTTGGTTTCATCTCATACACTATTACTTATTCTTTATTAAAATTTTTAACAAATCGTTTCAGCGGAACATTATTCACTTCGCCGCTAATCGAATAACTCTCTAATAAATTGACATTTTTTCGTAACTCGTTCGCTTCGATAATTGAAATGCGTTCAGATTGTTCGTAATGATCAATCATCCGTCGTTCTTCTTGGAAGCCTAATAATAGGTCTTTGACATAGTCTGTCTCCGTATGAACAATATACGAATCAATAAATTCGCCTTTTTCAAACTTATGGGCTAAATCCAAGCGTCCGTCAATGAAGAAATCAATTAAATCATCATCATAGACACCGCGCAAATTATCTAAACTCTTCAGAATAACTTGAGAATTTCTTAGAAAAACTTGGCGAATATTTTCTAGTTCTTCATTTCGTAATTCTTTTTCTTCTTCAGAAGCTTCACCACGATTGAAAAATAACTTAGGATGTAAAAGAATCGAAATGATTTGTCGAGCAAATAATAACCAAAAGCCTACAATCGATAATAATTGTTTGGCAATCGACCGTTGCATCCGTGTAATCAAGCGTTGATACATACGATAACTTCTGACACTAATTTCTCCTTGTTTCAGACTTTCTTCTAGGCCGTCTCGTTCAATGGACACAATTAACGTCCGCAACTCTTGCACTTCTTGTTTTCGTTCTGCACTTAGCTGCTCGGTATACAATTCTTTTAAACGATCTTGATAATTTTCAATGACCGCATTCATTTCACCACGAGGATTCTCTTCATTTTGCTGTTTTAAGACATCAATGACATCACGTAATAAATCAATTTCGACTGACTCTTCATTTTCCACTTCCGTCTCTGAATCAGTTAAAAATGGTAAAACTAGAATCCCACCAATCAGAGTCACCAAAATAACACAAGCCGTAATGAATAGTAATAACGGTCGTTCTTTAAAATGCTCGCCGTTAATCGCTGTTGGCAAAATAAAGATGGTAGCTAAACTCACTGTTCCTTTAACACCGCCAAAAGTTAAAATCAGCATTTCATTCATTGCGTTTTTAACTTTCTTAAGGCCATGTTGAAGCGTGTAAACACTGAAAATGGCTAAGAAACGAATCAAAAAGACAACGGCGCTAATAATTAGAACAACCATTAGTAGGAACCAGTTTGAATATTGTTGGTCAATCCAAATTGGCGAAAACACTTGAGAAAGTTCAATTCCTAAGAATAAGAAAACTAAGGCATTTAAGGTGAACTCAATCATACTCCAAATACTTTCGCCAACATTTGACAGTTCTGCTTCAAAAAGCGAAACTTTTTTCAAACTAGACGCTTGCATAATTCCAGCAATCACAGCGGCAATAATTCCAGAAACGCCAATCAACTCTGAAATTAAATAAGCAATAAATGGCAAGAGTAATTCAATCAACAAGTAGCCTGTAACATCTTTTGCCACCGCAGTTTCAAGTAAATGAACAATTTGCTGTTTTAATAGAACTAACACGATTCCGACTACCGCTCCACCAATACTGGAAATAACCAAGGTCCCTGCCGCTTCCACCGGCGAAAATGACCCCGTTAATAAAGCCGCTAATGCAAATTGAAAGGCTGTAACGCCTGATGCATCATTAATGAGTCCTTCACCAGATAAAATGTTCATCGAACGTTCAGGAATGTCAATTCGACCTGATAACGAACCTACCGCCACCGCATCCGTTGGCCCTAAAGCCGCCCCAAAAGCGAAGCAAGCGGCTAATGGTAAAGTAGGCAAAATCATATGCAGGGTCCAGCCGACTCCGACTAAGGTAATTAACACACCAAAAAAGGCCAAGAAAAGAATCATCCCGAAATTTTTCATCATTGCTTTCAGATTGATTAGCTCCCCTTCTCTAAATAAAAGCGGTGCAATAATCATTACTAAAAACACTTCAGGCTCAAATTCAATTTCCTGCCCCATTTTAGTTAAACCAATTAGAACGCCTACAATAATTTGCACAATTGGCAGCGGAATGACGGGAACAATCCGGTTGAATATGTTTGAGAAGGTAATAGACAGTGCAAAAACAATGATTAGAAAGGTAAATTCCATCCTATCATTCCCTTCTATATTAAATTTTTATTGACTTACCGATCAAAACATTTAAGTAATTTTTTCTTTTTAAGAATAATTTTCTTTTCAACTTCTTCTAACTCAGAACTGCGTTCGCAAAGTTCCAATTGAGCGCGTCGTGCTTCTAAACGAAGAAGTTCTCCTTTAATTAATTCAATTTTTTTGTAGCGTAAGAAATTTTTCTTTTGCATACGTTCTGCAAAGTGTTGTCGTTTTTCTTCAGGGATTGCTTGATATTTCTTTTTCAAGTCAGCGACACACTTTTCAAATTCTTCACTCACCGAAACAACTTCCTTCCAAAATTTAATCTGACTAATTATAACAAATTTTACCAAAAGTACAAGCAAAATTGCTTTCTTTTTTTTAAAAGAAATTCAGACAAAACTTAACGCGGGAAAAGCTGATTTCTAGGAGCTGAACATGGTTAATCTTCATTAACAATAATATCAATTTCTGCCTCTTCATTCATCCGTGTTGAAAGAAAAAGAACCATTTCTTCTAGTGGCGCAGAAAAGCGTAAAACCACCCCTCTTCTGCCTTTTTTTAAATACCCTAAACGAATACCGTTCGACTTTTGAACAAGGACAATCTTTTCGATATCTTTAAAGGCCGTGCCCCGATTGTCAAAAGGATGCGTAATAATACAGTCCTCCGCAAAACCTCTTGCATCGTAAAGAAAACTGAAAATAATCAAAATATATAACACACTTCGAATCATTTCAATTTTATCTCCTGCCGAAAATGCATTGGCCAGAATCATTAAACTAAAAAAAGCAACTAGATATTTTGTTGTAGGATGTTTTGTAGCCGGAATTACAATACTTTTACGTACGAAGTAAAAGTAACCATACATAACGACGACAAATAAAAATAGCAATAACGTAAATCCATCGATAATCACAAACGACTCCTTTATTTCTTTTTCTTTTGAATATCTGTTAATATATCATTTATTTCTTTAATTTCTTTTTTTGATTCGTTAATCTTTTTGATAACCGCCTCACGGTTTTTTCCAGGCGGTAAGTCAATTGATTCTTGGTAGTAGTTTGCTAAAGCTTGAACTTTTTTCATTTTTTCGCTTTGCAACAAGGCTATATTTCTTTTCATTTAACCGCCTCCTCTTCCTTAGTATACATTACTTTGTAAGGAATTGCTTAATTTGCAAGATATTTTCTAATAAAAAGGAGTAATTTTACATTTTCTTATAAACAAAAAGTATTCGGCTGAGTAACAGCAGCAAACGACAAAATAATAGAATAAAAGATGAGACAGAAGTAGTTTACTTTTGTCTCATCTTTTATTATTGAGCTGAAATCGCTAAACCAATTGCTTTTTCCCCTAGATGGGTCCCAATAACTGGACCAAAATGACCGATTTCAATTTCTGCATTTGGGTATAGCTTTTGTAATTTTGCTTGTTCTTTTTCAGCAACGATGCGGTTATTAGCATGAATCACATACAGTTTAACTGGTGCTTCAATCCCTGCGTTTCGTTCACCAATAATCTTTTCTGCACGAGCAAAAGCTTTCTTTGTTGAACGGATTTTTTCAAATAATACAATTTTTCCATCTTCAAAAGTCAAGATAGGTTTAATCTTCAATAGCCCAGCGATCAAGGCTGCGCCATTCGTTAAGCGACCGCCACGAACTAAGTTGTTCAGATCTTCTACAATTAGATATGCATACGTATTATCACGAATTAAATCTAATTTGGCAAAAATTTCTTCTAAGCTGGCTTTTTCTTCTGTTAAATCTAAAGCAGCTTCTACCATGTGTCCCATTGGCATACTTGTAATTTTTGAGTCATATGGATACAAAGCAACGCCTGGGATTTCATCAGTAAGTCCGTGCAATGTATGAACAAAACCAGAGATTCCTGAAGAAAGATGAATGCTGATGATGGTGTCGTACCCTTGTTCAGCGATTGATTTGTAAAGCTCTAACACTTCTCCTAAAGCAGGTTGTGAAGTCGTCGGAAATTCTTTACTATTATTTAGCAATGCATAATATTCATCTGCTTCAATGTCAATGCCTTCGTTGTATATTTTTCCATCTAAAATGACTGGGATGGGAATTACAAAAAGATTCGGATGATCTTTAATGCGCTCGGGTAAATAAGCTGTACTATCTGTCACAATAGCAATTTTCATTTTGTAACCTCGTTTCACTAATTTTCCACGTTGTTTCTAATATAGCATAAAAAAGGATATTTTAAAATGCTTTCCTTATTCGTTCAGGAATTTTTCGATGGCGTCAGCATTTTTTTGTTCATCTACTTCTAAAATACTGCCTGCATAAGAGGATTCACCAAAATTCCAAGAATCTGGTACCGGAACCGATAATGACTCAACCCCTGCTTTTCCTTTAATCAGCAATGATGGTCCGTTCGTTAACATGAAACTAACAGGCACATCTGTCGACATATAGCCGACTAATTTCCCAAGTGATTCTGGGGTTCTTAATAAAGTCATTGGGTTTTTCATTTGGCTCATTACAGCTGACATAACTTGTTGTTGGCGACGAACCCGACCAAAGTCGCCTTCTTCATCCATCCTAAAGCGAGCGTATTGAAGTAAGACATGTCCATCCATGACCTGTTGCCCTTTTTCAATATCAACACCATCTAAATTCAGTGATTTTTCTGCATCGATTTTGACACCTTTTGGAAACATAGAGTCAACAATTTTTTCAAATGATTGGAAATCTACCTTAGCATAATATTTCGTATCTAAATTAAAGTTTTGTTTTAACGTTTCACGAACCAATTCAGCACCGCCATAAGCGTATGCGGCATTAATTTTATTCGGCCCGACACCAGGAATGTCCACGAATGTATCACGCATAAATGAAATTAATTTCGGTTTTTTTGATGGTCCATTTAGTTGGAGAACCATTATTGTGTCGGCTCGTCCAGCATCTTCCCCACGTGTATCGCTGCCAAGAATTAAAATATTCTTAGCCCCATTGCTACTTTTGACACCATTAAATGTTTCTACTTTTTCTTGAGGCAACGAGTCATCATGTTCTGCTGCAGATTTTCCTTTTAAAAACATGACTGTACTATAGGCAAATAACAGAATCAATAGGATCACTAGCCATTTGAAAAAGCGTTTTGTTTTTGATTTTTTACGTTTCTTTTTTGGTTTCTTGTCTTTTTTTCCGCGGGGTGGTTGGTCAGAACCGTTGCCACCACCTGAATCTGTTTGATGTCGCCTCTCACTTCTGCGACTGTCCTCAGTATAGCTGTCTTCGTAAACTGGCTCTTGAAGGCTTTCAGCTAGTTCTTCTGGTTCTTCTTCTCTATGTTCACCCATTGATTTTCGGGGATTAAAGGTCTTTTTATGCTCTGCTGGTCTCGATTTTTCATGAATATGTTTATAACGATCTACACGACTCATCGTGTCACTCCTTTACCTCTGTGTTTTATCACCTTTCTTAGGATACCTCATTTCGCAGGAAATTCCTATTACAAATATGTAATTTAATAAAAAATGAAACTCACTTTATCTAATAAGTAAGCTTCATTTTCATTTTTAACTCTTTAAAGTGTGGACAAAACATAGATCGGGTAATCCCCTAAAATTTTTATTTCTGCGCCAATCAGTTCCAGT
This sequence comes from Enterococcus sp. DIV1328a, assembly GCF_050536905.1. Classification (NCBI taxonomy): domain Bacteria; kingdom Bacillati; phylum Bacillota; class Bacilli; order Lactobacillales; family Enterococcaceae; genus Enterococcus; species Enterococcus sp. DIV1328a. Next base: position 1,279,195 of record NZ_CP172912.1, on the reverse strand, counting down.
TCTGTTAAAGCTGCTTCAATTAGTTTTTCTGGTTGATCATTCACTAAGTCCATTAAAAAGAAGTACTCTCCGAGCTTTGTTTTCAACGGCCGCGATTCTATTTTGCTAAGATTAATCCCTCGCCAACTAAACACGCTTAATGCTTTGTGTAAAGAGCCAGGAACATTACTTGGCATCGTAATCGCCAACGTTATTTTTTTCTCAGATAGCGGGAAAGAAATCGCTAAATTTTCAGAACCAAGAACCCAAAATCGGGTTTGATTTACCGATAAATCTTGTATATTTTTTTCAACAATGGTCAAATCATACATTTCCGCAGAAAGTTTTGGTGCAATAGCTGCAAAAGGTAATTCTGGATGTTCTGCAATGTATTTGGCGGCGTAAGCTGTTGAAGGCGTTGCTTCTAAAATCGCTTCTGGAAAGTTTTTCTCTAGAAACATCTGCGATTGAGCTAATGCTTGCGGATGTGATAAAATTTTCTGACTTTGTTGCCAAATCGCTTGATTCTCTTTTGCCACCATTAATTGTTGTTGAATCGGTAAAACTAACTCTGCTTGGACAGGTAACTGCGCTTGATGATACAAATAATCTATCGATGCGTTAACAGTTCCTTCAATCGTGTTTTCTATTGGAATAATGCTACATGCCACTTCTTGCTGTTCAATTGCTTTCAAGCAAGCTGGAATCGATGCGTACGGTATCAATGTAGCATCAGGAAAAGCAGCCAACGTTGCACTGTACGTAAAGGAACCAATCGGACCTAAATAACCAACTTTCATCGTTTCTCTACTCCTTTAATTGTTGCAGAATTTCATTGATAATTTCTTCTGGCAAGCGATTGGTCGTATCAATTGTCATCTTCGCACATTCTTCATAAAAATTTTTACGAGACTCAAACAAAGTAATGATTTCTTTTGAAGAACGTTCTATAGCTAAGGGGCGTTGGTTTTCAGTATCTTCTGCGATTCTTTTTAACAGCTCTTCTGGTGTCGCATGTAAATAAATCACTTGCTGAAAAGATTTTAATAAGCTACGATTTTCTGGTCCGACAACAATCCCGCCCCCAGTTGAAAGGACGGCTGTATTTTTTGACAGCTCCTTTAAAAGTTGGGTTTCCTGTTCTCGGAAAGCTGCTTCACCATATTTTTCGAAATAGTCAGGAATTGAGCGTCCTATTTTTTCAATTAACGCTGTATCTAAATCAAGATGAGGCATCTTTAGTTTATTGGCCAAACTTTGGCCGATAGTTGTTTTACCCGCACCCATGAAACCAATTAAAACAATGCTTTCCATGGTTCGTTATCCTCCTTCGTTAACAACTTAAACGTTCTAAGTCGTCAAAAAATGCTGGATAAGAAACTGAAACTGCTTCAGCCTTATCTAATTCAACAGTGCCTTCTTTTACAAGTAATGCAGCAATTTGTAACATCATCCCGATACGATGATCCCCATAACTGGTAACTCTTCCACCATGTAAAGAAGTTGGTCCATGTATAATTAAGCCATCATCAGTAGGCGTGATGTCGGCGCCTAAAATTGTTAATTCTTTCGCTACTGCATCAATCCGATTGGTTTCTTTGACTTTCAATTCTTCTGCATCTCGAATGATTGTCGTGCCAGTAGCCTGAGTAGCTAACAAAGCAATAATCGGTAACTCATCAATTAAACGTGGGATAATAGCGCCACCAATCTCTGTAGCTGTTAATTGACTCGTTTTTACAAGTAAATCGCCAGAGTGATTGGCCTCATCTTCATTTAAAATAGTGACGGAACCACCCATGTTTTTAATCACATCTAAAATACCTGTCCGCGTTTGATTTAAGCCAACATTTTTCAGAAGTATCTCGCTATCTGGGACTACTAAACCCGCAACTAAAAAGAAAGCTGCAGAAGAGATATCACCAGGAACTACCACATTTTGACCTGTTAATTGTTGCGGTCCAGTTAACATAATTTTTTTACCGTCTACTTCAAGCGTCCCACCAAATTGTCGAATCATCTCTTCTGTATGATCACGTGTCTTTTCTTTCTCAACCACTACAGAAGTGCCCTTGGCTTGCAAAGCGGCGAATAAAATAGCCGATTTAACTTGAGCACTTGCAACAGGCATTGTGTAGTCAATCGGTTGCAAATTTTGAGTCCCGCGAATAGAAATTGGCGGAAACTCCGTTTGCTGAACCCCTTGACATTCCGCTCCCATTTGGTTTAAAGGAAGCATCACACGATTCATCGGTCGTTTAGCAATAGACGCATCACCAGCTAGGCGCGTTTCAAAGGGACAGCCAGCTAAAATGCCCAGCATCAGACGAATTGTTGTCCCTGAATTTCCAACATCAATTGTATTCTTCGCCTTTTTTAAACCTGCAAATCCTTGCCCCTCAACGGTGATTGTCGTCCCGTCATCTTCAATGTTCACACCTAAAGAACGAAACGCCGCTAAGGTACTTAAACAATCTTCGCCTCTTAGAAAATTTGTAATCGTCGTTTTTCCAGAAGAAATCGCTCCAAACATAATACTTCTATGGGAAATCGATTTGTCGCTAGGAACCATCAGAGTCCCTTGTAAATGTTTCACATTTGTACGTAGTTGCACCCTCATCACCTCTTATTTTTCGTAACACGTATAGTTCGTTTTTTTAGATAAAATTTGTTTTGCAGCTTGGCAGTCTGGTTGATTTTTAAAAGACAATTGAAGAATCCCATAGATTTCTTCTCTCGTTTCTAAAATTTTAATATTTGTAAGAGAAAGGTCCGCTTCGCCTAAAATTTGCGTAATTTCAGCAATGATTCCTGGTTGATCTGGTACATCAACAAACAGATCATAGAAAGCTGGGATTGCGCCTTCTTTATGAATGGGCAACTGAGCACGTGTTTCTTTGGCCTTATCAAAAAAATTACGAATAGCTGGGGCATTTTTTTCTGTTAACCATTGGCAAACAGTAGTCATCTCTTTTTGCCAATTTTCTAGTAAGTCCAATAATACTAAGCGATTGCTTAATAAAATATCCGTCCACATCGTTGCATCAGAGGAAGCAATTCGAGTAATATCTCTGAATCCTCCAGCCGCTAGCTGCTGCGCTCTAGGGTAAGTGGTATTCAGTTGCTGACTTTCGTTCACTAACGCTGCGGCAACAATATGTGGCAAGTGACTTAGAGCACCAGTAATTTCATCATGTTCCTGTGCAGGCATCGTAATAAACTTCGCATGCGTTCCTTTTAGTAACGTTTGTAACTCCTGAATCTGTTTGTTTTTTTCGCCATGGTCATCGGTAAAAATATAGTAGGCATTTTCAAACAAACGTTCATCAGCGGCTGTTACGCCGGATTTATGTGAACCAGCCATTGGATGACCACCAATAAAATTTTTCATGTTAAGCTTTGTTGCTAACTGATTAATTTCCACCTTGGTACTACCCACATCTGTGATCAGAGCAGTTTCTAGTGACAATTGGTTTAATTCTTCTAGTTGTACTAAAGTTGCTTTAACTGGGGAACAAAGAAAAATAATCTCTGCTCGTCTTGCCCCACTTGTTAAAGATTCAGCTATCTCATCAATTAGACCCGTTTTCTTAGCAAATTCAGTTGACTCCGCTTGATTATCGAAACCGATAATCTCACTGTTGGGATGTCCTTTTTTGATACACAAAGCCAGTGAACTCCCGATTAGCCCTAATCCTACGATTAAAATACGTTTCTTCATTTTTTCCCTCCATATACTTGCGACTTTCTTCCATTAAAAGTTTTGAGTATATAGACGATAACGTTTCACTGCTTCTTTCATTTGTTCAAATGAGTCACTATCAAATTTTTCGAGCATAGCCTTCGCTACTTCCGTTGCAACAACGGCTTCACAAACAACGCTAGCGGCCGGTACCGCCGTGCTATCAGAGCGCTCAACACTGGCCTTATAAGGCTCTTTTGTATCAATATTCACGCTTTGTAATGGTTTATAAAGGGTTGGAATAGGTTTCATGACACCACGAACGATGATTGGCATTCCGTTGGTCATTCCTCCTTCAAAACCGCCTAAATTGTTGGAAGTTCTGGTATAACCAGTACTTTCGTCCCAAACAATCTCGTCCATCACTTGACTACCAGGGCGTTGCGCCATTTCAAATCCAATGCCAAACTCAGCACCTTTAAAAGCATTGATGCTTACAACAGCTTGCGCAATTTTGGCATCTAGTTTACGATCCCATTGAACATAGCTACCTAAGCCAGCTGGAACGCCACCCACAAGTACTTCTACTACCCCACCAATTGTATCGCCATTTTTCTTGGTTTGGTCAATTAGTTCTTTCATTTTTTCTTCTACGGAAGGATCTAATACGCGAACGGCAGATTGTTCAGATCGTTCTTGAATTTCACGAATCGTTAAATTTTCAGGAATCGTAGCTTCAATCCCACCTAATACCGCGACATGCCCAGCAACTTGGATATCCAATTCAGCTAAGAGTTTTTTAGCAACCGCACCAATCGCCACACGCATCGTTGTTTCTCGTGCCGAAGACCGTTCTAAAACATTCCGTAAATCATCATGTTGATATTTCATTCCACCGACTAAATCAGCATGTCCTGGACGTGGTTTGCTGACGCGGCGGATTTTCTTTTGTTTTTCAGGAACTGGCTCTACTGACATCACGGAGGTCCAATTTTTCCAGTCTTTGTTTTCGACAATCAACGTTACTGGTGAGCCAAGTGTTTTACCATGCCGAATACCCGAAGTAATACGTACTTGGTCTTTTTCAATTTTCATCCGTCCCCCACGACCGTAACCGCCTTGACGTCTTGCTAATTCTCGGTTAATCTCTTCGCTACTTAAAGGCAAGCCGGCTGGTAAGCCTTCAATAATAGCAGTTAATTCAGGTCCATGTGATTCGCCTGCTGTAATAAAGCGCATCTTAAATTCCTCCTTCTCTATTTAAAAATGCTCGAATTTCTTCCGTTGGTAAAGAGACAATTTTCGCTTGACCAATTTTTTCTAAGACAATGATTTTAATCTGTCCCCCACGTGTTTTTTTATCATGTGTAATTGCTTGATAGAGACGTTCTTCTGGCCAACGATCTGTCGTTACTGGTAAATCGAACTTTTCTAGCATGGTGACCAACTCTTGGGTAGTCCCAAGTGGGGAAAGCCCTCGTTGTTCTGCGACTTGAGTTATTTGAATCATTCCTAAAGAAACGCCTTCACCGTGAGCAATCACCCCGTAACCAGCTGTATTTTCTAATGCGTGGCCAATCGTATGCCCAAAATTCAGAATCAAACGTAAGCCCAAATCTAATTCATCTTCTTCGACGACATCACGTTTAATCTTGCAACAGGCCGTGATAATTTCTTCTGCATGTGCCACTAAATCTTGTTCATTTTCCAAAGAGGATAAACGGTGCCACAATTCAACATCAGCGATAGCTGCTGATTTTACAATTTCTGCAATTCCTTCACGCACACGTCTAGGTTCTAATGTTTTAAGTGTATTAGGATCAATTAAAACCCCATCTGGTTGGGCAAAAGTACCGACAAGATTTTTGGCTTTTTTAGTGTTAACCGCTGTTTTACCTCCAATGCTACTATCTACTTGTGCCAGTAAGGTTGTTGGTACTTGCAAAAAGTGAATACCGCGCATATAGGTTGAAGCGACAAATCCAGCTAGATCTCCCACAACACCTCCACCTAGAGCAATTAGACCATCACTTCGAGTCAATTGCTGTTCCGCTAAAAAATCATAAAGCAGCTGAGCTGTTTCGAGGCTCTTACTTTGTTCACCTGCCGCTACAGCAATCAATGATGTTTCAAAACCAGCAGCTTGCAATTCTTTCTCAACGGCTGCGCCATATAATTTATTCACCGTTTCATCGGTAATAATCGCTACCCGTTGTGGCTGCCACAGGCTACGTACCCAGGTGCCAATTTTATCTAAGGCACCTGTTTCGATGGTTAAATCATATGAATGTGTAGGTAACGTTACGGTTAATTTCATGTCCTCTACTCCTCTGTCTTTACTAATCTTCTAAAGCATTAATTTCTTTCATTGCTTTTTCGATGATATGAACTTCTTTCATCATACGTAGGTAAGTTTTTTCATTCAAGGATTGTGGCCCATCTGACCACGCATTCGCTGGATCTGGGTGAATTTCTACAATCAAGCCGTCCGCACCTGAAGCAACACCTGCTCGGGCCATTGGCGGTACTAAATCCCAGATACCAACACCATGACTCGGATCAACAATAATTGGAAAATGACTTAATTTTTTAATTAAAGGCACCGCACTTAAATCAAGTGTATTGCGCGTAGCGGTTTCGTACGTACGAATCCCACGTTCAATGAAGATCACATTGAAATTCCCTTGCGCAGCAATGTATTCAGCTGCGTTTAGCCATTCATCAATCGTACCAGCAATCCCGCGTTTTAAGCCAATAGGTTTTCCAGTTTTACCAACCGCTTGTAATAACTTGAAATTTTGCATGTTGCGCGCACCGATTTGTAAAATGTCACTGTATTTTGCGACAAGTTCTAAATTCGCTTCATCCATTACTTCTGTAATGACTTGCATATCTAATTCATCAGCCGCTTGGCGAATGTATTTTAGTCCTTCTTCTTCTAGTCCTTGGAAAGCGTATGGCGACGTTCTAGGTTTGAATGCACCACCTCGTAAAATTGTTGCACCGCCAGCTTTAGCAATTCGCGCACATTCACGAATCTGATCTAAGCTTTCGATTGAACAAGGGCCCGCCATCATGGTCATACTGCCGTCACCGATTTTAACACCGTTCACATCAACCACTGTATTCTCTGGATGAAATAAACGACTCGTTAGTTTGTATGACAACGAAATGCGGACACTTTTCTCCACGCCTTCTAATGCTGTTAACTCTGCTTCAACTAATTTTTCTGTATCACCAATCAAGCCTATCACTGTTTTTCCATTATCTTGACTTGTTTGAGTAGTTAAGCCTGCACCTGTTACTAAATCAATGACTTGTTTCATTTGCTTTTCGGTTGCATTTTCTTTCATAATTACGATCATTATATTCTCTCCTCATGCCTTTAAACGGCGCTCTTTTTATCTATTTTCAATTTTACGTTTTACGACTGATACAGGCATTTTTTGTCCTGTCCATTGTTCAAAAGCAGCAGCTCCTTGATAAAGTAGCATGTCCAAGCCGTTGCTTGTTTCTGCGCCACGTAAACGGGCTTCTTTTAATAACTGTGTTTCTCTGGGATTATAAATAGCATCATACACGAATAACTTCGGTTGAATCATTGCATAATTTTCTATAGGACTACTATGCGCATGTGGATGCATACCCACACTCGTTGCATTAACTAACAAGACGCTTTCAGCAACATCTTTTGCTAGTTTTTCAGTATCCGCTAAATCGTTTAAATGGATTACACAGTTGGTTCGTTCAGTGAAATTTGCCAGTTTTTTTTGACTGTCGTTAAACCCCGCGCTTTTCCTGTTGTAAACGGCGATTTCTTTCACGCCATCTAAAGCAGCTTGGGCAATGATTGATAAGGCTGCACCACCTGTTCCTAAGATGGTCATTTTATTCTGAAAAACGTCAACCTTTTTCTCTTTCAAACTCCACATAAAACCAGTACCATCCGTGCTGTCTCCGTAAAGTTTTCCATCTTTGTTGACAATCGTATTAATTGCGCCAACCAGTTGAGCGGTAGGACTTAGTTCATCCATATAACTTACAGCCGCCACTTTATTGGGCATTGATAAGTTGGCCCCTAACATGTGAAACGTTCGAATCGCTTCAATTGCTTGTGGCAATGTCTCTTGTCCAACGTCAAACGCCAGATACCGAGCATCAACTCCTAAATTTTGAAATGCTGTATTATGAATCAACGGTGAAATACTGTGTTGGCTGGGTTTCGCGAATAGCCCAGCTAAACGAGTGGCTCCAGTTATTTCTTTCATCCTGTGTGCTCCTTTACGAAATTTTTTTAGTAAGTTTCTGAAATCCTAATTTTTGGCCAAACAAAAAGGATATTCACAGTAAATTTTAAGAAAAATCTACAGTGAATACCCTACAAAAAAGCAATATAAAAGCCACTATAGATTTTCTTAAATCTACATGGCTGAAAGTCATCTTAAATTTCCCTAGCCATTATAGATACAAACGTTTGTTGTCTGTACCCATAATGTTATGAATACAAACCTATCTAAAATAGCTAAAGTAAAAGTTATTCAGTTGTGTATGGTTTTTCTTCGTTGTTGTCATAAGAATCACTCCAAAACTGATTTAATTAAGAATTGTTAACAGTATACCGCTAGAAAAAACATGTGTCAACACTTATTCGCTTATTTTTTCGACTATTCTATTAAAACCAATGTTATTTTATTCGTCAAAAGACTGAAAAAAGCCACAGGAACCAGTCATTTCACTGATTCCTGTGGAGCAAAAATTATTTTAATTCTTCAGCGTATACATCGTCAACTGTTTGTGTTGGGTCGATAACAATGTATAAGTTTTTAGTTTTTTCGCTGACTTTTGTAGATTGATAGATGTTATCCAAGCCCTCATCTGTTTTATCTTTGTAAGGGAAATAAACTAAATCTGGTGTGCCATTTTTGTAAAGAATTTCCATACGTTCGATATCTTCATATTTTAAAGCACGAGAGAACATCCCTAATTCTAAGCCACCTAAGTTAATATCGTGGGTTTGAACATGATCTCCTTCTTGGAAAATTTCAATTTTGAACCCTTCACATGGATGAATTTCAACAAATTCACTACCATGGATACGGCCAAAACTTGTTGTAATATGTTTGATCCATAAATCACCAATAAAACGACGATCAATCGTCCAAGTTTCACCATTTCTGAAATAAAATTTAAGTCCTGTCATTTCTCTAGCCATAGCACAAATCTCCTTACTTAAAAATAATTTCTTACATTATTAGTTTACCATACTTTTGATAAACGGTCACAAACTTTCGCTGTAGATTCTTAATCTTTTGTTATTCTTTTTAAAAAAGAATCAATCTCAACTACTGCACGTTGGTGAGAACCTTTGGCAATTTGTCGTTCTCCTTCATAAGCAACAAATTCATAGCGTATTTTGTGTGCAGTCTGTTCAATGCTGGTCATCGTAACAACGATTGTCGCCCCTACCGCGGATGGAAATAAGTGGCGCAATTCTAACACCGTTCCGACAGTTGTTTCCCCAACTGATAATTGGTCCTTCACAGCTTCTTTGGCTGTTTGTTCAATCATGGCAGCTAAAGCAGGGGTTCCTAAAACTTCTAAGTCACCAGAACCGAGCATTTTAGCCGTTTGTGATTCTTTCACCAAGAATTCTTTTGTAAACATTTCTGTTGGCATTATGCTTTCTCTCCTTTTGAACGTTGTTTTTTGGCAAACGAAAGCAGAACTTCTTGTTTATTCTCTAAGCTACCTTCAACAACGTGTTGCTCGATTTCAGCAATCAGTTCCCCTAACCATTTGCCTGGTGTTTCTTCTAAGACGGCTAAAAGGTCTTTTCCTGTGATGGCCAATTCATGTCTTTGATGGATGGGTAATGCCTTAACTAACTCTTTTGTTACTTGTACTTGACTCTCTTGTTGGTAATAATATAAAAGCCTTTCAACAAGTACTGCTGATTCTTCGCCTAATTCATAAAGCATCATTGGCTGCCAGTCGTTACTCAAGCGAAAACGCAAACCGCGTACTAATTGTGAAACGTTTTGGATTAATTGATTTGAAAGTTTCCAAGCCTTTAAGAAGGAGCGAATTTCTGCTTCTGGTAAATTCAACGATTGGATAAGTAACGTCCACGCTTCTGCTTCTGTTTCAATTTGACGAGCAGGCAAGTCCATTAAACGAAAAAGTCCAGCCCCTTGTTCTCGTAATTTGGGACAATATTGATAGCATTCTGTTTCAATAAACGGAGCTAAGCCACCTTGTCGATTAACCCCTAAAAGCATTTTTACAAATTCAATTGTAATGCGTTCTACTGAAATTTTTTCCAATAAAGGATGAAATTCAGCGATAGCAGCTAAGGTTTTTTCTTCAATTTTAAAATCTAATTGGCTAGCAAAGCGTAAGCCCCGCATCATCCGCAGAGCATCTTCATGAAACCGCTCATGGGGATTGCCGACTGCACGAATGGTTTGATTAGTTAAATCTTCGATACCATCAAATAAATCAATGATTTCGCCTGTGCTGTCAAGCGCCAAGGCATTAATCGTAAAATCTCGCCGTTTTAAGTCTTCTTTCAAGGAGCGAACAAAGGTGACTTCATCTGGTCGGCGAAAGTCTTGATAAGTTGACTCGGTACGAAAGGTTGTTACTTCATACTGTTGGTCTTCCATCAATACAAGGACTGTGCCATGTTCGATGCCCACATCAACGGTTCGTTTAAAAATTTGCTTAATTTCTTCTGGATAGGCACTTGTCGCAATATCGACATCATGGATTGGTTTATTTAATAAAGCATCACGCACACTGCCCCCGACAAAATACGCTTCAAAGCCCTGTGCATTGATTTCACGAATAACGGGAGCGGCTTCTTTAAATTCGTTTGGAATAGTTGTCAATTTCATAGCATCTGTTCCAATCCGTAAAGTAGTTCTGTTCTCTGTACCACTTGCCGACAAGCTAACGCTACTCCTGTCATGAATGAACGCCGATCATAAGAATCATGCCGAATAGTGAGCCCTTCACCTACACTGCCAAATTGGACTTGTTGGTGTGCCACTAAACCAGGTAAGCGGACACTATGGATTCGCAGACCTTCGAAATCAGCCCCGCGTGCCCCTGGTATTGATTCTACCTCTTGCGGATTCCCTTGTTTTTTTGCTGGCCGAACTTCTTGAATCATTTCTGCAGTTTTTATAGCCGTTCCACTTGGTGCATCTAATTTGTTATCATGATGTAATTCAATGATTTCCACATCCGGAAAATACTGTGCCGCTTTTTGGGCAAATTGCATCATTAAAACTGCCCCAATTGCAAAATTTGGCGCAATTAAGCCGCCGATGGCTTTTTCTCGAGATAGGTTTGTCAATTCGTTGATTTGTTCCTCCGTAAAGCCTGTCGTCCCAACAACTGGCGCCATACCATGTTCCAACGCAAAACGTGTATTTGGATAGGCGGCTTCAGGAACCGTAAAATCAATCCAAACATCTGGTTTGACAGCTAGGACTTCTTCTAAGCGCTGAAAAACGGGAATTGCTGTTTCATCATTGAAAGAAACAGTTTCTTGTGCTTCATGAGGATCATACACACCTACTAATTCAAAGTCTGCGGTTTCTATGACCATTTGTGTAGCAGTACTGCCCATCCGTCCTTTAAACCCAGCGACAATTATTTTAATCATGTGTTTTCCCATCCTTTCTTTCAAAGCGATAGCGATCCCGCTTGTTAAATTTGGCCATATTTTCTTCAAAAACTTCGGTTAAATCAATCTCTAAAGAATTTGCCATGCTAATCAATACAAAAAAGACATCTCCAAGTTCCTCTGATACTGTCTTTGGTTTTTCGTCTGCTTTTTTCTGTTTTTCACCATAATAATGATTGACTTCACGGGCTAATTCTCCGACCTCTTCCGTCAAACGAGCCATTTGTCCTAATGGTGAAAAATAGCCTGTTTTAAACTGTTGAATATAATCATCAACTTCTGTTTGCATCGATTGCAAACTACGTTGTTCTGATTCTGACATTTTACCCCAACCTTTCTTACTCTACCTCCTACATCTTATCAAAAACTCGGCTATCTGGAAAGGTTCTACTTGTTGTTTTATATAGAGAATGATACAGTTTATACTGTAAAAGGACGTGATTAAATGGAAGAACAAAGATTTTATTTTAAAGATGTGTTATTTATTGTATTAGGAAGCTGTATCTATGCCTTTGGTTTGGTTACTTTCAATATTGCCAATGACCTGGCCGAAGGTGGTGTCACGGGGATTACTTTGATTTTAAGAGCCTTATTTCATTTTAACCCAGCATATACGACATTATTAATCAATATTCCGCTCTTATTAATTGGTGGGAAAATTTTAGGCAAACGCTCCCTCTATTATACGCTAATTGGCACCGTGTCGTTATCAGTATTTTTGTGGTTTTGGCAAAAATTTCCTGTTGAAATTAATTTAGATCATGATTTATTGATTGCTGCTCTCTTAGCTGGTTTGGCCGCAGGATTTGGGAGTGGCCTTGTTTACCGCGTAGGCGGAACCACTGGTGGGACCGACGTCATTGCCCGCATTTTCGAAAAATACTTTGGGATTAGCATGGGCCGCTCGTTGTTACTTTTTGATGTTGCAGTCTTACTCCTCTCGTTGACCTATATTGATGTCAAACGAATGATGTATACTTTAATTGTGTCCTTTGTTTTCAGTCGTGTTGTCGATTCTGTACTCGATGGAGCCTATGCTGCGAAAGGAATTTTAATTGTTTCCAATCATTCCGAAGAAATCGGTCAAAGTTTAATGGCTTCTTTAGAACGTGGGGTAACATATTTAAATGGTGAAGGTGCTTATTCACAAGTGGAAAAACGGGTTCTCTACACGGTAGTCAGTCCTCGAGAAATAATGGAAGTCAAACGGATTGCTAATGAAATAGATGAAAAAGCCTTTGTGTCCATCATTAACGTACATGAAGCAATTGGCGAAGGCTTTACTTATGCAAAACCTAGCAAACAACGGCGCTTTAAATTAAAACAATAAATAAAACCCAGCATTTATTGAAAATGCTGGATTTTATTTATTGTTGTTTCAAACGATTTAATTCATCGGATAATTCTAAAAACGCTTCTTTGTTGCCTGTTTCTAAAGCATCATCAATTTGAGCTTTAATTAATGCCATTCGCTGCGTTTGTTCTTCTTGCTTAAAATATTGATCAATCGCTCTGGCAACTTCCTGATCCACTTGTTCATTCCATGGCGCAAACGGATTATCTTCTAAAACAGATAAATACTGGCTCGTTTGCCAAGCCTCTGGAAATACACATTCTAAATAAAGAGCTTTCCGCCAATTCATCCGAATCTCATGAAAAATTTGTTCCGGATCTGTAAATTCTTGTGCTTGGATAAAAAGCAATAACGGCTCCTTACCTAAACCATCTGCTACCACGCGGATCCCTCGATCAGTCTTCTCTACGTTCTCAACAAAATGAACATTATTTAAAATCGCATCGTGCGTTAATAAGTAATTTAAAATCCACAGTACTTCTCTTCTTCCAAAAGGCACGGTATTCACTAACCAAGTTAAAAATTTTTTCTTTTCTGATAAACTAACAAACATCGTCGTTTCCTATCTTTCTTCCATATCTGCTAGCACAGATTGCATGTCGACATCACCAGGTTCATGTTCCAAATAATGGTGTAACAAGTGTTTTGCTTTTTCAAGTTCGCCTTCTTCTCGTAAGAACAATGCGTATTCTTTTAGAAATTCTGGTTCGTGAGACAATTCTTGCGCTGCTTGTTCGTAATGAACTTTAGCGACGGCAAAGTCTTCTAATTCGTTGTACGCTTTTGCTAAGTTCCATTCAGCATAAGGATGATCCGTTTCCTCTAAATCATTTAAAATAGTAATTACTTCCTCAAAACGCTCTTCCGTGAGGTAGAGATTACTTAAGGTCAAACGACTTTCATCTGTTTTCTCACCTAATTCCAAAGCTTTTAACAACCAGTTTTCAGCACCAGCAATATCGTGTAAGCGATAGGCATTTTCAGAGGCAAATTGGTATAACTCTACTTGGAAGGGGTTTTCCGCAATTCCTTCTTCGATCACCGCTTTTGCTTCCTCTAATTGCTCTTCTTCTTGGAGCGCTTCCGCTAAATATAGATAAAGTGATTGATAATGTGGGTTTAGTGTTTTTAATTGCTGGAACAATGCAATGGCTTTTTGATTCTCATGTAACTGTAAATAAGTGAAAGCTAACTGGAATAAACGATCGTCTGTTTGTTCTTCTTTGACTGCGGCTTCCAAATAAGGAACTGCTTCTTCAAAATCACCTAACATGCTGTAACTACTCCCTAAGCGTTCATTCAAGGAAATAGCAGAGATTTGCGCTGTCCCACTTTCTACAATGCTTTGATAACGAGTGATAGCCTCGACAAATTGACCATTTGTAAAATATAGTTCTCCCAAAGCAAATTGAATTAACGGCTCTTCTGGCATAAGATTGGCTGCTTCTTTTAATTTCGCTTCACTGACTTCTGGAATCCCTAAAACTTGGTACAAATCCGCAGTGACTAAGAGACTTTGGACATAACTGTCACTAGTTTCTGGAATTTTTTCTAAATAGATGAATGCGTCATCTATTTCATTATTTTCAATGGCGATTTCTGCTAATGGAATGTTTAAGCCATCTGCATCGGGAAATTGTTCCAACAATTGTTGGAAAATTTGTTTGGCTTCTTCTAGAAAACCTAAAGATAATAACGTTTCCCCTAAATCAGCTAAGGTATTTTCATCATCTTTCTTTAATGCTTCTTCAAACATTAACTGTGCTTCTGCTAAATTTTCAGCTTGTAATGCTTGAACCATTTTTTCACTATATGACATAATTTCCCCTCAAATCTCTTTTAAAATTTCTTGGTATCTTTCAATCGTTGTTAACAGTTGATCGGGCGTTGGCTTTAAAGCTACTCCTAGTTGACCGATTTTTTCCAACACCATAGGAGGACCTAGTGTTTCTGTGTGAGCCAAGACTTGTTCTGCGTAATCAGCACTTAAAATTTCTTTTGGAAACGCCACCGGAAAACCTAAGCGAATAAACCAAACGATAAAATTTTTAAATTGAAAGTCAAAGTGATTGACTTGCTGGCTCCATAAAACTTGTAACAACAATCCCAATAATCGTTTCATGGGACCTGATAACAAATGGCCATTTTCGGTTGTAGCAAAGGCCGCTTCAAAAACTCGGCCAAATTGATCCACTTTTTCCCCTGCTTGTTCATACAAAGATAACAACTCGTCTAAAATACCATTAAATGACGTTTGATTCAACCGTTTTTTATCTGGATACGTTTGGTATAGCATTTGTAAATAAGTATAATCACAGACAAGACCCGCTCGAATAAAAACGAGCAAATCAATTAAAGGGGCAGCACCTTTTTTATTGGTCAAGGTACTATCAAACAAAATTTCTTCTGAATGATTTTCTATATGCATAGTTGCATGCTGTGCTTGCTGAATTGTGACACTTGGTAAAAGTCCTTGCCGTAACGCTTGAACAGACACAGGCATCAGCCAACATTTGGAGGAACACTTACTTACTTGGTGCAGAAATGCGGTTAATTGTAGTACCCCTTCATTACCCAAACCAATCAATAAAACATCCTGATTTTCTGGCCAATCAGCTAAGAAACGTAACACACTTTCTAATTCTGATAAGTCATTGCAATGAACATCATTGCGACAAATATACCAGTTTAATCCCAACTGTTCCCCAAAGGCATAATTAATCTTCTCAGAAAAAAGATCATAGTAACGCTGATTCGCCAAAACAACGATTGACTCCGTCGTTACTGGTCGTTTTTTTAGGACGGAAGCAAATGTTTCTCCATAAATAATAGTGACCTTGTTTTCCCCTCTAGAATAGTTGTATTTCATTGATTCACCACCTTAAGACTGTTTCCTCTTCCTTCACCCCAAGTCTAGCATAACCACTAAAAAACAGCTACTGGCAACAACTTATTTTTGTCCTTCATTCATAAATCTTTCTCTTTTTATCAAAAAAGCAAGGAGCGAGTGTCGAACCGTTCCCGCTTGATTCTCGGAGCGAAGCACGTTTTTCTCACCCAAGGTTCGTTACAATTTAGCCTTTTAGCGTACTGTTTCGACCACCTCTTAAAATAACATTTTTTATGTATGATTCAAAAAAGAACCCTTGGAAACCAAGGGTTCTAATTGTCTGTCTTATTTCACTGCATCTTTCAATGCTTTACCTGGTTTGAATGCAGGTACTTTGCTTGCAGCGATTTGAATTTCTTGTCCAGTTTGTGGGTTACGTCCTTTACGAGCTGCGCGTTCGCGAACTTCAAAGTTACCAAAACCGATTAATTGAACTTTTTCACCTTTAGCAAGAGTTTCTTGAATTGTTGAAAAGACAGCGTCTACTGCTGCAGTAGCATCTTTTTTAGTTAAACCAGTTGAAGATGCAACGTTTTCGATTAATTCTGCTTTATTTGCCATGGATCATTTCACCTCCTCTATAAGAGATACGATGTTTTTACACACCTAAAGTTCCGTCTATTTTTGAGTGGTCCAAAAACAGACAGCAAATATTGATCTGGTTCAATATTCTGTTAACAAGATAGCATAAGAAAGTTGTAATAGCAAGGTTTTTAGTGTATTTTAACCAGTTTTTTCAAAAAATAATCATTTTTTCTCAAAGTTGATAAATTTATTTGAATATCTAAAAAAAGTATGGTAGAATGCACTATTTTCGGCGTCGCGGAATGATTTTAATCGGCGTGCCCTCAAACGTAAATGCTTTTCTGATTTGATTTTCTAAAAACCGGGCATAAGAAAAGTGCATTAGTTCTTCTTCGTTGACAAAAATAACAAATGTAGGTGGTTTGACTGCCACTTGTGTTGCATAAAAAATCTTCAAACGTTTTCCTTTATCGGTTGGTGTCGGATTAATTGCTACAGCATCCATTACAACGTCATTTAACAACGCTGAAGGAATCCGTAAGTTTTGATTCATACTTACTGTTTCAATTAGTTCAGGCAGTTTGTTTAAACGTTGTTTGGTTAATGCAGACACAAAAATAATGGGTGCATAATCTAAATATTGGAATTCATCACGAATTTCCGCTTCAAAATCACGCATTGTATTTGTATCTTTTTTGACTGTATCCCATTTGTTGACCACGATAATAATACCGCGACCTGCTTCATGGGCATAGCCCGCCACACGCTTGTCTTGCTCACGAATACCTTCTTCTGCATTCAAGACCATTAAAACAATGTCTGAGCGTTCAATCGCCCGCATTGCGCGCATGACGCTATATTTTTCAGTTGATTCGTATACTTTCCCACGTTTACGCATACCAGCCGTATCAATCATTAAGAACTTTTGACCTTCTTCAGATTCAAAATACGTATCGATTGCATCTCGCGTTGTTCCTTCAATATCTGAAACAATCACACGATCTTCACCAAGAATAGCATTAATCAATGATGATTTACCGACATTTGGACGCCCGATTAAACTAAATTTAATTGTATCTTCGTCCTCTTCTTCTGAAGTGTTAGGAAAATGTTTAACTGCTTCGTCTAACACATCGCCAATGCCTAAACCATGACTACCAGAAACTGGGAAAGGATCCCCTAGTCCTAAAGCATAAAATTCATAAATATCATTACGCATTTCAGGATTGTCAACTTTATTAACAGCTAAGATCACTGGTTTATTACTACGATATAAAATTTTTGCTACTAACTCATCTGCATCAGTAATTCCTTCACGGCCACTAGCAACAAAGATAATCACATCTGCTTCATCAATCGCAATTTCTGCTTGGTGTTTGATTTGATCCATAAATGGTTCGTCACCTAAATCAATCCCACCTGTATCAATAATACTAAATTCACGCCCTAACCATTCTCCAGTTGTATAAATACGGTCGCGTGTTACGCCGGGAGTATCTTCTACAATCGAGATACGCTCACCGGCAATGCGGTTAAAAATAGTCGATTTACCGACATTCGGTCTACCGACAATCGCAATAGTTGGATTTGCCATTTGATTCCCTCCTTGAGAATTTCAATCCTTACTAGTTTACCTAATCAAACCTTAAAGTGCAAGAAAAGTTTTAGTTTCTGCTGATTTTCTAACTAATTCAAGAAAAAATGAGTTTGACATAGCCGATCTGTTTACGGCTATGTCAAACTCATAAATTTCAAGAAAGTAACGTGTTATTCCTCTTCTTTCGCATCAGATAAAGCGTCACCTAAAATATCGCCCATGGTAAAACCAGTATTTTCTTCAGGCAATTCATATTCCTGTTCTTCTTTTGGTTCTTCTTGAGACTCAGGTTTTGGTTCTAACGCTTTGATACTTAAAGCAATACGATGTTCCTCTGGATTAACTTCTAAAACTTTCACTTGTACTTGATCCCCTTCATGAAGAACTTCATGAGGCGTTGCAATATGCTTGTGAGAAATTTGAGAAATATGCACTAATCCTTCCACGCCAGGGAAAACTTCCACAAAGGCACCGAAGCTTGTTAGGCGTTTTACTGTGCCATCTAAAACAGTCCCAGCGGCTGCTTTTGTTTCGATATCTGTCCATGGTCCAGGCAATGTTTCTTTGATAGATAAAGAAATACGTCCTTCTTCTGGATTAATTGAAAGAATTTTTACTTGAACGTCTTCGCCAACAGTTAACGCATCACTTGGTTTGCCCACATGCTGATGAGCAATTTCAGAAACATGAACTAAACCATCCACGCCACCTAAATCAATGAATGCACCGAAATCTGTTAAACGAGCTACTTTCCCTTCAACAACGTCTCCGTCATGTAAAGAAGAAAGTAATTCTTCTTTTTTCGATTCTTTTTCAGCTTCAACAACTGCTTTATGTGAAAGAATTAAGCGGTTTTCTGAAGGTTCGATTTCAATAATTTTAAATGCTAGTGTTTGACCTTTATATTCAGAAAAATCTGCAACAAAATGATCTTCAACCATTGAGGCAGGAACAAATCCGCGAACACCGACATCAACAACCAAACCACCTTTAACAACATTTGTAACAGGTGCTTCGATTACTTTGCCCGCTTGGAAATCTTGTTCAATTTCTTCCCAAACTTTTTTAGCATCTAAACGGCGTTTTGACAGTAAATAACTGCCGTTTTCTTTATCTTTGCCAATTGATGTGATAACAACTAAATCTAACACATCACCGACTTTCACAAGTTCGTGTACATCTTCAACTGGTAAAGTCGATAATTCCTTTGCAGGAACAACGCCTTCAACGCCCGCTCCTTCAATGCCGACAACAACTTGTTTGTCTTCAATGGCTAAAACTTCGCCTTTAACAATATCGCCAACACTGACTTCTTGAACGCTGTTCATTGCATCTTCCATTGTTTCGTTGTTTGCTACTTGTTTGTCTTCAAAATCTGTCATGCCTCTTATCCTCCTATGCCAACAAAAATTCCAAAACTTAGCTATATATACTTACATAGTACGAGATTTTTGTAAAAAAATAAAGCGATTTCTTCTATTTTTCTTAAAATTCTTTAAAAAAGTTCAAAACCTTTTTGTTTAATCACATTTTGTATGGCGGCGACGACTTCTTCAATCGTCAACCCTGTTGTATCGATTTTCACAGCATCACTTGCTTGGACAAGGGGTGATACTTCTCTCGTTGAATCTAAATAATCCCGACGTTCAATCTCCGCCTTCAAGGTTTCAAAATCCGTCTCAATCCCTTTTTCTTGATTTTCTTTAAAACGACGTTCTGCACGTTCTTCAACGCTAGCCACCAAGAATATCTTTACTTCGGCCTTTGGTAAAACTGCAGTACCAATATCTCGACCATCCATGACAACTCCGCCGGCTTGACCAATTTTCTGTTGTAACGCCACCATTTCTTCTCTAACTTTTGCATGTTTTGAAACAGCTGAAACAGCATTCGTTACATCTGGCTGGCGAATCGCTTCGGTCACTTCATGACCGTCGATAAAAACACGTTGGCCATTCTTTGCTTGCTGAAAAGAAATAGTGTGGTTGACACAAAGCGCTACTAATGGCTCTTCCGCTTGAATGTCGATTTGATTTTGCAAGGCCAGATACGTAATCGCTCGGTACATGGCCCCCGTGTCACAATACACATAATTCAATTGTTTTGCTAAAATTTTTGCAACTGTACTTTTGCCTGACGAAGCTGGTCCGTCAATAGCAATACTGATTTTCCCCATGAAAAAACTCCTTAACTGATATGCATCCTTTAAAATGCGCTTCTTCTTTTATATTAAAATCAGAAGAAAAGAACTTGGATTTAAACTGATGACGAGTCTCTAACGAAAAAGCAATAAGCCGAAATCCCTCGAAAGACGCAAACCATCTTTCGGAAATTTCTGCTTATTGGCATTCTCATGTAATCATTCGTCGCGATTTAGCCCTTGAAAGTGCTGTCCAAACCTCTTTTTCTGGATTATTTAATACGTAATGGTTGTCCTGGATAAAACACAGATGTATCAATCCCAGGATTTAACGCTAAAATTTGTTCTAATGTCATTCCGTTACGTTCGGCAACTTGACGTGCCCCTTCGCCACTTTGAACGGTATCATAAACAGGTTGTTGGTTCTGCGCTTGTTGCTGTTGTTGATTTTGAGCTTCTTGTTGTTGCTGCTCTTGTTGTTGCTGTTGTTGTTGTGCTTGTTGGTCCTGTTGTTGCTGTTGTTGCTGTGCAGCAGCATCTGAACTTGAAGGTGTTGTATTTTCAGCTGGTTGGCTGCTTGCTGGTTCTGAGCTTTCCACTGATTTTGACGTACTTTCTTTTTTCTTCTCTTTTGATGATGATTGGACTAATGAAGAAGATGGCTGGCTATTTTTGCTAGCACTTTCGTTCGGTTTCTTGTCTTGCATCATCCATAAGAAAGTCCCAATTGGAATGGCAATAATTAATAATAGCAAAATAACTAAAACAGTTAGAAATAATGAATTTCCTCGTTGCTGTTGGCGTTTTGCTAAACGAGAACCACCACCATTTTGATCAGGTTCATAAATTGATTGTTCCCATGGCTCACGAGCTTGGTTTTTCTTTTTGTCCTTTTTACTCACTGCTAATTTCCTCCTAAACTTCTCTCGCTTGTTATTATATCATAGCTTTTGCCAACTGCCGACTAAAAAAATGAATTAATCACGTTCTTTAAATAATTTTAGAAATTTAGAACGCCAATCTTCTTCATTTTGATTGCTGGTCTTGTTCGATTTTACTATTGAATCTTGGTAAATGTCAAAGAATAACGCACAATTATCACAACAAGTTTCCGGTGATTGTTTGACAATCGATTCTTGAAAATAAGTTTGAATCAACGTTCTTCGACAGGTTGTGGTTTCAATATACGTCAGCATCCCTCTTAATTGCGCTTGACGATCTTTTTCTTTCTCCTCTAAACGATGCTCTAGCTCTTCAAAAGAATAATCCTTGGCTAAATAGCCTTGGACCCATTTTTGTTGTAACTCGGTGGCATTTTCTAACAAACCTGCTTGTTCTTCTCCTTCAATCAGCGATTTTAAGGTCGCTCGATTCGCTCTTGTCTCTTCTAAGAAAAACCGATGAATAAATTCATCCCCTTTTTTATACAATAATAGCGCCCAACTTTTTTGACCATCACGTCCAGCTCGCCCGATTTCCTGCAGGTAATTTTCTAAGCTATCAGGCAAATCAAAATGAATCACTCCACGAACATCAGGTTTGTCGATTCCCATCCCAAAAGCATTCGTTGCACAAAGAATATCGATTTGATTATCAATAAATTGTTCTTGCAAGCGACTACGTTCACTAGCCTCCAAGCCCCCATGATAATAGGCTACCTTAAAACTGGTTTTCGCCTGAATAAGTTGACTAATTTGTTCTGTTTTGTTGCGCGTGGCGCAATAGATAATGATTTTACCAGCCGTTTTAGATAAGTAATCTAGTAACACTTCTTCTTTTTCTGACGTTTCCTTCACGAACAAGCCAATATTTTTTCGATTCACTGAAGAAAGAACTTCTTGATAGCTGCCATGAGAAAATAATTGTTTTATAATTGCGTGCTGTACAACGGGTGTCGCTGTGGCAGTTAACGCCAAGGTCAAAGGAAAGTCTAGCTGTTTTTGGACTAGATCTAATTTACTATATTCAGGGCGAAAATCGACGCCCCACTGATAAACACAATGGGCTTCATCCACCACAAATAATGCAATTTTTTGGCGTTGTAACACACTAAGTACTTCTTGCTGCAAAAGCATTTCTGGGCTTAAAAACAGATAATCGTATTGGAACATTTTCGCTAAAATATAACGCTTTTCTGAATATTGTAACGTACTGTTTAAGGCAACCGCACCTTTAATTCCTTGTCTTTGTAATTGATGCACCTGATCTTCCATTAACGAAAGTAAAGGAGAAACAATTACCGTTAGTCCCTCTAACTTCTGGCCCACAAATTGATAACACAATGATTTGCCAGTGCCTGTTGGCAAAACAGCCAATGTATTCATACCGTCAAGTAAGTTTGTAATCACTTCTTTTTGACCAGGCTTAAACGCTGCATAACCAAATCGAGTGAATAATTCTTGTTCTAATGTCAACAATACTCACTCCTTTTCTTGCCAAATTTGTTGGATTTGATATAACCGGAAATCTAAATAAGAAAGCGTATCTTCTTGCGCTCGCCAATCCCGATACACCCACAACCGCGGATCTTGTTCTGTTTGAGCCAAGTTTTGGAGTATTGCCTCCTTTTCAAGATAAACAGACGCCTGCAGCTGCCCTTGAATAGCCAACTCTAATAGATGGTCATGAATGGTACTCGGTTTTATTTTTCGCTGCTCAGCAATTTCTTGAAGCGTCTTGCCTTCCGTTAACAATCGTTGGGTTTCTTGCATACTTTGGTTTAGATTTTTTTCTAGATACGGCCATACAAGCGTTCGTAAAGCAGGATAGTTTCCTCCGTACATTATCAACTGCAGTAAATGATGAACCGCTTGCGTATGCCATAAACGCTGTTCAAGAGCTGTCTTATGGCTTGTTAATTGCTGAGGAACTTTGCCAGTTTGCTGATAACCAGAAAGTTGCGCAACCAAATAGTCGCTTTCTGCTTCAGGTAGTAACTCAAACCCTCGCAACAGTTCTTCTTTGATTGATTGAATGCGCTGCTCTTTCTTGTCTTGTTGTAACCATCGTTTCAAATATAGTTGCGGAATCGGTGTTGATAAAAGTGGAATATACTGTTTTTCCTCAAATGATAAATACGAAGTCACTTGCACGGCAAATTGAATGAGTTGCCAACTTTCTCGATCACTTCTGCCAAAACGATAAAGATCAATTGCAGGATAATCCAGCAACGAAAAATGGTGCTCCTTTAAAAATAGTTGCCCTTCTTTTGTTAGTTGAATCTCATTTGTCTCTTTGTGATACTGAATTTGTTTCGCCTTTGAAAGTTTTTCAAGAAATTGAAAATAGGCTTGTTCGGAAATCGTTGGCCACCAGCCAATGAACCGTAAACAATCATATAAAAAACCATAAATCAAAACAGAGCTAGTCCGTTTGCCTTTTAAAAGATGATACAAAGTTGATGCACGTACCTTGTATCCATGAGATAATAACGCTAAAATAAAAGTTGCTTCCATAGTAAACCTCTTTTAGATAGGATGTGTCACTGTTTATGCAATCACGTTTAGTTCCTGAAAAATGTATTGCTTGTGGACTTTGTCAAGTTTATGCGCCCAATATATTTGATTATGATGATCATGGGATTGTCCTTTTTAAAGACGAGCCGCATGCTCGACAACAATTTATTCCAGAAAACGAACGCGAGAATGTGTTAAAAGCGTACCGCAAATGTCCCACGCGTGCAATAGAAATAAGCAAAAATGAGTGCTAAATAATTTAGCACTCATTTTTGCTTAGAGTATTTTTTCGAGCCAAGCAAGTGTTTGCTCATCTATCGAAACAAACTGTAATTGTCCTTCTTTTAGCGGTTCTTTGACTAAATGAATTTGATCATTTAGGCCATTGATCCATTCATAACGAAGACCATTTTCTTTTGCTTTAGAATTTTTGGCTTCTAAATAATAATTGACATGGTAATTTTCTTTACCATCCAATTGTAGCGTATTAATGGTCACTTCAAAATCTGGTGAAACATCGGTCGATTTCTTTTCACGTAATCGTTCAAGTGCTTCTATAAAAGAAGGAAATTGAGGATTATTTTCCCCACCAACGAGATATTTTTTAGCAAATTCTGTACTATCCGTATGACTTTTCACTTGTTTGGCAAATGCTTGATAAAAGGTTTCTAGCGCTTTGCGGGCATCATAGTCGCTAGCTAACGGAAAATTCAATTGTAGCGTTGGATTATCGGAGAGCGCTTCGACAAAATCATTTTCACCAATCGTTTCTTTTGATGTTTGAATTTCTTCTCCATTAATCGTCTTTTTAAGTTGAATCGTCATCCCTTTGGACCAGAACAAAGGGCCAATCGTTTTGCTTCCATTCGTTAGCGTACCAACTTTCCGATCATTAATATAAATATCTGCGTCTGGCAGATTGCTCTCCACAACAAAATTCATTCGTTTAAAATCTAAAGGTATACTAGAAATATAATTTTCCTCTTCTAATAAACGATACTCTTCTGTGATAACAGGTTCGCCGGTGCTATCTTTCACTGTGGCTGTAAAAGTATATTGTCCTGGCGCTAAGGGTCCCAATTCCTTTTGATAAGTGGTTGAGTCGGAAGTGCCCACTTCCCGCCCGTTCATTGCCAGCGTCACACCGCGCTGATTCGTCGTTAACTGAACAGAAACAGGCGTTAAAATGAATTGATAACGGTGAAAGAAAAATGCTGTTTGACTTGTTTCACGAATAGTTAAACCATGTAGCTTTTTATCCTTTAATAGCGCTTTTTCTAATTTTTTTAGCTCAGTTGGATTTTTTTGATAATAAGTGATTAAAGGCTTAATGCTTTGCGGATTCACTTGAAATTCAGACTCGTTCGTCCTCATTTTTTTACTTAATTCTTGGGCATCACCATTCTCAATCGCTTCAATAAAATGAGAAATTTGTTGTTCCTTAGAAAAATAATGCGTCCCGAGAAAATAGCTACCCGCTCCAAGAACGATGAACACAAAAAGAAACACCCAGATCCAGCTTCTTTTTGATCTGAGAGGAGTAGATTCGTTCCCTTTATTCATTGATGGTTGTGCTTGGTTTTCCTCTTGATGCATTGATTCATTCATTAGCGGAGCGCCGCATTCTTCACAAAAGGACTCCGTATCACGATTCACATGACGACAATTTTTACACTTTTTCACTCAGGAAAACTCCTCTTTCTTTGATGATTTCTATCATACCAAGGGAAAGTTAAAATTACAATGCAGATGGTTTAGTATTTTTTAACAGAATGATGACAGATTATGACAACCTCTTTTCTTTTAGGCGTAAATTTTAAAAACCCACTGTCAAACATTGTTCAACAGCAGGTTTTTTATCATTTATTTTGTTAACGGTGTTTTTTTCTGAATAGTATGTTGTTTTTTTGATAGCCATGGCAATAACTTCGCATGTAGTACTAGAAAAACACCACTGACTAAGAGGCCTTTAATAAGGTTGAATGGCACAATACCAATCGCCACGTAGCTTGCTAAAGATGTTCCTAAAAATTGTTGTGTGGTCACACCATATAATTGTAAGTAAATGGGTGTAATGACAAAATAATTCGCAATACTCATGAAAATTGTCAAGGCTAAAATCCCACTTACTAAGCCCACTATACGATTTGTACGGATATTTTTCTTTTTACCAAAGAAATAAAAAATTGGCAAGGTGAAGATACTACTTGCTAAAAAGCTAGCGAAATCTCCCACCATATTTTGCGGTGCTAGTCCGGTTAAGAACAGGTGTAGCAACGAACGAACAAAAGCAGTAATTACTCCTGCTAACGGTCCGTACAAGAACATTCCGAGTAGAATCGGAATATCACTAAAATCGATTTTCAAAAAACTAAACGCTGGCATAATCGGAAATGCCACAAATTGTAATACTGTACCGATTGCAGCCAACATTGCAATGCTGACCATTTTTTGTACCTTGTTGTTCATCTGAAATCCTCCAATTAAGGACCCATCTTCAACGAACTTTTTGATTCGCTTCTTTGTCATACAAAAAAACCCTATTTTTCTGCAGGGAAAAATAGAGTAGGATTATCTGATGAAAAAGCGTCTCAAATAAGCCCTATCTTCTTTATCCAGACTATACTGTCGGTATTGGAATTACACCAATTCAATCGTTAAAAACGAGTCGTGGACTATAACCACCGGTCGGGAATTACACCCTGCCCCTGAAGACGAACCTTGTATTATATTTTTTTACTTACTTAGTGTAACCGATTTGAACAATGAATGCAACTAACTAAGCTTTTTATTAAATTTCATTGATTGTTTCGTTTCTCAAAAAAAAACAATCCCTCCGCCATAAGCGCGAAGAGATCGAGTCATTTTATCTTATTTGGCTTGATTTAATAATTGACTGATTTCTTTTTTAGTTAAATCACGATATTGCCCTGGTCGCAATCCTTGTAAGGTCAACTCACCGTAACGTTCACGTTTTAATTTTTGAACTGGGAAACCAACAGCTTGAAACATTTTCTTCACTTGATGATTACGTCCTTCATGAATCGTTAATTCCACGACACTGCTACCTGTTTTAATGTCCGCTGAAAGAATTTGAAAATTGGCTGGTGCTGTGCGTTTGCCATCAATGCGAATGCCTTTGGCTAATGGCAATAGATCCCGTTTAGTTGGTACACCTTTAATTTTTGCTACGTAGACTTTATCTACTTCATGTTTAGGATGGGTTAATTTTTGTGAAAAACTTCCATCATTCGTTAAAAGTAACAACCCAGAAGTATCATAATCCAGACGGCCGACTGGATAAATTCGCTCAGTAACATCTGTAAAATAATCCGTTACTACTTTACGGCCTTTATCGTCAGACACCGCAGAAATAACCCCTCTTGGTTTATAGAATAAATAATAACCATATTCTTCTTGATAAATTGGTACACCATCAACTTCAACGGTATCTTGTTTACTTACTTGTGTTCCTAATTCTTTGACCACTTGGCCATTGACTTTTACGCGACCTTTGACAATTAATTCTTCTGCTTTGCGACGCGAAGTCACCCCAGCATGAGCAATTGCTTTTTGTAATCTTTCCATTGTTTAAGCTTCCTCGCCTTCTGTTGTTTCAGACATTGGGTTCGTTTCTTGATAACGATCAAAAAATAGATCCATTGGTAGTTCTTCTTCTAATTCATCTTCCATTTGTTGGATATCTGGTAATTCATCTAAACTTTTCAACCCAAAGTAATCCATAAAATACTTCGTTGTGCCATACAAAATTGCTCTACCAGGACCATCGACGCGGCCTTTTTCTTCTATCAACTGACGGGCAACTAACTTTTGGATAGAGCCAGAAGTCTGTACGCCACGAATTTCATCAATTTCAATACGCGAAATTGGTTGCTTATAAGCAATAATGGATAATGTTTCTAGCGCCGCTTGTGATAAAGCGTTCGACATAGGCGATTGCGCATATTTTTTTAGTAATGAGGCATATTTTTTCTTCGTTGTTAAGACAAAATGATTGCCGACTTCTAAAATATTCAATGCCGATTTATTGTCAGAAGCATAATGTTCTTTCAATTTCGTTAATTCTTCATAGGTTTTTGCTGTTGACTTCTCTAATAAGTACGCAAGCTCTTCCAAGCCAATTCCTTCTTCGCCAACCACAAATAAAATTGCTTCAATTTGACTAACTAATGTCACTGTGTTTCCTCCACCTCTGTTGTATCTTCCTGCTGGGTTTCTGTATTAAATAACAAAATTTCACTATAATTATTTTCTTGTTCAGCATAAATCGCGCCCGTTTTCATTAATTCTAAAAGAGCCATGAACGTTGTCACAATTTCTTGTTTGGAATAAGAATCGAAGAAAGAATCAAACGACACTGCCTTCCCTTTCTGTACTTGACGCATACGCTCTGAAATAACGGTGATTTTTTCTTCGATGGAAACATCGTCACTGGCAACAGTTGTTTCAACAGGCTGGCGATTTTTTTTCTTTTCTAACATGGCATGAAAGGCTAGAAATAAATCAATTGTATTAATTTGATTAGGCGGTAGTGTTGTATCTTCCTCTTTATAATCATCCATATCCATTGGTTCTTTTGTATAATAGAGTTTACGTTCTTCTTCTTTTTCATGTAAAACAGTCGCTGCATATTTAAATTTCCGATACTCCAATAACTGAGCTACTAAAGCTTCCCGTGGGTCTTCCTCTTCAAAAAAATCTTCATCATCAATGATTTCAAGCTCTTGTTTTGGAAGCAACATCTGACTTTTAATAGCCATTAAGGTGGCAGCCATGACTAGATATTCTCCAGCGACTTCTAACTCTAAGGTTTGCATCGCATGAATATAAGACATGTATTGTTCAGTTACTGCTGTAATGGGAATGTCATAGATATCGATTTCTAATTTTTGAATTAAATGTAGTAGAAGATCCAGTGGTCCTTCAAAGACATCTAGTTTTAAATTAATTTCTTGCAAAAACGACACCTACTTTCTTTTCTCGACTTCCTAGTTTACCATAAATTTATTCGTTTGTGGGCATTCTCGCAAATTAAGCCCGAGGAAAATGTTCCTTATAAACATCTGCCATTCGTTGTTTGGTAATATGTGTATAAATTTGTGTCGTGGAGATATCTGCATGTCCTAATAATTCTTGCACGATTCTAAGGTCTGCGCCATTTTCCAACAAATGTGTCGCAAAGCTATGCCGTAATGTATGCGGGGTAATATTTTTCTCTATCTGGGCTTCTCGAACAATCTGTTTTAAATTTTTCCAAATGCCCTGTCTAGATAACGGTTCGCCATGATGGTTAACGAACAGGTGTGTTTCATTCGGATGGTTTTTAATCAATTGAGGTCTGGCTTCGTTCATATAGCGCTCAATCCATTGAATCGCATAATCGCCTAAAGGAATAATTCGTTCTTTGTCCCCTTTTCCGATTGTTTGCAATAAACCAATGGATAAATGCAGATCCCCTAATTTTATTTCAATTAGCTCACTAACTCGCAGGCCCGTTGCATACATCACTTCTAAAATAGCACGATTCCGCATACCTAGTGGTTTACTTGTATCAGGCGTTTCAATTAATCGAGTCACTTCGTCAACAGATAATGTACTTGGCAATTTTTGAACTTTCTTGGGGGAGTCAATATGTTGCATCGGATTATGTTCGCTTAAGCGTTCTTGACGTAAAAATTGATGAAATCCTCTCAAACTAGAAATCATCCGAATCACACTTGCTGAAGCTTGCTGTTCTTCGTGAAGGGATTGCAAAAATTCTGTAATCATGTAACGGTCAACTTCGTCCCAAGAATGCAGGCCTTGTTCTTGTAAAAAGGCTACGTATTTTTTTAAATCTCGTTCGTAACTCCGTCGTGTGTTATTTGATAAGCCCCGCTCTATTTGTAAATAGTGTAAATAATCGACTAATTGTTCTTCCATTATCCTTCCCTCATTTCTAGTACTATCCTATCAGATTATGCCCTAGATTGCATGGGTAAATTCCAACTTATTAAAAAAAATCAACTGACAGCAAAAGACTTGTTCACTAAGTCGTTAACTTAAGAACAAGTCTTTTGTTTTTGCTACTATTAGTAAAGAATAAATTTGTTATTTTATATATTTATCTAGAAAAGCAGCTACTGTTTCCTTATATTTTTCTGGGTTTTTATTATAAGCTTTCGCATGCTCTGCTCCAGGCACGACATATTTCTCTTTAGGTCCTTGGGTTGCATTATAAACTTCGTCTAACATACTAAACGGCACAAACGTATCATTTTCACCATGAATAAAGAGCATTGGTAAATGATTCTTTTGCAATTGCTTAACAGCGCTTGCTTCCCCAAAGAAATAGCCAGCTCTAAGTTTCGTAATCCCGCTAGTAACATTAACTAATGGGAAACTTGGTAAATTGAAAAGCTCTTTCAATTGATATTGCAACTCCTGATTGACTGTAGAATAGCCACAATCTTCCACAATGGCTTTCACGTTATCTGGTAATTTTTCCCCGCTCGTCATCATGACTGTAGCAGCACCCATACTGACACCGTATAAAGTGATTTGTTCTTGCTGACCATTTTCGGTTAAAACTTTCTCAATCCATTGGACATAATCTTTACGATCGGGCCAGCCGAACCCAATATAATCTCCTTGACTTTTCCCGTGACCACGCGCATCTGGCGCTAACACATTGTAGCCCCAATCATGATACATTTTCGCAAAGACAGACATCGTTTCTGCCGAACCCATATAACCATGCGCCATAATAACGGTACGATTACTTTTTTTGTCGGCTGGTAAATAAATAGCCTTTAGACGTAGCCCATCTTCCGAAGTAATTGACCATTCTTGTCGATTTTTGTCATCTTTAAACCACGCGCCTTCAGGTGTCTGGACCACTTTTGACCCTGGGGTATTCTCATTTATAAAGTCTTTCTTTCCTGGAACTACTGCATAATTATAAAAATATAAGCCTGCCGCAATTAAACCAATTGCAATTACTACAATAAGCGCAATCAAAATTTTTAACCATCGATTCATCTACGTACTCCTTTTATTTAAATTGTATGATTCATTATAAGTTGTCGCCCTTTTTTTGACAACCACCATTCAAAGATTCAACCATCTTTCTTTACCACTACAATGGGACAATTTTGTTGCGACAAAAAAGCATAGCACAAAAATATTACCTTTTACGCTATGCTCCACTTATCTATTTATAGGAAACTAAAAATTATTTATTTTCAATAAGTTTAAAACTTGACCATGGTTTCAAAAATTCTAATAAGAAACGTTCGTCATCAGAAATACGACCAACCACATTTACACGGCCATCATTTTTCATTTCTTTTAAAGCAATTTGTGTTTCCCCTTTGTATTGTCCATAGCCAACGTTGTCAATCAAGACATCGCCTCGAACAATATCTCTCGTTGTATGAGCTGGGAAAGGACGATTTTTATAGTAAACACGTGTCATTGTTGAACGCAAAACGTAATCAGAACGATCTCCACGATAACTGTGTAAGTTATCGAACAATGCAATTCTTTCATCTTCTGTGATTTCTGGTTCTGTATCCACTTTGATCGAAGGATACGGTGCATGAAAGGCTTCTGCCATTGCTGCTAATTCTGCTTCTGAGGCATAAGCATTTCCGACAGAAATATCATCGATTAATCCTGTTAAAACTAAATGCTTAACTTGCGTTGCAATTTCTAAATCGCGGTGGTCTTCCAAAGAACATAATCCATCTTGTGTCGGCCATGGTCCAAATGTAGCATCGTGTGAGTTCACAAACGCCATCGTATTTAAATTATATTTTCTAAATTTTTCTGAACAATAAACAAAATGCTCATAGCCTAAGCCTGTATAACGATGTGGATAGAAATTATGTGAGCCTAGTAAATTTTCTGTGTTTGGTGAGTAGGCCATAATATTATCTACATAACTTGTCCCTGAACTCATATTAATTTCAATTTTAATGCCATAAGGGTTTCTTGTCATATTCGCCTCTTCTTGCCCAGTAAAGCCAAGATCTAAACGAATACCGTAAGCGCCCATATCATGGAAAAATGATAAATCATCATAAGAGATGCCTAATTGTTCGAACAATGCAGGATTAATATCGACCATCACTTCCATACCTAATTGGTTGGCGTAATCTACGACTTTTTTAAACTCTGCTAATACCTTTTCCCGATCATCATTGATTTGCAATAAACTAGTAAAGACACGCTTAAAGCCGTATTTATGAGCCAAATCCAAATATGCTTTGTCCTTTTCAAATGTTGAACGTTCTGGATAAATTGAAATACCTAATTTTCCCATGTGATTGCCTCCTAAATTGTAAAACATAATAATGTATCTGCTTACATTGTAACAAAAAAAACAAAAGTGGTCTACACCTTTCCTATAGGAAATCTTATAAAAATTCCACTGGTTTGTTATCTTCTCTTTTGTTATGATAAAAAAGAACCTAATTGTCAGTGTGAAAGGAAGAGGAAAACAGATGAAACATAAGAAAATGCTTGCTGTTGCTTCAGTTGCAGCATTCACCTTGCTTTTAGCAGGCTGTAACACAACCAATAATAAAGGCACGACCGCAACGAGTGATTCTGTCGCTAAATCCAGTGAAAGTAAAACAAAGGATTCGGTCGACTTAAATTCACTAGATTTACCACAACTAGATGACAAAGTTGCCGAAGATCAAGACTTAGTCCAAATGGTTACTTCAATGGGAAATATTGAAATCAAACTATTTCCTAAACAGGCTCCAAAAACTGTCGAGAACTTTATGAAACATGCTAAAGATGGCTATTATGATGGCTTGACTTTCCACCGTGTCATCAATAACTTTATGATCCAAGGTGGCGATCCTAGCGGTGACGGAACTGGCGGAAACAGCATCTGGAATAAACCATTTGAAGATGAATTTTCAAACCAGTTATATAACATTCGTGGCGCGTTATCAATGGCGAATGCAGGACCTAATACTAACGGCAGTCAGTTCTTTATTGTCCAAAATACAGATGATCAATCTGATGGTCTTTTATATGATGATTATCCAAAAGCAATCATTGATGCTTACAAAAAAGGCGGCTATCCTTCTCTTGATAAAAAACATACTGTTTTCGGTCAAGTAACCAAAGGAATGGATATTGTCGATAAAATTGCCAAAGTCGAAGTTGGTGCCAACGATAAACCAAAAACTGATGTTAAAATTGAAAAAATCAATATTCTTCAAGAAGCAAAAAAATAACAAAAAGTCAGAACGTACGCTGAAGATACGTTCTGACTTTTTGTTATTTTTGAATCGCTTGTAATGCCTTTTCTGGTACTTGGTCTTGATTGACCTCTTCATACGTATTGATGTGGGCCCCTTTATTTGAGACTTTTAGATAATGATCTGTTTTTAATTCATGGTCCGCTGTGAAAGTTATTTCTCGCGTTTTGCCTTCCTCATCTGCGGCTACTTGCGTATAACTAGCAATTCCATAGCCATTAACGCTATCGGCTTTCTTTGTTTTAACATACACATTTCCTTCTTTAACCAATGGATTTAATTGATCTAACACACCAGCTAATTCGCCAGAGTTCTTCTCTGCGTAAAACTTGGCCCCGAATAAACCACCACCAATAACAATTGCTGTCACCACTAAAAATTTAATAAATTTCATCACATAAATCCTCCCGAGTAATTATTCTCTGTTACTTCTTCCAAAGTATAGCAAGTTTTAAACAATCCTTCCTCGGGCGCAACGACCAGTTTTTTCTCAGACTTATGTCGTATTTTTGTTATTTTGAATAAATAACAAAACACTACTCTTCTATCAATAATTGACTTAATAATTGAATTTCTTGATTCTTAGTTAAGTCAATTGTTTTCATTGTAACCGCTGTGGCTAAACCTAAATAGATTACCACCATTTTAGGAAATAATTCGACAAATTTTCCTTTGTCCATTTGTACATATTTTTTATCCAATAATAAACGCTCTTCAAAAAAAGTTTGAAGCATTTGCTGCAATTCTTCTTCATAACCATGTGCTTTCATAAATAACGCCGTATAGATTTTTTGATGTTTTTGGGCAAATAATATAAAGTTCAGACCCAATGCAATCACTGGGTCTGAGGCACCGACATCTGCTTTATAAAATAATTGCATACGATGAAATAACGATTTAATTAAGGTTCGTTTTAAATCGTCCATGTTGACAAATTCTAAATAAATTGGCTGCGTAGAAATCCCCATAGTATCTGCAATATTTCTAGCAGTTAAATTAGAAAAACCTTTATCTACTAAAATTTTTTCAGCTACGTTTAAGATTTTTTCCTTTGTATATACCTTCGTTCTAACCATTTTCATACCCCTTTTCTCTTTTAGTTAACAATAACTTTATTATGTTCACACAAAAGAAAACCATTTTCATTATATATATAATATTTTACACTTTTTTATGCGTTTCTTTTCTCAAAATTTTCTATACATTTCAAAAAAATTGAGAATTTTCATCGCCTATAAACAAATAGGTCCAGAACAAAAGGTCATCACCTTTTGTTCTGGACACTAAACGGCTACACTCTTTATTCTTCTATTTGTTTGCCTTGTTCTTTGGCAAGCTCATTTTTATCATAAGCTACAAAGAACGGATAGTAAATCAAGATGGCCACTAGAATTAAAACAATATTCAAAACAGCAGCACGCCAATCGCCGCCTGTCGCCATAAAGGCGCCAATTGGTCCTGGTAAGGTCCAAGGAGCGGTAAAGACAACTTCACTTACTAAACCTAATTTTGTGGCAAACCAAGCAATCGTTGCTAAAACCATTGGTGCAAAGATAAAAGGAATCATTAAAATAGGATTTAAGACAATCGGTACACCGAAAATAACTGGCTCATTAATATTAAAAATAGACGGTGCTAAAATAGCTTTTCCTAGTTTTGAACCATATTCTGATTTTGCCCGAAAGGCTAATAATATGGCTAAACCAATTGTGGCTCCGGCACCACCAATCCAAATGAACCATTGGTAAAAAGGTTCTGCCGCAATCCGAGGTAATGCTTCGCCAGCTGCTTTAGCAGTCGTGTTTTCCTCTAATAGTTGTAGCCATAGAGGACGCGCCAACGATCCTACGATTGAAGCGCCGTGAATCCCAAAGAACCAGAAAAATGTTGTTAAAAAGACTAACAGCAAGACACTCAATAAAGAGTCTGCTGCTTGAACTAGTGGTCCTACTAAGTTCCCTACAAATGTGTGCCAATCAAAGCCTAAATAATAAGTAATTGAACCAATCAATAACATGACAATTAACGTCGGAGTCAATGATTCAAATGAACGAGCAACAGCAGGTGGAACGTTATCAGGCATTGTAATTTTGAACTTAGACTTATCTGTCACTCGATAGATTTCGACAGCAATAATTGACGTCACAATCCCGACAAACATCCCTGCACCACCCAAATTAGCCATTGGTAAAACAAACCCCGAAACGCCAGCTGCTTTACTGGCTTCTTCAGGAATCGCTACAGGTACTAATGTTAATAAAAAAGCAATCGTAGCCAAAATCCCTCCAGAGACTTGATCAAGATTATATGATTTCGCTAAACTAGCGCCAATGCCAAAAGTCGCATATAACGCCATAATGTACATTGTCATTCGGTAAGGCAATAAGATTGTAGCAGCATTACTTGTTAAAAATTGAGTAATGCCCCAAGATTCTGGTAACGGCGGAAACGCAATAATTAGAAAAAAAGAACCGACAATAATTAAAGGTAATGTCGCAATAATCCCATCCCGCACCGCACGTAAATGGCGCTGATTGGCAATTTTAGCCATTGGTCCAGCTAGATGATTTTCAATCCAAACAGTCAGTTTATCTAACATAAATAACACTCTCCTCTGTTTTTCTCTTAAAAAATAACTCCTTTAATCAGCCATAAATAAGAGATAAGCTCTAATAAAATAAGAGAAATTAAAAACAACCAAATAAAACGCTTACAAAAACCTGTTTTCGTTTCAATAAAATAATGACTATACGCTAACGCAAAAGCAATCCCAACAGGCAAAAAAATCATGGCACCAATATTAAACGGCAGATTGAAAGTCCATAATAAAACACTCGGCAACAGGACACCACATAAGAGCCCCATACTAAAAAGAAAACCGGCACTTTTAACTGAAAACTTAGGAACCATTGCTTGATTGTTTTCCATTTCAATTTCGCTCCTTTCGTTTGTTATTTTGTTACATTTAAAATTATAAGCTATTAAAAATATTATTTCAATCTATTCAGTGATTTAATACTAATTTTAAAATAAAAAACCAGTTCACTGAGTGAACTGGTTTTATGCTTATTCGACAAATTCAAATTCAAAATTACCAATCCGAACAATGTCGCCATCTTTCGCGCCACGTGCTCGTAATGCCTCATCGACACCCATACCACGTAATTGACGTGCAAAACGCATTACTGTTTCATCATGATCGAAATTCGTCATTTCAAATAATTTTTCTAATTTTTCACCAGATAAAACCCATGAAGCATCTGGTTCACGATCAATCGTAAATTCTGGACCTTCTGGTTGGAAGCCATAACGAACGGTTTCTTCCTCTACCACTTCATCTTCATATAATGGGAATTCAGGCGTTACTTCCAACAAGTCAGCTGTTGCATTTAATAAAGGTTCAATACCTTTACGAGTAACCCCAGAGATTGGGAAAATAGGTAGCTCATCGGCATACTCATCGGTGCGTTCCTTCGCAAGTTGCTCTTTAAATTTCGCTAAATTCTCTTCTGCTTCAGGCATGTCCATTTTATTGGCAACAATAATTTGAGGTCGTTCCATCAAGCGTAAATTGTGTGAAGCCAATTCTTTATTGATTGCCAAATAATCTTCGTAAGGATCGCGTCCTTCCATGCCACTCATATCAATGACATGTAAAATAACACGCGTCCGTTCAATGTGGCGTAAGAACTGTGTTCCTAAGCCGACACCTTGAGAAGCTCCTTCAATTAAGCCTGGCAAATCTGCTGCAGCAAAGCTTCGACCATCACTAGTAGTCACCATCCCTAAGTTTGGAACTAACGTCGTAAAATGATAGGCACCAATTTTCGGACGAGCGGACGAGATAACAGAGAGTAACGTTGATTTCCCTACAGAAGGAAACCCAACTAAGCCAACATCTGCTAAAACTTTTAATTCTAATTCGATTTTACGTTCTTGACCCGGTTCGCCGTTTTCGGCAATTTCTGGTGCAGGATTTCTTGGGGAAGCAAAGCGAATATTCCCGCGACCACCGCGTCCGCCTTTTGCTACTACTAAGGTCTGACCATTCTCAATTAAATCCCCAATTAAGGCTCCAGTTTCTGCATCACGAACTGTTGTACCTGGTGGAACTTTGACAAGTAAATCTTCTGAACCACGACCGTGCATTCCTTTACTCATACCATTTTCTCCAGGTGTCGCCTTAAAATGACGATTAAACCGGAAATCCATTAATGTGCGTAATCCTTCTTCAACAACTAAAACAACGTCGCCACCGCGACCGCCATCACCACCAGCGGGACCCCCGTCTGGTACATATTTTTCTCTACGGAAAGCAACCATTCCGTCGCCGCCTTTACCAGCTTTGACATCAATCGTCACTTGATCTAAAAACATGGACATATAATTTGTCCTCCTATTCTACTTCTACTATCTTTAATCACCTCAAAAAGCGTGATTCGAAAGTCTTTATTATTGTATCGGGAAAACAACCGTTTGTCTAGCAATTCTAGTTAGTTATCGTTGGAAAAAGCAAAATTTCTCATGAATCTTTCGCTTTCTTTTTGTCGCTTCGCTATCAGTCTTTTGACAAAAAAATTTTAGAGGTTCATACTATAGATAGTTGAAGAAAATCACTTTTTCAGCAAGGGTCCAAAGAAACACAAACATCTAAAGGAGGAATTTTTGTTATGACAGTCAAAGTAGGAATTAACGGTTTTGGAAGAATTGGTCGTTTAGCCTTTCGCCGAATAAAAGAAGTTTCTGATGATATTGAAGTTGTGGCTATCAATGATTTGACTAGCCCAACAATGTTGGCTCACTTATTACAATTTGACTCTACGCATGGCACCTATCCTGGCACCGTGACAGCCACTGAAAATGGCATTGTGGTTGACGGCGAAGAAACCCGTGTCTACGCAGAACCAGATGCAAGTAAAATCCCTTGGGTTAAAGAAAACGGAGTAGACATTGTCCTTGAATGTACAGGTTTTTATACCTCTGAAGAAAAAGCACAAGCTCATTTAGATGCAGGTGTGAAACGTGTGGTTATCTCTGCTCCTGCAGGCGCAATGAAAACAATCGTTTATAACGTCAATGATGATACACTTGATGCCAACGATAAAATCATTTCTGCCGGCTCATGTACGACAAACTGTCTAGCACCGATGGCTTACTTTTTAAATAATGAATTTGGTATTGAAGTTGGTACCATGACAACTGTTCATGCCTACACATCAACACAAATGCTATTAGATGGCCCTGTTCGTGGCGGAAATCTTCGTGCGGCACGCTCTGCTGCAGACAATACTATTCCCCATTCAACTGGTGCTGCTAAAGCAATTGGCTTAGTTATTCCAGAACTTAATGGAAAATTACAAGGCCATGCCCAACGTGTTCCCGTTGTGGATGGATCCTTAACAGAATTAGTTAGCATTTTAAAAACAAAAGTAACAGCTGATCAAGTAAATGAAGCAATGAAAAAACACACCATTGATAACCCTTCTTTCGGTTATGATGATCGTGAAATTGTTTCTGGAGACATAATCGGCACGACAGAAGGTTCGATTTTTGACCCAACGCAAACAGAAGTAACGACAGCTGGCGATTTCCAATTAGTGAAAACTGTGGCTTGGTATGACAATGAATATGGTTTTACTTGCCAAATGATTCGCTTATTGGAAAAATTCGCTAATTTATAATTCCAATGAATAAAAAACTGCCTTGCATAAATTAATGCAAGGCAGTTTTTTTAATGTTTACTTTGACAACTTTGACAAATACCATGAAAAGTTAAGCGATGATCTTTGACTAAAAAATGATACCGACTTTCAACAATTTGCTCTACTTCACCAAGCAAGTCTTCTTCCACTTCCTCAATTGTGCCACATTCTAAGCATAACAAATGGTGGTGAAAGTGTTTGGCGCCTTCTTTTCTTAAATCATAGCGAGCTAAACCATCGTTAAAGCTCACTTTATCAACGACTTTTAAGTCTGTTAAAATTTCTAGCGTTCGATAGACTGTTGCTAGACCAATTTCCGGACTTTTTTGTTTTACCAAGAAGTAAATTTCTTCTGCTGATAAATGATCTTTTTCATTTTCCAATAATACAAGTACGGTTGCTTCCCGTTGTGGTGTTAATTTAAAGCCTGATTCATGTAATTGTTTTTTTGTCTTTTTTAAAGCAGCAGTCGAATCCATTATTACAGCTCCTTGTTTAGAATGATTACAAATTAAGAAACTTAATTTATCAATCAAATTAAAATAATTATAAAAGAAACAACTGTAATTTGCAAGATATTCTCAATTAGCTACCTTAATTTTTTTCTTTTGATTGTTCCAACGAGCCAATTAGAATTGTTTTACCATCTTCTTGTTTAATTAATTTTTGTTTCATTAAATGGCCTAAGGCGCGTTTAAATTGAGCTTTACTAATGCCAAAGGTTTGTTTAATTTCATCAGGACTTGATTTATCAGTGAAAGGAATTTGATGATCGTTTGCTCTTTCTAAGAAAGTTAGAATCATTAACGCATCATCGCTGATTACTTCATGACTTCTTGGTTTTAATGAAAGATTCAATACGCCGTCCGGCCGCACGCCAATCACACGTCCCACTACTTTTTCACCTAAACGTGGTTCCTGGAATCGTTCAGAAGGATGGATAAATCCAATGTATAAATCATCAGTTAAAATATACGTTCCTGCAAGTTTCAGACGATACACATGCCCAGTTAAGTTTTGGTTTTGCATTTCAGCATTCCCGCGTTTTGCCATGGCTTTAAAGACTTTTTCATCTGCTAATTCGCCCCAAATGCGGTCTTTACTGTCCACTTTTAAAGTAACCATTACTCGGTCTTCTTTTTTAGGCCAAAGTTCCCGCATGGTTGGTAATTCATCCAACGAAATAACGACATCTTTATCTGGTAAGCCAACATCCACAAAGACACCTAAATCACGTCTCGTTCCTGTGACAGTACCAAAGCCATAGCTACCAATGCGCACAGTAGGAATTGTAGTTGTCAGTGCTGGTTCTTGTTTTTGATTTAAATAACCAAACCCTTCTACAGCCTCCCCTATAGCATGCGTACCTTCTTCTTTTTTTAAACGGAATGTGATGCCATTTTTTTGAACAAAATAAAATTGTTCATTTTCATCGACCACAATGCCGGTAAATGTTGTTGCTAGTAATTCTCTCATTTATCATTAACTCCTCAAGGAAAATCAATCGAACAAAAGATTTCCGCTTTTGTTCGATTGTTTCTATTTTCTTTTATTGCCCTGCATTACGAGAAGCGTTCCCTTTGAACCAACCTGTTTTAGCATTGATTGTAACTAAATACATGTGAACATTTTTCTCTGTAGTGCCTTCTAATAATTTTGATTGATTGTTTGTTGCATAAAGATTGTAGTAACCTTCGCCATTCACAATTTTGGCAGGTTCTAAAGAATATCCACCAGGAACCACATAGCCACGAGCAATCACTGTGTCTAAGACTTTTTCTTTCACACCTGGTGCCCATGTCCACGCTGGATTGCTACTATCAGCGATATCGGCAGCATCTGGCGCATAAAGCGGACTAGTGTAAACCCCGTCACTGTCCGGCGCCGTGTAGCCATTCGCTTCTGTTTTTGCTGTTTCTTCCTTCTTAGCGTTCTCTTTTTTCGCGGCAGCAGCTTGTTTCGCTTGTTCTTCTGCTTGTTTTGCTTGCTCTGCGGCAGCTTGTTCTTCTGCAATTCTTTTCTGTTCTTCTTCAACCTTGGTTAACGCTTGGTCAGCTGTCGTGACTTGTTTGACCAGTTCTTTTTTCAGCTTATCACTTGTTACTTTATCTACTTCTGCCTTAGCAGCTTGATACGTGTCTCGATTCAGCTGATTGGTAGTTTTTCCATCTTTATAAATGACCTCAACCGCTTTTTTAGCTTTTTGTAATTGGTTGTATTGTTGGTTCGCTTGATCGATTGCTTGGTTCATCAATTGGTCAAATGGATCATTTCCTGTTAATTTCTTTACGGAAATTGGTTGATCAGCCGCTAAAATCGCCGGTTTCAACTCATTGCCATTGACAATCGGCGCCTCAAATAATTGGTTGATTTGTTGAATGGTTTGTTGCTTCTCTTTCAATGTTTGAATTTGTTTATTTAATTGAGAATACTCTTCTGAATCTTTAATTTCCGCGACTTGTTTTGAGAGTTTTTCTGGACTAACAGTCACCATATCGGGTTTAATAAAAACTTGCTCCTTCGTGGTATAAAAGGCTGCTAGTTCATCTTTCAGCGTATCTGTTTTCTTGGTTAGTGCCGCCGCCTCTTGCGCGGCAGCTTTTTGCGTTTGATCATGATACGCCCAAGCACTACCTCCAGCTAATAAAACAACCGCAAGCGCAACGAAAGCCACTTTTTTTGATGGTTTCTTCGGAGCAGGCGCTGGTTGAGCATTCCCGGTTTCATTCATCGGTGGTATCACACCTGAATTTGAAACTTTTTCCTCGGTTGCGTCAGCTTCACTCGGTGCTTCTAGCGACGCTGCACTTGTTAACCCTTCTTCAGAATCTGAAATGGATTCAGTTGGTGTTTCGGCTTGGGTTAATACTGCCTCACCGCTGTTTTCTAACTCTTGAGTCTCTGCTGTTTCTTCTGATGGATTTTCAGACATTTCTGTATCTGCTCGATGCGCTTGAATATAAGCTTGCAAAGTTTCGTTTGGTGTGACATCTTGATCTTCTATCGGTGGTTGTGAAAAAATTTCTTCTTCAGAAGTGGTAGAGATAACTTCAGTTCCTGAAATCTCTGTTAAAGCTTCCTCTTCTGACTTCACCGTCTCAGATACCTCAGCTGTTTCTGCTTCAACAGTAGTTGTTTCTTCCGTTGTTTCTTCTGTTGTTTCTTCTAAATTAACTGCTTCGTCCGTTGCTAATTTTTCTTCTGTTGAATGAGTAGGCATCGCTTCTGTCGCTGGTATCGTTTCCTCCACCGAATCATGAGTCTCCTCACTAGCCCCTTCTTGAAGCACTGCTTCTGAATCAGAAACATCCTCTGAATCAGAGACTATTAAGTTATCTTCTATCGACTCTTCTTTTTTGTCATCATTACTTTCTTCTTCAGGTGATTCGCCAAACAGTTCCATCACATGGCCTAAGCTCATATCTTTTAACTCAGACCATTCAATATTCTCATTTAATTGATCTTCATGTTGTTCATTTTCCTGTGTTTTAAAATCTATATTTGTTGAAGTCGTTTCCGCTTCTTTTTTATCAACTGTTGTGTCAGTTAGTGAATAGCCACATGTTGGGCAGGTCGTTAATTCTGCATCGAATTCGTTCCCGCACTTCGGACATTTCTTTGTCATTCTTCCGCCTCACATTCTGCTAATATTCCATTACTTCTAATTTACCACAACTTGCGCCTTCTTCCAATAACTAGCAATGACATTTAGAGACTTTTTAAAAATCAAAAGCGGCTCTTCTCGCATGCACGAAAAGAGCCGCTAAACGGTATGTTTATTCTAAAAAGTCTTTTAATTGTTTTGAACGAGAAGGATGTCTTAGTTTTCTTAACGCTTTTGCTTCAATTTGACGAATACGTTCGCGAGTGACACCGAAAACTTTTCCGACTTCTTCTAGCGTACGTGTCCGACCATCATCTAAACCAAAACGTAAACGTAAAACATTTTCTTCACGGTCTGTTAAAGTATCCAGAACATCTTCTAGTTGTTCTTTTAACAATTCGTAAGCTGCATGTTCAGCAGGACTTGTAGCATCTTGGTCTTCAATGAAATCACCTAAATGTGAATCATCTTCTTCACCAATTGGTGTTTCTAAAGAGACTGGCTCTTGTGCGATTTTTAGGATTTCACGAACTTTTTCTGTTGGTAAATCCATTTCCGCACCAATTTCTTCTGGCGTTGGTTCTCTACCTAAATCTTGCAATAGTTGGCGTTGAATCCGAATCAATTTATTGATTGTTTCAACCATGTGAACAGGAATTCGAATCGTTCTAGCTTGGTCCGCAATTGCCCGCGTAATCGCTTGACGAATCCACCAAGTAGCATACGTAGAGAATTTGAACCCTTTACGGTAGTCAAATTTTTCAACAGCTTTCATTAAGCCCATATTACCTTCTTGAATTAAATCCAAGAATTGCATACCACGACCTACATATCGTTTGGCAATTGAAACAACCAAACGTAAGTTGGCTTCTGCTAAACGTTGTTTTGCTTCTTGATCGCCTTCTTCAATTTTAAGTGCCAATTCAACTTCTTCTGCGGCAGTTAACAATTGAACGCGCCCAATTTCTTTTAGGTACATACGCACGGGATCATTAATTTTAACACCTGTTGGCGCAGATAAGTCTTCTGCTTGGGCCTTTTCCGCTTCTTTTTCATCTTTTTTCAAGCTATGTTCACTTGGGTCTCCATTTTCATCGACCACGCTGATACCAGCATCTTCAACTTTTTGGATCAATTTTTCCATAGCTTCTGCATCCAAAGTATACGGTGTGGCTAATTGATTCGCTAAATCATCATAAACCACTGTTCCTTTAGGCTTGTTTTCTTTGATAAATGCTGCCACTGCAGCTTCATATTTTTTACTTGTTTCTTTTTCCATGAAAGAAGGCCCCCTTCATTTTTCGGTTCACGCTTGAAATAACTGATAAATCACTGGGACTTATCAAAATAAAATGAACAAAACGCTTAGTTCTATTCATTATATTGCTTAAGTAAATGTTCGTTGAGCTTTAAGCTGTCGAGCCAATTGGATAATCTCCATTGTTAATTCGGCTTCAAGCTGTTGGTTGCCCACTCGTTTTGCTTCTTGCTGTTGAATCTTTTTCTGCTCAATTGCCTCTGCAATACTTGATAAGGCAATTACATGTAATAAATCGGCAACTTCTCGCTCAGAGCTTTCTTCCGATAAATTCTGATACGCAATTTCAATTGCTAATTGTTTGGTTTGATTATCTTGCAAGAAATTAATAAAATCGGCAATGTCGAAACTTTGATGCAGTGTCGCATAACTTTCTAGCAAGAA
The DNA here is from genome assembly GCF_050536905.1 of Enterococcus sp. DIV1328a. Taxonomy (NCBI): domain Bacteria; kingdom Bacillati; phylum Bacillota; class Bacilli; order Lactobacillales; family Enterococcaceae; genus Enterococcus; species Enterococcus sp. DIV1328a. The sequence goes on along the minus strand of NZ_CP172912.1, from coordinate 1,235,591 downwards.
ATATAATTCTTGGTATTCATCATGAGCGAACGAAAAATCTGGCAATTGTTGAATGGTTTGCCGTACTCCTTGTTCATTCATTAAACGAAATAATAAAGAACGTTCTGCTTTTTGAACTTGGGTTAACGGTAACTTGTTCTGGACGTGATTCTCTTCAAAAACAGGTTCTTCCATTGGTGGTGGCATCATTTCATCTTGATAAAATTGTTGCCTTTCTTGCCGTTGGACTGAACGTTGCTCTTGCTTCAATTGATTGAATTGTTCTTCTAAACTATGAACAGAAAGTTGAAATTCCTGAGCAATTTGGTTTAAATAACGATCACGTTCCAAGGGAGATTGAACATTGGTTAACTCCCGTAACAATTCGTTCACATAATCCAATTGTTCTTTTTCGTTATTCATGTTTCTAGTTAACCGATGATAATTCATTTTAAAACTAAAAACTGTTTCTCGGCCATGATTGGCCAAATTTTGAAAAGCTTCTGCGCCATATTTCCGCACATATTCATCAGGATCCAGCTTTTCAGGGATGCTGACAATACTCAAGTCAAAATGACTGTTTTCTTGCAATAATTGAATCGCACGGTTTGTGGCTTGAACACCGGCATTATCGCCATCGTAACAAATAACTACTTCCTTAGCGACCCGTTCCAAACGCCGAATTTGTTCATTGGTCAAACTAGTCCCCATTGAAGCCACGCCACTTTTTACGCCTGATTGCCAAGCAGCGATAACATCCATGAATCCTTCAAAAAGCAAGACCGTATTTTCTTTACGAATTTCTTTTCTGGCTTTATCAAAGTTAAACAGCGTTTCTCGCTTATTAAAAAGTGTTGTTTCAGGACTATTCAAGTATTTAGGCATCTCATCCCCTGGAAAATCAGCTGTTTTTAACAAGCGACCAGAAAAGGCGATGACATTGCCTTGGGGATCATTAATTGGAAACATGATTCGTTGATAGAAACGATCCAAAAACGTACCGTTATCTCTTTGGACAAACAGCCCAGAAGGCTCAAAAAGCGTTTCATCCAGTTGTTCGTTTTTAAAAACTTGACTTAAGAAATCACGTTTTTGCGGCGCAAATCCAATTTGAAAGGTCTCAATTAGTTCTTGTGTTAACCCCCGCTCTAATAAATAGTTTAATGCGGGTTCGCCAATTTTAGTATTCACTAAAATATGATGGTAAAGTTCTGCGGCTTTACTATGCAGTTGTAACAAACTCCGTCTTTGTTGGTTTTCTGGGGTATCCGCTACTTCACGCGGCTCTGACCAATCAAAGTCCACAGATAAATGTTCCAAATCTGCAACACGTTTCACGGATTCTGGAAAACTAATGCCTTCAATTTCTTGCAAGAAATTAAAAACAGTTCCACCTTTCCCGCAGCCAAAACAGTGAAAAATTTGTTTGTCTTCTGCTACTGAAAATGAAGGGGAACGTTCTTCGTGAAACGGACATAAACCCATATAATTTTTACCGGATTTTTTTAACTGGACATACTGCCCAATAATATCTACTATATTCGTTCGGTGACGAACTTCCTCAATGACTTCCTGAGGAATGCGTTGTGCCATTGTCCTCACCTCCTAAGAATAGCATTGTGCTAACTCATGTGATTGACCGTTTAAAAAACGCACTGTCATTTCAGTGCGAATTCCAATGGACACATTTACACATGATTTATTGTATCACATAATCGCTGTTTTTCAAGTATCTTGTTTCAACTCAACAAAAAAAGAAAGTATCTAGGACAAAAGTCATCCTGACTCCTGCCCCAGACACTAACTCTTAAAATAATCAGTTAAACATCAAGCTTGCTCCGACTTCCTTCAAGATTTAAAGAAGAACTGCATTTCTGGAGACGAATACTTTTAGCTCAACCTCTGTTTTTTATAAATCTTTAATTGTTTTTCCAGCACGTTTCATTTGTACGAAACCAATTGCTACACGCACCACAATATTAATGGCCATCATAATAAAGAAGAGACCCATTGTTTGCGAAGTTAAGAAACCAATTTCTAAAATGTTGTGGAATAACATAGCTGCTACATAAATACCAATAATGGTACTGAAAACCAAGAAAATGCGTAATGGATTTAAAGGCAGACATGCTCGAACAACAGCCATACAACTAATTCCAACTAATAAATAATACATTAACGTCGTGGTGTCTAAAGAAGAAAATCCTTGATTTTGTCCAATCAGATAAACAGCAATAATATTCGCTACAACTAAAAGCGCATTAACAGACGCATTTTTCAAAGCCGTTGGTAAAAACTTCCCGACAACTTTTCGTTTGTCCCCTTCGAAAGATAAGAAGAAGGCTGGATATCCTTCAATTGCTAAATCAATCAAGGTCACTTGAATCGGAATGAACGGGAACGCAATGGCCGTTAAAGCACAAATGATTGAGAGAATAAACGAATAAATCGTTTTAATGAAGAAAACGCTGGAAACTCGGGTTACATTATTTACCACACGCCGTCCTTCAAACAAGACATCTGGTAACGTTGTAAAATCAGAATCTAGCAAAACTAGATTAGAAATTTGCCGAGTAGCGCCATCTCCTTCTGCCATAGCGATACTACAATCCGCTTCTCGTAACGCTAAAACATCGTTGACCCCATCGCCGGTCATCGCCACCACATGCTCTGTGTCTTTCAACTCACGTACAATGGTTCGTTTTTGCTGAGGCGATACACGTCCGAACACTGTGTATTGCTGAACCGCTTCACGCACTTCTGCTTCTGTCGTTTTGGTCGACAAATCAATATAAGACTCATAACCGGGTAGCCCAGCACGACGAGCAATATTTGAAACAGTCACCGGATTATCACCAGAAATTACTTTTAAGTCGATTCCTTCTTTTTTTAGATAAGCCAGTGTTTCTTTGGCATTTTGGCGAATTGGATCATCAATTTCTAGAATTGCTAATGGCTCTAAATAAGGCATTTTGGTTTCGTTTAACGGTTGTTGCTCCGCAATAGCTAACATCAAGACGCGATAACCATTCTCTTGTGCTGTAAAAACAGCTTCTGGCAACCGACTATCGTCTACCAAACGCTCAGGAGCCCCTAAATAAACTGTCCCAATTTCTGGAAATTCAATAGCTCCCCATTTTCGTTCAGAAGAAAAAGCCAAGACTTCTTTTGCGCCAAATCGATTGGATACTTCATAATGATCACGAATTGCTTGCATTGTAATATTATTATCCGTACTTTCAGATAGGTAGCTTCCGATAATCTGTGGGAAGAGTTCTTCATATTTGTCATGCAAGATAATCGCCTTTTGCACTTTCATTTTACCTTCTGTAATCGTTCCAGTTTTATCTAAACACAAAGTGTCCACATGGGCCAATGTTTCAATTGAGTACATATCTTGTACTAGAATACGTTTTTTGGCTAACTTAATGACACCTGTTGTCAGCGCAATACTAATTAATAGTACTAATCCTTTTGGTAACATCCCTAACAAAGCAGCTGCAGAAGCAACAACAGATGTTTTAATGCCAGCATCTCTTAACCAAAAAGCTTCAACAAATAAAATAATCCCTAGAGGAATAATCACCCAACTTGTAAATTTAGAGACTTTACGAATCGAATTGACTAACTCTGATTGAATTGGTTTATGCACTTTGGCTTCTTGGGTGATTTTCACAGCATAGTTTTCGGCACCAACGTGGATAACACGGGCATAGGCTTGTCCGCTAACAATGAAACTTCCAGAAAGCAAGGTATCGCCGATTTCCTTTTCAATTAAATCTGATTCACCTGTTAACAACGCTTCATTCGCTTCGACTTTACCGTCAATAACTTCCATATCAGAAGGAACTTGTTCCCCTGCAGAGATAATAACAATATCTTCCATAACTAGTTCTTTTGTATCAATTTCTTGTTGTACGCCATTTCGAACAACATGAACATTTTCTTTTGCCACAATAGATAATTTTTGAACTAAATTACGGGCATGAATTTCTTGGAAAATCCCGATTGACATGTTCACAATAATAATCGCTAAGAAAGCCAGATTGGAATACGCTCCGACAAATAGTAAACAAACAGCGATTGCAAAGTTTAAAAAGTTGAATAACGTCATGACGTTATCAAAAATAATATCTTTTGTAGATTTCGCTACATTTTCCTCATAATTATTTTGAAGGCCTAACTCTTTCTGCTTGGCAACTTCTTCTGTACTTAACCCTTTTTTCAGGTCGACTTTATTCAACATCCAGCTCTTTCCCTACCTTTTCAATTAATCAGTTACATCCCTTCTAGTTTACTTGCATTTTCATGAAACTGCAAGAAAAGCCTAAAAAATTCCTGTAAGTTGAAAGAATTCTTTAGACTTTTCTCGTTTTAATTTAACTTTTCAATAAACCAACGATTCATTTTGACAATTTCCGCATAGAACATATTGCCACCATTTTGATAAAGGTAACCACCATTGTAAACTAACGCTTGCCAACGATAATAACGATATTTCGTATTTTGGTCATTCCCTAGCAACGGTGAAAGGACTTCTCTTGAATATTCTTCTGCTAACTCTGTCGTGTGTTTCCCGCCACGTTCTTTAACAAACTGAATATAATCCAGTCCATAATTATATGCTTGTACGCCTGTCCATTCATCACAGCCAGCTTCTTTTGCTTTCGCTAACGCTTCCGCGAGAAATTTGACGCCATGTGCGATACTTTCTTCTGGTGTTTCAATCACTTCTTGTTGTCCATAAACACTTTCACTGCTCTGCATAATATCGCCAGATTTTCCTTTAGATTCTGTATAGATAATCGCTAAAGCTAATGTTTTGTATTCAGGTATTTTATTTTTTTTGACTTCTGCTTCTACTTGTTTTTCAAAGGTCATTACCGTTTCAACATTTTGATGTATTTTATAGCCAAGATAGCCAAGACCAGCAACTAAACCAACAAACAAAAGTAGCATGATTTTATAAATTATTTTTCTTACTCTACGCATCGAATCATCCAAACTTTTTCTTTTAAGATACGTTCTATGTTACTTGAAATAACTGAAAAAAGCGAAGTTTTTGTTACTTCTTTAGTTTTATTTAATAAAAGTAACTTTTTTGTGAACAAACCGTAACTTCGCAAGATTGAACGTTTTCACCTAGAATAGAATAACAAGTAATTTTATCGAATTTCATCAAAAAAAGGGCTGCCTTACGGCTAGCCCTTTTTTACTTTTATTTTACGGTAACATTCCCGATTACATCATTCATTGAAGTCGTTTGACCTGCTTTTTGTAAATCGTATTGAGCAACGATATCTTGATTTGTGAAAACAACAATTAAATCTGATTTTTTGCCAGCTTGTTCTAATGCGGCTAAATCAATAGTTGCAATTTTATCGCCTTGTTTTACAACTTGGCCTTCTTCAACATGTAATGTAAATGGTCCACCTTGTAACTCAACAGTATCTAGACCCATGTGTAATAATACTTCAATGCCTGAATCTGTTTGGATACCTAACGCATGTTTTGTTGGGAAAATGCTAGTAATTTTACCAGCAACGGGTGTTGAAACTTCGCCGTCTGTTGGAACGACAGCAAAACCGTCACCCATCATTTTTGCTGAGAAAACATCATCTGGTACTTCAGAAATAGGAATAACTTTCCCATTCGCTACAGAATATAATTCAGTTTCTTTTGTTGAAACTGGTGCTTTTTCTTCAACAACTGGTTTAGAAACAGGTGTTTCTTTGACTGGTGTTGCTGGCGCTTGGTGGTTATATAATCGTTGCATTTCGTCAGCAACAAATTGTACTTCTGTACCAACGATCACTTGGATATTGGTGTCATCAATGACTTTCACACCAGGAACTCCAGTTGCTTTAATTTTTGCTTGATCCACTTTGCCTGTATCTTTCACTGTTAAGCGTAAACGAGTTGTACAGTTATCAATAGAAGTTACATTAGCATCAGCGCCTAAACCATCATAAATACGACGAGCTAGAGAAGCAAATTTGTTGTCGCCTTCTGCAACATCTGGCGTTTCTTCGCCATCGCCTTCTTCACGTCCTGGTGTCATTAAGTTAAACTTAGTGATTGCAAAACGGAAACCGAAGTAGTAAATTGCTGCAAAGACAAGTCCTTGAACCACCAACATCATTGGATGATTCGCGACTGGGTTTTTCAAACTTAAGAAGAAGTCTACAAAACCTGCACTAAAGGCAAAGCCAGCTGTCCAATGCATAAACGCAGCGAATGCTAAAGAAATACCTGTAAAGACCGCATGTAAAACATATAAAGGCCAAGCAACGAACATAAATGAGAATTCTAAAGGTTCAGTTACGCCTGTAAAGAAAGCCGCAAAACCAGCAGCTAACATTAATGAAGCTGTAACTTTTTTCTTCTCAGGACGTGCACATTGATAAATTGCAAACGCGCCTGCTGGTAAACCAAACATCATTACTGGGAAGAAACCAGCTTGGTACATCCCTGTTTGTCCTACAATTGCTTTACCAGTATCTAACGCTTGTTGACCAGCTAAAAAGTTCCCAATATCATTGATACCAGCAACATCAAACCAGAAAACAGAATTCAAGGCATGGTGTAACCCTGTTGGAATTAATAGTCGGTTAAAGAAACCATACAAGCCAGCTCCTACGAAACCTAAGCTAGAGATTCCTTTACCAAAAGCAACTAATCCGTTATAAACAACTGGCCAGAAGAAGAATAAGACAGCTGAGATTGCTAACATCGAAATAGCTGACATAATAGGAACTAAACGTTTTCCACTAAAGAATGATAAAGCCATTGGCAATTTCACACCAGAGAAACGATTATACATTGCCGCAGCAACTAAACCAGCGACAATCCCGACAAAGACATTGTTGTCCATGCTGTTGAAGGCTGGGTTTACTTCAGCAATATCCTTGAAGCCTTTAATGGCTTGGATAGAAGCAGGCGCTAAAACAGTTTTTGGCACTAAATAAGCAACTAAACCAGCTAATGCTGCTGATCCATCTTTATCTTTTGACATTCCTAACGCTAAACCAACTGCAAATAATAATGCTAAGTTGTTTAAGATAGCCAAACCACCATTCATTAGAAAAGTTGTGGCTGGACTAGCGCCGATTGTTCCCACGATCCAGTTGGCAATACCGACTAATAAAGAAGCCGCCGGTAATACAGCAACTGGTAACATTAACGAACGTCCCATTCTTTGCATATACGCTTTCATTATACGTAACTCCTCACATAAACTATTTAATTTTTATTATTTGGTCATTCTTAATCGTTCAATGTGAATCGATAAATAACCAAGTTCTTCATTTGGTACTTGATAATGAAAATTTCTCATTAATAAGACTTGTACTTTTTTTGAGATTTCATAGCTTTCAGCATACTTTTTCTTTACGACTTCCAAAATTTCTTCATCTAAAACAGCGTATTGATTTTGTTGGAAGCGATGAATAAACAAACGTAAATGATTCACCAAACGTGAATAACTGAGACTATTTTTATCATCATGAATATCAATAGCCAATTCCTGCTCGATTAAATGAATAATTTCAGAAACGATTGTAACTTCACGGATACTTTTACTATTATCAGTACGCCCGCTGCGAGCACTATGGATATGAATTGCAATATACCCCGCTTCATCATAACTAAATGGAATCTCTAAGGTTTGTGTTAAATATTCTACAGCCCATTGAGCAATAGCAAATTCTTCACTATATAAAATCTCAATTTCACTTAAAAGCTTGTTCCGAACAATAATATTATTTTGAATATTTTCAGCTGCAAAAGCAATGTGATCACTCAACCCAATATTAATATGTTCATTCAACTTTTCACCCAATACCGTTTCAGCATGTTGGATAATTTCTTCACTCGCTAAAAAGTATTTGTCTTCGATTTGTGATAGCAATACTTGAAGTTTTTTCAGTCCTTCTGGCTCCATCACAAACATCCGCTCCACCAATTGTCGAGATAAGACATCATTTTTAGTCTTATTAAACCCGACGCCTTTACCGACAGCTACTTTCTCCTGTCCTTCGTCAAGAACAAGTACAGCATTTTGATTTAGCACCTTTTTAATTTTCATAAATGACCCTCTTCTGCAGAAGTAATTCTAACATTTTCAGTGAAAACAACAAAAAAAGCATAGAACAATCCCGTTAAACATGTTGCGTAACCATTGTACACCACATTGTATTACGAAATTCTTCCATGCCTAGTATTATCTAGTCACATGAAAACGCTATTCATTTGTTAACAGTGCTTATTCTAACGAGTATCATTATTTTTGTCAACCTTTTTCAATTATTTTTTTATTAATTGTTGACTATTAACAAAAAAGAAGCTCTTATCGGAAAAAAAGTACCTTCAGCTAAAGGTACTTTTGTTCACTAATTTATTCTTTATAGGCATACTTATATGTGCTCGTTGCACCGAAGTTATGATACTGAATACCTTTGACACCTGGTCGTATAAGCTGACTACGAGCCTCTTGGTATAAAGGAATTAAAGCGGCATCTTCTTCCACCAATACTTTTTCAGCTTTAATTAATGTTTGCCAACGAGTTTCAGGATCATTTGCGTATTTAGTTGTTGCTTCTTCAATTAGTTGATCAAACGTTGGGCTAGAATAGTTCATACGGTTACCACTAACTGAGCTTTCTAAGAAAGTCATTGGATCCTGATAATCGGGTCCCCACATGCCAACAGACAATTCATAATCCCCTTTTCTCATTAATTCAATCGCATTATTTAAAGGAACTGTTTTGACATTAATAGTGAGACCTGGCAACGTTTCTTGTAACTGGCCTTGAATAAATTCAGCAACTTTTCGGTCACTATCACCATCTCTTGAAAGAAGTTCAATGGCTACATCTCCGTTTAGCTCTGCTTTTGCTTTATCTAAATACTCTTTGGCTTTTTTGGCGTCTGTTTTGACAAGGGAGCCTGCTTCTTGACGAAAATCTTCATTCGTTTCTGGGTTATATACAAATTTTTCTGGAATGTACCCATAAATTTCTTTTGAACCATCTGCTAAAATATTATCGACTAAACTTTTTTTATCCAAAGCATAAGCTAAAGCTTTGCGGACATTCTCATTTGCAAAAATGGATGGTTTTTCGTTTCTTTTTTGGTTTAAACGTAAGGAATAGACTTTTGACCGTTCGATTGCTTCATAGTCTGGGTTGTCTCGATTTTGTTTAGCAAAATCTCCTGTTAAGACAGCCACATCTAATTCACCTGATTCGTACAAATTATAAACGGTATTGGTTTCTTTAAGAACTTCAAAATGAATCGTTTCTGATTTTACTTTTTCTTTATCGTAATAGTCGGGATTACGCACAAAATCCCACGACATCGCTGACTGATCCCAATTTTTCATTAAAAACGGACCATTAGATACAATCATTTCACTAGAAGTGCCATAGGCTTGTCCTTTTTCTTTCACGAATGCTTCGTTTTGTGGGAAAAATGGAGAAAATGCCAATAACGACGTAAAATATGGTACAGGCTTTTCTAAAGTAACCTCCAAAGTATAATCATCAAGCGCTTTGACACCCAATTCCTCTGGTGCTTTTTCCTCTTTTGTAATAGCTGTTCCGTTCAGAATCGTTCCTTCTAACAAGAAAAAGTAATTGGCTTGGTTTTTGGGATTCGCTAATTTACGCCAAGCAAAAACGAAATCATTGGCTGTTACAGCATCACCATTGGACCACTTGCCATCTTCTCTTAGTTTAATGGTATATCGTTTGCCATCCTCAGAAATTTCTGGCATCTCTTTAGCAGCAGCTGGTATTAGTTGATCTTTTTCATCCAATTGATATAACCCTTCAAAGACATTGGACTGTGCGTTAATACTGGCTTCATCTTGTGTAAAAATAGAATCCATTGAACCGATTTCCGAGTTCTCCATTAAATTTAAAACTTTTTTCGAGACACTGGTTTTCTCAGTTGCTTTCTCGTCTATTTTTGTTTCTGCTGTTGTGCCACAACCTACCAAGACCGTACTAACAAATAACATAATCCCCATCATTTTTAACTTTTTCATACTATTCCCCCTATGTGTCAATCAAACGGCAACTCTTCCATGGAAAGCCGTTCTTGCGAAACTATCAAGCATGCGTAGGGCAAGCCCTCATTTTCGTACTCAAATTCTCCCCGCTGGTTGTCAATTGGGTCTGCACGCAATTGCATTTTTGCCGGCTGAAAATCTGCCTGGATCTCACTATTTGCGACCATTCTAAAAACATCTAAATTGCCGAAATAATGATTCCACCGCTGTCTATCCCCGTCTCGGTAAGCACCTCCGCCAAAAGATAAATCCGCAAAGAGCCAGCCGTACGGTTCTATATAAAATTGTGCCCAATCATGACAGCCTGTATAATGTGTAGAAACATATAATCCCGATTGCCATTTGGCTGGTATCCCTGCAATCCGACAAAGCGTGATAAACAAAATCGCTTGCACGCCGCAGTCACCTTTTAAATTAGTTGCAGCATACTCTGAAATATTGGAAATTGTAAAATATTCACGCATGAAAGAATAATGAATCTTTGTCGTCACAAAGTCATAAATCAAGCGTGCCTTTTTTAAGGGATTACTTTCATCGCCCACAATCTCATCTGCTAAATTTCTTAAATAAGGCGTGAATCGAATATGCGGTAACTGTTCCTCTAAATCAAAGCTTGGTTGCATTTTGTCTACGTTATTTTCTTCTAACTGTTGGTAAACCATCCGATTAACATAACAATATTCAACTGTAAACGTTTGATTTTCTTTTAAGATTGTTTCAAAACACAGTGTTCGTTGAGGCGCATCTTCTGCCGCAATATAGGTTGCTTCAGGTGACGTAGCTAGGATTTCAATTTCTGATTGTTGTTGACACGCTTTGGGCAGCGGCAAATGGACACGAACACGCTCACCTGGACGCTCAAATTCTTTTTTCACCTGAATGGTGGCTTTAATTGTTGTTCTCACTTTTCTACCACCGTTTTTTTGCATTTGTTCGATGTTCTCTTTTAGTTCTTTTTTGCGGAGAATTTCTAATTGATTGCTTTCTGCTTCCCGCAAACGTGCAACATATGCCGCATTTGTTTTAATTAAATTGGCCAAAAATCGAAGTTGGAAATACGGTTCACCGTCAATATAAACCCAGTCCACTAATCCCGTTTCTTTTAAACGAATTAATTCCTCTGTTTGATAATCCTGAAAAGTGTCTCTCATCATTTGATCAGCTTTTGCAAAGCTATGAGGATACTCATTCATACGCATCATTTTAATGACATCTTTTTCAATTATCAAACGTTCTTTTAATGCCTGCGGAAGTTCTTTTGTCAACCAAAAATCAATGGCAATATCCGCACTTGCAAAATCGCCAAATTCTTTCACCCTTTGAATTTCCTCAGGCAAAGGAACACTAAGATACTTTAAATCATACTTCATTTGCTTTACTCCTTTTTTAATGAGAAATGCCTAATCCAGCTGCTTCTCCTAATTCCAATAATGGTTTTGCTTCTAAGGATACGCCCCCAGTTACGGGCGCAGTTTCTAAACCGAATGTCGCATCTAAATCTGCTCGTGTGATATTCTTTTGAGCAGCAGCTAAATGGGCAGCAGCCGTGATGCCAATGGTTGTTTCTTCCGCCATGCAACCAATCATGCATTCGATGCCTGCTGTTTCACAAATCTGATTAATTTTCAGCGCTTCATGAATGCCGCCACACTTCATTAATTTTATATTGATAACATCGACTGTGCCTTTTTTAACTAATTCCAACGCATCTTGAGCATCAAAACAGCTTTCATCAGCCATAATTGTCGTATTAACTTGTGAAGTAACGTATTTTAGACCTTCTAAATCGCGTCTTTTAACTGGCTGTTCCACTAATTCAATTTGATAATCTGCTAATTCTTGAATCGCTTTAACTGCATCTTTGGGCGTCCAAGCCTGATTCGCATCTAAGCGGAGCTTGATATCAAAGCCAACTGCTTCACGAATCGCTTTTACTCTTGCGATATCAGCTTCAATTCCTGTTCCGACTTTAATTTTTAATGTATCAAAACCTAGTTTGACTTTTTCGACGGCTTTTTGTGCCATCACATTTGGTTCATCAATACCTAGTGTAATATCCGTTATTACTTGGTTATCATAGCCGCCTAACAATTGATAAAGAGGCAGTTGAGCTTTCTGACCCATCAAATCATAACAAGCAATATCGATTGCTGCTTTTGCCGCTGGAGCGAAAGCAGATATTTTATCCATCACTTCATGAATTTTCTCAATATTAAAGGGGTTTAAGCCAATGATTGCTTGGCCAAATAATTCGATCGTTTCAAGCGTGCCAGCCAACGTTTCACCGGTAATAAAAATGCCTGGCCCTCCTTCTCCATATCCAACTAATCCCTCTTCTGTTTCAATTTCCACAATTGCACTATCCGCTGATTCTATCGTCCCCAAAGCGATCGTAAAAGTTTCTTTCAGTTTAATTTTCGATGCCCTAACATGTACCTGCTTAATTTTCATAAAATCCTCCCTTTGATATTTCCAATTGACTGAAAATTCAGTTTTTTAAAAATATCCAAAAATTAAATTTAGATTGTTATCGATCATTCTAAACTCATTGTTTTCTAATGTCAATAAAATAATGAGATTTCAATTAAAATAAAATGAATTTCGAATTTTATGAGCTTTTTTAATAAATCAGTAAATTACATGACATGTGAGATACTTCTCATTTACAAACATTCTTAAAAAAGGTATGATAGTAAAGAGGCAACTTGCAAAGGAGTAGAAGACGAATGAGTGAACAACCTCAACAACGTTCAACCGAAGAAGTTGAAGCAATTAAAGAAGATATTTTAACTGCATTAGAAACAGTGATTGACCCTGAATTAGGCATCGATATTGTTAATTTAGGACTAATTTATGAAGTTGAATTTGCAGAAGAAACTGGTGATACTGTCATCAAAATGACCTTAACCACAATGGGTTGTCCGTTAGCAGATGTTTTAACAGAACAAATCCATGGTGTTTTAAAAGATATTCCTGAAGTGAATAATATCGAAGTAAAATTAGTCTGGTACCCTGCTTGGACAACGGATAAAATGAGCCGTTACGCACGAATTGCTTTGGGTATTCGCTAGTTATTTCGAGACTAATGATAAAAAACATATGAAAGAACCGATTGGTCCGTTCTTTCATATGTTTTTTTGTTTGTTTAATTTACTTATTTGAAAAAAACTACCTGATACCATCAATACTTGGCCTTTTCCAAATTTTTGCTACTGGATGGAAGTCTAATAAAAACTGTAGCTGCGTTCCACCGAAGCCTGACGCTCCAGCAAACATGATATGAAAAGTGAGCCCTCTATCCATAATCAGATACCCTGTATCCAGCACGCCATTTCTTTCATAAAACTGATAACGTTTTTCTCTTTGGGCTTCATTCGCTGCATTTTTGCCAATTTCTTCACTCTCCAAAAGAACCCCCTTAGGATAACGTGTCTTCAATAACGCTAACACGGTTGAACCTAATCGTTGGTTTCGGTGGTGCTGATCAATTGCAAAGAAAAAGACATAAGTTGATTCAGGTGCAATTGGACTATTTAACAAAATCCCCACGTTCTCATCCGCCTCTTGAATAACAAACAAATGAAATTTTCCTGCTTGAGAAGACGTCAATAATTGATCAAACGGCAGTCTCTCTTCTTCTGGAAAAGCTTCTATGTAGGTTGCTTCCCAATAGGCTTGATTTCCTTGATTTAATAATGTGAATTGCATAAAAGCTCCTTTCTAAAATGATTGCTTCGTACTAATAACTTTTGTTACGTACATAAGACCTAAAAATTATTTAAACATGCGACTGGTTAGCCCTATACGCAATTATTTTTTGATACTAATCTAGTAGTTTAATCGTTCTCTGTTCCTGAGTCAATAAAAGAGCACACGATTCGAGACTTTCAACGTTTAGTGAAAAGTCGATTCTTATTTCATTACAACCGATTCACTATTCGCTGCCCTCTTTTTTCTATTCGTTGATTTACTTGAACTAAATATTCATTTATCTCCTCTATATTCTGAGGTAAGATAAACGAGTCTTTTTTCAAATGATTTTTCCATAGCGCTATTGGTTGATACTGTTCATTTAAAAATGGTTGCATCTCATACGTATGAACGTAGCTTTCCCATGAATGAAACGAAGCTAAAAATATCGAAAGTTGTTCTAAAGAATAATCCCAATAATCTTTAAACGATAAGCTTCTTCCACTGTTAAATCCTAGTGGAACTACTGTAATGTTTCCAATTGAATGGGTAAGTTCGGCAAAACGCTTTAATTGTGGGTCCTGATGGACTCGATCAAATTTAGTAAAATTGTCGAGAAGGAATTCATTCCATGTATATTTTTTGGGTACATGATTTGGTAAATAGTCAGGAAAAGCTTGGTCAAAATAAGTTAAATATCGGTCCGAAATCACAGCCGATGCCCCGGAATCATGAGGCGGATACTTGCTATTTACTGCAAGCAAATTCTGTTCAGAAGGTTTTTCTAAATAGCTTTCTTGATTTTCCCCAATTACTTCCGCTGGTCTAAAGAAATCGGGATAAACAAGTTGTAACATAATTTTATACGTTGTCCAAAATGAGTTCATAATATCTTTGTGCACGGTCGCCTTCCCAGTTAACTTTAAAAAAACATCCTCCACAACCTCGTACTTTTCAATATGGACATTCGATGTTCTAGCTTTTAAAATATTTTTAACTGGCTGCTGTTGGTCATACTCTTGACCCAAAAGCAACTTCTTTAAATCATCTTTCGCTGAAATTGTCTTAACTGTAATCTCCGCCACTTTGAATAACTCCCATCCTACGATTTTCTCTATATTCTTTTATATTATTATACTAGAAAAACGCTCCCTCCTGCCCTTTTTTAATCAACAAATCATCAATTAGAAAACACCAACGAAACAGAAGTGCAACACTAGCATGCGAAAAAATGCGATCGGCAACTTATTTTTTAGACACTCTGTGTGTTTCGTATAGTCGAGGCTGGTTGCGTGTATTTTTTTCAAGAAAATTGAGAACAGCTATGGTATAGTCAAAACTACGATTATTTCAAACACGGAGCGACAGTTTATGGAAATGTACCAAGTAATTAGATATTTTTTAAATGAAATGGAGAAAAAGATTTGGCATGCCTTGTTAACATTAGTACTTTTTTGTCTTTATATTTCCATTTTTGATGTTCCTTTTACAATTAAAAATACATTCATCGGCAGACTACTTTTCCCGAAAGCTTTTATGAACGCAGGAAGTGCGAATCTGATTTTTTATTTGATTAGTTTTTTTGGTTTTTTATGGTCAATTTTCATTTTTGCTTATCTATTGAATAAGACACGCCTCAAATTATTAAATAAAACCTTTCCTTATCTTTTGGAAATATTAGAAGTCTGTATTTTGCCTTTAGTGATTCTTTTTGCTTACATTTATATTTATTTGCGGGTCCATGGCGAAGGTTTCAGCTATATACGAGAATCTCTTTTACAGCAAGAGTTAACTTATTCAATGAAATGGTTTCTTTGCCTTGGTAGTTTGGCGCCGTTATTTTTCTTTTTAAGCACTTTAAATTTAGCTAAACGAGTCAGACAAAAAAAAGACATGGAATCATGAAAATCCATGTCTTTTTTAGTCGGATGTTGTTTTTACTGCAGGACAGTTTTCTTCCAAAAATTCAAAAATACTACTGTAATAATTTTCAGGTTCGTAGACACTTGAAGATAAATGTGGTGCTTTAGCAACAATGAGACCTTTTTTTATCCCCTGAGTTGCCGCTAAATTTTCTTCAAACATTGTCATTGGAACAAAGCGATCACCTGTACCGTGAATAAAAAATGTCGGCAACGTATTTTTGTGTAATTGTCTCACGGAAGAAGCGGTTTTCAATTGAAAGCCATAGTTATTTAATGCTAATTGATTAGCAATCGTTAAAATAGGAAAAGCGGGTAAATGAAAAGATTCATGTAGGACATATTTAAATTCATCATAAACAGAAGTATAGCCACAATCCACTATTAATCCGCGGACATTCGTTGGTAACTTTTCACCACTTGCCATCATGACAGTAGCCGCTCCCATGGAACCGCCCACTAAAATAATTTCTGCTTCCATATCAATGGCAAGAACTTCACTAAGCCAACTTAATAAATCTAACCGATCCAGCCATCCCATCCCAATTTTATTCCCTGAACTTTTCCCGTGCGCACGCAAATCGGGAACTAAAACATTGTAGCCTTCTTCTGCAAAACGTAATGCAGTATATGCCATATCGCGTTTTCCGTTTGAACGATAACCATGCACACAAATCGCCCAACGATGGTTATCTGGATAAGGAATAAAGCACCGTGCATACAATGTTTCATCTTTAATTTTCAACCAACGATCTTCAGCAAAAGACTCTGTCCAAAAAGCTTCGCCTTCTTGTTTTTGTTGTTCTTCTATTTTTGTATATCTTGTTTCACGTTCTTGAAAATTATCAGGATTTAATAACCGATGCCCTTTTTTATGATACCAAGGGTTGTCTTTAAGCAACGCAATTTTCAAAAAATAATTGGCAATGTAAAAAGAAAAAACAACGCCAATTATTGCAAAAATGATCAGTAACCCGAGGAGCCATTTCATCTGCAAATCACACCCTCTTCTAAAGTATTTCCTTCTTCATTTAATATACTATGGATTTTTCATTTCTGAAAGAAATCACCCTTACATTTTGTTATTTTTTGAAAAAAAAAGCAGCCGTCTCAAAAAGAGGCGGCTACTTTTAATCTATCAACAATCCAACGTTGTCATATCTTCATATGTCTCACGGCGAGCAACTAATTTTGCTTGTCCATCTTCGACAAAAACCACCGCTGGTCGAGGATTTCGGTTGTAATTACTTGCCATTGAATAACCGTAAGCCCCCGTACTACTAATGGCCAATAAATCCCCTGCTTTAACTTCTGGCAATAAAATATCTCGAAGTAAGACATCTCCTGATTCGCAATATTTACCAACCACTGTGACTTTCTTGATTGAATCATGCCCATCACGATTCGCTAGAAAACCATCATAAACTGCTTGATACAAAGCAGGCCGTATATTATCACCCATGCCACCATCTACGGAAACAAAATGACGAACACCAGGAACCTCTTTTTGCGCGCCAACTGTATATATCGTTGTGCCCGCTTCGGCAATTAAACTGCGGCCTGGTTCAATCCAAAGCTCAGGCAGTGGATACCCTAATTGTTCACAATGACCTTTCAAGGAATAAACAATTTTTTCAACAAATGTTGCTGGTGCTAATGGCTCATCTTGCTGCGTGTACTGCACACCAAAACCACCACCCATATTTAAAACACGTGCTGTAAATTGATGGACTTGCCGCCAGTCTTCTAAAATAGTGAACATTTTTTCAACAGCAGCTAAAAAGCCTTCCACAGCAAAAATTTGCGAGCCAATATGGCAATGGACCCCTTGCACATCAAAAGAGGGATTTGATAAAAGGCGAACGAGCGCTTCTGTTGCCTGGCCACTTGCAACATCAAAACCAAATTTTGAATCTTCTTGGCCTGTCAAAATGTAATCATGTGTTTCTGCATCCACGCCAGGACTCACCCGAAAAAGAACTTTTTGTGTTTGGTTTCGTGTAGCTAATAATTCTTCCAACAAGTCAATTTCGTAAAAATTATCAATGACAATTGTACCTATTTTGTTATCCAAGGCGTAACGTAATTCTTCAGGGGTTTTGTTATTTCCATGGAACTCAATTTCCGCTGGCTCCATGCCCCCTTTTAAAGCTGTGAATAGTTCTCCACCAGAGACAACATCGCAAGCAATATCTTCTTCCTTTAACACTTGATAAATAGCTAAACAACTAAATGCTTTACTTGCATAAACCACTTTATTTTTGATACCTAATTGATTTAACGTTTGTTTAAAACCACGTGCCTGCGCGCGAATATGAGCGACATCATAGACAAATAACGGCGTCCCGAATTTTTGCGCCAACTTTACGGTGTCACAACCACCGATTTCTAAATGATTTTCCCGATTCATTTTTGCTGTACCAAATAACATGTTTTCCCGCCCCTTCATTTTGTTTTATTAAAAATCATAGCATAAAACCCAGTAGCTTCCTATAATTTTCCACATTTTTCTCTGACTTTCTCCTGTTGCTTTTTTTCGCCAAATAGCCTACAATAATTGGCATACGAATAAAAAACCTTTATTATCAAGACTTTAATCTTTTAAATCAAAATTGGTATATACGAAAAAGAAAGAAGGCAGATGACTTGGCTACACTGAACCGCGATCAACAAATTGAAGAAATTATTAATTTGGAAGCAATTTTGAATTTACCGAAAGGAACAGAACATTTTGTCAGTGATTTACATGGTGAATTTGAAGCTTTTGACCATATTTTAAGAAATGGTTCTGGGCGAATCCGAGAAAAAGTTCAATTTTTATTTAAACAAGAATTAAATGCCCATCAGATGGACGAGCTTTGTTTTATTATCTACTATCCAGAAGAAAAATTAACACTTTTAGAAAATGAAAGCGCCCTCTCTTATGAATGGTGGCTATTAACGATTCGCCGTCTGGTTGAAATCGTCCGTTCTTCTTCGATGAAGTACACACGTTCTAAAGTTCGCAAAGCCCTTCCTGAAACCTATGGGTATATTCTCGAAGAATTGATTTATCAATATGATGAAACAACAACCAAAAACGGTTACTATCAACAAATTATTGAAAAAATTATTTTACTAGGTGAAGCCAAACGTTTCGTGACAGAATTAGCTTATCTAATCCAACGTCTGATTATCGATCACCTACATGTTATTGGGGATATCTATGACCGGGGGCCAGCACCAGATAAAATTATGGACCGATTAATGTCCTATCACTCCTTGGATATTCAACTAGGCAATCACGATATGATTTGGCTGGCTGCTTATAGTGGTTCACTGGCTTGTTTAGCCAATGTAGTACGTATTTGTGCTCGCTATGGAAATTTAGATTTGTTAGAAGAACGTTATGCTATCGATTTAACCGCCTTAAAAAAATTTAGTTTAGAAACATATAAAGATAATCCTGCTTTTGCACCCAAGAAAAATCCCTATCGTGCGTTAACTGAAGCTGAAAAACAAGTAGCGATGCGTGTGCAACAAGCCATTGCCATTATTCAAGAAAAACTAGAAGGGCAAATTATTGGTCGACGCCCTGATTTTAACTTGGCACATCGGCTACGCTTAGATAAGATTCAAGGGGAAACTATTACTTTTGACGAATGTCGTTATACATTAATTAACAGCTGTTTCCAAACCGTTTCTGAAGAGCAGCCTTACCAATTAACACGTGAGGAAAAACAGATAATTGATGATTTATTAACGCAATTTCAGTCTTCGCCGCGGTTAACAAAACACATGCGCTTTCTAATGGAAAAAGCTTCTCTTTACCTTGTGTATAATCAAAATTTATTGATTCATGGCTGTCTGCCTCTGAATGCGGACGGTACTTTTCAAGCTTATACATTTAAAGGCCACTCCTATTCAGGAAAAGCTTTAGTTGACTTCTTTCAGGATATGTTAGAAGAAGCTTACGCTCAGCCTGCTATTACAGATGACTATGCGACAGATTGTTTATGGTATCTTTGGTGTGGCGAAGGTTCCTCATTATTTGGCAAACGAGCTATGAAAACCTTTGAGCGTTATTTTCTCGCTGAAAAAGAAACACATTACGAAGAAAAGAATCCTTACTACTCTTTGCGTGATACGGTTGAAGTTTGTGAAAGAATCCTAGATGAATTTGAAGTGACTGGTGAAAATCGACATATCATTAATGGCCATACACCAGTTAAACGAACAAAAGGCGAATCGCCAATCAAAGCAAATGGCACGCTTCTCGTAATTGACGGCGGCTTTTCAAAATCTTATCAGACAATTACTGGAATTGCTGGTTATACATTGTTGTACAACTCGTTCGGGTTACAACTGACCGCGCATAAATCTTTTTCTAGTAAAGAAACAGCCATTTTAAATAATCAAGACATTCATTCCATCAAACAAGTCATCGATCGCCCCTTACAGCGGCTATTGGTGAAAGATACCACTATCGGTAAAGAGCTATTAAAGCAATCGCAAGCACTCCAAAAACAAATGAAACAAAACCAGTAGTGCCGTTAAAAAGACGCTTGCACTCTTATCCGAAAAATGATTAAATGGAGGAGTTGAGAAAAATATCTATTAGAGAAACGGAAAGGGTTTTACATTGAACAAACAGCAACTCTCACTTTACAGCACCATTTTCTTTCTTTGCTTTTTCCTAATTGTGGGCTTCTTCTTCTCAAGTCGTGGCGAAGATTATGCCAAAGAATCTGAACAAAAAGTTACAATTGATTCCGCCAAACATGAGAAACATACGAAAGACAAGGAAGAAAACAATTCAGCAAATACAGTATTTTTTGATAAAATAAATGACCTGCTCGTCGCTTCTGTCAAAGAATTTGAAGGAACGGTCGGGATTAGTTATTTGGATTTAGAAACTGGCGAACAACGTTCCGTGAATGGCCAACATGAATTTTATACAGCTAGTACTATTAAAGTGCCACTGACGATGCTAGTCGCCGACACGGTTGCTTCTGGTCAAAAAAAATGGACAGACCTGATTCCCTATAACGCCGAAGAAGATTATGAAGAAGGAACTGGGATCATTGCCTATAATATCCAACCAGAATATCCATTAAAAACTTTACAAGAATATGCCATCACCTATTCTGATAATATCGCTAAAAATATGCTCTATGACACATTGGGTGGTGATGCAAAAGCAAAACGAGAAATGTATCAGCGTTATTTGCACAAGACACCTTCGATTGAAGAGCCAGAATTTTCTTCTGAAGATGCGCTTGTTATTCTACAAAAATTATATACTGAAAAAGCAACGAAACCAGATTACCAAGCGATTTATGATTCTATGAAACAAAGTGTTTTCCATGAAAGAATGGAAACTCCCACAACCCAAGGAAAAGTTGCTCATAAAATTGGTTCCTATGATGAATTTATTCATGATATGGGGATTTTAGAAACACCTCACCCCTTTGCTTTAGCAATTTTTACTAAAGGACCTGATAATGCTAAGAGTGCTGCGTTTATTGCTTCAGTGACAGATAAGTTATGGCAATTACAGGTGTCTGAATATCCTAATGATAACAGTTAAGAAAATACCCTTGGTTTATTAAGACGACTTAATAAACCAAGGGTATTTTTTTATTGTTTGT
This sequence comes from Enterococcus sp. DIV1328a, assembly GCF_050536905.1. Classification (NCBI taxonomy): domain Bacteria; kingdom Bacillati; phylum Bacillota; class Bacilli; order Lactobacillales; family Enterococcaceae; genus Enterococcus; species Enterococcus sp. DIV1328a. The sequence goes on along the minus strand of NZ_CP172912.1, from coordinate 1,214,298 downwards.
TATCATTATCCGTTTGTACAGACAACAACTTCGTAAAACGTTCTGCCAACATTTGGTGGGCATCAATTTTTTTGGTTCCTTGTGCTTTTGCTGCAAAACTAGCAAAGTTTAAGCCGGCCCCAAATAGTTGTAACGCACCGTTGCCTAAATCTCCCTTTTTAAGAGCTTCAAGCCCATCTTCGATAAATTGGTTACTTTCATCTAAATGACACTCAGGAAGATATTTCACGCCGTGATGATATCGTTTTACATTCAGAATAATTTGCTTCGCGGCTTCTTCTGAAATAGCCGCTCCCAAGTTTAACAGTAGCTCATTGATTGGTTCCACCAAGTGAGCATAGTCACTTTCGTACTTTTGACAATTCAGTGCAATCGCTTTGCGGCGTTCTTCATTTTTCATTTTTTCCACTCCCTTTTTTATTAAAAACGAGCACGAAAGCTACCAACTGGCTTCGCACTCGTTCTTTCTAACCATTAATTTTCTTTGTTCATGCTTTTAATTTTAATTAGACGTGTAATTTCGCCACGTTCATTTTCTTCTAATTTCATTTGAATGTAGTAAATTGTTTCTTCTAATTGTGGAATCGTCATATACTCTAAGGCGTTGACACGACGACGCGTTTTTTCAATTTCTTTTGATAATAATTGGCACGTCTTTTCAACATTTGCAAGTGCTAATAATTTCGGTAAAATGCTTGAAATTTTAGCAAAAGCTTGATCAAGCTCGCTGTTTGAATTCACATAGCCATAATCTAAGGGTGCTTCTTGAACAGATTCATCGTAATCAAAAATCATTTTAGGAACTGGCACACTTAAGATGTTCTGTTCAATAATTTCTAATTCAACTTTTTCGGCTGGAATTGCCACTAACTCTTCAATAAAGGCTTCGTTCAACGTTGCGTTTGCCAATACAAAATTTGATAACGCATCCGTCACTTCTTGTTCAACCTGAATACGTAACTCATTGTTTTCTTTGACTAGCGCAATAAACCGTCGCATCAATTCATCTTGTTTGTCTTTCAGCAACTTATGACCTCTCGTGGCCGTAGTTAACTGTTTTTTCAATCGGGAAAGTTCCATACGGGTTGGATTAACATTTAATCGAGCCATTTTTCTACTTCCCTTCAGTTAAATATTGATCGAGCATATCCTCTTTAATTCGTTTTAGTTCTGTTCTCGGTAGCATACTTAATAGTTCCCACCCAAGATCTAACGTTTCTTCAATCGAACGGTTTGTATCGAATCCTTGATTGACATATTCTTCTTCAAAACGTTGGGCAAAAGCTGCGTAAATTTTATCGACATCGGAAAGAGCTGATTCTCCTAAAATGACAGCTAATTCTTTGGCTTGTTTCCCTTGTGCATAGGCTGAGAACAATTGATTCATCGTCGCTGCATGATCCCCGCGCGTTTTGCCTTCGCCAGTTCCTTTGTCTTTAAGACGGGAAAGTGATGGCAAGACATCAATTGGTGGTTGGATACCGCTCTTATATAGTTCCCGGGACAAGATAATTTGCCCTTCTGTAATATAGCCAGTTAAATCGGGAATTGGATGTGTTTTATCCTCCTCTGGCATTGTTAAAATAGGAATCTGTGTTACGGAACCTTTTGAGCCACGAATTCGGCCTGCCCGTTCATACAACGTTGCTAAGTTCGTGTAAAGATAACCTGGGTAACCACGACGTCCTGGAACTTCACGGCGTGCTGCTGAAATTTCTCGCAACGCTTCGCAATAATTGGTCATATCCGTCATGATAACTAAGACATGCATGCCCTTTTCATAAGCTAAATATTCAGCGGCTGTCAAAGCCATTCTAGGTGTTGCAATCCGTTCAATGGCTGGATCATTCGCTAAGTTCATAAACAAGACTGAACGATCAATTGCGCCTGTTTGACGGAAATCTTCCATAAAATATTCCGCTTCTTCAAAGGTAATCCCAATGGCCGCAAAAACTACGGCAAATTCTTCTTCACTATTTAACACGTTGGCTTGTCTGGCAATTTGTGCCGCTAATTCTTTATGAGGTAAGCCAGATGCTGAAAAAACAGGTAATTTTTGACCACGAACTAAGGTGTTTAAATGGTCAATCGCTGAAATTCCTGTTTGGATGAACTCATCGGGATAATCACGAGCAACTGGATTGATAACTTCGCCGTTAATATCTAATTTTTTCTCAGGTAATAATTCTGGTCCATTATCTTTTAAGCGACCTAAGCCGTCAAAAACGCGCCCCATCATATCTGGCGAAACCCCTAATTCTAAAGGATGTCCCAGAAAGCGAACTTTTGAATCACGAATATTGATGTTACTCGTTCCTTCAAAAATTTGGACCATCGCTTTATCTCCATTGATTTCTAAAACTTGCCCTTGGCGAATTTCGCCATTTTGCATGCGTACTTCAATTAATTCTTCGTACTTTACGCCTGCCACTTTTTCAACAATCATCAGAGGACCAACGACTTCATTGATTGTACGATATTCTTTAATCATTCGTCATTCCTCCTTCAGCAATGATTTCTTTTATCGTTGTTTTAATTTCTGCTTGTAAACGATCCAATTTTTCTAATTCTTCTTCTGGTAAATACTTGCTACGAGCAATGCGATCGCGGATTTCAACTGTTCCCGCCATTAACTCAGAGAAATAAGTGCCTAAACTTAAGGCTTTTTGACCTTCTTCACCAAAAGTTAGAATCAATTGCAACATTTTCGCTTGTTTGGTTCGAGAAGTGAACGTATCCACGTCATCAAAAGCATTTTGTTGCAAATAGTCTTCCCGTAATGATTTGGCTGTTTCCAACGTTAAACGGTCTTTATCCGACAAGGAATCAATCCCAACCAAGCGAACAATTTCTTCCAGTTGAGATTCCTCTTGTAAAATCCGCATCCCTTCAGCTACCATAGCGGCCCAGTTTCCTTGCAATTCCAAGTCTAAATATTGCCCTACTTCTGTGGAGTAAAGAGAATAACTTTGCAACCAGTTAATAGAAGGAAAATGACGCTTTTGTGCTAATTGAGAATCTAAGCCCCAGAATACTTTAACCACGCGTAACGTATTTTGGGTGACAGGTTCTGATATGTCCCCACCAGATGGCGAAACCGCACTAATCGCTGTAATGCTTCCTTCACGATGATCTTTTCCTAACGCGATGACTTGTCCTGCTCGTTCATAATATTCAGCTAAACGGCTACCTAAATAGGCTGGATAGCCTTCATCACCAGGCATTTCTTCTAACCGGCCACTCATTTCTCGTAACGCTTCTGCCCAACGAGAAGTAGAATCCGCCATAATTGCGACTGAGTAACCCATATCACGGAAATATTCTGCAATGGTAATCCCTGTATAAATCGAGGCTTCCCGTGCCGCTACCGGCATATTTGACGTATTCGCAATTAAAATCGTCCGATTCATCAAAGACTCACCAGTTGTTGGATCAATTAATTCTGGAAATTCATTTAAAACATCTGTCATTTCATTCCCGCGTTCTCCACAACCAACGTAAACGACTAAGTCGACATCGGCCCACTTAGCAATTTGGTGCTGAACGACTGTTTTTCCAGCGCCAAATGGTCCTGGAACTGCTGCCGCTCCGCCTTTCGTAATTGGGAAAAAGGTATCAATTACGCGTTGTCCGGTCACCATCGGTACTTTGGGACTTAGTTTTTCTAAAATGGGACGTCCCCGCCGAACGGGCCATTTTTGCATCATGCTAAAACTTTTTGTTCCTTTAGCCGTTTCCACTGAATAAACTGTTTCATCAATGGCAAAGTCCCCTGCTTTAATTTCGGCAATCGTTCCTGAAACGCCGAAAGGCACCATAATTTTATGTTGAATAATCGGTGTTTCTTGAACCACACCGACGATGTCACCTGCCGACACTTCTTCACCAACTGCCACAGTCGGTTCAAACGTCCATTTTTTCTCACGATCTAACGCATCAATTTTAACGCCACGGCCTAAAAAGTTACTGTGGGTTACTTCTTGAAATGTATCCAATGGTCGTTGAATACCATCAAACATTTCGGCAATTAAACCTGGGGCTAATTCAACAGATAATGGTTCTCCTGTTGAAATAACTGGTTCTCCTGGTCCAATGCCTGTTGTTTCTTCATATACTTGAATCGAAGCGACGTCGCCTCGCATTTCAATAATCTCTCCGATAACGCCTAAATCTCCTACATGACAAATGTCTTGGATACTAGCATCTGACATGTTTTCAGCTAAAATCAAAGGACCTGAAACTTTGACAATTTTTCCAATTTGCACGCTCATTCTCCTTTGCATTATAAAATATTTTGTCCAATTGCTTTTTCAACATTTTTTTCAATCTCACTTAAACCGATTCCGATTGTACCATTATGACTTGGGATTAAAATAATCGCTGGTGTCACTTGTTCTTTGTATCGTTCAATCGTTTCTTCTGCTAAAGTAGAGGCTTCTTCCGTTATGAAAATGACCCCAAACTTATTTTTTGCCATAGTTTCAATGGCTTCTCTAACTTGCATTTCTGAAATGGCATGATGGACCTCAAAGCCAAACAGTTTAAATGGTAAGATTGAATTTTTGTCTCCAATGACACCAATTTTATACCCCATTGACTTTTCGCATCCTTTCTCGAATTTTTTCATTTGAAAACCCACTATGTTTTCCGACCAAAATTAAACGCAAATTTTTCCATTCAACTTCTTTCGCATTCAAAAAGGCTAGTAATGGGAGCGGCCCAAAAGCGACCGTTCGACCGTTTTCATACATTGAGGTCAGGTAATCATCTTTGAGTTTTTCAAAAGCCAATAAATTTAATTCATTGGTTTCTTTATTGATAATCTTTTCTAATAGTTGTCCGTAATTCGTTGTTCTGACAAATGCTGTAAATTCTACAAGTGACTTTTCCGCATAGGTCAACAGCTCTTTCTTTGAGATACTGCCAGCACTAGAAAGCACGGTTGATAAAAAGTTACTGTTTTGATGTTGAACAATCCCTCTAGCCATCGTTGATAGATTGGTTAAATCAATAAAAGCGATGACTTCCTTCGTTAACTCTTCATAGCCCAATTCATCCGCCAATTTTCGTTGTTGCTGTAAAAATGCTCGATCATAAAGGATATCAATTGCTTGTGGCAAACCGCCTTCTTCCAGATAGGCAAAAACATCACGGATCACTTCTAATAATGCTGGCTCAAGTTCGGAAGAGTTTTTTGTATGAATGGCACTTTTGACTGTGTTTAGAGAATAACGACCATCCTCTAAATAAAGATAATCAAAATCTTTACCTGTTTGCTCAGCTTTCGTCAAAATTTTCAAGTTATGGAAGGTAAAACGCATCGTATACAACGTTACTACAGCTGGTTCTGGAGCCATTTCATATAACCAGCGATAAAGATTTCCCAGCGCTTCAGAAGAATGGTAGTCAAATTTTTCTTCAAAAGTTTCGGTTAAATAAGGTTGATAAACCGTACTTTTTAACATATTTTTAACGTCTTCAACTGTTTCCGCTTCTAAAAGTTGTTGAAACTGTTGCTCAGAAAGCAGCTCCGTTTCTTTTAAACGAATCAGCGGATTAATTTGATGATACGTTGGTTTTCTCATGCTACGTCCTCCCTTCTTAACTGAAAAGTTTTTCTGCTACTTTAAAGCCTTCTGTTTTTTGAATCTCTTCAACTAATGCTGAAAAGAGAAAATTATAATCCAAACCGTCTTTTGCAACGATAAAGCCACTTTCTTTTGGAACAACTTCCTCTGAAAGCTCCCATTGAACAGTAGCATCAGAAAGGGCGGTCAGCCATTCTTGCGTCACTTTCGTTTGAGAATACTCTCCTAAAAGAATGGTCGCTTTTCCTGTTAATTCAAGTGAACCTAATTGTGCTTTCATAAATTGTTGAAATTCTTCCGCTGACCATTCACTCATCTTTAAGACCACTTCATCAAATAATTGGTTAAGATATGCTTGTTTTTTATTTAATGCATCCTGACGAATTTCTAGTGTTTGCCGTTGTTGGCGTTGTTTAAATTCTTTTAATAATTGTTGTTGTCGTTTTTCTATTTCATGTTCTTGCTTCAGCAAAATTTCTTGTTGTGCTGCTTGGAATTCTTGATCGATGCGCGTTTGTTCACTGGTGACATAGGCTTCGACTTCTTGCTTTCCTTGCTGCTTAATTTCACTGATGATTTTTTCAATGGCATCCATCCATCTGCCTCCTCAATTATTTGACGTTCAATACAAGTAAGAAGGAAATTACGAACCCTAAGATGGCATAAGTTTCAACCATGGCAGCATAGATAATTCCTTTTGTTGCATGTTCTGGTTTCTTCGCTAAAATTTGAATCCCCGCAGCGGCCACACGACCTTGGGCAATCCCAGAGAACAATCCTGCAAAAGCAATTGGTAAAGCTGCTACAAAATAGTTCAACCCTTGAACCATACTCATATCGTTTCCTAAGTTAATATAAATTAAGAAAGCAATAACGAAACCGTATAGTCCTTGTGTACCTGGTAATAACTGTAAAATTAACGCTTGACCAAATTTTTCTGGCTGCTCCGTCGTTAAAGCTGCTGCTGCTTCCCCAGTAAAGCCAACCCCTTTGGCTGATCCAATCCCAGCAAAAATTGTCGCCATCGCCATTCCTAATACTGCAAAAACAATTCCACCATTATTATTAATTAAGTAATCCATCATCTCTATTTTCCTCCAATAAATAATTTTCTATTTTTTCTCAACATTGACATACTTTTCTTTTGTTTTTAGCGGATTAAACGCCCGGCCACCGCCTGTGTAAAATTTTCCAAAGAACTCAACATATTGCAAACGTGCGCCATGAACATAAGCACCTAATAACGATAAGAATATGTTTAACGCATGTAAAACAATTAACAGCAAGATGCCCACACTAAAACGGGCAACTGGCGGCATGAACTCTACGAGCATATTAAACGCTGAAGCAATACTTCCCCCAGCAATTCCTAACGCCATCAAACGTGTATAACTAACTAAGTCACCGACATAACCTGTCACGCCGTATAGTCCATACAGTCCTTTGGCTAAACCTTTTAATTTGGCCTTCGATTGAATCATTGGAATCACAATAATTGCAATGGCAGAAAGACTAGCTAAAATCGCACCTGCTGTAAATAAGCCTTCATTTTTAACCACTAATTTACCAACGACTAACAATGCTAAACCAAACAAAATCCCTAACCAAGCGTAACTTTCGTTAATACTATCTAAATAGCGCTTTTGTTTTGATAACTGAATCCCATTAATCATTAAACCGACAACCAATTGGATAAACCCAAAAATAACCGATAAAATAAGAATCGTATTTACATCTTCGGTCGTTGATAAAATCGGAAATGGTGATTTGATTCCAAACATTATTGGCGGTAATGCTGCACCGAAAAACGAACCGTAAATGAAGCCCCAAATAATTGTTGGAAATGATAAAATCAAGAAAAAGTCGGCAAAACGTTTCATGCCTCTCGGTAAAACAAATGCTTTCAAAGCAATAATAGACAAGAGTAGCATCAGTAAGCCATAGCCAATATCCGCTACCATCATGCCAAAAAAGACTAGATAAAACGGCATCATCGCAGGTGTCGGATCAACTTCTTCATATTTTGGTAAGCTATACATCTCTGTTAACATTTCAAACGGCTGCACCAATTTATTATTCGCTAGTTTAACTGGTATATCCGTCTCAATTTCCGCCTTCGTAGGATTTTCAAAAGTAAGAGCTATTTCGTCCTTAGGAACTTTTTCTTCAATCGCTGTCAAAATCTCGGCTTTTTCTTCGACTGGAATCCACGTTTGCAAGATGAAAAATGATGAAGCATTTAACAAATGTTGACGTGCTTGTTCTCTTTGGATAACCGCCAACAAGACTTCTTCAGCCAAGCAAAACGTTTCATAAAAATCATGATAAGAAGCCAGTTGTTGCTTTAAGGCTTTTTCTTCTTTTTGTAAAATTTCATATCGTTCTTTGACTTGTTGATATGCCTCTTTAGGCGGAACATCATAACGGTATTGGAGTGGTTCAAAGCTATATTGGTTTAATAACTCGGTTACACTCTGCTGATGTTCCTTCAGGTAAACGAGTGTAAAGTAACTATGATGCATACTTTGATAAATTTCTTCAAAATAAACCGTTGGCCATTGAGACAAAGCGCTCAAGAAACTGGCTTTATTGGCTAGATTTATCGAACCATGAACGACATAACTACTTTTTAACTGTTGTTTGTGCGGTAGAACATCCAGATATTGCCAGCGGCCTAATAATTCTTCTTCGGCTTCTAATCCTTGACGATCCGTTTGAATTTGTTTCAAAGATTCTTGAATATTCTTTAATTCCGTCAAATAGCTTTGTAATGTTTTTTCATCAAAGGTTTGTTCCAACTCTTCTAAGGTATAGACTTTTCTTTTTATCTTTAACCCTTTTCCTGAAGAGCGTGTCAAAAATAAAAGAAGCTCTTGCAATTGTTGTAGCATCGTTTCATATTTACGTAGCTGTTCAGTTGACTGTTCTGCTTGTAAAAAAGAATATTGACTCTTTAAGGCTTGTTCTTCTTCAGGCGAATGAAAAATCCGTTTTACTTCGACAATTTGCAAGCCTTGAATGGCTTGTAGAATTGCTGCTTCTTTTTCGGCAGCGGCAATTATTGTCATTTTTTCCATTTTACTAACTGCCATAAACGTCTTTCACCCTCTCAATAATTGAATCAATGACTTGTTCTTTGTTCGCTTCGTAACGTTCGTGAAGCGCTTGTTCAGTGCGCTTTGTTTCATCTAAAAGTTGTTCTTTTTCAAGTTGTAACATCTTTTCTTGCGTTGCTAGTGAATCCGTCAGCACTTTTTCAACAGCTTCTTCACTCTCTTGACGTAGTTCAGCTAAACGTTCTTGCTTCTGTTCTTCATATAAACGACAATTCATCTTAGCTTGTTGCCGATGCTCTTCCACCGCATCTTCCGCTGCTTTGATTTGCTCTAGTACTTCTTGTACCATTGTCTCCACCTCCTTAGTTTTTACACCTTTAGCATATAAGAAAAAGGACTAGCGAAATAGAGATACGCTCAGCCCTTTTGTTTTAGGTATGCAAAAAGGCGCAAACTCAAAAATTGTTCTTCTCACCCCTTGAAGAACTGAATCCTTGAAGCTTTCGCCCAACCATTCTTTATTCAATACTCTACCATCTTAGCAAAGTTTTTCGCAAAATTCAATACTTACCCAAATGAATTAAAATAACAAATTTTCACTTTTATAATAGGTAATAAAAAGGCATTATTTTTTTCGCTTTATAATTATTGATCTTGAATTTTTTTCACATAGATGTGCTATACTTACGTAAACAATTAAATTTATTTGGAGGGATCTCTGATGAATATACGATATATTTCAATCTCTGGTAATACGCGCTCATTTGTTCAACGTTTAACAACTTATGCTGAAGAGCAACATCAGCAAAACGAAAAAAATCCTACGATTACTTTCAAAGAAATTTCGGAAAATTCTCCGTTAGAAGTAGAAACAGAACCATTTTTTACCTTTGTGCCTACCTATTTAGATGGTGGCGATGGCATCAACAACGGCAATACCGAAATTTTAACAGAAGTCATGCGAGAATATCTTGCTTTTGAAAATAATTATCGTTATTGCTCTGGCGTGGTGGGCAGCGGCAATAAAAACTTTAATCACCAATACTGCCTGACAGCTAAACAGTATGCGGAACAATTTAACTTTCCCTTCTTAGCTGACTATGAATTAAGAGGCACCCAAGCGGATATTGAACGAATTTATGCTATTTTAAAGGAAAACCAATAAGCAAGTTTCATTACTAAAAAGCTCACCTATGATAGACTACATTTTGAGGTGAAGAAAAATGAGAAATACATGGTTAGCAGAACAACTTCAGTCAATCAGTGAAGAACCCAATTCTTTTATTATCGAGGAAACCATCAAATATATTGAACAATTAGAAGATGATAATGAAAGTCTTCAAGTTGCATTGGAAGGAACTATTTGGAGTCCTAAAAAATGGAACGAACCTTTGGAAAAATAATTTAAACAGAAGAAAAGAGCCAGAAACGTAAGTGTTTCTGGCTCTTTTCTTCTGTTATTTACAAATTATAGACGTGCATTTAAATCTTTTGCTAATTCTTCAAAACCTGGTTTACCTAATAAAGCGAACATGTTGCGTTTGTAAGCTTCAACACCTGGTTGGTCAAATGGATTAACCCCATTTAAGTAACCTGAGATGCCCACTGCAATTTCGAAGAAGTACATAACATAACCTAATGAATAAGCATCCATTGTTGGCACTTTAACGATCATGTTTGGCACACCACCATCTGTGTGAGCAAGCAACGTACCTTCGAACGCTTTTGTATTGACGAAGTCAATTTCTTTTCCTTGTAAATAGCCTAGGCCATCTAAGTCTTCATTTTGTTCTGGAATTGAAATGCTATGGCGTGGATTTTCAATTTTAACTACTGTTTCAAATAAGTTACGCATACCTTCTTGAACATATTGACCCATGGAATGTAAGTCAGTTGAAAAGTCTGCGGCTGCTGGGAAAATACCTTTGCCATCTTTTCCTTCTGATTCACCGTATAATTGTTTCCACCATTCAGAGAAATAGTGCATGCCAGGCTCATAGTTAATTAACATTTCAGTTGTTTTACCTTTACGATATAAAATGTTACGTAACGCAGCATATTGATAGGCTTGGTTTTCTTTTAAGTCGCTCGTTGCGCCGTATTCTTTACGTGCATCATTTGCACCTTCCATTAAACGATCAATATCAGCACCGCTAACAGCGATTGGTAAAAGACCTACTGGCGTTAAAACAGTGAAACGGCCGCCCACATCATCAGGAATCACAAATGTTTCCCAACCTTCCGCATCAGCTTCAACTTTTACTGCTCCTTTAGCACGGTCAGTTGTCGCATAAATACGTTTATTGGCTTCTTCTTTGCCATATTTATTAATTAGTAACTCTTTAAAGACGCGGAAAGCAATCGCTGGTTCTGTCGTCGTTCCAGATTTTGAAATAACGTTGACAGAAAAATCACGATCACCAATCACATTGATTAAATCAGCTAAATAAGTTGAGCTGATGCTATTTCCAGCAAAGAAGATTTGTGGCGCTTTCCGTTCTTCTTTTGATAATAGATTATTAAATGAATGTGTCAAAAATTCAATTGCTGCACGGGCACCTAAATATGAACCACCGATACCAATGACTACTAATACCTCAGAGTCAGATTGAATTTTTGCTGCTGCTTTTTTAATGCGCGCGAATTCTTCTTTGTCATAGTTTTCTGGTAAATCAATCCAGCCAGTAAAATCATTACCAGCTCCTGTACCTTCACGTAATGCTTTGTCCACTGCAGTGACTTGTGTTTGCATGTATTCCAATTCATGGTCAGCAACAAATGGTGCTAATTTGGAATAATCTAATTGAATGTGTGACATTCCTTTTCCTCCTCGAAAGTAAACTTACTACATGTATACTTTACGTGTTTTTAGACATTTTTTCAAGCAAATTCTTTTGGATAGACCAATTGTTTAATTTTAACTATTTAATTAGAGATATTTATTCTCTTAATCAAACAAACCAATAAAAAATGCTAGGAAATCCTAGCATTTTTTGTTATTAAACAAGTCCTTGACTCAGCATCGCTGCCGCTACTTTTTCAAAGCCAGCAATATTCGCACCTAAAACAAAGTTATCTCGTGCCTGATATTCGTTAGCTGTATCACGACAAGTCTCATAAATGTTTTGCATAATTTGATCTAGCATACCGTCAACTTTTTCAAAGGACCAAGCTAAACGTTCAGCATTTTGGCTCATCTCTAATGCAGAAACCGCAACACCACCTGCATTAGCGGCTTTACCTGGACAATAAATTACAGCTGATTTAGCAAAAACGGCGACTGCTTCTAGTGTACAAGGCATATTTGCGCCTTCTGCCACGACTTTCACTCCATTTTTCACTAAAATAGCGGCTTGCTTTTTGTTGATTTCATTTTGTGTTGCACATGGTAACGCAATATCATACGCTGTTTCGAAATCCCAAACAGATTCTTTGTCATAATAAGTTGCGCCTTTACGTGTTTCAACATATTTTGAAATGCGTTCACGATTTTTTTCTTTTAGTTCTTTTACTAACGCCACATCAATTCCTTCTGGATCATAAACAAAACCAGACGAATCGGAACATGTGATTACTGTAGCGCCTAGCTCAATTGCTTTTTCCATGGCATAAATTGCGACATTCCCGCTACCAGAAACAGCGACTTTTTTGCCTTCAAACGTATCGTTTTTATCTGCTAATAAATGTTTAACAAAATAAACCGTTCCATAACCCGTCGCTTCTGTTCTTGCTTGGCTTCCCCAGTATCCTAAAGGTTTTCCAGTCAACACTCCTGCATCATAGTTGCGCAAGCGTTTATACATGCCAAACAAATAACCAATTTCACGAGCGCCTACGCCAATATCGCCTGCTGGAACATCTGTACTTGGACCAATATGTTTTTGAAGTTCGGTCATGAAACTTTGACAAAAGCGCATCACTTCAGCATCTGACTTACCTTTTGGATCAAAATCACTACCGCCTTTGCCGCCACCGATTGGCAAACCAGTTAAACTATTTTTAAAAATTTGTTCAAAGGCCAAAAACTTCATCACACTTAAATTCACACTTGGATGAAACCGCAAACCACCTTTGTATGGTCCAATCGCTGAATTATATTGGACACGATAGCCTCTGTTCACATGCCAATTGCCCTGGTCATCTTGCCACGGCACACGAAATTGAAAAATACGTTCAGGTTCAATCAAGACACCTAAAACATTTGCTTCAATGTATTGAGGATTTTTTTCTAAAAAACCTTCTACGGTTGGTAAAAACTCATCGACTGCTTGTAAATATTCTGTTTGACCTTGGTCTAATTGGTGAATCTTTTCTTGAATATTTTTAACATATTGTTCTGCGTCCATTTAATCATCCTCTCATTGTTATAGGTTTATTTTAACTGAAAATTCAAAAATTACCATAGTCAAACGTTTATTTTTTCCTTAAATCCAGAAAAAATCCTGTAATTATGGTACACTACCTATTGAATTGGAGGAGAACTATGAAGAAATTTGATGTAATTATTGTCGGTGCTGGGACGAGTGGTATGATGGCCACGATTGCGGCCGCAGAAGCTGGTGCTCAAGTATTATTGATTGAAAAAAATCGCCGTGTTGGGAAAAAATTATTAATGACTGGTGGCGGTCGCTGTAATGTAACCAATAATCGGCCCGCAGAAGAAATCATTTCATTTATTCCTGGGAATGGAAAATTTTTGTACAGCGCATTTTCACAATTTGATAACTATGATATCATGAACTTTTTTGAATCCAATGGTATTCACTTAAAAGAAGAAGATCACGGACGCATGTTCCCTGTTACAGATAAATCGAAGTCAATTGTTGATGCGCTATTTAACCGCATTAACGAATTAGGAGTCACTGTTTTTACAAAAACACAGGTCACAAAATTACTACGAAAAGACGATCAAATAATTGGCGTTGAAACCGAACTGGAAAAAATTTATGCACCATGTGTTGTATTAACAACTGGCGGCCGCACTTATCCTTCCACAGGAGCAACTGGTGATGGCTATAAACTAGCCAAAAAAATGGGGCATACCATCAGCCCTCTCTACCCTACCGAATCGCCTATTATTTCTGAAGAACCTTTTATCCTTGATAAAACGTTGCAAGGTCTCTCTTTACAAGATATTAATTTAACTGTTTTGAACCAAAAAGGAAAACCTTTAGTTAATCATCAAATGGATATGCTGTTTACACATTTTGGCATTTCAGGACCTGCCGCGCTCCGCTGTTCTAGTTTTATTAACCAAGAATTAACTCGCAACGGCAATCAACCTGTCACGGTAGCCTTGGATGTGTTTCCGACAAAATCTTTTGAAGAAGTGCTGAAAAATGTTGATTACATGATTGAGGAACAGCCAAATAAAGTGGCAAAAAATGCCTTTCATTCTTTAATACCAGAACGTCTGCTTACTTTTTATCTAGAGAAACTAGCAATTGAAGAAGTGCCTGCCAAACAACTGACAGAAAAGCAACGTCTTTCCTTTGTGGAACTACTGAAAGACTTTCAGTTCACTGTTACGAAAACATTGCCCTTGGAAAAATCTTTTGTCACAGGCGGTGGGATTTCCCTCAAAGAAGTGACCCCTAAAACAATGGAGAGCAAATTAGTCAATGGTTTATTTTTTGCTGGTGAACTTTTAGATATTAATGGCTATACTGGAGGCTACAATGTTACAGCTGCATTTGTCACTGGATATGTTGCTGGCTCCCATGCCGCAGAAATTGCAGAATACACCTATTTACCAATTGAAGAAGTCTAAACAAAAAGTCGCTAAAATAGCGACTTTTTGTCTACTTTTTTTATTTATCAATAATTTTCCCGTTTTCTAAATAAATAGTGCGGGTGGCTACTTTTTCCACAAACGTTTCATCATGCGAGGTGAAAATTACTGTTCCTTGATAGGCACTTATAAATTCTTCAAGTGCTTGGATTGTCTCTAAATCAAGAAAATTGGTGGGTTCATCCAATAAGATGATATTATTTGGTTCTATAAATAATTGCGCCAAAGTAATTTTTATGGCTTCGCCACCACTTAGAGAAGATATCTTTGTCTGTAAATTTTCTTGTTGAAAACCTAGACGATATAAAAGTGAACGCACAATCTTTTCAGAATAATTTGTCCGCTTCAATAAATAAGTCAACAGTGGTTCATCATTTTTTAATCGATAATCTAATTGATGATACGTTCCTAACCGGACTTTGGGAGAAAAGTAAATGGCCGGGTGACGAGCTTTAATTTGTTGAAGGAAGGTACTCTTCCCAGCACCATTTTTTCCACAAAGTGCTATTTTTTCGTTTAAAGGAATTTGAACGTTCACTTGGTTAAGAATTGTTCGATTCTCATAAGCGAAAGTTAAATTTTCAATTCTAATTGGATATGGATTGTATAAAGAGAACTGATTATTAGTAGGAAAAATAATTTTTCGCTTTTGTTTTGCTTGCGCAACATCGGGTAATCTGTCAATTCTGGCATTAATCGCTTTCGCTTGTTTTTGGAGTGCTTTTTGTACGGTATCTTTTTGTTTAGAACCAGCTAAACGACTAGGTTTAATTTGCTTTTGTTTTTGTTTTTTTGAAACATGACTAGATTTTTGCGCTTGTGCTTGTTTCTTTGTGTAAGATTCCTGTAATTTTTTCTTTTCCTTTTGATACTGATGATAGACATTATATCGTGTTTGCTGTTCCAATTCTTTTTGACGACAATAGGCATCGTAGTTTCCTAAATATTCTTTGACATGTCCATCCGAAACTTCCCAAATTTTCTCTGCTAATTGATTCAAGAAAAAGCGATCATGACTAACAAACAAAACGGTCCCATAATAATACGTTAAATCTGCCACTAACAAATGACGATGTTCTTTATCTAAATGTGTGGTTGGTTCATCTAAAATAACCCCGGTTGGATACTCTGAAAATAATGTTGCTAAGCGTTTTTGGACTTTTTCGCCACCACTTAGTTTTTGATTTTTCTGATTTAGCAAACAGTTTTTGTCAGCTTTCTCTGATTCATTCGTTATTTCTTCAGCTACTTGTGCCAAGTAATGAAAGTCGTTCAATCTTTGAACTTTTCCTTTGTCTGATTGAATCTTACCCATAATTAAATTGAGCAGTGTTGATTTTCCTGCACCGTTTTTACCAATAATCCCAATTTTTTCATTTTCATATACAAATAATTCATCAATTTCTAGAATTGGTTTTCCCGAAAAGTGAATACTTACTTCTTTCAGATGAATACTTAATTTTTTCATTTTGCCTTCTTCTTTCATTTCTGAAACGAAAGAATCTTGGGTACGCAAAAAAGGACAGCCTAATCGCTATCCTTGTAGTTTCGTATAAAAGTACACACGTCACCCATGAATTTTAATTTCAGACTTTTTGATAAGATTTATTCAATTTATTTTGTCAAAAAGTCAATCCAAATTCTGATAGATGCCAACATACAATTATACCTCCTCGTTTAATTACTCCCACATTAACACCTCTGCTTCCTTTTGTCAATTCTGACCCTAAAATCAGAGAATCGGACTTTAGTAGGATACAATTTTACCGAAACTATGGCAAAATAAAGACGGAGGTGAAAACCATGAAGATTACATTGACACGAAAAACATCAGCTTGGGGCGCGTTACGCTATTTTACATTTTATAAAAATGGTGTGCATCAAGGGAAACTTTTTACTAATGTACCTATTGAAATTGAGGCTGATCCTGGGGATGTTTTAACGTTCTATGAAGGCTGGTTCCAATTTTATCGGCGCATTGAAGTTACTGAAGATACCAAAGAAATCACGATTATCAATTCTAAAAAATTGCAACATGTTTTTTATACCTGTGTCGTCTTATTTTTAATTTTAACGCTATTATTCCTTTCCGCACAGAAACTTTCGACGTTTATTATTGCTGAAATTTTAATTTACTCTGGTATTCAGTGGCTGTTCCGGCAACAAACCTATCATTTTACTGTCAAGAAAAAAACGGAATCCTTTGCTTCCTATTCTAAAAAAAGTATCGCACACTAAACGAATCTTTAGCGTGCGATATTTTTTAATTACTTTTCATTAATTCGGCCACATATGTGACTGTTTCTGGTTGTGTTTCTTCAATTTTATTAATCGCATCTGCAAAATTCGGTAAATGCGCTTTGTGGGCAATTAATAATTCGTCCAACAAGGTCTTCGCCATGACGCCGCCAGGAACTAATGGATTAATAGTGAAAGCATGCAATGCTGCGCCGTAATCACCATTGATGGCTGCTCGAATAACCGTTTCTTCCATAGCTTTCATATTTTGAATAATTCCTCGTGCTGCTGGCGGAAAGGCCCCCCAGTTGTAAGGTTCATGGCCATGTGCTGTCACAGGTCCAGATACTTCTACAACACAATCATACGGTAAATCAGTAATTGTCCCATTATTTTCAGTAGAAACAACCATATCCGTTCGTTTATCATTATAAATTGATGCAATCATTTCACAAGCTGCATCGCTATAGTGTGTGCCGCCCCGTTCTTCTAATTCTTTTGGTTTGTAATCTAGTTTGGTATCTTTATACAATTCAAACAGACGACTTTCCGTTTCTTTAACCACTTGTGCTCTTGTTTCGCCCCGTTCATACTCTTCGATGGAATGCTTCAACATCTCATCTTCAATATAATAATAGCGATGATAACCACATGGTAACATTCCTAAATCTTTTAACTGTTCATAATGGAACGGCGCATCAAAAATATTTTTCAAATGACTTTCTTGCTCTTGCTTAGGTCCGTAAATTAAATCAATGAGTTCTTGTGTTCGCTCTTGTCCTTCTTTGTCCCAAACGCGGTGCCAATGGAAATGATTAATTCCAGCAAATTTAAAGAATAAGTCTTCTTCTGGAATTCCCAGCATTTCGGCCGCTTGTTTTCTATGACCAATCGGCACATTACATAAGCCAACTGTTTTTTTCCAACCGCCATGTTTAATTGCAGCTTCCGTAACCATTCCAGCTGGATTAGTAAAATTCACTAACCAAGCATCTGGGCAAAGGCGTTTCATATCGTCAATAATAGCTAAAATGACAGGAATTGTTCGAAATGCTTTAAACATTCCTCCCGCGCCATTTGTTTCTTGGCCTAATACTCCATGGGACAAAGGAATCCGTTCATCTTTAATGCGAGCATCTAATAATCCTACACGGAACTGTGTTGAAACAAAATCCGCCCCTTTTAAGGCTGCTTCACGGTCCAATGTTAAATGAACTTCCCAATCTAAACCAGCAGCTTTAATCATGCGCTTCGCCATTGCACCTACGATTTCCAATTTTTCTTTACCAGCTTCAATATCGACTAACCAAATTTCCTTAATTGGCAGTTCATCTTTTCTTTTAATGTATCCTTCAATTAATTCAGGTGTATAACTAGAACCGCCACCAATTGTTGCAATTTTTAATGCTCCTCTTGTCATCCGTCTTCTTCCTCCTTGATTAAATTGTTATCGTTTACATATTTAGGATAAATTATGGGAATGTTCCCATGTCAAGCACTATTTTCAAAAAAATGTATGCTATACTTCTTATAAGAATACATTCCACTTTGGAGGTAAAAAATGACGTCTATCATTGATGTAGCAAAAGTTGCCGGTGTCTCGAAATCGACTGTTTCTCGCTTAATTTCTGGAAAAGGATATGTAAGTGCCGATAGTCAAGAAAAAATTCTCAAAGCAATGAAAGAATTAAATTATACCCCGAATTATGTGGCGCGGAATTTACGAGCAGGTGCCACAAAAACCATTGGCTTTTTAGCCCCTAGCTATTTAGGTTCCTTAGGTATTTTCTTGAATCGCTTTATTTCAATTGCAAAAAAATACAATTATTCCGTAACCTTATTTTTTACAGATGGCGATCAGCAGAAAGAAATTGATGCCTTGAACCAATTAAAATACAAACAATTAGATGGCTTGTTTTTATTGACACGAACAAATGAATGGTCGGTGATTGAGCCATACAGCGCGTATGGTCCTTTAGCAACCTGGCATCGTATCGATTCACCTAATATATACTCTTCCTACATTGATCATTACTCTGGTTATTATCGTTCCTTAGAATATTTACAACAACAAGGATACCAAAAAATTGGTCATGTCCTCGGTAATCCCGAAAATTTAAACACGCACGCACGAAAACGTGCAATGAAAGATTTTTATGAAAACACTCAGGCACCTTGGCAAGCTGAGTGGCTGATTAATGATCAGTATACTAACCATTCTGGTCGCAAAATTGCCCATTACTGGCAACAATTAACCGAAAAGCCAGAAGCTTTGGCCTTTTATAATGATCACGTAGCAGCTGAGTTTATTTCAGAACTTGAAAATCTAAATTATGCCGTTCCTCGCGATGTCGCTGTCATTGGCTTTGATAATAGTTATGTCAGTGAATTGATGCATATTACGACTGTTGATTATGCCATTCAGTATCAAGCCGAAAACTCATTTATTTACCTATACAACCAATTAAATCAGACGAACATTCCTGAAAAAAAATTAACCGTTCGTCTAGTTGAACGACGAACGGTGCCTAAAAAAGACCCGGCAGATCAGTCACTTTGACTGATTTACCGGGTCCTTTTAGAGTTAAACAAAAATTATTTATGCTTTTGTTCATTTTTTAAAATAGAAATTGACTGTTTTAAGGATTGAATCATGCCGCCTTCGCTGTATACAAGAACGTTTGATTTGTATAAACGAGCAGAGAAGATTGTTAAAATAATTCCAAAAACTGCCAAAATCACTAATGAGACAATTGCTTCCATTGTTGATGCCGTTTCGGTCGCCAAGCGTACTGGCATAATGTATGACGAAATCAGCGGAATAAAGGAAGTCACTTTCACCACGATATTTTGTGGATCATTCGTCCCAAACGTAATGCCAATCATATAACCGATTAAACCAATATACATGATGGGCTGAACTGCTTTTGCTGTATCCTCTGGTTTGGAAACAAGAGAACCACAAAGTGCTGCCAAAACAGCAAAAACGAGAATACCAATAATGAAAAAGCCTAATGTAAAAATAAAGGTTGATGAAAAAATACTTTGTGGTGAAATACCACTTAATAGACTTTTCATAAAATCAAGATTTTTCAATTGAGAATAGCCGAGAACAAACGCCACTCCGTAAATAAAAATTTGTGTTAAAGCTACTAGAATAACCCCAGTTAGTTTGCCATAAAAATGGGTTTGCGCTTTTGTACTAGAGAGAATAACTTCCATGATTCTAGTGCCTTTTTCAGAAGCAATCTCTTGGGCAATAATTGAAGAATAACTGCTGATGAAGACAAATAACAAAATTGTTATCCCCATTGCTAACGCCATTTGAATCCCTGTGTTATCTTCTCCTGTTTTTATTTTGCCATTTTCATCAAAACTAATTTTGGCTTTTTTAAATGTTGCTTGTTGATTCAACATGGCAACTTGCTCAGCTGTTAGGTTTAAACGATTGGCATTCGCCATTGTTTGTAATTGGTTTAACATTTGAGGAATTAGCATCTCGGTTGCATTTCCTAAAGAGCGTTCAGAGTAAAGCTGACCAGAAATCTGATTATCTGTAGTGTCCAAAAGTAAATAGGCATCAATTTTCTCGTCTTTTAATTGTTCTTGGGCCTTTTTCTCAGAAGAAACAGCTTTGAAAGAAAAGTCCTCTGTTTTATTCTTTGTCAACTCTTTAACGAGCGCTTGATTTTCCGAAACCAGACCAATGGTAGTATCTCCTGAAAAACCGCTAGCTAGAGAGCCCGCTAAGTAAACAATTCCTACAAGAAGAAATGGCGCTAAAATCATGATTAAGAAAGACAGCGACTTCACATTTTTCTTATAGACATCAGTCGCAATAATCCAAAATTTACTCATCTTGCCCACCTACTTTCATTTTGAAAATTTCTTCCAATGTTGGTGGTTGTTGATTAAACATTGGAATGTAGCCGTTGGCTGTCGCTTTATCAAACAACACTTTGCCCACTTCAGCGTTTTCTAATGTCGCTTCTAAGACGCCATCTTGTCGCAAGTGTGCTTCTTTCACACCTGCTGTAGCAGCAACTTCCTCAACAGATAACGGTGATTCTAAAAATAATTTTGTTCGACCAAATTGTTGTCGAATTTCATGAACCTGACCATCTAAAACCATGCGTCCATTTTTTAACATGACTAAATGGTCACAGATTTTCTCCACATTGTCCATATTATGACTGGAAAAAATGACACAAGAACCTTGATTTTTCAATTCAATAATGCCGTCTTTTAATAATTCTGCATTAACTGGATCCAAGCCACTGAATGGTTCGTCTAAAATAATTAACTTCGGTTCATGAATAAGTGTCGCAATCAATTGAACTTTTTGTTGATTGCCTTTTGATAAAGATTTAACTTTATCCGTTTTTTTGCCTTTAACTTGAAATTTTTCCATCCAAAAGTCAATTTTAGGTTCAATTTCTTTTTTAGTTTTTCCCCGCAATGAAGCGAAATAAATTAGTTGGTCTTCAATCGTAATTTTAGGATATAACCCCCGTTCTTCTGGTAAATAACCAATAATATTGTATTCTTTTTCGTTTAATGGTTGACCATTCCATAAAACCGACCCGCTATCTTGTGTTAAAAAATTTAAAATCAAGCGAAATGTAGTTGTTTTCCCGGCACCATTTTGGCCAATTAATCCTAAAATTTTCCCGTCCGGTATCGTAAAGGATACATGATCAACTGCTTTAAAATCCCCAAAGGTTTTGACTAACTCTTTTACCTCTAACACATAAACGCCCCCTTCACTTTTTCTAAACCGCTGTTTAGTTACTCATATCGTATCTTTACTGTGTTGGCTTGTCAATGACAATTGTTATGGAAAGATGCTGCACTTTAATCAGACGCTTTATTTTCTGCTAAACGAAAAAGACCATCCGTCTCGGCAGAAATATGCACTTCATTTGCGGACAAGCCTGTACTTTCATAAAATGTATTTTTAAATTCCTTTGCCGATTTTGATGATTGGCAGGCCCAAATTCGACCTGTACGATTCAGCCACGTACCCAATTCATTTATTAAACGCTCATCAATCAGTAATTGATTTGGTACTTTTTTAAATTTTATTTGATAAACGGGTGTTAGTATTTTCATGATCAGACGTCCTCTCTTTTAAGTTAGTTTTAGTATATCACGAAAGAAATCGTTATCATATTTTCTTGAAAGTTCAACTTTTCATGAAAAAATTGAATAAAAAAAAACAGACAAATTAGGAAAAGCACCTAATTTGTCTGGTTCATTTTCATTTATTTTTCTATCTCAGAGGTTGTTTCTTGACGCAAATGACGATACACATTCTTTGCGACAGTTTCAGGTAACCCAGCTTTTCTTAATTCTTCAACACTGGCTGACGTAATATTTTTAAGCGATTTAAATTCTTTTAAAAGATTTTTTTTGCGTTTCGGTCCCAAGCCTTCAATGTTATCTAATTTGGAAGCAAAACTATTTTTACTACGTAATTGACGATGGAATGTGATGGCGAAACGATGGACTTCATCTTGGATTCGTTGCAACAAGAAAAATTCTTGTGAGTTTCTTTCCAATGGTACAACTTCTAAGTTTGGACCAAATAAAAGTTCACTCGTTTTGTGCTTGTCGTTCTTGGCTAATCCAGCTACAGGAATATCGACTCCTAGTTGATTGGCTAACACATCTTTAGCAACATCGACTTGGCCTTTACCACCATCGATTAAAATTAAATCAGGAAAAGGCAAGCCTTCTTTTAAAACTCGTGAATATCTGCGATAAATGACTTCTCTCATAGAAGCGTAATCATCAGGACCTTGGACGGTTTTTATTTTATATTTTCGATACTCATTTTTAGCTGGCCGTCCGTCAATAAACACAACCATCGCAGAAACAGGGTTTGTTCCCATAATATTTGAATTATCAAATGCTTCAATTCGAATGGGCGCAGGTATGTTCATCGCATTGCCTAATTTTTCAACTGCGCCAATTGTTCGTTCTTGTTTCCGTACAATCAAATCAAATTTTTCATTTAAAGCAACTGCAGCATTTTTACTGGCTAATTTAACCAGTTTTTTCTTTTCTCCCCGTTGCGGCTGCAAGACTTTCGTAACTAATAAAGCTTCGACGCTTTCTTTATCAATGTCATCAGGAATCAAGACTTCTTTTGGCACAAAATGCTCATTCTCTTGATAAAATTGTCCAATAAAAGTTAAAAATGCTTCACTGGCATCATCATAAAATGGAAAAATCGATACATCACGTTCGATTAATTTTCCTTGTCTGACAAAGAATACTTGGACACACATCCAGCCTTTATCAACAGCATAACCAAACACATCACGATCAATTAAATCCACATTCGTCATTTTTTGGCGGGTCATAACTGTTTCAATCGCTTTAATTTGATCGCGAAATTCTGCAGCTTTTTCAAATTCCATATGTGCAGCTGCATAAGCCATTTTTTCTTGTAAGCGGTCCTGAATTTCTGTATGTCCACCAGAGAGAAACCCTTTAATCTCTTCCACCATATCTTTGTAGACTTGCGGATCCACATCAAAAGCATAGGGACACAGACATTGTCCTAAATGATAATACAAACAAGGTGTTTTTTGCGATGGATTACATTTTCGCAAAGGAAAAAGCCGATCTAACAGTTTCTTTGTTTCATTCGCTGCATTTACATCTGGATATGGCCCGAAATATAACGCTTTATCTTTTAAAACCTTTCGAGTAATCATTAAACGAGGATATTTTTCGTTTGTGATTTTGATAAAAGGATAGGTTTTATCGTCTTTTAACATGATGTTATATTTGGGATTATTTTTATGGATTAAATTAATTTCTAATAAAAGTGCTTCAATATTCGATTCTGTCACAATATATTCAAAATCATCGATTTCACTGACTAATCGTTCTGTCTTAGTATCATGGCTACCACGAAAATAAGACCGGACACGGTTTTTCAAAATTTTGGCTTTCCCAACATAGATAATCGTGCCGTTTTTATCTTTCATTAAATAACAACCAGGTTGATCAGGAAGCAGTGCTAATTTATTTTTTATTCGTTCGTTCATACGATACTTCCTTTCTAACAAAATGCTTCATCTATTATACACCTCTTTTTGTAATTAAACAAAAAAAGCCGCTACTTTATGTACGAAAGAAACAGCCTGAAAAGACAATCGCTAATGATTTCTCTTCAGACTGAATCAGACTATTCGTAATGACTAATCAACGTTTATAAGTGTTTGGCAATCATTGCTTGCAATTGGTCTTTTGTATGAACACCGACTGCTTTTTCAACAACTTCGCCATCTTTTTTCAATAGCAATGTTGGGATGCTCATGATTCCAAAACTTGCTGGTGTTGCAGGATTTTCATCCACATCCATTTTGACGATTTTTACTTCGTCTTCATCATATTCTTCAGATAATTGTTCTAAGATGGGTGCTTGCATACGACAAGGGCCACACCAAGTTGCCCAAAAGTCGATTAAGACTAATCCTTCATCTGTTTCTGTTGCAAAATCTTTATCGGTAATTGCTTGTGTCATTTCACAAACCTCCTACTCTTTACTCTTATTACATGCTTAGTATAACACGTCATCTCTAAGATAGCGAGTGTTCTGCTTACTTATTGTAAGTCCTTATTTATTGGAATTTTACGACAGTCGCACCATTACCACCTTGGTTTTGTGGCGCAAATTCATAGCTTTTCACACTGCGGTGATTTTTTAAAAATTCCGTTATTCCGGTTCTTAATGCACCTGTTCCTTTGCCGTGAACAATGGTTACTTGTGGATAGCCCGCTAGAATCGCAGCATCAATGTATTGGTCAACTTCTGCCAATGCTTCTTCGTAGCGTTTGCCACGTAAGTCTAGTTGTGTGCCAACATGACTGCTTTCTGCAGAACGAACCGTTGTAACTCTTGGTTTTGCTTCTTTTTGTGGAGCGACAGGCGTCATATCCTCTTCAGATACGTTCATTTTTAAAATGCCCAATTGGACTTGCCATTGTCCTTTGCCGTTGTCTTTTAATAAGGTCCCTCGTTGGCCGTAAGTAT
Organism: Enterococcus sp. DIV1328a; assembly: GCF_050536905.1. Taxonomy (NCBI): domain Bacteria; kingdom Bacillati; phylum Bacillota; class Bacilli; order Lactobacillales; family Enterococcaceae; genus Enterococcus; species Enterococcus sp. DIV1328a. Next base: position 1,189,575 of record NZ_CP172912.1, on the reverse strand, counting down.
TGACAATTACTTCATCGCCAGCTTTTAATTTTTTCTGTTCTTTCGCCTTCTTCAGCACTTTGTTTTTAGCAAGCTTGGTTTCTTCATGGTGTAATTGAGAAAGCTGTGTTTTCGCATCAATTAACTGATGTTCTTTGACACCACCTTGTTGGCCACTTTCCAATTGCATTTTGCGAATATCAGAAATAATGGTTTCTGCGTTTTCTTCCGCTTCTGCAATAATTTTATTCGCTTCTTTCCGCGCTTTTTGTAATTCTTTTTCTCGTTCTTCAAAAAATACTTGATAGGCTTCTTTCAGTTCTTTATGCAAAGCGGCCGATTCATCGACATAGTGGCGAGCTTCTAAATATTCAGTTTCGGCCATTTTGCGACGGTTTTCCAGGTCTTCAATCATTTCGTTTAAATCTTGACTTTCACCGTCCATTATTTGTTTTGCAGCTTCAATAATACTGTTGTCTAATCCAAGACGTTTCGAAATTTCAAAAGCATTACTTCGGCCAGGCACGCCAATTAATAAACGATAGGTTGGACTCAAAGTATCTACATCAAATTCCATACTGGCATTGATTGTTCCAGCTCGATTATAGCCATACACTTTTAATTCAGGATAATGGGTTGTTGCCATCACATAGGCTCCTTTAGCGCCCAATGAATCTAAAATGGCAATCGCTAAAGCGGCCCCTTCTTGCGGATCTGTCCCAGCACCTAATTCATCAAATAGTACTAAACTTTGATGATCGACTTTCTTTAAGACAGACACGATATTCGTCATATGTGAAGAGAAAGTACTTAAACTTTGTTCAATCGATTGTTCATCCCCGATATCCGCAAATACTTCTGTAAAAATACCCATTTTACTCTCTTCTTCAACTGGAATAGGTAATCCAGCTTGACCCATTAATTGTAAAAGACCTAACGTTTTCAGAGTAATGGTTTTCCCGCCGGTATTAGGCCCTGTAATCACAATTGCTTGATATTCTTCTCCAATCACAATGTCATTGGCTACAGCTTTTTCTGGATTTAATAGTGGGTGCCGGGCTTGTTTAAAAACTACATGATTTGCTTGACTAACTTCTGGAACAACTGCTTTTAGTTCTTTTCCTAGTCGCGCCTTAGCATTAATAAAATCAAGTTTACCGATGACATAAGCATTATGCGTAATTTCTCGGCGATAAGGAACCAACTCAGCCGACAGTTCTGCCAAGATGCGAGTAATCTCATTTCTTTCGGCAATTTGTTGTTGTCGCAAACGATTATTCATTTCTAAAATTTGTTTAGGTTCAATAAATAAGGTTTGTCCTGAAGCACTTTGATCGTGAACCACGCCACCAAAAATATTTTTATATTCTTGTTTGACTGGAATCACGTAGCGTTCATTTCGCATAGTAACAAGGGCATCACTCAGATAACGTGCGTTTTTCCCACGAATAATACTATCTAGTTCTTCTCGAATGGTCTGCTCACTACGTCGAATATTTTGCCGAATTGCCTTTAAGGCTGGCGAAGCTTCATCTGTGACGTAGCCATCATCATCAATGGCTTGTTTGAGTTGGCGATTTAATTCAGGCAAAACTTCTAGTTGCTCTCGCCACATATATAAACGTTCAAAATCCACTTCATTTTCATTTAACTCATCAAAAAAACGAGTCAGTTCTGAAGTAGTCGATAAGACACGACCTACTTGTGCTAATTCTACACCATTTAAATCCGCACCAATTTCAATCCGTTTCATGTGTGGTTGGATATTTTCTAATTTAGGAATGGGGATTCCACCACGTAATCGTTGAACTTTTAAACCATCCTGTGTTTCATTTAGCCATGATTGAATTTTATTTTCATCAGCAATCGGTAATAATTCCGAAACTTCGTTTGTCCCCTGAGCTGTCACAATAAATTGCAACAACTGTTGTTTTACTTTATCAAACCCTAATGTTGATAGAATACGCTGATTCATTTTTCCACCTACTTTTCTAACTTTTTCATTTGTTGAAAAGACTGAGACATAACATAAGAAGTTTCGCTTTGCTCACTTACTTCTTATCTCTATCTCAGTCCCATTCAGCTTTATTTCGTAATTGGTTCAACCCATAATTCATATGCTTGTTTTGTTAGAATTGGGGTATTTTTTACAATGCCTCGTGCCAAGCCACTTGACCGAAACTGATTTTGGACAATATCTGACGGAATCATTGACGCCGTAGCTAACACTAGAAAAAGACCCACGTATAACACAAGAACACTTAATACGCCACCTAATAGTCCATTTACCTGTTTCAAAACTGGAATAAATGTTAATCCATGTAAAAAGATAGCTAAAAAACGAACGACCAACCAGCCTGCAAACAGCAATAATAAAAACGCAACCGCTGAATAAAAGGCTTTGTCCAAGTCTAAAGAAATCTCTTGATTAAAAAAGACAAGCTTTGACGTTGGCGTAACCGATGGATATGGAATATACAATTCTAAATGAGAGGCGACCTCTTTGTAATAGGTTCGAGCAACAAAATATGAAATTAAGTAACCTACCGAATAGAGCACTTGTAAAATCAAGCCTCGTTTAGCTCCTGTATAAAATCCAAAGGCTAAAAGTAATAAAATAAGTATTGTTAACATCTTGTCATCCTTTCAGGAACTACTCCGAAACACCTTTATTTTGAATCTGCTGTTTTCGATTTTCATTCAAAATTTGTTGGGCTTCCACATGATTATGAATTTCTACATCTTCTTGTCCATTCTTTTTCAAAACATCCCGTGCTTCTTCTTCGATAATTTCCATTCGGCGCACACGATTCTCTAATTCAGCCAAACGAATGGTTTTCTGTTTTAAATCTGCTACTTGTTTTTCCAATTTTAAAGCATATTCTTGTTTTTTTAGTTGATCTGAAATTGCATTAATTGCTAATAAAACAGAAGCTTGTTCCGTATCAGTTTGCGGAGAAAGATGTTTAATTTCCGCCAGTTGTTCGTTGACAATTTTTGTGACTAAATCCATATGTTGTTTTGACTCTTGGCCAATAATTGTATACGTATGGTCTGCAATGATTGCTTTATATCGTGTTTTTTCATTTGATGCCATGTTGAGGTTCCCTCCTGTAAATCAATCCATTCTTGCTTATTGTACCATGAAAAAAAAGCGAAGCGCAATTTTCGTACAAATTCTCTCTTATTATATGCCACAAAGCGAAAAATTTAAAGATTTCTTTACAAGAACTCTGGCAATTTAAGAACGAATAGAAATTGTGTAGGAGAAAAAGCGTGGAACAAAAAGTCAAAGTGATTTTTGTCCCACGCTCAAACTCTGATAATCAGCTAAAAATGTTTGTTTCAGCTGTACTTTTTAAGGCTTAGTTATTATCTTTCATCTTTTCTACACGTAAACAACGCATAGCATTTAAAACAGCGATAATAGTTACACCAACATCAGCAAAGACTGCTGCTTGCATTGAAGCCAAGCCTAATGCACCTAGTACCAAAACAATGATTTTAACAGCAATCGCAAAGATAATGTTTTGTTTAACAATTCTCAATGTTTTTCTTGATAATTTAATCGCAGAGGCGATACGACTTGGTTCATCATTCATAATCACCACATCAGCAGCTTCAATTGCCGCGTCACTTCCTAAACCACCCATGGCAATCCCAACATCAGCCCGGGCTAAAACAGGTGCATCATTCATACCATCACCAACAAAGGCAACTTTGTTTTTAGGTGAAGATGCTTTTAACAACTCTTCTAAACGATCCACTTTGCCATCTGGTAAAAGTTCTGCATAAACTTTGTCAACACCAACTTCTTTTGCAATAGCTTCTGCAACTTGTTGATTGTCTCCAGTCAGCATAACAGTTTGTTTGACCCCTTCAGCTTTTAATTCTTTTATGGCTGAAATGGCATCTGGTTTCAATTGATCCGCAATCACTAAGTAGCCTGCAAATTGATTATCAATAGCGACAAAAATTAAAGTTCCCGCTTCCTTCACTTCTGGTGCTTCGATACCAAATTGTTTCATTAACTTCGCATTACCGACTAAAACTGTTTTACCTTCAATTGTGGCTTTGATACCGTGTCCGGCAACCTCTTCAATTGCTGTTGCTGGAACAGTTTCTTTGCCATAGCTTTCTTTAATAGAAATAGCAATTGGATGAGTGGATAACTGTTCTGCTGTTGCTGTTAAACGCAACAACTCTTCTTCAGGTAAAACAACACTAGTTATGTTTTGAACCACAAAATTTCCTTTTGTTAGCGTACCAGTTTTATCAAAAACAATCGTTTCCGTATTCGCTAAAATTTCTAAATAGTTGCTTCCTTTAATTAAAACACCTAGTTTGCTGGCTCCGCCAATTCCACCGAAGAAACTTAAAGGAACAGAAATGACTAAGGCACATGGACAAGAAATAACCAAGAACGTTAATGCCCGATAAACCCATTCATTAATAGAAGTATCAGGGAAAATAAATGGTGGAATCACTGCCAATAAGACAGCTAAAACAACGACAACTGGTGTATAGTAACGAGCAAATTTAGAAATAAAGTTTTCTGCAGGGGCTTTTTTACTGCTAGCATTTTCAACTAAATCTAAAATTTTGCTAACTGTTGAATCCCCAAATTTTTTCGTAACATTAATGGTCAAGGCCCCATTTTTATTGATAAAACCACCTAAGATTTCATCGCCGACTTTGACCGTTCTTGGAACGGATTCACCAGTCAACGCAGAGGTATCTACCATACTTGATCCATCAATAATTTGACCATCTAATGGAACTTTTTCACCTGGTTTCACTAATATTTGTTGCCCAATTTCAATTGTATCTGGAGCGACCGCTTTTATTTGTCCATTTACTAAAAGATTTGCTGAATCTGGACGAATATCCATTAATTTGGCAATTGATTTTCTGGATTGATCAACCGCAGCACTTTGGAACCATTCGCCGACTTGGTAGAACAACATTACTGCCACAGCTTCGGGATATTCCCCAATAAAGAATGCCCCAATCGTTGCCACAGACATTAAGAAATTTTCATCAAACACTTCCCCACGAAAAATATTCGTTACCGCTCGTTTGACAATGTCGCCACCAATTAAGACATAAACGACTAAATAAGATGCCAAAGCAACCCAATTATTACTTGGCTTAATGATAATAAGTGCTAAAAATAAAACAAATGCAATAATGATACGAATTAAGCGATTCTTATTTGGATTACGTCCCTCTTCTTCTTTGACATCTTTTAAAGAAATAACTTTGACATCTGGTTCTAACTTACCAATCACTGCACGCGCTTCATTTTCGACTTCTAAATCATGTCCTGATTCAACTTCCAGTGTCATTTTTTCAGCCATGAAGTCTACACGCGCTTTTTCTACTCCGTGAATTTTTTGGACAGATTTTTCAATTTTGTCTGCACAACTTGCACAATCAAGTCCTTCTAGTTTATAACTCTTTTGCATTTAAACACCTTCACTCCCTATATAATAGCGATTATTCCGTTTACATGAATAACCTTTCATGAATCTATTATAAATGAAGATGCGATCATATGTCAACTGCTTCACGTAATCTTTTTCTATTTTATAGACATAATGGCATAATTGCTGTAGGTGGAATGGATAACTGAGTAATAACTTTCGGATTGAGTCTATTGCTGCCTTTCCACCAAATTTTGGTTTGTTGGTGTTGAAACCAAGCACTTTGTTCAAAAGGTGCTGACAATGTTTGTAAGTGATGCACTTCGATTTGATTGGTTGCCTGCGGTTCTGTTGTGAAATCATGGGCCCGAATACCAATAGAATGACAAGAAATAGGAACTTCTTGTGTAACCGTTAGTGTTTGTTGCCAGCCAATCACTTGGACTCTGTGCGCATCTATGCGTTTGACAGGCCAAATATTTTTACAACCAGTGAGTTTAGCTGCTTCAATCGTTTGAGGTTGGTTAAATAATTGATTTGTTGCACCAAAAAGTGTTTGGTTTTTTGTGATTATCACTAAACTCTGACATAACTTATACAGTTCATCTAAACTATGACTCACAATTAAGGCATGTTGATTTAAATTACTTAATCGCTGTTGAAGTTCAATTTGCAGCTCTTCCTTTAAGGGTGCATCTAATGCGGAAAATGGCTCATCTAATAATAGGTAAGCCGGCTGAGCCGCTAGCATTCGCGCAAAAGCCACTCGTTGTCTTTGTCCTCCAGAAAGTTGACTAGGATATTGTTGTTGGACTTTAGTTAAGTGAAAAGACGCAAGCAATTGAGTGACCAATTGTAAATCTTTTGTCACGCACGTCAGATTTTCTACTACCGATAAATGAGGAAACAACGCATACTGTTGAAACAAAAGACCAATTTTTCGTTGTTGCGGCGACAAATTGATCTTTTGTTCAGCATCGAATAAGACTTGATCATTTAAAACAATCTGACCTTTATCCGCAGTCTCAACACCCGCAATACATTTTAATAACATACTCTTGCCACAACCAGAAGCACCTAAAATTCCTGTTGTTTGAGTCTTTGTTTCAAACTGAATTTGCAAAGTATGACTTTTCAATTCTTTTTGAATATCAACAATTAATCTCATTCCGATCTTCTCCAAGCGCGCTGACTAAAAAATTCCGTAAAAAATAAAATAATCAGGCAAAGTAATAACATAATCACAACATATTGATTGGCTAAACGCCAATCCCCACTTGCTACAGCAGAGTAGATAGCTAAAGGAAGCGTTCTTGTTTTGCCAGCAATATTCCCTGCTAACATTGTCGTCGCTCCAAATTCGCCTAACCCGCGGGCAAAGGCTAACACGCCACCGGCCAAGAGACCGTTCATCGACAAAGGTAACGCAATTTTTCTAAAATATCGACTTTCCGAAAACCCGAGTGTCTGGGCCACCGCCAACAACTCACTATCCATTTGTTCAAACGCCGTTAAGGCTGAACGATACATTAAAGGAAATGAAACAGCAACGGCAGCAATAACCGTAGCTGGCCATGAAAAAACAACTTGAATGGCAAAAAAATCAAGTAAAAACTGGCCGACTGGTTGCTGAACACCAAAAATAGTTAAGAGAAAAAAACCAAAAACAGTCGGCGGTAAAACTAATGGCAACGTAAATAAACTATTCAAAAGAATTTTTAATTTACGATTTTTCAAACGAAAAACAATATATGCAACGCCTGTTCCTAAAATAAAAGTAAATAAAATGGCGATTATTGCTGTCTGAAAAGATAAAAGAATTGGTCGAACATCCATTTTCCCACCTACTTTGTTAACTTAAAGCCAATATTTTCAAAATATTTTCTGCATTGTTGACTCTGTAAAAAATTTAAAAAAGCATCCGCTGATTTTTGTTTCTTAGAGGCGGCAACTTTACCAACTGGATAGATGATTGGCTTCTTCAAAGCAGCTTCAGGCATGGCCACAACAATCGCTACTTTTGAATTGGTTGCTGCATCTGTCGCATAAACTAAGCCAGCTTCTGCACTTGCATTAGCTACCCATTCAAGGACTTCTGTTACATTCGTGCCAAAGCTTGCGTGTTTTTCTACATAAGACCAAGCGCCTAAAGCTTTTAAGCCTTCTTCGGCATATTGACCAGCTGGAACACTTGCAGGATCACCAATTGCTATCATTTGGGCTTTTTTTAAATCAGAAAAATCATGCCACTTTGCTTGATCTTGGTTAGGCACAATAAGAACAAGCTGGTTTTCCAATAAAGGAACGACACTTTTCTTATTAATTAGTTTTTCTGCAACCAATGCATTCATTTGTTTTGTCGAAGCCGAGAAAAATACATCGGCTTTTAGGCCTTTTTCAATTTGCATCTGTAATTTTCCAGAACTATCATAGGTTCCAGTTACCTGAATATCTGGATGCTCTTTTTCAAAGGCTGGAATAATTTTCTTCTCCATGACTGATTCTAAGCTAGCTGCTGCCGCAAGGGTTATTTCTTCTTTTTTTGTTGAAACTGTTTCTTTTTGCGGCTGATTTGTACATGCAGCAATTAGGGCAACTAAACTGAATAAACTAAGCAAGAACACAGTCTTTTTTTGTTTAGACATTTGAACGCCTCTTTTCTTTTATAAATACCCGCCATAACTCAAGTCAATAATTTCAGATTTTTTAATCACTTCTTTGGCCATTAATCTTGGTAACAACAAATCAAAAACCGTTTTTTCTGAAAATAAAACACCACCTGGTAAGCCAATGATCGTTTGCTCTCCTTTATAAGCCAGCAAAAACATTGAGCCTGGTAAGACTGGTGTCCCATGGGTTACGATTTCAGCACCTGTCTGCTTAATTGCTAACGGTGTCAAATCATCAGGATCTACACTCATACCACCTGTACAAACAATCAGATCAAGCCCTTGTGCTAACATCTTTTTGATCGCAACAGTAATTTTTTGCGGCTGATCATCGACAATTTCTTGCTTGACAATCGTAACTAAAGGATACGCGGAGAACTTGGCTTTTAACACAGGGTAAAAAGCATCCTCAACCAATCCTGTGTAAACTTCACTGCCAGTAGTTACAATCCCGACCCGTATTTTTTTGAAAGGTTTCACAGAGATTAGTGGCTCAGACGTGCTGAACTGGCATGCCTTTTCTAATTGGCTTTTAGAAATTGTTAGTGGAATCACTCGAAAGGCTGCAACTTTTTCATCTTTCTGAACTTCTATATTGGTAATTTTAGTTGACAAGGCAAGACCTTCAATTTCATTTAAAGCAATTAATTTTTCTCGATTGACTTTTAAAAGACCTCTCGTGCTAGCTTTAGCAACAATTTTTCCTTCATGGACTTCACTCGGCTGACATGAGTCATCTGTTAACAGGTTATACAAAAATGTCGCTGCCTCTTCTTCATGTATTTCTGCTGGATCCAAGGAAACAAACAGATGTTTTTTCCCTAATGATAAAAGAATTGGAATATCTTCTTGAACAACTATATGTCCTTTTTTAAAACACACTTCCTTGGTCTTTCCATAGTCAATTCGCGTAATATCATGACTCAACGGAAGGCCAACTGCCTCTTCTGTTCGAATTGTTTTCATGGTTTATTCCTCATCATGTATGATTTTTTTATTTGTGATTAAATCCAAAGCGTGGGGCAAAACAGGCAACAAAAAATGCAAATGTTCTGTTACACTTTTTGGACTACCAGGCAAATTAACAATGAGCGTGCGTCCTCTTTGAACAGAAACGCCTCGACTTAACATAGCAAATGGTGTTTTTTCCAAGCTAAGTTGACGCAAGCCCTCACTGATCCCAGGAATGATTCGCTCTGCTACACGTAAGGTAGCTTCTGGGGTCCGATCCCGTTCACTCAACCCTGTGCCGCCTGTCGTTAAAATCAAATCACAGGTCTTAGACCACTCTTGCAATAGCTCTACTAATTGATTTTCTTCATCTGGTAAAATGGTTTGTTTGGTTACCTGGTAGAGCGCAGGTAACTGTTCACGAATCAAGGAACCCGATTGGTCGACAGCAAGTCCTTGAAAGCAACGATCACTTAATGTTACAATGCCCACTTTAAACAACGTCTAACTGGTCTCCTTTTTTAATATGACCTTCTGTCACAACAACTGCAAAGATTCCTTCTCTAGGCATGATGCAATCGCCCACTCGCGCATAAATCTGACAGTGTTTATGGCACTCTTTCCCAATTTGAGTAACCACCAATTCGGAATCGCCTATTTTCATTTTCGTTCCAACAGGTAATTGACGTAAATCAATCCCTGAGACGATTATGTTTTCCCCGAAAGCACCATTGCCAACCCGAGCTCCTTTTTCATTGAAAGCCGTTATTTCTTCAAAAGATAACAAACTGACTTGTCGATGCCAATTCCCGCCGTGCGCATCATTTTCTAATCCGAAACCTTTAATTAAGTTGACTTCAGGAATTTCCTTTTTCTGTGTGCCTCTTCGTGGGCTAATATTTATTGCAATAATTTCTCCTGTTTTCATACTTACCCTCCTATTTGTGACATAAATCGTTGTTCTCCTTGTTGTTCCAAGAAAAGATGTTTTTCAGGCTTACAGGCAATGCCACTCTTGATAATCCCTAACAATTCTGCTGTTTGTTCCTTAGCTAAAGCTTCCTTTAACGAGTAGCCGTCTGCAGAATGCAGGCACGTTTTTAAATGGCCGTCTGCAGTAATTCGAATTCGATTGCACGTCTCGCAAAAACAATGCCCTAATGCACTAATAAAACCTATTTTTCCTTTAAAATCTTTTAAGGCGTAATAACTAGCAGGGCCATTGCCCAATGGTTTTTGGTATGGTTGTAACGTTCCATAATGTTTGGTTAAAATGTCTTCTACTTCTTCTTGTTGCTTACCTGGATGCTCCTTCCCTAATCCAATTGGCATCATTTCAATGAAACGAAGATGCACAGTCTCTTTCTTAGCGATTTCAGCCAGTTCTACAATTGTTGCTTCACTTAGCTCTTTCCTAGCTACAGTATTAATTTTGATATTAGGTAATCCCACATCAATCGCTTGTTCTAAGCCCGCCAGAACATTCCTTAACTGACCAACTCTTGTTATTTCTCGAAATTCTTCTGGATCCAAAGTGTCTAAGCTAATATTAATGCCGTCCAAGCCCACCTCTTTTAACCCTTGAGCCTCACGAGCTAACTTCATGCCATTAGTCGTTAGGGTTACTTTTTCGATTCCTGAGATTTGCTTTATCCTTTTAATTAAAGAGAGTAAATTTGGTCTAACAAGCGGTTCACCACCTGTTAATTTAACTTTTTTGATGCCTTCTTTCGCTAATATCCTCAGTAAAAAAATAATCTCATCATCTGTTAGAAGCTGCTCTTTTTTTAAAAAGCAAAGACCTGTTGCTGGCATGCAATACGTGCAACGTAAGTCACAACGATCTGTTAAAGACAAACGAACATAATCAATTTCACGGTTAAATGCATCTTTCATGCTGTTCACTCATCACTTTCCTTTGATTTAATTGAAGAACGAATGAAATGACCACTGCGTCCACCATTTTTCTCTAATAAACCAATGTTTGTCATTGTCATTCCGCGATCAATTGCTTTACACATGTCATAAATTGTTAAGAGTGCTGTCTGCACACCTGTTAGCGCTTCCATTTCAACGCCAGTTGAACCCACTGTTTTTGTAAAGCAACGTACTTCTAAACAAGTTTGATTGCGCCAATTAAACTGAATTTCACACTTTGTCAAAGCAACCAAATGACACAAAGGAATCCATTCAAACGTTCGTTTTGCGGCGGTAATCCCAGCTACTCTTGCTACCTGTAATACTTCACCTTTTTTAATCATTTGGGTCTGGATCGCTTCTGCTGTCGCTTCCAACATGTGAATTTCTCCATAAGCGAGGGCTGTTCTTTGAGTGTCATTTTTTTCCGAAATATCAACCATATGCACTTCTCCTTGTGTATTCAAGTGCGTAAATTCCTTACTTTGAACCATCTCTCCACCTCACATTTGACATTTGTTAACGTTTACACAATACTTCTTTTTCAAGTGTATCACTCTTGCATCAAAAAAACAATCTGGCATCCACAATTTTTTTTAGCGAGAAATCGAAGTTAAAAAAGTTAAGCGACAAAAATTACGTGCTTCGCTTAGCCTGACCAGACTTTTGTCTAAGTCTTAAAACTTGATAAGCAATAAGAGGTCGGGACAGAAGTGCTTATTTCCGAAGGACCTTCACCAAGTAGGTACGATGATTTCATCTGTTCATGCTTCACAGTGAAACATCGCAACTCTTAGAGCTGTAGCTCTTTTGAAGGCTGTACTGTGACGAGACGCATGTCGAGAAAACACCTTAGAAGTTGTTGAGATCGGAGCAACGCGTAGTGTTGCTTCTGTTCCCGCCGTTTATCAATTTTTAAGCCTGGAACAAAAATCCAAAGTGATTTTTGTTCCAGGCTTTTACTTTCATACTAATCTTAGGTCAGGTTGTCATCAAGTTTGCCAATAATAGACTTTTACAAGCGCGCCTTTTTTGAGTAGTACACCAGCTGGTTGTTCTAGTAGGCAATTTGTTTCTAAAGTATTTGATAAATTGGATGAAAGATGACTTTTTGTCACTAAATTTACTTTGCCATCTATTTCTTTCGCTCGGTAAAATCGACGTAGTCTACTGGGGGCTAATTCATGCGCTAAAATTACTGTTCGTTCCTTGAGATTTAACTCGACACAATTAAAAAAAGTAGCTAATAATGTCCAGTAAAAAAGATGTAAATTAACCATTGCCGCAAACGGATTGCCTGAAACGCTTAAAATGAGTGTTTCTTGAAATTTACTTCCCATAACTGGGGTTCCAGGTTTCATATTTACAAAATGAAACAACTCTGTTCCTCCGATACGTTTAATCGCTAAAGGTAAATTGTCCTTTTCACCTACCGAAACACCACCACAAGTAATTAATACATCAAGTTTCGGTGAAATCTCAATCAGCCTCTTCGCTAATTCTTCAGGGTCATCTGAACAATGGTCTAGGTGGATTACTTCATTGCCACTCGCTTTGACAAAAGCTGCTAACATGTAGAGATTACTATTATAAATTTTCCCAACTGACAGTGGTTCTTCCAAAGAAACTAACTCACTACCGGTCGCTAAAATCCCCACCTTCATGCGCTTCAAAACAACAACTTTATCAATCCCTTGCATTGCCAACAAACCAATCATGCGACTATTAATCTGTTGATGTTTTGCTAAAATTTTTTGCTGAAAAGCAATATCTTCTCCAATTTCCGCATAGTTTTGGCCCGCAGTGACAGAGCGAAAAATTTTAACATGGTCCTGCCCAAAATCCGTCCATTCTTGTGGCACTACAGCATCAAAATCGGTTGGAATAAAAGCACCTGTCGTTATTTTAATCGCACAGTTATTCGTCTGATTACAATAAAACATGGAATCCCCTGCCACTAAAGAACCAACGACTTTTAAACAACTTGGGCTTTCAGCAGTCGCACCTCGTGTTTCTACTGCACGAACGGCATACCCATCCATCCCGGCACGAGGAAAATGAGGAATCGCTGTCTCTGCAAAAATGGTTTCTCCGCTAATCCGCCCCAAGGAATCAAGCAGCGCCACTTCTTCTGTTTCACATTGACTCTTCATATGTTGGGTCATTTTCTCTCGTGCTTCTTCCAACTCGATCATGTTTTAACCATCCTTTTTTATTTATTCACTGGTTTAATCGCAACGGCACAAACTTTATATTCAGGAATTGTGGCGATATCATCAAATACAGCATTGGTGATTTCGTTAACATTTCCATCTGGAAAATGGAATGTCATAAAGACTTCTTGCGGAAATACTCGATTTCCGACAGCCGCATAGGTTTCAATTTTGCCACGTCGAGAATGAACTTCAACTTTGTCACCTTCTTGGATTCCCAGAGCTTGTGCATCGACTGCATTTATCTCAATATAAGAGTGATTCGCTATTTGGTTAATCCCTTCCGTTCGTCCTGTCATTGCTCGGGTATTGTAATGGTAAAGCATTCGGCCTGTCGACATTAAATACGGGTACTCTTCATCTGGTAATTCTTGTGCTTGCTTATACGGAATTGCTTTAAATAAACCTTTCCCACGAGCAAAACTGCCCACATGCATAATCGGCGTACCTGGATCTGTCAAGCTACGACAAGGCCATTGTAAGCTCTCCTTCTCTAATCGTTCATAATTAATTCCACCAAACGAAGGCGTCACAGCTGAAATTTCTTTCATAATTTCTTTTGCAGATTCATACGCACAAGGATAGCCCATTCGTGTCATGACTTCACAAAAAATTTCATAGTCTTCTCGCGCTTGTCCTCTTGGTTCAACAGCTTTACGGACTCTTTGCACGCGCCGTTCTGTATTTGTAAATGTCCCGTCTTTTTCTGCATAACTGATGCCTGGTAAAACGACATCTGCATAAGCAGCCGTTTCGGTCATAAATAATTCTTGAACAACTAAAAAGTCTAAACTTTCTAAAGCTTGACGAACATGTCCTGTGTCTGGATCCGTAACAATTGGATCTTCTCCAAAAATATAAAGGCCTTTGACGTTTCCTGCCGTTGCTGCTGGCAAGACTTTAGTAGAAGTTAAACCTGTGTTTCGATTTAACGGCACATGCCAAGCTTTTTCAAATTTGTCGATTACTTCTGGATTATTGACTTTTTGATAGCCTGGGAAATCATAAGGCATACAGCCCATATCGCAAGCACCTTGAACATTATTTTGACCTCGCAAAGGATTGACACCACAGCCTGGTTTTCCAACTTTACCAACCAACATTGCCAAATTAGACATACTCATAACACCCTCAGTTCCTGTCGAATGTTCCGTTACGCCTAAACAATAAATGATTGGTGCTTTCTCTGCTTTTGCATACATGCGTGCTGCTTGAATTAAATCTTCTGGATGAATATGACAAATTTCTGCGACTTTTTCCGGCGTATAATCAGCCACCATTTTTTCTAAATCTAAAAATCCTTCTGTCCGTTCTTCAATAAAATGGTGATCTGCTAAACCTTCTTTCAAAATCACATGCATCATGCCATTAGCAAATGCGACATTCGTTCCCGCCTGAACTTGTAAATGCAGCGCACTATCCTTCACTAAGTTAATTTTCCGCGGATCAACAACAACAACTTGCGTTCCTCTTTGGATGGCTTGGCGAATTTGCGCACCAATAACTGGATGAGCTTCTTCTGGATTGGAACCTACTAATAAAATCATGTCGACATCTTCAGTGATATCAGCAATAGGATTAGTCATCGCACCAGAGACTAAGGTTTGGGCTAAACCATGGACCGAAGCCGAATGACAAACACGGGCACAGTTATCAACATTATTGGTCCCAAAAGCAGCACGCACCATTTTTTGAAAGACATAATTATCTTCATTTGTCGCTCTAGAGCACGAAAAACCAGCAAGAGCATCCGGACCGTTTTCTGCTTTAATTTCGTTAAATTTTGACGAAACAAGCGTTAAGGCTTCTTCCCAAGAAGCAGGTTCAAAAATCCCATTCCGTTTAATTAATGGCTCCGTTAAGCGATCTCCTGACCCAACAAATTTATATGAAGCAAATTTTCCTTTCACACAAAGTAAATTTTTATTAGCTGGTCCATCCAGGGGTTCAACACCCACCAAACGATTATTTTTAACGAGTAAATTCATCTGACAGCCTGTCCCACAATGTGGACAAGTTGTAGGAATTTTCTGGGTTTCCCATTTGCGGTACTCTTTCGTATCTTTTGCTGTTAACGCTCCTGTAGGACAGGAAGAGACACAATTGCCACATGATTCACAGATAGATTGATCAAACGCCTGCCCATAACTTGGCATCATTTTTGTTTCAAAGCCACGATTAGCAATACTAAGTACATCTCTTCCCTGCCGCAATTGACAGACACGAGCACAACGACGACACATGATACACTTTTCTGGATCATAAGAGAAAAATGGATTACTGGTATCTTCTTGATGGCAAGGCATTCTTTTTCCCTCGGTAAAGCTAGTGGCATCAATCCCATAATCTAGCGCATACTGTTGTAATTGACAATCCCCGTTTTTTCCACAAGAAAAACATTCTAATTTATGATTACTCAATAATAAATCAAGAATAAAACGTCTGGAATCAACAACTTTTTCAGAATGTGTTGACACAACCATGTCCTCTTGACAATGTGCCGTACAAGCAGTTGTTAAGCCACCACGTCGGCCGCCTTCCACCTCAACCACGCACATCCGACAAGAACCATCAGGTGCTAATTCCTTTAAATGACAGAGCGTTGGAATTTCAACACCTAGCGTTTTCGCTGCTTCGAGAATAGTAGTCCCTTTAGGCACAGTTACTTCTTGGTTATCAATAGACAACGTAACTGTTTGCGTATGCAACTTTGTTTTCATTTTTACCAACCTCCTTTGCTGGTGGCATAGATTTCTGTTTCAGCAGTCGTTTCAAATTCTTCTGGAAACAAAGCCAATGCACTCTTCATTGAAGTTGCGACGGATTGGCCCAAACCACAAGCTGATAATCGCGTGACATGCGTGAGCATCTTTTCCAATCGTGGCAAATCACTAGCTGTTGCCTCTTTCCGATTGAATTTACTCAATAATTCCAAAATCCTAGTTGTTCCCAATCGACAAGGGGTGCATTTACCACAGGACTCATGAGCAAAAAAGGCCGCTACGTGTACTAAATAGTCCACAACATTGACTGAATCATCCATTACTACAATTGCACCAGAGCCGACAGATAAGTCATGGGCCCATAAATCTTCGTAAGAATACAAACAATCCGTTAACGTTGAGACAGCACCAATTGGACCGGATTGTCCACCGAAATGAATAAATTTTAATGCTCGACCAGTTGCAGAGCCTCCGCCGTATTGCTCGCCATAAATTATTTCTTCTAATGGTGTTCCAAGGTTGACCTCGTATAAGCCCCGATTTTTAATATGTCCAGACAAACAAATTAGCTTTGTTCCGCCACCATCGGCAGTACCCATCTCTAAAAAGGCTTGTCCACCTTCTCGTAAAATTACAGGAACACTTGCAAATGATTCAACATTATTTACTAATGTTGGTTGCAAATATAAACCAACATCTGCTAAGTGTGGTGGTTTGACACGCGGCCGCCCCGTTTTTCCTTCAATTGAATTTAAAAGTGCTGAATTTTCCCCACAAATATAGGCGCCAGCACCAGAAATAATCGTAATATCATAATTAAATCCTTCAATTCCTAAAATGTTTTCCCCTAAAAAGCCAGCTTGTCGTGCATTATCCAGTGCTTCTTGAAATGTTTTTTGGATTCTGCGATATTCTCCTCGCATATAAATATAACCTGCTTTTGCTGAAAATAAATAGCCAGCAATGATCATTCCTTCAATCACACTCAATGGATCTTCAGATAAAAGTACTTTATCCTTAAAGGTCCCTGGTTCGCCTTCATCAGCATTACAAACAATGTACTTTGTGGTTCCTTTTGCATGATAAAGATGGCGCCATTTTTTTCCTAAAGGATAGGCTGCTCCACCGCGACCTCTTAAGTGCGCAATATCCAGTTCGTTTAAAATTTCTTCATCCGATAGTGAAATTGCTCTTTTTAAACCATCAAATCCATCGTATTTACAATATTCAGAAACATCGGTCGCAGATTGCATTTTCCCCATTCTCTCTAATAACATTGGTTGGTTTCTCTTAAGCATTGACTCACCTCCTACAGTCCTTCATAGCAATCATTTTGTAAATGTTGAATTAATTGATAAATTTTCTCTTCTGTTAGTTGACTAAAAACGGTGTCCTTAATTTTAATTACTGGACCTAAATCACAAGCCCCGATACAAGGAATACTGTGATACATAAATAAGCCATCTGGGGTCGGCTGATTCTCTGGCACTTCTAAAATGGTTTCTAATACCTCTGCAACCATCGCCCCACCAGTATAATGACACGGTGTGCTGTTACAAATCTTCAAGACATACTTCGCTTGCGGTTCCGTCTTTAAAATGGCATAAAAACTGACGATTTCATAGACTCGCGCTTCCGTTAAATGTAGATGCTCTGCAACTAATTGAGCTGTTTCCTGATCGATATACCCTTCCTCTGAAGCAAATTGTAATTCAATTAAAATATTTAAAATTCGTTGTGGATCAGCATCGTTTGCTAGAATAATCGCTTCTTTTTCAATTAAGCTTAATGCACACATTCCTTTTTATTCCCCCTTTTTAGTGAAACTTGAAGTTGTTCTCCTTGATAATAGATACGCAATTCTTTTGGTATTTCAGCAGATAGTAAACAAAAATCGGCTTTATCTATAACATTTTTTGCTGATTCTTTTTGGCGATTCTGGTTATTCATCATAAGAAATAGTCCTGGCTGTACAACATTACGTAATGAATTTGATTCACAAATGATTAATGCTTGGGCCGGCACAGCTTTCAGAAATTGCTGAATGGCTTCCGCCAAATTTTCTTGAAAAACTTTCAATAGAAAAACTTTTTGACAACCTGCAGCTAATAATTTCATGGTATCTTTATTGCCAATCGTCTCTTGCTCTTCTACTAATTCATAACCAGCTGTAATACTGGTACAAATTCCGCATCCTTTTGTGCCTCGTTGACACACCCCTCGTTGACCACTAATCGTAATAATCTTCAAGCCATAAATTGGATAGACTTCTTGGTACTGTTTAATAAGGGCTTCGGCTAATGTCGTTTTGCCACTATTCCGACCAGTAGAACCAATTTGAATCATGTTTGGTATCTCAATTGCCATAGAGCTCCTCCGTCTGAATCGTTTTCTCAACTCTTGGTTTGACAGTTGCTGGTTTTGTCATAAAGATCAATGGTACGGCCATAAAAAGACTGCCACCTACTGCATTGCCTAAAAATACCCATAGTGTATTTTGCAAATAATCCCACCAACTGATTGTGGTGCTTTGTGAAAAAATTGCCGCTGGAATAATAAACGCATTGGCGACCACGTGTTGAAACCCACAAACAACGAAAACCATGACAGGAAACCACAAGCCAAACATTTTACCTAAATATGATTTTGCCAACGCTCCGAGATAAACCGCTAAACAAACAAAAATATTACAGCCAATCCCTGAAACAAAAGCAACTAGCGGTGGATCAGCAATTTTCGCCTGAGCAACTGCGACTGTTTTATCCAGAAACGCACCTTCAGTTAACCCAACAATATGGCCAAATAAATACGCCACAAGAAATCCGCCTAGACAATTGGTCAATAAAACAACTAGCCAGTTATAACAAAGAGTGCCCACTCGAACCTTTTTCTGTAATACGCCTAATGTCATTACCATCATATTGCCTGTTGCTAACTCACCACCAACAAAAGTAAGCGCTATCAATCCAACTGGAAATAAAGCTCCACCCAGAAAGTTGTTAAAACTTCCCCATTCTGTGGGGGCGGTTCCAGTGATACGAATAAACGCCAAGTAACCCAGTGCAATACAAAAACCAGCCATGATGCCTAAAATACAGAGTCGAACAAACGATAATTTCCCTTTCATTTTTGCCTTATCACCTAAGCTTGCAACTATTTCTTCACTACTGAAAAAATCCATTACGATTCCTCCTTTTTATCGATACCACTGAGACAATTCTTCTTTTCGATTGACATTTTTAAGTTGATTCTCTTTTGATAGTTGCACCGTTTTTACAGATAGATGCTCAAATTCTTGCCGAATCTGATAGTTATTTTGCGCAAGCTGTTTTTGAAATGTTGGTAAACAAGAACATCGATAAAAGCCAAATAATGGTTCTTGACGACCTTCAAAGTCAAAGATTGTTACTTGATTTTGTCCACGCTTAGAGGCTAACTGATACACAAGTTTAGGAGAAAAAGTTGGTATATCACAGGCAATTACAAACACTTCAGCTTTCTGAGTATAGTTCATTGCTGTCACAATCCCACCTAATGGCCCCTTTCCAAGATACATATCTTGAATGATTGTGCATTTTCTAAACGCCTTAGGAAATTTTTGACTATCATTCGTTACTAAAATAACCTCTTCGAACAGTTCCATTAACTTTTCAGCTGTTTGCAAGATCACGTATTGGCCTTGAATTTTCAATAATGCTTTATCAAATCCCATCCGTGAACTTTTCCCGCCGCATAACAGCACTGCTGTACAATCAGCAATAATTTTCGCCACCCCTTTACCATAATTTTTATTAGTTCAAAAAAATATTTTTTAGTCATGTATTAAGTCTATTATAAGACATCCCTCGTACAAGTCAATTCCTTTTAAAAAAAAAGAACGAGAAAAAGAGCGACTCTTTTTCTCGTTCTACCTTATTCATCTGTTTGACGTTTTATTTCTTCAATCTCAATGCGTAATGATTTTCGTTTCTCAATGGCGACATAAACCAAGCCAATCAAAAAGGGTAACACAAAGCTACCAAATCGATACAGTAAAACAGATGCTACAGCATCAACATTGCCGACCAATGGTTTAAACAACAATAAGTAAACAAATTCAAATGGACCAATGCCAGCAGGTGTTGGAATAACTCCTGAAAGAATAACAGCAAAACTGGTAAAGGACATCACTAATAATAAATCAATATTCGGGTGATTTTCTACTAAAACAATGTAAGGAATAATGTACCAAAATAATAATTTAAATACATTCCATGAAAAGATTCGAAGCAACGCTGAGCGATCTTGTGTAATTGTTTGGACAGCCGCCCGCAAGGAATAGATTTGTAAATTACAATTATCCACCCAATCTCTTAGTTTTGGTCGTTTAAACCAACGATTGGCAAACTTAACCAATAAAACTTGCAACTTTAAGCTACTAGATAAAATAAGTAATGCTGCAATTATTACTAATGTTAAAATAACACCTGCTAAAATGAATGGAATCATCTTAGGCGCATTTTCATAAAACAGGGAAAATTGAATAATCAAACCAATAATTGCTAAAAAAATCACGGCTGCTTTGTACATAATCATATGTAATGCCGTTATCCCCACACTTTTAGAAACAGGAATTCCCTTTTTCTTATAAAAATAAATTTCTGAAAGCAAGGTTCCCGTGCCAAATGAAATAATCCGATAAAATGCTACATAACAAGAAGTAAAAAAACCATCCACTGTTGTAAAGTCTTTGTTAAAATAACGAGCTATTTCCTTGATTGAGCGCCCTTCTGCAAATTGATAAACTACTCCAAAAAAAATAACAGCAATCAGCACCAGCCAACTCGTTTCCATCAGTTGAGCAAAAATATCACTTAATGAATTATCCATGACATAAAAGATTACGCCTAAAACGATAATCATTAACAACATATTTAAGCCAATTTTTACTTTTCCTTTCATCGCTTCTCCTTTTTTGTTCTTACTTAAACGTTAGATAGATGCAACTAATCATCGCGATTACGCCAATTGAATAACACAATGCAAAAACTGGTTTTTGGGTTTTATGATGAAATTTCTTTTGTCCCATTAGCCCACCTAGACCGCCACCGACAAGTCCTATCGTCAATAAGCGGCGTTCTGGAATACGCCAGTCCCCACGTTTTGCTTGTTTTTTATCATAACCCATCATACTAAACAATACTAAATTAATGACGAGGAAATAAATGATTACTATCCACTGAAGCATTCTTTCTGGCCTCCTAACTAGTTACTGTACTAGGATACCTTGTTCTGATTCTAATTGCAAAAAAATTTTCAATGACTCATGAAACTACAACAGGAAAGTAAGCTCTCGGTTGCCCGTTTTCTTACTTTCCTATTGAGTACCTCATTTATTTTGCATTTAATTCAGCAATTTTAATAATCACATTGGTCGCTTTTTCCATGGCTTGTAATGAAACAAATTCAAAACGGCCATGCATATTTTCGCCACCAGCAAAGATATTTGGTGTTGGAATCCCTAAATAAGAAATTTTTGAGCCATCCGTTCCACCGCGAACAGGTTCAATAATTGGTTGAATTGACAATTCTTCCATTGCTTGTTTAGCAATTTCGACAATGGACATATCTTTTTCAATCACTTCTCGCATATTATAGTATTGATCAAATAAATCAACTTTGATTCGTTCTTCATCAAATGGTGCATTCAATGTTTGCTGAATTTCTTTAATTTTAGCTTTACGTGCTTCAAAAATCTCGCGATTGTGATCGCGAATAATATACGTCATTGTAGCTTCTTCTGGCGTTCCAGCAAACGCTGCTAAATGATAAAAGCCTTCTTCACCTGCTGTTTTTTCTGGAACTTCGTCAGCAGGTAAGGCATTATGGAAATCAATTCCTAGTTGTAACGCATTAATCATTGTATTTTTCGCCGTTCCTGGATGAACGTTTTTCCCTTGAATTGTAATTTCTGCTTGCGCCGCATTAAACGTTTCAAATTGTAATTCACCTACTGGCCCACCATCCATTGTATAAGCAAAATCCACGTTAAATTGAGCGACATCAAATTTGTCGGCACCTACACCAATTTCTTCGTCAGGACCGAAAGCCACACGAATGGTGCCATGCTTAATTTCTGGGTGATTAATTAAATATTCCATGGCTGTCATTATTTCCGCAATACCTGATTTATCATCAGCCCCTAATAAAGTGGTACCATCGGTTGTGATAAGTGTTTCACCACGATAATTTTTTAAGTTAGGAAAGTCTTTCGTATTTAAAGTGAATTTGCCTTCTTTATCTAAAGGAATCGTTGATTCTCCGTCATAGTTCTCAACAATTTGCGGAGAAACATTCACTGCATTAAAATCAGCCGTATCCATATGGGCAATAAAGCCGATTGAACGAACGTCTTTCTCCACGTTACTAGGTAACGTAGCAATCACAAAACCATTTGTTTCGTTATAAATAACATCGCTCATCCCTAATTCTTCTAATTCTTTTTTTAAGGTTTGTGCAAAGGCTACTTGTGTTTGTGTTGATGGTGTCGTTGTGCTAGTTGCATCTGAGCGTGTTTCTGTTTTCACATAGCGTAAAAAACGAGGTAATAGATTTTCATACATAAAAGAACACTCCTTTAATCTTCATTTTTTTATTTAAAACGAAATGGGTTGGTATTCGCTTCTGATTCAAAAATGGATACAGCCCACTCATTTTCTTGTTTCCATTGATTCATTAATTCCACAAGTTTTGGCTTACAAAGCGCTTCAATGTAATGACCAGGATCGATAACTGGTAAATCTTCAGCAATCATGTCATGTGCCGTATGATAATACACATCACCAGTAATATAGACATCGGCTTGTTTACGTAATGCATCATGATAGAATTTTTCACCACTTCCACCACAAATGGCTACCCGTTGAATCATTTTAGTATCATCTTTTGCAATGACCCGCAAGCCATCCAATTGGAAAGCTTCCTTAACTTGCTGTACAAAATCAGAGAATCTCACAGGCTTGTCTAATACTCCAACCCGACCTAAACCAAATTCTTTTGATTGATTTTCAATGGTATAAACATCATACGCCGGTTCTTCATAAGGATGCGCCTGTAACATAGCTGCAAGAACTTGTTCTTGTTTAGTTTCAGGGAAAATCACTTCGATTTTTGCTTCTTGGACGACACTTTCTTGACCAATTTCGCCAATCGTTGGATTTGCTCCTTGTGTTGGTGTAAAACGTCCTGTTCCAATTAAAGAGTAACTTGTTTTAGAATAATCACCTTGAGACCCGGCGCCAGCTAGACCTAAAGCTTCTCTCATTTGCGGAGCTTCATCAATTGGCACAAAAACGGCTAATTTTTTATAAGGAACAGTATGTGTTTTAGTTAAAAAGGTGGTCTGTTTAATTCCCAATAATTCACAAAACCAATCGTTTAAGCCATTGTCAATAATATCCATGTTAGTATGCGCTGCGTAAACAGCAATATCGTGTTTTAATAAATCAGCGTACATTTTTTCTTGAAAATTATCTGTGGTTAATCGCTTAACTGGGCGGAAAATAGGTGGGTGTTTCGCAATAATCAAATCAACCTGCTTCTCAATTGCTTCTGCAACGACCTCAGGACGAACATCTAAGGTAACCATCACATTTTCAATTGGTTTATCTAACGTACCAATGTGCAAGCCCACAGGATCTCCCGTTTCTGCTAGCCACTCGGGACAATAGTCATTGAAGCGTCGAATCAATGTCTTACCGTTCACAGCCATTGGTCAGTACCTCCTCAATTAATTGTTGGTCTTGCTGTAGTTTCGCTTGTTTTTCAATATGTTCTCCACTTGCTTTTGCTAGTTGTGCAAGAACAGTTTTGCGCTGTTTTAATTCTCGTTGCCATTTTTTAGTAAAAACCGGTCCTTGTTTTTTAATTAAAACTGGCCCAAATAGTAATTCTTGGTCCGTATAAGAAACGGATTGCTCTGTTTTTTCGGCTACGATAATTTCATACAATTTACGGTTTTCTTCCACGATTGTTTCATCAATAATACTGTAGTCGTTTACCATTAACCAGCGGCGTAAAGTTGGTTCACCAATATTCGGTTGTAAAACAAGGCGTTCCTTCCCTGTTAAACGATTTTTTTTGCGTCCAGCTTCTAAAATATCTCGGATTAATGTGCCGCCCATTCCACAAATACTAATGACGTCTATTTGATCTTCAGGTTCAATTGCATCTAGCCCGTTCGCTAAACGTACGATAATTTTATCCGTCAAATTGGATTTACTGACTTGGGTTTTGGCAGATTGATAGGGGCCTTCCACCACTTCCCCAGCCACAGCAAAAGACAGTTTATTTTCTAACATTAAAGCAACTGGTAAATAAGCATGGTCTGAACCAATGTCTGCTAAGCGACTTCCTCTAGGGATTAAATCACCAACCGTTGCGAGACGTTTTGATAATTGATTTTCATTCATATTTTTGATTCCTCCGTTGCTTATTATACCATTGTCAATTGAAGATGAAAACTTACACATTCGTGCAATCTACTGTTTTCTCTCCGTAATCACTTATCAAAAAGAACCCCCTTCAAAATCAATTTCATAACTTTGAAGAGGGCTGTCATTATTGCTATAAAGAGCATTCTCCTTATATTAATAATAGGGAAAACATTTTTAATTAGGCATTTGCCAACCAGTTTTCAACTTCTGCTAAGGCATCCGCAATCCCTGCTGGATTTTTCCCACCAGCTTGAGCCATATCAGGACGACCACCGCCGCCACCGCCAACTTTTGGCGCAATTGCTTTGATTAAGTCACCGGCTTTTAAGCCTTTTCCGTTCATGTCTTTTGTCATAGCCGCTAACAAGCTTACTTTTTCATCTTGTGCAGTTGCCAGAACTAGTACATCAGACAATTCTTTTTGTTTCCATTGGTCAGCCAATTGGCGTAATTGATTCATGTCTTTAACATTGACTTGAGCGGCAATATAACGAACACCATTGATGTCTTTGACATCTTTAAAAATGTCACCAGCTTGTTGGTTCGCTAATTTGCCTGCCAATTGTTCGTTTTCTTTTTGTAGATCACGTAATTGTTGTTGCAATTGCTCTGTTTTCGTAACCACTTCTTTTAATTGAGGTGATTTAACTAGTGTAGCAATCTCTTTCAATTGACGTTCTTCTTCTTGTAAAAGTTGATACGCTTCTTTACTCGTCACTGCCTCAATACGGCGTACTCCTGCACCAATCCCAGATTCAGAAACAATTTTGAAAATCCCGATATCTTCTGTATTAGCAACATGTGTTCCACCACATAATTCGATAGAGTAATCCCCAATATTAACTACACGGACTTCTTTGCCATATTTTTCGCCAAATAACGCCATTGCGCCCATGTTTTTCGCTGTATCAATATCTGTTTCAATTGTGACAACAGGAATAGCTTCCCAGATTTTTTCGTTAACGATGGCTTCCATCCGCGCTAGTTCTTCTGATGTAACTTGCCCAAAATGAGTAAAGTCAAAACGTAGATGTCCTGGTGCAACTAATGAGCCTGCTTGGTTGGCATGCTCCCCTAACACATCTTTTAAAGCACGATGCAATAAATGGGTTGCCGTATGGTTTTTCAAAATACGTGTCCGCATCCGTTCGTCCACTTGCAATTGATAAATTTGACCTTCTGCTAATGGCGCCAAAACTTCTACTTTGTGTAAAAATTGACCGTTTGGTGCTTTTTTCACATCCACCACGTTGGCAACGACTTCCCCTGCGGTATTTTTTACATAGCCGCGGTCAGCAATTTGTCCACCCATTTCAGCATAAAATGGTGTTTCAGCAAAAATTAATTCGGCTGTTCCTGCAGATGCTTCATTTACTAGTGCGTCACCTTGAATAATAACAAATAATTCACTATCATGTGTTAATTCTGTATAGCCAACAAATTTACTTTCTACTTTAATATCTGTTAATAAAGCAGATTGAACACCCATTGAAGTTTCTTTACTGCGGGCAGAACGAGCACGTTCACGCTGTGCTTCCATTTCTGTTTCAAACCCAGCATGGTCGACTTTCAAGCCTTCATCTTCTGCAACTTCTTCCGTTAATTCTACGGGGAAGCCAAAAGTATCATAAAGTTTGAAGATAATTTTTCCATCTAATGTATCGCCTTTTGCATCTTTAACTTCTTTAATAACCTCATTTAACATGCTTAAACCTTCATTGATGGTTTCATGGAAACGTTCTTCCTCTGTCCGAACCACTTTTTCGATGAAGTCTTTTTGTTGTAATACTTCTGGATAGTAGCTTACCATGATTTCGCCAACAACAGGCACTAATTTGTATAAAAAGGCTTCATTAATGCCTAATTTTTTCCCGTGCATTACCGCACGACGTAATAAACGACGTAACACATAGCCACGACCTTCATTTGAAGGAAGCGCACCATCACCAATTGCAAAGGATAAAGCACGAATATGGTCAGCAATCACTTTAAAGGAAACATCCGTTTGTGGTGCATCTCCATATTTCACGTTAGTTCCTAAAGCTTCTACCGCATGAATAATTGGCATAAATAAATCAGTTTCAAAATTTGTTGGTGCATCTTGAATGATAGATACAACACGTTCCAAGCCCATGCCCGTATCAATGTTTTTATGTGGTAATGGTTCATACGTATCTTCTGGTGTATGGTTAAATTCAGAGAACACTAAGTTCCAAATTTCTAAATAGCGTTCATTTTCGCCACCAGGATAATTTTCTGGATCATCTTCTGGAATATCTAAAAATTCTTCGCCGCGATCATAAAAGATTTCCGTATCCGGACCACTTGGACCAGCACCGATATCCCAGAAGTTATCTTCTACATCAATAATATGATCTTCAGATAAACCAACTTCATCACGCCAAATGCGTTTTGCTTCTGTATCTTTCGGATAAACAGTCACATATAATTTTTCTGGGTCAAAAGCAAGCCATTCAGCACCAGTTAAAAATTCCCAGGCCCAGTGAATCGCTTCATTTTTAAAATAATCTCCAATTGAGAAGTTCCCTAACATTTCAAACATTGTATGATGACGAGCCGTTTTCCCAACATTCTCAATATCATTTGTACGAATAGATTTTTGAGCATTCGTAATTCTTGGATTTTCTGGCACAACAGAGCCATCAAAATATTTTTTCAAGGTCGCAACACCAGAGTTAATCCATAATAATGTTGGATCGTTTACTGGTACTAAAGAAGCGCTTGGTTCTACTGAATGTCCTTTAGACTTAAAGAAGTCTAAATACATTTGGCGAACTTGACTACTTGTTAATTCTTTCATTGATTTTCCTACTTTCTATTAATAATTAACTATTTATATTTTGTACCCTCTTAAGTGGAAGATTGTGAACACAAAAAACACCATTGCAGTCAAGGACGATTGCTCGCGGTACCACCTTGATTGCAATGATGTTGGATCATTACCTCTTAAGCTCTATAACGCAGAGTCGCGTTGATATTTCTATCAAGTCCATCTAAAGGGAGCAAGTAAATTTATCTGATGCCCTTCTCTCAGCAATGAACGGCTTTCTGTGATCAAAATAAGATTCCTCATATCCTTTAGCTTATAGTCAAAAGTATAAGAAAGATCTGCTAAAAAGTCAATTGTTTTCGTAGGAATCTTTCCTTACTGAGCTGTTTCAAATAACGTTTGCTCTAAATAAGGCAAAATTTGTTCATTTATTTGATACCCTTTTCCCCAAGAGGTTGTAATAATCTCTTCGTTCATACCTGCATCACTAAATTTTTGTTTCACTCGTTTACATACGAAAGACAGCTGCGATTTTGTAGAAGCATCTGGTTCTTTCTGCCAAAGCAAGCGACAAATTTGATCACGATCCAACCCTTCGTGGGCATGCTGATACAAGATTTTTAAAAAGCGTTGCTCGTTTTTTGTAAAGCGAATCTTTTTTACTTGGTCATCAAGTAGCTCGGCTGTGACTTCGGCAAAACTTTGATCGACAGTGTCAATTTTTTCACGAATATCTTCCAATGAATCTTTGAGGCCTAACCACCGGATAATACCTCTTTCCTGCCAAATCTCCGCTTCACGTTTATTACACATCGATTGTGAACGTCGATAAATCGGCTTCTCTAACGATGAAAGACTTCCTAATAATCTCAAGCAATCGTTCTGAGAAAGTGTTTCGCTTAATACAATTGCATCAAAATAATTAAAAAAAGTTAACTCATGTTCTATAGTTTCTTCAAAGCAGTTCGTACAAAAGACTTCATAATTTAAATGTTGTAATTGCTGCTGAAATGTTTGCTCAACTAAAATGTTCTTTGTTAATACCAAAATCCTTCTCATTTCTTCTTTCCTCCTAAAAATTCTCTCTGCTACCAATAACTAAACGCACCAACCAAACTACGTTACCAAATTGCGTGTTTCCTCCAGCGATTGATTAATAAACACCTTTTTATCTTCATCTCTCTTAGCTCCTTTATTCTTTATTTTGGTGGTTATTTATATTATATTAGAAAATGAATTTTTTTGTGTGTAAAATTTTTTTATCCTCCGTAAAAAAAAATGAATTTCCTTTAATATCAGCTAATAAAGCCGATTTTTTAACAAAAAAAGAGCCGAAACTTCCTACTTTTTGCTAAAACACGCCAAAAATTCTGTAATTTTATTATTTTTTTCTTGAGAAAACATCAAAATGTTGATCTTTAACACTAACATTTTGATGTTTTCGACAAAAATCTTTACAATTAATTGGTAAATTTCTCTACTTTTAGCAATAGTCACTTTAAAAAAAGAGTTATTTTAAAAGTGACTTAAATATTTATCATATAAAAAAGTAAGGGACGAGAATCTTTACGATTCTCGTCCCTTACTTTCTATAATCCACAACGTTTTTAGTTAGAAGAATTCTTTTTTGCTTTTCTAGCAGAACGATCTTTTTGACGACGTTCAATTTTACGTTTTTTCTTATTGCTGTCTTCAATTGCCCAATTAATTTTTTTCTTGTATCCTGGTTTAATTTTTTTCTTTTTCTTTTTCACTAAACCAATTAACGTTGGGTCTAATTCTTCTCGAGATTTTTCTCGTTTTGTTCGACGGTTGCGATCATACGTCTCTACAATCTCACCATTTTTAATTTCTTTTGGTTTGAAAGAAACACCTAATTGCTCAATCTGAGTAATCGCTTCATCATCTGCTGGTGAATATAATGTTATGGCAGTCCCATTCAATCCATTACGTCCTGTGCGGCCAACCCGATGGATAAAGAAGTCCAATTCATGTGGAACTTCTGCATTGATGACATGTGAAACCCCTTCAATATCAATCCCACGTGCGGCTAAATCAGTAGCTACCACATATTGGTAGTCAAGATTTTGAACTTGACGCATCACACGTTTTCTTTCGCGTGGTGTAATGTCTCCATGAATTTTGGCAACTTTTAGGCCCTGATCTTTTAAGTAATCGGTGATTTCATCAACTCTTTGTTTAGTATTTGCAAAAACAATCGCTAAATAAGGATGCCCGATAGTCAATAATTGATAAATTATTTGATTGCTGTTTTTTCCTTTGGTGGAAATCAACCAATTGTCAATTGTTTCTGAAATAACTGCTTTTGGTTTGATATGTTCAATCACTGGATTTTCTAAATATTTTTTTAAGAATGGTCGTAATTTTTCTGGAATGGTTGCAGAAAAAACGAGCATTTGTAATTTTTCTGGCAAACGGCCAGCAATTTGATCGACTTCTGCTAAAAAGCCCATATCTAATGTCATGTCTGCTTCATCGACAACAAAGGCAAAAGCCGTATGCACTTTCAAGGCTTGTTCATTCATCATATCTAAAATACGCCCTGGTGTACCAATCACCACATGAGGTTGCTGATGCTTTAATTTATTTAATTGACGTTGTTTATCTGTTCCGCCAACAAAATTTGACACGCGAATTTCTGGTTGACTGAAACGAGCCAGTTGCTGCGCTTCTTGATAAATTTGATTGGCTAATTCACGACTAGGCGCAGTAATCACAATTTGTACTTCGTCGATAGTTGGCTTAACTTTATCCATTAATGGAAGTAAAAAAGTATGCGTCTTTCCACTTCCTGTTTGCGATTGTCCAATGACACTTTTCCCTTTCTTAATGATTGGGATTAATTTTTCTTGGACTTCTGTTGGTTCTTCAAACCCTTTTTCTGCGAGTGCTTCGTTGATAAAAGGTTGAAATTGAAATTGTTTAAATGAAGGCACTTGCCTCACCTCTTCTCGTTAAATTCTTTATGCACTTTGGCATTATAACACAAAAACAACTTTTACTCACCTGCTGATTCCTTTGTTTTCGCAACTTCTAATGTACTGACTGTATAAGTATGGCTGGCTTTTTCATAAAACAAACGCCGTTTTTTACGAATCAAGGTTAACAAAACGTTGATCAAAAACAGTAAATATAAAATTAAACAGAACAAATACAGAAGCAGTGACACCATTTGCAACATCCGATTAGAAGAATTCAATAAATCAGTGGCATTAGCTAGATAAATACTAATTAAGCCATACACAAAATACAAATAACCATAGCGAACAAACAAGGCTTTTAAACGAATTTTTTCATGTCCTGTTTCAACCACCCGAATGCGAACAACTTTTTTCCCTAACGTTTGACCATTTGTCAGTTTCATCATGACGATAAAGACCGCAAACACCATGATAAAGAACCACATCCGATCTGAAAAAATCGGATAATTGGTTGCCCAATTTTTATAAGCTGGAATGAAATTTAGTCCAAAAACGAGCAGGCCTTGCACAAAGCCAATCACCAACCAATCAATTCCCCATGCAAAGAAACGTCTTAACAGGCTAACTGTCTGCCCTTTTTCATAAGAGGTGGCATCAATTTCTTCTCTTGTTGGCAATAAAAAGGTAAAGAGTGGCGTCAACCAATAACCAACTATGCCTCCGACGGTATTATTAATTAAATCATTGACATCCGCCAAGCGATACGAACGTGGATAAATAAAATAAAGGCCAGATAACTGTGTTAATTCAAAAAATAATGACAATAAAAAACTCGCAAGAACTGTTTTTAAAAATGAACATTTGAAATAATACCGTAAATACACACCAAAAGGTAAAACTAATAAAACATTAAACAGTGGTTCTAAAACGGCATGCTGTTTTAATGCTGGCAAATACGTACTTGGATCTTTGAGCGAAAAAACAGTTTCGTTTAAAATCCCTGAAATAAAATGAAAAGGCCGCAGTTCCATTGTTGGTCCTGTGTATTGAGCCACTTCTGCCCGAGATGGCAAAGGTAAAATCACCAAGAAATAGGCACATAATAAATAAAAAACAAATGAATACAAAATCATTGCTCGTGTCCAAACAAAGGAACCATATTTGCGGTATTCATAGATTAATAATGCCCCAGAAATAAAAAATGCTAGAAACGGGAAAATAATGATTGCCCATTTAATTGGTTCGCTATATACTGCCATAAAAATTCCTCCAAGATAAACAATTTCAAGTATGAATGCCTCAATAACACTATACTTGTTTCTAAAAAAATGTACCAACAATAAATTTTATTTTGCAAATCCTCTCCTTTGCAGTATCATTAAGAAAAAGGAGGACGTTCTCATGTTACAGCCATATTTTGCGTTTGGAGTGCCGCTATTTTTACTTGTGCTCTACTTACTCTTTGCACTGATTCACCGTCAAACAACGATTCATTATTTACGGTTTATTTTGTTACTTATTTCAACATTTCTCATGGTTTTTAGTTTCCAAGTATTGCAAGAATCATGGACCATCAACCCTGAAACGTTAAAAGATGCCGCTTATTCTCCGCAATGGTTATGGATTCCTTTAGGTATCGGGTTAATCCTCACACTTTACAACGCTTGGCACGGCCTTCGTACAATGATAAAATACAAGACCGATAAACATTAGTAAGAGTCTAGGACGATGGTTGTGTCCTAGACTCTTACTGTCTCATCATTCAAATGAAATTTAATTTTTCTTAACAAACTCTGATTTTAACTTCATTGGACCAAAGCCATCTACCTTACAGTCGATGTTATGATCACCTTCCACTAAACGAATGTTTTTCACTTTTGTGCCTTGTTTAATTGCGCCACTGGCACCTTTAACTTTCAAATCTTTGATTACAGTAACACTGTCACCATCCGCTAAAAGATTGCCATTTGAGTCCTTGACTACTAAGCCTTCTTCTGCAACTTCTTCTGTTGGTGACCATTCATGACCGCATTCTGGACAAATAAATAATCCGCGATCTTCATAGGCATATGCCGACCCACATTCAGGGCAGTTTGGTAATTGCTCTGTCATTAACGTTCTCCTTTGTAAAAAATAATTCTTTTTCATTTTACCTTATTTTCTAGTGAATGAAAAGTAGTCCTAATGATTTATCAACGTCCGATAACTACTTTCTAATTACTTATTTATTTTTGAGCCCACTCTTGGCAAGCTGCTTGGATTTCTTGGTAAATCACTTCAATTTCAGCCGCATCACGGGCATTAGCGCCACTTGCCAAAGGATGGCCGCCGCCATGATGTTTTTTAGCAATTGTATTAATGATTGGTCCTTTGGAACGTAACCGAACGCGATAATAACCTTCCGGCTGTTCAACAAAGATTGCCCATGAGAGAACATCTTCAATTTTTCCTGGCATTGAAACAATGGCTGCCGTTTCAGAATCGACAATATCATAACTGTTTAAAATACTTTGTGGTAAAACGACACGAGCAGCGCCATTTGCGTCGATTTCTAAATTTTGATAAATATAACCCGCTAATTTAGCAACCTTTAAAGGCATTTGGTCTAACTCACGATTTAAGTCTGCGGCATTAAAGTTAAACGTACGCAATTGCGCAGCGACAGCGAGTGTATGCGCCGAAGTGGAAGGATAAAGAAAACGTCCTGTATCCCCCACAATCCCAGCATACAATAAACGAGCTGCATTATCTGTCATCGTTAATTCTGCTAAATGCTGTTGCCAAAAATCAACAATAATTTCACTACAACTACTTGCATTTGTATTCACCCAAACTAAATCTCCATAAGGTTCATCATTCGGATGATGATCGATTTTAATTAATTGATCGCCTAAAGAAAAACGCGCATCACTAATTCTTGGAGCATTTGCAGTATCTGTTACAATGACTAATGCACCTCGATAGACATCGTCAGTAATAACGTCCATTTCAGCTAAAAACTCTAAGCCTTCCACTGGTCCGCCTACTTGATAAATATTTTTTTCAGGAAAGCTCGCTCTTAAGAGTTCTGCTAACCCAACCTGTGAGCCAATTGCATCTGGGTCGGGCCTTTGATGTCTATGAATAATAATTGTTTCATATTGTTTAATTGCTGCCATAATTTCTTTTACTACGTCCATTCTTTGTAGCCTCCTACGTTCTCTCCATCACTTGGCAAACAACAATTGCTTTTGCCACAATGACATTTTCTAAATAAACTTCAATATCTAATTTTGCAGAGCGACGACCAATTTCTAAAATCCGTGGACGAATGTCCAATTCACTTTCCAACTGGATTAGCCGCAAATAATGTAGATTCACTTGTTCAATTAGTACATTTCTTTTTTGATTCATCAACATTGTTCGTTGTGTCACGTTAGAAATAATTTCACTTAGGACACCGAACGAGATGGTACCAACACTGTTAACCATTTGGGGCGCAACCGAAAAACGAAAACGGGTTGTTTCTTTGCCATTTTCTTCAACAGGCATCACTTCCCCGGAAATTTGATCTGAAATTGTATCTGCAATTTGTGGTTGTCGTTGCACCAATTGCATAGCTTTCATCACATCTTGGCGAGAAACAATCCCAACAAGCGCTAAATCATCTTCCACCACCGGCATGACTTCTAGACCATCCCAAATCATTTGATGACTGACACTCGCTACACTCATCATCTTTTTCACAACATTGGGATCCTTTGTCATGACTTTATCCACGGTTAAATGTTCACTTTTACCAATGACATCTTTGGCTGTGACAATCCCCACTAAACGTAATTTCTTATTTACTACTGGGAAACGAGAATGATGGGTACTTTCAGATAATGCCTGATAATCTGCAATCGTCTGAGTTGTCAATAAATAATTGGTTTTTTCAAGCGCTGTATAAATATCACTGACGAGTAAAATGTCTTTTTTAATCAGCTGATCACTTAAAGCACGGTTAATCATAGTAGCCACAGTAAATGTATCATATGTGGTTCTCAAGACAGGCATACCCAGACGATCTGCTAACTGCGCAATCTCTTCAGATGTTTCAAATCCACCTGTAATTAAAACGGCTGCCCCATTTTCTAAAGCAAGCTTTTGCACACCTTGGCGGTTACCAACAATCATTAAGGAGCCTGGAGTAATATATCGCGTCATCGCGGTTTCTGTCATCGCACCAATTACAAATTTATTAAGGACTTTGTCTAGACCAGAGCTACCGCCTAACACATCCCCTTCAATAATCCGGACCACTTCACCAAATGTTAATTTTTCAATATGTTTTTTTAACTTCCGCTCAATTCGTATCGTACCAACACGTTGAATGGTGGAAACAAGCCCAATATTTTCTGCATCTTTGATGGCCCGATACGCTGTTCCTTCACTAACACTTAAACTTTTGGCAATGCTTCGAACAGAGATTCGATCGCCAATTGGTAATTCTTCAATATGTTTTAAAATTTGATCATGTTTCGTCGCCATAATTTCCTCCTAAACTAGGATCGTCTCTCCTGGGTTTAATACTTTCCCGCCAACTACTTGCTCTACGAATATTGCTGGATTTTGTTGGATAACAGGAAAGGTATTGTAATGAATTGGAATGGTTATTTCGGGATTTAAGTAAGAGACTGCTTCTAGCGCATCCTCTGGTCCCATCGTGTAATTATCGCCAATTGGTAAGAACGCTACATCAATGGATTTGTCTTTTGCAAAAAGGCGCATATCTGAAAACAACGCCGTATCACCAGCGTGATAAATTTTTTTATCTTCTGCTTCTAAAATAATCCCACTTGCTTCGCCCATGTAGGTCATTACGCCGTCTATTTCATAACCGGAACTATGCAAAGTTGGCACAAATTTAACCGAACCAAAAGGAAAGACATAACGCCCACCTAGATTCATTCCATGCGCTTTTACCCCTTGCGACTGTGCATACGTAGCCACTTCAGCTATCGCAATAATTGTTGCCTTGTTGGCTTGAGCAATTGCTAGCATATCGCCAATATGATCGCTGTGTCCGTGAGTGATTAAGATGTAATCAGGGTGTAAATCTTCAAGTGAAACGTCCGCTAAAGGGTTGCCATTAATAAAAGGATCAAATAAAAGGTTCGTGCCGTCGTTTAGACGAATTTCAATACATGAATGTCCATGTCCTATCAGTTCCATTTGTATTCCTCCTACGGTATTTTCTACACACTCTTATGATAATTAATCGTCAAATTCATTCTTAAAAGTAGTACAGTTTAGTACAGTTTACTTTCTTTATTGTAACAGAGAATTAGAAATATACAATCGCATTTGCTTATTTTCTTAGCTAGTAAAGAAACAGACGAGAAAAATCATGAATCTTTCTCGTCTGCTTCTTTTTACTTATTTGGTTGTTTTCCGAAAACGTAAAATCGTTAATATAAAGGCCGCCACACATAATAGAAAGGCGACAAAAAAGGTTTCACGCATTCCCACAATAAATATATCTGGGCGATTAGCCAGATACGTGGTTACTCGTTCACCATAGGCTTCGCTCATACCACGATATAAAATGGTCGTTGACAATGCAATCCCAATGACCATCCCTAAGTTTCTAGCAAAAGAATTCATACTTCCTGCTACACCTAAATCTTGCTTTTCAACACTGCTCATAACCATTGTATTGTTTGGAGACTGGAAAAGTGCATTTCCCAAGCCCATAATGGCCGTTGCAATCACATAATACCAGATGGGCGAGTTCATATCTAAAAACATATACATTAACGACGTACAGCACAAGAGCAACAATCCGCCAAACGTTAAAATAGCTGGGCCAATTTTATCCGTCAAATAGCCACTCAGAGGAGCCCCAACCACCATTAATAACGGAAATACCATCATTAATAGACCAGCATAACTAGCACTTAGTTTGCGTGCATCCTGCAAATAAAATGGAATGACAACATTTACAAAAAAGTTTGAGGCAAAAATTAAAACGGCGGACAATAAACTTAATGTAAAAATTTTGTTTTTAAAAATTGCGAACTTAATAAGTGGGCTTTTTCTTTTTCGTTCAACCATTATAAATAATCCTAATGCGATTACTGCAATAATGAACAATAAATAGGATTGTAACGAGCCAAACCCGCTCTCTTGTCCGAGGAAAATCCCGCCGAAGAACGTCATAATCGCAATGGCAATACAAGCAAATCCTGAAAAATCGATTTTTTCTTTTGTTTTTGTAATATCTTTTGGTAGAAACTTTTCGCCAATTAAAATTGTAACTAGCCCCACAGGAACATTAATCCAAAAAATATACGACCAAGAAAAGTTTGATAAGATCAATCCACCAATCCCAGGACCAGCAATCGCGCCTAAAGAGACAAAGGCACCTACTGCACCAAGCGCCCGCCCTCTTTCATTTAAAGGGAATACTTCCGTAATAATTCCTGAATTGGTCGCCATGGTCATGCTAGCACCAATACTTTGAACGACTCGCGCAAATAATAGAAAGCTCAGCGATTGATTAAAGCCACAAAGTAACGAACCAATCGTAAAAATAACCGTGCCAATTCGATAAACTTTTATTTTTCCAAAACTGTCGCCAATTTTTCCAAATAATAATAAACAAGCACAGACAACCATTAAATAAATAGATACGACCCATTCCGCTTGATTCATGGGTACGGACATTTCTTTTGAAATAGTCGGTAAAGCAATATTTACAATGCTGGAATCTAATGTAGACATGAAGGTAAACATAGCCACAGAAACTAAGATCCACCAACGATTTTTCTGCACTTCAGAATCCTCTTGGTAACTTTTAATTTTCTCCATTGATTCATCCCCTCTCGCTCCAAAACAGTTTACTTACTAATAATAACTCTATTTCTTCTTTTTTTCATCGGAAATTTTCTAAAAAATCACTCATGAGATGTTCACCTTCTTATTACACGCTCGCAATTGACAACCATTCGCTTTTACGCTAATTTAAAATTAGCAAACGGAAAACACAAGGAGGACTTGAAATGACCTTAATTTCTCGCATTAAACAACTAGCTCAGTCAAAGCAATTAACCCTCGCCCAATTAGAAAGAAACGTCGGCATTTCCAATGGACAAATTCGTCGTTGGGATACCTCTTCGCCTAAAGTAGAGAATCTTTTAAAAATAGCAGACTATTTTTCTGTTTCCTTGGACTATTTAATGGGCCGCACCCAACAAACAGAGATCAATCATCAGGCACCTATGACAAGCACACAAAAAGAGTTACATATTCACATTACTACGGAAGAGTTAACAGAAGAAGAAATTACTCAGTTAGAGGAAGAAGCAAATCGTTTCTTGCGGTTCCGTAAATTTGAAATGACAAATTCTTAAAGAGCGTTCACTTCTCCTAGTCAATTAATAGCAAAAACTAGAACCTAAATAAAAAAACCACCACGACCGTCGTCTGTGGTGGAAATGAAGGTTGTTATTTACTCTTGGTAGGAGTAAGTATGAAAAAACCAATTCGGGATAATTGGCATAACGTAAGTATAGTGGT
This sequence comes from Enterococcus sp. DIV1328a, assembly GCF_050536905.1. Lineage (NCBI taxonomy): Bacteria > Bacillati > Bacillota > Bacilli > Lactobacillales > Enterococcaceae > Enterococcus > Enterococcus sp. DIV1328a. The sequence continues at coordinate 1,151,948 of NZ_CP172912.1, read as the reverse complement.
TTGTGCCTTTTTTATCATGAGTTTCAGCTATATTTTTTATAAAACTTTTATTAGAACACCATTAACAGTCCTTTATTTAGATTCTTTAAAGCGTTTTCTTTTATTGAACATATTGTTTTAAACATTCGATTTCCTGTGCTACACTTACTTTTAGAAGGGGGATTTTATTATGGCAAATCAAAAAAAAGATAGCTTATCAACATTATTTTCTGAAGAAGTTCATGGACCGTTTGTTACTTTCTTGTTTAACACCCATGTCGCTCATCAAAACGTAGAAAAAGATTCGCTTGTTTTGAAAAATTTTGCAAAAGCGGCAAAAACACGCTTTGAAAAAAAATTTCCTGAGGAAAAATGGGCTGTTTTCCAAGAAAAAATTGACGCACTTCTAGCTGATGCTTTCTTCTGGCGCAACGGCACAGCAAGTGTTTCAATCATCTTATCTCCAGAGAACACCTTTGTTCAACGATTAGATGTGCCCGTTGACGATCAATATTACGTGGACACGATTCCTTATTTACTTGGACTAGTCAAAGACAAACAATTTAACTACCATTATTACCTACTTGCTCTAAATCGTGATTCAATGAAACTTTACAAGGTTGATCATACGACTGTGACTCCTGTTGAATTGCCTAAAGACGCGCCAACAGACGTGGTCACAGCTTTAGGTGATGAATTAACGGGTGGTAATTTAAACTTTTCAACTCAAGGTAGTTCTAACGGTTCTAAAGAAGGTGTCGCTTATCATAGCATCAATACTAAAGATAAAGAAGTTGAAATTGATTGGGTGAACTACTATCAAGCAGTCGATACTTTCTTAAAAGATCAACTGGATAATCCTGAAAAATTACCGCTTTATCTTTATGCTTTACCAGAAAACCAAACACTCTTTAAAAAGATTGCTAAAAACCCTTATTATGATTGCTCAATTTCAGTTGCTGCTTCACCTGCACAAGCAACCATTCAAGATATCCGCAGCGCTAGTGAAAAAATAGCTGCAGAGTTAACAGAAAAAGAAACAGCTTCTTATAACAAATTACTAGATCGTAAATTCTTAGATCAATTTACAGATATTTCGCCAGCGGCAGCTGACGGCAAAATTTCCCATCTTTTTATTGCAACGTCACTCTTTGTTACTGAAAACAATGAAATGTCATCTGAAGAGTACGATCGCCGCAAACTTTTAAACACCATTGCTTACCAAGTTATTCAAAATGGCGGTCAAGTTTTTGTTTTAGACCAAAAAGCTGCACCAGATGAAAAATCTTTAGCGGCTATCCTCCGTTATTAAAAACAGGCAAAAAGCCCATTGTAAGAAAGCGCCTTACAATGGGCTTTTTTTCTGAGTCTTATTGAAACAGCACTATAACAGCCTTATCTTCACTTTCTAGTTTTTAAAAAACATCCGATAAAAAAGAAAATAAGGTTATCGCTATACAAAAACCAGTTAGTATGCTATAGTAATAGATGTAGTTTTTGTTCGGTAATATGGGTAGCTGTTTCAAATAAACATCTTCCACATTTTTCACCTTTCAAGTAATTGCAAAATATGAATGTGTTATAACACACATCTAGGAGGATATTTATTATGGAAACAGGTACAGTAAAATGGTTTAACTCAGACAAAGGCTTTGGCTTCATCACTGCAGAAAACGGAAACGATGTATTCGTACATTTCTCAGCTATCCAAGGTGACGGCTTCAAAACTTTAGAAGAAGGTCAAGCAGTAACTTTCGAAATCGAAGAAGGTCAACGTGGCCCTCAAGCAACTAACGTTACTAAAGCTTAATTAAACAATACTGACTCAAAAACCTGACGTTAATCGTCAGGTTTTTTTTTATAAAAAAAAGAACAAGAAAACTTTCTGAAACTAAGTGCTTCCTCTATTTTTTTTGAAGAGTTTTCGTTATACTGAAGAGGAAAAATGTTTTAAAGGAGTTTATTTATGCAATTTTATGGTGATTTAACCTTTTTAGGTGTTTATTTATTGGGTCTCTTTTTCATTCCCTCGTGGCGGAAAAAGAAAAAAGAACACGATTGGTTGCCGTGGATGTTTGGCTGGACCGTCTTTATGTTCTTCTCATATGTTTTATATTTAGAAATCATTCGTGGCACAGCCTTCTTTTTAATTCCCATTGCTTTTTTTGGCTTGTTTGCGCTCTTCTACTTCAAAGAAAAAAGGCGTTTACTGAATGGAACATTATTTAATATTTTTCTTGTGGTTCTAGCGACTTATTTAGGGATTACTGCGATTCGTACAAACAACTACTTTCTAATCACCTTAGCAATTATTGCCCTGCTGGCGATTTTTATCGCTTTGGCTTTAGGACTCTATGCCTTAATTATTTTCCTCTATTGGAATGCGGTCGTTGTTATGAGAAAAGAAGGTCGGTCTCTAGGGAACTTGTTGACGTTGTTGCTAGCAATTGGCTTAACATTACTATTAATTTATAATTTCTTTTTTCAATCGTTGTTACCAACTTGGCTCTCCTTACCATTAACTATTGCGCCATTTATTTTGACTTATTTCGCGTTTGTTTTTTATAATTTTTTAACTGTTTCTACGTTGTATCAATTTAATCAGCCAAAATATACACAGGATTATATTGTTGTGTTAGGTTCGGGGTTAATCAATGGTGAGATTGTGCCGCCGTTATTGCAAGCCCGCATCAACAAAGCCATTCAATTTTACAAGGCTCAAAATCGCGCAACGTTAAATCCACCAAAAATCGTCATGTCTGGTGGCCAAGGTCCCGATGAATTACTTCCTGAAAGTGTCGCGATGAAAATGTATGCTTTGACACAAGGTATTCCTGATGATGATATTTTAGTAGAAGCTCATTCAAAAAACACACTAGAAAATATGCGTTTTTCCAAAGAAACAATGATTGAGGATTTTGGAAATGCTAATTTCCAAGCCATTTTTACTACAAACAATTATCACCTTTTCCGAGCGGGTCTTTTCGCTCGAATGGCTGGCTTAAAAGCTGACGGCATTGGTGCAAAAACCGCTTTTTATTTTTTACCTAACGCGTTTATTCGAGAGTTCATCGCCATTGTAGTGATGTACAAACGCCGCCATATTATTGTTTGCGGCCTAGCTGCCATCGGTATGGTTATGTTATTCTTAACAGGATTGATTATTCAGTAAAGAAGGAGTTTCCCCTATGAGTTTGTATCAAAAATTTATTCAAAATGAACGTTTGCGACGTTTTTGCGTCCTTGCTTTGATTATTTTTGTGCTTTATTTATCCAGAAGCATGATTACAACAATTCTTTTAACATTTATCTTTACCTATTTAGCTGTTCGTTTGGTCCATTTTGTTCAACGCTATATGAAAATCCCGACGATTGTCATCGTTCTCTTAACCTATGCATTGGTTGTTTTTCTAATCTATTTAGCGATTACTAAATATGTTCCCGTTCTAGTTAACCAAACGACTCAAATGATTAATTCTGTAGTTGATTTTTATCAAAGTCCACATACAGATACAAATCAAGTATTGCAATTTATTGATCAATACTTGGAAAAATCTAACTTACTCTCTCAACTCCAGAATGGTGCTTCAATGATTTTACGCTACATTCAAGATATTGGTGCTGTCGGTTTATCATTTGTCATGTCCTTTATTTTAAGTTTCTTCTTTATGATTGAGAAGAAGCAAATGGCTGATTTTTCTAAGTTATTTTTAAAAAGTGATTTTGATTGGTTTTTTCAGGATATCTATTATTTCGCCAACAAGTTCGTTAACACATTTGGTGTCGTAATGGAAGCTCAGTTTTTCATTGCTGTGGTGAATACAGTCATTACTACCTTGGCCTTGGCGATAATCGGCTTTACTCAGTTACCTAGTTTAGCCATTATGATCTTCATTTTGAGCTTAGTCCCAGTTGCTGGTGTGATTATTTCCTGCATTCCGCTAAGTTTCATCGCTTATTCCCAAGGTGGCTTGAACGATGTGATTTATATCTTAGCTTTAATTACAATCGTCCATTTATTTGAATCTTACGTGCTAAATCCTAAATTCATGTCTAGTAAAACAGAGTTACCAATCTTTTATACGTTTGTCATTTTATTAGTTAGTGAGCGTCTCTTTGGTGTATGGGGACTTATTGTAGGAATCCCTGTGTTCACTTTCTTCTTAGATGTCTTAAAAGTAAAACCAATTCGTGGCCTGAAACGTCTACCTAATGTGAAAAAAAATAGTTCAGCAGAATAATTTCTGCTGAACTGTTTTTTTATTGTTTTCTTAAATCATTTAAAATAGCCAAGGCTCGGTCTTGGTTCATCGTTTTTTGACGTTTTAATTGTTGAGCGACTGCCTCAACTTCTTTACCAGTAGCTCCGACCGTCATCGCTAAAGAACGTGCTTGTAGAGCCATGTGTCCTTTTTGAATTCCTTCAGAGACTAAGGCCCGTAACGCCGCTAAATTTTGTGCCAAACCAACAGCCGCTACTACTCGACTTAGTTCTTTTGCATCCGTCACTGCTAACAAATCAGCGGCTGCTTGAGATTTAGGTAAGACTTTTGTGGCACCGCCAACCGTGGCTAAAGCAAGCGGAACTGAAATTTCACCAATTAGTTGTTCGCCATCCAGCGTCCAACTAGTCAAACCTTGGTAGCGACCTTCCTTCACCGCAAAAGCATGACAAGAAGCGCTAACAGCGCGTGTATCATTTCCTGTAGCTAAAACGACAGCTTCAATGCCATTCATGATCCCTTTGTTATGCGTGACTGCCCGATAAGGATCTAATGAAGCATAGCGTGAAGCTAAAACAATTTTTTCAGCAATTTCCCGGCCATTGCTCCCCTTACTTAAACGTGAAACTGGAATAGCCGTTTTCATCGTAACAACCGACTCCGTTGCGTAATTGCTTAAAATACTGAATAGAATCTTTTGCTCCGCAAACCATTCACGGAACAACTCGGCCACACCTTCCAACATAGCGTTAACGATATTTGCCCCCATTGCATCCTTAACATCTACTAAAAAGTCGACAGATATAAATGATTCATCAAAAGCACGATACTGCAAATCTCTTAAGCCGCCGCCCCGTTTAACGATAGATGGATAACTTAACTCTGCTTGTTGAAAAATTTCCGCTTCTCTTACTTGTAGTTTATCAATCAATGACTCGGGGTCTGCAATATCATAAAAAACGATTTGTCCACGCATTAAGCGTTGTTGACTCACTGTTTTAAATCCTTGTGCTATTTTTGCACCATTACTCAAAGCCGCAATCACTGAGGGCTCTTCTGTCGCCATTGGTACCAAATAATCAGTTTCGTCCACTGTTAAATGTAAGCCAACGCCCATCGGCACTTCTGTTTCACTGATTTGATTTTCAATCATATGATTAGCAATCTGCGAAGATAAAGCCGTATTTTCAAATTCTTTTTTTGTATCAGCAGAAATCTGGCCTTCATTAAGAAGAGAAGCCAGGCGTTCCTCAGGACTCATTTGATAAAATCGGCTGTTTTTTTTTTGCTGAGGTCTCTCTAGTAGCATAGCGAGTCCTAAGCCACCGCCGATACATAAAGAAGCCACTCCATATTTCTTTTCTTTTTGATTTAATTGATAACTTAAACTCGTTAATAAACGAGCACCTGTGGCACCAATCGCATGACCTAATGAAATACCGCCACCATAAATGTTGACCTTTTCCTCTGGTAAAGCCAGTTCTCTTTGGACCACGATTGAAGTTGCTGCAAATGCTTCGTTGATTTCATACAGATCAATTTCTTCCGTAGTAAGTTGATTGCGCGCTAACAGTTTTTGAATGGCTTTAATCGGCGAAATTCCCATATAGGCTGGATCAATACCGACTTCCACACTGTCTCGAATAATAGCTAAATAAGGAAGACCGTGTGCTTCGGCATATTCTTGTGAAGCAATAATCAAAGCAGAAGCCCCATCATTAATGGTTGATGCATTCCCTGCTGTTACAGTACCGTCTTCTTTAAAAACTGTTTTAAGCGTTCCTAGCTTCTCAACGCTCGAATTAGGGCGAATCCCTTCATCTTTCTCCACAAGCGTTCCTGATACTTCTAAGGGGGCTATTTCGTCAGCGAATATCCCTTCTGCTTGTGCTTGAGCTGCTTTTAATTGTGAATGTACAGAAAATTGATCTTGCTCTTCTCTAGTTACATGATACTTTTCGGCCACATTTTCAGCAGTTAAGCCCATTGCCTGACCACTAAAGGCATCCGTTAACCCATCATACATCATACTAGAAAAAGGCGCATCGTAGCTTTCTGTTTCGTAATTAAATCGTTGTAATTTAGGTGCTTGGGACATATTCTCAATCCCGCCAGCAATTAAAACTTCCGCTTCTCCTAATTGAATCAATTGTTTCGCCAAAATAACGGCCTTCATTCCTGATCCGCAGACCTCATTAACCGTCATTGCGGGAATTTCATGAGACAAACCGCTGTTTATTGCTATTTGTCGTGCGGGATTTTGGCCATTTCCAGCTTGTAAAACATTTCCAAAGATTACTTGATCAATTTCTTCAGAAATAGTGGAATGTCTTTTTAAAAGTTGTGTTGTAACATGTGTTCCTAAGTCTACGGCACTTACTTGACTTAAGCTGCCTTTATATTTTCCAATTGGTGTTCGTAATGCATCAATAATAACTACTGTTTTCAACTAAATGCACCTCCATCTTGAAATATATCATAAAATCCCAGAATCACAAGTGCCAATTACTGAATGTTAACAGACTTATAAGATATTTTTTAATAATCTATGAAGTTAATACAAAAATTCCCCATTTTGGTTCATTTCGTGCTATTTTATATAATGAATCTATTTATCGTAAAGGAGTTAAAGAAATGACAATTGGGATTGATAAAATTAGTTTTTTTGTGCCCCCTTATTATATTGATATGACGGCACTGGCTGAAGCCAGAAATGTAGACCCTGGAAAATTTCATATTGGTATTGGGCAAGACCAAATGGCGGTGAACCCAATCAGCCAAGATATTGTGACATTTGCAGCCAATGCCGCAGAAGCGATTTTGACCAAAGAAGATAAAGAGGCCATTGATATGGTGATTGTCGGGACTGAGTCCAGTATCGATGAGTCAAAAGCGGCCGCAGTTGTCTTACATCGTTTAATGGGGATTCAACCTTTCGCTCGCTCTTTCGAAATCAAGGAAGCTTGTTACGGAGCAACAGCAGGCTTACAGTTAGCTAAGAATCACGTCGCCTTACATCCAGATAAAAAAGTTTTGGTTGTAGCAGCAGATATTGCAAAATATGGCTTAAATTCTGGCGGTGAGCCTACACAAGGAGCTGGGGCGGTTGCGATGTTAGTTACTAGTGAACCGCGCATCTTGGCTTTAAAAGAGGATAATGTGATGCTGACGCAAGATATCTATGACTTTTGGCGTCCAACAGGCCATCCGTATCCTATGGTCGATGGTCCTTTGTCAAACGAAACCTACATCCAATCTTTTGCCCAAGTCTGGGATGAACATAAAAAACGGACCGGTCTTGATTTTGCAGATTATGATGCTTTAGCGTTCCATATTCCTTACACAAAAATGGGCAAAAAAGCCTTATTAGCAAAAATCTCCGACCAAACTGAAGCAGAACAGGAACGAATTTTAGCTCGTTATGAAGAAAGTATCATCTATAGTCGTCGCGTAGGAAACTTGTATACGGGTTCACTTTATCTGGGACTCATTTCCCTTTTAGAAAATGCAACGACTTTAACCGCAGGTAATCAAATTGGTTTATTCAGTTATGGTTCTGGTGCTGTCGCTGAATTTTTCACTGGTGAATTAGTAGCTGGTTATCAAAATCATTTACAAAAAGAAACTCATTTAGCACTGCTGGATAATCGGACAGAACTTTCTATCGCTGAATATGAAGCCATGTTTGCAGAAACTTTAGACACAGACATTGATCAAACGTTAGAAGATGAATTAAAATATAGTATTTCTGCTATTAATAATACCGTTCGTTCTTATCGAAACTAAGTATTTAAATCCCCCTATTCAATCAACAAAAGAGCTAGACATTCAAGTTTTTGCTTGAATGTCTAGCTCTTTTTATGAAAGCCAAACTTCTTTGACCCCGTCTGTCACGGCGATACCATCTGTCAAAGCTAAACGTTGTGAATAAGAAACGTAGCCATAATAAACATCAACACCGCCGCCATTGTTCCAAGTAACAGTGATTTTAACATTTGGAGTAATCGATTTTGTAGCTGGTTGGGTCGTCGGGCGATAACTAGTCGTATCATAACTTAAAATAGTGCCCGAAGCTCCACTTATTTCGGCTTTTCCTGTGTAAATTTCGCCATTCGTATTCGTCTGCGTGACTGCTCCATTCGCTTCAATGATTAAACCCGCTTGCTTTTGATCTCCTCGTGGATAATAAAAAAGATACGTGGTTGCCCATTTAGCAAATTCATCTGGAATTGGTTTAAGTGATTCCGTTGGTGCCGGACTCGACTTCGTTTGCTTTTCAACCGCAACTTCTTCTTGTCTTTTTAAGCCTTCATTATTTTGATTATTTAGTTTATCAACCGTTTCTTTAACGATCGAATAGTGTGGTTTCCCTAAATCGCTAACAGGGATCGTAGCTAATTTTTCTTCTGATTCTTTATATTGCCCCTCTGCTGTTAACTTTTTAGCTTCTGTAATAATGGCATCATACTTGGTTTGGTCTACGGAAGAGGTTGTGCTTTGTTCCGTAGCTTCGACTTGTTTTGTGACACTGGTTTTTTCCGTGGTCACGTCTGACGAATTTCCACAAGCACTTACAAACATTGAGCTAACGATTAATAAACATCCCACAATCACATGCTTTTTCATCTTTAAATCCCCCATTTGTCTATCTTTGTTATTTTTTGTTATTTTTTGTTATTTTTTGTTACTTAAATTATCCCATAGATAAACAAAAGAAACCATTATTTATAAAAAAGTTTAACAAGCGCTTCAAGAGAGGCACTTGCTAAACTTTTTTCTCACTGTTATTGATTGATTACTTTGACTAGTTCTTCAAATAATAATGCACTAGATGCTGCTCCTGGATCAATATGACCAATTGCTCGTTCCCCTAAATAAGAGGCACGTCCTTTTTTCGCCACCCAATCTTTTGTTGCTTCAGCAAATTGTTCAATTTTTTCTTCATTAAATTGTTCCGTTCCAATTACTTCAGCAACAGGTGCCCAGACATCAACCATCGTTTTATCTCCTGGTTCAGCTTTGCCGCGCATCTGAATCCCAGCTAGACCTTGCTGAACAATTTCTTTTAATTGTTCTGGCGAACTGATGGTTTCCAAATCTTTTGTCGCTTTAGTCATATTCATAAACGCAGTACCATATAAAGGACCAGAAGCTCCGCCAACTTTTGAAATCAAGGCCATGGATAGGACTTTAAATGTCTCCGTGATTGTTGTTGGTACTTTTTTGTCAAACGCAATTTTGTATTCAGCCATACCACGAGCCATGTTGTTACCGTGATCCCCATCACCAATCGGCGTGTCTAATTCACTTAGATAGTCTTTTTTTTCTTCGATAACTTTTGAATAATTGTCTAACCATGTTTGAATGTCTTGTACTGTTAATTCCATCTTTTATCACCCTTACCAAGAAATTGTTGTTACATTGCTTTCTAGCGCTGTTTGCCAGTCTTTTGTCGCCAAGTCAATCATCGTTAAAGATAATCCTTGCATGTCAATAGACGTCATATAGTTACCCACTTTATGGAAGGTCACTTGAACACCTTTATCTTCTAATAATGTTAGCACGTCGTTCATAAATACAAATTGTTCCATTAATGGCGTGCCGCCCATGCCATTGACAAGTACCCCCACTGTTTGTGGTTGTTGTTCATAGCTACTTAATGTTTTTTCAACTAATTCTTTCGCTAACTCTTTCGATGGTTGGATTTTTTCACGACGATAGCCTGGTTCTCCGTGAATCCCTACGCCAAATTCAATTTCATCTTCTGGTAAAGTAAAACCTGGTTTGCCAACTTCAGGCACAGTGGCTGCTTTTAAAGCCACTCCAATTGTTTTCGTGGCTGATACAATCTTTTCTCCTAAAGAAACGAGCTCTTCTAAAGAAGCACCTTGGCGGGCATGATGTCCTAAAATTTTATGGACAAGAACAGTCCCGGCAACGCCTCGTTTTCCAGCGGTATAGGTGCTATCTTCGACAGCTATATCGTCATCGACAACGACCATTTCTACATGAATGTCTTCCATATCAGCCATATCTTTGGCCATTTCAAAGTTCAAAATATCGCCTGTATAATTTTTTACGATTAACAGAACACCGGCCCCTTGGTCTGCCGCTTGGATTCCTGTTAAAATTTGATCTGGTGTTGGTGAAGTAAAGACATCACCTAAAACTGCGGCATTTAACATTCCATCACCAACAAACCCAGCATGTGCAGGCTCATGACCACTTCCGCCACCAGATACTAACCCAACTTGTTTGTTTGAGTCGTTGCGAGCAATCACGCGAGAATCTTCGACTTGATGAACAAGGTTTCCATAGCTTTTCACAATTCCTTGGAGCATTTCTTCGACAATTTTACCAGGTTCATTAATAATTTTTTTCATTTAGTTCCACCCTTTCTTACCAGCATTTTGAGCTTCTGCTAAAATTTGCGTCAAATCATCTGAGACACCTGCAGTAATTGCTGCCGCAAAGGCACCTTCAACCAATGGTGCATCGACTAAATGATAATGTTTCTGTTGGTCTTCTTCTAGCATATCAAAAGCTAATTCTGAACTTAAAACGGCACTGCCTAAATCGGCAAAAATTAAAAATTCTCGGTCAGAGTCCGCTTCGTTAATCGTGTCAATGATTTTCATTGGATCTGAACCTAATGAACCATCTGATGTGCCACCAAGTGAATGAATCGTAATTTCTTCACTGGCATTCATCTGTTCAATCATCTCTTTAATACCATCTGTAATCATTTTGCTATGTGAAACGAGTAAAATATCTGCTTTCATGTGGACACTTCCTTAATCTAATTTATGTCTTGTTTTATATTCTTGTCCGACTTTATCTGCAACAATGATTGCATTCGCTACTTCTTCAACGACAATTGGGAATGGCATTGAATGAATTGATTCTTCTGGAATGCAAGCAATTTTGGCTACTTCCAATGCTTCTTCATAAGTGATTTCATCGACACCAATGTCTGAAAGCGTTAATGGTAAACCTACAGAAGCGCTAAAGTCTAAAACAGCTTCTAATTCGTCTTTTGCTGCATCTTCTAATACAAGTTGTGCAATCGTTGCAAAGGCTACTTTTTCACCATGTAAATAACTGTGCGCACCAGGTAAGACTGTCATACCGTTATGAATCGCATGCGCTGCAGCTAAACCGCCACTTTCAAAACCTAAGCCTGAAAGTAAGATATTTGTTTCGATAATCTTATTCAATGATTCAGTAACCACATTTGCATCACAAGCTAATTTCGCTTTTAACCCATCTTCCTGGAGGTTTTCCCAGCAAAGTTTTGCCATGGCCAAAGCTGCATATGTGCCGCTAGCAGCAGGCGTTAAGCCTTCTCTTGAACCCATTGGCAAACTAGCATTAACCCGAGAATATGAATTGTGTGTTGCGCGTGCTTCAAAATATGTGGATAAGGCATCCCCCATTCCAGCAACTAAAAATCTAGTTGGCGCTTTGGCAACCACTTTTGTATCAACCATAACGACGCTTGGACTTTGTTTAAAGTAAGCATAATCATCAAATGAGCCATCTTCATGATATAGTACAGCTGAATGCGAAGTTGGTGCATCTTGAGCCGCAATCGTTGGTACAATAATTAAGTTTTCACCTTCTGCTACGACTTTTGAAGCATCGATTGCTTTACCGCCACCTAAACCAATGATACAGTCTGCTTGTTCTTTTTGTCCAACGTTTTGCAAGCGCTTTGTTTCTTCACGCGTTACTTCTCCACTAAAGCCACCCTCTACGAATGTAATGTCAAACTTTTTCGCTGTTTCTTCCAATTGTGGACGTACACGATCAACGTCAGCAGGATTTGCAATTAGTAACGCTTTTTTTCCAAAAGTTGAAACGAAGTAACCTAAGTTTAGTAATTCATCTTCCCCTTGAACATATTTCGTTGGTAAAATCAATGCTTTTCTCATGTTGATAGCCTCCTATATTTTGTTTACATACATAGTATAAAACGCTTTCATCAAAAAAGCATTGAACTTTTGGTATCGTTTTCTTGCAAAAAATGATAGAATTATTTTGTGAAATAATAAAATATTATGATTTTTAAACTTTAGATTGAAGGATTGCCTTATGACTGTAGAATTAAAAAATATTTTAGATTTAGAAAAGTGGGAAAAATTGCAAGAATCATTGGCCTTAAGCACTCGTTTAGCCATTATTTTAGTCGATTATAAAGGTCGACCTGTGACGAAACATAGTCAAGTTCAACCCTTTTGCCAACTGGTACGTCACTCCCCTGAGCTCTCGAAACTTTGTGAAAAATGTGATGCTCGTGGTGGCTTGGAAGCTGTTCGCACTGGTCAGCCTTTTATCTACCGTTGTCACTTTAACATCGTTGATATGGCCATCCCCATTATTGTTGATGACCAGTATGTAGGAGCCATTATGGCTGGTGAAGTTTTGCTCGAAGATCACCAAGAAGAGTTAGAACAGGTTTTAACCATGAATGATGCCTTCATTCAAGAATTTTTAGTAACACACCAAGAGCTGTATCAACAATACCCTGTTTTAGAACTAGCAGACTTAGAAAAGAGCGCGACATTAATCGCTGATCTAAGCCAATATATTATTTCTGAAGCCATCAAAAAAGATTATTTAATCAATACGTACAAACAATCCTTACAGATTAGTTCGCGAAAAGAAGAGCTGGAGCCATTGAATATGATCCAAAAAGATATTCAACAAACTTTATTAACTGCTCAATTAACTCCTTCAAGTGCCTATCAAACTAAAAATAAGCAATTACAACCGGTTTTAGATGCCCTTTGGGAAAACAAATCGCTGCGTTTAAATTTACAAGAACTGGCAGACCTTGTTCATTTGACACCGACGTATTTAAGTCGTTTATTAAAAGAGGAGTTTGGTATTCCCTTTAGTCAATTTTATCGACAATTAAAAATCACATGGGCTAAACAGCTTCTTTTGGAGACAGATAAAACAATTGCCCAAATCAGTGAAGATTTAGGGTTTGTTGAAGATAGCTATTTTGTCCGGATCTTTAAACAAGAAACGGGTGAAACACCCCTTAAATACCGTAAAAGAAAGAACAGAGCATAAAAAAACAACGACTCCTAGAAGTCGTTGTTTTTTTACACCTTTTGCTCTTGCTGTGGCTAATGCAACAAGTGCAAAAGGCGCATTATATCTGTCGTGCGACAAAGTGATACTATTAAATATGAATTGGTAAACCTAAAGCCAATTCAGCTGTATCCATAGTGATTTCGCCCAATGATGGGTGTGGGTGGATTGTTAAAGCAATGTCTTCTGCATTCATGCCAGATTCAATAGCTAAAGCTAATTCAGAAATCATGTCACTTGCACCGACACCGGCAATTTGTGCACCGATGATGACATTGTCTTCTACAGTTGTAACTAAACGCATGAATCCTTCAGTTTTATCTAAAGAGATTGCACGGCCGTTACCAGCAAATGGGAATTTGTAGCCTTTTGCTTCGATTCCCGCTTCTTTTGCTTCTGCAACAGTCATACCAACGCTTGCCAATTCTGGATCAGTAAAGGCAACAGCTGGCATTGCTTTGTAATCAACTGCAACTTTCTTACCAGAAATTGCTTCAGCAGCAATTTTTGCTTCGTAGCTTGCTTTATGCGCTAACGCAGCACCTGGTACGATGTCGCCGATTGCGAAGATGTTTTTCACGTTAGTACGTCCTTGGTTGTCAACTGGGATTAAACCACGTTCGCCAATTTCAACGCCCGCTTGTTCTAAGCCTAAGTCGTCTGTGTTTGGACGACGTCCAACAGTGACCATTACGTAATCTGCTTCAACACTTTCTTCTTTTCCGTTAACTTCATATTTAACAGTGACGCTATCGCCATTGTCAACAGCTTCTTTAGCCATTGCAGAAGTCACGATTGTTACGTTTTTCTTCTTGAAGTCGTCTGTGACAACTTTAACCATATCTTTTTCATAAGTTGGTAAAATTGATGGGCTACCTTCTAAAATTGTTACTTCTGAACCTAAGTTAGCATAAGCGCCACCTAATTCAGCACCGATGACACCGCCACCGATAATAACGAATTTTTTAGGAACTTCTTTTAAGTTTAAACCGCCTGTAGAATCTAACACGCGTCCGCCAAATTTGAATCCTGGGATTTCAATTGGACGAGAACCTGTTGCTACAATAGCATTATTGAATGAGTAAGTTTGTGCTGAGTCTGGGTGAATAACACGCAATGTATTTTCGTCAACGAAGAATGCTTCGCCTTCAATAATTTCCACTTTGTGTTTTTTCAATAACATGCCAACGCCGCCTGTTAATGATTTAACAACTGTGTTATCTTTCCAGTCTTGTGTTTTTGCAAAGTCTAATTCGACTCCTTTAGCTGTTACACCAAAAGTTGAAGAATCTTGTGCTTCTTGGTAATGATGTCCAGCAGCAATTAAAGCTTTTGAAGGAATACATCCAACGTTTAAACAAACGCCTCCGATGTATTCACGTTCGATAATCGCAACTTTTTGACCCATTTCTGCGGCACGAATTGCGGCAACGTATCCTCCAGGACCAGCTCCGATTACGACTGTATCTAGTTCAATGGCGAAATCTCCTACTACCATTTGTTAATCATCCTTCCATTAATAGTAATTCTGGATCAGCTAATAAGCGTTTAATGTTGTTCATTGCTTTTTGAGCAGTTGCGCCGTCAACGATACGGTGGTCAAAGCTTAATGATAATTTCATCATGCGTCCCACAACGATTTCGCCGTCTGCATTAACAACTGGTTCTTGTGCAATTGTACCAACGCCTAAAATAGCAACTTCAGGGTAGTTGATTACTGGTGTAAACCAGCCGCCACCGACTGAACCAATGTTACTAATTGTGATTGTACCATCACGCATATCTTGTGCAGTTAATTTGCCTTCGATAGCCAATGCTGCTTTTTCGTTGATTTCATCAGCGATAGCAAACATGCTCTTCGTATTAGCATTTTTAACATTTGGTACATATAAGCCATGATCTGTATCAGTAGCGATACCAATGTTAAAGTAATTTTTGTAAACAATTTCTTGTTCTGCGTCATCGATTGATGCATTCAAGATTGGGAATTTTTGAACAGTTGAAGTCAATGCTTTTACAACGTATGGTAAGAATGTTAATTTTGTACCATTTGCAGCAGCAACATCTTTAAATTTCTTACGGTGATCCCATAATTTAGAAACTTCTACTTCATCATGTAATGTTACGTGAGGAGCAGTGTGTTTGCTGTTAACCATTGCTTTAGCAATTGCTTTACGTGTTGGTGTCATTTTTTCACGTGTTTCCATTTCGCCTAAATCAGAAGTAAAGGCTTTTGGCGCTGCTTTAGGTGCAGCTGCTTCCGCTTTAGGTGCTGCTTCTGTTGCGGCAGCTTCAGTAGCTGGTGCTGCTTGAGAACCACCAGAGACAAAGGCATCAATATCCGCTTTAATGACACGGCCACCTTTACCAGTTGCAGTTACTTGTGTAATATCAACGTCTTTTTCACGCGCATACTGACGAACAGATGGCATTGCTAAAACGCGTTTGTTTGGATCAGCGGCTGCAACTACGCCTGTTGAAGCGGCTGGAGCTGATGCTTCCGCTTTAGGAGCGTCAGTAGCTGGTGCTGCGGCTGCCGGTGCTGCTGAATTATGACCAGGTGCGTCAATTTCAACTAACACGTCACCAACATTGGCAACTGTTCCTTCTGGTACAACGATATTTTTTACAGTACCTGTTACTGGTGATGGAATTTCTTCTACTGATTTGTCATTTTGTACTTCTAATAATGAATCATCTTCATTAATTGTGTCGCCAGCTTTAACGAACCATTTAACGATTTCGCCTTCGGCAATTCCTTCACCGATGTCTGGTAATTTGAATTGGAAAAATCCGCCAGCTGCTTCGGTTGTTGGTACAGCAGCAGGTTGTGCTGGTGTTTGTTCTTGTGCAGGAGCTGCTGGTGCTGCATCGTTATCTTCGTGACCAGGTGCGTCGATTTCGATTAACACGTCACCAACGTTTGCAACTGTTCCTTCTGGTACAACGATATTTTTTACAGTACCTGTTACTGGTGATGGAATTTCTTCCACTGATTTGTCATTTTGTACTTCTAATAACGTATCGTCTTCGTTGATTGTATCGCCAGGTTTTACAAACCATTTAACGATTTCGCCTTCGGCAATCCCTTCACCGATATCCGGTAATTTAAACTGATAAGCCATTTTTTAAGTCTTCCCTTCTTCGTTGGATCTGTCTATTTTCTTAGGAGCAAAACGCGGGGAAACGACTATAGTAGCTGAACATTTCATGCCTATAGCCGTATTCCACCTGTTTAATTCTTCGTTTATCTACTTCGAATAACTATTAAAATTCGACGATTTCTCTAGCTTTTGCTTCGATATCTTTCGCATTTGGTAACCAGATATTTTCTGCTTGTCCGAATGGGAAGATTGTATCTGGAGCAGATACACGTCCGATTGGTGCTTCTAATGATAATACGGCACGTTCAGAAATTTCAGAAACAACCATAGCGCCAACGCCAGCTTGTTTTTGTGCTTCTTGAACGACAACCACACGGCCAGTTTTTTCAACAGAGTTAATAATTGTTTCCACATCTAAAGGAGCCACTGTACGTAAGTCAATGATTTCTGCTGAAATATTGTCTTTCGCTAAGCTATCAGCTGCTTTAATCGCTTCACGAACCATAGCGCCGTAAGTGATGATTGATACGTCTGTTCCTTCACGAGTTACAGCCGCTTTATCTAAAGGCACTTCATAAGCTTCGTCTGGCACTTCCTCACGGAATGAACGGTATAATTTCATGTGCTCTAAGTAGACAACTGGATCGTTGCTACGAATAGATGAAATTAATAGTCCTTTTGCATCGTAAGGGTTTGATGGAATAACAACACGAACACCTGGTGATTGTGCGATTAATCCTTCTAAGTTATCTGAGTGAAGTTCTGGTGTATGAACACCACCACCAAATGGGGCACGAACAGTAATTGGCATATTACGAGTTCCACCCATACGGTAACGCGTACGAGCCATTTGACCAACGATTTCGTCAAATACTTCAAAAACGAAACCAAAGAATTGGATTTCAGGAACTGGACGGTAACCTTGCAAGGCAAGACCGAAAGCCAATCCACCGATACCAGATTCAGCTAAAGGTGTATCGAAGACGCGGTCTTCACCAAATTTTTCTTGTAAACCTTCAGTTGCACGGAAAACCCCACCGTTGTTACCAACGTCTTCACCGAAGATTAAGACATTTTCGTCTTTCTCTAATTCAAGAGCTAAGGCATCTGTAATTGCTTGGATCATAGTTTTTTGTGCCATTTTTATTTCGACTCCTTCGCTTCATAAAATGCAATTTGTTCTTTAATTGTTTGAGGTTGAACTTCAAACATATTTTTCAAGAAATCAGAAACTTTTTGTTTTGGCGCTTTATCCGCTTCTGCAATCGCTACTTTGATTTCTTCTTTTGTTTTTTCAATAATTTCTTCTTCTTTTGCTTCAGACCATAAGCCTTTATCTGTTAGATATTTACGGAAACGAGTCAATGGATCTTTTTGTACCCATTCGTCATCCATTTCTTTTGAACGGTAACGTGTTGGATCGTCTCCAGATAAAGTATGTGGACCATAACGATAAGTTAATGTTTCAATTAAAACTGGACCGTTTCCTGCAGCTGACCAATCGCGTGCTTCTTTTGCAATTGCGTAAACTGCTAATGGATCCATACCATCAACTTGAATACCAGGAATTCCTGCTGCAACAGCTTTTTGAGCTAAAGTTTTAGCCGCTGTTTGTTTTTCACGAGGTGTAGAAATCGCAAAACCATTGTTTTGGATAATGAAGACACCGTTTGCTTGGTAAGCACCAGCAAAGTTAATTGCTTCATAGAAGTCTCCTTGTGAAGAACCGCCGTCACCAGTATAAGTGAAGACAACATTTTCTTTTCCACGTTTTTTCAATCCTAAAGCAACACCAGCTGCTTGGATGTATTGAGCACCAATGATAATTTGTGGTGGTAATGCATTTAAATCTTCCGCGTAGTAGTTCCCTGCTACGTGACCACGAGACCATAAGAAAGCTTCTCTTAATGGTAAACCATGTTGTACTAATTGAGGTACATCACGGTAACCTGGTAATAAGTAGTCTTCTTTTTCCATTGCAAATTGACTTGCCAATTGGCTTGCTTCTTGTCCAGCTGTTGGCGCGAAGAATCCTAAGCGTCCTTGACGATTTAATGCAGTAGAACGTTGGTCTAACACACGAGACCAAACCATGCGTGTCATTAATTCAACTAATTCCTCATCCGATAAATCAGGTACTAAATCTTCATTCACAATTTTTCCATCTTGATCCAAGATTTGGAAAGTTGGGAAATCAGCGTCGACTTTAGCCATTAGCTCTTTAAAGTCAATAGGTTTTTGTTTCTTAGCCTTTGCCATTTTGTCACACAATCCTCTCTATTACGTTTCTTTAATTTCGACAAAAGTAAAACAGAGTGCGAAACTGTATTACTTTTTATCGACTACACTTAACAAATTATCACTAAATTCGAAAAAGCGCAAGAAAAAAACTCTAATTTCTTCATTTTTTCACAAAAGAGCAAAACCGCATGTTTTTGCGGTTTAGTGATAATTTTCACAAACAAGAAAACGGTTTCTGTTCCACACTTCTTCTGTACTATTTTTCTCCCAACTGTTATATTCTATTTTGAAAATATTATATAACAGTTCTATTAATTTGAGCCCCCTTATCCCCGAACTGGCTAGTAATCTGATTTCCGAACTTTGCGTTTTCATGAAAATTATCTTGAAAAAACCAAAAAATAAAAACCGTCAGCCGAGTAACCTACTCAGCATGCGGTTTTTTATTTTTTAGAGAACAAAGTTTTTTTCGTTAATTTTTATTTTTTTTGGCTCGTTTTTTTGCTAAATACTTTACCTTAGGTTTTATCACGAACATTCATTGCTTAAAATCACCAAATTTTCGCAAAACGAGTAATACAGCTTAGCAAATTCTTTTCTCTTTCAGTAGATTTTACTAAATCCATTCCTTGGTAATTTTAATATATAAACGTTTAGCTACTTCAACAGTTAACATGTAAGCAATGATGATTCCAAAGAACCATGGCCAGTAGTTAGCCGGAAGTTTCACAAAGTCAAAAACCTCTCTTATAGGCGTTGCTACAATCAAGAAACCGAGTAAAATCGCGCCTAAACTACTTAACATCACAGGCATTGACGCACGACTTTGAATGAATGGTATTTTCCGCGTCCGGACCATATGAACAACTAACGTTTGACTAACAAGTCCCACCATAAACCAACCTGTTTGGAATAAATGTTGAGTGGCCAAACTATTGGCGCTAAACACAAACCACATGACAAGATACGTTAGAATATCGAAAATACTACTTACCGGGCCAATACATACCGTAAATTTCGCTAGTCCGTTCGTTTCCCACCGAACAGGGCTTAATAACTCTTCTTCATCGACATTATCCCAAGGAATTGTCAACTGAGCCACATCATAAATCAAATTTTGAATCAAGAGTTGTAAGGAAAGCATTGGTAGAAATGGTAAAAAGGCACTGGCTACTAAAATTGAAAAGACATTCCCAAAATTAGAACTGATGGTAATTTTAATATATTTCATCATATTGCTAAATACTTTTCGTCCTTCAATCACACCAGATTCCAGTACATTTAAACTTTTTTCCAGTAAAATAATCGAGCTAGCATCTTTAGTAATATCAGCTGCAGTATCTACTGAAATGCCCACATCAGCTTTTCGTAATGCCGGTGCATCATTAATGCCATCCCCCATAAAACCAACCGTATGACCTTTTGCTTGTAGCAATTCAATAATTTTAGATTTTTGCATCGGATTTAATTTGGCAAATAAATTAGTTTCTTCCACTTGCGCCCGCAACTCTTCATCTGTCATTGCTTCAATTTGAGAACCTAATAACACATGGGAAACTTCAATACCTACATCTTTACAGACTTTTTTGGCGACAATGTCATTATCGCCCGTTAGCACTTTCACGTTGACACCATGTTCATGTAAGGAGCGGATAGCGCTGACGGCTGACTCTTTTGCTGGATCAAGAAACCCCATAAACCCAATCAATGTCATCTCTTTTTCATCTTCAACTGAATAAACTGCTTCTTTATGGACATCTTTTTTTACAGCTACCGCTAACACACGCATCCCTTGTTTGTTCATTTGAACATTTACTCGGCGTAGTTCTTCTCGTACAGCACTGCTTAATGGTACAATTTCGCCATTAATTTGCGCATGCGTGCACACTTCTTCCATTTCTTCCACGGCGCCTTTCGTAATCATCAATTGATGATCATCTGCATTTACGACAACCGTTAAGCGGCGTCTGGAAAAATCAAAAGGAATTTCATCAATTTTAGTGACATTTTTAAACGGCGTTTTCCATTGATGCTCTTCATAAAAATTAATAACGGCAATATCCATTAAATTTTTCCAACCTGTTTGATAAGAAGAATTTAAGTAGGCTAAATTTAGAACCTCGTCACTCAAATCACCTAATGGATTCAAATGTTGAACCAAAACTACACGATCTTCGGTAATCGTTCCAGTCTTATCTGTACAGAGCACATCCATACCACCCAAATTTTGGATAGCCGCTAATTCTTTAACAATGACTTTATGTTTCGATAAGGATAATGCACCCTTGGCTAAGTTACTCGTAACAATCATTGGCAACATTTCTGGTGTCAAACCAACTGCAACGGCAATCGCGAAGAAAAACGCTTCGCCCCAAGCACCTTTAGTTAAACCATTAATCAAGAAAACGATTGGAAACAAAATCATTACCATTCGTAATAAAAACTTACTGACTTTTGCTAAGCCTAAGTCAAAACTAGTTTTTCCTCGTTGTGTTGTAGCATTTTTAGCAATATCACCAAAAAATGTATGTTGCCCAGTTTTTAAAATAATCGCTTTTCCTTGTCCACTCAAGACATCTGTGCCCATAAACACTAGGTCTTGCATATCTAATGCAGAAACCTCTGTTTGTTGACGATCCACACCTGCATCCACAAATTTTTCGACAGGCATGGATTCGCCTGTTAGCGACGATTGATTAACGAATAAATCTTTGGTCCAAATCAACACGGCATCTGCAGGAATCATGTCTCCTGTAGCTAAAGTTACAATGTCTCCTGGAACAATTTCGTCCATTGGAATTTCTTTCGTAATTCCTTCCCGTGTCACTGCAGCGGTGTTTTCAATTAATTCTTTTAAATCCAAACTCGCTTTTTGAGAACGATATTCTTGTATAAAAGCAATCAAGACACTGGCTAAAATCATCACGCCCATCACGATAGCGGCTTCGAAATCTTTCGTTAAAGTTGAAACGACCATCAATAAGGCTAAGACATAGACAAATGGATCTTTGAATGCACTTAAAAATAAAATAATTGCTGGGGTTGGCTTTTGTGCAGAAACTTCGTTTGGTCCAAATTCCTCTAATCTTTTTTCGGCATCTTCATTCGAGAGTCCTTTTTCAGATGTCCGTAATTCCATCATTAATTCCCGTTCAGAAAGCAACGCCAATTTACGTAATTCTTGATCTTTGGTTGCTTTTCTCATATCCATTGTTTTTTTGTTCATCATTTTCTTTTCCTCCAAGGTTGTGGTCACCTGCCGAAAAGAGTGCTAAAATCTTCTCCTTTCGTTGGTGACTGTATTTTGTTTCTCTGTTCACTTCCAGGGTCTTCCATGACAGTCATCCTTTCTTTTTCTTATTTATACTTCCAGTGAATAATTGCTTTTTTGCCAAACACACAAAAAAGGACCTACTCAACAATAGAGTACGTCCCAAAATACCATCTTTAAATAAGATTCTCTATCGTTGAGCTTTAGCACTATAGGGCGTAGATAACATGTATCAGCTACATTATGAATAACCTTCACGATTATTCCTGTTCAACCAACTAAGGGTCTCTCGATCCTTTCGCGGCAGCAGCATTTGTCCAAATAGGAGCCTCACCTAACAATTATTCAGTTTTTATCCACTTCTTATAATAGAGGAGTTTGACATTCTTGTCAAAAGATTTATGACTTTTTTGTTATAAATAAAAAATGACTACTTTAAAATTTCCTTTATTTCTGCTTTTCGCTCAGGAATAAACCACATAACTAAAACAATCGTATCAATAATCAGAACAGCGATTGGCGCTACCAGTTTACCCACAATCAACGCAATAATATTCAACACAATCGAAAGCGTTAATTTTGGATAGTGGCCAAACAAACGTTGTACTTCGGATTTGGGCCCATTTGCCTGAATCAATGCCCGCACCACTAGATAATAAGCAACATCAGCTCCTAATACTACTAAGCCATACAAAGCTTGTGGCGGCCAAGAAAATGGATGTTCACCTACCCAACCAGTAACAAACGGGAAAAACGTCAACGTCAAAATTAAAAAATTATTCATCCAAAGGACACGTCCATCAATTTTACGGACACTTTGAAATAAATGATGATGATTGTTCCAATAAATCAATAAAGTAACAAAACTAATTAAATAAATAATGATTTTGTGTCCAGATTGAGTCAGAGCAGACCAATCTGCTTTTTCAGGAATTTTTAATTCTAAAATTAATAACGTTAAAATAATCGCAATGACTGCATCTGTAAATGCTTCTACACGTGTTTTCGGCATCATTTCCCCCTACTTTCATAAAATTAAATAACTTACCCAAAGTAAGTATAACGCATTTCTGTAAAAATTCAATTATTTATGAAGTCTCTCGGTTGTTGAAGTTCCTAAAAACGAGTGCAAGAGCCCTACTTAGAAGTAAGCCTCTTGCACTCGTTATAGAACAAATCAGTTATTGGAAGACCCCCGCTTGATAAGGTGCTAACTGCATCCGTTTCTTCACCGTAAAATCTTGATTCCCTAACAATTGTTGCCACTTTCTGCCCAGTAATTTATTCGGCAAGTCAAATTGGCACTTTTCTCCACTTAAATTGACAATCACTAACGCTGTTGCCTCAGTTGTTTTTCTTAAAAAAGCAAAAACAGACGGATGATTGGGCGCTAATAGTTCAAACTGTCCATCTGTAAAGACTGGATTTTCTTTCCGCAGCGCAATTAACTTTTTATAATAATTCAACACGGATTGCGCATCCGTTTCTTGGTCAGCCACATTTATTTCTTTGAAATTGGGATGAATTGCTAACCACGGATGCCCCGAGGTGAATGAACTTGCCTCTTGATTCGTCCACTGCATAGGCGTACGCGAATGGTCCCGCGTCCAATGCGCCACTTCTTTTAATGCTTGTTTCGCATCGTAGCCATTTTCTATAAGCAAACGATAATGGTTATGGGAATCTTTAGCATCTAACTCGTCAATCTGTTGAAACGGATAATTAACCATGCCGATTTCCTGTCCTTGATAAATAAACGGCGTTCCTCGCAAGAGCAAGGCGATTGTTCCAATCGCCTTAGCAGAATGAGAGGTTTCATTGCCTAAAATTGAATTGATTCTGGGATTATCATGATTTTCTACATATAATGCATTCCAGCCTTCTGTCCCTAAATGCTTTTGCCAGCGAGCCATTACTTTTTTATAGCCTAAAATATTTAACCGTTCTTCTCCTGGCTTTCCTTCTCGAACATTGTGCTCCAATTCAAAAATCATATTCAGATAGCCCGCATCATTGGTCCATTCCACCGCTTTTTTACTTGAAACGCCACTAGCTTCCCCCACTGTCATGATGTCATACTCAGCAAAAATAGCTTTCAAATCTAGCATATAGTCTTCAATGCCTTTTACATTCATAAATGGAGCCCACGGATTCGTGGTAATTTTAAAATCCCAAGGTTCTTTTTGGATATGACTAATCGCATCCAATCGGAAACCATCAATTCCCAAATCTAACCACCAGCGAATCAACGCATAAATCTCTTCACGAACTTTAGGATTTTTCCAGTTCAAATCAGGTTGCTCTTTTGCAAACACATGAAAATATGCTTGCTTTGTACCCTCGTCATACGTCCAAGTCGAGCCACCAAAAAAACTTTTCCATTCATTCGGCATACGATCTGGTGTCGCATCGGCCCATAAATAATACTCACGATACGGATTATCTAAACTTTTTTTCGCTTCAACAAACCACGGATGTTGATCACTTGTATGATTGACTACCAGATCAAGAATAATCTTCAAATCTAATTGATGCGCTTGATCCAAAAGTTCTTGAAAATCTTCCATCGTACCAAATTCTGGCTGAACCCCTTGATAATCCGCAATATCATAACCATTGTCAACGTTTGGCGAAGTGTAAATCGGATTTAACCATAAAAAATCGACCCCTAGTTCTTTTAAATACGGTAATTTCTCAATAATTCCCTGCAAATCACCAATGCCATCCCCGTTGCTATCTTTAAAACTCCGAGGATAAATTTGATAACCGACAGCATTTTTCCACCATTGTTCCATCTTATTGACTCACTTTCACAACAAATGCTTGCCAAGGCGCTAACGAATAGTCTGCTAAAGCAGTGACATCTGTCGGCATATTTTCAATCATTACTTGTTCTACATGAACGTCTGCAGAAAATGGCCGAACTTTGTCAGAAAAGTTCGTTACAACAAGCCAGCGTTCCTCACCATAGGTACGATAAAAACTAATCACTTCGTCCACTGTTTCCAGCAATTCAAAGTCGCCCCAAACAATTAAAGGATGTTCTTTTCTCAAACGAATCATTTCTTGGTACGTATAGAATAGTGAATTTTTATCTGCCAAAGCAGCAGCGACGTTAATCGTTTGATAATTGGGATTAACATCAATCCAAGGTGTACCCGTCGTAAAGCCCGCATTTTTTTCAGCGGTCCACTGCATAGGCCGGCGTGCATTGTCGCGACCTTTAGTATTAATTTTCAGCAAAATTTCTTCTTTAGAATATCCTTTTTCTAGATACTCATGGTACATGTTAATCGTTTCGATGTCCCGCGCTTCACGAATATCTGTAATCGGCGTATTGGTCATACCAATTTCTTCCCCTTGATAAATATAAGGTGTGCCTTTCATCATGTGCAGTAAAATAGCGAATAACTTACTACTTTCCAACCAATGTTCCTGATCATTTCCCCAACGTGAAATCATTCTCGGTAAATCATGGTTATTCCAAAATAAAGAATTCCAGCCATCATTTCCTAATTCTGTTTGCCATTTTGCAAAAACCTGTTTCAACTTGGCAACTTCCATTGGCTGAAGGTCCCATTTTTCTTTACCTGGTTGTTGATCCAGGCTCATATGTTCAAACTGAAAAATCATAGATAATTCATGACGCTCTGGACTAGAGTACATTTTTGCAATTTCAGGTGTGGCCCCCCATGTTTCACCTACAGTTAACAGCTCTTTGCCGCCAAATGTTGCGGCGTTCATTTCTTGTAAATAACGATGTAAATGAGGTCCATTCGCGGTGATCTCTTCTCCTGGAATTTTACCCACTAAGTCAATTACATCTAAACGGAAACCGCCAATTCCTTTATCAATCCAAAAATTCATCATCTCGTAAACCGACTGACGCATTTGTTGGTTTTCCCAATTTAAATCTGGTTGTTTTTTACTAAACAAATGCAAATAGTATTGCCCACTCGCTTCATCAAACGTCCACGCCGAACCCGAAAAGGCAGATTTCAGTCGGTTAGGCACACCGCCATCTGAAGCAGGATCAGCCCATACATAATAGTCTCGGTAGGGGTTCTCCTTACTTTTTTTCGCTTCAATAAACCAACGATGTTCATCTGACGTATGGTTAACCACTAAGTCCATAATAATTTCAATCTTTCGCTTTTTCGCTTCCTCAATTAGACGATCCATATCCGCCATCGTCCCAAACTCTGTCATAATCGCTTCATAATCAGAAATGTCATAACCATTGTCATCATTGGGTGATTGATAAACTGGTGATAACCAAATAGCCCCAATGCCTAACGTTTCCAAATAATCCAATTTTTCAATAATTCCTGGTAAATCTCCAATGCCATCTCCATTGCTATCCTTAAAACTGCGAGGATAAATCTGATAAACCACGACTTCTTGCCACCAATGTTTTTCCATTCTTCTTCACATTCCTTTGCTTAATTATTATGCTTGATATAAAAGAAAACCTTTTGGTAAAACCATTATCTGTTCTGAAGCAGTTTCGATAGAAGAACTTAGCAAAACTTCTCGATCAGTTCTATCAACAAATTGTGTCTCTTGGCCAGTATTAAAAATCCCATAGATCGTTTGTTCCTCCAAACGACAAGCGAATCTAATCAACCCCGTTTCAAAAGAAGTTCCTGTCCAATCGATTGTTCCACCAGAAAAAACAGCCGCATACTTTTTGCGAAGGGCAATCAATGATTTTACAAATTCCTTCAAATCCAAATCTTGCTGATTTTCCTCCCAAACCATACAACGACGACAATCAGGATCCATATCACCTGTCATACCAATTTCATCACCATAGTAAAGACAAGGGACGCCTGGTTGAATATACGTAAACGCTAATACTTGGCGCATCAACTCTTTATCCTCTTTCGTTTCATGCAATAAGCGTGGTGTATCGTGGGAATCTAAAACATTAAACTGCATTTGATTCGTTTGTTGTCGATAGAGCATTAACTGGTTGTTCATTTCAGAAAGCATCTTTTCCAAGGACAGTTCTTGCTTGACAAAGTAGCCCATAATCGCATCTGTGTATGCATAATTCATCACTGCATGAAATTCGTCTCCTTGGAGCCAGCTTTGCGACGAGTGCCAAATTTCTCCTAAAATATAAAAATCTTCTTTTGCGTCATCACATGTTTGCCGGAATTTTTTCCAGAACGCATGATCCACTTCGTTTGCCACATCTAAACGCCAGGCATCAATATCATATTCCTCAATCCAATAACGAGCAATTTCTAAAAGATAGGCTTGCACCTCTGGATTTGCTGTATTTAATTTAGGCATATGCGGAGTGAATGCAAAAGTATCATAGGTAATGTTGCTTGCTTCTTCAAAATCAGCACTTTCTTCATAGCTAGCTGGAAACTCATTTACGTGGAACCAATCGGCATAAATTGAGTCCTGGCCATTTTTTAACACATCTTGCCATTGAGGCGAAGTGTCCCCCATATGATTAAAAACGGCGTCCAACATAATCTTAATGCCCCGTCGATGACACTCTTCGACTAAACGCTTAAAGGTAGCACCATCACCAAAAGCTGGGTCAATTTTTAAATAATCAATCGTATCATATTTGTGATTAGAAAACGCTTCAAAAATTGGGCAAAAATATAAGCCGTTAACACCTAAATCTTCAATGTAATCAAGATGATCTAGCACCCCTTGTAAATCCCCACCAAAAAAATCTTGTCGATCTGGTCTTTTAGATCCCCACGGTAACGTCCCTTCAGGATCATTGGCGGGATCACCATTTGCAAAACGCTCTGGAAATATTTGATACCAAACCGTTTCTTTGACCCATTCAGGTGCTTTAAAACGATCGACTTCATGAAAATACGGCATCCGAAAATAATTATTCGCCATCTCTAAATACTTTTCTTCTAAAGGATAAATGCCGTGTTCGCCATAAAACGCCGTCAAACCATCCGTCCCTACTAAAGTAAAAGCATATGAAAGGCGTTTAAATTTTGCACTTAATGCAATAAACCAGTAATCATATAACTCCGTAGATACTAACTTCTCCATGGTTAACGACTGTTGGTACCACTTTTCTTTTCCTAAAAGATAAGGATCTCCTTGCACTAATTGGACAGAGGCAATGTCGCCTTTTGCCGTACGCAAACGAATATGCATGGTTTCTTCTGTATAAAGATAAGCAAATTCACTTTCTGGACGATGGTAGATTGCAGCAGTGTTCATTTAATTCTCTCCTTTAATTGTCGCTTTTCGTGTATTTTCTAATACTCGAACACATTTTAGCGCAAACGATTGCATTTGTATACCCTTTTTTATTTTTTTATTTAAAATGCTTAATTAGTGGTATACACCACTTTAAATAAACAGTATGTTATTTATAACAAAAAAACTTTTTTAACTTTCTCGATGAAAAACACTTGATTATTTCCGCAATCGGTTGCATAATAAGACTTGTAAAAAATAATTTTTGGAGGGTTCAAAAATGAAAGCGAATTGGAAAAAGATTTTAATGGGCGGTATCCTTTTAAGTGCTTCCGCGGTTTTACTTACTGCCTGTGGTGGCGCAGAAAAAACGAAAGCTGAAAATGAAAGCGGTTCAGCAAATAAAGCAGCTGGTGACGTAAAATTATGGGTTGATACTGAATATATGGGCGTCTTTAAAAAAGTTGTCGCCGATTTTGAAAAAGAAAACCCCGATATTAAAGTTAACTTAACTGCTGGAAATTCGGCAGATGCTAAAAAAGACATTGCAAAAGATCCTAAAGCTGCCGCAGATGTTTTCATGATGCCACATGATCAAATTGGTCAAATGGCAGAAGCTGGTCTGATTTACCCTAACACAAAATATGAAAAAGAAGTCAAAGAAAACAATATCGACTCGGCAGTCGCAGGAGTCACTTGGAAAGACAAAGTCTATGCCTACCCTTATGCCGTAGAGTCACAAGTTCTTTATTATAACAAAGATACGTATTCTCCAGAGGAAATCAAAACTTGGAAGTCTTTAACTGAAAAAGGCAAAATCGGTACCAATTTTGGCGAAGATGGCGCAAATTATATCTTCGGTCCTCTATTTATGAGTAACGGCGATTACTTATATGGTGAAAATGGCGAAGATCCAAAAGGTACCAACTTTAATAACCAACAAGGTATAGAAGTATTACAATGGATTGCCGATCAAAAAAATAATCCTGGTGTGATCCAATCAAATACAGAAGCATTGTCTAATCTAGGTTCTGGCAAAACGGATGCCTTCCTTTCTGGCCCTTGGTCTAAAAACGATGTAGAAAAAGCTCTTGGCGACAAAATGGGGGCTGCTGCCTATCCAACCATTGATTTTGGCAATGGAGAAAAACAAATGAAAGCTTTCTTGGGCGTTCGTAGTTTTGCTGTCAACCAACAAACACAAGCACCATTGGCCGCAATGACATTAGCAAACTATTTAACCAGCGAAAAAGCACAAATGACTTACTTTAAAGAAATCGGCTTTGTCCCTTCAAACAAAAAATTACAAACAAACGAAGAAATTACACAAGATACTGTTGCAAAAGCTATCTTAGAAATGGCACAACCAACCCACTCTGTGGTAATGCCAAAAATCCCAGAAATCGTTTCATTCTGGCCTGCGATGGATGCAGTGATCAATGATACGTACAAAGGCAATATCAAACCTGCAGATTATCAAGCAAAATTAGATAAATTAGTCCAAGACACATCAAAAGAAGCAAAAGAATAAAAAGAGTAAAGAAATGGGACGAGCTTCAATCTGCTGTCCCATTTCCTCTATCTTTTTTATTTAAGTAGAAAGTGAGTGAACGAAGATGTTCAAGAAAAAGAAAGCCCAGACGTCATTTCGAGAGGTCTTTAAAAAAGGCGACTTCGCTACAAAACTATCTTTTTTAGTTATGGGTGCTGCAAACTTCGCCAACAAGCAGTGGTTAAAGGGAATCATCTTTTTAACAGCTGAAATTGGCTTTATCTATTGGTTAATCCGTAATGGTTTCCACGCATTAATGATGCTAGGAACACTAGGGACCCAACAGCAAGGATTAGTATATGATGATTCTTTAGGGATTGAAGTTCTAAAAGAAGGCGATAATTCAATGCTCTTATTATTATTCGGAATTGCAGCAATTTTAGTCTGTTTATCGCTAATCATTTTATATGTAATCAATTTAAAAAGCGCCCGTCACCTATATGAATTAAAGACAGCCGGCAAAAAAATTCCAACAACTATGGATGATTTACGTAGCTTGTTAAACGAACGTTTCCATGCAACTTTAATGACGATTCCCTTACTAGGCGTTCTTTTCTTTACCATCTTGCCGTTGTTATATATGATTTCCATTGCCTTTACCAACTACGACCATAACCATTTGCCACCGAAAAACCTTTTTACTTGGGTTGGATTGGCAAATCTAGGCAATGTAATCACAGGCGATATGGCTTCAACGTTCTTTCCAGTACTTGGCTGGACCTTGATTTGGGCTGTTTTCGCAACCGCAACTTGTTTCTTTTTTGGAATCATTTTAGCCTTGCTTATCAATACAAAAGGCTTAAAATATAAAGCGTTTTGGCGGACTATTTTTGTCATCACGATGGCCGTACCTCCGTTTGTTTCACTTTTAATTATGCGAAACCTCTTAAATGGTTCCGGACCTATCAATGCTCTGTTGTTAAACTGGGGCTTAATCGATTCTTCTATCCCCTTCTTAACAGATCCGAATTGGGCAAAATTAACCATTATTGTTGTCAATATGTGGATTGGTATTCCTGCTACGATGTTAATCTCTACAGGGATTATCCAAAACCTTCCTGAAGATCAAATCGAAGCAGCTAGAATTGACGGTGCCAATAAATGGCAAATTTTTAAAAGTATTACGTTTCCACAAATTCTATTTGTGATGACCCCGGCGCTGATTCAACAGTTTATTGGCAACATCAATAACTTCAATGTCATTTATCTATTAACAGGCGGCGGTCCAGCCAATTCTAACTTCTACGGTGCAGGCTCAACTGACCTTTTAGTTACCTGGTTATACAAATTGACTGTCGATACAATGGATTACAATTTAGCCTCTGTGATTGGTATTTTAATCTTCATTCTTTCCGCAGTCTTCAGTTTAATTGCCTATACACGGACGAATTCATTTAAGGAGGCGTAACTTATGGCTAAAGCAAAAAGTTACCAGAAAAAACAACGCACTGCACTTACCAGCGTTTACATCATTCTAACCATTTTAGCAGTTTTTTGGATGTTCCCCATTGTGTGGATTATCTTAACAAGTTTTCGTGGCGAAGGCGGTGCATTTGTTCCCTATATCATTCCCAAAACATTCACTTTAGAAAATTATAAAGTATTATTAACAAATCAGACTGGCAACTTCCCCTTTGTCCGTTGGTTTTTGAACACCTTGTTCGTTTCCATCGCAAGCTGTCTGTTATCAACTTTCATTACAATCGCAATGGCTTATGCGCTGTCCCGGTTGCGTTTCCGCTTAAGAAAACCCTTTTTAAAAGTGGCGCTCGTTTTAAATATGTTCCCTGGTTTTATGAGCATGATTGCCGTTTACTATATTTTAAAAGCCTTAAATTTAACTGAAAGTTTATTCGCTTTAATTCTGGTTTACTCTGCAGGCTCGGCGCTAGGTTTTTACATCGCCAAAGGGTTCTTCGATACCATTCCGATGGCTTTAGACGAGTCGGCTATGATTGACGGTGCCAACAAGTGGCAAATTTTCACAAAAATTACGTTGCCATTGTCGAAACCAATTATTGTCTATACTTCTTTAACCGCCTTCATGGGCCCTTGGATGGATTTTATTTTCGCAAAAGTTATTATGGGTGATAAAGTTGAAAATTACACCGTTGCGATTGGTCTCTTTTCGATGATGACCAAATCAACAGCCAATTCACTATTCATGGCTTTTACAGCTGGATGTGTGCTAATTGCCATTCCAATTACTATTTTATTTATATTAATGCAACGTTTCTATGTAGAAGGCGTGACTTCTGGCTCTGTCAAAGGCTAGAAAAAACATCGTTTGGTTTATAGCCAAACGATGTTTTTTATTTTTTGGCGTTGTTTTCCTTACACGTTTTTCTTCGTAGCGCTTGATAATTGGACAAAATTTTCATGACCGCCAAAAAGTGTTGATTGACCTCTTGATAATCCTCTAAGGAAAGAACACTAAGCGTTTCAGATAGTTGCTGTTTTACTTGATTTTCTTTTTGCTTAAAGAGCTTCTCGCCTTCTTTTGTCGTATAAACATTAACCACGCGGCGATTTTCTTGATTATGGCGACGTTGAACAATCGCTCGTTCTTCTAACCCCGCAATAGAGCGACTCACTTGAACTTTCGACGTTCCTACTTGGTTGGCTAACTCTGTCATACTGATTCCTTCATTCGTTGCCACAATTAATAAAATTAACATGTCTAACTTTGTTAATTTTAGATCCTCCAAGTCTAGGTCTTTAAAAAGCAATTGGCTCATATATGAAAAAATTTCAGTAAAGACACTAATATCTAAATTTGATGAATGCTTCTCTTTATCCATATGTTCTCCCTCGTTTCCCACCTAGTGTATACTAAATTCACTTGATTATCAAATGGTAATGATTGATTTTTGTTAACTATTATGTTACGTTATACACTAACTTAAGGTTGTGTTGTTGATAAATTGGAAGAAGGATGCGAAAAATATGCTAGAACTCAAAGAGATAAAAAAATATTATACTGTCGGCGGAACGACCACTAAAGCTTTAGATGGCGTCTCTGTCGCTTTTCGAAAACAAGAATTTGTAGCCATTCTGGGTCCCAGCGGCTCTGGTAAAACGACGATGTTGAATGTGATTGGCGGATTGGACAATTACGATTCTGGTGACTTAATCATTAACGGCAAATCAACAAAAAATTTTAAAGAAGCCGACTGGGATGCTTATCGGAATAACTCAATTGGTTTTATTTTTCAAAGTTACAACTTAATTAGTCATCAAGGGATTTTGGATAATGTCGAGCTTGGTATGACACTGAGTGGTATTTCAAAAGCAGAAAGACGCCAAAAAGCCGAAGATGCACTCATCCGTGTCGGTTTGAAGGACCATATCCATAAAAAACCTTCCCAATTATCTGGCGGTCAAATGCAACGGGTTGCCATTGCTCGTGCTTTAGCTAACGATCCCGATATTTTACTTTGTGATGAACCAACTGGTGCATTGGATTCAGAAACCAGTCTGCAAATTATGGCACTTATCCAAGAACTTTCGAAAGAAAAATTAGTTATTATGGTGACCCACAACCCTGAATTAGCTCATGAATACGCTGATCGAATTATTGAATTTTCAGATGGCCAAATTCGTCATGACTCGCGTCCTCATATTGAACATGAAAAAAAAGAACCTTTCGAATTGAAACGCACCAAAATGAAATTCACGACTGCGTTGCGTTTATCTTTTAATAATATCCGCACTAAAAAAGGGCGAACTTTTTTAACCGCCTTTGCTTCAAGTATCGGAATTATCAGTATCGCGATTGTCCTTTCTCTTTCAACAGGATTCCAGAAACAAATTGATAAAACTCAGTCGGAAACGTTAGCGCAATTTCCGATTACCATTTCTAAAATAGCGACCGATCAAGATCCAGAAAGTTTCAATAACCAGGACAAAAAAGGCACCTTCCCGAAAGAAAAAGAAGTGACTGCTAAAATTAGCGATGCGGACCGTGCGCAACACACGAATTTAATTGATCAAAAGTTTATTGACTATGTCAATCACATTGATCCTGAATTAAGTAATAATATCGGCTATACTCGTCTAGTCAATATGAACTTATTAAGAGAAATCAACAGGAAAGCACAAGCTGTCAAATTTTCAAACGATGCACCCGACGGCCAATCAAACGCGATGGCTTCTATGATGGCTGCCCAAACTGGCGTCGGCGTTTCTGCTTTTCCTAAACAACTAGAAAATGGAAAAAACAATTTCTTAAAAGACAATTACTCGTTACTCGAAGGAAATTATCCAGAAAAAGAAACCGATGTCGTTTTAATCGTCGATAGTAACAATACCACCAATATTAATGCTTTAAAAAATCTTGGCTTTGACGTGAAAGATAATCAAAAGATTGCCTTTTCAGACATTGTTGGCACAAAAATGAAATTAGCCAATAATAATGCATTTTACACCAAATTACCGCCAGGCAACTTCATTCCTAACCAAGATTTGCAAGCTGTTTACGATAACCCAGAAAATACCGAATTAACAATTTCAGGGATTTTGCGAATTAAAGATTCTTCAACAATGAATCTATTAGCACCTGGAATTGCTTATAGCGATGCACTTTCAACTAATATGATTGCCAAAAACAAAACCTCTGATATTGTTAAAGCGCAAGAAGCCAGCAACACTAACGTTATGACTAACGAAACATTAGATGCTTCCGCGAAAGAAAACCTATTGTCTTATTTAGGAGCGAACGAAATCCCTTCAAGTATTATGATTTATCCAAACGACTTCAAATCAAAAGATAAAATTCTTGATTATTTAGATGCTTATAACAAAGGAAAAGATAAAAAAGACCAAATCATCTATTCTGATTTAGCTGGAACAATGACCCGCTTAACAGGTGGTTTAATGGATGCCATCACCTATGTGCTGATTGCATTTGCTGGGATTTCCCTTGTTACAAGTATGATTATGATTGGGATTATCACCTATACTTCTGTCATTGAGCGGACCAAAGAAATCGGTATTCTGAAAGCGTTAGGAGCTCGTAAAAAAGATATTACCCGGGTGTTCGATGCCGAGACTGCTATTTTAGGCGTTGCCTCTGGTATTCTTGGTGTTGTGATTGCCTTTCTCGCAACATTTCCGATCAATGCAGTGCTCTATAACCTGACTGATTTAGAAAATGTTGCCACCTTAAATCCAATTCACGGGATTATTTTGATTGTAATTAGCACAATCTTAACCATGATTGGTGGCCATATTCCTGCCCGAATGGCAGCGAAAAAAGATGCGGCAGTTGCTTTACGTGCAGAATAAATAACAAAAAAACAATCCTTTAATTTCTCTTAAAGGATTGTTTTTTATTTGTATTTCTTATAAAACCTCCGTATACTAAGTGATTGTGAATGCTTAATAAAAAGAAACGAGGTAATTTCATGTTAAAAAAACCATTTTTACTATTTTTTTCACTTTTAGGAGCTATTTTTATTTTAGCTAGTTGCGGCGTAGGAAAAGATGCCGTCACGGATACAAAGTACAAAGTTAGTTTGCAGCAAGCTGCTGAAATCTACGAAAAAGAAGCCGGCGACAGCAAACCAATAGTAAATGTCCAATTTGATACAAAACCAGAAAGTGACTACAGCTATATCTTTACCAACGATACAGAAACACTTTACGTGAATCCTGAAACAGGAAAAGTCACCAAAAATACTGAAGCAAATCAACTTGGCGAAAACGAGACAGCCTTTTCAGCTGCTGAAGTCAAAGAATTAGGCGCTGTTAACGACGTTTTAGCCAAAGCAAAAAAAGAAGTTGGAGGACTTTCTCCACGTATTTTGACTTGGAAGTTAACCAAAAATAACAATAAACTTGTTTATACAGTAGATGTTAAAACGACTACGGCAGATGAAAAAGT
Source organism: Enterococcus sp. DIV1328a (assembly GCF_050536905.1). Classification (NCBI taxonomy): domain Bacteria; kingdom Bacillati; phylum Bacillota; class Bacilli; order Lactobacillales; family Enterococcaceae; genus Enterococcus; species Enterococcus sp. DIV1328a. Next base: position 1,116,397 of record NZ_CP172912.1, on the reverse strand, counting down.
TACCTTAGATGCCAATAAATAAGTACAAGCGTATAACTTATCACGAAATAACCAAATCTTAAAATACTCTTTGGGACAGAACCTACGCATTCGGAAATCTTAACATTTTCTGAAGCCGATCGTTCTGTCCCAATTTCATTCTTTTAAGTAATAATAATTGTTCGTTACCCCTGCTACCGTTATACTTAGTTTAAAAGAAAAGATGGGAGTATCAATTCATGGTTTATACAGTTGATTTTAAAGAAGTAGCCACTATTGGTTTAGAAAGTTCACCAGTGGCACCTGCCCTTGCTGGACTAAGAGCGAATGAAGCTCGCTATTTTTGGAATAAATACAAACATCGCTTTACGACCGTCCCTGCCTCTGAAGCTCCAGAAACATTGGCCTGGATTGAAAAAATTTTATTGGAACGAGCGTTACATTTCCCTTACAAGCCACTTGAAATTTCTTCTTTCACTTTAGATGGCATAAAAATGGCCTATGTATTTTATGAAAACGGCTTAGCAGTTAACGTGATGTACACATTAGCTGATGAAGGCAAACGCGCCGTTGGGTTTAAACTTTCAGATAGTATGGCAATCCCTGCAGAATTTGAAGGAAAATTCAAATTTGCTCGTCAAAAATCAAAATTAGCTGGAACCATTCGCGGCTCTTATTTTGTCATTAAAGGAACCTATTAAAAAAATGCTTTTGCCCTTATTCTTAAAGGCAAAAGCATTTTTTTATTTTAATTCTTCAATATAGTTAAATACTTGTTGTCCAGCAATACCGCCTTCACCGACCGCTGTCGTGATTTGACGCAATGTTTTTTCACGGACATCACCAATGGCATAAACACCAGGAATTTTTGTTCTCATTTCTTGGTCTGTTTCAATCCAACCAGCCTCATTCGTAATACCAGCTTTTTTAAATGGTTCTGTTAATGGATCTAGCCCCACGTAAATGAACACGCCGTTTGCTTCAATTTCAGAAACTTCATCTGTTTTGACATTCCGTGCTTTCACACCTGTCACGACCATTTCATTGCCAACAATTTCTTCGACAACTGTATCCCAAACAAAGGAAATCTTTTCATTTGCAAAGGCACGATCTTGAATGATTTTTTGCGCACGCAATTCATCACGACGGTGAACAATCACTACTTCAGAAGCAAATTGCGTTAAATAGATTGCTTCTTCAACTGCAGAATCGCCGCCGCCAACGACTACTAAGCGTTTATTTTTAAAGAAAGCACCGTCACAAACGGCACAATAAGAAACACCACGGCCAGCAAATTCTTCTTCGCCTTTTACACCCAATTTTCGGTGTTCACAGCCTGTTGCAATAATTACCGCTTTAGCTTCATAAGATTTGTCATCACAAATCACTTCTTTATAAGATCCGTGGTCTTCAATGCCCATCACAATGCCATACGCATTTTCCGTACCAAATTTTTCTACATTTTCATACATTTTATAGGCCAATTCTGGACCCATAATAGAATCAAAGCCTGGGTAATTCTCTACCTCAGCAGTGTTGTTCATTTGCCCACCAGGCGCACCGCGTTCAATCATCAATACAGAAAGATTAGACCGTGATGCATAAAGTGCTGCCGTCATCCCAGCAGGACCGGCACCAATGATAATTACATCATACATTTTATTTCCCCCAAAATTTTAAGTAAGTTTACTTTACTCCTTAAACAATTTCTTGTCTACTTTTCTGCCCTTTTTTGACATTCGGAGTAGGTGTGTCTATTACGTAAGTTATTGTACCACGGTTTTGTGTTTTCTAGGAGGGGGAAAAGAAAAGTTTAAAAATAACGATCACAACGAATCATTGATTTTTAGAAGCCGTTGTACTGCCGCATCAGAGAATTCTTCTTTATCATTTTTTATGCATTCTTGTTGATTTTGCCCTTGTGGAACAAAACGAAATACTGTAAATGATGCAGATAACGTATCAGGATTACTAATCCGATGAAGACTATTATGCATCCGAATAAGTTCTCCTTCTGCACAAATTCTTGAAACAATTTGCTGATTTTCTACCTCTTCTATTTTCACTTTTCCCGACTGCACAAGTAAAACTTCTTCGATTTCGTGATGCTTATGCCAACCTTGCACAGTTTTTCCTGGCAAGCTATTTATATGTATTTCAAACTCTGGAAATAGAAAATAATTTACTTCTGTTCCATCTGGATTTTTACGAAAGATGGCCTCGTCTCTTGTTAAAATTTCTATGTATTTCTGTAACATGGCAGGCTCCTTTTAACTTTTTTATAGCCGAAAGCTATTCTTTCAAACTAAGTTTGAAGCTACTTTCTGAAAATTCGAGTTCCTTTAAATATACTTTTGTTACCGTTTGAAAATCACTTTTTTAAACAATTGACTGTTCAGTATCAATCTCCACTAATCCATCTGTTCATCAGAAACACTTCTACTCTTCTCAAGTACCGCTATGGTATACATTAACCTTACTAGTAACATTATAGCATCAAGTTTTAATCATATGTAGATTTTAAAAAAATTGATAGCACCCTAACAGATGTTTTCGCCGTTCATTTAATTTACATGATTATTTTTTAGATGCTAATTAAATGTTTGTCAGTAAGCTGAATTTTTGATATTTTTATCCAGATTACTTATGTCGGTTTATCAGTTGTGCTAACAAAAAATGATTGTTTTTAAAGATAATTTAATTCATAATATATATAGAATGAAAAAAAAGGAGGTTTTATTGTTGAAAGTTGCTATTTGTGATGACAATCCAACGTTAACCGAAAAAATAAACACGATGCTATTTAATTATAACCCAAATATATTTGAAACCTATACCTACTACAATCCTCTCAAGTTAGTCAATCAACTTGACCAAGAAAATTTTGACTTTTTTATTTTAGATATAGAAATGAGTGAAATGAGCGGAATAGACTTGGCAAAAAAAATCCGAGAACGTGATATTTTATCACCTATCGTTTTTTTGACGAGTTACAAAGAATACATGGAAGAAGTCTTCCAAGTACAAACTTTTGATTATTTATTGAAACCGCCTACGGAAGATCGGTTGCACCAAGTTTTGGAAAAACTGAAACAACAGCTAGAAAAAAAAAGAAATTACTTTGTATTTTCTAGTAACAAAGTTACTTATAAAATACCAACCAAAGATATCATTTATTTCGAAAAAGATAAAAGACAAGTATTGATTCATACAGTTGGAGAAATCTACAAACCCTATATGTCAACGAATCAGATAAACGAACAACTTGATACGAATTTTGTGCAAGTCCACTCTTCTTTCATAATAAATTGCGCTTATATAAAAGAGTTAGGAAAAAATTTCCTATTAATGGATTCTAAAGAAAAATGTATTGAAATACCAATAAGTAGGCGCTTCAAAGCCGCCGCTCATAAAAGTATAGTTATGTCCATGAGAGGAAAGATATAATGCTTGATATAACATTACGAAGCCTAAGTTTGTTAGTTTATTTATTTCTTATCTCTTATTTTTTTTCTAATTGGTCAACAGCTATTAAAAATCATAGAGAATTTTATAATGTCATCTGGATTGTTATAATCATATCAGCCATGGTTACGATTATATTATCCAATGCTTACATACCGAACATTTATTTACCGTATCTTAACTTATTACTAAGTTTCATTTTAACTTACACTATTGCTATGCTACACTCGGTCCCTTATCTCGACTCGGCCGTATGGACAATGACACTTATATCAATAAATTTAATCTGTGAAGTATTGTCGTTACACTTTACGAAAATAATTTTAAATGCAGAATTAACATCCTATGGTAGCCCTACTTTTTTCATAACTTCAATAACAATTACAACTTTGATTGGGGTAGCCTGGATAGTCATACTTAAATTTTCAATAGTTAAAGAAGCAAAGTCTGAATTATCGACAAACTTATCATTTATTGTGATTTTATTACCTATTCCCATACTATCAATAATCATTTTATTTGGGCTTTTAATAGGAAACAACAATGACAAAATTTCTGAGATTACTATTACGATTAGTGTCATATTTTTAAACATCTGTGTAATTTTTCTTTATAAAATTACTATAGAATATCAAAAAAATCAATATGATCTTACTTTGAGAAAAAAAAATATCGAAGTGGAGTATAGAATTTTAAATGAAATAAAGAGAAACAGAACTAACGTTTTAAAATTAAAACATGATTTGAAGAATCAATACTTAACAATCCTCGGACTTATCGAAAATGAAGAAGTTAATGAAGCTATCGATTATATTAAGAGTAGTTTTGATATTTTAGAACCACCAACAAAAACTTATGCTGCCGATGGAGTATTAAACTACCTATTGAATGAAAAGCTTGCTGAAGCAAGAAAGAATCAAATTAATGTTGATCATCAGATATTTGTCTCTAAAAATATAAAAATTAATAATGACGTTCTAACTATTGTAATTGGAAATATAATTGATAACGCCATACAAGCATCGAAGAGAATCAAGCCGATTGACAGATATGTCAATATAATTATCAAGCAAGTCAATAATGATTTATTTATTGAAGTATCGAATAACTATAATTCTGAAGAAATTTTTACAAGAAAACATAGAAAAGATAAAGGTTTAGGAATGAAAAACATTGGTGATCTCTTACAACAATTAGGTGGTATTCAACGTCACTGGACGAAAGAACGTAGATATTTTGTAACTATAGTTATATTTAATGTATACAAAGGAAACAAATGCGGTGATAACTAATCAAGTAAATCACCGCATTTTTTAGTATACTTCCATGTCGCATAATTTATCAGAAAATTTCAAAAATAACCAAACAAGCATCAATCCCATAATCGTTGAAAATAGGAACGTTATAGTTGGAAAATTCATAAGGCCCATAGCAGAAAAATTCGAATATATTAGCATTAGTACCACTGACGTTATTATTGAAGCAATTTCCGATTGTTTCCAAATTGAAATTATTTCTGACAATATCAAAATTACGAATAGTAGACTACAACTTGTAACTATGGTAATAAGACCAAGGTAAATTTCAAAAAATAAATTTGAACTATGAAACTTCAAAATTAAGTTAAGCAAAACCTCAGTCACAAATGAAATAAGAAGCGCACTTCCAAAGCTAGATAAGATTATCACGTAAAAAGAACTTGTTTTTTTTACGAGAAGCTCTTTTCGATCAATCGGAAAAAGAAACGTTCTATTCCGGTGATTGCCAACATAAAATCGTACAAGCTCTTTCCTTAGTAATACAGCTCCATAAATTGATATGCCGCACATAGAAACAGTGTTCGATAATGCTATAATTCCTTGAAATGACGAGATCGTATCAGCACTTTCATCAAATATTCCCACAAATGAGAAAAACATAAAAAATAACATTTGGATTACCAGTGTAATTAAGAAAACTTTAAACCAAACATTTTTAATTTTATCTAATTCATATCTATAAACATTCAATTTTGAGTCACTAATCATGTTTTCTCTTTTGTTCATCATAATACTCTTTCAACCCCTCTCTATACTCTTCTCGAATCTCAACCATTGATTTTGGTTCTTGTACATTGCCTTTCTCTATAAATATAACGTCATCAAGAAATGTTTCCATATCTCTCAATATATGACTACTAATTATCAACACTCTATTTTCGGACAAGGTCTTAACATTCTCAATAAATAACTCTACACCATCAGGATCTAAACCGTTAAATGGCTCATCTAATAATACTAATGAAGGGTTGTGAGCTGTAGCAAGACCTAGCAAAAACCTTTGTTTCATTCCTAAAGACATTGTATTAAACTTTCTTTTTTTATTTACATTTAGACCAACATCCATTAATAGAGTCTCTATCATTAACAAATTTTTTAACTTGTAATAAAAAGCATGGTCATTGTATATATCTTCAAGCATAAATCCATTTAAACTATCTGAGTTAACAAAGTTAGTACCCACCTGCAATAATATTTTAGGGTCTGCTATTTCTACTTGCCGATTGTCTATTTTAAGTATTCCACTATCAGGTCTAAGCAAACTACATAGACATTTCATCAAAGTTGTTTTACCTGCACCATTCGGACCAACTAATCCATAAATTTTCCCTACTTCTAAATCTAATTGATCAACCTTTAAATTGAATGTATCACTTACTTTTTTATATAAATTATTTATATTTATTGTTTGCATTTTGCAATTCAGTCCCTTCTTGACAATGAAATAAGTGAAAGTAATGTAGTTAACACGAACCAAAAACAAACTACAATAATATTAGAAACATTAACAGTATTCTGTTCATAAAACAGTGATCTTATCAAATTACTCGATGGAACAAATGGTAAAAATTCAAAAAAGTTCACTAAAGCAGAAGGCAATCTATCTGTTGGATAAGTAATAGGCGAGAATAAAAGTCCACCTATCATAATTATCTGAGTTGCTATTCCTACTACATTAGGTGTTAGCCAATATGCCAAAGCAAAACCTATAGAGATCATACATAATTGAATTAGACTAAGAATAGCTAGGGCCTTCATTGAGAATCTAATTTGGACATCGAATCTTAAATATGCCGCTAAAAATGACATAAACACCCCAGGTAGTGAGGCCATTCCCCAAATTATAAAGTCGGAAATTAATATGTTCAACCGAGAAACTGGCAATGTCCTTTGATAGTCCACAATGCCCTCCTGTTTTGCTGTACTTACTATTTGAGCAGCAAGAACGCACCCTACCGCAATAATCCCAAGAGTAGTTGCTCCAGATGACAGATAGATAGCTGTCTGATTATTCACATCTGGTATTAGAAGTGCTAACCCGTAGACAATTGCTAATGATAGAAATACTTGAGTTAATGTAAAAACAGGCAATAAGTATTTATGTCTTAATAAACTCCACCCTACTAAAGCAAATAATTCCTTAATCATTGATTTTCTTCTATAATTTTTTATCATTTTCATCTATTAACTCTCCATAGGTTTCATTTAAGGATTTTGGGGAAACTTTATAATTTTGAACTTTTCTTTCTATTACTAATTTCATGACCCAGTCAACTGCTTCTAACACTTGACTGTTCTCTAATTCCATTTCTATCATTAATTCCTCATCGTTTATGTTAGTCTGAATTGCACTCGGTACTATTACACTCTTCAAATCACTTAGATTAAGAAAGTTAACAGTCATATAATTTCGATCGTTTATTTTTATAGACTGTTTTTTTAAGTTCTTATCCTCAAGAACCTTTCCATGATTCATTAAAATATATCTATCAGCATATTTTTCAACTTCTAAAATATTGTGTGTGACCACGATGATTATATGCCCCTTATTAGATAATTCTTTCAGATATCTCCATATTTTTTGCCGTCTAATAGGATCCACATCATTGGTAGGTTCGTCAAGGACTATTATTGGAGAAGGATATACAACGGCCATTGCAAATGAAGTGAGCCTTCTAAGTCCGCCTGAAAGTTTCTGTCCTGGTATATCTTTCCATCCATCTATTTTTAATTCTTTTAAAATTTTAATACACTCTTCTTCAGCTATTTTCTGACTGCCTCCTCTTATTCTTATTATTGACTCGACAGATTGAGCCATCGTTATACCTGCCAAGGGAGCATGTAGTTGAGGCATCATAGAGACATATTCTCTTGCAATTTTACTATCTCTCGCAAATGATAGACCATTAAATGTTATAGAGCCCTTTGTTGATTTCGTTATACCTATAATCTGATTCAACATTGTTGTTTTACCAGCGCCGTTATGTCCAGCTATGGCAGTTATTTCACCTTTATTAAAGCGCAAATTTATATTATCATTTGCATAGCTCTCTGATTTCTTGTACTTTTTACTTAGCGAATGTAATTCTAACTGTTGATTCAAAGCAAACCTCCTATATTTAGACTTAATTAAATTGATTGATAACAGGTTGGAACCATAACCAAATTATCATTGCTAGCACACTTATGCTTATTACTTTAATAATGATTAATTTCATAATTGCGACCTCTTCAAAGTAGAAAGGATTATCAACCACAAAAGAAATCAAAATGTTAATATCTGTTTTTTGTATAATGATAAATTGCCACAATATCCTTGTTATAAGTATTGATGCCGCAATAGAATTAACTCCAACACTTTTATTATTCATAATCAAAAAAACTAACAAGAATATTGCATCCGACGACATTCCAGAAGTGATCGCCGTGATTCTACCAAACCTACTCCACGTCCATACATGAGTCATAGGTATCGTAGCAACGGCTTTAACTATGTTTAAATTGATTTTCCTTGAATTCCTTGAAAATATAATGTGCATAAATTCATGAAAAGTTGTAGATACGATTGAGACAAGAATAGCAATTAGAAAAAATTTTAAAGGATTTGTAAACAAAACATTTACTGCACTTCCAAAAGGAGACCCCTTGATTACGAATAAAAATATGCTAATCGTAAACGCAACAATACCGTTAACATCAATCAGGAAAGAGGAGCTTTTAAATAAGATATTCTTAGGCTCGACAAATAGCGGCTTATAATCATCTCTCTGATCGGCTTTTTTTATCATAATTTTATTTTCAACTAATTCATTAAGTACCTCTTCTTCGATTAGTTCGGATGAATTAATTTGTCTCGCCACTTCATCACTCAACACTAATAGTTGATTTTCTTCTGATACATAAACCCAATCGCCATTGTTTAGCTTACGTTTTAACGTACGAGCTTCGGTATAGTCTCGGCCTATTTCTTCTCTTGATAATATTGAAATATTTCCCATTGGGAGACATCTCCTTTACCACAAGTTGGACATTCACTCTCAAACCTTGGCCAAGTTTTATGCGTGAACGAGTTTCCGTCCTCATAGTTAATTTCATATTGCGTTCCCAAACTTTTTGGCTCAGCATATCTTGTTACCACTCTTATTAACTCATCTACAATTGATGCTGTTAATTGAAAGATACCAGGACCATAAGCTATGGATGGGGGAGCAAATTGAATATTTCTAAAACCTACAAATTGTTCAACAAATTTAGGGTCATTTTTACTGAAGTTCAATTTCATGCAATCAAAGCATCCTGTTTTCTGGGGTATTACAGTGTATACTCTTCCTCGGCTAACCTGTGAGGCACCAAACACGCACGGCAAACCAACTTTTACAATAGCTTCATTCACAATTCTATGTATAAGGAAAGGGGGTTCATCAATAGCGCAAACAATGATATCTATTCCTTCTGTCAATTCAACAACATCATTCACATCTATTATTTTTTTATCTACAGTTTCAACGTTAATATTTGAGTTCATTTCATTAATGGCTCTTTTAGCAACTACAGTTTTCTTCTCACCAATATCTGCTTCTCTATATAGTAATTGACGACCTAAATTACTTGCTTCAACTCGGTCATAGTCCACCATTCTGATCATCTTGGGGCCAAGACCCGCTAGTAACGTTAGAATATTTGATCCTCCTCCACCAAGACCTAATAATAGTATTTTCAAGTTATTTATCTTTTCCTGTATTTCAAATCTATCATCATCAGCTTTACAGTACCTACTAAAGTAATTCACATTAGCTAAGTATCTATCTTCAATCATTCTACCAGGAAACGTCTCCTCGATTAGACCTTCATCATTTAAAAAATCTATCCCTTCTTCGATATCTTTTACTGTTAATTCCGGATATTTCCTCTTCATTTCTGTGACAACTTCATCAAACGATCTAACTCCATCGAGTAAATTAGATAATGTCCAAAATTGACCTTCATCATCATCAAATTCAATAGTGATTCCTAATTGGGCCCCAACTCTAAATCTCTCTTTATTTAATTGATATAATGGCTAGATTGGTTTTATTCTGGGATATTTATACTTCATTTTTTTCACTCCTTATTAAAAAATGACGAGATATTTCTATCTCGTCTAACCGTTATTTGGTTATCAAATTAGATAATAATCCACCATGCTGTTGCATCAACTGTATCGGCTTTACGTACGTTAATTTTTTTCATTCCGCATCACTCCTTCCGCTAAACTTTTTATTGAAAAAGAAAATAAATTTCTCTTTCAGTATATCTATATAATAACTTTGACAATCATAAGTATTATTGATTGGTAATAACTAACAATTTCAATGTAACAATTTGCAAAACAACTGCTGATTTTGCAACTATTTGATTAAAGCGTTGAACGGGTATATCTTATATTAGGTTACAGTTTAAAAAAGAAATGTAAAAAATGGACAAGAACGAACTACAGCCAAAAAAAGAACAGAAGCAAATAAACTAGCAGCTATTATAAGTTTATTTTTAACAATATTTATAGCGGGACAAACCATCTCACTTTTCTGGTATTCAGACTTGCTACTCTATTCAATATTTATTTGAATTGAGATGCTTTCACTAATTTTAATTTGAATTCTACCTTATAAGTTCATAAAAATAACCTCCAAAAATTGTATTTTTCAGATACAACTTTTGGGGGTTAAAATATCTTACCTCAGCCTATTTCTTGGCATTTTTCCATACTTATCATTTCTCTACTTCTCTAAATAAAACTCAAATCGACTTCCTGCATACTGCGTACGAACATATTCAAAAGGTAGTCCGTTTTCAAAATAGGATACTTGGCGCACACGCAGAATCGCATCGCCGCGTTTAATCTCTAAATATTCTGCGATCTGTTCCGATGCTTGAACAGCAGAGATTGTTTGGTTAGAGTGGCCAATTTTGTGGCCAGATTTAGCTTCAAGTGTTTTATAAAAAGAGTTCGTGATTTCAGATTTGCCATATTGCGAGACCAATGAATAAGGAATGCTCGCCACCTCAAAACAAATCGGAATGTCATCCGCAAAACGAATTCTTTCCATTCGTAAAATTGAATCTTCTGGACCTAGTTGTAATTTTTCCATCTCACTAGAACTAGGTTTCGCTACAAAATAAGACACCGTCCGACTAGAAGGAACGCGATTTTGAGACAAGGTAATTTCTGTAAAACTAGTGGTACCTGTCATTGTTTCTTGAACTTTCTTACGTGCTACATATGTTCCTGAACCAATTTTTCGTTCTAAAATCCCTTCGTCTGCTAAAGTCTGAATGGCTTGGCGTAAGGTCATTCGACTAACATCAAATTTCAAGGCTAATTCTCGCTCAGAGGGCAAACGATCCCCGATACTCCAGACACCTTTTTCAATATCTTCTTTGATTTTATCGTGAATTTGAATATAAATTGGTATATTTTGAACCATTTACGCTTCCTCCTCTTCGTTCATCTCCTCTTCTATTATAACTGGTATAGACCGTGTAAACAACCAAAAAATGATAAATAAAAGAGGAATTGGAATTTTTATCAAAGTTGGTCTAGTTGCATGCTTTCTTTTTATAACAAAAACATTTGGCTTAGTCAGTAAAAAGTGACCAAGCCAAATGTTTTTAAACGAATTGCTATTAGTTATTATCTTTTTACATTTTCTTCTTTCAACAACTTGTTCGCTGTGGCCATCATCAAACGGATTCGGTTCAACTGATTAACCAAAGATACCCCTGGATCATAATCCACCGCTGCAATGTTTGCTTGCGGATATTGACGTCGTAGCTCTTTCACGACCCCTTTTCCAACAATATGGTTTGGTAAACATCCAAACGGCTGCATACAAACGATGTTATTCACCTCATGTTTTAAGAGCTCAATCATTTCAGCTGTTAAAAACCAACCTTCACCCGTATGATTGCCAATTGATAAAATTTTACTTGCGTCTGCTGCCATATCATAAATGGAATGAATGCCATCAAAACGGACCGACTTTCTCAATGCCTTATCCATTGGTTTTTCTACCAATTCAATGATTTTTATCGCAAATTCTGCTAAACGTTTGCTTTGTTTTGACATGCCCATATTTTCGTATTTCCAAATTTGATTGTACAAAGAATAGTTCATAAAGCCAACAATATCTGGCACAACTGCTTCAGCACCTTCTTCTTCTAGCAAACGCACAATATCATTATTCGCTGTCGGCGAATATTTCACTAAAATTTCCCCGACCACACCGACTTTTGGTTTTTTTATCTCCTGTAAAGGAATTTCATCAAACGTCCGAATAATTTTTTTCATGAAGTGATTAAATTGTGTCAGCGAACCATTCCGGACATTGGCTTCCACTCTTTTTAGCCAATCTTGGTGTAGTTGATCCACCATTCCTTTTTCTGTTTCATAAGGTCTTGTTCGATAAACTACTCGTTCGAATAAGTCACCATATAAAAAGGCAACTACTAAGCGTTTGATCATTGGCAACGTAAATTTAAATCCTGGATTAGATTCGACTCCTTTATTGCCCATCGAAACTGAAACTACAGGAACTTGAGAAAAACCAGCGTCATTTAAGGCTTTTCGTAATAATGGAATGTAATTCGTTGCGCGACAACCGCCCCCCGTTTGCGTCATTAAGACACTGACATTATCCAAATCATATTGACCACTTTCCAAAGCTTCGACTAGTTGTCCGATAGAAATAATTGCTGGGTAACACGCATCATTATTGACATATTTTAACCCGACATTCACAGCTTCTTTGTCTTGCGCAGGCAAACAGACGACATGATAACCAGAAGCTTGTAATGCTACATCGACTAATCCAGATTGATGAATCGGGCTAAGCATTGGTAACAGTAAAGTATGTGTTTTTTTCATTTGTTTTGTAAACACAATTTTCTCTGGCTCTTCCATTTGCATATGCGGAACAAACTGTTGCTTCTCCCGCTCATTGACAGCTGCTTTCAAGGAGCGCAATCGAATACGAATTGCACCCAAATTCGCGCCTTCATCGATTTTGAGGACTGTATAAATTTTGCCAGACCGATCCATGATTTCTTCTACTTGATCGGTTGTCACAGCATCTAAGCCGCAACCAAAGGAATTCAGTTGGACAAGTTCTAAATTTTTCGTCTTAGCCACTACTTTAGCCGCGGCATATAAGCGAGAATGATAGACCCATTGATTCACCACACGTAAATTCTGCACGTTTCCAAGATGCGAGATACTGTCTTCTGTCAAGACGTGGAATCCTTCCTGTGTAATGACTTCGGCAATGCCGTGATTAATCTCTGGATCCAAGTGATACGGTCGTCCCGATAAGACAATTCCTCTCTGGCCTTTTTCAGTTAACATGGCTAACGTTTCTTCGCCTTTTTCTTGAATTTCTTTTTTAAAGGCTGCTAATTCTTGATAACCATGATGCAGCGCTGTTTGAATTTCTTCTAAGGAAATCCCTAAATCAGCAAAATTTTCAGCTAAAACTTTGGCAACTGCTGCTTCATTCGCTAAATTAAGATAGGGATTTCGATAATCCACTTGGCCCTCTCTGATGGCATCCACATTATTTCGAATGACATCTGGGTAGCTTTGCACAATTGGACAATTAAAATGATTATCCGCTTCCACTGTTTCTTGCTGTTCAAAAACGACACCAGGATAAAAGATAATTGGCACTTGCGCATCAATTAATGCTTGAATATGTCCATGCGCCATTTTCGCTGGGTAACAAACCGTATCACTGGGAATCGTTTCAAGGCCTTGTTCATAGATTTGTTTATTAGAACGTGGCGATAATTCAACCCGAAAGCCTAAGTCAGTAAAAAATGTATGCCACAAAGGATAATTTTCATACATGTTTAGGACTCTAGGGATACCCAAGCGCCCACGAAACGCTTTATTTTCCCGCAAAGGTCGGTACTTAAATAACTTGCGGTACTTATAATCAACCAAATTCACTTTGCGTTCTTCTCGTTTAATTTTAATTCGCGCACCACGTTCACAGCGATTTCCCGTAATAAATTGGCGCCCATCTGAAAACACTGTGACCGTTAATTGACAATTGTTTTCACACAAGCCGCAATGAGTAAATTCCTTTTCAGAGGTAAATGCCGCTAACTCTTCTAAAGAAAGAAGCGTGGTTTCTTCCCCAATTTCATAAGCGTCCAAAGCAATCAGCGCTGCCCCATAGGCCCCCATCAAACCAGCAATAGAAGGACGAACCACTTCACGACCGCTAATTTTTTCAAAAGCTCTCAAGACCGCTTCATTGTAAAATGTTCCTCCCTGGCAGACAATCTTTTCTCCCAACTCTTCAGGTCGGCGAACCTTAATAACTTTATAAATGGCATTTTTGATGACTGAATAAGATAGTCCAGCAGAAATATCGCCGACAGAGGCCCCTTCTTTTTGAACCTGTTTCACTTTTGAGTTCATAAAAACAGTACACCGAGAACCTAAATCAACCGGCGCTTGCGATTCTAAAGCCGCCAAAGCAAAATCCTTCACGTTATAGTTTAAGGATTGCGCAAAGGTTTCAATAAAAGAACCGCACCCAGAAGAACAAGCCTCATTTAATTGAATGGAGGAAAGCACGCCATTTTTAATGGTCATCGCTTTCATATCTTGTCCTCCGATATCCAAAATAAAATCCACACCTGGCTGAAAATGGTTGGCTGCTTTGTAATGGGCCATCGTTTCAACTTCACCAATATCGACTTTTAACGCATTTTTTATTAGCTGTTCTCCATATCCTGTAACAGCCGCTTTTCCGATAAAAACTTCTTCAGGCAGTTGTTGATAAAGTGATTTCAGTACTGTCATGGTGGTTTCTAAAGGTTGCCCTTGGTTATTACCATAAAAAGAAAACAACAAATGACCATCTTCATCAATCAATGTGACTTTTGTCGTTGTTGAGCCTGCATCAATCCCTAAAAAGGCCACGCCAGTATGTTGAGATAAAGGTTTCTCCGTTGCTTGGGCTTGCGCGTGTCTTTCTCGAAAATCTGCTAAATCTTCTGCGCTGTTAAATAACGGTGGTAACGTGTCGCTCGGCTGTAAATCAGTAGCCTGGCTGTTCACTAAGCGCTGAATTAATTCTTCCAATGTACATTCGGCTGAATCTTCTGAATAAAGTGCTGCTCCCATTGCTACAAACAGTTGCGGTTGTTCTGGAAAAATAACATCTTCTGGCTGAATTGCTAAGGTTTCAACAAACCGTTTTCTCAATTCTGACATGAAAAATAAAGGTCCCCCTAAAAATGCTACTTTACCTTTAATTTTGCGACCAGCAGCTAACCCGGCGATTGTTTGATTAACTACCGCTTGAAAAATACTCGCCGCGATATCTTCTTTCGCTGCTCCTTCATTGATTAAAGGTTGAACATCCGTTTTGGCAAAAACCCCACAGCGGGAAGCAATCGGATAAATAGTTTGATAATTCTTCGCCAATTCATTCACTCCATTGGCATCCGTTTTAAGTAAAACAGCCATTTGATCGATGAAGGCGCCTGTCCCACCTGCACAACTACCATTCATTCGTTGCTCTAAAGCACCATCAAAAAAAGTGATTTTTGCATCTTCTCCGCCAAGTTCAATAGCAACATCCGTTTCTGGGATTATTGTTTCAACAGTTCGTGTACACGCGATAACCTCTTGAACAAAGGGAATCCCTAATACCTCAGCCAGCCCCATACCACCAGAGCCAGTTATGCTCATTGTCAAAGGTTGGTCTGCACCGATCCTTGATAGTCCTTCTTTTAAAATGCGTTCCGTTGCTGCTTTGACATCTGAAAAATGGCGTTCATATTTTGTAAAAATAGGCTGATTTTGTTTATTTAAAAATACTAATTTTACTGTCGTTGACCCAACATCAATCCCTGCTCTCATAACCATCAATTAAAATACCCCTTCATTTCCCAACAGTTTGTTGATTATTATACAAACTGTTTGTTATAATAGATATACCTATTTTAGAAAGGTTCTAAATGATTTGCAACAAGCAATTTACCCTATTTTGTGAGATAAACAACAAAGTTTCCGCGAATGTTGACTATCTCGAAAGGAATTTATGATGGCAAAGAAAACAGACCTTAGAGTACAACGAACCAGAAAAATGATTATTGAAGCTTTTTTTAAACTTGTAGAAACGAAAGGCTACGAAGCGGTGACGATTCAGGATATTGCTGATGAAGCTATGATTAATCGTGCGACTTTTTATGCTCATTTTAAAGACAAACAGCATTTATATGATGCAATCTTCACCTTTACGCTTAGTGCTTTTACCGCTATTCTTGATTCGCAACAACTGGTTAATGGCAACCGTGTCCGCGTGAAGCACATTGAAGAACTTCTGACGCAACTCTACATCAACATTCAAGAGAACAAATCTTTCTTCTTAACTATCATGGACAATAATTTCAACGAACACTTTCGAAAACGCTTAGCTGAAATTATCGAAGAAAAATATGCGACGATTTTTTCGCAGTTGCGTATTACCGAAAATGATATTGATGTACCGATAGATTTTGTTATTGAATACATGACCTCTATCTTCATCGGTACCCTTCATTGGTGGATTACTAGCGAGACGGATATGACACCCAACCACTTAGCCCAATTAGTTATCAAATTAGTTGGTAATGGGCATTTAACTGTCTTAGGCATCGAATTAGAAAAATAAAAACACCGGAGTAGACAATAATGTTGTCTGCTCCGGTATTTCTGTTAAAGACGAGTTAGTTTTTTGAACGCCATTTGATATTGTGGGCTGTATTTCTTGAAGAAGTGACTTTAACACCACTTTTGATGTTGCCTTTTTTACGAGGAATTAAGTCAACTTTGACATCATACTTACCATCGCGTGCTAAATCGTAAACATTTTCAACCATTTCTGTAATTTTTTCTTTAAAGTTCATTCTTATCAACTCCAGACTATTCTTTCTTAATACTTTAGCATATTCTTATATAAATGAAAACTTTTCTAGCCTGTACATGAGGAAAATCTTACCTCATTTTTGTTATATAATTATACAAAAAAAGAACATCTCTCTACCAGAAATGTTCTGAAAACTGGGGTAGCTGGATTCGAACCAACGCATGACGGAGTCAAAGTCCGTTGCCTTACCGCTTGGCTATACCCCAAAAATAAAATGGAGGAAAGTGGATTCGAACCACTGAACCCTAAGGAACGGATTTACAGTCCGTCGCGTTTAGCCACTTCGCTATTCCTCCAAAAAGTCATTGTCGCTGTAACGACCTGACTTAGTTATAATACAATCTTTTCCAGAAAAAAGCAACCCTTTTTTTAAAAAAATTGTTATTTATTTTTTATTCACTTAAATTCCATTGACGAATAATTGTTTCAAAGGCTTCGTCCAGATTTTTTGCTGTACCTTCTTGCTTGCCATCAATTTCAATGATGAATTTTTTATCATTTTGCGGAATGACACGACCGATTTCTTTTTTACCAATAAATAATTTGTTCATTAAAACATTTGCTCCATTGTATTGGGCTTTTTCTTCTTCAACACGTACTTCAATATCTTTATTCTTTTTTGACATCTCTATCCCTCCAAGAACTCTATGTTATCAGAATCTTTAAAACAAAACAAGCACTCGCTATTTCTCTGTCAGATTGTTCGTTTATCGTTTCAATGCAGCATTAAGGAGTAACGAAATGCGATTCGCTACTCCTCAAAGACTGATTTCTATTCTTTTTCTGAACCTTCTGTTGCATGATAGTTCACGCTATTTGAGGTACCTTTTTTAGAAAAGTTTTCAATTAGCTCTTTCACGTCGAGGCCCGTTGTTTCTTTTAGTGTTTCTTGTGTACCAGCCAACAAGTTTGTTGCATAATTGGTAATACGGTTGGCGCCAGAATTTTCGCCACCTGCGCCTGTATCTACCACTGAAATCTTGTCGATGTTGCCCAATGGTTGTGCTGCTTCTTTCATTAATTGTGGCAACATTTCCATCACCATACTTAACACAGCTGCTTCACCATATTCTTTGAAGGCATCAGCAATCTTTTGTTTGGCTTCGGCTTCCGCTGCACCACGAGCTAAAATAGCTTCGGCTTGCGCTTGACCTGTTAAACGCGTTTTATTGGCTTCCGCTTCGGCTAATGCTTCAACTTTGAAGCGTTCTGCTTCGGCTTCTGCCACTTCGCGTGCCTTTTGAGCAAGAGCTTCTTGTTCGCGTGCGTAACGATCTGCATCGGCTTTTTTCTTCACTTCTGAGTCGTATTGTTTTTCACGACGCGTAATTTCTTTTTCTTCTAACTCAATTTGTTTTTGACGTTCAACGACTTTGACTTCCATTTCTTGTTCCACCACGTGTTGTTGTGCACGCGCGCTTTCCAAGTTATAGGCTTGGTCTGCTTTGGCTTTGGCAATGTCTTGTTCTTGTTTGTATAACGCTAATTTCAATTCTTTTTCTTTTGAAGCTTCTGCAATTTCTGTTTGACGTTGCAATTCCGCTTGTTGTGATTCTTTTTCTGCTTCCGCTTTTTTGATGCGAGTTTCTTTCAAGGCTTCTGCTTCTGCAATATCTGCATCACGTTTAACTTGAGCGATTCTTGGTTTCCCTAATGAATCCAAGTATCCATTTTTATCACGAACTTCTTTAATTGTGAACGACACAATAACTAAGCCCATTTTAGCTAAGTCAACACTGGCAACTTCTTGTACACTTTGGCTAAATTTATCACGATTTTGGTAAATTTCTTCCACTGTCATTGAACCTAAAATCGAACGTAAATGTCCTTCTAATACTTCACGTGCTTCATTTTCTAATTCTTCCGTTGTTTTTCCTAAAAATTGTTCCGCTGCTGTCGCAATTTCTTCAACTGACGAACCAATTTTAATGATTGATGTCCCATCACACATCACAGGAACCCCTTGTTCTGTGTACACTTCCGGTGTGGAAACATCTAATTTACTTGAAAGCAAACTAATTCGATTTGAACGTTGGAACACTGGTAAGACAAACGCACCACCGCCACGAACGATTTTAATTTTGTTGCCACCTTCGTCTACATGAACATTTTTAGACCCTAGATAGCTCCCGCTGATAATTAACGCTTCATCAGGTTTGGCTGTCTGATATTTAGAAACAAACACAATTAATAACATTAATAATACTAAAACTGCAATAATAATCGGTAACAAAATCCCCATTTTCTTCTCTCCTACTCTATATTTTTAGACTGCCTTCGTAAGGAATGACATAACAAACCCGTTCTTTCAATTCAATAATCAATACCTCACTACCTCTTGGCGCAGCCACTTCTTGTGGCACATAAAATGCTGCTGGTCGACTTAACGAACCTGTGACACTCTTCAATTGAATCTCGCCCATTCCCTGGACAGGAATTGGGGTAATCACAGTAGCAACACGACCCTCCATGTCTTTTTCCGAAATAGAAATTGTGGCCTCCGAATTTTTCAAAGGGACCAACACATAAAAATTTAGGAAGAAAACAATAATGGTTGAAAGAATACCACTGACAATTAAAATAAGCCAACTATTCACCGCTGTTAATTCTTCCCCAAGGTACCCAAACAGCGAGGTAAAAGCAATCCATGGAATAATCAGCATTGGGTCAACCGGTCCATCAAAATTAAAAACATCCCCAAAAATAATTAGTAAAAAAGCGAGGACCGCGCTCCCCACTAATGCATAAAAATAAACCGTTTCCAATGGTAGACCTTCTAACACTTTTCCCACACTCCTTTCTGTGCTATAACCTAGTAATAGTGTACCAATTTTTAAATAAAAAGAGTAGTAATTTCCAAATAAATCTCAAAAGATACATCTTAAGACCTATTTTTTCTTAATAAAAGAAGCAGCAATAAACGAGCAGTCCTAGAATTATCGAACTTCTACGGACTCCTCGTTTTTTAAAATGTGCTATTCATTTGATTTTAACGCTTCAATCATATTGATTTTCTTCAATTTCCGATGCATAATGACCATCACAAACAACGTGAAACACATGGTGATGACTGCGGAATATAGATAACTTGGCCAATGAATAATTGGCGAAAACATAATTAAATCAACTTCAACGGTTGCTAAAATATACTGATGCAAAATTTTCCCAAAGAAGCAGCCAACAATAATACCAATGAACGTTAAAATAATGTTTTCACGGTAAACATAGGTGGTGACTTCACGATCGTAAAACCCTAAAACCTTAATCGTGGAAAGTTCTCGAATCCGTTCAGAAACATTAATGTTGGTTAAATTATATAACACAATTAACGCTAAAGAACCAGAAACAGCAATTAGTACCCAAATGACAATATCAAGGCTTTTCAGCATATCATCAAACGAACCTTTCATCGCAGTTAAAAACGTAATGTTCAACACTTTCGGCTGTTTTGTCAACGCCTCTCCGATTGAGGTTTCTTGTTTTGAGGATAACTTTTTGTCAAAAAGTAGGAATTCTGTATTATACTCCGGCTTCTGTTTCGTCATCGTCTGGTAGAGTTTCGGCGTCATATAGACAAAATGACCCGTGTAGTTTTCTGCAATCGCGGCAATTTTCACGTGATAGGTTTGATTATCACTATTTTCTAAATTTAATTGATCTCCGACTTTATAGCCAAATAATTTAGCTAATTTTTCATTAATGATTACACCGTCATCGTTGAGGGAATATTTTTCTCCAGTGACTCGATCATTAAATAATTGAAAATCAGCCATTTTCGAAGGATCTTGTGGCACATAAAGAGTAATATTTTGAGTTGGTGCACCTTGGCCCTTCGTTTTAAAGATTTCTGAATATAACGGAATTGTTTTATTCAAACCATCCAGTTTGCGCAACGTTTCTTGATACTCTTTTGTCTCTTCAGGTGTCGTTTGCTCTTTAAAAGTCACGACTGCTTGGTAATGCCAGATTTTATTAAATTGAATTGCAGCGACATCCACAATTGAATCGCGTAAACCAAAACCAACAATTAACAGCCCCATACAACCAGCTATTCCGATAACGGTCATCAGCATCCGTCGTTTATAGCGGAACAGATTTCTAGCGGTCACTTTTTGAATAAAGCTCATGCGTTGCCATAAAGGGCGGATTCGTTCTAGTAAAATCCGTTGGCCTGCTTTCGGCGCTTTGGGTCTTAGCAAGGTAGCTGGGGTACTTAATAAATCGATTCTTAATGTCACTAAGGCCGCTCCCACAGTACAAGCTAAGGCTACAATGATGCCCCATAAACTGTAATTTAAGTACCACGGTGTAACTAAATCAGGAATATTGTACATTTGACCGTAGGCATCAAAAATTATTTTAGGGAATAGATAATAGCCAACTGCCAATCCTAATAATGCACCTGTTAGGCTAGCAACCGTTGCATAGGTAATAAAAATCGAAGCAATTTCACGATTACGATAACCTAAAGCTTTCAAACTACCAATTTCCATTCTTTTTTCTTCCACCATACGTGTCATGGTAGTTAAGCTGACTAATGCCGCAATTAGGAAAAAGAACAACGGGAATAGCGTGGCTAAAGAAGAAATCCGATCAGCGTTATCTTGATATTCAGAAAATCCTGGATTGTCTTCCCTGGTAAAATAATAATACGTTGGGGCTTTCAAATTGGCTAGCTCTGTTTCTTTTTCAGCCAACAGTTGTTCCTGTTTAGCCAATTCGTCTTTTTGCTTTTCAAGCATCTCAGCTGGAATTCCTGGTTGTTGCTCCAACTGCGCAAGCGCTTGTTTTCCCGTTTCCAGCGCTTGCCGACCTTGGTTAATGTCCGGCTGAGCCGAATCACGCAGAGCCGCAATCTGTTCTTCTGGCCGATTTTTCAGTGCCTCTTTTACCTGATTTAAGGCCTGCTCTCTTTTCTTTTCATAATCAGAGAAATACGTATTTTGATGTTTTAATGAACGAAATGAGATTAGCAATTCTGGATATCGTTGACTGTCAAAGGCTTTTTCCGAAACCACGCCAAAAAAGTTTAACGTTCCAGAACCGACCGTTGTGGTTCCCCTGGATGTATTATCAATATATTCTGCTGAATTGATAAATCCAACAACAGTAAAATGAGTTTGCGTCAGTCCTTTTTCTTTAATCGCTACATCGTTTAAAGTGATTTTATCACCCATTTTATAGTCATATCTAGTTTTCGCTAATGTATCTAATGCAATTTCATTTGTTTGTTTAGGTAACCGACCGTCAACTACTTGATAGTTAACCGATCCTGCTTGATTTTTTCGATAGCCAAACAATTTTACTGCATTATTTTGCGGCCCAATCGTGGCATCTATTGTATACCGCGGCACAACTGTTTCGACATCTTTTAAAGACTGTAGAGTTGTTAAATCTTTCTTTTCCAGTCCCATTGTAGAAATTATTCGCGCATCTGGAAGCTGCTCTTTCTGGTAATAATTATTCGCGGTTTTAATCATATCTGGTCCAGTAGCTTTCAAACCAACAAAAACCATTACACCAAGGAAAATAATCCCCATAATCGATAAAAATCGTGTAGTAGATTGTCTAATTTCACGTAAGCTTGTTTTAATTAGCGCTGTTTTCTTCATTTTAGGCACCTACCATTCAATTTCAGCAACCAATTTAGGCTGATCATTCACAGTCATTTCGCGAACTTTTGCATCATTAATTCGAATTACCCGATCGGCCATTTCTGCAATGGCTGAATTGTGGGTAATAATTAAGACGGTCGTTCCAGTTTCACGAGCAGTGTTTTGCAAAATAGTTAAAATTTGTTTCCCTGTTTCATAATCCAGTGCTCCTGTCGGTTCATCACATAAAAGTAACTTGGGCTTTTTAGCAATCGCACGGGCGATGGTTACTCGTTGTTGTTCACCACCAGAAAGTTGCGCTGGAAAATTATCTAAACGTTCCCCTAAACCCACCGATTGTAAAACATTGGTCGAATCCAATGCATCCGCAACGATTTGCGAAGCCAATTCGACATTTTCTTTTGCCGTTAAATTTGGGACTAAATTGTAAAATTGGAAAACAAACCCGACATCATTGCGTCGATAAGTGGTTAATTGTTTCTCTGAAAACTGAGCGATATCTGTGCCATCAATAATAATTTCCCCTTCATCACAGCTGTCCATTCCACCAAGAATATTTAAAACAGTTGATTTTCCAGCACCGCTGGGGCCTAAAATAACCGCCACTTCTCCTTTTTCCACTTCAAAAGAAATGCCGTCATTCGCAGTAATAGTTGTCTCTCCCATTTGGTAACGCTTGTATTCATTTTTGACTTCAATATAGGCCATCCACTATCCCTTCCCTTCTACATTAAAATAGTAACATATCTGAGAAAACAAGTCTTTCAAAGAAAAGCCTTTTTTGATTTTTTAGCAAATTTACGTATAATAGAAAAGATGGTCCACTTAAATTTGGACTATTGCAAGTATAAAATTAGAGGAGCACGTTATGGCAAACAGAAAGAAGAAACCACCATTTAATTCAACCATCATGCTGATTGGCGCATTAATCATTTTAATTTTAGGCGCGGTTGGCGTTAAAGTTCCTGATGCTTTACAAGATTTATTTAATGTTCAACCACAAACAACCACCCCCTCAAGCACACCAGCACCTAAAGGAGATAATCCCGGACCAATTGAAAATGGTAAAGCCACATTTTCAGCAGAGGAATTAAAGGATAACTCAAACGGCTGGATTACTTATCATTCTCTAGATCGTCTAAAACGAGCGACAGGCGCTGATGCGCTATTAAAACCCGCAATGGTCAATACAGGAACTTCCGCTAATAAAGATATTCGACCAGCTGGTTTCATTTCAGGAAAAGCTAATCATTCGCGTGGCCACCTAATCGGCCGTCAAATGGGAGGCAGTGGTGATGATCCACGTAACTTAACCACCTTGTATCAGAATCCTGTCAACACTCCTTATATGACGAAATATGAAAATCAGATTCGGGCAGCTCTTGATCGCGGCGAAACCGTTCGTTATCGCGTGACACCTGTATATAACGGAAACGATTTGTTGGCTGAAAAAATCATCTTAGAAGCCAAAAGCCTTAAAACAAATTCACCCATTGATTTTTCAGTAACTATTTTAAACAAACAATAAGGAGGAACTTTCATTGGATTTTGAACAGCTAAAAGAAACATTACCCGATGCAAAACCACAAACATTTTTGCAAGCAATCCTCTCTCAACCTCAAGAAGAGGATGCTGAATTAACTTTCAGTGAAGAAATTGATGAACAGTTTGTCGAAAATTGTAAATTTTTAGCCTCTCCAGAAACCATTTCTGAAACAGATGTGGAACATTGGCGCAAACAAGAATTTTTAGTTGTCGCCCAAAGTTTAGATGGCGATTATCTAGCAGGCACCCTAGAGCAAACCTTTGTGATTCCTAGCTCCCTTTACAAAGAGGATATTGAGCAATTTGACAAGCAATTAATCGATTTTTTTATTGCCTACGAGAACAAAGAAATCACTTCTGCGATTTTACCAAAAGAATTATAAAAAAAGCTTGCGGATAAATTTCCGCAAGCTTTTTCTTGTGTCTTATGCTCGATAACGTTCAACGCCATCTAAATAAGTGGCTGCTAATTCCATGGTTGGTTCTAATACGATAAAGTCAGCATCGCGACCATTTGCAATCATGCCACATTGATCATCAATTTTACAGCTAATCGCAGGAACTAATGAAGCCATCATAATTGCTTGTGCAGGTGTTGCAATACCCCAATCAACTACATTTTTAATTGCTTCTTTTAGTTTTAAAATACTACCTGCTAAGTTCCCAGTATCCAAACGAGCCGTTCCTTCTGCTACCACAACAGGAAATTCACCTAAATTGTAGTTGCCATCTGGCATACCGCCAGCCATCATGCAGTCTGTAATTAACGCAACGTGATCATGGCCCGCTTTTTCCATCAATACTTCAGCCGCTTGCGGATGTACATGGTGTCCATCACAAATTAATTCAGAGAAAACGTGTTGTAACGTTAACAATGCACCAACCATCCCTGGTTCACGGTGATTTAAGCCGCGCATCCCATTATATGCATGAACAAAAACGCTAGCGCCTGCTTCAACTGCCACATCAGCTTCTTCTAAGGTCGCATTACTATGGCCTAAAGCAACAACGACACCTTCATCTGTAACGGTTTCAACAAATTCTTTCACACCATTACGTTCTGGAGCCAACGCAATTTTCTTAATAATTCCGCCTGAAGCTTCTTGCCATTCGTGGAATGTATCAAGGTCTGGATCTCCAAAATAACTTGGATTTTGTGCGCCTTTATGTTCTTCAGTAAAGAAAGGTCCTTCAAAGTAAATCCCTTGAATTTTTGCACCAGGTACTTCTTGGTAGACTTGACCAATCGTACGTGCAACGTCTGTTAAACGTTCTTTACTTGAAGTTAATGTTGTTGGTAAAAATGAAGTTACACCACAAGATAACAAGCCTTCAGACATCACTTTAATGCCTTCTGCATCGTTATCCATTACGTCATGATTCATGTAACCATGAATATGAGTATCGACTAAACCTGGGGCAATCCATTTGCCTTCCTCACGAATAATTTTTACGTCCCCTTGCGGTTCATCTTTTGTATAATTACCAAAGATACCATCCGTGATTTCTAAATAACCAGGTCCTTTAACATCGCTTTTTAAAAAGAACTTGTCTGCAAAGATAAATGTTTTCATCTTCATCCTTCTTTCTTTATTTTACTTACTTCAAAAGTACTCTTAATCAGTACAAAAGTCAAGAAATGGTGTAGACCTTTTAAGCAATTCTGAGGATTTTTTAAAGATTGCCACTTTCCACATTTTTCATTTGTTGCGCTAAGTTCAGATAACGTTCTGCTTCTTCGTGTTTATTCTTTCTCATTAAAACTAAATATTTTAGATTTAATAATTCACTTAAATAATAATAACTATTTTTTTTGCGGGCCCAAGTAATTCCTTGATCCACATAAATTTCGGCATCTTTTTCTGTATAATTTTTAAATAAGAAATCAGCATAATTAAAAAATATTTTCGTTAACTCTGCATTACTGCGTTCATTTGGCAATTGATTAAAATAATGAATACTCAAACTTAAAAATCGTTCTGCTTCTACTCGATTGCCCATGTAACCATAAGTGGCACCTAGACAACTAATTAATTGAATCTCTAAATCAGAAACATTTAACTTATCGGCTTTATAGGTGAAAGATAACCCTTTACGCAAGCTAGCAATAGCTTTTTCATAATCATTTAGAACAAACAATTCACAACTACCTAAATAATAATAATATTTTTGCCAGTCCGTATCTAAATACAATTGTTCTTCAATACGATTTTCCTTTAAATAATTTAATAATAATTGATATTTTTTATGGCGAAAATATTCAGCCATTTTTTCAAATGAATACGTAACAACATGCACATCACCAGATTTATAACGCATAATCTGGTCAACAGTCACACCTAAACGATCACAAAGTTGTTGCATTACGAGAACGTTTGGCAACTCTTCATTGTTTTCAATGCGACTTAAAACACTTTGCGAACAGATGTCTTCTGATAACATTTTCTGTGTCAATTTTCTATTTTTTCTAATTTCTTTAATAACTGCACCTAAAGAATTCATCACAATAGCTCCTATTTATATCGGCCATTTTCCTTGCAAAATGGGGATTTTGTCAAAATATGCGAATTCGCATTATGCTTTTATTGTACTTTATTGCATAATATACTGCAAGAACATTATCTAAGGTTTTCTTAGAAAATAAATAGGTTCATTTTTATTAAAAAGGAGTGTTATTGTATGGCCGAAGAGAAAAAGGTTCACTTCATTTGGGAAAAAACAAATTATTCAGGCTTTGTGGAGAAGGAGTATGAAAATTCTTATCTCATCGTAGTAGCAAATCCTAGTCCTGATATGGAAGAAAAATATACCAACCGAATGATTATTAGTAAAAAAGCATGTGAAACCGCAGAATAGTATTGTTGATAAAACAAGAACTACCAAAAAATAGCTTCGTTAGAGGCTATTTTTTGGTAGTTCTTTTATTTTTGTTTGTAGGTACTTAAAAATTCACGCATTTTATCTGCTGTAGTTTTTAAGTCTTCCATCTTCGGTAAATAAACAATACGGAAGTGATCGGGTTGTTGCCAGTTGAACCCACCACCATGGACTAATAAAATATGATGTTTGTGTAAGAAATCTAAAACAAATTTTTCATCATCATAAATGTCAAATTTGGCCGTATCAATTTTCGGGAAAATATAGAAAGCTGCTTTAGGCTTCACGGCTGATAAACCAGGAATATCATTTATCGCATTGTAAATAAATTCTCGTTGTTCGTAAATTCTGCCACCTGGTAAAAGTAAATCATCGACACTTTGATAGCCGCCTAATGCGGTTTGAATGATTTGTTGTGACAACACATTCGAGCATAACCGCATGGAAGCAAGCATATTTAGCCCTTCGATATACCCTTTTACTCGTGATTTATCTCCACTTAACACCATCCAACCGCATCGGAAGCCTGCCACTCGATGTGATTTTGACAAACCATTCAATGTTACGACAAATAAATCAGGTGCTAATGTAGCAATCGGTACATGAACCAAACCATCCATGACCAAACGATCATAAATTTCATCAGAGTAAATAATTAAATCATTTTGACGTGCCACTTCGACAATTTCTAGTAATAACTCTTTCGGATATAAAGCACCAGTCGGATTATTTGGATTTATAATAACGATTGCTTTTGTATTCGAAGTTATTTTTGATTTTATATCATCAATGTCTGGATACCATTCTGCTTGCTCATCACAAATATAATGAACGGGCGTACCGCCCGCCAAAGAAACAGATGCAGTCCATAAAGGATAGTCTGGCATTGGCACAAGTACTTCATCGCCGTTATTTAACAAGCCTTGCATACACATGGTAATTAGTTCACTCACGCCATTACCAGTGTAAATATCATTAATCGTTACATTAGGAAATTTTTTTAATTGGCAATATTGTTCAATCGCTTTTCTTGCAGAAAAAATACCTTTTGAATCGGAATAACCTTCTGAATCGCGAACATTTACAATCATGTCGCGAACAATTTCATTTGGGGCATCAAAACCAAATGGCGCTGGATTCCCTGTATTTAATTTCAAAATACGTATGCCCTCTTCTTGCATGCGTTCTGCTTCTTCTAAAACAGGACCACGGACATCGTAACTTACGTTATTTAATTTATCGGATTTTTTAAAATTTCTCACACGGACTCCCTCGCTTCACAAATTTATACTCTAAAGTTACGCCAACTATAATGAAAAAGCAATAATAAATATCAGAATTTAATAAAAAATTGATGGTTTTTCCGTAATAAACAAGAGCGTGGGACAAAAATCACTTTGGATTTTTGCTCCACGCTCAAAAACTGATAAACGGCGGGAACAGAAGCAACTCCTTCTTATTTCTCGGAGTTAAACACTTCTGTCCCGACCTCTTGTTATACTAGTTGATGCAGATGATGGGACTCGAACCCACACGGACATCTGTCCACATGACCCTCAATCATGCTTGTCTGCCAATTCCAACACATCTGCATTTTAAGAGCACTTATTTATCCTAAAATAATTACTGGTCTTTGTCAAGATAACAAAGACCAGAATCGTTAGATTTGTTCTTTTTTCGCTTGCCAGGACAAACGCCCATGACATTTTCCGCAGACATATCGTGTCGTATCAATTCGTCGTTTTCTGAGGATGACTTCTCCACAAGACTGACATTGGTACTGATGGAAAACTGCTTTTTTCCGTTCTACTAAAGGCGGTGCATAACGGGCACCGCCAGTCTTAGCCAATAACTCTTTAAAGTCCTTATCTTTATGCTGATAGCCTTTGCCAGCTAAATGTAAATGATAGTGACATAACTCATGCTTAATGACTTTTTCCAGTTCCTCTTGTCCATACTTTAAAAAGACAGTTGGATTAAAATCCAGGTGATGCGAAGCTAAATGATAGCGACCGCCCGTAGTTTTTAACCGCCGATTAAATGTAGCTTGATGCAGAAAAGGTTTCTGAAAAAATACGATTGAAATTTTTTCCACTAGCGTTTGAAGCGCTTGATCTGTCATCAAGACTGGTTGAGACTCTTTCATTGTTACTCTTTTCTATCAGCCCGAGGCAACATGGTTAAACTAATACGCCCCTTTTTCAAGTCAACATCTTCTACCCAAACTGTGACTACATCACCCACCGCAACAACATCCGTTGGGTGCTTAACAAATTTAGTACTTAACTTAGAAATGTGGACTAAGCCATCTTGCTTCACACCAATATCGACAAACGCACCAAAGTCAATTACGTTTCGAACAGTCCCTTGCATTTCCATTCCTGGTTTCAAATCTTCCATCGTCAACACGTCTTTACGTAAAAGCGGCGCGGACATCTCATCGCGCATATCACGACCTGGTTGGATTAAACTAGCAATAATATCTGTGAGTGTTTCTGAACCTACTTCTAACTCAGTAGCTAATTGATTCACTGGTAACTGTTTCAATTTTTCGATAGCTTCTGCTGTCCCTAATTCTTTAGAAGCAATCTCTGCTTTTTCTAAAATTGCTTGTGCTACTGGATAACTTTCTGGGTGAATGCCAGTGTTATCTAACACATTTTTGCCATTAGGAATTCGTAAAAAGCCAATTGCTTGTTCAAATGCTTTTGGTCCTAAACGAGGTACTTTTTTGACTTGATTTCGTGCTGTAAAGACACCATTTTCATCACGATAAGTGACTAAGTTTTGCGCCGTTGTTTTATTTAAGCCAGAAATATGTTGTAAAAGTTGAGCACTCGCTGTATTCACATCAACACCAACTTGGTTTACCGCAGTTTCTACAACAAAATCCAATTGCTCGGCAAGACGTTTTTGTGATACGTCATGCTGATATTGACCGACCCCGACTGCTTTGGGATCAATTTTTACTAATTCTGCCAACGGATCTTGTAAACGACGTGCAATGCTGACCGCACTTCGTTCTTCGACTTGTAAATCAGGAAACTCTTTACGAGCCACTTCACTCGCAGAGTAAACGGAAGCCCCTGCTTCATTAACAATCACGTAAAAGACGTCCCGTTTCACCGCTTTTAATTGCTCTGCCACAAACAATTCAGATTCACGACTTGCCGTTCCGTTTCCAATAGCTACCATGTCCACTTGATAGTCTTCAATGATCTTTTTAAAGGCTGGACCAGCGGCTTCACGTTTCGCAGCAGTCGCTGGTTTATGTGGATAAATCACTTGAATTGCTAAAACTTTACCAGTTTCATCGACAACTGCTAATTTACAACCTGTCCGATAAGCCGGGTCAAATCCTAGAACAACTTTTCCTTTAAGTGGTGACTGTAATAATAAATTACGTAAATTTTCACCGAAAATTGCAATCGCTTGTTCATCAGCTTTTTCTGTTAATTCATTGCGGATCTCCCGTTCAATCGCTGGTCCAATAAATCGTTTATAGCTATCTAAATAAGCAGCCTCAATGTATGGAGCAGCAAAACTTGTTGCTTGTTTGCCGATTAGTTGACGTTGGAAATAATCATTAATTTTTGTTTCATCAGCGACAAGTGAAACCTTTAAAATGTCTTCTTTTTCACCACGATTCGTTGCTAAGACACGGTGCGGCACCATTTTGCTAACTGGTTCTGCAAAATCGTAATACATTTCATAGGTCCGCTTTTCGTCTTTTTCTTCATCCTTAACTACGCTAACGTATTGCGCATGTTTAACCATATAATCACGTAACCATGTTCGGTATTTTGGTTCATCGCTAATACGTTCTGCTAAAATTTCATGAGCACCTTGCAAGGCTATCTCGGCGGTTGCAACTTCTTTTTCTTCATTAATAAAAGTAGCCGCTTTGGCTAAGATATCCGCGTTTTCAGGTAAAGAGAGCAACCAATCTGCTAATGGTTCCAACCCTTTTTCTTTCGCGATAGTCGCTTTAGTCCGACGTTTTTGTTTATATGGTCGATATAAATCTTCCACTTGTTGCATTTTTACTGCTTTTTGAATATCTGTTTTGAGTTCTTTTGTTAGTTTTCCTTGCTCTTCAATTAAACGGAGAACTTCTTCTTTCCGCTTTTTCAAGTTTTGTAAATAATGATAACGTTCTTCTATTTCACGGATTTGGACTTCATCTAAACTTCCAGTCATTTCTTTCCGGTAACGGGCAATAAAAGGAACTGTATTTCCTTCATTTAATAAAGTTAAAACCGTTGTTATTTGTTTTGAACGATACGTTGTCAATTCTTTTTGAAGTAGCGCTACTACTTCTTCGTTATAAGCTTCTGCCATTAACTAGATACCTCTTTTCTTATGCATACTTATCTATTTTAGCATATTTTTGCTTCTAAATATAGAAGTGAGGTAACTGATTCGTGCGATTAAGGAATCAAAATTCTGGTTGCCATGCAGGGGTGCGTTTTTGATATTCGATATCTTGGACAATGCCTTTTTCATTAAAAATCACACCATGCACAGAGCCACCAAAAATAGCACCACCATCTATCCCAATTTTTCCATCACTTTGCCAAAGGTCCGTGGTCTGCATATCACCATGTAACATCGGAGTAATGGTATGACCAAAAACAATGGTCTTGCCTGTATTATTTTTCCCTTGATGAAAGGGTTCGCGAATCCACAAAAAATCCTTAGGTGCTGTTTGCCGCCAATCTTCCATCGTTAAATCAACCCCAGCATGCACAAATAAGTAATGCTGCCATTCAAAATAAAGCGGTCGTTTTGTTAAAAAATCAATTAACTCTGGATAGCGACTACGGATCATTAAGGCCATTTCTGTTGGTGAGTATTCTGCAGTAGCTCCTGGATGCAAGAGACTTTCAATTGTTTCCTTGCCACCATTGCGAACATATCCTGCAAACCAGTCCTCTGGATTTTGAAGAAACTGCAAAAAATATTCTTCATGATTGCCTCGTAAATAAACAGCGCCGTGTTGCTCGACAAGTTCTTTTCCTTTGAGAAAACAGGCTTTAGAATGCGAACCACGGTCGTTTAAATCACCAATTAAAACTAGCTGATGCTCGACTGGGTCATAGTCTGTGAGTAAGGCATCAAACAAATCTGCTTGTCCATGAATATCACTGATTACATAAACATATGGTTTCATAAATATGCCCTCCTAACTTGCTTATATTAAGTATACGCTAAATTTTAAAATATTCTCGTAAAATGTTTGGAAATAAAAAAGCTCTTAAAAGTTTACTTTTCAATAAACTTTTAAGAGAGTCAGCTTATTCTGTTAATATCTACGATCTACACCTGCAGATTTACTCTTGTCATAAATACTATCAAACGCTAAAATTCCTAAAGTCAGATAACTAACAGAAATAATAATAAATAATAGATATTCTCCACTAGAAATTGCTTCACCTTGAATCAAGGTTTGACTAATTTTGATTCCTTTAGTAATAGGTAGTAATTGACCTATTTTTTGAAGCCAATTAGGTAATAATCCCAGAGGAAAAATCGCACCTGATAAAATCATTATTCCATATGAAATAATCGACTCAAAAGAAGCTGTTTTAGTAAACTTTAACGTTAGGCCACACAAAAGCATCGTAAACCCAAGAATTCCGAGACTTGCAATAAAAAAAATAGGAACCAAGAGCATATGGAAGCCTAAAGTTAAATTTAAAATCACTTTTAAAATAATAAGTGCTACAAGAACTTTCACTAAATTAACGACACCCCAAATACTCGAACGAATTAAAATTAGTTTTTTCAAACCGATTGGTTGAATCATTAATTGTTCCAAAACACCCATTTGTTTTTCACTAGAAGTTGAAACTGAGGCTTCGCCAATTAAACTACTTAATAAAAACCAATAGACAAATCCAATATAAAAAGAGCTTTCCGACGTGTTTCCGCTCATTAATCCCATACCAATAAAAATAAAAATCGTAACCACTGTACTCACAATTTGGTCAGGGTAATACATTTTAATTTCAAATAAATATTTACGAAGTTCACCAACGAATGCTTGTAGAATTTTCATGATAAACCTCCCTTAAAATTTCTTCAATGTTTTTCTTACGTTTTTCAAATCTATTAATTTGGTACCCTTGTTTGATTAAATTTTGTAGTTCTAGCTGTGCTGTTTCCTCTCCTTCAAGAATTATTTCTTTTGAGGGTTCTCCTAAAAAATTAAAAACTATTTCATACATATCAGATTCAAATTGTTTTATAAAGGTCGAATAGCTACCATAATATAATTGCTTACCGTTATTTAACAACAAGACTCGATCTGACAAGGTTTCTAAAACATCCGCTTGATGGGAGGTTAAGACAATTGTTTTTTGCTCTTGGTGCGCTAATTCTTCAATAATTGCCATAATTTCTTTATTTGACTGAAAATCTAAACCTAAGGTTGGTTCATCTAAAAATAAAATATCTGTTTCTTTAACTAACGCACAAATAATGGCTAATTTTTGTTGCATACCTCGTGAATAAGCTCCTGCCGGTTTGTGAATAGCTTGTTGCAACTGAAAGCGTTGGACCCATTGATGAACTTTTTGTTTTTCCTTCTTGTATGATTTTCCAGATAAACTTAGAAAATAACGAATATTTTCTATCCCGGATAAAAAAGGGTAGATATTATCTACTGATTCCAAAACTGCTCCCATTTTGCTATATAGCTGAGCAGAATTATTTTTTTTAATTCCAGCATATTTTACTTCTCCCTTGGTCGCATAGATCATTCCCAACAGAATTTTAATCAAGGTTGATTTACCTGCGCCATTCTTACCAAGAATCACAAAAATTTCTCCTTTATTAATTGCAAAAGATAAATCTTCAAAAATGAGTTCTTGTCCAAATTTTTTAGTGAGGTTCTGACATTTAATCACTTCTTCCATTAAGATACATCCTTTCTGAAAATTCATGCACTAGAGGGATAGAATTACTCTCAAATGAATTTTTGGGGCATTTAAACGTTTTACTGAATCTCTTATAATAGCAACCCCCATCACAAACAGGTAAAAACTTACATTCTATACAGTCCTCTAAAGATTCATTTTTATTAATCTCTTGCGAACGGATAAAATCAAACATGAATTCACCATATTCTCTTACATGTACTTGTTGAAATTGTTTTAAACCTACTGCTTCTATGCATGAATAAAATTATTTTTTTTTGAAACATGCTACATCCTAAAATTGCTTCGCTATAAAGTTTAGTACACTAATCGTAGTGTTTGCGTTTTCATTTTCTATTCTAGTTAATTGCCTGACAGAAAGTTTACTTTCATCTTCACAGAGGGATTCTCTAGATAATCCTTTTTTACACCTCAACATCTGGATATTTTTACCAATATCTAGCACCATAATATTCACCCTTTTTTCTCATCGTAATATAACTTTATTCAAATGTAAAGGAAAAATAAACCCAGCAAGCCACGAAATATTCATGACTTACTGGGTTGTCTCTTTTATTTTTTCTTCTTACCGCCAAACGCATCTTTCATTTTATCAAAGAAGCCTTCTTCTTGTTGTTCAGTTACATTTTGTCCGCCAGCTTTTGCAAAAGCTCGTAGGGCATCCTTTTGTTCTTCATTAAGATTTTTTGGTGTTATTAATTTCACTTTCACGTGTTGATCACCATTGCCCCCACCACGTAAACGTGGCGCACCTTTGCCTCTTAAGCGGAAGTTTGTGCCAGTTTGTGTACCAGCCGGAATTTTTAATTTCACGTCACCATGAACAGTTGGGACAGTTACTTCGTCCCCTAGAGCCGCTTGGACGAAACTTACTGGTAAATCGTAGTAGATTTCTGCGCCATCTCGATCGAAAATATCACTATCTTCAACACGAAAGACTACATATAAATCACCATATGGTCCACCATTGGTACCCGCTTCTCCTTGGTTAGCTAAGCGCATTTGTTGGCCGTCTTCTACTCCAGCAGGCACATTTACTTTGACAGTATGTGCTTTTTTCTCATGACCTGTGCCATGACAAGTTGGACATGGTTCTTTGATTTCTTTCCCTGTGCCATGACACACATCACAAGTTTGACGACTCATCATACGACCTAATGGCGTTTGACGTTCAACATTGATTGTTCCAGAGCCATGACATTTATGACAAGTTTCTGGGTGTGTGCCTGGTTTGGCGCCATTACCGCCACAGGTTGCACAAGTATCTTCTCGATTGTACTTAATCTCTTTTTCGACACCGAAAATAGCTTCTTCAAATTTCAATTGAATTGTATATTGTAAATCGGCGCCTTGTCTTGGTGCATTTGGATCAACAGAACGGCCACCGCCGCCGCCAAAGAATGAATCGAAAATATCTTCGAATCCACCAAAACCACTACTGCTAAATCCGCCGCCACCGAAACCGCCAAAGCCACCAGCGCCGCCACCGTAATTAGGATCAGTTCCTGCATGGCCATATTGGTCATAGGCCGCTTTTTTCTGTGGATCACTTAATACTTCATACGCTTCAGAAACTTCTTTAAATTTTTCTTCCGCATCGGCTTCTTTGTTAATATCTGGATGGTACTTTTTGGAAAGTTTGCGGTATGCTTTTTTAATTTCATCATCTGAAGCACCTTTTGCTAATCCTAGCACTTCATAATAATCTCGTTTCGTCGCCATTGACTTCCCTCCAACTTTCTTCAAACTTTACAATGTGTTTAGAACCAGCCAAATTCATCGATTGCTTTCGGTCTCTCTGGTTGGATTATCTGTCACACCTTGAATCAGTGTTACTAGCTGTGAATAGGTATTTTCAGCTTGTTTAACATCGTTGTAATCATACCACAGTTCTTTCAAAACCTAAATAGTTTCTTGCTAACTTGATTGTGGTTGATTTTCTCACAAAAGACAAGGGACTGGGACATTAGTCATTGTACTAATGATCCAGTCCCTAAAATCAATTGTTATTGATTATTTGTCATCACCATTTACTTCTTCAAAATCAGCATCAACAACATCATCAGCGCCACCTTGGGCAGCTTCAGGATTTTCTTGTGCTTGTTGTTGCGCAGCTTGTTCGTAAAGTTTTACTGTTAAGTTTTGGACGATTTCATTCAATGAATCACGTTTTGCTTTCATTTGTTCGATATCGTTTGCTTCGATGGCTGCTTTTAATTCATCACGCGCATCTTCTGCTTTTTTCACTTCTTCAGCGTCTACTTTTCCTTCTAATTCTTTCAATGTTTTATCAACAGTGAATAATAAAGCATCCGCATCGTTACGTAAGTCAACTTCTTCTTTACGTTGTTTATCTGCTTCAGCGTTTGCTTCAGCATCTTTCACCATACGTTCGATTTCATCATCAGATAAACCTGAAGAAGATTTAATCGTGATTGTTTGTTCTTTTTGAGTGCCTAAGTCTTTCGCACGAACATTTACAATCCCGTTTTTATCAATGTCAAAGCTTACTTCAATTTGTGGCACACCACGAGGAGCCGCAGGAATATCTGTTAATTGGAAACGACCTAATGTTTTATTATCAGCGGCCATTGGACGTTCACCTTGTAAAACGTGAATATCAACAGCTGGTTGATTGTCAGCAGCAGTTGAGAAGACTTGTGATTTACTTGTTGGAATCGTAGTGTTACGATCAATTAATTTTGTAAATACGCCACCCATAGTTTCAATCCCTAATGACAACGGTGTTACGTCTAATAAGACAACGTCTTTAACATCACCAGTGATTACGCCACCTTGGATTGCAGCACCCATTGCTACTACTTCGTCAGGGTTAACTGATTTGTTTGGTTCTTTGTTTGTTTCTTTGCGAACAGCTTCAACTACAGCTGGAATACGTGTTGAACCACCAACTAGGATAACTTCGTCGATTTCAGAAGGATTTAATCCAGCATCTTTCAAGGCTTGACGTACTGGTACTTTTGTACGTTCAACTAAATCACTTGTTAATTCATCAAATTTTGCACGAGTTAAGTTCATTTCTAAGTGCAATGGTCCTGCTTCGCCAGCAGTAATAAATGGCAAGCTGATTTGTGTGCTTGTTACACCTGATAAGTCTTTTTTCGCTTTTTCAGCAGCATCTTTCAAACGTTGTAATGCCATTTTATCGTTAGCTAAGTCAATGCCATTTTCTTTTTTAAATTCTGCAACCATGTAGTCAATGATCTTATTATCAAAGTCATCCCCACCTAGGTTGTTATCACCGGCTGTTGATAATACATCGAAAACGCCATCGCCTAATTCAAGGATTGACACGTCGAATGTACCACCACCAAGGTCAAAGACAAGAATTTTTTCATCTTTGTCTGTTTTATCTAAACCATAAGCTAAAGCTGCTGCTGTTGGTTCGTTAACGATCCGTTCTACTTCTAAACCAGCAATTTTACCAGCATCTTTTGTTGCTTGACGTTGCGCATCGTTGAAATATGCAGGAACTGTAATAACTGCTTTTTCAACTTTTTCACCTAAATAGTCTTCAGCAAAACCTTTTAAATATTGTAAGATCATTGCAGAAACTTCTTGTGGTGTATATGATTTTCCTTCAACATCAACTTTGTAGCCAGCTTCACCCATGTGACGTTTAATAGATGAAATCGTGTTAGGATTTGTAACAGCTTGACGTTTTGCTACTTCGCCCACTTGAATTTCGCCGTTTTTGAATGAAACGACCGAAGGAGTTGTGCGGTTACCTTCTGGGTTTGCAATAATTTTTGCTTCGCCGCCTTCTAGTACTGCGACAGCTGAGTTTGTTGTTCCTAAGTCAATACCAATAATTTTACTCATAGTGAATATCTCCAATCTGTATTAGTTTTCTATAATAATATATTTTTAATTAACGTTTGTTATTGTGCAACAATGACCATGGATGGTCGTAACACACGATCTTGTAATTTGTACCCTTTTTGTAGAACTTCAACAATGGTATCTGCTGGGGTT
This sequence comes from Enterococcus sp. DIV1328a, assembly GCF_050536905.1. Lineage (NCBI taxonomy): Bacteria > Bacillati > Bacillota > Bacilli > Lactobacillales > Enterococcaceae > Enterococcus > Enterococcus sp. DIV1328a. The sequence goes on along the minus strand of NZ_CP172912.1, from coordinate 1,078,700 downwards.
TCTTCAGAAGCAGGGACTGTTTGAACGGCTTGATGTAAATTTGGATCAAAGGTTTCACCCATTGCTGGGATTTCTTCAATTCCTTCTTCTTTTAAAGCCACAGTAATACTTTCTAGCACCATCGAAATACCTTTTTTCAAGCTTTCGCCTTGTTCATCTGATACTTCAATAGCCATTGCTCGTTCTAAATTATCAATAGATGGTAAAATCTTTTTACCTAAATCTTGTGAGCGGTAACGAACTAATAATTCTCGTTCGTTTTTATTTCGATTGCTCATATTAGCAATTTCGGCTCTTGCCCGCAAGAACTTGTCTTCCATTTCGGAAAGCTCTGCTTTAAGATTTTCAATCTCTGTTGCTTCAACTTCTACTTCAGAAACGCCAGCAGCATCAACAGCTTCCATTTCTTCTTGTAATTCTTCTTGCTTCTCTTCTTTTTTACTCACTTCAGCAACTTCCTTTCTCTTTATGCATCTACTTCTTATCCTAACAAGGTTTGCTTAATTACCTAAAAAACGGTAATAGTCACCTAGTTGTGAAGCTAGCTCATGTCGAAACGTGTCTACCAAACCGAATATTTTTGAATACGGCATACTGGTTGGTCCTAGCAGGGCAATTGTTCCTTTGCCATGTCCTGATACTTCATACGTAGCAGTGATCATGCTCATATCTTCTAAGAGATTGTTGCCAATTTCTGAGCCGATACGAAAAACAATTGGATTTTCTGTTGTTGCAGAACCATTTAATAAATGCGTCAGCTCATCAGAATTTTGCATAAAGGAATAGACAGATTTCAATTGTTCAATATCTTGTTTGATGCCAAAATCTAACAAATTCATGCGACCACCGACAAAGACTTTTTCTTCAAAGGCATGTCCTAACATCTCATCGAATAAGTTCATCATTCCTTCTGGCGTTTGGAAATAGCGATGTAAAATCATCGGAATCTCCGTCCGCAAACGATGATAAACGGTCAACAAAGGTTGTCCAACCAACTTATCATTGATGATTTGTGTCATTTTTTCAAGATCTTGGCTAGAAACAGCGGCAGGAATGGCAAATACTTGGTTTTCAACATTGCCTTTATCTGTCACTATAATAGCAAGGACTTGCCGATCATTCAAAGGAACCATTCGAAAGCCGGTTAATTTCCGTTCTTTCACTTCAGGTCCTAATGAAAAAGCAGTATAACTTGTCAATTCTGATAGAATTTCAGCTGATTGTCGAATAATATCATTAATCTCATGAAATTCTTTTCCAAAAGATTGACGGATCCTTCTAAGTTCGTTCTCTTCTACTTGTGTTGGTTGTAAAAGATGATCCACGTAGTAACGATAACCAGCCATTGAGGGGATTCGCCCTGAAGAAGAATGGGTCTTAGCTAATAAGCCGTATTCTTCTAATGCTTTCATATCATTACGAATTGTGGCAGAACTAGAGGCAATGCCATCCTCCATCAATTTCTTAGAACCGACAGGTAAGCCCGTGTTCGTGTAATTTTGGATGATAAGTCTCAAGATATTTTGTTGTCTTTCTGTAATCATCGTTATTACCACCCTTCATTAGCACTCTTAACATCTAAGTGCTAACTACATATACTAATATAACAAGTCCTTACCTTTTTGTCAAGGGAAATACGCAACTTTTTAGCACTCTTCACGCAAGAGTGCTAATCACTGCAAACCACCTTCAAAAACCATCAATACCAACTTTTGTAATAAAAAAATCATCGAAATGCTTTGTCACACTTCGATGATTTTTTTATTTTTTTACTCTTTTTCACTTAACAAAAATGCTTCAAAAACATTATTCCCCACAAATAGTCCTTTTTTCGTTAAACGTAAGATATCTGCTTCTTCAATTAATAATTCTTCTTTGATTAAGCGTTGAATGACCTCTCCATAAATCGCTTCAATTGGTTCCTGAAATTTTTGTTGGAATTTTTGTTTAGAAATACCTACTTTTTTACGTAAGCCTAAAAATAGCTCCTCTTCTATTTGATTTAGACGAGTTAATTCTTCAGTCTCCACAATTGGCAATTGATTTTCTCGCAAGGGTTTCAAATAATGTTGGATTGGACCGTGATTTTTGTAACGAGTTTGCCCAAGATAGCCGCTGGCACCTGCGCCAAATCCATAGTAGTGGTCATTATTCCAATAAGCCAGATTATGCTGGCTTTCTTTTCCTGTTAAAGCAAAATTACTGACTTCATATTGGTGACGTCCTTTTTTCTCCATTGCTTCAATCGTTTCGTCAAACATTTGTGCTTCGATTTCTTCTTCAGGCAGCTGTAACCGTCCTTGACGAACCCAGTTCATGAACATTGTTTTATTTTCAAGAATTAATGAATAAAGCGAATAGTGTGGCAAGTCCAATGCTAAGGCTCTTGTCAAAGTATCGCGAAAACTTTCCAATGTTTGTCCAGGTAAAGCATAGATTAAGTCAATACTGACATTGGTAAAATTTTCTTTTTCTAAAAATTTCATTGTTTCATAAACATCTGCGGCGGTGTGCTTGCGACCGATTTTTTTGAGCAAGCGATCATCAAATGTCTGAACGCCCATCGAAAGACGATTGACGCCATAGTTTTTCATGACTTGTAATTTTTCTTGGGTTAAATCCCCAGGGTTTGCTTCCACCGTAAATTCATTTCGGTCATCAAACGTTAGCTGTTCGCGAACCCCTTTTAGTAGCACATCTAACTGTTTCGCTGATAATGAAGTTGGCGTGCCTCCGCCAATATAGATGGTTTTCATTTCTTGTTCTGGATACAATGCTTGCGTAAGTTGAATTTCTTTTAATAAACTCTGAATATATTCATCAACTGGTTGTCCTTCTAAAAAGACCTTGTTAAAATCGCAATAATAACAAATATGCTCACAAAATGGAATATGAATATAGGCCGACCGATCGAACATCGGCGTTGAAGTTGAAAGTTGGTTTGTTTTGGTCATTAGCTCGTTTTATCTCCTTATTACCAAAAAGCTCGTTCTTTTTGGAAAGTCTCTACTAGCCATACTAACTGTAAATGACAAATAAATCCATAAAAAAATTCGCACAGTCACTTAAAACAACAACGAGGAGCTGTCATAAAAACCGACACCTCCTCAACCTTGAAAGAAAAGTAAAAAAATTTTTCTATATATAATAGTACAAATCAGTTACAGTAATTGACCGTAACGTTTGACGTATAAAACTTTAATGAACGCAACCAGTGCTAAATAAGCAACAATTGTCGGGATTAAATACAAGAAATAGCTTGGTGATAAACCGACAAATCCTAGTTCTGCACCGAAAGCGGTAAAGGGTAAAACAGTTCCGAGAACAATCCCTGCTGTAGTGACTAACGTCATAATTCCAGAAGCACTACTTTGAAGGAAAGGCATTTTTTCTGTTCGTAGGAAATGCAAGACGAGCATTTGGGACCATAAGGACTCAATGAACCACCCTGCATGGAAAATACCGATAAAGAGCAATTGATCTGCTCCATTTAATTCAAAGAATGAGCCACCTAGGATAGCCGGACACACAATGAAATACATAAATAAATAGGTAACAATATCAAAAATAGAACTCGTTGGGCCAAACCAACGCATAAAATTACCAATTGATTTTGGTTCCCATTTTTTTGGTTTTTCTACGTATTCTTCATCTACTTTGTCCCAAGGAACTGACATACACGAAGTATCGTAAATTAGATTTAATAATAGCGATTGAATCGGAGCAATCGGTAAAAATGGTAAAAAGATACTTGCTGGGATCACGGAAAACACATTGCCAAAATTAGAACTTGCTGTTAATTTGACGTACTTCATCGTGTTCGTAAACACGCGCCGTCCAGATAAAATTCCTTTTTCCAAAACCATTAAATCTTTTCTCAATAAAATTACATCCGCCGATTCTTTCGCTACATCGACAGCTGTATCAACAGAGATTCCTACATCAGCAGCACGCATTGCTCCAGCATCATTTATTCCATCACCTAAAAAGCCAACAGTTTGACCATTTTCAGTTAACGCATTTACAATACGAACTTTTTGGTCAGGCGTAATTTTGGCGAAAATATTATACGCTTGAACGGTTTTTCTTAATTCTTCTTGGTTTAATTGTTGAAGTTCATTTCCTGTAATAATTTTTTCGCCAGCCAGACCAACTTCTTTACAAACAGAATGCGTCACATACTGATTGTCCCCCGTTAATACTTTCACAGCTACATTATGTTGATGCAAGGCGTGAATAGCTGCCGCCGCTGTTTCTTTTGGTGGATCTAAGAAAGCAAGATAGCCTTGTAAAATCAACTCTGATTCATCTTTAGTTGTATACTCCCATTCAGCCGCTTCGACTTTTTTATCGGCAATTGCTAGAACGCGCAAACCATCTCGATTTAAAGCTTCAACGTCTTTGGTAATTTTTTGACGCAGTGTCTCTGTTAAGGGCACAATTTCGCCATCTAAAAGCACCTGTGTGCAGACCAAGAGCATTTCTTCAACCGCACCTTTGGTAATTAAGCGTGTTTCTCGCGTTTTAAACTCTTTGATAATCACGCTCATTCGACGTCGATTGAAATCGAAAGGAATTTCATCTACTTTATAAAAATCATCTGATTGTATATCACTTTCTTGTGTCGCCGCTTGAATAACGGCGTTATCCATTAAATTACGCAAACCTGTTTGAAAATAACTGTTTAGAAATGCTAAATCCAAGACTTTTTGATCTTCTTGGCACCCAATATTATAGTGGTATTCTAAAATTACTTTATCTTGTGTTAAGGTACCTGTTTTATCCGTACAAAGTACATCCATCCCGCCAAAATTTTGAATGGCATTGACATTTTTCATAATCGTGCCTTCTTTAGCCATTTCTCGAGAACCTTTGACTAAATTGGTTGTTACAATCATGGGTAACATTTCTGGTGTCAAGCCAACAGCTGTGGCAATCGCAAACATTAACGCTTCCACCCAATCGCCTTTTGTTAACCCATTAATTAGAAAAACAGTTGGCGTAATGACCAACATAAAGCGAATCAGCACCCACGTTGTTTTATTAATTCCTGTTTCAAAACTCGTCTGCTGCTGCTCTTCTCCGTTATCAGAAGCCATCCGTCCGAATAAAGTTTGATTACCAACTTTAATGACAATGCCCAAACCAGTGCCACTAATTACATTTGTTCCTAAAAACAAAAGATTGTCGTATTCTGTATCAATTTGATCACTATCTTTTTGATGAGTCGCGTGTTTTTCAATGGGAAAACTCTCTCCAGTCAGGGATGATTGGGAAACAAATAAGTCCTTAGATTGGATTAAACGTAAATCGGCTGGAATCATATCGCCAGCGGATAGTTGGACTAAGTCGCCACACACAACTTCCTCAATAGGAATTTCCATTTGCTTCTTGTCACGAATGACTGTCGCTGTAACTTTAATCATATTTTGTAATTTTTCAACTGCATTGCTTGATTTGACTGATTGTACAAAACTCATCGTGCCGCTTAAGATGACCATCGCTAACATAATTAACACGCCAGTCACATCTTTTTCCTCTGGCGCAGCATAGACATATTCTGTAAAAAATGAAATCGTGGCTAGTGCTAGTAACACCAAAGTAAACGGCGTGATATACGATTTTATAAAAAGTCGCAGCCGTGAAGCTTTTTTTTCATTCATAATTTTGTTGCGGCCATAACGTTCTTGTAATTCTTCAATATCTTGGTGTTTAATGCCATCCCAAGTTGAGCCGAAACGTTGTAAAACTTTTTCTGCTTCTGAGTGGGCAAACTTTTTGTAACTATAGTCATGGCCCAAGTGACGCATTTTCTTTTCCATTTTCTTTCACCTCATTTATCTGTTGTTGACTTGAATTGACGATCGGTTCATCTTCCATTTTCCTCACCCTTTCCACAAAAAAAGACACGCTGAAAACTCAACGTGTCAAAGAATAATCGTTCTTATCGTTGAGCTTTAGCACTATACAACGTAAAAAGCGATTGCTTTTAGCTACCTTAAGAAAAGCCTTCATTCGACAGTTCCTGTTCTACCCATTGGCGTCTCTCGACATTTTTGGGCAGTAGCCTATGTTTGTATAGGAGCCTCACCTAACAAATCTTATTTAATTACAACAGCAAGTATAATTCTTCCTTGAAAAAATAACGATATAGAAAAAGTTTTTAGCAGATAACTTTTTGTCCATTCAGTAACAAAAAGAAAAATAATCCGCTTATTTACTATGGTTTTCTGGTATGATTCGTATTTATTCATAGAATCATAACTGGTTAAATTAATCTAAAGACCGTCAGATAGCCTTGTCGAGAAGCTTTTCTTCTGCTATTTTTTGTATAGTTAAAGAAACGGCGGTGAGGAAAATGAAATTACAACAACTAGAATATTTTATGGCAGTTTCAAAGTATGCGAGTTTTACTTTAGCTTCTCAAAAGCTCCATACGAGTCAACCTTATTTAAGTACCCAGCTCAAGGAGTTGGAACGTGAATTAGGTGCTTCATTAATTTTAAGAGACAAGAAACATTGTCGGCTTTCTCCAGCAGGCGAAGTCGTCGCCAAGCGAACAGAGATGATTTTTGCACTCATTAAGGAAGCGCAAGAAGAGATTAATGAATTAGTGACCCAAGGATCGACAACGACCATTCGGATTGGAACAAACTTAATTGATATAGATAAAGCATTTGGAGAAGTCTTGTTGTTATTTAATCAATCCTATCCGTATGTAAGTATTGATTTTAAGTATTATTACGATCTTGAAACAGCCTTGGAAACAGATTTAATTGACATTGGGATTGGGATATTTTTGGATACCTCGATTCCATTAGAGAAAGAATTAATTTATACAGAAAGCTATCTCCTTTGTGTCAATAAAAATCATCCTTTAGCCCATGCCGATAGCGTAACGATTGACGAAATTCGTTCTTTACCTTTTGCTGCATATTCCGATCAAGTATATGAAAAAAAAGTGTTTAAACGTTGGGAACGTAAAATCAATTGGGAAAATCGGCAAATCGTCATCGAACTTCCTTCTCTTCATTTAGTCTTAGACATGGTCCAACGAGAAAAAGCCTGTAGCATCCTTCCCTATTCACTCACTGATGAACTAAACAGACGTAACTTAGTTGGTATTCCTCTGGAAGATAGTCCAGAACGAGCCATCTATTTAGTTCAGAATAATCATCACGGACATTGTGAAGCACACCGTTATTTATTCGAACAATTACGTTATTTATTCTAGGAATAGAAAAAGGAGGAATTCCCATGGAACTATTTCGTTTACATTATTTTTTAGAGTTATGCAAAGTGAAACAATTTACTAAAGCAGCCGAAAATTTAGCAATTTCTCAAGCTGCCCTAAGTAAGCAAATAAAAATTCTTGAAGCAACGTTAGGCGCGGAACTTTTTAATCGCCAAGGTCAAACTACCACCTTAACACCAGCTGGATTAATTTTAGAAAAATATTGTTGGCGCATCACCAATGAGTTGGTCTCAATTGAAGAAGAGCTAAAAGAAATTAATCATTCTTCCAATCATATTTATGTAGCCACTTATCTCTGTGATTTAGAATATAAATTGAATGACTTACTAATGACAACATTAACGGATCGTTCATCCAACTTACAAGTCCACACTATTATTACAGAAAATATTCTTCAATCCTTGGAAACAATGGATGCAGATTTTGGTATTTCCTTTGCTGACTTACCATTACCTGAACATATTGGTAAAATTGATTTATTTACAGCAAATTATCAATTCATTTTAAGAAATGATCATCCAGCTTTGGCCAAAGCCACGACGGAAGAAATTTTAAAAGAACTAACAATGTACCCCTTCGTCCGTTTAAATACCGAATTTTCCGAGCAAAACAAATTAACCAATTGGCTAGATACTACGTTTTCTAATTTTTCTCCAGAGAAAGTCATTCAAGTGGATACTCTTTCACTTATTACTCACTTGGTGTCTCATTCCGATAGTTTCGCTATTGTCCCCGAATACACAAATATTCAACTTTTAGACAATTCGATCCATACACTGACTTACCAAGAACTACCTAAACGAAACATGGCAGTTTATTATTTAAAAGAACGTTACATGAGTCGACAACTTCAACAACTTTTGGCTGAATGCCAAAAACAATTTCAATAGTAAAAACCAAGACTAGAGCTTGTCGGCAAGCGAGTTCCAGTCTTGGTTTTTATTTGTGTTTTCAGGTAGCGGCTTCTCTTCCTTTGACAAATCCTAAAGAAGTGATAGCCATCACTAACGAAGTGCCTCCTTGACTTAAAAACGGAAGCGGAATACCTTTTAACGGCAACAGTCCAATCACCGCACCGATATTCTCCACCGTTTGAAAAACCAGCGAAAAAATGAGGGCGACACAGATGTACATACAAAAACGCGAATTGCTCCGCAAGCCAGCTACTAAAACTTGATAAAACAAGTAAAAATAGAGAAAAACAACGGTGGCACTGCCCACAAAGCCCCAGGCTTCCCCGATAAAAGTAAAAACCATATCAGACTCACGAACAGGGACATACACTTCAATCCCATGCACACCCTTGCCAAATAAACCACCCGAACCAATTGCCAATAAACCTTGTACTTGTTGATAGGAGATTTTATCGACATAATCATAGGGATGAATCCATGCTAAAATTCGATCCAATTGATATTGTTTAAAATGTAAAAAGAAGAGTACTTTGTGCCCCCACTCTGTAAAGACTAACAGAATCAAGACCATGCCTAACGTTGCTAAAGCACTGAAAATAATGATTAAAATTTTGCAATCAATTCCTGAAATAACTAAAAGAGATAGGATAATCGTTACGAAAACAAGGGATGTCCCAAAATCTTTTTGTACCGCCATCAAGAAAAAAACAGGGACACTAACCGCAACGATTTTTTTTAGAAGTTGCTTGTCTGAACGCCATTTATCAGACCAGTCTTGTTGCTCATGTTGGACAATAATTTTTGCCAACATTAAAATAAACGCAATTTTCGCAATTTCTGATGGCTGAAATTTAATAAACCCTAAATCTAACCAGCGCTTTGTGCCCGTCAATAAATACATTCCTTTGTCATAGGAAAAATACAAAGCACTCATTAAGATTAATGAAAACCCATAGAAAAAAGGAGCTACTTTCCAAATAAATTTCTGTGACAGCCGACTAGCTAAAAACATGCCTGCATAGCCAACAAAAATAAAGAAAAGTTGTTTTAATGCTGGCACAGTTCCATCTTTTCCTTCATTAACGGCAATCCAATATTGCACACCAGAAGATAAAAGTGTGAGTAAAAAAATGGGCAATAATAAATCATAATTAAGATGTAAGTTGAATTTTTTTGTATTGACCATTTAACTGCCGCCTTTCGTTTGCAATAATTTTAATGACGATTCCTAATGCCACTGAAAAGATTAAATAACTTGTCCCACCGTAACTAACAAACGGTAAAGGAATTCCCGTCATTGGAATCAAACCCAAAACGCCACCAATGTTAATCGCCGTTTGAGCTAAAATCAAGGTCCCGACCCCTAACAAAAACAAGCCGTAACAATGATTCTTTATTACACAACTACTTCGCAAAATCGAGGCCGCTAAAAATAACAAAAGAAATAGTAATAGTAAGCCGCCAATCAAACCAAGTTCTTCCACAATCACCGCAAAAATAAAATCGGTTTGACCTTCTGGCAAGCCACCTTTTTTTACCATACCATTGGCTAATCCAGTGCCCCAAAATCCACCATTATACATTGCTAAATAGGCCATTGAAGGCTGAAATCCGCGATCATGAAAGGATAAAAACGGATTTTTCAAAACAACTAAGCGGTCATACACATGCGCAAAAAAATGTGGTAAGTAGCGGTGATCGCCTAGAAAAATAATTATTTTAGAAAGAAGCGCCGCGCTAGCAACGACAATCCCCGCAGCAATTACACTAAATTTTGCATGAATACTTGCTGAGAAAATCAAGACACTGCCAATAACTAAAATAAGAATAGCCCCGCCAACTTTGGGTTGAATCAAAACTAAAAATGCAACGACCAAAACAAACAGCCATTGTTTCCTTAACTGCTTCGTTGTCAAGCCATTTTCTTTTTCACCTAAATAACAGCTCAAGTAATAAATAATCGCAAAATTACAAAGTTCTGATGGCTGAAATTGGATTCCAAAGAGAGAAATCCAACGTTGTGCGCCATTCGCTGCTACACCAAAAAAAGGTAGTCGAACCATTAGCAGTAATAGTACCGAAACTAAAAGCAGTCCAATCGCAATTTTCTTATTAAATAACACTTCTAGTCGAACTTTGTAGATCACGAACATTAGCACCCAGCTGAGACACATAATAATGCCTTGTTTAATAAACACAGCAGTGGGCTTCACGCCTTGCATCAACAAGTCATAGCTACTGGCGCTATAAATCATTAACGCGCCAATAATACTTAATATAATAAAGGTCAAAAGAATTTTTGTTAGACCTAAAGTACGTAGATTCATTCTCTCACCTCTATCTTTTTCTAATTAAATCAATCTTACCAGTCTGAGTTAGAAAACAAATAGAGAGTTTTTTATAGAACTATTACTAAGCTTACATAACAAAAAGTAGCTAGACTTGGTTCATTTCACCTAGTTTCGCTACTTTTAAAAAAAGCCATTTATATAATTTTTGTGTGTTGCTCACATTTCTGATAAATTTTTCCAAACTTATCTCTTTCTAAATACTGATAATCTACTAAATACCGTCTCAAAAGTGCATAATCTTCATAGATTTCTCTAAGTCGCTGATTGACTTCTTTTTCCGTATATTCTTTCCCAAATTCAAATTGGTTGGCCACACGTTGAAACACTTGGACTTTTTTCGCATTTTTCTTGGGAATAACCAGCAACTTTCCTTCTTTAAAGAAATTTTCAACCATGTTTATTCTCCTTTTTTTGTTTTGACTATTGTTTAGAAAATTGATGATTCAGTTTTTCTTTCTGTTTATCAGTCCATTTGCCAGCGACTTCATTGACAATTGTTTCAGCAAAATCGCCTACTTTTTCTCCCGTAATATTTTTGATAGGTGTTCCGTTAGCAGCTCCTTCTTCAAACAAATCAAGTAAATCAGTCAACGCATTGAACATATTGGCTCCGCTATGATCTGAAAAATGCCATGCATATTTTTCAATTTCTTGAAATACTTGTCGATACTCTGCTGGTAATGCTGCAATACGTCGTTTATATTCTTTGTACTCTTTTTTATCCCCAACAACTTTTTTGATCAACGCTTTAAAATTTGACATGCTCTATCCCTCCATTTTTTTCATCTTGTTTACTTGTTTTGAAAGCAACGTCCACCGCTGCCAAAAATCAGCGAGTTCTGCTTCTCCTGATGAGGTTAAGCGATAGAACTTCCGCATTGGCCCTTTTTCTGAAGGCTTTTTTTCAGCTATAACCCATTGATTTTTTTCTAAACGCAGTAAAATCGTATAAATGGTTCCTTCAACAATTTCAGTAAACCCTTGGTCATTTAAAATTTTTGTAATTTCATAACCATATGTTTCTTTCCTTTGGATGATGGCTAAAACTAAACCTTCTAAAATGCCTTTTAGCAACTCTGTCTGCTTCACTGCTTTTCCTCCCTGAACTACTCTTTATTACTATGTACCACTACATAATAATACTGAGTACCGGTTCTGTCAACTACTTTGTAGTAAAAAGTAGTAAAGACACGACAACTACCAGTACTTAACTAGTGGTTGTCGTGTCTTATTATTCTTTATTCATTTATTCCGAGGTCTGCTTCAAAGGCTTCTAATTCTGCAAGGTGTGTTTCTGGATAAGCAAAGCATGTTGAAAAATGCCACTCCCCACCACTTGTACCAAAATAACCTGGCAGTAATTCCAAAGCCAATAATGCTTCTGATGTTTCTTTTTCCGGTAACGTAATCTGAAAAGTAGTCGCTGGAACAAAACCGAACTTCGTATAGTAAGTTGGATGGCCCAGGATAATCAATCCGCCGATGCCTAATTCTTTGGCCTTCTGCACAGAATGCTTAATTAACGCTGAGCCTACGCCCGTGTTCTGTGCTTCTGGATGGACACTTAGCGGCCCAACGGTCAAAACAGCCTTTTCTGTATGATCAGGTAATCGTAGTTTGGCTTTTGAAGACATAATATGACCCGTTAATTTTCCTTGATCAGTTTCTGAAACTAAGGACAACTCCGGAATAAAGTCGGCACTTTCTCTTAATAAATGCACGATAAAATGCTCTGTGGGACGCCAGTTTTCGGTCAAGTTTAATTCCTTGAACGCTTGATACGTTAAACGCTCTACAGCTTGATACTCTGCAGGTTTTTCTTGACGAATCTTCATTATTTGTCCTCAGATTGTTGGAAATAGTCAGCCGTATCTCGTTCATCTTGTTTTAATTGGTCGATCAAGGCTTCAGCCCCATTGAATTTCACTTGGTCACGTAAATAATGATTCCAACGAACCACCACTTGCTCACCATAGATGTCTTGATGGAAGTCCAAAATATAGACTTCCACGGTTAGATCGCGTCCTTCTCCAAAGGTGTCATTATGACCAATTGAGCCCATGCCGACATACCATTTGCCACCTACTTCGATTTGCACAGCATAGACACCAATTCTTGGTAAGCGCACGGTGCTTTTCACTTTGACATTAGCGGTCGGGAAACCCAATAAACGGCCACGAGCATCGCCATGGACAACTGTTCCTTCTGTTTCATAAATATATCCTAACAACTCCGTGACCTCCTCCATTTCGCCGGCTTCCATTTTTTCGCGAATTCTTGTTGAGCTAATTTTGGCACCAGTCATTTCTTCTTTTGGTACTGTCACCACTTCAAAACGGCCTTGCGCATAAGTTGGTAACTGTTTGACTCCAGCGATTTCTTTAGGACCATACGTATAATCAAACCCAGAGACTGCCACTGCACTATTTAAATTAACGATATACTGATCGACAAAATCTTGCGGTTTTAATTGAGCAAACGCTGAAGTAAATTCGACAATATATAAAATATCAACGCCCAAGTTGGCCATTAGGCGTTCTTTTTGTTCCAAGCTAGTTAAATATTTCATATTTTCTGGTAAAACTTTTTGAAAAACGATTGATGGGTGTTGGTTGAAGGTCATCACAGCTAACTTCAAGCCTTTTTCCTCAGCAATCTTTTTGCCTGTTTCAATTACTTTTTGGTGGCCTTTGTGAACACCGTCAAAAAAGCCTAGGACCATCACGACTTCTTCATTAGGAATTTGAGTGGGTTCATAGGGATGATGTAGTTGAATAACTTGCATGTGCAAAAACTTCCTTCTTTTTTATTTAATTGTTCCGTAGAACTTTACTTGGTTTCAATAATTTATCATGCGTTGGGTGTGGCATGTATAAACTAACCACTTGATTTTGGTAAAATAAGGCAACTAAGGATTCTGGCATTGCCTTTATTCCTAGTTCTTTTTTGTGCAAACGCATGCCATTTTTTACTTTTTGATACAATTCATCTGATAAATCAATTCGTGGGAATTGTTCTACTGCTGTCTCAATGGGCAACAGGCATTGATCGATTGTTTCAGCAGCCATTTGTTTGGCTACTTCTTCTAACGTTAAGCATTGCGCAGCTTGCAAACCGCCACTTGCCGTTCTCGTTAAATCCGACATATGGGCAGGATAGCCTAATTTTTTGCCAGTATCCACGGATAGTGTCCGCACATAGGTTCCTTTGCCACAGACCACTTTAAACCGCCAACTTTGTGTTTGAGCGGATTCATTAAAAATTGGTTCACTAGTACGTTCAAATGAATAAATCATAGCTTTTCGTTGGGGCCGTTCAACTTCTTCCCCGTTCCGCGCATATTCATATAAACGTTTACCATTGACTTTCACCGCAGAAAACATCGGTGGGATTTGTGTGATTTCACCTGTCATTTCGGCCATTGCTTGATCAATTTGTTCAGTTGACAGAGGTGTTGTAACTGGTTTTTTTTCAACAATTTCGCCACTAACATCTTCGGTTGTCGTAGCAAATCCAAGTGTAATTTCACCTTCATAGGTTTTGCCAGAATCTACCATGTATTCGATCACTTTCGTTCCTTTGCCAACGCAGATGGGTAAGACCCCTTCGACATCTGGATCTAGCGTACCACCATGACCAATTTTTTTGGTATGTAAAATTTTTCTCAATTTAAATACGCAGTCATGACTTGTCATGCCACGTTCCTTCCATAACGGTAAAATGCCGTCCATTATAGTTCCTCCAGTTCCGATAATACTAACTTTGTCATTATAGCATAAAAGTACCTAGCTTCGCAGTCTCCATTGCTTATTCCCTTTGGCAAAATCTCTGCTAAATGCAAAAAAAGCCACAAACTCTGATAAAAGCAGAGTTTGTGGCTTTTTTTAGCTAGTAAATGATCCCCATGTATTCTGTGCGTTGCCATCGTTTGGTCCGATTGGCAAATAAATTCTCGCGCCTGTCGTATCTGTTCCACCAATAAAAACATACCCATCTGCAATATAAAACGCATCGTAATAAAAGCGAGTATTTTTGGGCCAGATACCATAAATAGGTGCTGACAAACTAGGTTGTCCTGCTCTTAAAACAATGCCTTCGTCCACACCAATTAGAAATGATTTCTTCGTTTGCGGGCGCCAAAGTTCAGCAATGTCGCCGTCGTTCACATAACCTAACAAATGTCCGCTATTTTCAATACGGTAAAGGTTTTGTCGGTCGGGTAATTTCGCTGTAATTGTTCCTACCTGTGTACAAAGTGCCTCTGCTGATAGATGTTCATTGATTAAAGCATCTGGTGTTGTATAGATTGAAGTGAAACGAATTGCTTGTCCTACTTGATATTTTGGTGCATTAGGTTTACCTGGCTGAACAATGACAGTCTCACCTGTTTCAGAAACGCCCGTTTGTAAATCTTGTGCCAACTGCGCTTTACTAATCCCCCAACGCGCTAAATAACCATAAGGATCTGTATGATCTCCCCACCAATTTTTTGTAATCCAATCATGAGTGACTATGCCATAACCTGTTCCATCGTCCAGCGAAAAATCAGCACCAATGTTCTGAGCCAAATCACGGGCCAAATTAACATAGGCAGCATAATCTTTTTTAAACGTCGCCGCATTATTCGTTCGAGCCAATTCGATTTGCGCATAGGCTTTTTGATTAGCTAAAGAACCTGCGCCATATTGAATTTGACCAGCAGGAGCTAATTGTTTCACTCGTCCACCAGATCCGACAAAATATGAGACATAAGCATTTGACCAATTTCGTTTCATATAGGCCACTTCATTGTCTAAACTGTGTGGTCCTAGGTTCCGCTCGTTTCCTGATTCATGTAAAACAATTAATTCATTGCTTGCAGAGCCTGGAAAATAAGTAAAGTTGATTGGATCCGCTTCGATGGTGTAAGCGCAAGCCGTCATCGGAATCGTTAAACTTAAGCCAATCACTAAAGCAAGTTGAATCATTAATTTTTTAAACATAGCATACTCCTTTCTTAAAAAAGCCATGAAAGGAAAGTCAAAACAACTTCCCTTCCACGGCTTAAACCTGCAGATAAATGGCGGGACAGAAGTAATTTCTTCGGCAATCAGCCGAAAGTTCTACGTTTGTCCCGACCACTTCTACTTAATCATCTTTATTTTTTAACTGAATAAATAACTCTTTTAACTTTTTCGGCATAGGAATAAAGGTCGCAATATTTTCAAAAAAAGAAAGTCCTTCGTTCGCAATGTAAAAAATCAGAACCATTTCCCGAATTGGCAAATTGTTCCCCACAACTTTTTCAACACGAACCGCTACGGCAACCACAAATAACATCGTAACTTTTTTCGCAATTCCGAGCATACCAATCCGACTGGACAATTCTTTTGTGGCGATTGCCTTAATCCAACCTGTGATGAAATCGACAATAATTAAAAAGAGGAAGACATCCAACAATTGATCTAATCCACCTAATAAACGTACGACAATCCCACCGAAAATGCTTAAAAGCATTGTTATTGTGTTGAGATAACGTTCCATAAAAAGACTCCTAAACTAGCTTGTTA
This sequence comes from Enterococcus sp. DIV1328a, assembly GCF_050536905.1. NCBI lineage: Bacteria > Bacillati > Bacillota > Bacilli > Lactobacillales > Enterococcaceae > Enterococcus > Enterococcus sp. DIV1328a. The sequence continues at coordinate 1,062,631 of NZ_CP172912.1, read as the reverse complement.
TTTTGTTGGAAACGGATCGTCTGTGTACCAACTTCCTTGGAGGTAAATATTTCCAGCACGGTTAGAACAGAATATAATTCCCTTATTATCTATTTCGTACAAGGCTGTACAAATTGGTTGAGGAAAGTTGTATTGAACTGCCGTTAAAGGAATATTCCAAATATTTCTTTTGAGAACAGAATTTATACTATAACCTGTGGGAACATTAAAAACTTTGATCACCTGACTGTTCAATTTCGTTGGATCACTCAAATTACATCTTACAAATGCATCGACACGATTTCCAACTCTGATTAATACAAATTTCATATTCACTTTATTAAAGGCCGCCTGATATTTTGCCTCGACTTCACCGACTCCACTAGCTTCATAAATGGCCATTTTAGAGGATTCCAAAGGCACACCATTGACGGTTGGCATAGTTACAAAATTCTTCATCCCAGCAATCTCTTGGTCACCTGTTTGTGTCACAGCTTGACCTTTAATCGCTTCCGCAACGTTTTTCGGGTGCATATATTTACTCGTTAAAGTTCCCGCGACTGCTTCGCTGTCTGATGCGAAGCCATAATTTTCTACATTGCCCAGCCCAACTTGTTCAGCGGTTACTTGGTGTGGATTATCCTGATTTTCCACATGGGTATTGAGTTGCTCTGCCTGAACAAAACCACTCTTCGCTAAAACCGCTTGGGCATCAACAGACAGACCAATATGAAGTCCCACGTAATCAACTTCTACGCTGGCTGGCGTCACCCCATTCGATGAATCTGTATAGCTCATTAAATAAATGAACCCTTCATCTGTGATAAAATTCTGATCATTGATTTGAATTGAAAAATCGCTGAACTCTTTTGCTGATTCTTGGATTTGAGTTACCCAATTATCCGTAGTTGGTAAATACGCAGCGATTTTAATCGTTTGATTATTGGGCGCAGCGGCTTTCACACGTTGATTAATCGTAAAAAATTGAACGTTCTGGCGAACAAATGCCACCGCCTCGTCAGTTGTGAATGTTTCAAACATTTGTGGAATTAATTTTTTTGCGGCTTCAACGAGATTGAAGGCCGCTAACTGTTGTGGAATTACACCACTTTGGGTGGAACCTGTTTTCACACCCTCATCATCACGGCTGGCCATTTTATTGTAGTCCGCTTGGGAAACTTCCTCCCAAACGTCTGTTGGCTTTTTAAGAATTTTAGCCGTAAAATCAGTGGAATAACTGTTTGCATTGGTGGCTGTATTGCCGGCCGTTTTACCGTTAAAGTCTAACTTCATTTTGACAGTAGTTGGCTTAGCCAATAAAGAAATGCCATCTGCTTTTGTCATGCGGTCATTCAAATCAATTTGAAGACGATTCGCTAGAGTAGCTTGTTTGATGCCTTGTGTATCTGTGCGTGCTTGGACAATTTCTGGATTACTATCACCTGCTTCTGCTACTAATTGATCGAAATCATTTCGCAAAGTATCAAATTCTTGTTTATTATTATTTGCCGTTGAAACTGCATTTCCTGCAATCGTGATGGCTGTTTTGGCATTGTTCATCGCTTGGTTGGCTGTTTCATTTGCTTGATTGCCTGCATCGGTGGCAATTTGTACGGCTTCTTTGCCAGCTTCATCTGCGATGTTTTTCGCTTCAGAAATTCCATTCGTTAACTGGACTTGGTAAGCATCTACTTTCTCAGCTGATGCATTCGACTGATCCAAGATTGCATTGATTTTAAGGCGACCTTGATTCAGGGTATCTAATTCTTCAATATGTTCTACTGACATTTCGTCACACTCCTCTAGTTTTCATTATTTTATTAAAACTGGCCACCCAATTGGGATTGAATATACACACGACAGATGACCGAAGCATCCAACCATAGTGGCTGATGAGAGAAAAATTGAAGCGTGTGATTGCCGCGTTCGATTTTTCCATCTGTTGTTTTTCGTAAATAACTCAAAATGTTTAGCCGTTGTTGTTGCAATGATAGTTGGGGTAATTTTTTGCCATCCACTACCAAATCAATGTTCGTTACAGAATGCGAAGGTCCTTTAGCAGTTGCCTTGAACGTTAATTCTGCGGTGTTTATATAAAGAATGTCCTCGTCAAAGTATAAATTCAGCTCCACTGGCTGTGTCTTGCTAAGTTCTCCTTGTATTGAACGATTTAAAAGTGTCGTCGCCCCTTGTGCGTAAGTTTCGCTAATCTCTTGTTTCCGACTGAAAGCTGTCATGGTACTATGAATTGTTTCTTGCAGATTTCCCAACTCTAGCTGAATGTCTTGGGGGGCACCAAAGACATCTTTTTTACTTTCTTTTTTGATACGAAGGTTGACACTCCCAAACTCATTCGTATTAATCATGATAACCGTACCCAACCGCAAACGATCGATTGCCAAAGGTTGATCTGTTAATTTAATTAAATCAGCTGCAGTCACTACCCAAGAAACTTGTGGTTTGGTCCATTCTTCTAACATTCGCAAAGCATTTTCCTTTAATGCCTTGGGATCAGAAAAACGCTGTTCCACCCAAATTGACTCCAATAAACCATAGCGGTCAATTGCGGCCTTGTTCTCTAAATACGGAACCCCTTGATTGACCGAGCGAATATTGACTTTGTTAACACCTTCGCCTGAACCTAATGGATAAATCCGATTGATTAGCATCTTGGGATTACGTTCTATTTCGAATCCTTGCATATTGTAACCTTCTTGAATTCGCGCAACTGGTTCTGTTGGTGGTTTGACTAATGAAAGTTCAAAAGGATAGACCTCTGTATTCCATTGCCAAAGATATTCCTCTTCGAAATCGGCTGGGATGCTAAATAAAGGCTCGACTAGCCCGTTTTCATTCTCCCATTTATAGGTTAATTTCCTTGAAAAATCACATTTTTTCAGGACCCAATGCTTTGTTTTTTGTTTATTCAATAGAAATTGAATGGCCTCTTTCGTTGTTTTGTTTTTAATTTCGTGACAACCAAATAGGACAGTATCGCCTAAGGTACATAATGCTTCTGTGGCAGAGTAGTGAATTTGATTATTGTTCGCATCTTTCTTAATTGTGGTTGGCATCACGCGATATAAACCAATATATTCATTCTCATTGTCGGTCAGTTCCACCCATTGCATTTCTTCAATAAATTCATTTTTAGGATCATCTAGTGGCATGGTAAAATCTAAACTGCCAATTTTGTTCTCTATTTTTTCATAACTGACTTGATAGGCATTGTCCAAAATTGCCGTATATGTTCTTTTCAAATCCAGCGCCATTAACATTTAATCACCCTCCTACACAAATCGGTTAGGATAGCGAATCGTCAAGCGGAAGTCGCTATCTTTGGCTTGAATATACAGCGGTTCATTGGGATATAGATAAAAATCGTTCATTGGTCGAATCATCGGTGCACCATTTTTTGTCAGATAAAAATTTTCAGTATCAATGATAATTTCCGAACGATCAAAGTCACCTAAGTTAATTGTATCGTTCCTTGTTTTAATCCAAACACCACGTCCGGTTCCTGCTAAAATAATGGTCGGTTTGACTTTTAACCCTTCGACCGTAGGATAAATTTCAATTGGCCGAACTTCTTTGCCTAAATCCCCCATCGTGTAAGCCCGATTTTGAAAGGTAATCATGGTTGATCCCCAATAGGCTCCACCTTCAATTAAAATTGGAAAATCAACTGCACCTGAGCCTGTATTCCCCATTAAGTAATTCGCTTGAAATGTAATGGTTGGCGAACCCCACATCACACTAGTCGCATCACTCCGTGTGTATTTATACGGATCAGAAAGCAATAAAGTAAAAGTGCCTGTTACTTGGTTAACGCCTTCGGGTACATCACTCACTGAAGACTTACTACCAAACCACAGCATTTCCGGTTCATCGTTAAACCAAATAGAAACGTCTTTTTCCGTAAACAAAGCAACATTTAAATGATTAAATGCATCTCGAAACGCTTCATTATTCACAGCTGAAAGTCGATATTTGACTGTTAATTCTCGTTCTGGAATCCGCGCATAAACGTGGCGTTTGCCATCACGAATCCCTAATTGATAGCTTTCAATTTCGCTTGGAACTAATTCTCGTCCTGAAACTGATAATGTTTGATAGCCAGGGATGACTTTTTCTAAAAATTGACCGTTAAAATTCAACGCTTCTGAAGGAAGAGGCGTTGAATGAGTTGCTTGATTGGTATCAACAAATTTATACATGTTATCCTCTCCTTCCTAAGCGGTTATTTTGTTTCACTTGTTGTCGTTGTAACTCTGTTGCTAAATAAGGCGCCGTAGTTGCTGCGACAACTTTCCCATCTAACGTTGACTCTACTGTCACAAATAATGGTCGATTGTATGCATCATTTTCTAAACGATGGTCAATCGTTGCTGTGAAGTTTCCTCGACCAGCTAAGTCCAAGGCAAAATCATTTAACAGCGGTAAGTCTAAAATAGAAGCCATTGCTCTACTAACGGCTGTTTCGCCTGCATAAATCCCCGTGGCAATCGTGCCGCCGAAATTCAATTTATGCAAATCAGATAAGGGACCTTCTTTTGCTGGTGAAAATGGTAAAAAGTTACGAATTTTACTGACGACCCCATCGATTGCTTCTTTGGCTTTTCCAATTGCGCCTGTAATTCCATCAGCAATCATACCGACAATATTCGCACCGGCATCGGTGAATTTTGAAAACCAACCTTGGATTGCTTGCCAAGCACCTTCAATTACAGAACCAATGGCATTTTTTACCTGATCGGCTGCATTGGTAACCCCATTTTTGATATTTTCAACTAACTGTCCGCCCGAAGCTAACAGTTGACCAAAATAAGAACCAATCTTCGTGATCATTTGTGAGATTAATGTTCCTGCTGCGGACAGCAAGGCACCCAATAGACTGAGTACACCATTAATTAAGGCTTGAATCAGTTGAATCCCAGCACTTAACAACTGTGGCAACGCATTGATTAACGCACCCATTAAAGCGGTAATTAGCGTAATTGCTGCAGTAACCAGTTGCGGTAAAATTGAAATAATCCCTTGGATCAAAGCCATTAGCAATTTGACGCCTGCGCTGATGATTTGTGGCAAGGCACCAATTAAGGCATTTACCAATGTCAAAATTAAGGTAATAGCTGCCGCAACTAAGGTTGGTAAAATCGAAATAATTCCTTGAATTAACGCCATTAACAATTTGACACCTGCGCTGATAATCTGTGGCAAGGCACCTACCAACGCAGTCACTAACGCTAGAATAATCGTCAGCGCTGATTGAATTAACTGAGGTAAAATCGTCATAATCCCAGTGATTAATGCCATCAAAATTTGTAAACCAGCAGTCAAAATCAACGGTAACATAGTAACAAATGCATTGACTAAGGCTGTGATAATTGAAACACCTGCTGTAACTAGCATTGGTAACGCTGTGACAAAAGCTGTCACTAATGTAGTGATGATATTAATCGCTGCAGTTGTAATTGTTGGCAAGGCGGTGACAATCGCATTAACTAAAGTCATTAATAAGCTCAAACCAACTTCTATCAACATTGGTAAGACTGTTGTAATCCCCTGAATCAACGTAGTAATAATTTGCGTTGCCGCTTCAATTAAGACTGGCAAATTGGCAACGATCGCACCAACAATTAACGTAATTAAACTAGATAACGCGGTTACGATGCTTGGAATAGCTTCTGTTATTTTCCCGAGAATACTGGTTAAGACGGTTGTAAAAAGTTGTATAACTTTCGGTAGATTAGCTGCCAACATTGTTGTAACAGATGTAATCGTGTTACCTAAATTATCAAAGACTTGGGTAATACCACCCGCACTCAAATCACCGGTTTTCATCCAGGCCGTCACGAATGAAACAATCAAGGAAATAATTAGACCAAACGGCCCAGAAATTCCTAATGCAGCCAGTGCAACTTTTGTCAGAACTTTTACCAAAAGACCAACCGCTAAACCAGCTTTGTCAAAGGTGCCACCAAATTGCCCTAATAAGTTACTACCTAATTGCAAACCGCTGGCAAAAACGCCTGTTAGCACACGACCAATTGTTGAAAAAATAGTCGCCATTTTCTCTAAGCCTACTGCAAAAAATTGTTTAAAAACTGCCATTACTTGCTGAAAGGCCGGCTGGATCTGTTGTAGCAATCCTACCAATTTGCCAAACGCCGCTGAAACAGCTCCTTGAATGGCACTAGCTAAGCTATTGATACTATTTCTAAATGTTTCATTGGTTTTATAGAAATAAATAAACGCTGCTACCGCTGCTAAAACGGCTGCTACAATTAAAATTAACGGTCCTCCACTTAAGGCACTAAAACTAGCACTTAGTTTTGATAAGCCACCACCTAACTTCCCAATGTTTCCTTTTACAAGAACCAAACCATCACTAAACTGTTGAAATTTTTGCTGAGCCATCGTTACCATAATCAGCATGGGCCCAATGGCGGCTAAAATGCCCATAATGGCAACAATAAAAACTTGGACGGGTTTTGGTAATTTGATAAATAAATTCACCAAAGCTGTAATGCCTTTGACGACTGTGATAACCACTTGAACCAAAATTTCCATTCCTGGAGCCATCACGCTTTGAATCACTTGTGCCGCCGCTTCAAATGATTGATTCATCTGAGTCAATGCCCCTTGCAACTCGCCTTGCAATGAATCAGAAATCCCTCCTGCACTAGCCATAATCAGTCCTTGCATTCCTTGAAATTCGCCACTGACCCCAGCACCGACGCCCATAGCTGTTTTTAAAACGTTCAGCATAGGTAAGGAAACGGCACTAGTCATGGCCGTCCCAAAGCTCAGCATATTATTTTGTGCATTAGTAAAGCCATCAGAGGTTTCTTTCCCCGCTTTTTTAGCTGCTTCACCGGCTTGTTCAGCAGAATCTGTTAACGCTGTGTTCATTTGATCTGCTGCCTTTGCTGTTTCGTCTCCTGTTTTTTTCACTGTTTCTCCAGATTGTTGCATGACGGTTTTAAATGTGTTCATGACCGTGGCTGACTGATTGACACCCGCACTAATTTTCCCTAAATATCCACTTAATAAGGCATACTCACCGCTCATACTTTTTAATGCTTGTTGGACGCCTGCAAGGCTTTTCTTTGCCTCCGATAACGGCGTTTTTTCTTTGTCATTCTCCATCTACTCTCCTCCCTTCTCGATAGCGGCGTAGACGCTCTGCCACAGTGGCAAGTTGCGTTTTTTTCCGCTCATTTAATTTCGTTCGTTGTGGCTGGTTAGCTGCCAGAACTTCAGCAACTCGTTTTTCATAATCATAAAAACTTTTAAAGTTTTCAAAAACGGGTTTTCCTTTTTTGTTTGTCGCTTGCGCTTTAACATTTAAGTAGGCAAGCTCGTGCCTTTTCCGCTCTTCATCTACTTCTGCTAAATTAAAAGCAATCATTCGTAATTCAAATTCAGACATGGTCATCCGATCCACTTCTTCAAATGAACGACAGCCCAAGTAGCGAAAAGCAGAAAGAGCGATGTCGTGATACACGTCATCGCTCGTTTTAATTAGTTGGTCGCTTGCGCTTCTGCTTTCTTCGCTTCTTTGCTGAACTGATCGATCATTGGTTTTGTAAGAGGTTGCTTTCCCATTTCTTTAAGCAAATCATCTGAAAGTTTTTTGACATCTTGGGTCATTAACCATGCTTCAATTTCCGACTTACCTATTTTTAATTGCCCACTTTGTAAAGCTTCCATGATGTCAACTAAGATTACTGGATTGTATTGGCGTAAATAAATCATTGCTGAACTGATGCCCATGCCGAATTTGGCAGCGCCATTTTCAATTTGGTAACGTTTATCTAATTCGCGAATCGCGCCAATCGTAAATTTCACTTCAATTGTTTTTCCGTTAATCTCTAAATTCATTTTTTATCCTCCTAAAATTCAACACTTTTTGATTATTCGCCAGGTTGTGGTGCTTTATCTGGAACGGTATCTTGGAACGCATATTGTGCTTCTGCAATAATATCTGCTTCTACTGTTGCAAAACCATCTTGTGGTTTGCCATTAATAGAGGCTTCTGTTTCGATTTCTACTAATTCTTCTACATTGGCTGGTAAACTCCATGAATTTACATAACCTTGGGCATAAATTGCTGGATATTTACCTTCCGCATTTTTTTCACCTTTTAAATCAACATCCCAAAATTCCATTAAGATGCCATCTTCAACTGCGTCTTTCATGTATAAATTTTCATCATTTCGAGAGGCTAAACCGCTTAACGATAACGTAACTTCTAAACCAGAAACAGCATTCGCAACGCCATCTTTTGTTTGCGTACCGCTCGATTCACGTGAGAATTCCCATTCATGTTCAATTTGAAATAAGGGTTTCATTGCTTTCTTTGTCGCTGCTTCATCCAAGCGACGAACTAATAAAATACGGTCTTTTCCTTGCATAACTTCTCCCATTGATAATTCCTCCTAGTAAAATTGCATGTGTAATGGTAGTACAGCATGCCAAATTGTTTTTTTCATTTGTTTGGTATCTTTTACCATTTGTGCTTTGACTTCTTGATGTTTGATACCCCAATTAAAATGAGCCGTTCGTTTTAAGTTACTGGTTGCCTGCCGTAAAATCGTTCCTTTAATTGTAGAAATTTGTTGTCGTTCAGATAACGCACCATAAACATGCATTATTAATTCAATTTCACCCAAAATAGCTGATTTAGTTGGCTTAGGTAATTCTTTACTATCACCTAAGTAAACAAATGGCTGATCTGGTAAATCTGTCGGCAGTTCCTCTAGCAACAAAAATCCTGACGTCTGGCAGATTGCAACAAGGGCTTCATATAACTCTTGTTCCGCTTCATTCATTTTTAGCGCCACCTTTCCATTCAAAAAATTCAGGATTGGTTAACAAATTGGCTCTCTTCTAGTCAAAATGAAGGATCTTGAAAGTAGCCGGCATTTTCTGCTCCTTCATAGCTGACACAAGAAAGCAGTCAAAATTATAGAATTCCGTGTCTTCATTTTTTTGGTTGCCTCACGTTTATCTATCTCTTTCGACACTATTAATTTACCATGTTGACACCTGAAAAAATTCCACGTTTTTTCCATGTTTACATCCCTAGTTCATCCGCCACCGCTTCAAAGAAATGATTTCTTAATTTATAGGCTTGGCTTTTACTAATAAATAATTGCTGGGCAAGTCCAATTAATGTTAAAGAGGGCCGTTTTTTCATATATAGTTCTTCAATAATCACGCGCGTTTGTTCATCCGCTTCAGCTAAACAATTTTTGATAATGTCTCGATTTCTCTCTAAGTTCCACAGACGACGATCCATAGCTATCGTAATCGCCATTCGTTCGGTCACTACAGAGTGAAGTCCTTGTCCTCTAATACCAGCATTTAAATCTGCTTCTTGATAAGGGTGCCGTAATTCTTCTTCCCGTTGCCGGATATACTCATCTGTTTTATAAAAGTCTGCTAAAATATCTTTGATATAATTAAATGTTGACGTACGCATTGGTTAATCTCCTTTACTTTTATTCATTTAAAAGTGTTAATCGATAAATAAAATAACACTCTTTCGACATTTCTAAGCCGTGACGAATCGCTTCATCTGAATAACCGAGCCAAATTAAATAGAGATACTCGCTTTTTGTAAACGTTGCGGCCTTAATGGATTGGATGGGTCTTGATTGATCCATCGACCAATTACCGATTGCTTGTCCTAATTCTTGAATTTCCTGCATAATAAGTTTATTTTTTTGACTTGCCCAATCGGGATATTGATTCATTAGTTGTAAGAGTCGTTTTCTTTTTTGTGCTTTTTCGCTTTGTTGCTTTGAAATATCTTTAAATACAACGCTTTTCATTTCAAATAAATCTTTTTTACGTTTTGTTAAATTACTCATGTTTACGGCCTTCTCTTTCACCAATTAGATAACCTAACATTAGTGTCATTGTCCAAAAGATAAACCCAATAATAATTGTTAACATATTTATTTCACACTCCTCATTCGTTTGTCTGTTGTGTCTTTATATTGGAAAACATAGCCACTGGCGTGCTTCATTAGACGAGAAATAATGCGTGTTCCATAGGCCTCCACCAGTTGTTTTCCAGAAAAATTAGTAGTAAAAATAGTTGCTTTATTCTGTCTAGCTTCTAAAATTCGATTTAAGATGTCATTATTAAAATCCGTACTAACTTTATTTTTAATTCCTAATTCAGCACCTAAATCATCTAAGACCAAAACGTCTGCTTTTTTCATTCTAGTAATATACGCTTGAGCCTTTGCTTGGCTTTTGGTCGACTCATTCATGGACATTTTTAGTTTTTCTAATAACTCAGAGTAGCTGACAAATAAACAATACTTTTGATATGCAGAGCGTTCTAAGACTTCAACTAAAATACTGATAGCCAAATGACTTTTACCGACACCAGGTTTCCCTGAAAAAATAACGTGGATTGGCTTTCCTTCAATAATCGCTGAAACTGCTGCTAAGGCCCGTTCTTTTGCTTGTCTTGTTTCTAATTCAGTGGTTTGGTAATTGGTTAAACGACATTGCCGTAGCGCATCATCAGCAATTAAGGACCCTTGATGAAAAAATTTTTGTGTACGTGCCATAAAACTCTCTTGAGAACGTTGTTGATTGGCTTGTTGTTCATGTTTTTTTAGCATTTTATACCCACACGACCAACAAGTTGGGGCACAACGTTCTGTGCCATCTTTATTTTTTTGTTGCCAAACATATTGTTCACTGCCACATTCAGGACAACGGTCTTCAACTTTTTCTAACAATTGACTCAATAGTATTTGAAAAGTTTGATCTGTCGCATGCATACTGATTTCCTCCTTTCTTTAAAAACCTAACTCTTGATATTCTTCTGTCATTTGCGGCGCATGCCCCGACACTTGTTTTTTATCATTTACCAGAACTTCATGTACGGATAAATAATTTTGTTGCTCCCAACTTTTCAAAATAGCATTTACATAGCCGTAATTCCGTTTATTTCGATCGACGGCAATTCCTAAAGCATGCAAGATTAATTGGCATGCTTCCTCTTGGCTAGCCCCTTTTTGTATAAAATCTTGCAACCAATACTTAAAATCTTGGCTTGTTTTTGAGGCCAGTGTACCAAAGCCGTTTTCCTCATAAAAATGATAAATCGTCTTTAAACAATCGTTTTCTGAACTACTACCTTGACTCTGACCTAACTTAGACTGGACTATGCTTTCCTGTGGTAACCGTTGGTAGTCAGCTGGTTGACCACTGACAGACGATTCTGCTTTAAACGTATAAGCTTTGCTATTTTTTTCAACAATCTGATTTTTCTCTTCTTGATACAAGGTTGGTTTGTAACGATCACTGCGAATATAATTATGAATTTTCCAATGTTTGATAACGATCACACCACTTTCAAATACTAGAATAAATTTTTTAACCATTAGCAATTTTAGATCGTCTTCCCCACAACCAACCATTCGCTGCAATTTTTTGGGATTATTGATAAATCCATCATCATCGGCACGCATCGCTAAATGAAAATACAGGGCCTGACTTGATAAGGGCATATCTAAAAACGCATCACTATCAATAATCGTTTTTGCAAACATGCGTCGTTCTGCCAATCCGCTTCTCTCCTTTTGACTAAATTATTGTTACTCTGTTAGTAATTCCATGAGGCCAATCATACCAATCACGATGGCCCCAATTTTTATTGAGACACTGCTTATTAATAAAATAATTGCTAAAAGTAACATATCCGACAACGTTTTTTTATAATTCCGACTCATTTCTTCACCCTTTCCACCAAAATACGGTTTTCCGAACAAAGTGTTCAAAAAAAATAGTTCAGTTAACCGAACATTTGAATGGCTCTATCTTAGCATCAAATATTTTCACTGTCAACTCATAAGTTCGGTTTTATGAACTGCTAAATTTAATTGCGATTGTTACTTGCCTTCTCTAAACAGGTATAGTATACTTTGAGGCAATAGGAGGTTCGGAAATATGAACATTTTTGCTATCCGTTTAAAAGAGGCTTTAACAGCCAAGAACATCAAACCTAGTGAATTAGCGAAAAAAACTGGCATCGGTAAATCTTCGATCAGCGATTGGCTAGCTGGTCGTTACGAAGCAAAACAAGACAAAGTTTATCGCATTGCAGATGCATTAGATATTAATGAGGCCTGGTTGATGGGACAAGAGGTTCCCATGGAAAAAAATGCCTCAACTATCGACCGCATTTATAAAAAATTAGAACCCCAACGACAAGCCATCGTTTATCAATTTGCCGAACAACAATTACACGAACAACAAACGCAAGCAGAAATTCTCTCATTCCCTCGCCGTGACGAAATGACACTGGCTGCCCACGCTGGGGATCCAGAAAAGATATTTTCAAAAGAAGAAATCGAGAAAATTCACGATTACTTGGATGAAATTGATGCCAAATATCAACAATCGATTTCTTCTGACAAAAAAGAGGATTAACTTCCCATCTACTCTTTTTATTAAGTAATGGCAGGTGAATGGTAAAGTGAATGATTATGAAAAACTCGTCAGTTCCATTCAAAAGGATGTGACGGTTTTAGAAATTGATTTATACAATCAAACAGGTTGTTATGGGTTGTATCGAAATGGCAAAATTTATATTGAAAAAACATTGAGTACCCGTCAAAAGAAGAACATTTTAGCCGAGGAATACGGGCATTATCAAACATCCGTTGGCACTATTTTAAATCAAAATTGTACAGAAAATCGGAAGCAAGAGTTGAAAGCCCGTAATGTGGCCTTAGAGCAATTAGTTACATTAGACGATTTAATTCGTTGCTCTGAAGCTGGCTTAAGCAACCATTATTCTTGTGCTGAATTTTTGGAAATCGATGTTGAAACATTAAAAAATGTGATTACGTACTATCGACAAAAGTATGGCGCCACTTATCTTTATAAAGGACGGATTTTTGAATTTAGGGATTATTCTGTGATGGTATTAAATACTGGGTTAACTTAAAAAGCATGGAACAAAATCAATAAGGATTTTGTTCCATGCTTAAAAGTATTCTGGAAAATTCAAGAGCGGTTTTTGTACCAATGGTTAATATGTCCAACGCCAAGCATAAGATTGGGGACAAGTATAAGGACGAATATAAATGACGGCCAAAATCCGATGAACTGAATAATATGTTTCCGCATACTATGTAGTACAAAGAAGAAAAGAAAAAAGTACAGGGAACTCTTGCCTGAACCCATTTCTTTTAAATAACGATCTCCATTTTTATAGAAACCAACAATTCTTTTCATTTTTGCACCTCCATGACTATTTTATCAAGAAAATCATGAAAAGAAAAAGCACACCATTCGTCTGGTGTGCTTTTTCTTTTTAATTATTCACCTTGATTCAACTTACGAATCAACTCATCAATGTGATTTCCGTATTGGACAGATTCGTCTCTTTCAAAAATCAACTCTGGTGTTTTATACAAGGTTAACCGTTGTCCTAATTCTTTACGAATCAGTCCTTTGGCTTTGTCTAAGCCTTGTTGAGCTTTTTGTTGTTCGGAAGCTAAATCAGATAACAAGCTGTAATAAATCGTTGCTTGTTGTAAATCACCGGTCACACGAACATCTGTAATAGTGATGCCTTGGACGCGTGGATCTCTGATGCGTTTGTTCAAGATATCATTCACTTCACGCATGATTTCTTGACCTACACGACGGTCACGATAATTTGCCATAGTGTCTTCCTCCAATTACTAAAATTATTGTTTGATTTCTTCCATAATGAAGCCTTCAATCGCATCATCTACACGTAAATCATTGAAGTTTTCAATCATAGCGCCACATTCAAAACCAAGTTTGACTTCTTTCACGTCATCTTTAAAACGTTTCAAGCTTGCTAATTTACCTTCATAAATAACAATACCATCACGAATGACACGCACGCCACTATCGCGGCGAATAAAGCCTTCTGTAACATAACAGCCAGCGATTGTGCCAACTTTAGATACTTTGTACAATTCACGAACCGTCATTTGACCCGTAATTTTTTCTTCAAATTCTGGATCTAATAACCCTTTCATCGCTGTTTCGATTTCTTCTAGGGCTTTATAGATAATACGGTGTAAACGAATATCAACTTCTTCTTGTTCTGCTTGTTGTTTCGCTTGTGGTGTTGGGCGAACGTTAAAGCCGATAATAATCGCATTACTTGCTGCAGCTAAAGTTACGTCGCTTTCATTGATGGCCCCAACTGCCGCGTGAACAATTTTCACACGAACGCCTTCTACATCAATTTTTTGTAAACTTGCTGAAACGGCTTCGGCAGATCCTTGTACGTCTGCTTTGACAATGATATTAACTTCTTTTAATTCGCCTTCTTTTAGACTTTCAAATAAGTTATCCAATGTCACACGGCTACTTGCTGAACGTTGTTCAAGCAACGCACGTTTAGCCCGTTCTTCCCCTGCTTGACGTGCTGTTTTTTCATCTTCAAAGACCACAAAACGATCACCCGCTTGAGGAACATCATTTAATCCGGTAATTTCCACAGGAGTTGCTGGTCCTGCTTCTTTATCACGGCGGCCCATGTCATTGGTCATCACACGAACACGTCCATAAGTATTACCAACAACGATTGGATCACCAACATGTAAAGTTCCTTGTTGAACGAGTAATGTCGCAACCGGACCTTTACCTTTATCTAAGCGTGCTTCAATCACTGTTCCAATTGCTTTTTGCGTTGGATCAGCTTTTAAGTCTTCTACTTCAGCAATCAATAAAATATTTTCCAATAGCTCATCAATGTTTTGATTGAATTTCGCTGAAATATTGACGAAAATCGTATCTCCGCCCCATTCTTCAGGAATTAATTCATGTTCACTTAATTCTTGTTTCACATGATCAGGGTTCGCACCAGGCTTATCAATTTTGTTAACTGCTACAATAATCGGTACTTTTGCCGCTTTGGCATGGTTAATCGCCTCGATTGTTTGTGGCATTACTCCATCGTCCGCTGCAACAACTAAGATGGTAATATCAGTGATGCTGGCACCACGCGCGCGCATACTTGTAAAGGCCGCATGTCCTGGTGTATCTAAGAACGTAATTGGTTTGCCATCAATATCTAACTGATAGGCACCAATATGCTGCGTGATTCCGCCCGCTTCACCTGAAGTCACACGAGAATGGCGCAATGTATCTAATAATGTTGTTTTCCCGTGGTCTACGTGTCCCATGATTGTGACAACAGGGGGACGTGTGGTTAAGTTTTCTTCAACAACTGCTTCTGGTTCGAAGAATTTATCAATGTCCGCAATATCAACTTGAACTTTTTCTTGCGGTTCCATGCCATAGTCCACAGCTAATAATTCAATTGTATCTTTATCTAAGGCTTGGTTTTGGTTAACCATGACACCCATCATAAATAATTTTTTGATGATTTCCGCTGGTTCGCGGTGGATTTTTTTCGCAATATCCGCCACGTTCATACCTTCTGTATATTCTAAAACATCTGGTAATTCACGGAATTTACGTGCTGGTACTGCTGGCTTCGCTGATTCTTGTTGATGTTTGCCTTTTTTCCCTTTTTTATTGAAACGATTGCGGTTTTGGTTATTAAAGTTATTCCGGTTATTACGATTTTGACCGCCACCAAAATTGTTGTTACGGTTTTGGCCGCCACGGTTTTGGTTGTTCCCGCCATTGTTATTTTGGCTGGTCCGATTTTGATTCGTTGTAGAACCGTTATTGTTTTGGGTATTGCGGTTTTGATTCGTTGTAGAACCGTTATTGTTTTGGGTATTGCGGTTTTGATTGTTTGTATTTGTTTGATTGCTACGGTTTTGTGTGTTGCTTTGGCCGTGACGATTTTGGTTGTTGTTATTTCTTTGTTGTCCATTCGTTGATTGATTGTTTG
Source organism: Enterococcus sp. DIV1328a (assembly GCF_050536905.1). NCBI lineage: Bacteria > Bacillati > Bacillota > Bacilli > Lactobacillales > Enterococcaceae > Enterococcus > Enterococcus sp. DIV1328a. The sequence goes on along the minus strand of NZ_CP172912.1, from coordinate 1,046,763 downwards.
GACGATTTTGGTTATTTCTTTGTTCACCAGGTTTATTGTTCATTGGTTTCTTATTGGCTGGTTTATTTTGTGTTGTTTGTTGCTTTTGGTTGTTTGTTGCTTTTGATTGAGTATTTACGGTACTTCCTCCTCCGAATGCTTGACGAAGCTTTGTTTCTTGCTCGGAACTAATTGCGCCCATATGGTTTTTAACATCCATACCTAATTGATGCGCTTTATCGACAACGTCTTTGCTTGCTTTATTCATTTCTTTTGCTAGTTCATAAATTCTTTTTTTTCCCATGCAATCACCTTCCTAACCTTTTAGTAATTCCTTGATTTTGGTGGCAAATCCTGCATCAGTTACTCCGATAACCATTCGTGGTCGCCCAATCGCTTGGCTGAGCTCGAATTGACTGAACAGTTCGCTAACAGGAACATTATAATAAGAACTTTTGTCCTTGATTTTCTTTCTAGTATTCTCACTGGCATCTTGCGCAACAAACACAAATTTCGCTTTGTTTGCACGAATATCTTTAAGGGTTAATTCCTCGCCTGTGACTAATTTACCGGCGCGCATTGCTAAACCTAAAAGGTTCAAAATTTTGGTTTTATTTTCCATCGCCAAACAACTCTTTGCGGGCTTTTTGGTGCGTTACATAATCCAATAGTTCTTGATAAAATTCATCACTTAATTTTGTTTCTAAGACACGATCAAGAATTTTTTTATCCCAAGCTTTTTGGACTTCCGCAGGATCCAAATCAACGTAAGCGCCACGTCCAGGTAATTTACCAGTTGGATCTAAGGCCACTTCACCTTCTTTGGAGCGAGTAATTCTGACTAATTCTTTTTTCGGTTTCATTTCGCCTGAAACAACCGATTTACGCATTGGAATTTTTCTCTTTTTCATTTTTTCACCCTCCAAAAACGTTATTCTTGTTCAGGTAATTCTTCTGTAATTTCTGCTTCAACAACTGCTTCTTCAGCAGCCAAGTTTTCGTAATCATCTGCCGTCATATCTGAATGGATAATTGCTTCATCCATTTCTTCTGCAACTTCGGCAACTTCTTGATTGGCTTGTTGTTCATAAAATTCAGCCATATCAGATTCTGATTTGATATCAATTTTATGGCCCGTTAATTTAGCAGCTAAGCGCGCATTTTGACCACGTTTACCAATTGCTAATGACAATTGATAATCAGGTACAACGACTGTACATGCTTTGCTATTTTCTGGATCAAAAATAACATCTAATACTTGAGCTGGATTCAAGGCATTACTAATATAAATAGCTGGATCTTCGTTCCATTCCACAATATCCATATTTTCGCCTTTTAATTCATTCACAATCGCTTGGACACGTTGGCCTTTTGGACCGACACAGGTACCCACTGGATCAATATTAGGATCTGTTGAACGAACGGCTACTTTTGAACGATCGCCAGCTTCACGAGCGACGCTTACGATTTCAACAATTCCATCATAAACTTCTGGAATTTCTTGTTCAAAAAGACGTTTTAGTAAATCTGGATGACTACGGCTTACAAAAACTTGTGGGCCTTTTGATGTGTTTTCAACACGTGATACGTAAACTTTAATCCGATCATGCGGTTGGTAAAATTCATTTGGCATTTGATCTTGTTTTGATAAGACTGCTTCGATTTTGCCTAAGTTTACATAAATATAACGACGATCTTGACGTTCAACAATTCCTTGCATGATGTCATTTTCGTATTCGCTAAATTCATTATAAATAATTGTTCTTTCTGCTTCACGGACACGTTGTAAAATTACTTGCTTTGCTGTTTGGGCAGCAATGCGGCCAAAGTCTTTTGGCGTAACCTCAAAACGAATTTTGTCGCCGATTTCATATGCCCCATTTAATGCAACGGCATCTTTTAATGAAACTTCCAGTTGTGAATCAAATACTTCTTCTGTTACTTCTTTGACAGCATATACGTGAATATTGCCTTTTTTTGGTTCAAATTCAACTTCGACGTTGCTTGCTTGTCCATAATGTCTTTTATATGCAGAAACTAAAGCTGCTTGTAACGCTTCAATCACCGTATCTTTAGGAATCCCTTTTTCAGCTTCTAATACGTCTAATGCATTTAACATTTCTTTGCTCATTGTTTTTCTTTTCCTCCTATGGATTCGTTAAAGCTGAACGAGTGGTTCTTCTTCCAAGGGAAAAACTTCTCGTTAAAACTTGTCACAGGCCTAGCTAAAAGTAAAACTTTTAGTGGACCCTTTTTTACATTCGAGTCTGTTGATTAAAATTGAATGGCTAAACGAGCTTTTGCGATATTTTTACGTTCAAAAGTCATTTCCTTCACTCTGGTTTTAATTTTTACACTTAATGTTAATTGTTCTGAATCAAGATGGACTAAGGTACCTTCAATCTGTTTTTCTCCATCAACTGCTTGATAAAGAGAAATATGAATGTACTTGCCTACCGCTTGTTCATAATCGCTTTCTTTCTTTAACGGACGTTCTGCTCCCGGAGAAGAAACTTCCAGAAAGTACGCTTGCGGAATTGGATCTGGATCCATTGCATCTAGTTTTTCACTTAATTTTTCGCTGACAAAGGCACATTCCTCAATATCAATGCCACCTTCTTTATCGATAAATACTCGTAAAAACCAATTTTTTCCTTCCTTAACAAACTCTACTTCCACAAGTTCAAAATTTTGTTCTTCTAAGATTGGTGTGACTAACTTTGTTACAGTTTCCACAGCACTACTCAAAATTTTCGCCTCCTTCGAGATTGATGTAACGAACCGTGTCCTGATGACTTTTCCATCAAAAAGAGTGAGCAGAAATCCGCTCACTCCCAACTAGTATCATTACGCTAAAGATAGTATAGCACAGAACCACTCCAAACTCAAATGAACAAGCTAAATCTCTCGAAATTTGCACATTTTGTCTCGATTACTGAAACTATCTAAGCGATTATTTTTTCGTTTTAAAATAGATAAATAATCCTTGAATCAAAAGAAGGCTACCTAAGAAAAGAAACGCGTTTTCTTTTGTTTCTCCTGTTTTTGGCAATTCCTTATTATGAACCGCCTGTTTTTCAATGGTTATTGAAGTAGTTTCTGTGGTTGAATTCGTGGTAGTATCTGTTGTCCCACTCGTTGGTGGTGTGGTACTTTCTATAGGTTCTTCTGGCGTATAGTGATTAGTAAATACTTGACCTCCATCATACTGAGTAGTCGCCACAAGATTTCCTAAAAGCGCCTCGACGGTTACTTGAACTTGAAGGTTGTGCGTATCGTAGGAAACACCTGCCTGTTGCGTGTTTACTTCCCGAATGGTGTATTGATAGTTTCCGGGAGTTTCAAAGGTTAATGGTGAAAATTGAATTTTCCCTAAAGTATCGTTACTAACCGTTTCTAGTACTGTACCTTTCTCATCTAACAATTCAAATTGAAATTCAGCATCCTTCAGTGGTTTTCCTAAAAGAACTTTTCCAGCTAAAAATGAAGCAGCGACTGGTTGATATGAAATCTTATGATTCACAACAGTTTTCAGTGCAACTAAGTTTTTACCAAAGTCTTCAGGTGTTATTGAAATCTTGTTTTGCGAAAGTTGGTAACCGGTAGGTGCTTTGGTTTCTACTAAAGTATAGTTATCTTTTAACAAGCCTTTAACAATCGCTGTTCCGTTTTGATCTGTTGTGATTTTGGCCACTGTTTGATTGGTTGAGTTACGAATGAGTTCAAACTCTGCACCTGCTAAACGCTGGCCCGCTTCATCTTCTTTATGGATTTCAACAACATATTGCTCACCATTAGCTTCTCCACCACCCGTTTGTGAGACACGACTCACTTCGACTTCTTCCACCACCGTTTGATTTTCTGTTAATTTTGCATAATTTGTGAAGGTTTCACCTTTTTCGGGAAGATGATCGATTTTGGTTTTATAGGTGATACGATATTCATTAGTCCCAATATTGCCAAAATGCACCGAAAAATTGCGGTCACCAGGACCATACTGGACAGACAACTGACCAGTTATATCTTCCTCTGACGTGAACTGCCAAATAGCATTTCCATCCAGTGTCCATTGTCCTCGTTCAATTTTCATAGTGTCTTTGATATAACTTAAACTTGCTGTTTTTAGCACATCTTCCACTTCTAAATCAGTATACGTTTGCCCTGTTGGATTAATCCGTAGTACATTGTAAATTTCGGTTGGATCGTCTTCGATAAACCACGAATACTTGCTAAATTTTTCGTTAACATCATCGCCTTCACCTTGGTAATCAAGATCGCCAGCAAATATTTTTTCCCCTTCCACCGTGACGTAAATAGGAATCTTGGATTCATTTTCGACATTTTCGAAATCAATCAAACTTGTAAAATATAAAGACCCACTAATATTGGCATGGTTTTCTACGTAATCTGTATACGTTAACGTGACCGTTTTATTTGCTACATCGGTCTGTGCGATTGCAACCACAGCACCTGTATCATCTACTACATTAAAGGTCATATTTTTCTCGAGACGTAGCTCTTCGGGTAAAGTGATCACACTCGTATCCCCACTATTAACGGTATTATCCGGTAAGTTGAACTCAATTCGGAGGTAGATGTCTGTATATTGATTAATGGTCCCAAGTGGGTTCCCCTCTTTGTCCGTTAGTTGAATCGCTGTCACAATGTTGCCCACTTGTTTACGCGGTATTACGTTTGGCGTAGCAGAAATTTGATTGGTTTCACTGGTACTAGTTGGTTCCGTTTGCGCATATCCTGTTTCAAGTTTCAGAAAAGGCGTTATCAGCGTCGACAAAAGAATGAAAAACATTCCCCAATAGACAAAACTTCTTTTTTTCATTTTTATTCAATCCTTCCTATCTAAAATAATTGGTTAGGTTTATACTATCAAGGATTAACTAGGTACAAGTGTTTTTATTTTTCCCAACAATAAAAAACAAAAAACACCGAACCAAAATAATTTTGGCTCGGTGTTTTGCTCCTAATGTCTTTTCTTATAAAACCATAATTGAACTTTTTCAGAAATGGTTGATAAATGTTGGAAAGTTGAGTCTGCTGCAAAGAAAAGAATGGCTAAAAGTAACAAGGCTGTTGGCGATACCGAAGTTAACGAGAACAAGTTTTTCATGGAAATACTTGTAATAACCATTCCGATTAAACAGCCAATCATTACGCGCTTGCGGTAACGATTCATTGGTGAACTAATTTTATAAAGAACCATAAAGCCGACTGAAACTAGCAACAATGTTGCAGTCGTTGAAATGTCCGTTTTTTGAAGTGCAAGAATATCACCACAAATTAGTAAAGCACCGACTACTAACATATCCGTTAACCCACCAGGAATTGCTTTTGATAACACATTGAAAAGAAATTTCCCTTCAATGCGACGATGATTTGGTTCCAAAGCTAGAAATGTCGAAGGAATACCAATTGTAAATAAACTAATCAATGTGACTTGTGTCGGTTGTAAAGGATATGTCACGGCAAAAATCATAGCAAAGACAGACATCAGCAAGGAGAAAATATTTTTTACAAGGAATAAACTTGAAGAACGTTCAATGTTATTAACTACTTGGCGACCTTCAAAGACAACCTCCGGCATTGTTGAAAAATCAGAATCTAACAACACAACTTGCGAGGCTTGTGCTGTAGCTTGATTTCCTGAAGCCATGGCAATACTACAATCTGCTTCTTTCATGGCTAAAATATCATTGACTCCATCCCCTGTCATCGCCACTGTATGATCTAATTTTTTCAACAATAGTACAAATTGTTTCTTTTGTTCTGGCGTGACACGACCAAAAACGGTGTATTTTTCTAAAGCTTCTGTCTGGGCTTCCATTGTAGTTAATGTTCGCGCGTCCACATAATTTTCAGCACCAATAATGCCTGCCGCTTGTGCTACATTGGATACTGTTAAAGGATTATCGCCAGAAATGACCTTAATGGCCACATTTTGTTCAGCGAAATATTCAAAAGTTGCTTTGGCTTCTTTACGAATCGGATTCCAAAGAAGAATGTAGCCTAGAGGTTGAACCTCTGCTGCCAACGTTTCCTGAAATTCTCCTAAATACTTTCCGAACACCAATAAGCGATAGCCTTGACTTGTATAATGTTCCACTTCAGATTGATACATTTCATAATTGTCTCTCAAAATCATCTCTGGCGCCCCAAGAATATACGTCGCTTCTGGGAAAGTCACGCTACTAAATTTTTCGACAGACGAAAACGAGGTATAGCTAACGGCTTCCCTCTGATTATTAGTAACAAAAAATTCTTTCATCGCTTTCATCGTATCATTGTCTGCTGACATTGTTCGGCAAAAATCGCCAATTAATTTTTCGACATTGGTTAAGTCTGTACCATCATTTTCGATGCTCACCACAGGAACCAACTCTTGGACTTCCATCGTGTTTTCAGTAATTGTTCCTGTTTTATCTACACATAACACATCAACACGCGCTAAAGATTCGATACTTTTCATGTTGTGCAATAAAACGCCGCGCTTCGCTAAGCGCATTGTGCTGGCAGCTAATGCAACGGTTGTTAAAAGGTATAACCCTTCCGGGATCATCCCAATCAAAGCAGCTTCCATGGAGACAATGCTGTCATGAAGCCCTTGATGGTTGATGAAATAACTTTGGAAAAATAGAACACAGCCGATCGGGATAATAATAATCCCTACCCATTTCACCAAACGGTTAATGGAACCGACCATCTCTGATTGTTCCCCTTTTTTAATTGATTTCGCTTCAAGCGTCAATTGATGAACATAGGCCTCAGCGCCAATTTTATCAATTCTTGCATAACAAGAACCTGACACAATAAAGCTACCTGACAAAAGTTGGCTATCTGCTACTTTGGTAATCTCATCAGATTCCCCAGTTAACAAGGATTCATTCACACGGACTTCACCAGATAAGACAATTGCATCCCCAGAAATCTGTTCACCCGATTTAAAGAGCACCACATCATCCAAAACCAGCTCATCTGGCGAAATTTCTTGTTCTTGGCCATCCCTCACAACGGTTACTTTTGTAGCGTTTAGAATATTTAAGCTATCTAATACTTTCTTCGACTTAATTTCTTGGTAAATTCCAATGACCGTATTAATGATTACTACTGGCAAAAAGGTCATATTTTTATAAGATTGTACCATCATTAATAACACGCCTAGTACCACAAAAATTAAGTTGAAATACGTAAATACGTTATTAATAACAATCTGTTTCGTTGTGATAAACTCTGTATCGACGGCGGCATTGACTAAGCCTTTTCGCTTTCTTTCTTCAACTTGTGCGGCCGTCAAGCCTTGTTTATCTTCTGGATAATAGCGTTCCGCGTTAGCAGTCACTGCTATTGGTTCATTTTCTTGCATTTCTTTTTTTCTTCTCAAACACATCACCCCTTGTTCTAGTCGACTCTTTCATCGTCTCCTTCTCTCCCACAGTATAGCACTGAATAAAAATTTAGATAACAACTAGCGCCCAACTATAGAAAAAAATTATACATTTCCTAAACATTGTCATTTTCAGGAATAAGCTAACGCAAAACCTTTTCATTTACTTGTTTTTCCTTTACTATAGTAAAGAAGAAATATCAAGAAATGAGGAACAATTGATGGCACAGAATCACGTAATTAAAGTTAGTAAAAAAACATTAGCAGAGATGACCACTGTTTATCAACCCAATCGTTTAAATAAAACGGTCCCTTATACTGTCTTTGTGGCCAAGGTTGGCACCACTACTATCACTGCTTATCAATCAGGTAAAGTCATGTTTCAGGGACCTCAAGCTGAAAAAGAGGCCGCTCGTTGGGAAGGAACGAGTACCACACCAAAGAAAAAAATTTCTCCCCAGACTACTACACTGCCTGCTGATTTTGGCAACTGGTCTGTGATAGGTTCCGATGAAGTCGGTAATGGTAGCTATTTTGGTCCAGTAACTGTCTGTGCTGCCTATGTTGACAAAAGCATGATTAGCAAACTAAAAGCATTGGGTGTTCGTGACTCCAAAGAATTAACCGACCCACAAATTATTCAATTGTCACATGTCATTAAAGAACTGATTCCTTACAAGTTATTAATCGTTGAACCAAAAAAATACAATGAGATCCAACCAAACTACAATGCTGTACACATGAAAGTCGCTTTGCATAACCAAGCGATTTATCTGTTGCTACAAGAGTTGGCTCCCACAAAGCCAGAAGGGATTTTGATTGACCAATTCACCCCTGAAAATAATTATCGGAAATATGTTCGTAATGAAAAAAATCAAGTCACTGAAAAATTGTTCTTCGTCACTAAAGGAGAGCAGTATCATGTTGCCGTTGCTGCCGCCTCTATTATTAGCCGCGCTGCTTTTTTAGAAGAGTTAGACAAAGAATCTGCAGAATTGGGTTTCTCTGTGCCCTCTGGTGCTGGCAGCAAATCAGACCAAGTAGCCGCCCGTATTTTGAAAAAAGGCGGCCTAGACTTATTAGCGAACTACGCGAAGCTGCATTTTGCAAACACCCAAAAAGCCCAAAAGTTACTATAAAATAAAAACCAAGCAAAAGTCCCAATACCGATTAGCGGCGCTGGGACTTTTGCTTGGTGTAAAAAATTATTTTTCAATTTCGATAAACAGGACTTTTAAGTAATCACCTTCTGGAAAATTAGGATTCACTTGAAAGTCTGCTGGTAATTGATACGTGTCTGTAATCTTGTAACGGACATTTTTCTCTTGCAAGGCAGTAATTACCATTTTTTGATATTTGGCTAAGGATAAATTTGCCGCATTGGTTGAGGCAATAAGCGTTCCCTTATCCGTTAAAATATCAATAGAATCTTTCACTAGCTCCCCATAATTTTTAGCAACGGAAAAAACTTTCTTTTTGTTACGAGCAAAACTTGGCGGATCCAAAATGATCATGTCATAGCTCAAGCCTTTACGTGAAGCATATTTAAAGTAGTCAAAAACATCCATGACAATAATCTTTTGCGCGGCAAGATTTAAATGATTGACTTCAAATTGCTCAGTCGTTTTCGGTAAGCTTCGTTTAGCTAAATCCACACTAGTGGTGGCCACGGCACCCCCCATAGCGGCAGCTACTGAAAAAGCACCTGTATAACTAAACATATTTAAGACTGTTTTACCTACTGCAAAACCATCTACTAATCGACCACGAACTTCTTTTTGATCTAAAAAGATGCCTGTCATTAATCCTTCGTTTAAATAGGTAGCAAATTGAACGCCATTTTCAGTGACAAGTAATGGCTCGGGTGCTTGTTCGCCATACAAAAACTGTGATTCGGGTAAATCTTTTGTGGAAAAGCGAATCTTTTCGTAGGCACCAATAATATCAGGGTAAACTGTGCGAAACGCCGTCAAAAGTTCGGCTTTTTTCTGATAAAGGGTTTCATTATACCATGAAAAAACGGCGTAATCTGCATAGCGATCGATGATTAGACCCCCAATGCCATCTCCTTCTCCATTAAATAATCGATAAGCGGTTGTCAGCGAATCCTTTTCAAAAGACGTCCGCTTCTCACGACTTATTTCAAAGAGTTGTTGAAAAAAAGATTGATTAATTGGTCCATGCCATGACAGCAACCAACCAATTCCTTTATTTTGTTCGCCTAAATATCCTTCAGCTAAGCGCTGGCCTTTACTATCAATCAAAGTAAGCCAATCTGTTGGTAACTGCGCTGGCACTTGTTGCAAATCTTCTTTCTGAATTAAAGGATATCCTTTTTTAAATTTATGTTCTGCTTTTTTAGTTACTTGAAGTTTCATTCTGTACACCTACTTTTCAAAGTCCTATCTAGTATAGCAAAAAAAGGCCCATCTGTCTTTAAAGGATTCAAGCTTCACGTCATTTAACGAACTAAAAAGTTTAAGGAAATAGTAAGTTTTCTTTAACATCACCATTCCTCACTTCGGTAAGAATTGACATAAAATTTGTGAAAGAGTAAAATTAAAGCGATATTGTAAAATACGAAATTTACCTAATTTTACTTTTATAGAATCATCGTTTAGAAAGGACGTTTATTTTGAAAAAATTATTTAAAACAAATATTTTGAACACGCGACTGGGGTTATTCTCGCTAATCGCCATCTTACTGTGGCTAAAAAACCTCTTTGCGTACGCCGTTGATTTCCATTTACGTTTGGAAAATATTAACGAGTATTTCATACTCTTAATTAATCCAATTGCCACAACGGTCTTTTTATTAGCCATCGCTTTGTATGTTCGCCGTAAAAAAGCTTCTTATATCACAATGATGATTATTTACTTCTTGATGAGTTTACTGCTCTTCTCAAATGTCGTGTATTATCGAGAATTTACTGACTTCATCACAGTTAATACGATGCTTGGTGCTGGCAAAGTAGCTAGCGGTCTTGGCGAAAGTGCCTTACGTCTCTTTAGACCTTATGACGTCATTTATTTCTTAGACTTCATTATTATTGGCGTATTATTATTAACGAAAAAAATTAAAACAGATGCGCGTCCAGTCCGCGCACGTGTAGCAGTCTCTGTCACACTCCTTTCTGTTGTCTTTTTCTTATTCAATCTATTTATGGCTGAAACAGAACGTCCCCAATTATTAGGACGTCAATTCTCTCGTGACTATATCGTGAAATTCTTAGGCTTAAATGCCTTTACCGTGTACGATGGCATTACAACTTACCAAACAAACCAAGTCCGTGCCGAAGCTAGTGCTAACGATATGAAACAAGTTGAAGATTACGTGAAACAACAATATGCGGCACCCGATGATAGTAAGTTTGGTATTGCAAAAGGCAAAAATGTAATTTATATCCATTTAGAAAGTTTCCAACAATTTTTAGTTAATTACAAATTAAAAGATGAAAATGGCGTAGAACACGAAGTCACACCATTTATCAATAGTCTTTACAATAGTAAAAGTACCTTTAGCTTTGATAACTTCTTCCACCAAGTTGGTCAAGGAAAAACAAGTGATGCCGAAACGTTACTTGAAAATTCACTATTTGGTTTAGACCAAGGTTCACTCTTTACACAAGTTGGTGGGAAAAATACGTTTGAAGCAGCACCCGATATTTTAAAACAAACGCAAGGTTACACTAGCGCTGCTTTCCACGGAAATGCCGGTAACTTCTGGAATCGGAATGAAACCTATAAACGTTTAGGCTATGACTATTTCTTTGATGCTAGTTATTATGATGTTAATTCAGATAACTCATTCCAATATGGGTTACACGATAAACCATTCTTTAATCAATCCGTTCAATATTTAGAACATTTACAACAACCGTTCTATTCTAAATTTATTGCTGTATCCAATCATTATCCTTATTCTCAATTTACAAACGATGAAGCAGGATTCCCAATTGCAAAAACCTCTGACGAAACAATTAATGGTTACTTTGCAACAGCGAATTATTTAGATAAAGCGGTCGAAGAATTCTTTAACTACTTGAAATCTTCAGGTCTCTATGAAAACTCAGTCATTGTTCTTTATGGCGATCACTATGGGGTTTCTAATTCAAGAAACCAAAACTTAGCAGAGTTAGTAGGTAAAACCAAAGCAGATTGGAACGATTTTGACAACGCCAATATGCAACGTGTTCCTTATATGATTCACGTTCCTGGTCAAGAAAATGGCGGTGTGAACCATACGTATGGCGGCCAAGTTGATGCCTTACCAACCCTTCTACACTTGCTTGGTGTCGATACGAAAAACTACATTCAGTTAGGCCAAGATTTATTCTCTAAACAACACAATCAAATCGTTGCTTTCCGCAACGGCAATGTTGTAACACCTAAATATACTATTTTAGGTTCTAGCATTTACGATACTAAAACAGGCACTTTAATTACAGAGCCAACCGAAGAAGTTAAGAAAGAAGTCGCTGATTTAAAAGCCAAAGCGACGAAACAATTAGAAACGTCTGACCAAATTACTAACGGTGACTTGCTTCGTTTCTATACCAATAGCGGCTTAAAACCAGTTAACCCAGAAGACTATGATTACAAGAACCAATTGCAACAACTGGAAGCAATTGAAAAAGAAAAAGGTGAAAAATCAACGAGTGTTTACAGTAAAAACAATAATAAATCAACCGTTGATGAATATCACACTGACAGTTATCAAGGCTATCAAAAAACGGGTAAATAAATCTTCAAAAAGCTTGAGCAATTTGCTCAAGCTTTTTTGCTACTTTTTCATAATTAATTCATATTATTTCACTATACTAAAGATAGTTTAGAGAGGTGAAAGTTGATGAGAAGTGTCCGTTACGCTACAGCTAGTAGTTTTTATCATAAAAAAATCACGTTAATCACTGCACTCTTCTTCTTCCTGTTCGCTTTCTTATTGACTGGGCTGTTTAACTTAATTGATTTTGAAAAAGAGTTTTTACGAACGATGCCAGACTTTGTCGATATTGAAAAACAAACTAGTTACCATTACCAACTGATTCAATACTATTGGCACCTCTATCTAGGTAGTGTCATTTTCTTTGGTGTTACTTTTCTTCTGTTGATGTATGTGACATTACGCATAAAAAAGGAAGAAATACATACATGGTATCACATGCACTTTTCAAATATGTATGTCACCAAACAGCTCTTACTAGAGTTATGTTTACCGGCTCTATTAGGAATTTTCAGTTTTTTACTTTTCACTTTAATGTTTCAAGAAACGTATAATACTGTTCTTTGGGCTGCTCGTGATGCTATTTTACAGTGGTCTCATTTGGAAACTCCAGCATTTTTAGCTAAAAGTACCGACCAGGATGTCACGATTACAAATATCCAGCATTTAGGGATTCAAACGATCCAAGCGTTTTCTTTTGATTTTAAAAGTATGCAGTCGCTTTATACAATCCGTAATTGCTTTGTTAACTGCTTAATCTTGCTTGGCATTCCTCTTGTTTGCGGGACTCCTTTCACATTGATTTATTTACGTACACATCAGAAATAAGGGAGGGATTTTCTATGAATGTCACACCATCATTCAAAAAAACAACCGAAAAAAAATCCTCATTCGACGCGTTAGCTTTGCGAGAAGTTTATGGAATCATTTATTCTGCTCCAGAACAAGAACTCGCATTGGCCGATTTTTTCCAAACAAACCAATTAACCATTACTAGGCTTTCTTCTAGTGAAACCTTTCTGCCTTACTTGCCATTAGAAGAAAATTTATTTATCGCTAGTACGATCAAAGAACGGGATCGAAAAATAGTTCTAGCCGAAGCTTTCCAGGTGTTCCAATTAGAACCTGCCTTACTTGGTCGTTCCTTTACTTCTTTTACGACTTTTGAAAAAATTAAAATGCGCATAATACAACTTTTGTTTTCAAAAACAAGTACGTTAGTGATTGATGACATCTTTTCTTCATTAACGATTGGACAACGTCAAGAAATTTTACCTCAATTAAAAATAGCAGTTCAAAAAAGAAACAAGCGCTTGCTATTTCTGACAAAAGATCCACAAATTATTGATAGTCCCTATGTGCACCCCCTGTCTCTACATGCGTTATTAAACTAAAAAAACGTCTGGCACTGATTGTGACCAGACGTTTTCTTTAGTTTTCAGTGATTTCAACATCAGGAAATGAAATAATAAATGTGGTGCCTTTACCAGGTTCACTTTCAACATTGATTTTTCCTTTATGCAAGCGGACCAATTGTTGAACGATTGGTAAGCCTAATCCTGATTCTCCATATTTCGTATTTTTACGGGATGGATCTACTTTGTAATAACGATCCCAGATATTCAGAATTTGCTCTTCCGTCATGCCGATTCCTGTATCAGAAATACGGACAATGGTTTCTAAATAGCCTTTTTCTAAAGCAATATGAATTTCGCCATTTTCAGTAAATTGGATGGCATTTTGAACAATATTGACAACTACTTGAACGAAACGATCATAATCGGCATACACATCAATTGGTTCAGTGGTGTCTAAATACAATTGATTACCGGCGGCTTCAGCTTTGGCCGTTAGTTGAGTCACAATATTTTCTAAAGCTTCTGTTCCGTTGAACTTCTTCACAACAATTTGAATCTGGTTGGTCCGAATTTTTTCATAATCAAGATTTTCATTGACTAAGCGAATCAAGCGAGCGGTCTCATTTTGCATCAGTTTAATCGCATTCTCTTTTTGATTTTCAGGAATAGCATTATACTGCAATCCCTCTAACAAGCCATTAATAGTTGTTAAAGGCGTCCGCATTTCATGAGAAGCATCCGCCATAAATTGACGACGGCGCTCTTCTTGCCGATTGATTTCTTCTTGTGATTCTTTTAAAGACGCGGCCATTTTATTAAAATCTTCTGCTAGGTCATCAAATTCATCTTTGTCATGGACCGGTAATTGAATATCAAAATTTCCACTAGTAATTTCTTTGGTGGCTTTACGCATCCGATTAATTCGTTTCACTTGGAAAGTCGCAAATAGATAACTTAGTAACAAGGCAATCACACCAGAAAAAATAAAGCCTTTAATCAAGTTTTGTGTCACGGACTGAACACTTCGGTCAACGTTTTTGGCAGGTTGTGTAATAACGAGTGAACCAATAATCACTTTTTTATCAGAAGACTGATTTGATGCATACACCGGTAACATTACATAGGACGAAGTATTTCGGGCCCCGTAAATATCAATGTTTTCTGTTGCATAAACACGATTGCCTTTCATGATTTGATCCCAATTTTTATCGATTAAGGAAAAGTCTAATTTTTTTGTGCTATCAACTGGTGGGTACTGCACTTCGCGGTCCTTGTTAATAAACACAAATTGCACATCTTGCTTCTGGAGTACACGTTCAGTCAACTGAAATGAATAGGATAAAACATCTCGATCCGAAACGCCTGCGACATTAATAAAAAAGTCACGTGTTTCTAAAGCCGATTCTGCATAACCATATAGCTGTTCATAGTTATTTTCTTGCATTGTGCGCTTGGTCAATTGTGTGAAAGACGTTCCAACAATGAGAATAATCAGAGCAATCACACCTATAAAAGCAAGTAATTGTTGATACAAATACTTCATTAAGCAACACCTGAATCGTCGAATTTATACCCTACGCCCCAAACCGTTTGGATGACTTGAGGACCCACTTTTTCAATTTTTTGTCGTAATTTTTTGATATGGGCATCAACTGTCCGTTCATCGCCAAAGTATTGATAGTCCCAAACCAATTCTAGTAGTTGTTCGCGTGAAAAGACTTGGCGTGGTTTTTTTGCTAAAGTGTATAGCAAATCAAATTCTTTAGGTGTTAAGCCTTCAATTAATTGATTATCTAAATATGTTTCTCGTGTTTTCGTATTCATTTTAAAATGATCCGTAATCACATCAAACGTTTCATCTGTATTCTCAGACGTATCATGCGCAGCCTCTGCCACCTCGGCACGACGATGTAGAGCTTTCATCCGTGCAATCAAAGTTAATGGACTAAATGGTTTTGTCACATAATCATCCGCACCCATTTCAAGGCCAATTACTTGGTCACTTTCAGAATCACGAGCGGTCAACATAATAATGGGAACATTGGCTGAAACTTTGCGAATTTCACGACAAACAGCCATCCCATCCATACTAGGTAAGTTTAAGTCTAACGTAATCATGTCCCATTTTTCTGGCGAAGCAAGAAAAGTCGCCAATCCTTCTTTGCCATCATCTTTAAAGGTAGCTTCCCACCCCTCATTTAAGAAAAACATTTGCATCATTTCTGAGACGGACTCATTGTCTTCAATCATTAATATATTCATTTCATTCACTCCTTATTCACTTTTCATAAAACTGCTCTATTGTAGTATACTCTAAAATTGAATTTGTACCAACCGATTCTATATTTCTTCAAAAATCCTTTACAGAACCATCAAAAATTACTTTTTTTCCTGCTCTTTTAAAGAAAACGAAGGGAACCCATTGTCTTTTCAGAAAAGTTTGTTAAAATAACAAGCGTAGAGAGGATGTTAGGGTATGGATAAAATGAAAGCTATTACTTTTTTTGATTTAGATGGAACTTTGTTAGATGGAACATCGCAAATTACTCCTGAGATTACCGCAGCAGTGGCGGCCTTGAAAGACAATCAAATTTTACCTTTAATTGCGACAGGACGGACCTTGTGTGAGATTCAGCCAATTATGAAAGCCAGTGGCATTGACTCAGCGATTGTAATGAACGGGCAATTTATTCATTATGAAGGAAAAACGATTTATTCAGATGAATTTACAACAGAGGAATGTGTTTCACTGCATGAGCATGTCAAACAGCGTGGTCATGAATTGGCTTTTTACAATGAGCGCCGTATTTTTTGTACAGGGCATACTGGCACAGTGAAACAAGCCTATGACTATATTCATTCAGCTGTTCCAGAAATTGATCCCACAGGTTATGAGAATGATGCCGTCAACATGATGTTGGTCTTAAGTCAACATGGCGATGATGATGAATATTACTATGAGCGATTTCCTGAATTAACCTTTTATCGCAATGGTCCTTTTTCAATTGATATTGTTCGTAAAGGGGTCTCTAAAGGCTCTGGTGTCAAAAATCTTTTTAACACCTTGGGATTAAACGGCATTCCCACTTATGCCTTTGGTGATGGCATCAATGATTTGGCGCTGTTTGAGGCCTGTGATTATGGAATTGCCATGGGTAATGCGCGAGAAGAACTAAAAGAAAAAGCCACCTTTATTTCAACTAAAAATACTGAGAATGGCATTGTTAATGGCTTGAAAAAATTTGATTTACTATAAGAGAAAACTACCTTCTTCTATTGATGTACTTTAGAAGAAGGTAGTTCTTTTGTATGTTCATTTTTCTTTTTCTGCTGAGCACAGAGAGCTACTCCCACTACTTGAATCAGCAAAATCGCTCCCAACAAACAACTTAATACGATGTTTCCTGATAGGATTGTTCTTCTGATTAAAATAATTAATACGACACTGCTAATTCCGTAGAGTAACCATTGGTTGTCCATTTTTATTGACCCCTTTGTTTTTCTATGTTTAGGATAGGATGTTTCCTACTAAAATGCAAGGAAAGATCCTAGATTCTTACAACTAACCCATAATTTTTACTAATTCCTTATTTGTTTTCATTTATTCTTAAGATTCGTTTCATTTTTGTAAAAAATCACACTTTTTTTCTATCTCTGTTTTAAATTGCGTACAGTTCTTAAAAAAAATGATACACTAAAAGTGAACTCGAAATGAAAGGAGCCATTCCTTTGGTTAATAGCGAAAAAAGAAAACAATTAATTATTGATACATGCATTTTAGCTGGAAAAATTATGCTGGAAAGCGGATCTGAAGTATATAGAACCGAAGATACAATTACTCGGATTGCAGCAAATGCTGGCGAGTCAGAGAGCGTTTGTTACACGACGGCTACAGGGATTTTCGTGGGCTTTCGTTCCAGTAATTATACGCAATTAGAAAACATCCCCCAGCGCTCGATTAATTTGGAAAAAGTTAGCCTTGTCAATCAATTATCAAGAGAATTTGCGCAAAAAGAGATTACTCTACCAGAGCTTTATCAGCGCTTAACTCTATTAGAAACGGATACCCCCACTTTTTCAATTTCGTTACGCTTGTTAGCAGCCGGAATTGTTAGTTGTACGTTAATGTACATTTTTGGTGGCACTTGGCAAGATTTTATTGCAACTTTTTTTGTTGGCGTGATTGGGTATGCCAGTTATCTTTTTACCCAAAAGTTATTCCAAGTTCCTTACCTCGATTCATTCGCAGCCGCTTTTGTCATTGGTTTGTTGGCCTATTTGGCTGTGCATTTTCGCTTAGCAGTCAACATCGATAATATTATTATTGGTGCGGTAATGCCGTTAGTTCCAGGTGTGGCGATTACGAACTCTTTTCGCGACATTTTAGCGGGCCACCTCATCAGCGGGACGGCGCGAGGAACAGAAGCTATTTTTATTGCTGGGTCTGTTGGCCTGGGAATTGCCTTGATTTTTAAATTATTTATGTAAGGAGTGTTCAAATGGAACTAATTTTTCATCTTCTCTTTAGTTTTTTAGCGACTGTGACGTTTGGTATTATCACGAACATTCCTCGTAAAGCACTGGTGGCTTGTGGCATTACTGGCATGACAGGCTGGATGATTTATTATGTCTTAACGCAAACTTTTGATGCTAGTCAAACCTTTGCAAACTTTTTAGGAACGGTCGGGTTAGGGATCGCTAGTATCTTTTTTTCCCGTTACAAAAAAATGCCGATGATTATTTTTTATATTCCAAGTTTGGTTCCTTTAGTACCAGGAGGCCCTGCCTATCAAGCAGTTCGGAGCATTTTGTTAGGAAATATTGATGACGGGTTGCAGTTGATTTTAAAAGTTGTCTTTACTGCTGCAGCTATCGCAGCGGGCTTTATGGTGACCTCGTTACTGGAACGAATTGTCAAACGTTTTTTCCCCAAGCGACTCTTCCGATTGGTCAAAAAATAAAAAAACAAGCTCATTTTCTGAGCTTGTTTTTTTATTCTACTTCTTCAAAGAACAGCAACAAATCTTGTAGCGTTAATTGTGCTTTTTCAGCAGCGTTTAAATCTTGAACAATTTTACCTTTTTGTAAAACAATTAAACGATTGCCATATCGTAAAGCATCTTCCATTCGATGGGTAATCATCAAACAAGTTAAGTTCCCTTCTTCAATCCGTTGTTCCGTTAAGTGCATCAACTGCTTGGATGTTTTGGGATCTAAGGCAGCAGTATGTTCATCTAAAAGTAATAATTCTGGTTTTGTGATAGTGGCCATTAATAAACTTAAGGCTTGGCGTTGACCGCCAGAAAGGTTACCTGTCGGTGTATCCAGATGATTTTCCAAGCCATTGCCAACTTCTTGACAGATTTTTGTAAACAAGGCGCGTTGCTCATTTATCTTCCGTAATGTTAAGGGACGTTTTTGTCCGCGTTTCATGGCAAGCAATAAATTTTCTGCCACAGTCATTCTTGGTGCTGTCCCCATTTTAGGATCTTGAAAAACACGCGCTAGAGATTTGGCCCGTTTGACTTCAGAAAGATTGGTGCGATTGACTCCTTCAATTAAAAATTGTCCTTCTGTTAGTGTCAAAGTTCCTGCTAAACTATTGAACAGCGTACTCTTGCCTGCGCCATTTCCACCTAAAACAGTAATGAAGTCCCCAGGATAAATGGCTAAGTTCACATGATCCAAAATCACTTTTTTTTCATTCATCCCATTATCAATGATTTTTGTCGCATTTTTTAATTCAACAACTGGTTTCATTTCGTTCCCCCCTTATCAGAAAAGCCGTGTAGTCGTAATGCTTTTTTCAATTGTGGGATCATTAAACAGATTGCTAAAATCACTGCTGAGAAGATTTTCAAATACGTCGTATCAAAGCCTAATTTAATCACTAATAAAATCAATAGTTGATAAATAATACTCCCTACAACAATCGCCATCAGCCGTTCACCAAACGTTAATTCTCCAAACAGTACTTCACCAATAATGAGTGAAGCCAAGCCAATCACAATGACACCTGTTCCTTTACTTACATCCGCATATCCATCATTTTGGGCAATCAAAGCGCCAGATAAGCCAATCAAGCCATTCGATAAAACCAATCCTAAAATTTTCATGCGATCCGTTTGAATGCCAATCGAGCGAGCCATTTCTTCATTGTCACCTGTCGCAATATAGGCTTGTCCTAAACTAGTATTAAAGAAAAATAACAGTAAAATCATTACCACAGCCAAAACACTAATCCCTAAAAAAATAGTATCATAATAATCTGGTAAGGCCATTTTTTGAAAAACATCTTGAATCTTCGGTTGGTTTAATAAAGACTTATTTGGCGATTTCATCACAAATAAAATCACGGAATTTAAACCAGACATCACTAAAATTCCTGCTAAAATAATTGGAATTTTTCCTTTTGTAAATAGTAAACCAGTCACTAAACCGGCAATCATTCCTGCTCCGACCCCTAAAAGAGTCGCTACAAATGGTGAAACCCCTGTTGTAATGGCAGTTACACAAACCGCCCCTCCTAACGGAAATGAACCTTCTGTGGTCATATCTGGAAAATTTAAAATACGATAAGTCATAAAGATACCTAGTCCTAACAAGGCCCATAACATTCCTTGTCCAATTGCTGAAACAATCATCGCTTCTCCTACTTTCTTTGATAATTAGTTAATCAATTTCGATTTTTTTGCTAACTCTGCGGGAATCGTAATTCCTAACTTTTGAGCTTGTTTTTCATTGATAATTGTGTCGCCTGTATTAAAGGTATAAATGGGTGTAGTTGCTGGTTGACTTTTCCCAGACAGAACCTCTGCTGCCATTTTGCCGGCTTGTACCCCCAACGCATGTTGATTAATCCCAACAGTTGCTAAACCGCCTTGTTCTACCATTGTATCCACCGAAGGAATAATCGGCGTCTTGGTTCGATTTGCTTCTCCGACTACCGTTTGCATAGCATTAGCAATCGTATTATCAGTTGGTATATAAATCACATCTGTTTCCTTAGTCATCACTTGAACCGTTTGTGCTATTTCATTACTTGATGGCACAGCATATGTTTTCACTGTCAATCCTTTGGCTTCAGCTGCTTTCTGCGCTTCAGCTACTTGGTATCGAGAGTTTTCTTCTGAGGAAGCATAGAGAATACCTATTTTTTTGGCAGCTGGTATCAATTCTTTTAGTAAATCCATCTGGGCTGACAAAGGTGATTGATCACTAACACCCGTAATGTTACCGCCTGGCTTTTGATTGTCTTTCACCAATCCAGCACTAACAGGGTCCGTAATGGCGCCTAAAATGATCGGGATTTCTTGGGTAGTGTTGGCTAACGCTTGCGCAGCTGGCGTGGCGATACCAATTAAAACGTCTGCCTTTTTTTGTACTAATTGTTGACTCATGATTGCTAACTTACTCTGGTCGGCTTGACCATTTTGAAAAATAATTTCTAAGTTTTTGCCTTTGTCATAACCATTTTCCTTTAATCCTTCTTCGACACCTTTATAAATTTCGTCCAATGCGGGGTGACTGACAAACTGCAAAACCCCTACAGTAACTGTTTCTTTCTTTGAATTCGTCACTTTTTGATTCACAAAAAAAGCACCAATTAAATAAATAGCTAATAAAGACACGACAAACGTTAAACGTTTATTTTTCATTTTGCATTCTCCTAACTGCCCTTTTGTTTGGCAACTTTTTCTTTTTAATAATAAAACCATTATCTATAGGGCGTTTCTTCCGTTGAAAGTGAAACTGAGATTCGTAATCCTCTACTTAGTCAAAATCCTAGGAACACTTTTTTACAAATGTCAGGATTTAACTGCGACGAGAATCGCAACTTTGTGAGAATCGCAGGAGTACTTTTTCTACGAATGGGACAACGTTCTCTTCGTTCACCTTGTACTACTCATCACTCTTAAAGGCCAAACTGCGGCGAGTATACGCAGCCTGCATCTACTCTGTCACTTCGTGCCAATCGTAGTGCTTGTCAGGATTTAACTGCGACGAGGATCGCAACTTTGGTGAGAATCGCAGGAGCACTTTTCTACGATTGTGACAACGTTCTCTTCGTTCACCTTGTGCTACTCATCACTCTTAAAGGCCAAACTGCGGCGAGTATACGCAGCCTGCATCTACTCTGTCACTTCGTACCAATCGTAGTGATTCGTAGCAAAAAAACAACGACTTATCCTAAGTGTTTAGGAGTGGTCGTTGTTTTTATGCAAAACAAAAACCACATAGACGGGTCCTCTATGTGGTCGTTTTTTCTTCTTGAATATAACCAGCATAGATACACTTTTTAGAATAAGTCTTCTAAAGTTGTATCTATGAAAGAATCATACATACAACTATCTACGCCAGTTTTGCCATGATTGGTGCATTTCTTTTACGTTAGATAATTGTGTCATGTATTTTCCCTCCTAGTTATGTTGTTAAAGGTAGTCTACACTATATTGATTTTGTTCGTCAAGAAAAAGTTTTTATTTTCTTGCATTTCTTTTACTTCTAAAAAACGAGCCACTCTTATGAGAGGCTCGTTTTTCTTTATTTCAGCATATTTACCACTTAATTGTTTCGGTTTCTTTCAATTTTCACGGGAACTTTAACTGCTTGTTTTTGCGATTGAATCAGCCATAAACTTACTAAAATCGTCATTGAAATTACTAATGCCATCGAAAATCCCCTCTTTCTAATTCCTTAAAACTTTCTACAATCTAAGTTTAACATAGCTAGCTATTATTCACCAGTTTCTGGTACTGTATCAGTGCTTTCTGTCGTCGTTTCAGTAGATTGAGCAACGCCAGTCGTGCTGGTCGTCGTCTGTGTTTCAGCGGTCTTTGCTGCTTCTTTTTCAGCTTCTTGCGCCGCTTTTTGCTGGTCTTTCAAAACGCCAGCCATTGGTAATCGATTTAATTCTGGTATTAATTGTGTTTTTAAATCCATAGATTTTTCGACAACCGTCCGTGTCTTTTCTTTGCCGTTTTCAAAGAAAACAAGCGTGATCTCATCGCCGCTAACATTGTATTGCTCTTGTGCTTTGCCAGCATTATAAATTAACGGATAGATATACAGCGAACGATGAAATTCATTCATTTTATCTGAATTAAACAGCTTCACCATTTGATCGTATTGCTTGCCAGATGGTTTAGCAAACATGACTGACATGGCTCCTGTTTCTTGGATTTTCTTGTCTGCTGTTTTGTAATCTAAGACACTGACTTTCTCTGATTTGATGGGTCCTGCGACTAACGATTCAACTTGAGCAGCTCGAATATTTTTTTGCATCGTTGGAATAAAAATGATTGAGCCAATTATTAATACTAATGCTACAATAGCGGTAATCATTAACAGTTTTCTTTGTCTTAATTCATAAAGTGCCTCTTTTAGTTCTTCCATAAAATTATTCAACTTCTAATCGCTCCTCGCTTTTAGTTCTTATCTATTATACTAATCATTTTCTTTCTTGCCTACCCTTGCGCTTTAATTACTAAAAAAACTAGCAAACTTCCCCAGCTTTCTAAGGAAAACCCAACTCCTTTTTAACAAGCTTCTTTCTTAAATTCAAAAACTCCGCTATAATAAAGCTATTAGTCGGAAAGAAACGAGGGATTTATTATGTCATTTGATGGCGTATTTACTCATAGCATGGTTCATGAGTTGACAGAAACACTCGTAAGTGGCCGGATTTCAAAAATCCATCAACCTTATGAAAACGAAGTCGTTTTAGTCATTCGTGCGAAAGGTAAAAACCATAAATTATTATTATCAGCACATCCTAGTTATGCGCGCATACAACTATCTACAATTACCTATAGCAATCCAGAAACACCTCCTAATTTTGTGATGATGTTACGAAAATTTCTGGACGGTGCCATTTTAGAAACGATTCAACAAATAGAAAATGATCGCGTGATTCACTTCACCTTTTCAAAAAGAGATGAACTAGGTGACTTACAAAATATTGTTTTGATTGTTGAATTAATGGGACGTCACAGTACAATCGTTTTAGTTAACCAATCTTCTGGAAAAATCTTAGATGCGATAAAACACATTGGAATGAGCCAAAATAGTTATCGTTCGTTGCTTCCTGGAGCAACTTATATTGAACCGCCAAAACCAATGGGACTTAATCCGCTCACGGCCTCAAAAGAAGAAGTCTTTGCGCTTCTTTCTACAGCTCCTGAATTAAACGGACGCTATTTACAACAACATTTCCAAGGTCTAGGCAAAGATACAGCAGACGAATTAAGTGCCCGTTTACTTGCACAACCAAATGAAAAAATGGCCATCTGGACGGAATTTTGGTCCTCAGTCACTGAAGCTGTTGTACCGACATTAACCGTCACTGAAAAAAAAGAATATTTTACGCCCATTCCTTATCAATCATTAGTTGGTGAACAAACAACGTATCCGACACTCAGTGAATTACTAGATGCCTTTTATTCTGGTAAAGCAGAGAAAGACCGTGTCAAACAACAAGGCGGCGAACTAATTCGCAAAATTGAAAATGAACTAAAAAGAAATCAAAAGAAACTTAAAAAATTACAACAAACCTTAGCCGATACAGAAAACGCTGAAAATTACCGTCGCGACGGAGAACTATTAACAACCTTCATGGCACAAGTCCCAAAAGGAGCCACCGAGGTGGAATTACCAAATTATTATGAAGAAAATGCACCGTTGCGTATCTCGCTAAATCCTGCACTTTCACCTAATCAAAATGCACAAAAATATTTTCAAAAATACCAAAAATTGAAAAATGCTGTCCGAGTTGTTAAGACACAAATTCAGCAAACGCAACAAGAAATTTCTTATTTAGAGTCAGTTGTGGCACAACTTGAAATTGCGACACCAATGGACATTGAAGTGATTCGTGAAGAACTGATTGAGCAAGGCTATTTAAAACGTAAAAAAAATAAAAAACAAAAACAGCCGAAAAAAAGCCAACCCGATCTTTTTTATGCCACAGATGGCACACCTATTCTCGTTGGAAAAAACAATTTGCAAAATGATCAATTAACTTTACGAACCGCTAAAAAAACTGATTATTGGCTCCATGCCAAAGATATTCCTGGATCTCATGTAATTATTCGTGACGCACATCCTAGCGAAGAAACCCTTACTGAAGCCGCACTTCTAGCAGCTTATTTTTCAAAATATCGACTTTCTTCACAAGTGCCTGTTGACTATGTCCAAGTAAAACATGTGCATAAACCCAATGGAGCAAAACCAGGTTATGTGATTTATGAAAACCAACGAACGTTATATGTGACGCCAACAGAAGAATCAATCAAAAAAATCCAGCAAAATAAGGCTTCTGCTTCCTAATTATATTAAACTAAAAAACAACGTACTGCTGATTGATCGTGCGTTGTTTTTTTTGCATTGGCAAAAACATTTATCAAGTGATAAATAACACAAGTAAGCTCAATTAGTTTACAAACTAGCTATTTCTCTCTATACTGACTGTTGGAGGTGAAATTCATGGTCTTTTTACACATTATTTTTGGGATGTTTGCCTTTATTGGCGCTTTAGGTTTAGGTGTCGCCTTCCGCGATAGCTTTACAGAACTTTCAACACCAAAGAAAGCAGCGATTATTTTATCTTACGTAGGTGCGATTGGTTCAACAGTCCTAGGGTTCACATCAGCAACAAAAAATCCATTTGTTTTAGCTGCAACAGTTGTCTTAGTTGTCGCCTTTTCTATTGCTCTTTTCAAAAAAAGCAGTAAAGAAACAAGCAAATAACAAAACCTTTGAAGAGCGGCATAGCGACAAGCTACCCTCTTCCTTTTACATACTATTTAAAGGAGTGAGGCAAATGTCTCTGACTATTTCTGAAGAAGTAAAACAACGTTTAGCCCCTTTCTTAACTGAAACGAACACCTTCTTGTTGGTAGCAAATGACGGCTCTAATCCTTATTCTTCCGCAGAAGGTTGTTGTATGATTGGCGATCGTTTCATTATCGTTCCTGTTGATCAAGCAGAAGCGCCTTATACCGAAACAATTGCTAATGATTCTTTTCACGTCTATACTTCAACGTATGACCAAATGTTTTTAACAGGGCATTTACAGCTAGTGATTCATCCGAATGCGGGAACCATTACTTTAAAAAATGAAAGTGGCATATTAGATAGTAATGTGGACATTTATCAACACTAAAAAAGCAAACAAAACGTTTACGCGTTTTGTTTGCTTTTTTAGTGTTGAAAGGCTTGAAAGGTAGTAATGATTACGTACATCATGCCCGATGCAATAATCGGACCAGCTGCAATTCCTTTTAAAAAAACGACGCCAAGAATCGTTCCAAAAACTAAGGCCACCGTAATCTCAGGCGATTGATTAATTAAACCTACTCCTTTTGAGGATAAAACAGCCACCAGAATTCCACAAAGTATCCCCAGCCATCCCATCGGTGTTTTGAATGATTGAATTAAATCCTTTAAGCCAATTTGTCCTGTAGCAATCGGGACTAAAATGGTAATTGAAATAATTGTGACGCCTAAATTAATGCCTTTATCTGACAACCACGACATGATTTTCGCACTATTTGGTAAAGCTTTTAAAGCAAGCACAACAACTGACGCAATTAATAAACTTTGATTTTTTGCAACAAACGCAATCAAGGCAATCAGTAGTAAAAAAAGCCAACTTTCCACTGGTTGTCCTCCTTTCTGATTTGGTTCTTTCGTTAACCAAACTTTCTTGTCTTTCCTATTTTAGCAAAGAACCTCTTTAATTACCATTCAGCTTCAGTAATTATTGTCTTTTTCACCCGAATCTTGCTTAGAAAAAACGAGTTAAAAATTAATTTTTTCTCATAACAAGCCTTTTTCTCTTTGAAAAATTATTTTATGAAGTATACTAATATTAACTATAAAGTAGTTTACTTGCATTTATACTGGATATTCGATATCCTATTTAAGGCTCTTCAATTGAGCGAGCATCACAAAAGACATTTTAGTAGCAATTCTTGGGGAAGTAGTGCTACTAAGATGTCTTTCCTTTTTTTATTTTTACTAACAATATACGTTTCTTATATTAAAATTCACAACTCTTTATAAATAAAAGCGCCTGTCCCACAGTTGTCTGGACTGTGGGGCAGGCGCTTTTCAAGTCATTTAAACACGCTTTAGTTTTCTTTCAAACGATAAACACTTGGACTTGGGTTAAGAAAACCTGCTTCTAAAATTTCGATGTTAGTTAATGCTTGCTCTTTAGTTACTAGTTGCGGTGCACCATTTTTCAACGTTTCATAGACGGCATCATAATAACGACCGTAATCACCTACAGGCGTTTTAATTTGTTTTTTAATCCAGTCGCCATTGCCATTACGGTAGGTCACTTCTCCATAATACATTGGTGAATCTTCTCCAAAGCCTGGTGCATCCGGCATGATTCCGGCTTTTAAATCATTTTCTTGTTGATCTTCGCCATATTTGATGAACGAGCCATTGCTGCCATGAACAATAAAACGTGGATACGGACTAGCGACAGAATGATTCGTTTTAACTTTTACTTTTAATTTTGAACCATAATGTAAATCAACGTCAAAATAATTATCGACTGCCTCGCTCACTTCATTATTACGAATATCATAAGTGACTTGATCTGGACGCCCGAAAAGAGCAATCATGCGATCCATTAAATGAATGCCTAGTCCGTAAAACGAACCATTTTCTTTAGGTCCTTGTTCCGTGATACTTCCTGGTCGATAATAATCAATATGCGTTTCCACTTCATTGATTTCTCCTAAAAAGCCTTGCTCTACTACTTGCTTCATCGCTAGGTAATCGCCGTCGAAACGTCGATTTTGATAAGGCATCACTACTACCCCTTTTTCTTGCCCTAATGCAAATAATTCCTCTGCGTGTTCTAACGTATCACAAAATGGTTTTTCCACAATCACTGATTTACCAGCTAAAATGGCTTGTTTGGCTAAATCATAATGTGTATGCGCAGGCGTACAGATTGTGATCAATTCAATTTCTAGATCCGTCAATAATTCATTAAGGTCAGTGGTAAAATTTACGCCTTTTTCTTTAAAGGGCGCCGCTGCTTTTTCATTAACATGTAAATCGAAAATTGTTTTCACTTCTAGTGTTTCTCGAATCATTACGTAAGGTAAATGGTAACGATTGGCACTTTTACCAAATCCAATAAACCCCATTTTTACTGTCATATTTTCCACACTCTTTTCTTATAATTAGATAAGTCCATTTGTTTCAATGACTTTTTGATACCAATAATAACTGTCTTTCGGGATTCTTTCTAAGGAACCTTTTTGTGTTTCATCTTGATCCACATAGACAAAACCATAACGCTTTTGATAGCCGTTAAGCCACGACAGTAAATCGGTGTAACTCCATGTACAATAACCAATAACTGAAACGCCATCCGTAATCGCCTCTTGAATCGCTTGGATATGGCTTCGCAAATAATCAATGCGATACGTATCATGAATTTGTTTATCTTCTGTTAAGGTATCATATTCGCCTAACCCATTTTCAGTAATTAAAATAGGCACTTGATAGCGACTAGCTAATCGTCGTAAGGCAATTCTCAAACCTTGCGGGTCAATGGCCCAATCCCAGTTCGTTCGTTCAACATATGGATTATTTACTTTTTTAAATAGACCCGGTACCCCAGATTCCGTTTCAGAACCCTTTTCACCCGTTGTATTCATCTTCCCTATTCCAACACCATCTAATGGATTAGCAGCAACCGTATCCGTCCGATAATAATTAATACCTAGAAAATCAGGCTTGGCTGAACGTAGTAACGCTAAATCGCCCTCTTTTATCGTTGGGGCCACATCTTGCTCCTGTAAGTAATTTAATGCGGCAATTGGGTATTCTCCCCAAAGATAGACATCCAACCAAAAATGCGACAACAAATCTTCTGCATTTTCTGCCGCCAAAACATTGGCAGGATGCGCATCAACGGCATAAACAGGCGTATAAGCAAAGCTAGGGCCAATTTTGCCAGGCATTTCTAATTCATGAAACGCATTAATCACTGCTGCATTGGCTAAATTAGCAATATGATTGGCCTCATACATCCGTTTATTATCTGTTACGCCGGGAGGATGCACGGCTAATTGATAACCTAACGAAGTAAACACATTTTGTTCATTTAAACTAATCCAATAGCGAACTTTGCCACGGAAAGCGTCAAATAAAATCTTCGCATAGGCCACAAAATCATCAATAATTTTTCTTGATTCCCAGCCACCATATTCTTTTTGCAAAACAGCTGGCAAATCCCAATGATACAAAGTTACCATTGGTTCAATTCCTGCCGCTAATAACTCATCAATTAAATCTGAATAAAATTTCAGTCCCGCTTGATTTACTTGACCACGTCCTTCAGGTAAAATTCGTGTCCATGCAATCGAGAAACGATATGCTTTTAAACCTTGTTGTTTCATTAAAGCCACATCTTCTTTGAAACGATGATAATGATCGACGGCTAAATCACCAGTTGTCTCTTTGAACGTTTTTCCTGGTAGCCGAACAAATTCATCCCAAACAGAGGCGCCTTTGCCGTCTTCATTCCAAGCACCTTCTACTTGATAAGCTGCCGAAGCAGAGCCCCATAAAAAATCTTGCGGAAATGCTTTTAGTTGGTGATGTTCCATTGTCATACCTCCCTCTTTTCTGTGCTACCCTTTTATTGTAAAAGGTTTTCACAAAAAGTACCAATCAGATCAATAAGTTCTTCTGTTTACTTTTAAAACTATATAGTTTTAAAAAGGATAAGTCAACTACTTTTATTTAAGTACTTGATTATTAAGTGGTTACGTTAAAAATAAATATATAGTTTTAACATGTTAAATTCATGGTATAATGAGAGAAATACTGGTGATAAAGGAGGACTCTGATGCGGACAAATACACGTTATAAAGAAATTTATGCAGCTATAAAACAGGATATTGAAGCAGGTGTTTATCCCATTAATCAAAAGTTACCCCAAGGTCGTCTTCTTGCAGAAAAATATCAGGTCAGCGAACTAACCATTACAAAAGCCTTACATTTGCTTGTGCAAGAAGGTTATGTTGTCAGACGACGTGGCTCGGGCAGCTTTGTTCAAGACTTTCAAAATCGAACCATTACTAAATTTTCTCCGTTAACCGGCACTTACTCAACCTACGATGGAAAAGTTGAATCCGTGGTTTTAGGCTTTGCAACAGAAGTACCTGAGCCTTGGGTGACTGAAAAATTAAGTATTACAGAAGAAGAGTTAGTCTACAAAATTATTCGTTTACGGATTATCGAAGATGTGCCCTCAATTATTGAATACACTTGGATGCCCGTTGCTTTAATTCCGAACTTGACAATGAAAGAATTGAAAGTCTCCATTTATCAATATATTTCGGAACAATTGCATCAAAAAATTCAAAGTGCGCGGGTCAGCATTTCTGGGATCCGTCCTTCTGCGTTGGAAAAAAAATATTTAAACTTAACCGATAATGATTTCCTGATGCGTGCAGAACAAATTGCTTACCTAGGCAATGGACATATTTTTGAATACTCAATTGCGAATCATATTCCTAGTGAATTCACTTTTGAAACTGTCTTAATTGCAGAAAAATAGAAAACTTTTATGTTGCCATTTCTCATTTCTAACAAAACGATCTCTTTACTTTGAGCCAATACTTTTTGTTAGAAATGTTTTTCTGTTAGTTAAAAATATTTTTCAAATTATATTTCCAAACATGAATTTTGATAAAAGTATTGCTATTTACTAGAACTACGATTAAAATATTGCTTGTAGCACTCTTTTTTATATAGATACAAGCAATTTGTTTTTTACATAGTCAATCAACCAAAGTGAGGACTTTATATGAGGAAACCCTACATTTTAATGAGCTTACTCGTTCTAAGTACCTTATTAAGTGCTTGTTCAACTGTAAGTGGCAGCCCAGCAAGTCAAAGTGCGCCCGCACCTGATGAAGTGTTGGCGACAAGTATTGGGACGTATGAAAATCGAACATTGTTGGTTCCAGATGGTCGTTTAGCCTTAACTGCCTTGCATAAAGGAAAAGATTATCAAGGCAAACCAATGTTTTATGTCCTGTTTGAATTAACCAATACAACCGAAAAAACACAAAATATTCAGCTAATGATTCAAAGTTTTATGGAAGTTAGTCAAACTGTCCACGGAAAAGCCCAAAATTTACAATATGCAGTCTTAACAGATTCACCTTTCCAAGACAAATTAGATCGTTTAGCAGATGAAATCAATCCTGGTGAAACAATCCAAGGTGCTTACCCGTATGAATTTATTAATGAGAACAAGCCGGTCCATTTTAAATTTAGAGATCGCCTTCTCAGTCTGGATGAACCCATTGCATCAGAAGAAATTACCATTACAGAAAAAAGTTTGGTCCGCTAGCTTAGCTAGCATTGGACCAAACTTTTTATTTATTATTCAGACGGAAAAGATTCTCCTTCTATAAAACGTGTGTAAATGTGTTCGCTCTCAGCAGCTTCTCCCCGCATTAAATGAATAATTTTCTCTGCAGCCACCATGCCCCATCGATGTTTAGAATAGGCAATTGTTGCTAATCGCGGTTGCACAAACGCACCTAGTTCAGAATTATCAAAACCAATAATCCGAATGTCTTTCCCCATTTGGTAATTTGTTTCTGCAACATATTTATAGACACCGATCGCCATTTCATCATTAAAAGCAAAAACATCGACTGGTTCTGTCTGTGGTTGACTCAAAATTTTTTTAGCAGCCGCATAGCCAGAAGGTTCGGTAAAATCGCCTTGGATAATTTCATAAGGTATCCCAAAACGAGTTAATTCTCGTGTACTAACAGCCAATCTTTCTTGGCTATCATAACCTTTTTCTGGTCCAGAAAGCAGAAGAACTTTTTTTGAACCCACATTGACAAATTGCTCAATTGCCTGCGTGGCACCGCCACGATTATCCAAGAGAACTTGCCGAATATTCCTATGCTCAGTGGTTCGATCAAGGACAACGATTGAATGGCCTCGTTCAGCAAACTTTTCAATTTCTTTTGTTGGAAATGTCCAATCTAAAATAATTGCCCCATCCACCATTTTTTCAGGAATGAAAAGATGTGACTTTTTACCGCTGCAGACAATCATCTCATAATCAAACAGTGCTAAGCCTTTCTTAATTCCCTCCAACAATTCACCATAAAAACTACCGCCATAATCGGCCAAATAGACACCAATAATATTGGTTTGACGACGTTTTAATGTGCGAGCGGCCATGTTAGGAACATAGTTTAGCTCTTCAGCAATTGCTTGGATGCGCGTTCGTGTTTCTTCAGTTACCTTTGAACTACCATTCAATGCGTAAGAAACGGTCGAGATTGATACGCCTGCTTTTTTTGCAATATCTTTAATTCCTACCATGGACTACTCTCCTTTCTAATGGTAAATTTCAATAACACTTGCTTCATTTAATAATGAAAGCACCTCGTCTTTTTGAACTTCCATTCCCCCTTCTCGATAAGGGTTTTCTTCAAACTTAAACGGAACCTCTTGACCATCGATAACTATTTTCGCTGACTGATTTGGATAAAATTTATATGTGACAGGTTTATCAAACAATTGGTAAGTTAGTGTTAAACCAGACAATTTTTCTGGTAACATGGGATCAAAAACTACACTTTGGGCCTTTTGCCGAATCCCTAAAACAGCTGTAATTAATTGATTTAAATAAATTCCCGGCCCGCTTGAATAAATTCGCCAGCCACCTTTTACCCCAATACTTCCATCTTTTAGTTTACCAAAATTTTCTTGTGATTCATACCTTGTTTTAAAATCGCCATCGGAACTACTAAAATAGGCATTGGCTTGGCGTAACTCTGCATTGTGAACCACTTCTTTTAATTGAACTGGATTGATTTGCATTAATGCTTGCCAGGTTTTGTCTCGCTGACCAATTTTCGCCATCGCTTCTGTATAGCGAATGTGCGCATGAACATACTGTAAACCAATTTCGCGACCAAAATTAGCCGCCTGTTCTGCTCGTTTAAAATTAGTGCTCACACCGCCTCGATAGTTCGCTGGTTTGTTCATTAAACGCACGCCATCAGGAAACGTTAATTCTTTTTCAATAATTTCTAAATGATGACTTACTTGTTCCGGTGTTAATAATTCAGCTAACATACTACGAGTCATTGGCAATAATCGATATTGAATCCCTGTTTTTTGGTCATTTGGGTGAATCATTTGTTCAAAAGTTTCTGGCGTTTCCATATAAATAAACCCTGGAATCGTTTCATCCGCCAACATATATTTTTGAAAATCGTTCTTTATTCCTGCGACTAAAATTGTTAAGTGCTGACTATAAGTAGCATCGATTTCCGTAATTAAAGCCGCAAATTTTTTCAACACTTGATACGTTAAGGCAACGGTCCAACTACTAGCCATTTGCTCTTTAAGACGATTATCATAAGGTTGTAACGTGTCATCCCAATCGCCGTCACCGTAACAGGATAGAAAAGTTTCTGGTAAAAAATGTTGTTCAATATAATTTATTTCTTTTTTCAAATGTTCAAATAAAGATGCTGTTTCTTTTGTTTTGTGATTATCTTTGCGACTTGTATAAGGGATTTCCGTAGCTAAGATTGAATAATCTGCGGTTTGTTCCAAATAATCAGTCACTACTTTCAATGGCCAGACGATAATATCGCCATGGCTTTCACTGGCTTTTTGTTCTTCGTATCGGTCAAACATAAACCATTGCGGCCAGTTGCCATCGTCCTCAAATTGATTTTCAAATAGATGCTGAATAATGGAGGCCACGATCTTAGGCTGTTGCGTCGCAAAGAAAAATTCTGTCGGTCCTTGCGACACATCTCGTGTGCCCCAAGCTGCTCCACCATACTGTTCTAAGCCATGTGGCGACAAATAATGAACGAGCATATTATGAGTATACCAACGAGTTAATTGATTCATTTGCTGCACACTTGAGTCTGTGTGTGTTAACTCAAAATGATGCAACAAGCCATTAATGAATGCTAAATATTGACTTTCTGCTTTTTCAAAATCTAATGGTGTATTAACTAATGCTTGGTCCTCTATACTGCCCGTAATAAGTAGTGAAAATTTTTGGGTCTTTTCGATTGCCAAGACTAATAAGTCCGCTTCAGCTCCACCAAATAATGTGCTATCGGTTACTTGAAATGATTTATCAACTGTCAATGTATAGGTTAGTTCTGGGTAATAATTTTCTGTAGCAGAATGATTTCCCGTCACTCGAAGCGTTTTGCCAGTTTGTTCTAATTGATAGGTTGGTACTTCTTCCGGTCCTAATAACAAATGGTTAGAAACAGCCCACATATATGCATCCTTTTGACTGGTCACTTCCAATTGAATCACTCTTGAATCAGGCGAAGTGAAGGTGCGTACACGAATTGTATCCTTTGGCAACTTATAATACCAAGTAGCAGAGTTCAACCCCATTTCAAAAGCAGAAGGCATTGTTAGTAAGCGCCATAAGCCATTCTCTAAAATGTAGATTCGTTGACCAGAGCGTTTCATAACGTTTAAAGCGTTTCGGCTATTACTCATTAATTTGTTCATGGTCGTATTTCCTAAAACTACTTGTGAATTGAAAATGCCATACATATACACTGTCGTACTAAGCAAAGGTTCATCAACCGTTAAGCCTTTACCACTTAATAAAATGTGGCCATGCGCTCTTTCCATGGCAATTTCTTTTTCTTGAAGAACAACATGATGGTAATTTTCCGTGAAAAAGGAATACGTCTGACCTGCTACTTTTTCAATTTGTGTCTGAATGGGATAAAGTGCAGACAACTCTTCTTCTGTTAATGGATTTCCTGTGATAGGTTCTCCTAAAAGTTTCGGAGGAAAGTCCTGTGTTTCTTCTAATGAATCGAATGTCACAGTTTCATAAATAGCTTGTAAGTCTTCTTTCGATAAAAAAGGTTCAGCTAATGCTTGCGGATGTGTTTCTGTTACCGCACCATAAAAAACAAATTCCTTACTTTCATTCGTTAATTGGACGGCTTCCGTTTGTAAAGCGGTGTAAGCAAATTCATATTGATAGACTTCATTTGCTAAATATCTTTTCCCCAATGCTTCTGGTGTGTTTGTTTGTTTAAATGAACGTCCGAAAAATTGATAGCCGTCCGTTGAGTAGCCTACTAATTTTTGAAAACTCCCTTGAATAAGGGCTGGAAACTTCTCATTTTGCGGTTGATTTTGTCTTGATAAAACAACAAGCTCTTCGCCCTCTTGCCAAATGTGATGATCAAGATACTGCGACACATACGCTTCATTTGACTGAACGGCTCCTTTTGTCGCTAAGCCAATATCTTGACCATAAACAATATCTACTAAGCCAGTTCCAGTGACATTAACCCGCCAGAACCATTGATTGCTTGGCCCCAAACGAAAGTCAACTTGGTAACGAACCGCTTCAAATTCACCCCGCCATGTCAATTGATTATCTGAAAGATAAAACTCACTTTGACTGTTGGAACCAATCATTGGTCGATAATTAATTGTGTCCCCTGTAATTATCCGCAAATAGAGTTGGTTCATACTGCCGTCTAAAGGATTACCTTCTAATTGATTAATCATCATGCCACAGCTATTCAATTCTTTTAAATCACCTGTCTCTAGAAATGTAGCAACTGTGTCTGCTTGCTTAAGCTTCTTTATCTGCATAACTTATCCTTCCCATCTTATTCATTTAACGTGACTGTTGCGGTTTGTACATCGCGACTATTTCCACCAATCATTACGATAAATTCACCTGCATCACTGGTTACCTGATTATCTGAATGAACATAGCGCACCATATCCTCTGAAAGAAGAAACTGAACTTCTTTTTCTTCCTTTGGTTCCAGCCAAACTTTTTGGAAATCTTTTAACTCTTTAATTGGGCGAACCACTTGTCCCACCAAATCACGTACATAAAATTGCACGGTTTCCTCTCCAGCGATTGGACTGTCATTTCTTACTAAAACAGAGACCGTGATTGGTTGTTCTTTGGTAAATGTTAATGCACTTAGTTGAATTGGTTGATAAGAGAAATGACTATAACTTAAGCCAAATCCAAAGGGATATTTAGCGTAATTAGAGACATCTAAATATTTAGAAACATATTTTTCTTCTGGTGCTGACTCATAAGGACGCCCAGTATTGTCGACATTGTAAAAAATTGGCACTTGACCAACCGTTTCTGGAAACGACATACTTAAACGACCACTTGGATTGTACTGTCCCCACAAAATTTCTGCTAGCGCATTGCCCCCTTCTGTTCCAGGTTGCCAAGCTTGCACAATTCCTTTTGCAACATCTATCCCTTGTAAATCTAAGGGCCGGCCACTGTAGACCGTGACAACAACATTGGGATTTTTCTCAATAATTTGTGCCACTACTGCTAATTGTTTTTCGGGTAGACGAATATCACTGCGACTGGCAGCTTCCCCACTCATCCAATCTGTTTCGCCTAGTGCCACTACTACTTTATCTGCTTGACTAGCTAACGTTAGAGCCTCTTCAATGGCCGCCGCGGTCGGTTCAAAGTAATCAAAGGGTTCTTGGGCAACTAGAAGATTTGTGGTTAATTTTTTGGCCCCAGCCATGAGGGAAATGGCTTCTTCTTTCTTTCCTTGCCATGACCAAGCCCCTAAAATATCTTGTGATTGGGCCCCTGGGCCGACAAGCGCGATTTTTTCTTGCGGTGTAAAAGGCAAAATATTTTCATTTTTTAAAAGAACCATTGATTTTTGAGCAATCTTTTTAGCTATTTCTCGATGTTCTTTGCTTAAAATCACTTCTGCTTCCGCTTGTTCATCCGCACCACGATAGGGATTTTCAAATAAGCCTAGCTCATTTTTTAGTTTTAAAATTCGCATAACTGCTTCATCAATAAGTGTTTCAGCAATCCGGCCTTCTTCAAGTAATTCTTTTAAATAATCTGGATAACACGTGGTCATCATTTCAATATCTACACCAGCTTTGATAGCCAATTCTGCCGCTTGTTTTTCATCTTTGGCAACGCCATGAGGAATTAATTCTTTAATCGCTCCCCAGTCTGAAATCACAACCCCTTCAAAGCCAAATTCATTTCGTAATACGTCTCTAAACAGCCATTGGTTGCCTGTAGCAGGAATCCCATCCACTGTATTAAAGGACGTCATGACAAGTTTTGCACCCGCATCTAATCCAGCTTTATAGCCAGGTAAATACATTTCTCTTAGCTGCCGTTCAGACATATCTACCGTATTATAATCCCGACCAGCTAAGGCACCACCATATGCCGCAAAGTGCTTCACGCACGCGGCTACTCGCCAATTGTCCTCTTTTAAATTTTCTCCTTGGTAACCTCTAACCATTGCAGCAGCTAAGCGGCTGTTGAGTAATGGATCTTCACCTGTTGACTCCATGACACGTCCCCAACGTGGATCGCGCACTAAATCAACCATTGGTGAAAAGGTTACATGTAATCCTGAAACAGCAGCTTCTTTTGCTGAAATCTCCGCCATTTTTTCAACCGCTGCTTCATCCCAAGTGCTTCCTAAAGCCAAAGGAATCGGAAAGATGGTTCTGAAACCATGAATAATATCCGCCATTAAAAGTGTTGGAATATTTAATCGATGATTTTGCATATATTCTTTTTGAACACGTTTTGCTTCGTTTGCACCGGAAACACCTAGTGTTGTCCCCGCCGTATCAATCGTTTCTTGACTTAGTCCTAGCTCTGACATAGGGCCGGTCTTTTCTTCTGCTTTATCTGAATAAAACGCTGCTGCTAATTGTAATAATTGATTAATTTTCTCATCAATTGTCATTTCTTCGACTAATTGAATCAGTTGATTTTCTTTCATACTCTCACCTTTCTTCAATACATACTTCTGCTTCTAAAGGAAAATGGTCGGAGGGAAAACGTCCATCGATACTATCTGTTAAACTTGCGGTTTGCTGTACTTGCCAACCTTTTACATAAATATAATCAATTTCTTCTAATTCCGCCCAAGGTTTTGTGTAAGTAAAATTTTGAAATGTTCCTCTTGGGCCATAATGAGTAGCTAAATTTTTGCTATCTTGAAATTTTTTTTGAACAAGTTGATGCACCGCTTCCCCCGACTCTGCATTAAAATCGCCCATTAATAAAGTTGGATACTGTGCAATTTTGTCATGTAACTCCTCTAAGATAACGGTCATTCCTGCTAAACGAGCATGAGCTGAAATATGATCCAAATGAACATTGATGACTAAAAAAGGCGTATTTTGAGTCGTTTCCTTAAATAGTCCCCACAAAGCAATTCTTGGACAGCCAGCTTCAGGATGGATACTTGGCTGCTGAGGTGTTTCAGATAACCAAAAATACCCTGTATCAATAGCCTGAACTTTTTGTTCGTTATAGAGAATCGCTAGTCCTTCTCCTTGACCATCCCCTTCTCTTTCCGCAGAAAGACAGGTGAATGTTGTATACGCCTTTAAATCCCTGACTTGATTCGGTCGTACTTCTTGAATACAACAAAGGCTCCAATCATGAAAATTGATTAACTGACAAACAGCCTCTTTACGAAAAGACCATTGCCAATCTTGGTCATACTCTGTATCTACCCGGACATTATACGTAGCTATTTTCATTTTTAACCTCCTGCAATAGTTGTTGAATTTGACGCATTTCACGACGGATCTGGGTTGTTTCACCGCCACCATGACCTTTTTTCCAATATACTCTGACTGCTTTTCTTGCCTTTATCTGATGATAAGAAGGGAAAAAATCTTTCATCGGACATATCGGATCGTGACTCCCAACAGAAGCAAAGACTGGATTTTTAATTTGCGAAACAAAGTGACGACTATCAAAATAAGGAAGAACTGCGGCAATTTTTTCATGCGCTTGAGGATGCTCTTGTAAGTACTGATGAATAATTTGATACGAACCCGTTCCTTCTGCTACTCTATTTTCTAAACAAGAATGACTTGGAACATCTGCAAAAGTAGCTAAAATCGGGAAGTCGACTAAACTGTTCACCATTAACACTACGCCACCCCCTTGGGAACCACCACGAAGAATGATTTGGTCCTGATTAATTTCAGTAAAGGTCCGCACCACTTCTACGCTACGTAAATGGTCGGCAAACAAGCGGCGTTGGTACCAATCTTCTTTGTCTAGAAATCCTCGTCCCATTGGTGCTTCATGCCAAATTGTTTGATATGGCACACGATCTTTGGTTAATCCCCCTTGACCTCGATTATCAATGACAAAACAAGCACAACCAATTTGTGTCCAATGAGCAAATTGCCAAGGTTCTTGAATATGATTCATATAGCCTAAACAGTCAATCACTATTGGCTGTTTCCCCGCCGTTTTAGGAAGTAACAAATAGCCAAAGATGCGCTCACCTAGGAAACTTAAAAAGTCGACCTGTTCCACTTGAACATTTTCCAATGGATAGTCAATGACCCGCCGATGGATATCTAGCGGTATTTTTTGAAGTTCTTCCTTGGTCTTTTGCCAAAACTCAAAATACTCATTCATGTTCCACACCTAACACTTTCTGAAAAA
Source organism: Enterococcus sp. DIV1328a (assembly GCF_050536905.1). Classification (NCBI taxonomy): domain Bacteria; kingdom Bacillati; phylum Bacillota; class Bacilli; order Lactobacillales; family Enterococcaceae; genus Enterococcus; species Enterococcus sp. DIV1328a. Next base: position 1,007,755 of record NZ_CP172912.1, on the reverse strand, counting down.
ACGCAACTTGAAGAAAAGCCGTTGTCCCGAATCCTAACGCAATATATAAAAACAAATTAAGCTTATAGAAAAAAACAAACGTTAAAAGAGGTAAAATAAACAAAATAATCGCATTGGCACTATTACTTAAGACCACATAAACCGTCTCACTTAGTGTCTTTTTAACGGACCAATTAAAAACGGAAAAGAGAAAAAGAAAACTCGTCAAAAATAATGCAACAAAACTTAATAGAAAAATAGCTAAGAAACCTAAACTAGTGGCTATTTTAAATAAACTTGTTACGACAATACCGCCCAGTAAAAAAGCAACGAACAAGACACCTGTTAAAATAAAACCTCGCATGATATTATTTTTTAACGCTGTCCAAAACGTTCGTAAAACAGGAATATCTTTTTCACGATACAAACGATAGATCGTTCGATACAACGCAATTAAGCCGACACCGCTAAAGATGCCTGTTATACAGGTAATTAAAAAGAGAAAATTAATAATGATCAAGTTGGCAATAAAAGAAAAAATCCGATAATACCAACCTTCATATGCAAATAGCTTATTCATATTAAAAGAGAAAAGCGGATTTCTCGTTGCTTTATCCGCTTTTCTCTCCTCCTCTCTTACTTAAGTTTGTCTCTGTTTTCTGCCATTTTCTCAGATTTTATTTTTTCAATTGCATCCCATTTATTTGATTTTAAGAATGCTTTGTAGTCTTCTAAAGATTTGTCAAAGGCTTTATCATCTTTCGCACGAATCATTGAAATAACGGTTGTATTTAGTTTGGTTTCAATCGCTTCATTCGCCCGAGCTTCCGGCGTTCCTGCATCTGGATTAATATTTTCAATTACGAAATGTGGGACTAATTTTCCTTTGCCCCATTCTTGCATTTGCGTTAAAGCACTTTCCATTGGCACTTTTAGTTTATTAACACGGTCATTGTTAAAGTATAGGAAACGACTAATGCCATATTTTTTGTTGTAGGCATCATTGTCTGTTTGTTCTAATTTTTTCACTTCTGGTAAATAATCAATTTTTCCTTTATCATTGTACGCATAAGTAACTCCTTCAACGCCATATTTTGTTAAAATTTGTCCCGGTTCATCAATTAAATATGTGAATAGTTGAGTGACTTTCGCTGGATCTTTCGCATCTTTCGTAATGTAATTACTTAACCAACCTGAAATGCCAGTTTGATTTAATGTTGGTTTTCGGCCAGAAGTGCTACTTGGTCCATCAATGGCTATATAACGTGTGCCAGATTTTTTCATAAATTCTGTGAAGTTCCCACCTTGACCGCTGGTTCCAGCAACGAGCATGGTTGCATAATTTCCTTGTTTCACTTTTTCATCAAACGTCGCCCCATCATCTGTGAAGCTATCATCACTAATATTGCCTGCTCGGTAAACATCATTAAATGTTTTTAACCATTCTAAGTATTCTTTATCTAAATTTCGATCATAGTATTTACCATTTTTATCCTCTAAAGGAACACCTAAGAAGTCTTGTAATTTGTCTAAAAATGGTCCTGCACCATCGCCCACTGTGGTGAAGCCCATTGGGGTCATCTCAGGATATTTTTCTTTAATCTGTTGCATGACTTTTTCAAAATTTTCTGGTGTTGAAACGTCTGGCTTGCCTAACGCATTATAGACATCTTCACGAATAACAAAATTATCATTTACTGGGATATTTCCACTTTCATAATCCGCTTTTGTATTAGAGTAATTAGGGTAACCATATGTTTTTCCATCCTCTAAGGCATACCATTTAAACGTATCTTGGTTAACAACTTTCATTAAATAGGGGTCATATTTTTTAGCTAAATCGTTTAAAGAATAGGCCCAAGAATCTGCTTTCAATGCTGCTTGTCCAGTTTTTTCAGTTAATGTCACAATATCAGGCATATCTCCACTTGAAATCATGGCATTTAATTTTGAATCATCGCCGGAAATAAATTCAATATCCACATTTAAATCTTTTTTAATCTGCGCAGTGGTCACATCTTTTCCAAAAGGCAATGCCGTCCAATCTGAGTTAATATACCATTTAATCTTGGTCGGTTCTTTCTTCTTATCTAACTTCCAAGCAGGCGTCTTTTCATCTAATTCATACCGATCCTTAATTGAGACATCTGAGCTAGCTTTCTTTTCCCCACCGCTACATGCCGCTAAACTAACGACCGCCGTTGCCACCAATAAACCGCCTAAAACTTTTTTCATATTGTTCCCTACTTTCTTTATTCTTTTACTGCACCGGCCATCATACCGCCGATAAAGTGTTTTTGTAGTAATGGATAAATGATTAAAATTGGTATCGTTGTAATGACAATTGTTGCCAGCTGAACACCACGTGTCGTTGCCTGCACCACCATATCTGTACTGCCGCTCTCTGTCATGGTACTCAAGTTTGATTGAACAATAATTTCATAAATTTTCATCTGCAATGGATACAAATATTCTTTGGTAATGTATAATTTCGTGGTCATAAAGTCATTCCATTGACCAACCCCATTAAATAAAATAATGGTGGCTAATGCCGGTTTTGTTAAAGGTAAAAAGATTTTATAAAAAATTTGAAACTCACTGGCGCCGTCTATTTTGGCGGATTCTTCTAAAGATGGTGGAATTTCTCGGAAAAAGTTCATTAAGATAACTACATCATAATAGCTAAATAAAGCTGGAATGATATATACCCAGAAGGTATCTAAGAGTCCTAATGACTTAATCAAAAGATACGTGGGAATCATGCCCCCACCAAAGTACATTGTAATGACACCCATCGTTGTATAAATATTACGCCCGACTAGTCTAGATTTACTAAGTCCATAAGCAACAATTGCACAGAACAGCGTATGCGTCGACGCACCGATGACTGTTTTTAAAACAGAAATCAAAAACGCTCGCGGAATGCTACTATCCGAAAAAACTTTCCGATAATTTTCTAGCGTAAATCCTTTCGGCCATAAAACCAAGCCTTTACCGGCTAAACCCGAACTTGACGAAACTGAGGAAACTAAAATATTCCAAATTGGCACGATAATTAATAAAGAAAACAACACAAGAATTAACGTATTGAAAAAGTAAAACCATTTGTTTTCTTTTGATTTTCTTTTAATCACAGCTGTTGCCTCCTTTATAAAATAACCGACCGACCATTGTTCATTTTTCTAGTAATGCGATCTGTAATGACTAATAAAACAATTGAAATAACAGAAATCCCTAAACCAACTGCCGTCGCATAAGAAAAGTCCCCTTGCGTTAGCCCCATACGATAAACAAATGAATTAATTACTTCTGATTTGTTTTGGTTTTGAGCATTCATTAAAACCAACGTTTGATCTAAGTTCGATCCCAATAAACCGCTAACATTTAGAATTAAGTTCAACGAAATAATCGGCGCTAATAAGGGCAAAGTAATCGTTCGGATTTGTGTTAATTTTGAAGCACCATCAATTCTCGCGGCTTCATAAAACGTTGGATCAATGCGAGACATACCAGCAAGATAGAGAATCGTGCCCCAACCTACTTCTTTCCACAAATCAGAAAGAACAGCAATCCACCAATACTTATCAGGATCTAACAAATGATTGACGCCCTGATTCATTAAGCCTAACGACATCATGACTTGGTTGATAAAGCCATTTGTTGAAAGCCACGAAATCAACATCCCGCCTAAAACGATCCAAGAAAAAAAGTGCGGAATATAAGAAATTGTCTGAATCACTTTTTTTAAATGTCCATCTCTCATTTCAAAAATCATTACCGCTAAGATAATCGGAATAGCGAATCCTAAAAAAAGTTTCATTAAACTAATCGCTAAGGTATTACGAACTGCTTCCCAAAAAAAACTATCTTCCATAATGATTCGAAAATTTTCAAGTCCAACCCATGGTGCAGAAGAAACCGTATCAACAATCGTATAATTTTTAAAAGCAATGATAATTCCATAAATTGGAATGTAGTTAAAGACAATCATGAATGCTACACCCGGAAGTACCATCCAATGCAATTGCCGCTGATCATAAAACTTTTTTAGTTTTTTCATAAGCAGGGTTCCTTTCTTTTTAGTGAAACGTTTCTACAAACAGATTATACATTCACTTCAAACAGTTGTAAACCCTTACATTACGGTTTTATTTAAAAATAACAGCATTAAAAAGCGCTATAGACCATTTATAAAGAAATTATTTTCCCTGATTCTTTTTCCATAAAAATACTCTTTTCTAGATATTTTAAAGCATTTTATAGAAACGTTTCACCAAAATATGAACACCTTTTTCTTAAAAATAATTCTGTTAAATAACAGAAAAAAGTCTGGTCGGATTGACCAGACTTTTTAAATATAGATAGTAAAATGTGTAATTTCAGGGATCACCCCAAAACGGGCATGAATGGCGGTCGTCCCTAAGCCTGTATTAACATATAGTTGCGTTTCTTGGTCCAACTGATACAATCCTCTGGTATACTTTTCTGCTAAAACATTTGTGATTGGATAAAAAGGAATCCAAATTTGTCCGCCATGGCTATGTCCTGCTAAAACTAACTGTGTACCCGTACCAACAAATGCATCCGCGACATCTGGTTCATGGGTCATTAATAACGCATAGTCATACGTTTCTCGATAGGATAATGTTTCTGAAACGGAAGGATTTCCTAATAACGAGTCATCTAAACCACCAATAAAAAGACGGCGTCCATCTGCTAAGGTTACTGTTTCTCCTTGGTTTTTCATAACGGTAAAGCCACTGGCCTCCATGACTTCATCATACACCGCAGAAGCACCGCCACCGTAATCATGATTTCCCCAAACTGCATATTTTCCAATTGTCGCTTGCAACTGTTTTAATTTTTCAATCATCGGTTCTTTTTGTTGCGGATTTTTGGCATAATTGTCAAATAAATCACCTGTAAAAACGATAATATCTGGTTTTTCACGATTGACTTTTTTTATGACTTTATCTAACCGCTTCGTTTCATAAAATTCTGAAACTTGTATATCCGAAAGTTGCACAACATTCAATGGTTCTCGTTGATTTTTCTTTCCCAAAGTCACCTGATTAACGTGAACTAAATTCGGCTCAATCTTCCACGCATAGATTGGGAGTGCGATAATTAAGAAAAAAAATAAGAGCATTATACTTAAACCAATTTTTTTAACCACATCACTCGCTCCTTTCTTTTCTCTGATTTCCGAAGACTTAGTATAGAGAAAAATCTTCTTAACCACAATCTAAAACAAAGGAAATTAAGGCTTTGTTAAACAACCTAAAGAATTTCCACAATCTCTTATCCTTTTCTTAGCTTTTTTATAAAAAAAGCTAGATAATTTCATCTGTCGATGAAATTATCTAGCTAGAACATTCTTCTCTTAATGATGATGTTTTCGAAACGTTTGATAACCAATTAAGCAAAATAAAATCCCCAATAAAATCATTCCAGTTACTGAAAATAAGCCTGCTAACATCTTTCGCATCCTCTCTGTTGCTAAACTTCCTTATTTGTAGTCACTATTTCTTGTTGTAAAATTGGTTGAAATAGACGACGTTCTGCTAATTTTCTTGCTAAAATTGCTTCACTTTTTTTCGTAAAGATACCTAAGTTATGACGCTTGCCTTTCAAAGAGATATAAGCCAGCCATTTCCCAGAAGCGGTCTGGCTCACTCCTTTGTGTCCGCTGCTATTATTTTTGGGTCGTTTACTTTGCAACTTCCCTGGAATTACACCAGCAACTCTTTGTCGGTAATCCTTCTTTTTACGATGACCGCAACTTTTGGTATGGCCATTCAACAAATTTTCACAGCGAACCCAGCAAGATTGTCCGCACGAACACAGACAATACGCTTTCATTGTCTGTTGAATACTTTCGATCCGTACCACGACTAATTCATGATAGTTTTTTTTCAACATTGTTTGATAGCGATGGTGCGCACATTTGGTTCGATACCCACGAATTAGTTGTCTTCTTGAAGCTTCTGTATAGCTCCCACAAGAACAGCGACAGGCCCAAACAATTAGCCCTTCTTTTCTTTTTGCCGTTGGTGCTACTACTGTCAACTCACCAAACTTTTGGCCAGTTAAATCTTTATAGTTACCTGCTTGTCTCAATTGACTATCCTTCGTATTCTTGTTCTCGCCACATCTCGATTGGGTCTCTCTCATAGTGCTCATTTTTCTGAGTCTCTCCCTTTCTTAGTTCTCTGACCACCTCAGCAAATACTTGCCAATCTTTTGTTTCCGGCAAATGACGCCATGTCAATTGACGACACCGTACTTTCGAACTATAAAAATCGGACAAATACAAATCGGTTTCTAAGGTTAATTTGTGATCAATCATGACATCCATATAATTGAAAGAAGCAATAATTTTTGCAATAAAGCGGTTATAATCCTCCCCACCAGAAAAATCAACAAATACATGAATCGTTTTTTCAATTGCGCAAAAAGAACGATCATTTAACAAACAAAACATAAAATCATAATATAGATGCACGCGTTCATACATTAAAAATCGTTTTTGATGCAGCGACTCTGTCTTTTGTATAAAACCATCTAAGGCGCGATGAATTTGAGGAAACCGCTCTTCAAAGAAACTGCTCTGCTTGGCGGGAATAAATGCAGCCACTGAAAAGTATAGGCGGTCCCAGCGATAACAAATCAACTTTAATTTTTCTTTTGTTTCCACCGTAATTCGCTTTTCAAAGAAAGGAATAACACTATTCATATGATCAATAAATTCGTCTAACATGGTTAACTTATCTGGAAAAACAATCGGACTATCAATGTATTCATTTAAACTTAAAAAAAGAAAAATATATGAAGTCTCTTTGCCAAAATCCTCTTTAAAAAGAGGGGTTTCGCTTGTATAAATTTTTTCAAACGCATGCTGTAAACAGCTAGGCACATGAACTTCCGTAAAAGAGTCCACTACATGATCAGAAAATACACGAAAACGTTGGATCGTTAAAAGAATAAATAGTTGTGCGCTTTGATTAAGACTAAACGTTCTTTGATACATCAATTGTAGATCGTTTATAAATCGTTTAATGCCAGGACTATTTTCCATCAAAATGTTAGGCAGCCTTTCTTGATTACTTCCATAAAAATAATACAAGCATTGAAAACAAAAACTTCGGATATTTTTCTCTTCTCCAACCAAGCCTGTTGACTTTAATTTAATACGCCAATTAGCTAAAATCAGATTTAGTTTATACGAGAAGGCATAAATTTTGCTTTTGCTCATAAAATGAATTTGAGAAAATTCTTGAATCGTGTGCTTTTGATAGAGGCCCACATCAAGAAGCAACTTGGCCATTAGTGATTGATCAAAATAATATTTTCTTAAGGCTTGATAATCAATTTGCGATAATTTTTGCGCACTAATCAGTCCTTTAGCTGGAAAAAGAATTTGACTCCTTGAAGAAATCTGTGTACATTCATAATTTATTTGACGGCACAACGATTCTAACTTTTGAGTGGATAAATCAAAATATCCATAAAATTCTTCTTTTAATAATGGACCTTCACTATTCATAAAAGTTTGATAAATAAGTAATTTATCTCGGAATTCTTGGTCTAATAATTCATCTAACAAAGTAGTCACATTTTCAACTCCAAACTATCACGCCTTAAGTATCTATTTTTTTAACAAGACGTGAGTGTCAATCTTGCTTATTTTTTCCACAAATTTAAAAATGATTCTTTCAATATTTAGGAATCTTCATAGAAAAGTATTATTTTAACCAAAAAAAGCCCCCTTGCGTCACCAAGGAGGCTTTTTTTGTTATTTTTTTACTTTAAATTTAAAGAAAAGCTGATTTGTTTGACTAATTTTCTGTTTCTTTTCTAGCCTATTCGTCAAAAATGATTGAAACTTTTGGTTCGTCTTCTATACTATCTTCCTATAAAGTTCTTACTCTTTTAAGTATCAGCTTCTGTCAATAAAAGTCCTCATTTGGCATTGCTAATCTGAATACAGTATGACTACTTGTTGCCGCTATTTTTTGCTGTTATTTTACTCTTTAATTGAAGCGCTAGAAACGCTGTCAACTGTTGGCTTTTCGGTCGCTGACTCTTCTTCATGGACTGATGCACTTGAGACACTATCTGCCGTTTCTGGCGCTTCTTTTTTGGAGGCACCACTGACTGCATCGACGTTTTTTCCACCGACTAATTCTTGCCCAGTTTGTTTTAAATACCAATCAACAATTGGTTTAAAGTCTAAAATATACTCATTAATTCCCGCGTAATTTCCATTATCATCATACATCGCTTGATAGTTATGCACTACATAGGTATCTGGTCCGTGCATTGGAACATGAACGCGAATAGCATCTGTTTTTCCTGACCGTAATTGTTGAATCACCCATTCTACATTTTTCAATGCTTTTGGCGGATGGCAATTCGCTAATGGATTACCAACTTGTCCTGGTTGCCGTTTAGCAAACATTTCTTCAGCAGCCATTTTTTTATTGTAATATAAAAATTGATTGTTACTGTCTGCATAAGTCAATTCCATTGGCATTGATTTTAAGAAATAATTTAGCTGATCTACGGTTAAAATGCCTCGATCTAATTTTACATATGTGTCGCCTTCCACAGCCTGAACCGCTTCTGCTGCTTGTTCTACCCAATCATCTGCTGCCATATCAACCCCTTCGATCGTTGTTTCAATGGTTCCTTTTGCATGTAAATCCTCAGGTAAGTCTTTTGGCTTAGCTCCTTCTAATTTTGAAATCACATCAATGAATTCCACGAATTTTTGTAATGTGCTTTCTAAAAATTGACGTGTTCCCTCCGCAATTAAGTTGCCGTTTTCATCAAATGCTTCTTTAGCTTTCCCTAATAAAAACTCGTTCCCAGGCATCACGATTGCATTGACACCAGGTGCATCAAGAATTTGACGGAGATGTAATTGCGCACGCGAGGTTCCTTGATCATAATAAGAGCAACCAACAATCATTACTGGTTTATTTTCCAGCGGATGAATTTTGAATGATAACCATTCTAACACACTTTTCAAACCGGCAGGAATGGTATGGTTATGTTCGGGCGTCGCAATAATTACGCCGTCTGCTTGTAAAATTTTGCGATTCATATTCTGAATCAAGACACTGTTCGTTTGATCCTTACTTTGATTAAACATTGGAATATCTTTAATTTCTAAAATTTCCAAGTCGAACATTTTATAAAACTCTTTGCCAATATATTGCAGTAGTAACCGATTATAAGAAGAATCAGCGTTTGATCCGACGATCCCAATTAATTTCATTTTATTCACTCCATTTCGTTAAATCGTTTCCCATGAGAAATTTTCTGCTTCTTTTTTATTTTGCGCATGCGCATGTTTCAGCTGTTCTGTAATTTCAATAAATACACAAAAATCTGCAAACAAACCAGCTAGTTTATCTATTTGTTCTGAATCTTTTAACGCATTGTTTTCATCAAAAGCTTGTAAGGAATGCGCTAATAGAAATTCAGAGCTTGGCATAATTCGTGCTTTCAATTCAGGAGCATCTAAAATTTGACGTAGATGCGCTTGTGCTCTAGAGGAACCTAACGTGCCATAGGATGCACCAGTAATCATAACTGGTTTATCAACAAACGGAAAAATCCCGTAAGATAACCAACTTAGGGCATTCATCAAAGAAGCCGGCACCGCATGGTCATATTCAGGCGTACTGATAATGACGCCATCTGCTGCTTCAATTTTTTCAGCAACCGTTTTAATTATTTCTGGCAAAACTTTGTCTTCTGGCTTGTTAAACATAGGAAAGTCAACAATTTCAACTAGTTCAATATCAGCCTCCTGCGCAAAATAGTGTTGCATAAATTGCAAAAGTTGACGATTGGTTGATTGCTCTGAGTTCGTTCCTACTAAGCCGATAATTTTTTTCATAATGAGCTGTCCTTTCTTTTTCGGTTCTATGAATGGATAATGTGAAGAGTATCTGCTAACCCGCTGCTATATAAAATTTGCTGGTCTTGTGTAATGATGACTCCTTCAATCCCATCTAGTTGATTGAGGATTTCAAGCGCTTCTGGAATTGGATAACCAAATAAACGCGTTGTCCAAATCTCACCATCCACTGAAGCATCCGAGATAATTGTGATGCTGGCCATTTCAGTTTCCAATGGGTATCCGGTTGTCGGATCCAACAAATGGTGATAGACTCGCCCAGCTTCGGTTAAACTTCTTTCATAAATGCCCGACGTCACAACCGATTGATTAGCCACTTCGACAAGTAAGCTGATTGTTTCTCTGGATTCTTGCGGATTGCGAATACCAATTCGCCATTTTTTGTTTTGATGCGTAGAGGGCCCTAATGTCACAATATTGCCGCCCAGATTAATCAAAGCAGACGTCACATGGACTTCTTTCAAATAGGCAATTAGTAAATCAGCGATATAGCCCTTTGCTAAAGCCCCCAGATCTAATTTCATTCCTTCTTCTTCCAAAAAAACCGTTTGTTTTAATGGATTTAAGTGAATCTTTTCTGGATTAATTTTTTTCAAACAGGCTTTAATCTCCTTTTCTGACGGGACACGGGCATCTTTAAAACCGATTCGCCACGTTTGAACTAGTGGGCCAATGGTAACATTCAAATGACTAGCTGGATCACAACTATGCTTTTTCCCTAATGCAATTAATTGATACAACTCTGGATGAACGCTGACTGGTTTTTGCCCAGCTTGTTGATTGACAGCCATCAGTTCCGAAGTTGAATCATTTGCACTAAAGCGTTGTTCATAAGTGATCAATCGTTGATGCACTTCTTCTAGAATTTTTTCAGGTTCTTCATGGTCTACAAATACATCTATTACTGTGCCCATCAAATAAATAGTTTGACTTTGTTGCACCTCAAGACTTCCTCTCCACGAAAGATTGTGTTTTATTTCACATTTATTCACAAATGAATCATACGCCTTTATTTGATGCCAGTCAAGTCGTTTATATATTTTTTTATATAAAATAACGACCTTAAAATTTTCATTTAAGGTCGTAACGTGTCTTTAACTCTTTTAAAAAACGCTTTTTTTATTATATTTTTAAAATAAATATATAATTTTCTATATAAACTAATTCTCCTTAGATAAAATTGTTTCTTTCAATGTTTGAATTGCTTCCAACAAGATGCGGTTTTTATTGATTTTTGCATACGCGCGGGCATCTTGTAGTAGTTCTAAAATTTGCTCTTGCGGCTTTTCTTCAGCTAAGGCATTTTTCGCAAGTTGGAAAGCTGCTCTTGCCAAGTAATACGTGACGTGATTATCAGAACAGATGGAAATCGCATACTCTAACAAAGCATCACTTGTTTCTAAATCGCCTTTTTCTGCATAAAAAACACCACAGTGAAAGACAACATTTAATACTCGCCAAGTATCTTCCATTGATTGAATAGTATAGAGATAAATTTCCTTGAAGACCTTATTGAAATAAAATTCGGCTTTCTCAATTTCGCCTTCTTTGGCATAGGCCATGCCAATTCCAGTAAAAGCTAACAAACGGTAAATATCGCTCGTGTATTTTTGCTCTTCAAACAGAAGTTTTTCAAAGGTAAATAAGCAATCCATCAACGAAGCATTTTGAAAAATCATGACAAAGCCTTGTAAATAATAATATTCTAATAACAGTTGGGAATCTTTGATTTCATCAAAAGGAATATTTTTTAAAATTGTTTGCAATTGGTCATGTTCGCTGGTAATCAAGAAGAATTCTGCTTCTTCCATTTTTTCAAGAATTTCAGGTTGTTTAATCCCTACGCGCGGGAAGAGTTCCCCCAAAGGTAACTCTAAACGATTACATAGTTGGATCAATATTTTTAAAGTTGGGACTTGACCATTCTTTTCAAAGCGACTAACCGTAACTTGCGTACAAATCCCTTTAGCTAATTCACTTTGCGACAAACCACGTGCTTTGCGTTTTTCTATAAACCGTTGTATATTCATTGCTTTTCCTCTCATTCTCATCTTCTCAAACTTACTATAATACAACTTACCTTAAAAATATATATAGAAAAAGAAAAATGTTTATAACAAAAAAGAACACAGACAACTCTTTCATTAAAAGTTTGTCTGCGCTCTATTAGAACCTGAATCACTAAACGTCAATCCAGCGTTATTTAATCAATCCGATACGTCCTACTTGTTCTGTTTAGAGAGCAGCTCTTTTTTTAGCTTCTTTCACAAACGTATTCATGGCCTGATATAATTTTTCCTTGATTTCTTTGAGATTAGCTTGTTGTAATTCTTTATTGGCAACTAACTGTTGACCGTTCACCCAAACAGCTTCAACATTGCTAGCATTTGCTGAATAAACCAACGCTGAATAGGCATCAAAAATCGGAAACATATTAACTGATTGCGTTTCAATTAATGTTATATCCGCTTTTTTGCCCACTTCCAATGAGCCGACTTGCTCCGCCAAGCCTAACGTTTTAGCGCCCCCCATCGTTGCCAGATAAACAATTTCTTTAGCAGGAAACAAAGAGCGATCTTGGTGTGCTGTCTTATGAAAATTCGCAACCATACGCATTTGGGTGAATAAATCTAATGTATTCCCACTACTAGGTCCATCCGTGCCTAAACCGACAATAATCCCTTGATCAAGCATTTGCTTAATCGGCGCTACGCCTTTGGCTGATTTAGTATTCGCACCGATACAATGAGCGACACGCGCTTTTCCATTAGTCGCAGCTAAACTCGCAAGATCTTCATCTGTTGCCAAAATACAATGCGCTAAAATAAACGGCTCGCTCAAATAACCCAGTTCTTCTAAGAAAGCAATTGGTGTTTTTTGATAGGCTTTTTCAAACTCAGCCATTTCATAAGTCATTTCAGCAACGTGCATGGTCACAGGAACTTGGTATCGCCGACTAAGTTCAATAATTTTTGCCAACACTTCTGGTGAGTTGGTATTCGGTGCATGTGGCGCAAGTATAGGCGTAATCAACGGATGGCCTTGCCACTTGCGAATAAAGGTTTCCGCGTAAAAAAGACCGCCTGAAGGCTCCGGACTATCACAAGTGGGCATATCAATGATCGTCTCTCCGAGCAAAGCACGAACACTCATTTTTTCACAACTTTTAGCAATTTCATCTTCAAAATAATACATATCACAAAAGCTCGTAATACCACTCAGTAACATTTCGGCAATTGCATAATCACTACTGCATCCTACTAATTCTTTTGTCATGAATTGTTCTAATGGAAAAAGAAAACGCCGGAGTCGATCTGGCACATCGTCTCCTAACGAACGAAACGGAATCATGCCTACATGGGTATGGGTGTTAATCATCCCAGGCATTAAAATTCCATTTTGACCATCGATTACTTGATTTGCAGCCATTCGCTTTTCATCAAGTGTGGTCATTGGTGCTAATTCCACAATTGTGTCTTCTTCAATCACTAAATAGCCGTCTTTGATTTCTGAAAATTGCTCATCCATTGTTAGTATATGCACATTTTTAATGAGTGTTTTCATGCAAAAGAACTCCATCCTCTGGAAAAACTAATGGATAGAAACGTTGTGACTTCGTATCCATCATCCCAAAATCTGTCACTTTAATGGCTGGCGAGACAGGCAATGATAGTGTGGAAAAGGACATGATTTCATTCATATTTTGATAGCCTAACGCTTGCATAGCTTGTCGAACTTTTTGTAAAGAAGCGCCTAATTGTTCAATCGGTGCTTGCGATAAAATCCCACCAATTGGTAAAGGACAAGTTGCCATCACTTGCTGATCCGAAGCAACCAAATAGCCGCCTTGCATCGCTAATAATTCATTCTGCGCTAACAGAATATCCTCAATCGTATTACCCATCACCATTAAATTATGATGATCATGGGCCCAGGTTGTCGCAATGGCTCCTTTCTCGGAAAGAGGTTGATCCATTAAAGAAAAAGAAATATTACCATTTTTTCCGTAACGTTCCATCACAATTAATAAGGCACAGTTGGCTTTTTGCCATTGCAACAACCCATTTTCAACAGGAATTTCTTTTGTAATTCGCTCTGTAAATGTGCCAATCTCTTGTTTTTGAATCACATTACAACGAACTGTTTCTTTTGTTGTAGCCACCTTTAAAAGTAAATCTTCTTCTGTTAACTTTTTACATTGGATGGTTTGTTGGTAAGCGGCTGGAAACTCTTCGATTTTTTCTGGATAATGGAAGGGCTCGCCTTTTTCAAAAACGACCTTTCCAGATTTATAAACCGTAGTAATATCAAAACTTTCTAAGTCATTTAATAACAAAAAGTCAGCTTTTTTACCAGGTGCAATTTCGCCGCGATCATGGAGACCCATTCGTTTGGCCGGCGTATAAGTTGCCATATAAATGGCTTTTTCGATAGGCAATCCTGCATGAACGGCTTTTTTGACATTTTCATTTAGATGACCTTTTAGCAAATCATCGGCCATCACGTCATCCGTGATAATACTTGCATAATTGTAGAAGTCATTGTCTACTATCACCTGAATGTTTTCAGGAGTGATTGATTTATTTTGAAATTGAATAAAGACGCCCGCTTCAATTTTTTCTTTTAACGTTTTAGGAAATTGATGGGTATGATCTGAAGTGATACCACTATATAGAAAATCTGCTAACTCTTGATCTTCGATTTTAGGACAGTGGCCTTCTAAAGGCATGGTTGGTCGTTGTTTTTGACACAAATCGATAATTTGACGAATTAAAGAATCTGGCTCATAGGAAATCCCTTTAAAATTCATGGCTTCCCCTAAACAAATCACTTTTGGCTCTTTGAGTAATTCTGCTACTTCTGCTAAGCCGATAATCCCACCAGTTGTTTCTAATTCGGGAGTGGTCGAAGGAACCGAAGAAGGAATTGCGTGAAAGATATCTAGTTCTGTTTCAGCGGCCATAAAAGCTTTTAAGCCTTCTAAGCCAAATACGTTAGCCATTTCATGGGCATCGGCAATCACCGTTGTCACACCGTAACGCACTACTGCTTTGGAAAAAATAGTAGGTGTCGTCATGGAACTTTCAATATGCATGTGTGCATCAATTAAGCCGGGAATCATCCATTGATTCTCGGCATTAATTGTTTTTTGGGGCTGCAAATTGACGTTCTCTTCTTCATAAATGTAATAAAATTTATCATTTTTAATCGCAACATTTCGTTGAACGAATGTTTGAGTGACTGTTTGATACAGCCACACATTTTTTAGTAATACATCGACGTTCATTTTGTCCCTCTTTTCTAAAACTATTGATTCATCGTCCGATTCCATTGATCAATCCAATCCGCTAGTTGACTATTAATAAAATTAAAATCGACTGTTTTGGCACGTTCGGCAATGGCACCATATGTTTTATTTTTCGCTTCTTTTTCGCTTAACGTTACTTGTTGATTTGTAGGTCCTTCATTTAATGAAATCGCTTTGGCCTTTTGTGATTCTTCACTAATCCGTGCGTTAACAAATTTAAAGGCGGTTTCTTTGTTTTGTGCTTTTTTAGGAATATTGACTGTATTATAGTTGGCATACGTGCCGCTTTCTGGGACGACATACGTCACGTTTTCTGCTGCGCCTTGAATAATATCAACCGCAAAATCAGCAACCACAGCTGCTTCAATTTCACCAGATTGGAACATATTAGCTAAGTCTGACGATTTTGAATACGTTTTAACAACGTTTGGTTTTAATTCTTTCATCGCTTCAAAAGCGGCCTTCCCGTTATCTTTTGTAATATCTTGACCAGCATGTTCACTGGCAACGTATAACATTAAAGGACCTGCCGTCGTGGCAACGTCTGGAACAGAAATTTTACCTTTCAAATCAGCTGACCATAAGTCATCCCAGTTTTTAATTTCTTTGCCTAATTTTTCTTTGTTGTAAACAATCCCGATACTGTTTACAGCGATTGGTACGCCAGCACCACTTTCAAAAACCTCTTTTGCTCCCGGCGTTAACTGACTTAAATTAGGTACTTCTTTTTCTGTAATTTTTTCAAATAACCCTTCTTTTCCACCTTGTGCTGCATTTGCTTGTGCTAATTCAATGACATCAATTCCCGCATTGGGATTATTTTTTAATTTCGTAAAGCGGTCTGCGCTATTGCCTACTTCTAAGGTAACTTTCGCTTCATTCTCTTTTTCAAATGGAGCGATAATGTCTTTTTTGACAATATCTTCACTTAATCCGAAAGTTGAAACGACTAAAGCATTACTTCCACCTTTGCTCTCGCTTTTCGTAGTTGCTTCGCTGTTTCCACAAGCAGTCATTAATAACGTTGCAGCGACTAATGTCCCTAAAATTACGCGTTTTTTCATTTTTAAATCTTCCTCCAAAATGGTTTTTATTTTTCTAAAATAACTAATTTCTCAGCTGGAAAAGCCAAGTGAATGGTTTCGTTTGTTTCATATAACTGTTCACTTGTTCCATTAACCAGCAATGTACCTAACGCTGTTTCCACTTCATATTGATAGCTTTTCCCTAAAAATGTTCGGACAGCGACAGTACCTGCGACAGTATTAGTAGCAGCTTCTGAAACAATCTCAATGTCCTCTGGACGAATCGTTGCCACCGTCGTTGTAACATTTGGTTCAGGATTAGTCGTTTTCACTATTTGATTTGTTTGTGTCCGATAATGACCGGCTTCCATTTTTTCGACAGAGAAAAAGTTTTCAAAACCGATAAATTCTGCAACAAACTTAGTACGAGGCAAACGATAAATCGTTTCTGGTGAATCATATTGTTCAATCACGCCATTATTCATAATGGCCACTTTATCTGAAATAGAAAAACATTCTTCTTGGTCATGTGTGACAAAAACTGTCGTAATGCCTAATTGTTGTTGAATCCGTTTGATTTCAATCCGCATTGCCACTCGCAATTTTGCATCTAAATTACTCAACGGTTCATCTAGTAGTAATAGTTTAGGTTCAATAATCAGAGCACGTGCTAGCGCAACCCGCTGTCTTTGACCACCAGATAATTGTTTTGGATAACGGTCGCCCAAGCTTTCTAAACCACATACTTTTAGCATTTCCGTGACTTTTTGGTCCATGGTTTGTTTGCTTTCTTTGCGTAATTTCAACCCAAAAGCGACATTTTCTGCAATCGTTAAATGGGGAAATAACGCATAGCTTTGAAAAACCATCCCGAAGTTTCTTTTATGGACAGGAACCTTTGTTAGTTCTTCTTGGTCAACGAAAAACTGTCCGTCGTTTGGCTTAATTAATCCAGCAATCACTCTTAACGTAGTCGTTTTACCACAACCACTCGGTCCTAATAAAGAAACTAACTCTCCTTTTTCCATTGAAATATTTAAATCTTTTAAAATATCTTGTTTTCCGTCATAGCTGACGCGAATATCTTTTAAATCCACAAAAGTCAAAATTTTCTCCTCTTTCTATCTCGTGCTTCTTCCATGTTTTAGGCAATGGAAGCTAGTCCCAACGTTTTTTCAATTAAAAACATTAAGCCCATTGTTAGTAGCATCAACAATACAGAAATTGCTGAAACAGTTGGATCATAATTGTATTCCATATAACTTAATAAAGAAGTAGGCAGCATCGTCACACCGGGACCTGATAAAAACATCGATACAGGAACATTGTTAAACGAATTGACAAATGCTAACATAAAGGCTGCAAAAATTCCCGAAGACACATTGGGTAAAACAATTTGAATGAAAGCTCGCAATCTTGTACAACCTAATGTCCAAGCTACTTCTTCCATTGAATAATCTAGTTGTTCCATACTTGACCCAACCACTCGAATAATATAAGGCAAACTAATTAAAAAATGCCCCATTAACAATCCTTGAAAGACAGGCAAACCTAATTTAATAACAATATATTGAAATAACGTATACCCGACCACAATTCCTGGAATCACAGTTGGGGATAAGAAAAAGCTTTTAATAAAGTTGCGCCCACGAACGGAATAACGTGCCAGCGCATAGGAAGCCGGAATCCCTACTATTAATGCTAAAACAGTCGCTAATACCCCAATCAACAAACTTAACTTAAAACTGTCCATAAACGTTTCCGATTGTAAGGCTTTGGCGTACCAATCTAAAGTAAAACCTTTAATCGGAAATTGAATCGCTGCGGCTGTTCCAAAAGAAGTCACCACAATCAAACATAATGGTAAAAATAAAAACAGAAAAACTAGAATTGCAATAACAGATAGTCCTTTTTGCTTACGCATGATTTGCTTCTCTCCGATCTACTTTCTTAGCGACCATGTCTAGGCCTTTCATCACAATTAATGTTGTTAAAATCATAATAAATGCAAGAACACTCGCCGATTGCCAATCACCTAAAGTATTAGCCTTTTGATATAAGAAGGTCGACATCATCATTTTTTGGTTACCACCTAACAGCTGTGGCGTTGTATAAGCCGTTAAAGTTCCTGTAAACACTAATATACTTCCTACAATGGTGCCTGGAATTGATAAAGGTAAAACAATTTTCCGAAAAGCCGTCATTGGATTGGCGCCTAGCGTCTCAGCCGCTTCTAGCATTTCTCCTTCAATGTTTTCCATAACCCCAACTAAGGTCATAATCATTGTCGGTAAAAATAAATACACTGAACCGATAATAATTGCAAATTCTGTATACAATAAATTCAGCGGTTGCTCAATTAAGCCCGTTTTTAATAACAACGTATTCACTACACCGTTTTTTCCTAAAATGTTAATCCAAGCAAAACTTCGAATAACTGAGTTGGTTAATAGTGGAAACAAGGTCATAGCCATTAAAAAGCCACGCCATTTTTTGGAAACTCCAGCAATAAAGTATGCCGTTGGAATGCCCAACACAATTGAAATACCCGTCACTATTAACGAAACTCTTATCGTTCGCCAGAAAATTGAAACATTATAGTCATCTTTAAAAAAAGTAACATACTGATTTAGTGTCAAGCCATGATCAGTAAAAATGGTTGGCAAAATGCTAGTAATTAATGGAATCATTAAGAAAAATAATAATAGTACTAGCCCCGGTGCCACAATTAAATAAGGAACTTTCTTGTTCATTCGTACACTCCTCGTTCGTTTTTTCACTTCATCAGTATACGCAAGGAAAACGTATATTTCAACACATTTTCATCTTTTTGTTCGTTTTTAAACCCGAACGTTCGTATATTTTTTCGAAAAAGGTTATTAAAAAATAAAACACGAACATTAAACAAAAAAACACAAACAAGACTGTTTGTGTTTTTTGTCAACTTTTTTATTTATCACTTAATTTTCTTGGAACGTTTGATCCTTTTCCATCATTTTCACTATAATACCATCTTGATACACCTGATAATATCCGAACAATTCATTCTCTTTTGAGACACTATTCTTTTCAGATATAATTTGAACAACATAACTTCCTTTATTTGACTGCTTAAACGTATAATGAAACGCCGAGTCATTCGTTGGTATCCCTAAACCATTTTGTAAAAATTCAATCGCTTCCTGTTTAGTATAAGATTCTGCTTCTAATTGCGTTCCTAAATGCGGATTTTTTTGATCGACAAATTGTCTTACTTTGTCATTATTAGCAGACTTTTCTATAACGACTTCCTGTTGTGAATCCCTACTTCCTGAACAGCCAGATAATACAAATAAAATCATCAACAACCCCAAACACTTACTCAAAGTTTTCTCCTCCTCTCCCTTTTCATTAGTGATACCTGATGATTTCTTTTATATTTTAGCATGCTTGATATAACGAATGGTGCTCAAAAAAGACAGAATCAACAAGTAAAAATTGTCGACTCACCTTTCTCAACTAATATTAAAAACTATTTGTCTCAATATTTTCGAATTCCCTGTAAATTACTGATAAATAAAAACAGCTCTTTTTGCGTATACTTATATTATCAGCACCTAAAGGAGGAACTTTCTTGAATAAAAAAAATCTACTCACTTATCAATCAATGGCAGCCTTGTTGCTAGTATTCAGTCTCTTTAGTTTTGACCCATCGGTTTCTTTTGCCACCCGTTCTGGAAAAACGCCGGTTTCAGTTGAACTAGAACTTGGAGGGCTGCCTGGCGATGAATCGGTTGACGATGCCATTGATCCTGACTTAGAAAATCCTAACACTAGTTTTGACTTGCTCTTTATTCCGAAAGAATTTACTTTTGAAACCCAAGCGATTTCTGGTGATTTAACGTCAGTTCCTATACGACCTTCTGAAGGCAATACTCATACAATGAGACACTTCGGGATGGGGGATGTTCGCGGAGCCTTAACTGGTTGGCATGTCACTGCTGAAATCCCACACATGCGAAACGAAGCTCATTCTTTACTAGGCATCATTACGTTTCAATTAACAGGCGGCTATGCCCGCTATGACAAAACGTTAAGGCGTTTCTTTATGACAAATACAATGTATGGACTGGATTTTTCAGAAGATCCTGCTGCACCCGACTTCCCGACCAACCCAATTATTATCGGTAACGGTGCGACTTTAATGAGTAACGCTGGTGATAGAAAAGGACAAGGCATGTGGAGTGGCCGCATGACCGATATTTCTCTTGCAATCCAAACCCCTGTTTCACAATTATTTCCTGGCGCATATACAGGTTCGATTATCTGGAATTTAATCTCTGGACCTGCATAAAATAAAAAAAACGCTTAGAAAACTAGCGGAATCACTACTCTTCTAAGCGTTTTTTTATATCATAAGGACTATTTGCTCCTTCTATTTGTCTAAGCATGCTTTACCACTTTTCGTTTAACGAATCACTTGGCCCCAACGGTAATCAAACTGATATTCTTGATTACCATTATTCAGGTTAATTTTGTATAAATAACGCGGGACTTTAATGAATAACGCATCCTCTACTTGAAAAGCTTCAATAGGTACATTTTCTTTAGTTAAAAGCAACGGTGTTTGCCACTCGTATGTTTTTTTCTGCCAATTGTATAAGCCAACTATCGCTTGATTACTTTGTCTTTTCTTGTATGACAGAACATAATAATTTGCTTCATCTTTCTTGCCTAATAAAACTGGTGCTATTAGTTGCTCTTCTAGTTTTCCTTGCACTGTTGTACGCTCTTCCGATGACAGCTTTTGACCAATTTGACTCTCATTTGAATCTACCGTCCATTTAGGCGCTTCTTGTGTTTGAAAGACTTCTTTGAAAGTTGGATATTGTTTTAACTGCCAATTTTTCAAATCTAATTGATAATATCGATTGTTTAATCCATAAATATAGAGATAGCGATTATCCATAAAACGATAATCAACGAAATCAGAGCTTAAATAGTCTTTTAATTCAGGGAATTTCTTCACTAAATCCGCTTCAGAAAACTGTTTTTTCCCTGTTTTTGTATCGAGTAAGTAAATGGCCTCGTTATCAGCATTATTCAAAACCACATATTGATCTGTTTGACCAATTAAATAATCACGCCAACCTAAACGTTTACTCCACATTCGTTCGCCCGTCTGACTATTAACAGAAATCACTTGGAACAATGAGTTACTGGTGCTAATGCCATTCGTTCGTCCATTTGGGATAATCATTCGCTCGATTGAAGTTAAGCCTTTCGTTTTTTCAGAATAAAACGTCGCACTTTTCTCTTCAATCGTTACTGAACGAAACATTCCGAAAAAGATTAAACCAGCAAAATGTACCACTGCAAGATAAACCAACAAAATTAACGCATAGGGAACCAGTCGCCTTGTACTCCGCCTTCTTATTAAGGAAATAACCAAAATACCACTAATTACTATAAAAATAATTGCTACAATGATGACAAAAATATCATGATAAAGCCAACCAGACAATTGCCAACTTCTATAAAGTGTGTCCATTACGCCATCCTTTCCAATTGTTATTTGCTTATTATAAAAAGGATACTATTTTTTTTTGAAAAATAACAACAAAAAGCGACGAGCAGCAATAAGCCCATTCAAGTTGACTAACTAGGTCAACTTGAATGGGCGTGGAGAAATGTGCCTTGTTATTCCGCTTCTTCAATTGCGGACAAAGCTTTTGCAATATCAATTTCTTTATTCCGATAGTCAGCATCATGAACTGGAAAATGCTGCCGCAATTCTGCTGCTTCCATCCACGAAACAGTCCCTTGTTTAATGCCAAAATCAAGAATGTGCCCACCAAATTGGTGATCCTCACTGATAAAGTGCAAATGAAATCCTGCAGCAGAAGCACCATGAAATAATTTAGGTGTAAAGAACCCTACAACTGTTCCCTGAATATTCTCCGCTGTAAATTCAGGTTGATTGCGTGCTGCTTCTACAAATGGTGGATATGGTTTTTCTTGTTTAGGTGCCACACGGACATGCATCTTCGCAAAAAGACCGCTAATTTTAATTGCCGCAAAAAAATTAGGACTAATTTTTTCTAAAATTTGTGCTTTAATATTTTCATCGGTTTCCGTTGATACAGGGAATGCGCCATCTTCTTGAAAACGAGTAACTGCGGCATATGGCGTTAATTCTTCGCCTTCTAAAATAGTAATTTCGCCAGTTTGATTCGCATGATACAATATACCGTCCAATAAAATAATTTCGCCATTTGAGCCTTCTAATGTCCCAATTCCAAAATCACCTTGCGTGAGTAACGTACCAATTTCTGCCGTTCCTGCCATCAAACTTTCCATTAAACCGCCTAGCGTACCATGTTGATAAACATATTGTTCGCTCATTTTTCCATCTCCTAATAAAGTTGATCTGGTAACAATGTTTTACCTAATTCTTGATTATCTGAATAATCCACAGGAACATCAATAATCACTGGGCCTTCTGTTTGCATTCCTTCTTCTAAAGCTGCGGCAAATTCTGCTTGTGAATGTACTCGAACCCCTTTGGCTCCAAAAGCTTCAGCATATTTCACAAAATCAACTGGACCAAAATCTACGCCAGAGGATCGATTATATTTCATTTCTTCTTGGAATTTAACCATATCATAACTACCATCATTCCAAATAATATGCACGATATTTTGCTTTAAACGAACCGCTGTTTCTAATTCTTGCGCCGAAAATAGGAAACCGCCGTCCCCAGAAACAGAGATAATTTGTGTATTCGGACGAACCAGCGCAGCCGAGATTGCCCAAGGCAAAGCGACACCTAATGTTTGCATACCGTTACTAAATAATAAATGACGCGGTTCATAACTTCTAAAGTGGCGAGCCATCCAAATGTAGTGACTCCCTACGTCAACAGTAACTGTCATTTCATTCGTGGTTTTTTCTTGAAGCGTTTGAACAATTTCTAATGGATGTAATCGATTTTCAATTGTACTTGTTTTTACTTCTTTAATCGTTAATTTTTCTTGAAGCGTTTCTAAATAATCTTGCGCATCTTCTGTTAATATTGGTTCACTAAATGCTTCTGATAATTTCAAAATATTTTTAGACATATCACCAATTAGCTCTTCTTCCGGTTGCATATATTGATCAATTTCCATTTGAACTTCATCAATAACAATAACGCGCGCATCTTTTTCTGCGTTCCAATTACGTGCCTCATATTCAATTGGGTCATACCCAATCGCAATCACTAAATCACTTCTTTTTAACAAACGGTCCCCAGGTTGGTTTCGAAATAAACCAACACGCCCAAAGAAATGTTCTTCTAATTCTTTTGAAATAATGCCTGCTCCTTGGAACGTTTCCACGACTGGCAAACCAGTTATAGCAACCAATTCACGAATGGCTGCGGTAACTTTTCGTGCAGAGGCCCGCATTCCTAAAAGTAAAACAGGTAATTTCGCTTGCTTGATTCGTTCAGCTAAAGCTGCGATTGTTTCTGCTGATGCATGGCCCAGTTTCGGAGCCGACAAAGGCTTAATTGCTTCGCCTGTCACCGGACTATCTGTGACATCTTGTGGGATCGATAAGAATGTTGCACCTTTTTTCGCTGTTTTGGCGATACGGTAAGCATTGGCAATATTTTCAGATAATGTTTCTGGATCTTGAATTTCTGTACTGAATTTTGTTATTGGACTAAATAATGCAGCATTATTCATGCTTTGGTGAGTTAATTTTGACAAATCGGACCGTTTTACCTGTCCAGCCAATGCTAAAACAGGGTCCCCTTCTGCAGTCGCAGTTACTAACCCAGTTGCTAAATTGCTGGCACCAGGTCCACTAGTTGCAATAACTAAGCCAGGCTCTCCCGTCAAACGACCAATCCCTTGTGCCATAAAGGCTGCATTTTGTTCATGTCGAGCTAAAATTAATTCTGGGCCTTTATCAACTAATGCATCAAAAACCCCATCAATTTTTGCACCGGGAATCCCAAAAATATAGGGCACTTCGTGATTGATTAAACTTTCTACTATGATATCTGATCCTTTTTTACTCACTGTTATACCTCCAATTAAAATCTGTACTAATTACAAATACAAAAATACCACTAAAATTCTAATTAATCAACAATGAAACACCTTGAAAACGTGTAATATACTAATTCGCATATTTTAATAGAATTGAGATATTTCAAAAGATTAAGCAAAAATAATGCAAAATACCTTAAAGTTTTATAGTCTTTCAACAATTATTATATACTTCTTCACTAAAAATTAGTAAGATTAACTTATAAGAAAAAAATCACAACCTGTGATAAATTATTGGAGGAAAAATATGTCAAAAGGGAAGAAAATTTTTGCCATTATCTTTGGAATTATCTTGGTTCTATTTCTTGCAGTTGTTGGAATGGGAGCAAAACTTTATTGGGATGTTTCTAAATCAATGGATAAAACCTATGAAACAGTAGAACGATCTAAAAAAAGTCAGGTCAATTTAAACAATAAGGAGCCTTTTTCTGTTTTATTATTAGGGATCGATACAGGCGATGATGGGCGTGTCGAGCAAGGTCGTTCGGATACAACAATTGTTGCAACAGTTAACCCTCGTGACAAGCAAACAACCTTAGTCAGTCTTGCTCGCGATACCTATGTTGATATTCCAGGTCAAGGAAAACAAGATAAATTGAATCACGCCTATGCTTTTGGTGGGGCATCTTTAGCAATGGACACAGTTGAAAACTATTTAAATATACCTATTAATCATTATGTTTCAATTAATATGGCTGGTTTAAAAGAATTAGTCAACGCGGTTGGCGGAATCGAAGTGAACAATAATCTGACTTTTTCACAAGACGGATATGATTTTACGATTGGTAAAATTTCATTGGATGGTGAACAAGCACTCTCCTATTCAAGAATGCGTTACGAAGATCCTAATGGTGACTACGGCCGCCAAGAACGGCAAAGAAAAGTGATTGAAGGCATCGTCCAAAAAGTCTTAAGTCTTAATAGCGTGAGCAACTATCAAGAAATTTTAACAGCTGTTTCTGATAATATGAAGACAGATTTAAGTTTTGATGACATGAAAAAAATTGCCTTAGATTATCGCAGTGCCTTTGGTAAAGTGAAACAAGACCAACTTCAAGGTACTGGTTTTATGCAAGATGGTGTTTCCTATCAACGTGTGGATGAACAAGAATTAACTCGTGTCCAACAAGAGTTGAAAAATCAATTGAATACAAAATAAAAATAAAACCCACGAGTACTATAAATACTCATGGGTTTTATTTTCTCTTCTATTAACGTTCTTGTTTTACCGCTTCTAAAGCCGCTGTATTAATAATGTTCCAAGGTTTGTCAAACGCTGGTTGGAAGAAGAAGTCCGCATAGGCTAAGTCTTCAATCGTCATTTTGGCTTGAATCGCTAATGAAATAGCATTAATGTTTGCAGTTAAATCTGCTTTCGACATTAATTGAGCGCCTAAAATTTGTGTTGTTTCAGGATCATACACTAATTTAAACCAAGCTTTTTGTTTGTCTGGATTAAAGTCCATCAAGTAGTCTTCTACTACTGTCACCGCTTTTGTTTCTTTTCCTAATTTTTGAGCCATGACTTCGTTAATCCCTGTTGAAGCAAATTTATAATTAAAGACGGCCAAGCCAGAAGATCCTTGAACACCAGGGAAAGGTTTAACTGGTTCCTCTAGGTTTTTCACAGCAAAGCGACCTTGTTTACGAGCATTCGTTGCTAAAGCAATATTTACTTCTGTGTCTGCAGGATTGTATTTAATTAACGTAGCATCCCCTACTGCAAATACATCTGGCTCACTTGTCCGCATGTATTCATCCGTCTTGATTAGGCCATTCGGATGTAATTCTAAGGTACCTTTTAACCAAGCAGTGTTTGGACGGACGCCAACTGCTACAACGACCAAATCAGCATCGTACGCATTTTTATCTGTAACGACTTTTTGCACACGACCGTCGCCTTCGTAACGTTCAACTGTTTCACCAGTTGCAATGGTAATATTATTAGCTTCCATCTCTTCTGTTAAAACATCTGTAAATTCTTTATCTAGATATACCCCTAATGGACGATCTAAAATGTCAATAACAGTAACCTTTTTACCGGCTTTTGCAAATGCTTCGGCAGCTTCAATCCCAATATAACCACTACCAATCACAACCACATTATTGACTTCTGGATCTACTGTTTTTTGTTTTAATTTAATGGCCCATTGACGACCACGCATCAAGTAAATATTATCCAAATCTTTACCTGGAATATCTAATTCAAATGGGACAGCTCCGGGACTGATGATTAATTTATCATAATTTTCAACACGTTCTTCACCTGACACTAAATCTTTCACTGTCACTTGATGTTCTTTTGGTTGAATCGCTGTAATTTCAGTATTAGAAAAGACATTCACACCACGACTCTCCATTTTTTCGCCAGTCATATAGCGAACAGAATTAACATCTTTCACTTTTCCTTCTAGGTACAACTGCATGCCACAAGACAAGAATGAGATAAAATCACCTTTCTCATACCATTGAATTTCTGCATCAGGATGAAGATTTAGTAATTCCTCTACCGCTTCATAACCTCCATGTGATGATCCTAAAACAATAACTTTCATCGCTCGTTCCTCCCATATAATATTATTTCTTACATAATAAAGAATATCATATATTCTCAAAAAATAACAAGTAATATCCTCTTTTTCATTCTCAATTAAGTTCTTTAAATGAGAATAAAAAGGAGTATCCGCTGTATTTCGCCTCTTTTCAATTACTTTTTTATTTACTAAAAAATAAAAAATACTAAATTCTCCGATACGATTGATAGGGACGCCCCACTTTTAAATAGCTATTTTTACTTTCTAAAAGGTTATTTTTTTCTAGAAACAACACATATTTGCGAACAGAAACATGTGAAAGCTGACTCGCTTCTGATAATTCTTGAATCGTAAAATAGTCGGTAAATTCGTCTATTTTTTTTAACAATAGTTGTAATGTTGCTTGTGTTAGTCCTTTTTCTAAGGATAGGTTTTGAATATCTTGTTCATTTTTACGTGCGTTTGTCTGTGAAGAATGAAACAATTGGTCCACTTTTGTTTGCGAAAGCTCCTCCGTTTCCAGCGTGAATTGAGCAGCTTTTTTCTGATAGTTTTCGATACTTTGTTGAAATCGTTCAAAAGAGAAGGGTTTAACTAAATAGTCTAAAACGCCTAAATGTAAGCTTCGTTTAACATTTTCTAACTCGTTGGCAGCCGTAATCAGGATAACTTCTGTGTCAATTTTTTCATCTCTAATTGTTGCCAGATAGGTCAAGCCATTGCCATCTTTTAAATGAACATCTAATAAAACAAGTGCTGGTTGTTTTTCTTTCGTTAGTTGTAGACCTTCAGCAATTGTTGCCGCCGTAAAAATAGTCGGTTGGTGAATTAATTTTTCAAGATATTTTTGATGTATATATGCAACCATAGGATCGTCTTCAATAATCAATAGGTTCATTTTCCTCTGCTCCTTCGTAATGAACATTTATGCGAAGGACAAGCCAATTGTTTTGTTGGTTTTCCCAAGTCAATGTCGCTTCCCCATTCTCTAATAATCTTGCCAAATAAGAAGTGAAAAACTCTTGTTCAAAGCGTTCCAGTTGTTCTTTTGGATAAGCAAACGAATAAGTCGTCGTCAAACTTCCTGGCTGATAATCAATGGTTTCAATGATCTCTTCTGGTAACGGTTGTTCCATCAGGAAACGATGAATATAACGGTAGATAGCAATCAAATTTTGCGTATCTTCATCTCGTTTATTTGGTGGAATTTCTGGATAAATTTCAATAGCTAATTGTGTTTTAATTTCTGCAAACTTGATTCTTTCCCCACTTAAAAAACCTGCTAAAATAGGATTCCTAACCAAAATAGCTAAGCGCTGTGCAAATTCCTTTTCTGGTTTCAATAAATCGGCTAGATAATGTTTTAGCGCCTCGTAATCTTCTAAATCGACTAAGCCATAAATGACATGCATCTTATTCATAAATTCGTGTGATTGACTTTGTAATGCCGAAGCATATGTCGTTGTGCTGACAAGCTGTTCTGCGACAATAAACGTTTCCGTCGCATTTTTCAGAAAGATAACATGCCCAATTGTTTTTTTACGGACATTAATCGGGGCGATTGAGACGAAATAATCCTGGCCATTTTGACGATAGAATTGCTCTGTTTTTGAATGTACGATTAATTTTTCAGGAGATAAAACCAATGCTGAAAGTTTCTTTCCTAGTAAATTTTCTTCACTATTTGTTATATTATGATACATTTTAGTTGCTTCAATATTTGCTAATAAAATATTTTGATCGGTATCAATCACAAGGATTGCGTCTTTCGTTTCCTCAAGCATGGCATTTCGCTCTTCTAATAGACGAGCAATTTCTCTTGGCTCTAAATCGTGAAGTTGTTTTTTTAAATAATAAGAAACCACGATGGCTAATATAAAGCCAAAACCAACACTTAAAAGGACACTCACTGTGTAATCATTTTTTGTTCGTTCAATCAATTGTGAAAGCGAGGTCATTTTAATGCCCATTGCCACAACCCCAATTTGTTTTCCTTGATCATAGACTGGGACAAAACCTCGTAATGATTCTCCTAAACTCCCTTGACTAACAGATAAATGTTCCTCCCCTTTTAATGCTCGCACTTCATCGCCACCTTCAAAATGCTTACCTATTTTTTGGCGATCAGGATGTGTTAAACGAATCCCCTGCATATTCATAATCACGATAAAATCCAACTGATGGATTTCACCTAAACGAACCGTATACGCTTCCAATTCATCTGAATAGTGATCATTCTTTAAGGCTTCAATAACATTCGGTTCAATAGCCAACTGTTCCCCGACGGCTAAAAGTGCTTGCTCTTGGTTTTTACGAACTTCTTTAATTGTTTGGACCGTCGTTACTCCGTAAAAGAAAGTAATCATAATAATTAATGTTGCAATAAAAATCACTGATAAGAAGCACCATAATTTCCCGCCACGCTTCATTCCATCCCTCTTTTCTCTTCAAATAAAGTATAGCATAGGAAGATTTGGTTAAAAAACTTTTCTTTAGTTAAATTAATTAAATAATCTACTCTACAGAAAACGTTTACATTATGATGAATATAGATTAAAGTTATAGGAGGAAATAGCATGGAAAAGAAATTGCACGCAACAGCTGCTAATGAAACAGATTGGCGCAACAAATTAACCAAAACGAGGATTGGTTCGGTTACGTTACCTGTTTATCTTGTAACAGCTAGCATTATTCTTGTTACGGCTCTATTAGAACAACTACCAGTCAATATGTTAGGTGGTTTTGCCGTAATTTTAACAATGGGTTGGTTACTTGGAACAATTGGTGGAAATATTCCTATTTTGAAACATTTTGGCGGTCCCGCAATTTTATCTTTATTAGTACCATCAATTATGGTCTTTTTCAATTTACTCAACCAAAATGTCTTAGACTCAACAGATATTTTAATGAAACAAGCAAACTTTCTCTACTTCTATATTGCATGTTTGGTCTGTGGAAGTATCCTTGGAATGAACCGCAAAATTTTAGTCCAAGGTTTAATGCGCATGATTGTCCCGATGGCATTAGGAATGATTTTAGCAATGGGCGTTGGGACCCTTGTTGGAACACTGTTAGGTCTCGGTTGGAAACATAGCCTTTTCTATATCGTCACTCCTGTTTTAGCTGGTGGAATCGGTGAAGGTATTCTTCCTTTATCCCTTGGTTATAGTGCCATTACTGGGTTGCCAAGTGAACAATTAGTGGGGCAATTAATTCCCGCAACCATTATTGGTAATTTTTTTGCTATCATGTGTTCAGGTTTACTTAGTCGTTTAGGAGAAAAACGCCCTGAACTTTCTGGACAAGGTCAGTTGATTAAAATTACCAATTCAGATGATTTAAGTGATGCTTTAGAAGAAGACAAAGCACCAATTGATATAAAATTAATGGGTGCTGGTGTTTTAATTGCGTGTACCTTATTTATTACAGGCGGTTTATTACAACACTTAACAGGCTTTCCTGGTCCTGTTTTGATGATTGTTGTCGCAGCCTTTTTAAAATACTTAAACGTAGTACCGAAAGAAACCCAACGCGGATCAAAACAGCTTTATAAATTTATCTCTGGCAATTTTACGTTCCCGTTAATGGTCGGCTTAGGTATGTTATATATTCCTTTAAAAGATGTCGTAGGAATGCTTAGCTGGCAATATTTTGTTGTGGTAATTAGTGTCGTTTTCACTGTTATTGCTACAGGATTTTTCGTTTCACGCTTCATGAATATGAATCCCGTTGAGGCTGCCATTGTCTCCGCTTGTCAGAGTGGTATGGGTGGGACTGGCGATGTAGCTATTTTAAGTACAGCCAATCGAATGAACTTAATGCCGTTTGCACAAGTTGCGACACGTTTAGGCGGTGCCATTACAGTAATAACAATGACTGCTATTTTTAGAATGCTTTTTTAACTATAAGTGAATTATTTAGGAGGAAAATGATATGTCAACAAAAGATGTAAAAGAATTAGCGATTGAGCAAGCAAAAAAATTTGGGGGGAAATTAGAAGTCTGCCCTAAAGTTCCGATTGAAACAAAAGCAGATTTAGGAATTGCCTACACACCAGGTGTTGCGGCTGTTTCTTCTGCCATACATGAAAAAAAAGAACGCGCTTACGAATTAACGACAAAGAAAAACACCGTCGCCGTTATTAGTGATGGTTCAGCAGTTTTAGGTTTAGGTAACATTGGTCCTGAAGCAGCGATGCCTGTCATGGAAGGAAAAGCTGCATTGTTTAAACGCTTTGCTGGTGTGGATTCGATTCCCCTTGTTTTAGATACACAAGATACCGAAGAAATTATTCAAACGGTGAAATTTTTGGCTCCAACCTTTGGGGGAATTAACTTGGAAGATATCAGCGCTCCTCGTTGTTTTGAAATTGAACAGCGTTTAATCGATGAACTAGATATTCCCGTTTTCCATGATGATCAACACGGGACAGCGATTGTTGTTCTAGCGGCTTTGTACAACAGCTTAAAATTAATCAACAAGAAAATAGAGGACATTCATGTGGTAATCAACGGCGGTGGCTCCGCTGGTCTTTCGATCACAAGAAAATTTTTAGCTGCTGGCGTAAAACATATTATCATTGTTGACCGTACAGGGATTCTGAGCGAAACAGATACAGCTCTGCCACCACACCACGCAGAAATTGCGAAGCTAACCAATCGGGAACACCGTACCGGTGATTTAGCTACTGCTCTTGAAGGCGCTGATGTCTTTGTTGGTGTTTCGGCACCAGGTGTTTTAAAACCTGAGTGGATTCAACAGATGAATGAGCAGCCAGTTATTTTTGCAATGGCTAACCCAGTTCCTGAAATTTTTCCTGATGAAGCTTTAGCGGCAGGCGCTTATATTGTCGGAACTGGTCGTAGTGACTTTCCGAATCAAATTAATAATGTGTTAGCCTTCCCTGGTATCTTCCGTGGTGCCTTAGATGCTCGGGCGAAAAAGATTACGATTGAAATGCAAATTGCCGCTGCCAAAGGTATTGCAAAATTGATTCCCGATAATGAACTCACGCCGACCAATATTATTCCCGATCCATTCCAAGAAGGAGTCGCAAAAGTCGTCGCCGAAAGCGTCCGTAACGCTGTCAAAGAATCAAATTAAAAAGAGAAAAAAGGAACAACCTAACTCCTCTTGAGTTAAGTTGTTCCTTTTTAAAATCTGAAACGCTAATCTATTATTTAAAACTGATATTAAACTCTTGCATATCTTTTTCAATATAAGCAAGTAATTTTTTATTTTCAAAGAAACGTGTAAAGTAGTACGCAATACGATAATCTTCAACAGCATCTAGTCCTAGCATTTGTTTATTAAACGCTTTTTCGTATAATAAGCAATCTAAAGAGTAAATAGAACTGTGCGTCCGATTAATTTCGATTCCTTTATCACTTAATTCAATACTCTTTGCATAGTCTTTAATTAATGAATAGAATTTTGCGGTATTATAATAAATACGGCATTGCTCTAATGGATAATCTAATTTGAATTCGCTTAGCAATTGTAAAGATTTATCGTAATAAACTTTTGCTTTTTCAATATCATCTTCTAATTCATATAAAATACCGATCGCATTCATACTCAAAATATTATAAATATTAATATCACGACTAATTTCAGAACCACGATGTAAATAGAACAATGCTTCGCTATTATTTTTCTTACCTAATAAACTCGTAATTCCTTTATAATAGAAAAATTTTGTTTCTAAAATTCTGTTTGAACTTTCGATATCATCTGGATAGTCTTTCAACAAATCATAGGCTTCATCGTGCTTAAAGTAAAAGCATAATTCTTCTACTTTATTTAATAAGCTTTCGAGTTTTTTCTCACTAGAACCTTCGATACATTCTTCTACTTGTAAGTCTAAACGTAGACATACAGATGAGAAAATGTCTAAACTGTCACACACATTTTTGTTTTCAATGTTACTAATTGTTGCTTGTGTACAAATTCCTTTTGCCAATTCAGCTTGCGATAATTTTTTCTTTTTACGCGCTGTTTTGATTTTTTCTCCCGCTACTCTCACAGTCAAAACTCCAATCTTTCTATTTTTTTTGTATTAAACATACCATCATTTTACAGATAATGTTATAATGAAGCTATCATAATAAAGGAGGTGAAATATATGTTTGATTTACTTGCTTTATTAACTGGAATTTCAGTTCGTGGCAATGCACCACACCAATAATTACGTGTTTGTTTAACTGAATTTCTGACGGCTCTACCTATGCCAGTAGGTGGAGCCATTTTTTTATTTAATATTATAAAATTAACAGTATTTCTAAAACCTCACACTTAGTATAACACAAATTATAAATTATGCTAGATAGTTGCCAAATTAACGTCATTACAAGGATGTTACGTTTTTACAACATCTTGTAAAACTAGACAATGCTGTCCTTCTTTATCCACCACACTCAATGATAGTGATAGTATCTTATGATAGAAACAACATGTACATTATAACAATTATTATTAAGAAAGCTACTTCTCAATAGGAGAAGTAGCGCTTCTCTCGTTACAGTTTTACTCTTCTTCTTCAGCCATGAATGTATTGAAAACTTCTTCAATCATATCCCATTCAGCGTCTGTTTCAATTTGCTGTAAATCGCCTTCTGTACCTTCTGCGTTTTCCACATATGAGTAAGCTTGCAATTCAACATCTTCATCCTCAGGAATTCCTGCTGGATATAATAAAACATAATTTTTACCGAATTCTTCTTGACCGTCAACAGTTAGTAGGATCTCGTATAATGTTTCATTTCCTTGTTCGTCTACTAAAGTAATGTGTTCATGTCCTTCGTGATCATGATCGTGGTTGTGTTCTGTCATTCTTCTTCTCTCCCTTGATGTATTCAAAGCTCGATAATTATCGGCTATGTGCATCTAAATAATTTTGTAGAATCATTACTGCCGCTAGTTTATCAATGACTTTCTTTCTTTTGGCTCTTGAAGCATCTGCTTGCTCCACCAAGAAACGCTCTGCTTGGACAGTTGTTAATCGTTCATCTTGATAGTCAACAGGTAATTGAAATAATTCTTGAATCTTATCACCATATGCCATGGATGCTTCAGCTCTAGGACCGATGGAATTATTCATGTTTTTCGGTAAACCTACGACAAATTTCGTGACTTCGTATTCTTTCACCAATTCACCTAATCGCTCAAAGCCGAAGTTCTCTTCCTCTTCATTGATGCGAATAATTTCGATGCCTTGCGCTGTCCAACCTAATAAATCACTAACAGCCACACCGACTGTCCGTGAACCTACATCTAGCCCCATGATCCTCATTTGATATCGATTCCGTGGTTCGCTAAGTAATATTTGGTTAATTCTTCCATGATTTCATCACGTTCATGACGACGAATTAAGTTTCGAGCATCTTGATAACGAGGAATGTAAGCCGGGTCCCCAGAAAGTAAATACCCTACTATTTGGTTAATAGGATTGTATCCCTTTTCTTCTAATGCCCGATATACGGTTTCTAACGTTTCACTGATTGCTTTTTTTCGATTATCATCAAAATCAAAGCGTACTGTTTCGTCTGTAAAACCCATTTTACTACACCTCACTTCTACTTTTATACAATTTCATTTTACTAGAAAAGAACCGAAACTACAAACAAAATTTCTTCTCCTTCTCTCTTTTTTGTTATTTCTTAGTCTTTTATTAATAAAGGCTTCGTAAAAAAATGACAGCCATCGATAATTTTAAAATTATAAAAACAAATACACAACTTTATAAAACAAGAATAAAGGTCTGCTAAATCGCCAGAATATCACCTTTCCCTCCAATTCATTTTGCGAAAAAATCGACGTTTTTCTTTTAAAAACTTTTAAATATCTATGATTAAATAATATCAGCCTTTTAATGTTACAATTCGCTAACAATCTGTTTACGATGTAAATTTTCGATTGCAGCTGTTATTTATTTCCTCTTTTTGGTTCGTTTGTAGTACACTAGAAGAAAATACATAAAGTGAGGCTTGCTCAATGACTCCTGCTCATTTGGATTTACTTTTAGAAACCTGTTTGTTAGCTGGTAAAATTATGATAGAAAGCGATGCAGAAATGTACCGTGTTGAAGATACAATGAGCCGAATTGCGCTTGCTTCTGGCAACTATCGAATGGTTAGCTATGTGACACAAACCGGGTTATTTGTTGGCATAGATGGAACCTCCACGATTCGTATGGTTCAAGTAATGAAACGTGGCATTGATTTAGAAAAAATCTCTCGTGTTAATCAGCTGTCTCGTGCTTATGTGGCTGGTGATTTTTCTTTAGAGGAATTACTGAATAAACTAAAAGTGATAGATAGTGAACACCGCCATTTTCCAATTAGCGCACGCATTGTTAGTGCGGCCGTTGTCAGCGCTACAATTATGATTCTTTTTGGTGGCGTCTGGTCCGATTTATTCTTGACTTTTCTGATTGGTGGTTGCGGCTATAGTCTTTATTATTTTAGTTTAAAGTTTCTCAAGATTAAATTTTTATCTGAATTTTTAGCTTCGCTGTTTATTGGTGCAGCCGCTATTCTTTCAGTCAAATTGGGACTCGGACAATCACAAGATTTAATCATCATTGGTTGTGTCATGCCTTTAGTGCCTGGTGTGCAAATTACCAATGCTCTTCGCGATTTGCTAGCTGGACACTACTTATCGGGTGTTTCTCGTGGGACTGAAGCATTAATGACTTCAGGAATGATTGGTTTTGGCATTGCTTTTGTCTTTCAACTTTTCTATTAAAAGGAGTGACTTACTTGCTAGGAATCGTTTTGGTACAATTTATCTTTAGTTTTTTAGCTTCTGCGGCGTTTGCAATTATTATTAATGTTCCCCGACGATCACTGGTGGCTTGTGGTCTAACTGGTAGTGTAAGCTGGATGCTTTATTGGGTAATCGTTGAAGTTTTTAGTGGAAATGCAGCATTAGGTTCCCTTATCGGTGCTGTCGGTGTTGCGGCAGTAAGCTACCTATTCTCAAAAATATTGAAAATGCCTGTCACGATTTTTAATATTCCTGGTATTGTTCCATTGGTACCTGGTGGCTTAGCTTATCAAGCTGTTCGGAATATCGTAATTGGCAATTATGAAAAAGGCGCCTATTTTACCGTGCAAGCTGTAATGATTGCTGGGGCAATTGCGTTAGGCTTAGTCGCTTCTGAGGTTTTCAATCAGAATATCCGCAGCTTTCGGGAAAAAAGAGAATCTTTGGGTTTTATTCGTCGTAAGCGCAACAAAATTAAAAAATAGACAGCAAAAAAGTTGGTTGCTTCCATTTGATAAGGAAGCAACCAACTTTTTTTAAAAGGAACGATAGACATATTGATTTTTTGGTGCTTGATCTGCTTTGACTTTCTCCACTTGCACAGTTGGTATTTGCCGTTTAAACGGTGGATAATAGGATAACTCAACCGTGCCGGTAATCGTTACCCAATCATTGTTTTGAAATTGCGTATGTTCAGGAAAATGAACCAACAAGCCAAAAACGCCAGAATCAGCGACACAATGAATAATCCCAAAACGGAAGACAAATTGGTCAACACTTTCTTCTCGTTTTGAATTATAGACAAAGCCTTTATAAGAAATCCTTTTCCCTGCAAATTGACTTGGATAATTATAGATTAATTCCATAATTTCCAAATAGTTTTCATCCGTAATTGAAATCACAGATTGTCCATCATATTGTTTCATGGCTTTTGCCATCTGCTTGTCATAATCCGTCTTATTGAAATACATACTTGTATCAGGTTTCAAATATTGCGTTTGCATATCAGGATCCCCTACTGATTCTTTACTTACTGGAAAGTTAAAGCCTTTTGCTTCAACAATTGTTGTGTCTAAACTAACTGTCGGAAATAATAAGCCAACAATCAACGGTAAAGAAAGTAGTAGATAGGCAAGCCCTCTTTGGCTGGGTTTTTCCAAATTATGCTGATGGCCATGATGTTCATGTCCCCCATGTTGGTGCATGTCTTCATGTTTTTTTTGCATTGATGGATCTGCTTGGTTCCACAAAATCAATTGGACAATCGCCATAATAAAAGCTAAAACCATTGATAAAACAGCTAAGTAATTATAATGAATATTGATATATTGGTTCAGTTCACCTGAAATTTGAAGATACATCATCAACCCCATATATCCAATTAAAATAATAAATCGTATCATCGATTGTAGGCCTCCTTTCTAAACTACTGCCGCATAAATAGTTACGACAAGCGCCACTATCAAAACAAATTGTACAATGAATGACATCTTAAAATAACGTTTCATCATCAATAAATTTTTAATATCTACCATTGGACCAAAAACTAAGAAGGCGACAATTGGTCCTGTGCCAAACAAACTCAAAAGAGAAGAACCAATAAATGCATCTGCTTCTGAACAAAGTGATAGAGTGGCAGCGATGACTAGCATGACTAGAATCGCTAAAATCTTTGAATGGCCCAATTGCATAAGCGCACCAGTTGGAATATAGGTTTGCATGATTGCTGCTAACAAAGAACCAAAAATTAAATAACGACCCGTATCAAAAAATTCATCAATACTATGGGTTAACGCTGACCAGCCATTTTTCCAAAATGAACGAGCTTCATCAACGTGTTCATGCGTATGAGCAACCTGCTCTTCTTTAATCTGCGCCAACTCTTTTTCTGTTAAAATTGATTCTTTTCGAAAATAAGCTAACCAAATGCCGATAACCCACGCGACAATCATACTACCTAAAACTCGCCAAATCACAAATTTTGTTGCGCCACTAAAGGCTACGTATGTTGAGAATAGCACAATTGGATTAATGATTGGTGCCGTTAACATAAAAGCAAAAGCGGTATGTGTTGGTACATCTTTTTTAACAAATTGATGCACAATTGGTACAATCCCACATTCACAAGAAGGGAAGAAAAACCCTAGGAAACTCCCTACACAAATTGATAAAAATTTATTTTTAGGTAACACTTTTTTTACTCGTTCTGGTGTTAAAAAAACATGTAAAGCGCCTGAAATCAAGCAACCTAACATGACAAAAGGCAATGCTTCGATAATAATCGAAAGAAAAATAGTGCTCATCTGTAAAACAGAGTTTGGTAAAAATTGAAACATCATAGACCTCCCACTAGTAAAAATCTAGTTAACTATACTCCTAACACCAGACAAACACAAGTATTTGTCAAAAAATTAACTAAGAGTTTAAAAGTATTATCACCGATGTCTCTGTCAAACCAGCTGGATAAAAGAACAAAAAATGAGCATGGGACAAAAATCACTTTGGATTTTTGCTCCACGCTCAAAAACTGATAAACCACCATTATTCTAAATTTGAAATAACTCTGAGGCTGAATCGGGGTCTGTATCATATACCTTAAATGCTTCACCGACGCCTAAATCCTTTTGCTTCAAAGTAGACTCCATTGCCATTCGCGCATGAAGTTTCGTATTATTTTCTTTGCTAAGATGACCTAAATAAATGCGTTTTGTTTTATCACCTAATACATCCGCCATCACAAGAGCACCATCATCATTGGATAAATGGCCTTTATCTCCTAAAATCCGTTGTTTAAGACTCCATGGATAAGGTCCTGCTCGCAAAATTTCAATTTCATGATTGCTTTCGACTAAATAAGCATCTGCGTTTTCAATCGTGCCACGAATATGATCGCTACAATAACCTGTATCCGTTAGAACAACAAAGGAACGATTATTGCGATGAAAACGATAAAATTGAGGCGCAATCGCATCATGTGAGACACCAAAACTTTCAATGTCCATATCTCCCAAGGTCAAAACTTTGCCCATTTCAAAAATATGTTTTTGAGCGACATCGACTTTGCCAATCATGGGATCCATCGCTTGCCACGTTTTTTCATTAGCATAAACATCTAACTTATATTTTCGCGCTAACACGCCAACGCCGTGAATGTGATCCCGATGTTCATGTGTAACTAAAATCGCATCTAAATCTTCTGGTTTGCGATTGACTTCTGCTAACAGTGAAGTGATTTTTTTGCCACTTAAACCCGCATCTACTAATACTTTCTTTTGGTTGGTTTCAATAAAAAGGGAATTGCCTGTACTGCCACTGGCAAGAACACTGATATTAAAAGCAAACTCTGAATCCATTTAAAACTCTTCCCTTCTACATTACAACATTAACGTGTTTCATTATACAACGGACCTTAATGTTTTTCCACCTTTGGCACAGTATTATTTGTGATGATGGTATTACTTACGGCATTCACCTGTTCAATTTCAACTGAATCTTCACCAGTAGAAATTCCTACAAACCAGACTGGAACGTATACATTTTTCTCACGAATTTTATAAATTCTTGAATAGGCCAATTTAATGAATGTTATTTTGGAATTACTAGGAATCCGGTTATTCATATAGAGCGTGTCTATCGCATCACGATTGGAATATAAATCCGTTTTGTCTCGTAACTCTTCAATATTTTCAATGTGCGTTTGCGAATATTTACTAATTTTCCATAATTCACCTGACGTATCTGCTAAAATACTTAATTTTGCCGTGTCGTCTCTAAAGGGAATTCCTTTATATGATTGTGCAGCCACAATTTCTGCCGTCGGCTCTTTTAAATGAGAAAATTCTGGTAAGTATTGATATTCGTCTCCGAATAATAAAGCATTTTTTTCATTTAAGAAGGTACTTAAATCTTTATCAATTTTCTTAGGATCAATAAAATAGTTTTTACTAGGTACACTCGTTAAAGTATTATCCGCAATTTGCAGCCCATTTCTCAAAAAGTTTTTATTCTTTTCACGTTGGATTTTTAAAGCAGCAGAAAAATTGGTTTGTTCGCCACTTAAATAATAGCCTTCCAATCGTTCTGAAGAAAGTGTCCCTTTATACGAGATGTTATCTTTTTCCAACCGACTTTCAATCGATTCTGTTTGGCTGGAAGAAGAGACGTTGCT
The DNA here is from genome assembly GCF_050536905.1 of Enterococcus sp. DIV1328a. NCBI lineage: Bacteria > Bacillati > Bacillota > Bacilli > Lactobacillales > Enterococcaceae > Enterococcus > Enterococcus sp. DIV1328a. The sequence continues at coordinate 967,966 of NZ_CP172912.1, read as the reverse complement.
CTCCTCTTGTTGACCTTCCCGATAAATTCCAAATAAAAAGATATTTAATCCTAAAAATGCTAAGAAGAAAATCCACTCAATTCGTTTAAAATCCATTAGCCCACCTCCAAGCTTGGTAATTGTTTTACCAAGTCCGTTGCAGTGTACCAATTGTTGTTATAAAGGACATACCATTCCGGACTTAAATCAACGACTTGTTTGACTTCTTCAATTGTCTGCCACGTATAACCGATAACAGCCGATTGGATTTTTTCCTTTTTAGCACCAGCCGTTTCTAAACGCTTAATCAATTTTTCCGTGCTTTCCAGCGTCACTTCTTCTTCTGAAGGAATCGGCACTTGGATTGTATTCACACTTGTGTTAATGGTTACGCTTGGTGCAGCACCATCGTTGTTCGTGATGCGAATATCCACTTGGCCTTTTAAATCATTACTGAACACTGGGAAACCTTCCACAAAAGTCCGATAATTGACACTATCTTTCGTTCGATCAAAGTAACGTAAATTCCCCATATTGGTTCCTAAACGTTTTACATAAGAAAAGCTTTGATTATAGATTGAGTCCCGTTTATTCTCTTCTGGCAAGGTCCCTTTAAAATCGATTTTCCCCAGTTTTTCTTCTGCAAACAATCGTTCTTCTTTACTCGTATAGGTTAAGTCTTGACTGTCTTCATTGGTTTGGATATCTTCCGTTTCATTGAAAAAAGCATTCCTAAAACGAGTAACTGGTTGCGAAGCTAAGATATAACTGTACTTTTTCAACTTCATATCATTGGTTAAATAACATTGCCCTTGTTTGGTTAGCGTATTTTCGGAAACGTCTTGATATTGTAATCCCTCTTTATTGATAATTCCCATTAAGCGCGCCTTATTGACAGTCATAGGTGCTTCATAGACGTTGGCTTGATCATAATCTAAAAAACGTATCTTATTTTCGTTAAAATCCAATTGAATTTTCGTAAAATACTGGTCCGTCAACTCATTAAAGTTAGTAAAATTAATGGATAGATTATAAATCGAAGCATAGTCCGAGATTAAAAAGGGACCTTGATAAAGAAGTTCAATGCCTTGTTCCATTTGGTTGTAGCGCTTAAGTTGCTCTGCATTTTTTGTCACAACTTGTGTCAATTTACCAAACGTAGCCATTTTAATATCATTTTGAACATTACTAATTAATGTTTCACGATTACTTTGCATCGCTTTTCCATCAGTTATTCGAATCAATTGCAAAGGTAAATAGACATCGCCAATGGCTTTTTCATTGACAGCTGTTGTGACTTGGCTTCCCGACTTCATTTCTGGTATTTTTTTGGCAGAATTCAGCCAGATATTGACTGAAAAATATATACTTAAAATGACCATCAAAATCAAGCCAATTCTTGTAATCCATTCTGATAATTTCATCATTCCCACCAATCCTCTTCATAAGGTTCATATGGTAGTGAAATATAGAAAGTCGATCCTTCACCTTCTGTACTTTCCACCCAAATACTCCCGTTATGGGCCCGAATTACTTCTTTAGAAATTGCTAAACCTAAACCAGTCCCACCTTGTGCTCGCGCACGTGCTTTATCCACACGATAAAAACGTTCGAAGACTTTCCCGAGATCTTTTTTAGGGATGCCCAAACCTTGGTCCGAGATACTAAAGACGACATTATTATGTGTTTCAACTAGTCGGCAGGTAATGACGCCGCCATCTGGCGAATACTTAATCGCATTGTTCAAAATGTTGTCTAAAACCTGAATTACTTTGTCTGTATCTAATTCTACCCATAAATCGCGTTTAGTAAATTCACGGCGAATTTTGTAATTTTTTTGCTCATTTTCAATCATCATATCAAAGCGATCCAAGACAAAATTAATCAATTCGTTAAAATTCACATATTCTAATTGAAGATGTGTATTCCCAGAGTCCATCCGAGATAAATTTAACAAATCATTAATCATACGAATCATCCGGTCGGTTTCTTCTAACGTGACTTTTAAGAAATTCGGCGCAATCTCAGGGTTTTCCCAAGCTCCTTCACTTAAAGCCTCTATATAACTACGCATACTTGTCAAAGGCGTTCGCAACTCATGAGAAACATTGGAAACAAATTCCCGTCTTTCCCGTTCGTTTTTTTCCTGTTCTGTGACGTCATGCAGTACGCAAACTAAGCCAGTAATAAATCCTGATTCCCGACGAATCATCGTAAAGTCTACCCGGATAATCATTTGGTCTTCTTCACGATCAGACGTTGAGCGATCAATCAGCAGTTCATCTGGCTCTTCTAACAGCTTCCGCAATGTGTAATCTTCTTCAATATCTAACAACTCTAATAACGAGGTCCCAATCACATTTTCATTTTTTACATTTAATAATGAAAGGGCCATTTCATTAATCGTAATCACCTTTCCGCGGCGATCCGTCGCAATGACACCATCTGTCATATGCGTTAAGACACTATCTAAACGATTTCTTTCTGCTTCCATTGTTTCTTGTGCTTCTTCAATCCGTTCTGATAATTGATTAAATGTTTCTGCTAATTGGCCTAATTCATCTTTTCCATGGACTTCTACTTTTCCAGCGTAATCACCACGAGCGATTCGAATGGCTTGCTCACGCATTTCACCAATCGGCTTCGTGATTGATCGTGCAATCAGTAAGGTCACAATAATCGAGATTGCTGCGGCAATAATAGAAGCAGTGAAAAAGATACTTGCTGTGTTAGTAATTTCTTGGTATTTATTTTCTAAATTACTTTTCACATAAAGGACACCAATCACTGTTTCTCCAGTAGGCGATTGAATCGGCTGGACATTCACATACACGCGTTTATCATTATCTAAAGCTTGATATTTTTTACTCGTAAAGTCATTTAAATCACGATAATCATTCTTTTTCCCAATAATATTTTGTTGATTTAAATCATTGGTTGCCCGAATAATCCCTTTATCATCGACAATTCTCGCTTCAGAAATATCTGCATTTGAAAAATCAGATAATGCTTTTTTTAAATTTGCATCAACATCACTACGTTCGAGATCTTTATTGCTCATCTGCGTACTTAACGTGTTTGACAATTGGACAACTTGGGAATCCATATTTTTTTTAAAATCGGAAATTGTAGTGGCTTCCAATTCACGAATGAAATAGCCACCAATGATTTGAATCGCAATCAGTAACAGCAGAATAAATGATAACGCAATCTTAAAATTAACAGATTGAAAAAAGTGAACTTTTTTCTTCATACCTGATTACTCCTGTTCAGGATTTCTTAGATAATAACCAACCCCACGACGAGTAACTAAATACGTTGGATGACTTGGACTATCTTCAATTTTTTCTCTTAAACGACGCACGGTTACGTCCACTGTCCGCACATCCCCAAAATAATCATAACCCCAAACGGTTTGTAATAAATGTTCACGAGTCATCACTTGTCCGATATGTTTTGCTAAGTAATAAAGTAACTCAAATTCACGGTGGGTTAATTCAATTTTTTCACCCCGTTTTGAGACCATGTATGCATCAGGATGAATGGTTAAATCACCAATCGTTAATTCAGATTGTGTTGTCACCTCGGCTTCTTTCGCATTGGTTGCACCTCGCCGTAAATTGGCTTTGACACGAGCAACTAATTCACGATTTGAAAATGGTTTCGTTACATAGTCATCGGCTCCTAATTCCAATCCTAAAACCTTATCAATTTCAGAATCTTTTGCAGTCACCATAATGATTGGCATATCATGTGTTTTGCGCACTTCTCGCGCGACTTCTAAGCCATCCATTTTAGGGAGCATTAAGTCTAAAATAATTAAGTCTGGTTCCACTTCTTCCACTTTTTCAAGTGCTTCTTCTCCATCATAAGCAGTAAATACTTCATATCCTTCTTTAACCAAATTATATTTAACGATCTCTGAAATTGGCTTCTCGTCATCAACTACTAAAATTTTCTTCACAAAGAGACACCTCTTTTTCCTTCTAATCTTATTTGATACTTTCCTATTATACCTTATTTTGATGATGTTTTCATCTTTGGTTAAAAATGCGCCTTTAGGTTCTCCTAGTATAACAAAAAAAGAATCTCTGACAACAATTGACGCTTGTTATCAAAGATTCTTCTTCCGCTAATCTATTCTTCCGTATCTAAGACGAATTTTGCTACAAGAGCGGCTAATAATCCACCAATTAATGGCGCAACGATAAAAATCCACAACTCAGATAACGCTGAACCACCCGCAAAAACGGCTGGCGCGATGCTACGAGCTGGGTTGACAGAAGTTCCTGTCAAAGGAATACCGACTAAGTGAATCATTGTTAATGTTAACCCAATTACGATTCCTGCTAATGAAGCATTGCCTTTCTTAGCACTTGTAACTGTCATGACAACTAAAACAAAAATAAATGTTAAAATAATTTCGACTGTCAATGCACCAGCAACACTTAATTCCCCTACGCCATTTTGACCTAAGTTCTCAATACTTTTACCAGCACCTTTTAGAATGCTTAATAATGCAAATGAGGCAATCAAGCCACCAACAATTTGTCCCACTACATAGTAGATTAGTTCCATTGTTGTTATTCGTTTATTAAGCCACATTCCTATAGAAACAGCTGGGTTTAGATGTGCACCTGAAATTGTGCCAATACTATAGGCAGCAGCAACGATTGTTAACCCAAATGCTAAGGCAATCCCCGTTGTTCCAATCCCTTCCATACCATTTCCTAGAACGGCTGTTCCTGTCCCAAAAAAGACAAGAATAAATGTTCCTAAACATTCTGCTATTGCTTTTTTCACAAAAAATTCCCCCTTTGTAGACAAATTGTAACACATTCGTGAAATTTTCAATATAATTTTCGTTGTTTTTTCAGTAAAATGATATTTCTATGAAAAAGAGAAATCTTAAATGAAAAATCCCCTCAAAAAAATTTGAGAGGATTTTTCATTTAATCAATCATTTAATAACTGTATACCAACACCTAATAGTCCTGGTCCTGTATGAACAACTAATGCCGGACTAATCGTTCCAAAGTAAATTTCTTCTGCTTGCGGAAAAGCCGCTTTCAAGCGTTCCATCATTGCTTTTGCTTCTTCCTCTGCCGCACCGTGAGCGACTGCCAAACGAAAACGGGGTGCCTCACCTATAAAGTTCGTCACCAACTCAAACGTTTTATCAAGACTTTTTTTACGGCCGCGAGACTTAGCCACCGTATAGTAAATGCCTTCTTCATTACAAGAAATAATGGGGTTTAATTTTAGCGCATTCCCTAAAATAGAAGTGACTAAACCAATTCGTCCACCTTTTTGTAGATATTCTAAAGTGGCTACATTAAAAAATACTTTTGCGTTGGCTACTTCTTCTGTTAATTTTTGTTTTAATTCTTGCCAGCCTAATCCTGTTTCAATTAATTCTGCTGCTCGAATCGCTTGAATGCCAGCCCCGATACCAATGTTCTTTGTATCTAAAACAAATACATCTAGTCCTTCGGTTTGTTCTCCAAGCAAGCGAACCACATTATAGGTTCCACTTAAACCACTAGAAATGGTCACCGCTAAGACTTTTTCGTAACCCGCTTCTTTAATTTTGTCAAAAATAGCTTGGATTGTTGCGCCATCTGGTAATGAAGTACTAGGGATTTCTTCCTCTAAACGTTGATACACTTCTTCTGGTGTAATATCTACCTTATCTGTATAGGTTTTTTCAGGATAAATAATCTGTAAGGGCAAGACATACATGCCGTATTGTTTGACTAATGCCTCTGGAACATCTGTCCCAGAATCAACTAGTAGTGCGATCTTTTCTTTATTCATGTGTCATCTCATCCATTTCTTTTAAGTATTCTTGTTCCAATTCAATCACTTTTTCACTAAACATTTTAGTAGCAAAAGACATTGTCGCTGCTTTTACAGCCAAATATTCAATCCCCATAGGTTCTTGTGATTTGGCCTGAACTTCTTTTTCTTGCGCTTGAGCAGCAATCACATAAATCGCTCGTTCCTGTTCTTGACAAAATAAATTGTACGCTTCACGAATACCAACCGTAGCTCCTTGGAATAAAATGCCTTGCTTAATTTCTGGCAATGTTAACACTTGTTTCAACAACGTAATCGCAATTAAAAACGCTAAATGCTTTTGATTGTAGCGCTTTTTCACTGGGGCCGGGATTAACCCGTGTTTGACATAATTATTAACCATTGAGGACGTTAACAAAGTATGTTTTTCCAGTGTAATCAATGGGGATAAGTATTTTTCTATCAGAGTAATCACTTGATCCATATATAATTCAATATCTGGTAACTCATGCCATCTTGGCAAATGAACATTTTCCAATTGTTGGCCCCAATCTTGTAGTGATTTTTCTATCTCGTCCATAAAAACCCTCCTAACCATTTCTAAAAAAGAATATCATACTTTTGACAATTATTCAATCTAGTTTTTAAAACTAGATTGAATAAAAAAGAAAAGCGAGCAATTTTGGAATTGTTCACTTTTCTCTCTTTATTTTTTTAAAGAACGTTTTCCGATTAAAATACCTATCAAAAACAGGCCTTCTAATAAAACAAAAAACAAGATAAAACAATGCATAAAGTAGGCTTCAGGTAAGGCATTGATAATCGGATCAGTCAGCGGATTAAATAACCAAGCATCGTTGTTAAAAAATAATCCATGAAACGCAATAAAAAATTGATCAAAGCCAATCAGCATGAAAAAGCCAAAAAGCACAGGCAAAAACATTCCCCACTGAAATGGCCGTATCAATGTCCATAAACGCTGATTTTTTACCAAATATTTTAAATAAAAGACACTAGGCATCAACGTAACTAGTAATACGCCATAGCACAATAAAAACAATTTTTTCACTTCATAAAAATGAAAAGCCGCGCTATCAGACATTGGAAAATCAGGAAATACTAATGTTTTTTCAAAAGGATTGTTTAAGTACATCATTAAATGATCGTAATTTTTAATCAAGGTCACACGATCAACCTCTACGTCTTTTAAAATATTTAAGTGTTGGATATCAAAAAGATACAATGGACGAAAATTAATCGTGATCGTGATACTTAAAGCCACAATCGTTAAAAACAAACAAATGAGTCCAAGTGTTTCCCTTAAACGCAATTTCGACCTCATCATACTCAAAAAGTCCATTCATCTAAGGAATCAACAACATAGGTTGGCGGCGTTGGCAAAGTTGGAACAGCTGACTTAGGAGTAAAACCTGATGTAACTAACAAGCTATCAATACCATTTTGAATCCCTGATTGAATATCGGTTTCATAATTATCTCCAACCATAATTACTTGCTCTTTTTCCACGCCTAAATGCGCAATCGCTCGTTCCATGATAATCGCTTTTGGTTTGCCTATATAAACTGGTTTCGTTTGAGTAGCTGTCTCCACAAACGTCACAACTGAACCTGCGCCAGGTAATAAGCCTCTTTCTGTCGGAATGTTCTTATCTGGATTGGTCCCAATAAACAACGCCCCTTTTTGAATGGCTAAGGTAGCTAAAACCACTTTTTCGTAAGATAATTCTGTATCAAGTCCCACGACAACATAATCAGGATTTGTTTCATCCCATTCAAAACCTGCTTCTAAAATTAAGTCAATTAAACCAGCCTCGCCGATGACAAAGACTTTCTTGCCTCGATTGGTTTCTTTCATGTAATCAATCGTCGCTAAAGTCGCTGTATAAACAAGGGATGCTGGGACATGAATATCAAATTCATTTGCTAAACGTTGTGCCACTGTTTCAGGAGATTTAGTGGTATTATTCGTTACAAATAAAAAAGGCAAATCTTTTTCCTGTAACTGCTCGACAAAACGTTTTCCGGCTGGAATTGGTTCTTTTCCTAAATAAATCGTTCCATCTAAATCAATTAGATATCCTTGATAGTCTTTTTTCACTCTGTTTACTCCTCACGTTGACGAATCGTAAAGCCTTTGCCAGATTTTTTGGGACTAGGCTGTTTGGGTGTAGTCGTTTTTTTATTTTCTTCTTTTCGCGTACGAATCACTGGCTTGCTATTTTTATTAGCGGGCGCACTCTTTTCCTCGACAAACGCGTTAGAACGATTATTCTTTTTATGGCGACGACGACGATGCGTTGTTTTTTCTTTACGTTCCCCTGTTCGTTCAATTACAAAATAGGCACAGCCAAAATTACAATATTCATACAAATAGTCTTCTAGTGTATCAATGCGTTGATCCGGCGCTGCCCGACGATTAGAAGTATCAAAAAAGCCACGCAAGCGTAACTGTTCATAGCCCCAGTCTCCTACGATATAATCATAACGCGCTAATACTTCACTAAACCGTTCACCTAAGCGTTCAGGATCAAAGGCATCACGATGATTTTTAACAATTCGGTACTCTCTTTCACCAATTTGAATATCTGTTTCATTCACAATGGTGACAATTTCCCCTTTTTTCTTTTCTTTTACAGGTTCTTCTTTTATTTCTTCAAGAACTGCTGTTAGTTCTTCTGTAAAGGTTGCAGCAGTTTCTGTTTCTTTTTTTTCGGTTGTCTTTTTGTCTGTCATTTTTTCACCACCTAGTTTTTATTATACCTTGTTTTTATTTGATTGGATAGTGGGCATGCAGATAGTTCGCCACGACAGTTCTTAAAACGTCTGGAAATAAAAATTCGACTTCTCCAACTAACTCAATCGTTGGGAAAAACGGAACAAATTGAAAGTGATCCACTGTTGTCAGCGTATATTTCTGCTCTGGCTGAATAGGTTTCCCTTGCCAAAAAACGGTCTGGCTATTTCGCTCAAAACGAATCCCATCATAACATAATTCGCCAAAAATTTTCCCGCGGAAGCCCATCCCGCGAATCGGAAATTTCCGCAGAAATTGACGACTTTTTTCCATTTCACGAATCAAACGGCTCATGTCTGACCCTTTCAAGGTAACCTTGATTAAATGCATTGGATGAGGCAAGGCCTCATGTAATTGGTCTGCATTGATTATTCCTTCTGGTAAATCTGCTAAAAATAACCCGTTGTTCAACACAGCCGCTTCGGTCTGCCCCGCTTCTTTTAACGCCTTCAAGGCAACAGTTATAAAGGCATGCGGTTGCCGTAAGTCCGTTGACAAGGTTTCAGGGATTTGTGCAATTTGCTGCGCTTGCAATAGTCGATGACCTTCCGTTAAGTAACCCGCAATTTCCTTGGCATCAGTTGCTTGCTCTTCTAAACTTGCTGTTTCAATCGTTTTCGCATAACTTGTGACTTGCTTCGTGTCGGCATCCACAAACAGATGCACTTCACCAATATACTGTCCATATTTGCCAGCAGCTGCTAGTTGCACATGATTAATTTTTTCACCATCTTTAAATAAATGATGTGTATGGGAACCTAAGATCACTTGAATTTCAGGATAATTCGCCGCAATCATAAAATCAGTATCTATCCCCAAGTGACTAAGCAAAATGAGAACATCACATTGAGGCGCAACTTCTGTAATCAGTTGAGGAAGGACTGCTTCCACTTGTTTGATTGTCCACCCATTGGGATTATACGTTAAAGGAAATGGTGCGGTTAAGCCAATAAACCCTAACTTTGTGCCTTCTTTAGTTGTCATAATTTTATATGCTTGACAAAAATCTGGTAACGTTTGGGTTTTTGGTTCTTCTAAATTAGCTAAGACCACTTCAAATGTTGCCTGATCATATAAATGCTCTAATTGTTTCTTTGAATTGCCGATTCCTTCATTATTTCCAATTGTAACCAGATCATACGCTAATGTATTCATTATAGCTACATTTGCTCGGCCATCTGTTGCTTCGGTCAAAGGATGACACCGATCTGAAAAGTCACCTAAATCAATGGTTACGACTGTTTTGCCCTCTTTTTGGTACAGCGAACGTTTGGCTTTAACCAGACGCCGTATTTTGGGCCAATTTTCAAAGTGAGAATGAAGATCATTGGTATGGAACAACACAATCTCTTCCACTAAAATCGCCTCCTTTATTCAGCGCTCTGATTAATAGTACCATATTTATAGAAGAAAGTTACAAAAAAGAACAGATGACTTTAGAAGAATTTCTCCTAAAATCACCTGCTTTTATCAGGACGAACTATGCGTTATTTTTGGGACGCTTGCGTTGCGTCGCTTCCATGATAACTGGTAAGATCACAGGACGACGTTTGGTTTGTTCAAATAAATAACGGCTTAAGTTTTCGCGGATTTCTTGTTTCAGTTTGCTCCATTCGAAATCGTCACTTTCTAAATGCTTTTCAACAATTTCTGTAACAATATTGCTACTTTCTTTCATTAGGTCTTTACTTGTTTTAACGTAAACAAAACCTCTAGAAGTAATTTTAGCTGGTGAAACAATTCGTTTTTCTCGGCGATTAATTGTCACAACAGCCACAAAAATACCATCTTCGGAAAGAATACGACGATCCCGTAAAACGATATTACCAATATCGCCGACACCAATCCCGTCAATCATAATATTTTCGGCCGTTGTGCTGCCAGCTACCGACATTCTACCTTTTGTATACTCTAAAATGTCCCCACGACCTGTAATAAAGATATCTTTATAAGGCATGCCAATTTCGTGTGCTAAGTCCGCATGCGCAGCTAACTGACGGTATTCACCTTGGACAGGAATGAAATATTTTGGTTTCATTAAGTTCAGCATCAATTGCAAGTCATTCGGATTAGCGTGACCAGACACACGTAAATTGTCGGAAATTTGCTTCACCGTAGCACCGGCCCGATAGACAATATCCTCTGTTTTGGCAACCGTTGTTTCCATGGCCGTTGTCGGCGTTGTCGTAATATAAACTAAATCGCCTTCTTCAATTCGAACGACACCATGTGTATTATTAGCCATTTTTTGAAGTGACTTAATAGGTTCTCCCATCCGGCCTGTTTCTAAAATTAATAACTGTTCAGGTGCATATTTTTTCATTTCTTTTGGTTTTACTAATAGATCTTCGCTTGGCAATTGTAATTTTTCCAATTTCATCGCCGTCCGAATAATCCGTTCAAAATCTTGGCCTGTCAAAACGACTTTACGACCAGAACGATCCGCTGCATTCAATACTTGTTGAACCCGTTGCAAATTACTTGCCACACATGCCACGATGATTCGTCCTTCCCAATAGCGAATCGTATCGAACACTTCATCAGCGATTTGGGCTTCGGAAGCAACTTGGACTGGGTTTTCAGCATTTGATGAATCACTAAGTAACGCCAAGACGCCCTCTTTCCCAATTTCAGCCAAACGGCCATAATCGGTTTGATACATCTCAATCGCACTTTGATCAAATTTAAAATCACCAGTATAAACAATGTTGCCTTCTTTTGTTTTGATGCTAACACCAATCGAATCTGGAATGGTGTGCGTTGTTTTAAAGAAGCTCACCGTTGCTTGACCAAAATCAATTTCTGTATGCGGGTCAATCACATGGAAATCTTTAAATTTCTTCGTTTCCGCATGACTGTTGACACTTAGTTTTGCTAGTTCAATCGTTAATTCTGTCCCAAAAACAGGCACTTGAATTTTTGAAAGCAAATACGGTAAGGCCCCAATTGCATCTGCATGGCCATGTGTTAAAAAGACCCCTGCAATTCGTTCACTATTTTCTTCTAAATACGTAAAATCCGGAATGACAACGTCAATTCCTAAAAGTTCGTTCTCTGGATATTGTAATCCACAATCCAGTACAAAAATTTCATCTTCCACTTCAGCAACGTACATATTTTTTCCATTTTCACGAACGCCGCCTAATGGAACGATTTTTATTGTACTCACTCTTTTCACCTCTCTATGATTACACGTTCTTTAAATCTCTAACGTGCGAATAATTCTTTGCTCTTCTTCTGGTGTACAAGCAACTAGAGGTAAACGTAAATTTCCAACAGGAATACCTAAATGATTTAAGGCCGCTTTCACGGGTGCCGGTGAAGGCACTGAAAACAATGCGTTCATTTTTGGTAATAACTGTCGTTGAATTTTAGCCGCTTCCGGCAAGTTCCCCTGCTCCAGCGCTTGATACATCTCATACATTGACGAACCGAAGACATGACTGGCTACCGAAATAACCCCTTGTCCGCCAAGTGCCTTGGTGGCAAAAGCCAACCCGTCTTCTCCAGTATACACTAGAAAGTCTTTTGGCGCTCTTTCAATCAACTCAGTAATTGCATCTAACCCTGCACATTCTTTAATTGCCACAATTTTTTCCAATTGTGCTAAGCGCAAAGTAGTTTCCACTTCTAGACATGCAGCCGTTCTACCAGGAACATTGTACAAAATAATTGGTAGTTCACTTGCTTCTGCGATGGTTTTAAAATGTTGATACATACCTTCTTGATTTGGTTTATTATAATAAGGAACAACCGCCAAAACAGCATCGATACCAGCGATTGTCGCTAACTCTTTCACAAAAGCGACTGAGTCACGTGTATCATTCGTACCCACACCACAAATAATCGGAATACGTCCATCAATCAGTTCAATCATTCGCTGGAATAATTGTAATTCTTCTTCATGAGTTAACGTGGGTGATTCACCAGTTGTTCCTGCTAAAATAACGCCTTCTGTATGATTGGCCAATAAATAGTCTACCAATTGCGGTAGTTTATCAAAATCTATTTCTCCCGATTCTTGAAACGGCGTAACCATTGCCGTAATAATTGTTGCATTCGTTAAATCCATCCTATTCCCTCCCGAGTATACAATACAAACCTTCTAGTCGTTTTCAGGTACACGAAGCAAATTCATTTCGTGTAGCGTTTCAGCAATTTGGACCGAGTTCCAAGCAGCTCCTTTTAATAGGTTGTCTGACACAATCCATAAATGGAAACCGTTCTTCACGTCAACGTCTTGACGAATACGGCCGACAAATGTTTCTTTCTGGTTGACGCTATTTAGCGCTTGTGGATATAGTTGTTCACTTGGCTCATCTTGCAAAATTACACCTGGAGCTTGCGCCATTAATTCTTGGATGGCTGAGACCGATGCATCTGCTTGTTTCACTTCTATATAAACAGACTCAGAATGTCCTGAAATTACCGGAATACGGACACAGGTGGCAACGACTTTTAGCTTGTTGTCTCCCATGATTTTTTTTGTTTCATTCATCATTTTCCATTCTTCGTAGGTATACCCTGCTTCTGAAAAAACATCAATTTGAGGCAACGCATTAAAAGCAATTGGATAATGTTTTTCGTCACTGCCAGCTGGTAAAATTTCAGCTGACCATTCGCTGACAGGTTTTCCCTCTAAAAAATCTTCAGCTTGTTCTTTTAGCTCATTAATCGCACCGATACCTGCGCCACTCACAGCTTGATACGTTGAAACGATGATTCGTTCTAAGCCAAACGCTTGCCGAATTGGTTCTAAGGCCACCATCATTTGAATCGTAGAACAATTGGGATTTGCGATGATTCCCTGATGATTTTTCAAGGCTTCCGGGTTCACTTCTGGAACAACTAAAGGAACATCTTTTGCCATTCTAAAATGGCTAGTGTTGTCAACAACAACAGCTCCGCGCTTAACTGCTTCTGGTGCAAACTTTTCGGAAATACTCCCACCAGCACTAAATAATGCTAAATCGATTCCTTCAAATGATTCCGGGACTAATTCTTCCACGATAAGAGGTTGCCCTTTAAACTGAATCTCTTGTCCAGCAGAACGCTTAGACGCCAATAACCTCACACTGGCAATTGGCAAACTTGTTTCTGCTAACAATTCAATCATTCTTGTCCCGACAGCACCTGTTGCTCCTACCACGGCAACATGATATTCTTTTTCCATATTTTCATACTCCCCTCTTACCTTCTTGTAAAAGCTACTTGTCCTATTTTACCATAGTATTGAAAAAACCTACATAGTCAAAAAAATGATTTTTTTATTTTCCCATGATATTTTAAAACTATTACCCATCAAAGGACTATCCATTGACTTTTGACTTAAATTTGTTATAGTTAAAACGAATTTAATTATAAAGGGAGCGAAATTTCATGGCACGCGTAGAAAGTTTTGAATTAGATCACAACACAGTAAAAGCACCATATGTTCGCCTTGCTGGCACAGAACAAAATGGTGATGCGTTAGTCGAAAAATATGACTTACGTTTCTTACAACCAAACAAAGATGCCCTACCAACAGGCGCATTACACACGTTGGAACATTTATTAGCAGTTAACATGCGTGATGAATTAAAAGGAATCATTGACATTTCGCCAATGGGTTGCCGCACTGGTTTTTATATGATTATGTGGGATCAACATTCACCACAAGAAATCCGTGATGCATTAGTCAACGTTTTAAACAAAGTAATCAATACAGAAGTTGTTCCAGCAGTCTCTGCAAAAGAGTGCGGAAACTACAAAGATCATTCTTTATTTGCAGCGAAAGAATACGCAAAAATCGTCTTAGACCAAGGAATTAGTTTAGATCCATTTGAACGTATTCTGTAATCTTTAGCAATTAACGACAGAGAAACCCACTATTAAGCTGTGGGTTTTTCTGTTCTCTTTCTTAATTTAAACGGAGGTTTTTTATGAATCAAACAATCGAACAATTACTAAGTCACCGTTCCGTTCGTCATTTTAAAAAGCAAGCGTTAACGGACAAGCAGAAACAACAGTTAATTACTGCAGCTCAAGCAGGATCAAGCTCCAATTTTTTACAAGCTTATACAATTATAGAAATCAAAGATCCTGAGCTACGCAGAGAATTGGGACGTTTAGCGAATTGTGAAGACTATGTCGTTAACACTGGTGTGTTCTATGTTTTTGTTGCTGATTTGTATCGTCATGCAACGATTTTGTCAAAAGAGGGGCAATCATTGGAACCCTTAAAGACACCAGAATCATTATTAGTAGCTGCCGTTGATACAACGATTGCTGCGCAAAACATGGCCATTGCGGCTGAATCTATGGATTTAGGGATTTGTTATATTGGCGGCATTCGAAATGACTTAGACACAGTAGCCAAACGCTTATCTTTGCCTGAATTAACTGTACCACTTTTCGGATTAACAATCGGTGTACCAGAAACGTTAAATGGTGTAAAACCACGGATGCCTTTTGAAAATATTTTAAGCGAAAATCACTACCAATCAGACAAATTGACAGATATGCACACATATGATGAATTATTAAAAGATTATTATGCCAGCCGCTCAAGTAACGCCCAAACAGCGGATTGGTCACAGAAATCTTTGTCCTATTTTTCTTATAATCGTCGCCCAGAAGTAAAAATTTTCTTGCAAAAACAAGGATTTGATGTCTAAACAAAAGAGCGTGGGCTTACGTTGAAATAACGTAAGCCCACGCTCTTTTGTTAATTTTTATTTATCTTTACTAAATTTGTCTTTTAAGTCTTCAAAGCCTTCTTTAACTTTATCAGTTAATTTTTCAGCGCCTTCTTTAAGGTCGTCGCCGGCATCACGTGCTTTGTCTTTTACGTCAGCAAAGGTTGATTGAGCTTTTCCTTCAAGTTCTTTGCCTTTATCATCCGTAACTTTGCCTTGCGCTTCTTTTGCAGTACCTTCTACTTTATCTTTTGCATCGTCAAAACGTCCTTTTAAATCTGCCATGCTAATCCCTCCTAAATAATTAATTACATAATAAGAGTATCATTCTTAGCCATTTCCTTCAAATATAATGCATGAACTGCGAATAAATGGTTATTTTTGAGCTATTAAAGCTTTTTTTGCCAAGGCAAAGCAACCAATTGTTCCTGGATTATCTTCTAAAAGAGGCGTCACCAAGTATTTTTCTAAAGGCGGTGTTTCCACGTATCCATTGACTAATTCAGCAAATTTTTCACGAACTTTCGGCATCAAATGACGTTGTTTCATGACGCCGCCACCTAAAATAATCACTTCTGGCGCTAATAATAAAGTCGTATTGTACGCTGCTTGTGCTAAATAATAAGCTTCTAGTTCCCAAGTTTTATGATCCTCTTCCAATAAATGACCTTTTTTACCAGAACGACCTTCAACTGCTGGTCCTGCTGCAATCCCTTCTAAACAATCTCCATGATAAGGACAATTTCCTGCATACGTATCTTCAGGATGACGACGGACTAACGCATGCCCCATTTCTGGGTGGCTAAAGCCTTCAATAAACTCACCGTTTTGAATCGCTCCAGCGCCAACACCAGTTCCAATTGTATAATATACACAACTAGATGTATGTTGCCCATTTCCAGCAACATACTCACCATATGCCGCAGCATTCACATCCGTTGTCCAAGCCATTGGCACATCAAAATGTTGTTTCATAGTTCCTAACAAGTCAAAGTTACGCCAAGCTAATTTTGGTGTAGAAGTAATATAACCATACGTAGGAGAATCAACGTGAATATCAATCGGACCAAACGAACCAATCCCAATCGCTTTTAAAGGATATTGTTGGAAAAATTCTATTACTTTTTTCATTGTTTCTTCTGGGGTTGTTGTGGGAAAACTGACACGTTCCACAATGGTCAAATCATCTGTCCCAACGCCACATACAAATTTTGTGCCACCGGCTTCGATACTTCCTAAAAGTTTTTCTGTCATTGCAATATGCTCCTTCGTTTCCATTTTATAAGTAAGCGGATACATTACTTTTGATTAAATAACTAACATACACGTTTAGTTTACCACTTTTTTGTCGTTTCGACAGAACAATTTAACAATTTCAGTCAGGTTGCCCAATGAAATCTGGCAAGTTGCTAAAGAGCATTTTCCTAAAACAAAAAAACGAGCATTCACGGTTATCTAACAATGAATGCTCGTTTTTTGTTTATTGATTCTTTAGCGAAAAATATAACAATAGTCCGATTGTAATCCACCCACCACTAAGTAAAAGCATTAACCAACTCAAAAGCGTTTCTTTTAGAATACTTCTGGGTTCTTTTGCATGCTGAATAAAACTCATACTAGTCAGCAAAGAAAAGAGGAAAAACATAAAACAAATGACCGCTAAACCGCCAGACAACCAAAACCAACTAGCCATTATTCTCACTCTCCTTTTCGCTTGTTTTTTGATAATTATTGCGCCAAATGACACTATAAATTGCCCCAATTGTGATTACTAACAACGTGTAGAAAGTCGGTAACCACCATGTAGGTAGGACCCATTTGACCGTAGCTTCTTGATTCAATTTTTTTGCTTCACGAGTGTTAATCGTAAATTCTTGTTGAAAAGGCCAAGACTGTTGTTCATCTTGTTGTAAAATAGCACGTCCTGTAAATATATAAGTCCCAGCATCTAGCGGTTGTTTGCCCAAATCAAGATGAAAATTCATGGAACTATTTGGGGCAAAGCGAACATTTTTTAGTGTCCGTTGTGCAATTTTTTTAGAGGATCCTTTTTTTATCACTTGACCTTCTAAACGAACTTCTGGAAAAATAGCAGCATACGGATTTTGAATGACCGCCTTTAGTGATTTGGCCCCTAAAGCAATTGTAGGTGTTACTTTCACTAATTTCAGTTGGTTCACCTCTGTTAAAGGAGCATTCTCAGCACTCCTCATGGCAATCGCAACATTAAACCCGTAGCGACTAGTTAAGCCCGTTGTTTGGGTCTCTTCCTCTTTTTCATCTTTGAGATGCGCGTAAACCCCGCCTAAAACAACTCCTTTGATAGGCTGATCAAGTCCCTTCACCTTCATCTTTGCTGATACTGTTTGATGAGGCGGCACACTCACTTCCTCATTTTCTAAAGTAACCAAGTCTGTCAGCGGAACCTTTAACGATGAATCAAGTGGTTTATCAAAATCATTGTACACAATCAACCCATTATCATTTGTTGATGCATTTGCTAGAGTCAATACGATGGACAATTTTTCGTCTGTCTTATTTTTTATGTCTAAGACAATAGTGGAAGATTGCTTTGGTGCCAGAATTAAATCATAATAACTAGATGTTCCTGACACTTGATTTTCTGGTAAAACAGGCGTTACTGTAAATTTAGTCTTCATTTCTTCTGTAGCTTCTACTTTTGGAACAATAATAAAAAATGTGAAAAACAGAAATAGACAGAAAACACCGACTTTTTTTCTACTCATTTCTTCAAGATCTCCTTTATAAAGCTGAATGTACCTACTAGTCTAACAAATCAGCGAAACAATGCTGATCAATCTTTGACTTTTAGGAAGGATAATCTTGAAAAAAGTCTCCTTGAAAAATACCAAGGAGACTTTTTATTATTCACTATAATATAATTCTTTTTTTATCTGTGTGGTTGATACTTCTGGCGTTCGTGGCAAATAAAGAACCTTTGCGGTTGTTTCAACTTCTAGAAAATCAAAAGCCCCTTGCCAATCATCGCCCATGACTAAAGTATCAATTTTAAATTCAGCAATATCGGAAACTTTTTGTTTCCAACTAGTTTCAGGAATAACTAAATCAACATAACGAATTGCCTCTAATAATTGTTTACGTTTTTCATATGAAAAATAACTTTGTTTCTTTTTTTCTAAATTAAAAGCATCTGTTGAAAGTCCAACAATCAGGTAGTCCCCTTGTTGTTTCGCTTTTTTCAACAAATTAATATGACCATAGTGCAGGAGGTCAAATGTGCCGTAAGTAAGTATTTTTTTCATAAAAACCTCCATTGTACTTTGATATTTCTTCGTTAATTATCAATTTTTGTGAATAGAAAAAAGGCTACTCTTGATTGACTTTGATGGTTTTTCGATCAAATTTTTTATTTTCTGTAGCAGTATAGATTAGTAATAACTTACTCAGAGATTTTATAGAGAAAGACGTTGTTGTAGCTTTTTTTAATTGTTTTAACTGCTTTTGCAATTTCAACGGATTTTTATCTTTTAATAATTTAATTTTCGTTAAACGAAAAATGTGTTCCTGATGCTCAAATGAACGTTCAGCATCTGAATGACTAAAACGAAGATATTCTGCAAGCACCTCTTGATTTACAGCAACTTTTCCTTTTGGTAAAAACCATTCTTTGCCATTTTGATCTATTAGATGCCGCTCGCTTTGATTTGAAATAACAATTTCTTTATCGTCTTCAAAAAGATACGAAAAAAGCATTGCTTTTTTTATAATTATGTACTCAGTTACTTCATATGAAGACAATTTTCTTAATTCTTCTATCAAACTATTCCATTGATTATTTTGAACAAATTTACTTAGTTTGTGAATAGGTGGTACTCGTAAAATGAACTTCTCATCTTTCCCTATTTTTACGATATAAAAAGTTGTGTCTACGTCATTTTCCCAAATAAACAAAATAATCATTTACTGCCCCCTAGACTTGTTGTTCCGATACTTAATAGTCAAATAAATATATTTAGGAATTTGCATTAACCGATCGTATCTCTTCATTGTCAAACAACGATATAACCATTCCAAATTGTGATTTATATAAAATTCTGGCGCTCTTTTGACTGATCCAGCTAATACGTCAAAAGTACCGCCTACGTCTAAAAATACATTAGCTGTCAGGTGATCAATTGTTTGTTCCAAAAAAATCTCTTGTTTCGGTGAACCTAATGCTACAAAGACAAACCTTGGTTCAGCTTTGTTAATTTGTTCCACAATTTCTTGCTGTTTTTTCTTTGTATAGCCATGTAAAATACCGCTAATAACAATCCCTGGATATTGTCGTTGAATATTTTTAGCTGCTGCTTCAACTACTTCTTGCTTTGCACCATACAAGAAGATTCGTTCCTTATGTTGATTTGCATACTCTAAAAAATTATCCATGACATCAATTCCTGTAACTCTTTCACGAATAGACCCACCCATTAGCTTCGATGCCTTGACCACACCTATCCCATCTGCAATCCGATGAGTTGCTCTTTTCAAATATAACTTAACTTCTGGATGTTCAAATGCTAACAATGAAATCTGCGGATTAACGCTAGTTACAATCATTTTCTCTTTAGCTTTGAGATAACTTTCTAAGTCATCCATAATTTCTTGATGTGTTAATACGTCAACTGGTAATCCCCCAATATATTCAGTGCGTACCTTACTTTTCACAAAATCCCCCCAAGATTCTCTCTACCAACTCTACTATTTTATTAATGGTCTCTTTTGACTGATATTGATTCCATTCTTCGTTAATTCTAGCAATATTATCTTTATAACTATTTATTGAAAAATTTGACAATGCCACAATCAACTGTTTTTCATTTTCAACTAACGGTCCTGGTAAATATTCAAAAAAATCAGGCTCAATTCCAGGATTTAATGCATATTTTTCTAAATCTGGACAAAAAAATAAAATGTTCGGTTGCTCTTTAACATGCATGTATTCAAAGACCACACTCGAATAATCAGTAATCAAGTAGTCTATTTCACTAAAGCTTTCAAAAATATGCTTTTCCCAAATAGAAACATTTCTCGGTAGTTCAATGGCATCTAACTGGATTGATGGATGTAATTTCATATAAAAATGAAAATTTGGCATAGCAGAAAAAGCCTTTATTGCTTGATTTATCACAAGCATCATTTCATTCATTCCCTCTCGGTAAGTTGGTGCATATAAAACTTTATTATTCTGATTTGTTTCTCCTACCTCTAATTTTTCAAGATAAGCAAGACGCGGCGAACCAAAATGACAAAATTGAGCATTCTCGAGACGATAATTGTTTCTAAAAATTGCTTCCATTTTTAGTGAATTAACGATAAAATAATTCATTTTATCGTAAACTTTTTGAAACCTGATTTGATCCTTGCTACTTCTATGTTTCGTGTGATAAGCACCCCAGCCAAACTGTTTTAAAGCCCCATTAGCATGCCATAATTGGATAACTACTTGCTTTTTTTTTAAAATTGCCAATTCTGGAAAATAATTATCTACAAAAATCAGAGGGGCTGACTTCAAGTATGAAATCGCCGTTGTAATCAACAAAGTCTTCTTATCAAAAAGTATCGTCTTTATGCCTTTTTGGTTTAAGGATGCTGCATATGATTGACAATTTTTTGTATAAAGTACTATTATCATTCCGTGATAGTGTTGTTCTAATTGTTCAATTAAATGTCCATCATTTCTTGGGAAACTCATTATGTACACAATTTTTACTTTTTTATGTTTGTATGGTCTCCGTCTTAATACTGTTAAGTACAATTGTTTTAGCACTTTTATATCCTTTCACAACCAATAGTTTTCTTATAAAAAAGATATGATCAAAGTCTTTAAAAAGAAAAAGCTTACATATAAACTCATTAAAACAAATTATACCTTAAAGATTCTAAAAAGACAATTGCACTTTACAATATGTATACTATCCAAATAATTTAAATTATACGGTATACGGACTAGCTATACTTTCAGTTAAATAAAATAATATTTAAATAATTTCTCTGAATTTAAAACTGCCAATCCAACAAAAATAGAGGTTTCCCACCACAGTGGAAAACCTCTATAAACCTTGTCATAACAATGTTTTGAAAGACTATGCGTCTGGATTTGCGTTTTCGTCTTTGAGACCGTATTTTTTGTTGAAACGGTCCACACGTCCGTCGGCTTGTGTGAATTTTTGACGACCAGTGTAGAATGGGTGTGAGTCTGAAGTAACCTCAACACGTAATAATGGATAAGTGTTGCCATCTTCCCATTCAACAGTTTCTGAAGATCCTTTAGTTGAACCTGAAAGGAATTTGAAACCTGTTGTTGAATCCATGAATACTACTGGTTGGTAATTTGGATGGATATCTTGTTTCATACGTTTTTTCGCTCCTTTGCCCTGATCCATTTGCTGTATCAGAGTTATTTTGTCGGTATACAACAATGCTATCTTACCATGTTTTCAGTTGGTATGCAATTATCTTTTTGGATTTCTTTTAATTTGTTTGCCAAACGAAACATCATGGAAAACTTCAAATAATTGTTGATTATTTTGGGTCCGTTTTAACATTTTTATGAATTGATCCGTATATTCCAGCGAGTCTCCTGACATATTATTTCTCAATTTCCACGTTTCTTCTAGTTGTTCTGGTGTCATTAGCAATTCTTCTTTTCGCGTACTTGATTTTTTAATATCAATTGCTGGGAAAATACGGCGCTCTGCTAATTCACGAGATAAATGGAGCTCCATGTTGCCTGTGCCTTTGAATTCTTCATAGATGACATCATCCATTCGGCTACCTGTATCCACCAATGCCGTGGCTAAAATAGTCAGACTGCCCCCTTCTTCGATATTTCTGGCAGCACCAAAAAATCGTTTAGGTTTGAAAAACGCAGCTGGATCTATTCCGCCACTTAAGGTTCGACCACTAGGCGGGACCACTAAATTATAGGCCCTTGCTAAACGAGTGATGCTGTCCATTAAAATAACTACGTCCCGTTTGTCTTCAACTAAGCGCATTGCTCGATCCAGAACCAATTCAGCAACTCGCGTATGATTTTGTGGTTGTTGATCAAAAGTTGAAGAAACCACATCGCCTTTAACGCTTCGCTCTAAATCAGTCACTTCTTCAGGACGCTCGTCAATTAACAACAGAATCAATTCCACATCAGGATGATTTTCTGTAATCCCATTAGCAATTTCCTTTAAAACACTTGTTTTCCCGGCTTTTGGCGGCGCTACAATTAAACCACGTTGCCCAAAACCAATTGGTGCAAATACATCAATCATTCGTGTTGATAATCTGCCAGCCGTGGTTTCTAACGTTAATTGTTTTTCAGGATACAACGGTGTTAGCGCTGGAAAATGTGGCCGCTCTTTCGCTTCTTCAGGATCTTTCCCATTGACACTTTCAACATGCATGAGTCCATAGTAACGTTCTGATTCCTTTGGCGGACGCGCCTTGCCAGCTACTTTGTCCCCATTTCTCAATCCGAAACGACGAATTTGAGAAGAAGAAATATAAATGTCTTCTGCACTTGGTCCATAATTAATTGGCCGCAAAAAGCCATAACCATCCTGAGAAACAATATCTAAAATTCCTTCCATGAAGAAAAACCCTTGCTTCTCAGCTTGTGCACGAATCACAGCTAAAGACAATTCTTTTTTGTTCATTTGGCTATAATAAGGAATTTTAAACTCTTTCGCGTACGCATAAATATCTTTTAACGTACTATTTTCCAATTCAGCCATTGTTAAATAGTCGCTCATTGATCCACCTCAAACGGACCTTCTTGTTCTTCGGTTTCTAGCATTTGAATATCAGCGCCCAAAGCAGTTAACTTTTCGATAATGTGGTCGTACCCACGTAAAATATATTCTACATTATAAATTGTGGTCGTACCTTCAGCCATCAAGCCGGCAGTGACTAAGCAAGCGCCTGCCCGTAAATCAGAGGCGACTACTTCTGCACCGTGCAATTGATTTGGACCATTTAAAATAATCATATTGCCTTCAACCGAAGCATCAGCCCCCATCCGCACTAACTCAGGGATATGCTTATTTCGTTGAGCATAAATCGTATCAATAATTTCACCAGTTCCTTGCGCTTTTAAAAGTAATGGCGTTAACGGTTGTTGCAAGTCTGTGGCAAAACCAGGATATGGATAGGTTTTCACCGTTGTCATTTTCAGATCATGTGACGGATGAACTTCAATCATGTCTTCTTCAATTGTCATCTTAACGCCCATTTCTTGCAATTTCGCAATGAAGCTTTCTAAATGCTCATAAATAACATTTCGAACTTTGATTCCTTCACCCATAGCTGCTGCCATAGCTAAATAAGTCCCAGCTTCAATTCGATCTGGAATAATCGAGTGACGACAACCATGTAATTCTTCGACACCTTCAATCCGAATAACGTCCGTTCCAGCTCCTCGGACTTTTGCACCCATGTTATTTAATAATGTAGCAATATCAATAATTTCTGGCTCACGCGCAGCATTTTCAATAATCGTTTTGCCTTTGGCTTTAACTGCGGCTAACATGACATTGATTGTAGCACCAATAGATACCATATCCATAAAAATTCGTGTTCCTTGTAAGCCAGCTTCGTCTGTTCTCAAGTACATCGCCCCATGTTCGTTGGTTACATGAGCGCCTAATGCTTCAAATCCTTTGATATGTAAATCAATTGGACGAGGTCCTAAGTAACAACCGCCAGGTAAGCCGACAACGCCTTCCCCAAATCGACCAAGAAGTGAGCCCATAAAATAATAGGACGCACGTAAGCTATTGATTTTTCCTTTTGGCATTGGCACAGAAACAACTTCTGTTGGGTCAATAATTAATGTATTATTTTCAAAAGTAATTTTAGCACCCATAATTTCTAAAATTTCAATTAATGAGTGAACATCCTGAATGTCAGGAACGCCATCTAAAGTCACGGGCGAATCTGCTAAAATAGCAGCTGGAATTAAAGCGACCACACTATTTTTGGCGCCGCTAATGGTTACTTCGCCCTTTAATGGACGATTCCCATTGATTACGATTTTTTTCATTTATATTCTCACCTATCTGTAATATACGTTTTCTAAATAAACTACCCAATCATTCTATCATAATCAAGCTTAAGAAAAAAGAAAACTTCTCAGGTATTTTAATAGAATGAAAAAATAACAAAAAATAAAAAAGACAGCCACGTGCTGTGGCTGTCTTTAAAGTAACTAGTTGATTAAGCTTTGTTAGCTGAACCGAACCAATCAATGTGTTCTTCTGCATCTTTGATGATTGCAGCTTTACCTGGTGCTAATAATTTACGAGGGTCAAATCCTTTACCTTCTAAATCTTTACCAGCTTCAATATATTCGCGCGTTGCTTTAGCGAATGATAATTGGAATTCTGTATTTACGTTAACTTTTGAGATACCCATTGAAATTGCTTTTTCAATTTGTTCTTGAGGAATACCAGAACCTCCGTGTAATACTAGAGGTACATCAGAACCGACAGCTTCAGCAATTGCTTGTAAGTGATCAAATGCTAAACCTTTCCAGTTTTCTGGATATTGACCATGGATGTTACCGATACCACATGCTAAGTAGTCAATACCTGTAGCAACCATTTGTTTACATTCTTCGATATCAGCTAATTCGCCAGTACCGATGATTCCGTCTTCTTCACCACCGATTGAACCAACTTCACATTCGACAGAAATACCTTTAGCGTGAGCTTTTTCAACTACATCTTTCGCTAATTTTAAGTTTTCTTCGAATGGTAAGTGAGAACCATCAAACATGATCGAAGTATAGCCAACTTCGATACATTCTAAAGCAGCTTCGTAGTCACCGTGGTCTAAGTGAATTGCTACTGGAACTGTGATATTCATTGAGTCTACTAAATTAGTAATCATGTCTTTAGCTACTTTGTAGCCACCCATGTATTTAGCAGCGCCCATTGATGTTTGGATTAGAACTGGTGCTTTTTTAGCTTCTGCTGCTTCTAAAATCGCTTGTGTCCATTCTAAGTTATTTGTGTTATAGCCACCTACTGCATAGCCGCCTTTACGTGCTGCTTTTAAGAATTCTGCTCCTGATACTACTGGCATAAAAAATTCCTCCTAAGTTTTTAAAAACTTTATTTGTTAGGTGTTCCCTAACCAACGGTTCTATTTTAGCAGAATTCCTGACACTTTTCTAGTAAAATTCCCTTTTTCAGAAAATTTTTGTCTATTCTTTCACATAACCTTCATTTTTATAAAAAAACCTCCAGTTTTCCCGTTATCACTTTGGGATCTGAAGGCCGACTTGCTATTTTAATTTTTTCTTTGGCGGATAACGTTTCACCTTGTAGGATTGAAGCTCAGGAAATGTTCCTGTACTATGAAAAATCCGTTGTTCATCTTCATTGGCAAAACGCCCTAAAACCGATTGTGTTGGTAAAATATTTACAAAGGCATTCTCATCGATACTGTAAACTGCTTGTTCTAAATCATAGAGTTCGTAGCGAGTAATGACCATCATAATCATCCGACCTTCTGCACCTGAATAGCCGCCGATTGAAGGCAACAAGGTCATGCCACGAGCGATTTGTTGAGAAACTTCTAAGGCAACGGCTTCTGGTCTCGTGGTGACAATCATTGCTGTGACTTTTTGGTGACTGGTATGAATCATGTCGACCACCTGACTCAAACAGTAAATAGAAATAATAGTATACAACGCACTTTCCCAGTTAAATACAAAACCAGCCAACAGCACAATAATACCATTTAATAAGAACATAAAATTACCAACTGTTTTCCCTGTTGTTTTTGAAAGAATCAGTGAAATAATGTCCATGCCGCCAGTGTTAAAGCCCATTTTCAATGAAAGCCCTGCGCCAACGCCGACTAAGACACCACCCATAATTGCGTTCATCAAAGGATTCGTTGTGACTGTTACGATTGGCACAAACATAGTGACAACGGAAATGCCAATAACATTGATGAAACTAAGAATCGTTGATTGTTTCCCTAATTTTACAAACCCTAGAATGAAGACGGGAATGTTTAAAAATAAAATGAAGATCCCTGTATTAATATGGATTCCTAAATTTGTATATAATAATGTAGCAATGATTTGCGCAATTCCGTTCATCCCTGCCGAAAAAACTTTTGCCGGAATCAAAAAGAAATTCAAACCGACCGCAGAAGTCAAAGCGGTTATCGCCATCACTGCTATTTTTTTTATCGATTCATTTCTTTGGTAAGTACTAACCAATCGACTCATTTTTCTTCGCTCCTTCGCTATTCTTCTGACTTAGAATAACAGGTTCTATCCTAAAAGAAAAGGGGCTAAAAGCGAACATTGAAAAAAATTTTTTTGCAACGTTTCCATGAAAGAATGCGAGAAGATATCCCTAAAAATTGATCTTCTTATTTCTCTATTCAAAATGATTCTAGCCTAACCTTTTTTACTATTTCATGATATGATGAAGCAAAGAATATTTTAGGAGGTTTTTACATGGCTGCAAAAGAAGCAAGTTTTGATGTAGTTTCAGAGGTCAATATGGAGGAAGTCAAAAACGCGATTCAAATTGCCTTGAAAGAATTGAAAAATCGTTTTGACTTTAAAGGGTCAATTGCTGATATTAAATTGGAAAACGATAAACTAGTAGTCGTAGCTGAAGATGATTATAAAGTCGAGCAAGTGAAGGATATTTTATTTGGAAAATTAGTCAAACGCAATGTTCCGATTAAAAATATTCATTTCTCAGAAAGTGAAAAAGCCTTAGGCGGTACCGCTCGCCAATATGGTGATTTAATCAGTGGTATTGATAAAGAAAATGCAAAAAAAATCAACACAGCTATCAAAAACTCTGGGATTAAAGTTAAGTCACAAATCCAAGAAGACAAAATTCGGGTAACTGGAAAAAGTCGGGATGATTTACAAAAAGTCATGGCTCTTTTACGAGAATTAGATTTACCAATGGCTCTTGAGTTTAATAATTATCGCTAAAAAAATCCTTCAACTGTTAATGAACAGTTGAAGGATTTTTTTGTTTTGGTACCGGCCATTCTTGATTATTCAATAAAACGATTGGTCGGCGTTGGATTTTCCCTGAAAAAGCGGCAATTGCTTTGAAAACCTTTGGCATAAAATAAAACGCATTTAATTCTTCTAAATCCAGTTCTTCTTCTGCCGTAAACGAGACACAAACCTCTTGTTCTGAAAGCATAATTTCAATTTTCTTTAAAAATTGAAATTGCCGCATTCCCGGTACGAAATAACCAGCCTTTGCAACACGAGAGGCTGTAATATCTAACTTATCACTAATGATTAGCGCTAGTGTCATTAACTCTTCCGAATCAAAGCCGTTACTATGATTTTCTATAGAAGATAAAATTTCTTCTTGATAAGGCAAACAAATCTTTTGCTTACGAAAATATGCTTCTGCAAATTGTTTCCCACGAAGTGCATGTCCTGCTTTTCCTTGTAGCGCACCCACATCATGGAGCAGTGCCGCAATTTTTGCCGCCTCTAAATACTCCTCTGAAACAGCAAGTTGTTTCAAAATCATTTCCGTCATGGCTACGACATTGTTTACATGAAACCAATTATGGTATGCCCACCCAGCTTCTTCATCTTCCATTTGACCAATTGCATCATAAATTTGTCGAATTTCAGTATCTTGATGAATGCGTTCAAACAGCTTCATTTATTTTCTCCTTAAAATTAGTTACTGTTCCAAAAATTCTTTTAACTCTGCAGGATTTTTTTCGCTGTTTAAACCAACAATTAAACGAATCCGCGCTTTCGGTCCGTTTAAACCACGGGCAAAAACGACCCCCATTTTTTTCAAGCCAACGCCACCACCAGCATAATCATAGATATCTTCAGCAATGCCATTGGAACAACGAGAAACTAAAACGACTGGAATCCCGTTGTCTAGCATTTTTTGTAATGCTGGGAGCGTTTCTGGCGGTAAATTACCCGCGCCTAGCGCTTCAATTACTAACCCATCCGTTTCTGGGGTGTTTAATAATTCAAACATTCGTTCACCCATCCCCGCATAGGCCTTCACTACGTGAACATTTCCTTTCACAGAAGAAACATCGCAAACTTCTTGCGGTAAGACCTCTTTCGCAAAAAAAGCACGTTCTTTCGCAATGGTTCCAATTGGTCCAAAAGTTGGCGTCCGAAACGTTGCGACGTTCGTTGTATGTGTTTTTGTCACATAACGCGCCGTATGAATTTCATCATTCATCACGACTAAAACACCTTTATCGTACGATTCGTCTGAACAAGCAGTCCAAATAGCACTGATGAAATTATACAAGCCATCACTACCGATTTCGTTACTTGACCGCATTGCTCCTGTTAAAACAATGGGGATTTTTTTCTCTAAGGTTATATCTAAAAAATAAGCTGTTTCTTCTAATGTATCTGTTCCATGCGTAATAACCACGCCATCAATTGGTTCAGAATAAGCTTTTTGAATCCGTTCTTTTAATTGAAACATCCGTTCTAAGGTCATGTGTGGTGAGGGAATATTAAAAATATCTTCGACAACTAAATGAACCTTGCCAGAAAATAATGCTTCTTGTTCCATCAACGGATTTTTTTCATTCGGGGCAACACTTCCTCCTGCTACTTTCGACATGGAAATGGTCCCACCTGTATGAAGGACTAAAATGGTCTTCATTTGTTTCCTCCTTTGTTTTCTTTATTTTTTAACCAAAATTGTTTCACTTGTTGAATGAGTTGTTCATTGGTGTTTGCCTTTCGATGCGCCAACCAATGCGGCGGAAAGAAACGCTGGACACTTGGTAATTCAAATCGTTCGTCTAATAACAACACAAAGCCTTTATCTTGCGCATCTCTAATGACACGTCCAGCCGCTTGCAAGACTTTATTCATGCCAGGAATTTGATACGCAAATTGAAACCCTTGCCCTCGCTCTTCTTGATAAAAAGTGCGAATCAGTTCTTGCTCTGGGTTCATTTGTGGTAGCCCGACACTAACAATTATCGTACCAATCAATCGGGTACCTTTCAAGTCAATTCCTTCTGAAAATATACCACCTAAAACACAAAAACCGATGAAAGTTTCTTGAGGATTCTCTTTAAATTCAGCTAAAAATGCTTCTCGCTCTTTTTCGTTTAAGTCCGTTCCCTGAATTTGAGTTTTTACTTGCGGGTAACGTTGGCTAAATACTTGATAGACATCATCCATATAGGCGTAGGAAGGAAAGAAAATTAAATAGTTGCCTGTTTTTGTTTCACTTAACTTCCCTAAAAGTTCACTAATCTGTGGATAACTTTTTTCATGGTTTTTATAGGTTGTTTGAAGATGACTACCGATTATCAACAATTGATTTTCTTCTGGAAAAGGATACGGAATCCGATAACGTAGGCTTTCTCCACCTCCACCAAGCACTTCTTGATAATAATTCAGAGGTGTTAAACTTGCCGAAAATAAGATACTCGCTTTCCCTTTATCTAATCGTTGTGACAATAAATAAGCCGGATCGACACAAAATTGTTTCACAACGCAGTCATAGTTTCGCAAAGAAATAGACGTATAAAAGCCGTTGTCGTAATACTCGCTGATTCGAAGATAACTTAAACAATCAAAATAAAAACTGAGAATCGACGCCAATTCCTCAATGTGTTGATTTTCTGGCAACCATTCTGCAATTACTTCTGTTAATCGATGTATCTGTTTAACTAATGAATCAATTGGCGCACGTTGGGCAAAAAAATCCGTGTCTTTTTCTTCACAGATTGCTTCAATATCATCAAACGTAGTTAAGACTTTTTGACAAGCTCTTTTTAATTGAACAGATTCTTTTTGCAATCTTTTTTGAATTTGCAAAACCGCATTCCTAGAAATAGCGGCCGAATACATCTCCCGTGAACGATTAACCAAATTATGGGTTTCATCCACTAAAAAAATATTCTCTTCTGCACTTTGGGGTTCTTCAAAGAAGCGCCGTAAATAAACCGTTGGATCAAATAGATAATTGTAATCGCCAATAATTAAATCACACCAAAGACTTGCATCTAGCGACAACTCGAATGGACACAATTGGTGCTTTTGTGCATACCGTTCAATAACCTCTCTCGTTAAATGATTTTCATGTTGCAATAAATCCCACAGTCCCTCATTTAAACGATCATAATAGCCGTCAGCAAACGGGCAATGTTCTGGTGTACAATTTCGTTCAGTTAAAAAACAAATTTTATCTTTTGCTGTTAACGTAATACTCTTAGTTTGCGCTTGTTTTTCGGACAGCGCTTTGACGGCATCTTCAGCCACTTGCCGCGTAATGGTCTTAGCTGTTAAATAAAAAATCCGTTCACCTTCTTCTTCACCAATTGCTTTCATCGCTGGAAAAAGAGTGGACATTGTCTTGCCTGTTCCAGTTGGTGCTTCCACGAAGAGCCGCTGTTTACTAAGAATTGTTTTATAGACGGCTACCGCCAATTCTCGTTGCCCTTTGCGATACTCCCCGTAAGGAAAACTAAGATTTTTTAATGATTTATTTCTCAAAATACGCCACTCTTCTTTAAAAATTACCCACTGTTCATAGCGCTTCATCAAATCAGTAAAAAACTCCGCTAATGCAGCTTCTGTAAAATGGCGTTCTTGTCGTGTGATTTGTTTTGTGGTGGTCTGATAATAAGTGAGTTGAAGCGTTATTTCAGAAAGTTGTTCTTGTTGGCAATACATGTGACCATAACACATCGCTTGATACCAAAACAATTCGACCTTTTCTGGCGGCAATTCTTCAAACGCTGGTTCGGATGTTTTAATTTCATCAATGACCACTTGCCCAGTTTCTTTCACAAAAATGCCATCTGCACGACCTTCTACACAATAATTATGGCCATTTAAAGGCACCTCAATTTTTAAAGATACTTCCTTTTGATAAAGGCTCCCCGCTTCCTTTTGCAGCATTCGATGAAGGCGACTACCTTCTTGTGGTGTATGTTCACTCACATGGCGAGAATCGATACTTCCCCGCCTTAAAATAAATTCGACCACTTGACGCACCGCAATTTTTCTCGTTGATTTCACGTAATCCCACCTATCTGCCTCCCTATTATAGAACATACATTCGCTAAACAAAAGCAAAAAATCCAAAACGAACACAATCATGCGTTCATTCTGGATTTCTCTTTAGATTATCATCAATTAAAAACAACTTGTTTCTTCTAACTGTTTGGTTTCTTTTCCATTTGCTTTTGCCACGACCAATTGCGCCATTTGTTTAAACGAATTATTTAAACCAATGCCACCCTTTTTGGGCATCTTCACAATCGGTACTTGCTGATAATAGTGACTAACTGCTGGATTTTCTTCTGCCATCGCTGCAATTGCAGGAATGCCCGCAGCATTAAACTTACAAGCTAGACGAGCGGCCATTTCTCCAAAATTAGGATAATGCATGGCAGGTCCGCAAAGAACCGCATCGGCATGAAACTTTTTTGCAAAGCCAATAAATTTCTTTGCTACCTCTTCCTCGTTTTCCAAATAATATTGGTCACCACAATAAAGTGTCGCAACAATTTCCGCTCCTTGCTTCTGTAAAAATGGTAGCAATGTTACCCCTGGACCTAAGGGAGCTTTTTTACCACTTGGTTTCAGCTGAGCTTGTTCATCACTGCCAAATCCTGCTAAACTGTGGTTTAAGACTAAAAGGATTTTTTTCACGCCTATTTCCTCCTTTTTTATAAATCATCGAAGTCAAAGGAATCAAAATCAATTTCTTCACTCTCTTCTTCTTGTGCTTTCCATTCTTCACGTAAATATTGGTCATCCATAACTCGAATAAAAGGATAATAAATGAACATTCCTAGTACCAATAAGAGAGCTTGCAGAATTGATCCTTGCCAACCGCTGACTAAAAATCCTGAGATAATTGGCGGGGTCGTCCACGGCAATTGAATACCGTTCGTCAATGGAACTAAGCCCCAATCCATAGCAAAATAGGCAATAATAATATTAATTGCGGGTACTAAGACAAATGGAATTAAAAGGATTGGATTTAAAACAATTGGTAACCCAAAAATGATTGGTTCGTTAATCCCAAAAACACCAGGAATTAGTGAAAGTTGCGAAAGCTTTTTAATTCGTTGACTTTTACAGAATAAGACCATCACAATGATTAATGAGAGTGTGGAACCGGCGCCACCAAATGTTGCAAACATATCTTGAAATTGTCCAGTGATGATGTTGGGAATTTCATGACCGTCTTTAAATGCTTGTAAATTTTCAACAGACAATGCCCGCAAAACAGGATTAAAGACTGCGCCAACCACGCTACCTCCGTTAATGCCAAAGAACCAAAAGAAGTGTAAAAATAAATAAGCAATGCTCATCGCACCTAAGGTATTACCAAGACTCAATAAGGGCGTTTGTAGAAATTCAAAAATAACATCTTGTAAATTACCATAAGGAGTTAAAGCAGCCAGCCAATTGACTAAAAACATGAGAGTAACAACTAAAAAACTCGGAATCAGGGCCTCAAAAGACTTAACCACTGTTGGTGGCACTCCTTCTGGCATTTTTATTGTCCACCCTTTACGAACAATGGCCACAAATAAACGAGTCGCAATTAATGCGACAATCATTCCTAAAAACAAGCCACTGGAACCCATCCATTTTAAAGGTAAACTAGTAACTTCATAAACCTTTGAACTATTTTCCGGTGTAAATAATGTTTGATAAGGCGTTACAATAAAAAATGAAACCAATGCGATAATTCCTGCTTGCATTGCATCCACATTGAATTGTTTCCCTAAACTATAGGCAATACCGACAACGGCCAGAATAGTCATTACATCAAAACTAGCACTAGCTGGAACAGACATCATTGTCGCCCAGTCTTTACCAAGCAAATGAGACATCCAAGTATCCCATTGCGGCAAAGGAAAATTAGCAATTAATAAGAAGACCGAACCAACAATCAACAAGGGCGTTGATAAAAGGAAGCCATCACGAATCGCTACTAAATACTTATTTTCTCCTATCACTTTTGCCAAAGGGGTCAATACGCGCTCTAACCAATCCAAAAATTTTTGCACGGTCGTCACTCCTATCTATTATTTTTTATTTTGCTTAATTAACCGCAGCGCTTCTTTCAATGCTTTTTCGCCATCCATCATGCCATAAATTTCTGGCGCAATTGCAGCGACAGGAATCCCTTGAGGAGCAAATTGTTCTTTTGTTTTTTCTAATAAAAAACGGACTTGTGGTCCTAATAAAATAGCAACAGGCTTCTCTGCTTCAACCACTTCCTGTGCTCTTGCAATAGGAAAAGCAGTAATCATTAAAGGCATTTGATGTTTTTCCACCACTTCCATCATTTTATTCACCATAATACTTGTAGACATTCCTGCATCACAAAAAAGATAAATTTGTTTTTTACTCATGTTCCTTCACTCTCCTCATTTATTCAATTGGTGCTTTGATTCTTTTTTCATAGGCTGCTAACCATTCTTGTGAAATCGGCTGAATCTCTGTGGTATGATTCTTGCCTGGATTTGCAATATAGATTTCTGGTTGCTGCATATCAGTACCAACCGTAAAAGTAAATTCCACATTCGTAGCTACGCCCCAGTCTCCCTGTTTGTTCATGGCCACTAGTGAAAATGCTCCTGCTTTCCCATAACGTTGGGTCAATTTTTCATGAAAAGCATAGACGGCTTGATCACATGCTTGTTGTGGCGAGCGCCCTTCCCCCATTAAACGGACGATTTCATAAGAAAGACAGCCTTTCATTAAATCTTCACCTAATCCTGTAGCCGCAGCACCACCAATTTCGCTATCAACATAAAAACCAGAACCTGACAGTGGTGAATCACCAACACGTCCTGCTTTTTTCATGAAGAGTCCCGAACTGGAAGTGCCAGCTGCCATTGATCCTGTTTGGTCTAACGTAATAGCGCCGACAGTATCATGCCCATCATAGGGGTTCAACTGATTTTCCTGAATTTCTTTTAAACGCTTTTGCCACCATTGATTAGCGCGTTCTGTCAACATATTCTTTCTTTCAAAACCGTGCAACATTGAATATTTCGTTGCACCTGCGCCAACACGAAAACTATTAAACTTCTCTTTACTTAATGCTTTAGCCACTGAAATCGGATTTTTAACATCTGTAATTCCTGCCACAGCACCAATTGCAAATGTGTCTCCATCCATATAGGCAGCATCCATTTCTAAAATCCCTTCCTCATTAGGTAAACCGCCGTAGCCCACTGACTTATAAAAAGGATAGTCTTCTACTTCTTTAATTAATTGTTCCACGGCCGTGCCTGCAGCACCTCCTTGTTGTAATTCTTCTGTAGCTTTTAGTAACCCATCATGTGCCATCCGCCATGTCGCAATTGCACCCCAAGTCATTTTCCATCCGCCCTTTCGTTAACGCTTACATTTCTCCATCATTATAAACTAGTATATACTGTTTTGTATATACTGAAAATGAAATTTTATACAGAAAAATAGAAGATACACGTATGCGACCTCTACGAAACACATTGGCTCCTTCTCATACGTGTATCTTCTATTGGTTTTACGCTTCTGTTAATGCAATCATCGCTTGCATATAGATTTCCAGATTAAGCAGTAAATCTTTTTCATCCATATATTCATCTTGGTTATGCGCAATGCCTTTTTGACCAGGAAATGATGGACCAAAAGCAACGATATTCGGCATAAAGCGAGCATACGTAGCACCTGTAGTTGTGACTGGCGTCCCATCTAAGCCAGTAATTTGTTCATAAACCTTGGTTAGTTTTTGAACATTGCTCTCATCTTTTGGAAACAGCGTACTAGGGAGGCGGCGGATGACGGTCACTTCACTTTCTGGAAATAGTGCCTTCGTTAGCTGCGTGGTTACTTCGTTTTCTGTAATAGAAACAGGATAACGCACGGCCAATGATAACACCAATTGCTGTCCTCGTTTTTCCAACGCATAGGGCGTTAAAATCAATTGCCCACTATCCTGATCCTTAAAGTCCAGAGCTACTCCTTCGCCATAGTGCTTTTCGTGAAAACTAGCGGTTAACCAGTCGAAATACTGTAATAAATTTCCTTTGACTAACTGTTCCTCGCTAATTTTCTGTGCCAATAAAGTAATCGCGTTCTTGCCTAGTTCTGGCGCATTGGAAGGGGCGCGTTTTCCCGTGATTGCTGTTGTTTTTCCTGCAATCACCACACTTAATTGATCAGGTACGTGGTCTTTTGCTTGATCACCCATAATCTGACCAATTTGTTCACTTGAATCATCTGGGATGGTCGTTGTGATTTCATAATTAACAATCCCTCGCTCCCCATAAACTACTGGATATTTACAATCTGGAGTAAATCCAAAAATAGGTGCGTTTTCCTTCTCTAAATATAAGGGGATATCTCCACTCCCACTTTCTTCATCCGTGCCAAACATTAAGCGAATGGTTTTCTTTGGTTGGTAACCAAGTTCTTTCAGTAATTTCATTCCATACAGGCAAGCCAAGATAGGACCTTTATTATCTAGAATTCCTCTACCATACAAACGTTGATTTTTTTTCGTTAATTGAAAGGGCGGCACTGACCAGCCAGAACCTTCTGGTACTACATCTAAATGACCAATAATTCCCAGATATTCTTCCGCTGTTCCCCATTGCGCATAGCCAACTACGTCATTGACAATCTCAGTTTGAAAGCCATAACGCTCTGCCAGTTTCAGCGTTTCTTCCAAGGCTCTTTTCGGTCCTTCGCCAAAAGGGGCCTCTTTTTTAGGCGACCCTTTCACACTTCGAATCTCCATAATTTTGTTTAAGTCTTCATAAAATAAATCTTTTTGAGCGGCTATTTCTTCTTTAATCTTCATTCGTTCCAAGAACCTCCTAGCTCCACTTGGTTGTTTTCAGACGGGCTATAACGGGTCAGTGTGTTTTTAAATGTGTACCGATCTGCTCGATATAAAGAGACATCATATAAAATGGGGGTTGCATCAAGCGCATAGGTGATAGAGTGGACTTGTAAAAG
This sequence comes from Enterococcus sp. DIV1328a, assembly GCF_050536905.1. Taxonomy (NCBI): domain Bacteria; kingdom Bacillati; phylum Bacillota; class Bacilli; order Lactobacillales; family Enterococcaceae; genus Enterococcus; species Enterococcus sp. DIV1328a. Next base: position 931,687 of record NZ_CP172912.1, on the reverse strand, counting down.
TGGCTGGCCCACAGGAACATTCAATAATTCTGAAATTTCCGCTTCAACTAAGATTGCTTCAATTTCTTGATGCGAATAAGCAATCTCGACGTTCTTCTCGATTAAGCAGAAAAGAGAGCCCTCGAAGTCTTGCTTCGTATGGCCTTGTACGTATGCCTGTGGCAAATAAATTTTTTCAACTGTCATTGGCTCGCCGTCTAACATTCGGCGGCGAATCAGTTCATAAATTGCCTCATTTTTGCCCACTTGGAGCGCCTCCCGAATTTTCTCAGCGGGATGTACTACTTCTTCAAAGGAAATGACTTCTGTCTGGCTTTTTTTCCCGTAAGCTTTGGCTGCCTCAGTAAAACCTTGTAAGCCAGCGCGACCACTTTGAATTTTCGCTTGCGACATCACATAACTACCTTTACCATGTCGTTTTACCAAAATATTTTTGCGGATCAAATCATCAATCGCTTTACGGATGGTCAAGCGACTGCAGTTATATTCTTTAGCTAAATCATATTCTGAAGGTAATTTTTGTGCACTTACATACAGACCGTCTCGAATTTTCTTTTCAATTTCTGCAGAAATTTGCTTAAATTTGGGTGCATTTTCTGTCATTTCATCGCCTATCTTTCTTCAAAAAAATAAATTTCCTAGTATATACCACACTGTCTATACTAAATCAATTTTTAAGAAACCGCAATCATTTGTTGCGTTTCTTAAAAATCAAAAAAGAAAGCGAGCCACAAGTCGGTTGGACTTGTGGCTCGCTTCCTTAGGAAAAATATGTTATTTCCCTTTCATCCGTTCTTTGCCTTCTTGACACATATAGAGTAGCGGACAGGCTTCACATTTAGGCGCTCTTGCTAGGCAGTGATAACGCCCAAAGAAAATCATGGTATGGTGCGTTTTCACCCAGAGTTCTTTCGGAACTTTACGCATTAAGGTTTGCTCAACTTCAGTAACATTCGCATTTAGCTTACAAATTCTAAGGCGCTTGGACACTCGTTCCACATGTGTATCTACTGCAAAAGCCGGTTCGCCGAAAGCATCTCCCATTACTACATTGGCTGTTTTTCTCCCCACGCCAGGTAAACTGACCAGTTCATCTCTGGTTTGCGGAACTTCTCCATTGAAACGTTCTAAAAGTTGTTGTGCGCACGCTTTAATATTTTTTGCTTTATTGCGATATAAGCCAATGGTTTTTATTTTAGCAATAATCTCCTCCACCGGCGCAGCTGCTAAAGCTTCTGGTGTTGGAAAAGCTGCGAATAAACCAGGAGTCGCTTTATTTACCGATACATCGGTTGCTTGCGCACTTAAAATCACAGCAATTAATAATTCAAAAGGATTCTTATGTTTTAATTCACATTCTGCATTTGGAAACATCTCATACATAATTTCAATAGCTTCCATCGTTTTCTCTTTTGATAGCATGGCCCACCTCCTTTTTATTCACTGTCTTCTGGATTTAACCAATTGTGTAATGTAACTTTTGGTAACGCTTCTTGTGTCTGACCTTGTTGTTCAATCTCATTTTGAATCATAGAATCTTTTCGTTTTTTCTGATCAGCAGCCACTTGTTCTTTGGTGGTAATATTTTTACGCTCCCACGCAAGTAAAATACGATCAATATATTTCAAACTATACGCCTGATTTAAAACAGCTTCTCGCAACGCTAACCGGATTAATTCAGGGGAATAATGGTCCGTGTTCAACCACTGACCAATCATTTCTAATTCAATGGGTGAAAGTGGACGTCCGAATTCTTTTTCAAAGCCTTGGTAAAGCTGTTTAATTTCATCTTCGTGGTTTGCGACAACTTGTTTTTCTTTGCTCGTTTGTAAAAATAATTGAATCTTTTGAAAAACAGGCAGTAAATCATACGTATCCATCATTTGACCTTTTTGGTTTTGTTGTGTTTCAATTCGAATAAATCCGCGAGAAACCAATTGATTTAACAACTTATAAATCGTATCTGGCGTTTTGCCCATCGTCTCTGCAATCGCCATTAAGTCTGGAAATAAATCGCCTGCATTTTGCGAACGAAAAAGTTGCAGTAAAAAGAGAAATTCATCATCTTTCAAACCAATTTTTTGGTAATGATCAAATAGTAAGTTTGAGATTGTTGTTTCACCAGCTTCTAAATATTCACGAATTGATAACATTGTTGTTGTCCACTTCCCCTTGCTTGTTTCACTTATTGCACTTGATAAACATCAAAATAAATAGCTTTCATATAATCAATTAAATAACTAGGATTCAATTCTTCTCCCGTTGCATCATAAATTAATTGATTTGGTTTACGTGAAGCGCCGTACTGATGAATATGTTGTGTTAACCATTTACGGATATCAGAATAATCCTCCGAAGCTAAAATTTCATCAACAGATAATTCTTGTTTCATTGCGTGAAATAGTTGTGCGGCGTACATATAACCCAAGGCATAAGATGGGAAATAACCAAAGCTACCTCCAGACCAATGAACATCTTGAAGGACACCTTCTAAGTCATTTTCAGGTGATACGCCTAAGTACTCTTGGTATTTTTCGTTCCACACTTTTGGCAAATCAGCGACTTCCAAAGAACCATTAAATAACATTTTTTCAATTTCATAACGAATAATGATATGCAAAGGATAGGTGAGACTATCGGAATCAATCCGAATCAAACTTGCTTTCGTTTCTTTTAAAGAAGCATAGAAATCTTCAAAAGCAATATCATCAAAAGTACCTTCTACGCATTCTTGGAAAAACGGGTATTGTTTTTGCCAAAAAGCCCGGTTGCTACCAATGATAATTTCATTAAAGAGCGATTGTGATTCGTGAATCCCCATAGAGGCACCTTCGCTTAGTGGCGTAAAGTCAAATTTAGGATCAAAGTTTTGTTCGTACATCCCATGACCCGCTTCATGAATCACACCAAATGTTGCCATTGAGAAATTATTTTCTTCCCAGCGCGTAGTAATCCGCGCATCATTTCGATTTAGAGCTGTCATAAATGGATGAACTGTATCATCTAATCGTCCTTTTGAAAAATCATAGCCTAATTGCTCAACCACACCAATCACAAAACGGCGTTGTTGTTCTTTGGTCATTTTTCTAGATAAAAAGTCAGTTCTAGGCGGCGTACCTTTTTCCGCTAAAACGGTCCGAATTTCTTGAATCCCTTGTTTTACTTGGTCGAATACTTGGTCTAGCTTCTCAACCGTCATCCCCGGTTCAAATTGATTTAATAACACATCGTACGGTGTTTTTTCTTCTTTTTGCCAATAAGGAATGAACTCTTTTTGGAACGCAACGACCTTCGTTAAGGTTTCTTCTAACAAGCCGAAATCTTGTGCAGCGCGTGCTTTTAGCCAATCTGTATGTGCTTGGTTTAATACTTTAACATATTCTTGCATACGTTCAGCTGGAACATTTTTATTCAAAGCATATTCTTCTTTTACTTTTTCAAAAACCAGTTTCCCTAATTCAGATAATTCTTCAGGGCGTGTCTCAAAATAGGCCAATGCTTCTTGAATAACTGGGCCAATACTTCGTTCAAAATATAATCCGGTTAAATACCCTTCTACTTCTCCTCGAAAAGGACTACTTTTTTCTGGCATCCCAGTTGATGAATCCCAGTCTAATAATGTCAAGGCATTTTTTAGTAATTGAATTTCTTTCACTTCTTGTAAAAATACAGCTTCCTTCATTTTTTTACACCAGCTTTCTTAGTCTTCCCGTGGTTTTCTTGGTGGACGTGTTCCCCAGTATTGGAATAAATCTGTTCGTAAGGCTCCGTTGTAAAGCTTCCGTTTTTTAGTAGCTTTGGCACCATAATATTCTTCAAAAGCAAGATCACTCGTCAGTATATACTTGCTCCAAGTAGTTAACGGACGGAAAACATGGCCCATTTCTTTATACAAACGACGAACACTTTCCTCTTCTCCTAATCGCTCACCATAAGGCGGGTTAGCTACCATTACACCATATTCCTTCTCGGTTGTAAAATCTTTTAATGCCAATTGTTTAAAGGTAATTGAATCACCTAAACCAACTTCCTCAGCATTCGCTCGTGCGACTTCAATCATTCGCCCATCAACATCTGAACCACAGATATCTAATTCAACATCGTAGTCTGCCTTTGCCTCGGCTTCGTTACGTACTTTTTCAAAAATTGCTGGATCAACCCAATCCCATGTTTCACAAGTAAAACTACGATTAAAGCCAGGGGCAATGTTATGGCCAATTAATGCTGCTTCAATACAAATCGTTCCAGAACCACAAACTGGATCATAAAAAGGACGATCTTTGCGCCAATTGGTCAACATCACTAAAGCAGCTGCCATGTTTTCCTTAAGAGGTGCGCCCCCCTTTTCAATGCGATAGCCCCGTTTAAATAAACTTGGCCCAGTCGTGTCCAACGTCAACGTCACTTTATCTTTTAGCAGAGCCACTTCTAATTTAAACAAAGCTCCTGTTTCGGTTAAGGGCACCGTCGCTGGACGATGGTAAACTTCTCTTAAACGGTTAACAATGGCTTTTTTGGTGATGGCTTGGCAATCAGGAACACTATACAACTTTGACTTAATTGATTTACCTGCAACCGGAAATTCTGCATCTAAAGGCAAATAATCTTCCCAAGGAAGTGCTTTAACTTTTTCAAATAATTCATCAAAACTATAGGCGTTAAATTCGCCAACGACGATTTTAATCCGATCTGCTGTTCGTAGCCATAAATTGGCAGTAGCAATTGTTTCAACTGTGCCTTCAAAGACGGCCCGACCATTTTCTACTTCACAGGGAATCCCTAAATCACGCAATTCTTTTCCAACTAATGCTTCTAAGCCACTAGCAGCCGTTGCAACAAGTTTGAATGTTTTTTCTTTCGTCATAAAAACTCCTTCTTGACTCTTTTTTATTGTCTGGAGCTAACAGTCCTGCCGACTACTGCTCCGCTTGTTTTTTGTAATTGTCCGCTTTCTCTGAACTAAACGGGCCTGTCCCGGCCTCTTTAGAACAGATAGCTTACTACTTTTATCTCAGTTTCTTTATTTTAACATTTTTTTATTCTTTTCGTAAAAAAAGCCTTCACAACTACGTTGGAAGGTCTTCCTGAATTACTTGTAATTTTCTATAAGCCATGTTCTGTATCACCAATTCTTCAGGAAAAATTGGTGACGGTCATCATCTATCTGCAGAGTAAACTCTGCCTCTTCTACTCGTTCATTTCCTTTAGAAGAGCGCCCCTACCATTGTTTGGGTTGCTCGCTCGAGGGGTTTACCGCGTTCCACCGATGGAGTTTCCCACATCGCTTCGTCACTGTGGCACTTTCAAGGATACTTTGACATAGTCGAAACCTTAGTCATTTTTCCTGCCGTTACTCTAAAAGAGTACCTTAGCTTATGATTTCGCTAAGCACGAACACTACAAGCATCTCAGCTTGTGCGAGCATGGACTTTCCTCAGCTTGCAAAAGCAAACCGCGATCACCCGAAAATTACAAATCTGTTTAAACGAACAGCAAAAATTTATACACTAAAACAAGTGTCCGCTATTCTAACAAATGCTTTCTGTTCCTCGTGAAAACTTGACTTAAATTGTCTTGTTAAAATTGACGTGTTTGTGCATTATCAACATCATGGTTCGCTGGTTCTGCAGTCATTGACGGTGCGGAAGGCGTTACAGGTGTTGAAGGTGTTTCATCTAACTTTTTACCAAAAACTTCACGCTCTAAGTTTGATAAACGTTTTAAAATATCAAAGTTGGTCACTGCTGCACTTTTTGGTACTTCTTGAGCAACACGAGGCGTTGGTTGGTTTTTTGATAATTGGTCTAATTTTGCCATTAAGCGGCTGTTTTCTTCTTGCAAGCTTAATAATTCTTTATTATAAGCTTCGTAGTCTTTAATAACATTGTCTAAAAATTCGTCTACTTCAATTGGGTCATACCCGTTCATCATTTTCGTTTTAAATTCTTTTTGTAAAATGTCTTTAGGACTATATACTAAATTTGCCATGTTTACACCTCATTTGTTTATTTACGATAGAAAATTTCATAGTTCCACAAATACTATTGTAACGAAAAATAGCTAGAAAATCAAACAGATTCTCTAATCAATCACCGAGTTTTGTAAATCATCCATTGTAATTAAGCGAATATCATAGGGTTCTCGTTCCGAAAAATGTTGTGCATCCTTTAAAAAATACTCCGTTTTGCCAGGGTACTCTTTGTCATAAATAAGTAAGCTACCCCCAGAATGTTCCAAAAGAAATTTTGTATGCATTTTTAATTGTGCTGGCGATTGATAGGGCTGGTGACTTACTGAGTTGATATAATCAGCCAAACTTTCCGCTTTCGTTAACAGTTCTCGATTTTGTTCATTCCAATTATTGCCAAAGTCTTTAAATGGATAAAGCAAACCTAGCTGGACTTCTGGATATTCCGTTTTTAATTCCCCAACTACTTCAGCTGTCCAAAGTTCAACACCTAAATTGCCAGAAATCAAAATCCATTCTACTCCCGCTTCAATATAACTGGCTAACTCTTTTTTTAAGACATTTTTAATAACTGTGATTTTCGGGTCTTTTCCTTGAAATATCCCCAATTCAAAGCTGCGATAACCGGTGACATAGAGGGTTTTTATCATTTCCATAAGTCATCCCTTTTCTTTCAGGTCTTTTTTTTGGTATAATACAGGCTAGGAGTGTGATAAACGTGACGTTCCATTATCCTAACGGAATACCTTATAATCATCATGAAGCACAATCACCAAAAAAACAAGTAAAAAAGAAACGCCCCGTTGAATTTGGTAATCGTGGGATGGATTTCGAAGAAGCGATCAATCAAAGCAATCAATATTATCTATTGAATAAGCAAGCAGTCGTTCATAAGAAACCCACTCCTGTTCAAATTGTTAAAGTAGATTATCCCAAACGAAGTGCGGCTGTTATTAAGGAGGCCTACTTTAGACAAGCTTCAACGACTGATTATAACGGTGTATATCAAGGCCGTTACATAGATTTTGAAGCGAAAGAAACGAAAAATACCACGTCCTTTCCCTTTAAAAATTTTCATCAACATCAAATTGATCATATGGAACAATGTATAGCACAACAAGGGATTTGTTTTGTGCTATTATGGTTTTCAAGCTTAAAACGCTGCTTCTTTTTTAGTGGTGAAAATCTAATAACGCATTGGAAAAACCAAGCAGTTACTGGAAAAAAATCTATGCCGCTTGCACTCATCGAGAAAGAAGGAATTGAATTATCTTTTGGAATCGCACCGCGAATCCCTTATCTCGACGCAGTGGAACAATATATTCAGACACACTAGATTCATAAAGTTTTGAAAGTATAACAAAGGAGTTGCTATTTATGCCAACCGCAAATTCAGGCTCGCGAGCTGCTAGACATGCATCCAACACCTCATCGAAGTCAAGTTACAAGAAAAAAACACAACCGCCGAAAAAGAAAAAACGGCTTGTTTTAAAAATCTTTCTTGGCTTACTTATCGCTGGGATGGTCGCTTTTTTAGCAGGCGTTGGTCTTTTTTGGTTCTATGCACGACAAGCCCCAAAATTAGAAGATGACAAACTGAATGCGACAGTTTCATCGAAGCTTTACGATATTAATAATGAAATTTTTGAGGATTTAGGCGCAGAAAAGCGTGAATTAATTCAACCAAATGATGTGCCTCAATTATTAAAAGATGCCATTGTTTCTGTCGAAGACCGTCGTTTCTATAAACACATTGGTGTGGATCCGATTCGGATTATCGGTTCTGCCCTTTCAAATGTCAAAAATGGTGGATTACAAGGCGGAAGTACCTTAACCCAACAATTAATTAAATTGTCCTACTTCTCTACAAAAGAATCTGACCAAACCTTGAAACGGAAAGCACAAGAAGCATGGATGGCTGTTCGTTTAGAACGTGAAAAATCAAAAGAAGAAATTTTAACTTACTACATTAACAAAGTCTACATGGCGAATGGTTTTTATGGAATGGAAACAGCGGCTGAAAATTATTATGGTAAACATTTATCTGAACTTGATTTACCACAAACGGCCCTACTGGCAGGAATGCCACAAGCGCCAAACTCATACGATCCCTATACAAAACCAGATACTGCTAAAGAACGTCGGGATGTTGTACTTTACACAATGTACGACAATAAAAAAATCTCGAAAGCAGAGTACGAAAAAGCTAAAGCTACCCCAATCGATGAAGGCTTAGTGCCATTAAAAGCCAGTGATGACAATCGAAAAGTCGTAGATAATTACGTCAAAGAAGTAATCAATGAAGTGAAAGCAAAAACTGGTAAAAATGTTTACACAGACGGACTAGATATCTACACAAACTTAGATATGAATGCCCAAAAACAACTTTACGATATTGTCAACAGTGATCAATACGTTGCGTTTCCAGATGATAAAATGCAAGTGGCTTCAACCGTTATTGATGTTGCCTCTGGACAAGTCCGAGCACAAATTGGGGGTCGTCACATTCCTGATGATGTGCAATTAGGAAACAATTTAGCTGTTAACACCCAACGTGATGTTGGTTCAACCGTGAAACCAATCATGGATTATGGTCCCGCAATTGAGAATTTAAATTATTCGACAGGTCGCCTCATGGTGGATAAACCAACGAAATATCCTGGTACCGACATTGATGTCTTCAACTCTGATTTAACATACCAAGGCGTCATTACTATGCGCCGTGCGATTATGGGTTCTCGTAACACGACTGCGGTCCAGACGTTTGATGAAGTTGGTAAAGAAAACATCATGCCTTTCATTAAAGGGCTAGGAATTGACTATAAAAACTTAGAAGCCTCGAATGCCATTTCAAGTAACACAAGCGATGTAGATGGCGATAAATACGGGATTTCCTCATTGAAATTAGCAGCAGCTTATGCGGCTTTCGCCAATAACGGGGTTTACAACAAACCGTATTACGTGAACAAAGTCGTTTTCAATGATGGAACTAGCGTTGATTATCAACCTGATGGTAAACGTGCGATGAAAGACTCTACCGCCTATATGATGACGGATATGTTAAAAGATGTTTTAAACGGCGGAACAGGATTTAACGGCGCCATTCCAGGCTTAATCCAAGCGGCCAAAACAGGGACTTCTAACTATACTGATGAAGATTTAGCGCGAATGGGCACAACAGAAAAAGGAATTGCCCCGGATAGTACCTTTGTTGGTTATACAACACACTATGCCGTTTCTGTTTGGACTGGATACAATGATCGAAATACACCAATCTATCAAGAATACTATGGGATTGCCTCGGATGTTTATCGTGAAATAATGAGTTACTTGTCTCAAAATGTTTCAAACGATGACTGGGTGCAGCCAGACAGTGTTGTGCGGGTAGGTAATGAATTATACGTGAAAGATGCCTATGAGGTACCAAATGTACAAGTTTTACCAAGTACTACCTCTTCAGCACCACAGCCGGAATCTAGCAGTACGGTGGAATCCTCTTCCACAAAAGAAGCGGAAAGTTCATCAAGTTCTAGTTCAGAAAGTGCGCCTTCTTCCTCTGAAGCGCCACCATCAACCGAACAACCGACAAGCTCTTCCTCAGCAGAGCAACCGGCAACATCGGAACAACCACCTGAACCATCAAGTTCTAGTTCACAAGAACCACCGCAACCACCTGAAAGTAGTTCTAAACCAGACGAAAATAAAGCAGCATAAAAAGTACGGGGCTCATGATGAGCCCCGTACTTTTTTAGATTAAAAATGGACGAAGTGAACTGAATCACTTCGTCCATTTTTGCTTATTTACTTTCTTTATTTGCCAAAGCTGCACCAACAAATCCTTTGATTAAGCGTTGTGGGCGATTTGGACGAGAAATTAATTCTGGGTGGAATTGACAAGCCACAAAGAATTGTTTTTCAGGAATTTCAACAATCTCAACTAAACGATTATCTGGTGAAACTCCAGAGAAAACTAAGCCATTTTCTTCAAATAATTGACGGTATTTGTTGTTAAATTCATAACGATGACGGTGACGTTCTTGGACAACATCTTCATTTCCGTATGCTGCCGCAGTTTTCGTTCCTTTTTTCAATTTACATGGATATAAACCTAAACGTAGTGTGCCACCTAAATTCTCGATATTTTCTTGATCTGCCATTAAATCAATAATGTTATTTGTCACGTCAGGATTAGTTTCTGCAGAACCAGCATCTTCTAAGCCCACAACGTTACGACCAAATTCTACACAGGCCATTTGCATACCTAAACAAATACCAAGGAATGGTACGTCATTTTCGCGAGCAAAACGAATCGCTTCAATTTTTCCTTCAATTCCACGATCACCAAAACCACCAGGAACCAAAATACCATCTGCTGAACCAATTCTTTCAGCGACATTTTCAGCAGTTAATTCTTGTGAATCAACCCAATCAATTTCGATATCTGAATCAAAATCAAACCCAGCATGTTTTAATGCTTCTACAACAGAAATATAGGCATCTGGTAATTCAACATATTTACCAACCAGCGCAATTTTTGTTTTCTTTTTCAAGTTAAGAACTTTTTCTTCTAATGCACGCCACTCAGTCATGTCTGCAGCCGGTGCATCCAATTTTAAATGATCACAAACAATTTGATCCATGTTTTGTGCTTGAAGTGCTAATGGAATGGAGTATAACGTTTCAACATCACGAGATTCAATTACCGCTTCCGGATTAACATCACAGAATTGTGCTAATTTGTTTTTAGTGTTTTGAGAAACAGGTAATTCCGTACGGACCACTAAAATATTTGGTTGAATCCCTAAACTTCTTAATTCTTTGACACTATGTTGTGTTGGTTTAGTTTTCATTTCGCCAGCCGCTTTTAAGTAAGGAATCAAGGTTGTATGGATGTACATTACGTTGTCACTACCCATATCAGCTTTCATTTGACGCAATGCTTCTAGGAAAGGTAATGATTCGATGTCGCCGACAGTACCACCTACTTCTGTGATAATCACATCGGCATCCGTCATTTTCGCTGCACGCATGATTTTTTCTTTGATTTCATTGGTAATGTGTGGAATAACTTGCACTGTTGCACCTAAGTATTCCCCTTTACGTTCTTTACGTAAGACTTCTGAATAAATTTTCCCAGTGGTTACGTTTGAGTATTTATTTAAGTTAATATCAATAAAACGTTCATAGTGACCTAAGTCCAAATCTGTTTCGGCACCATCATCTGTGACAAAAACCTCTCCATGTTGGTAAGGACTCATTGTCCCCGGATCCACATTAATATATGGATCGAATTTTTGAATCGTTACTTTTAATCCACGATTTTTTAATAATCGTCCTAAAGATGCTGCGACAATCCCTTTTCCGATAGAAGAAACCACGCCACCTGTAACAAAGATGTATTTTGTCATAATAGTTAAAAACCCTTTCTTTGATAATATTTTGTAGAGAGAAGTAAAACAACTTTGAGACTCTTACGTTTCTCCAAATAAAAAAGAAACAAAAATAGAAAAGCTCCCTATCCATTACGAATAGGGAGCTTGTAAGTTCGTTCAAACTTCTGACCTTCTTAAAGGTGCCCAAGTAGTATAATACAAGCAAACGGACATCAGGTCAAGTACTTCTATTCAAGAAAATAATTTTTTCTATTTTCTCATTTTTCTTGGGCATTCAACTAAAAAGCTTGACTCCTTCTTAGGAATCAAGCTTTTTGGTTTCTTACTCTTCAGAATATTCGTCATCAAAATCGTCTTCATCTTCAACATCATCGTCATCAATGATTGTTAAATCTTCTTCGATTTGCGGAATGTCTTCTTCATCATCGTCTGAATCTGCACCAATCTCTTGTAAGTCAGAGTTGTATGCTTTGATTTCTTCATCTTCATCTTCTTCATCATCGTACAAGATGTCTTCTTCATCATCATTTGTTAATTCAGCATCTTCTGGATCGTCATCGTTATAGTCAATTACATCTTCATCGTTTGGATTAGTGATGAAGGCATTTACTTTTTTACGTTTTCTACGACGTGGTGCATCTTCTTCGTCTTCTTCCAAGCCATGTGTAACTTCTTCATCGATTGAATCGATTGGATACCATGAACGTAAGCCCCAACGATTGTCTCCCAATGAGATAAAGCTACCGTCGATGTTTAAATCTGTATAAAATTGTGCTAATTGGTCACGAATTTCACTATCAGACTTGCCAAGATAATTTTGGATTTGGTTAACTAAATCAGAAAAATCCATTACATCTGCATGTTGTTCTAAAATAGCGTGTGCTACTTCAATCATGGATAATTCTTTTTTGTTTAACCCTTCAAATACATTAATTTCCAAGAGGTACACGTCCTTTCACAGTCTACTCCTTATCATACAAAAACATTGAAAAAAAATCAATTCTATTCTGCAATATTTATGCAGTAAATTCTAATTCTAAATGATATTCTCCGATTCGCTCTGTTTGAGAGTATAAATCATAATCAACTAAAATCTTACCAGACATTGGTTGATCTTTTAAACTAACACGCAAATTATGTGTAAACGTACTAATCTGTAGCAAGCCATAAGGGGTTCGATAACTTGTATCTAATTTTTCCTGATAGCCAAATCTTAAACGCATCCGTAATTCGCCGGCACGAATCAGCTGAACATGCCCGTCTGGTTCAATTTTAATGGTTACGGGGGTTGGTTCTGTATCCTCTAATAATTCTTCTTTGTAACGAATGTATAATGTATCACCCATTTTTACTAATTGACCTTCTAGGTCAAAGAAAAAATCTTTTTGTTCGTTGCCTTGTTGGACAATCGTTTTTAGTTGAATCGATACAGGAACGCCTGTTGATAAATCCATAATGGTCACTCCTTTTCCAAAATATAACTTTCTTATTGTTGACTTTTTCAATATATTTGTCAACTAAAGTCAATTTTTCCTTGTTTATGTACCTTTTCTTATTGTATAAGCTCTTTTCACGGGTTGCAAGCATTTGTTTCATCTATTTAATAAGAAAACCGTTTACTATTTTAGAGAATTCCTTCAGAATTCGTTTATATAACATGCTTTTTTGCGTTTTTTGTATATAATATAAGAGAGAGTAAGAAAATAAACGTATTAAATGACGTAATTATAAATAGACAGGACGTTTTTTATGAGCACAACTTTTCCCCTTCACACTGAATCATTTATGCTCCTTGATTCAGGTTGTTTAACAAACAGTGACTATTTTTTACCTTTTGCCTTGACCGATGTTTTAACCACTTTTTCAGGAATGCAGCACCAACCAATCATTCATTTCTGGCAATTGGATCAAGCTATGATTCTTGGCATGAAAGATACCCGTGTACCTCATCTAAAAGAAGGAATCGCTTCTCTGCAAGAAAACGATTATTCTGTAGTCGTTCGCAATGCCGGCGGTTTAGGGGTGATTGCCGATTCGGGTATTTTAAATGTTTCACTTATTTTACCAAATAATTCTGAACACAAATTAAGTATCGATGCGGCTTATGAATTAATGTGGGCTTGGCTCCGTCAGAGTTTTCCGGAGAAAGAGATTGATGCCTTTGAAATTACTACATCCTATTGTCCCGGTACTTATGATTTAAGTATTGGCGGTCAAAAGTTTGCTGGGATTGCCCAACGACGCGTCAAAGACGGTATTTCTGTCATGATTTACATCAGCGTTAACGGCAATCAACTTGCTCGTGGAGAAGTGGTTCGAGACTTTTACCTTGCTGGGTTACAAGAACAATTTGGTGAAAACGGCTATCCACCCGTTGATCCAGCAGTGATGGCAAATTTAGAAACCCTGATTGAGACTCCATTAACAATAGACGCCGTAAAAACCCGTTTAATCGAAGCATTACCTCAACAATTTGAAAAATCTATTGATCCAAACTTAACCGAACCAATTATAACCTCGGAATGGTTCCAAACAAATTTAACTGTCCAGCTGGAAAAAATGGCGCAACGAAACGCCTTAATTAAAGGAGAGATCGTATGACGATTCCGTATAAAGAGCAACGATTACCAATCGAAAAAGTTTTCCGTGATCCCGTCCATAATTATATTCATGTCCAACATCAAGTGATTTTAGACCTTATTAATTCTGCTGAAGTGCAACGATTACGTCGCATTAAGCAACTAGGTACTTCTTCTTTTACGTTTCACGGTGCCGAACATAGTCGTTTTTCCCATTCTTTGGGTGTTTACGAAATTACACGTCGGATTTGTGAAATTTTCCAACGTAACTACTCTGTGGAACGATTAGGTGAAAACGGCTGGAATGACGACGAGCGCCTGATTACACTTTGCGCAGCTTTATTACATGATGTCGGTCATGGTCCTTATTCACATACATTCGAGCATATTTTTGATACAAACCATGAAGCAATCACGGTCCAAATCATCACCTCACCAGAAACGGAAGTCTATCAAATTTTAAATCGTGTTTCGGCAGATTTTCCTGAAAAAGTCGCCAGCGTTATTACTAAACAATACCCAAATCCTCAAGTGGTGCAAATGATTTCTAGTCAAATTGATGCCGATCGCATGGACTATCTGTTACGTGATGCATACTTTACAGGGACTGAATACGGAACCTTCGATTTAACTAGAATTTTACGTGTGATTCGACCCTACAAAGGAGGCATTGCCTTTGCTATGAATGGGATGCATGCGGTGGAAGACTATATCGTTAGTCGTTACCAAATGTATGTCCAAGTCTATTTCCATCCTGTTTCTCGTGGGATGGAAGTGATTCTTGATCATTTATTGCATCGGGCGAAAGAATTATTTGAAAACCCTGAATTTGACTATGATTTACAAGCCTCTCTGCTTGTACCATTCTTTAAAGGGGACTTCACCTTACAAGAATATTTAAAATTGGATGATGGCGTCCTCTCTACGTACTTTACACAATGGATGGATGTGCCTGATTCAATTCTAGGTGATTTAGCCAAACGTTTCCTTATGCGTAAGCCTCTGAAGTCAGCCACCTTTACGAACGAAAAAGAGAGCGCAGCAACGATTGCTTATTTAAGGGAATTGATTGAAAAAGTTGGTTTCAACCCTAAATATTATACTGCCATTAATTCAAGCTATGATTTACCTTACGATTTTTATCGTCCAAATAAAGACCGTCATCGTACACAAATTGAATTGATGCAAAAAGATGGCTCATTAGTGGAATTGGCAACGGTCAGTCCCCTAGTTGCAGCACTTGCTGGTCAGAGTCAAGGAGATGAACGTTTCTATTTCCCTAAAGAAATGCTTGACCAAGGAAATAAAAAACATTACGATTTATTTGATGAGACGTATCGTGAGTTTTCAAGTTACATTCATAATGGTGCGTTAGTTTTAAAAAAATAGGTTTTCTAGGAGGATTCTATGTCAATTAAGTTAGTTGCTATTGATATCGACGGAACATTGCTAAATTCACAACACAAGATTACCCCACGGGTCAAAGAAGCGCTCCAAAAAGCAAATGAGCAAGGCGTTCGTATTGTTTTATGTACAGGCCGTCCTTTGCCAGGCGTGAAAGAACAATTGGATGAATTAGCCTTATATGGTGAAAATGATTTCGTGATTACCTACAACGGTTCGCTTGTCCAAGCAACCAAAGATAATACGATTATTTCACGCTATACCTTGAGTTATGAGGATTTTTTAGAAATTGAAATGTATTCTCGTAAAGTCGGCGCTCACTTGCATACAATTGATGATTCCGCTATTTACACTGCCAATCGCAATATTGGTAAATATACGATTCACGAAGCATCTTTAGTGAACATGCCTTTGAAATATCGTACGGCGGATGAAATGACACCAGAGATGAACATTATTAAAATGATGATGATTGATGAGCCGGAAGTTTTAGATCCTGCCATTGCAAAATTACCATTACATTTTACCGAAAAATATACGACTGTTAAAAGTACACCTTTTTACTATGAAATCATGAATAAAAATGCTAGCAAAGGCAATGCTCTAGCAAAATTGGCAGACCATTTAGGCTTAAATAAAGACGAAGTGATGGCCATTGGTGACAATGAAAATGACTTATCCATGATTGATTACGCTGGGATTGGTGTTGCGATGGGCAATGCGACAGAAAATGTTAAAACAATTGCCGATGTGCATACCACTAGTAATGACGAAGATGGTGTCGCTCAAATTATTGAAAAAATGGTTTTAATTTAAACATTCTTTTCAATAACAATAACCCTCAATCTAATCAACATAGATTGAGGGTTATTCGTTATTTTATGATGATGCCGCTAGCCATTTTTCAACGGCCCAGCGGTGGCTTCCTCTTTTTAATAAACGGACTGCTTCTTCTGGTGCAACCCAGTGTAAAGTATTGGTCCTTTCTAAGGGTTCGCTAAGTTGCCGCCAAGTATTCGCTACATAAAAATAGCCAGGATTATAATAGGCAGTTTGGCGATGGTTCGAATAAAAATATTCATCAGCTTCCCCTAAATAACAGCCAATTTCTACACTAATTCCCAATTCTTCTAGCACTTCTCGATGGATCGCTTCTTCTTTCGTTTCGGTGCCTTCAATTTCGCCTCCTGGTAAAAAATAAGCTCCATTTGGCGCTTGTACCAGAACCATTGTGTTATTTTCTGGCTTTGAAACAATAATGTATGCAGCATATCTTGTTTGATAGGTCAATGTCTCTTCTCTTTTTCCAAACGTTGGCGTTTTCATTGGCGCACCTCTTCTCTTTTCATCTATTTTACCTGAGAAATTCCTTTAGAACAAGTCAGAAACCAAGCGTTTTTCTCTACATTTCACGTTTATCTATGCTACTATTAACGTTGGAAATATAATTAAGTTTGAGAGGGAGTTTTTAACTATGAAAATGGCTCATACATGTGTGCGTGTAAAAGATTTAGAGGCATCATTAGATTTCTATCAAAAAGCCTTCAATTTTGAAGAAAGTCGCCGTCGTGATTTTCCAGAAAATAAATTTACTTTGGTTTATCTAACTTTACCAGGAGACGACTACGAACTAGAACTAACTTATAATTATGATCATGAAGCATACGATTTAGGAAACGGTTATGGTCATATCGCCATCAGTACAGATGATTTAGAAGGATTACACGAAAAACATCAAGCGGCTGGCTTAACTGTTACTGACTTAAAAGGCTTACCTGGAACTGCACCATCTTATTACTTTGTTGTCGACCCAGATGGTTATAAAATCGAAGTCATTCGTGAACGTTAAAAAGTTTCACTTGTTCACTTACTGAGTTTTTTGTGTTTGAGAGCTGTCCGAGACAAAACTTGTCTCGACTTCTTCTCAAACACTTTTTTCAAAAAAAGTGCTACAATAGAACGTATGAATTTATTGAGGATGTGATGTTATTATGACAAAAAAAATTATTGGAATCGCTGGCAATCAACTTTTGCAGGCAGCTGAAGTGTTTCACGGTAACCAAGTGACTTACACCCCACAAGGTTTTGTTAGCGCTGTTCAAGCCGCAGGTGGCGTTCCTCTCGTTTTGCCAATTGGCCCCAAAGAATTAGCCGCTACGTATATACAACAAATTGATAAACTACTTTTAGCAGGCGGTCAAGATGTTGCCCCTGAATTTTACGGACAAGAACCCCATATAAAATTAGAAGAAACGAATCGTGATCGTGACGAGTTTGAGTTAGCCCTAATTGAAGAAGCCTTAAAACAAAACAAACCTATTTTTGCGGTTTGCCGTGGAATGCAATTAGTCAATGTTGCTTTAGGTGGCACATTATATCAAGATTTATCGATGTATCCTCAATGGTCAGTTAAGCACGGACAACAACCCACTCAACCAATCTTTGCGACGCATCGTATTGATGTTGAACCAGACAGTCAATTATCAAACATATATGGTACAACTGGTCAAGTCAACTCGTACCATCACCAAGCACTACATACTTTAGGAAAAGATTTACGCGTTACTGCTTGGTCCTCTGATGGCCTTGCAGAAGCAGTGGAATCAACAAATGAACAGCAGCCTTTATTAGCTGTTCAATGGCATCCTGAACTAATGTACGCACGTGATGCCAAATCCCAAGCACTCTTTAACTACTTTGTTCAAAAATTATAGCAAAAACGGAGGGACGTCTTTCGCCCCTCCGTTTTTACTTGCTATCATACTTAAAAATCAAAATTATCTGGATCTGCACCAAAACGATGATCCTTATTTAACTGATTAATTGCGGTTATTTCTTCTGGCGTTAATTCAAAATCAAAGACAGCAAAATTTTCCTGAATTCTTTTTTCGTGAACAGATTTGGGAATCACGATAATATCATTTTGTAAGTGCCAACGAATAATCACTTGGGCCGCTGATTTACCATATTTTTCACCAATTTTCACTAGTACTGGTTCAGATAATAAATTACCTTGTCCTAGAGGAGACCAAGCCTCCACGGCAATCTTATTTTCGGCTAAATATTTTCGTAGCGGTTCTTGTGTTAACGTAGGATGTAATTCAATTTGATCCACCATTGGCACAACATTTGCTTCTGTTAATAAATCTTCCAAATGATGTTGATGAAAATTGGAAACGCCAATTGCTTTGGCACGACCACTTGCGTAAATTTCTTCTAATGCTTTCCATGATTCTTTATATTTACCAGCAACAGGCCAGTGAATTAAATATAAATCAACATAGTCTAACCCTAATTTTTCTAAGCTTTTATCAAATGCTTTAATCGCATTTTCATAGCCTTGATCTTCATTCCATAATTTCGTCGTCACGAAAATTTCTTCGCGGGGAATACCCGATTGACGAATGCCTTCGCCCACCCCTGCTTCGTTTTTATAAACGGCTGCCGTATCAATCAAGCGATAACCCGCTTCTAAAGCCCATTTTACTGAATTTGTTGCTTCTGAGCCATCTTCTACACGCCAAACGCCTAAACCTAGGCGTGGCATTTCATTGCCGTTTGCTAATTTTTTTGTTTTATCCAAAGTCATGTGTTTCTTCAGTCCCTTCATTTTCATTACTTTTAGTATACTACGCATTCTTCTTTCACGAAACAATCACGACTTGTCAGGTCATTTTCTTTATTTTTAATAAATAACGACGCCAATAAGTCAGCACTCCGATTAATGCCACAACTACAATTGTTCGACCGCTAACGCTTCCAATCCACAGTTTAACTGCAAGTAACCAGATACAAAAGAGATAAACACAGGACCAATTAAAGGAAACTTTCAATGTACATGATTCCGCAATTTCGATTATCTGACTACTAAAAAAACGACTTCCTAATCGTAAAGCGACTGGATTATGGAAGATGAATGTTCGTCGCTTGTCAGCCGTCAAGCGAGTGGCACATCGTTCATCAATAAAAATTGTTACAGGTAATTTAGAAAGTAAATCATTTTTTGCCCATTCAATTGAAACTTTCACGCAGCACTCACAACCTTTAACAAAATTATAAAATATATTATTTATTTACAAAATTATAACATTCCTAAAAAAACATGTTAAGTCTTTAAAAAAACTTTCTATTTTCTTCCCCTTTCGCCGAGAGATTTAGTATACTAAAAGAAGAAATTTTAGAGAAAGTTGGATTTTTATGTTGATACTTGGTTTAGCCAGTACTGAAACAGTCGATTCTTCTGCTCCTGATTTAGCAGAAGCGACCGTAAAAAAAGTGAGCGCGCTACAACGCTTTTGGAACAATATTAATTGGGATGCCATTGTCGCTACCTTAATTGAAAAAAGTTTATCAATTTTATTTTTAATTTTTCTATTTTTTATTATTCAGCGAATCGGGAAATATTTAATTGATCGCACCTATGCAAATTATAGTAAAAAGCAACATTTTAGTGAAAGCCGTTTAAAAACGTTACACACTTTAATTATTAATGCATTTCAATATACGCTGTTCTTTTTCTTCATCTATTCTCTTTTGACCATTGTCGGTGTGCCTGTTGGCTCATTATTAGCCGGAGCGGGAATTGCCGGTGTTGCCATTGGTTTAGGGGCTCAAGGATTCATGAATGACTTAATTACCGGATTTTTCATTATTTTAGAACAACAAATGGATGTAGGCGATTATATTCGCTTATTGGCGTTAAATATTGAAGGAACAGTTACTTCTGTCGGATTACGAACCACTCAAATTAAAGCGGTTGATGGAACTGTTCATTTTATTCCAAACCGAAACATCACCACAATCAGTAACCTGTCTCGTGCCAATATGCAAGTGTTAATTGATGTCCGCATCAATCCTGAAGAAGGTTATGAAAAAATTTGTGAAGTGATTACAGAAGTCAATGAAACGTTAAAAGAAAAGTATATCGAAAGTATTCAAACTGGGCCAGATATTTTTGGTATGGTTGATTTAGGCAATGGCAACTTTGCGGTGCGAACGACCATGTATGTACTAAACGGCAAACAATTTGCGGTCAAAGAAGAATTTCTAGCTCAATATATCAAAGCATTAACAGAGGCCGGTTTTACGATTCCCAATACGCCCATTATTGCAAAATAAAAAACAGCCACCAGATATTTATTAGTTATCTGGTGGCTGTTTTTCTAATTGTCCAATGATTTTAAAAACCCACTAACTGCCTCCACTCCAAACAATAACGACTCTTCGTTCGGTTCAAACTTGGCAGAATGAAGGCTATAAGGACTTGCCACGCCTAACCAAAACATCGTGCCTGGGACTTTAGACAATAGATAGCCAAAATCTTCACCTGTCATTGCAACCGGTGCTTGTTGAAATTGAACTGTTGCTTGTTTGCTCATGTATTCAATAAAATTCGTGGTACATGCTGGCTCATTCACTACAGGTAAATACCCTTTTTGATCAAGATGAACAGTTACTTCACATTGAAAAGATTGCGCAATACCTTCACTAATTTCGCGAATTCTTCGCTGCGTTTGTTCATTCGTTTCTGCTGTCAATGTGCGAATTGTACCAGATAAAGTTGCTTCTTCGGCAATCACATTGCAGGCAGTCCCTGCATGAAAAGTCCCAAAAGTAACGACTGCCCCGACCACAGGATCAACATTTCGACTAACGATCGTTTGCGCTTGCTGAATTAAATTTGTGGCCGCCAAGACCATATCATTTGCTTGATGCGGAAAAGCCGCATGTCCACCTTTTCCTTTTAAGGTAATGTTCACTTCACAAGTGGCAGCAAACAATGTCCCTACTCTGGTACTAATAGTTCCGACTGGCAAATCAGGATTAACATGAAGCGCATAAAATTCATCAGGTAACCACTCACCAAACGCATGGTCTTCATACATCAACATCCCCCCTGCTTCATTTTCTTCAGCAGGTTGAAATAAAAATAAAAAGTTATTGTCTGGTTGCTGTTGACTTAATTCTTTCAAAACCCCTAAACCGATTGTCATGTGAAAATCGTGCCCACAGGCATGCATAAACCCTGGTCGTTTTGATTGAAAAGCAGAAACCACTTCCTCTTGAATAGGCAAACCATCAATATCAGCACGCCAGCCGATGGTTTTCTGAGGATTTTTGCCTTCTATGAAGACTAAAATCCCCGTTTGCCATGTTCGAACTTGCAGATAAGGTTGCTTCATTTTATCAATTTCATTAAGTAAAAAGGCTTGTGTTTCCTTTTCTTCTAAACCGATTTCAGGTATTTGATGTAGTTGCCGTCTAATCGCAATTAATTCTTCTTGCTCCACAAAAGCCACTCCTTCATTTTTTGGGTAATCGAAAGCCGCCATGAAGAAGTTTCTTCATCGCGACTGACTAATTTATTTTTAGATTTTACGTAATTCTTCTAAAATCTCTGTTTTACTCTTGGTTTTATCATCAATTTGTTTAATTACTTTTGCTGGCACGCCTGCGACAACGGTATGCGCTGGAACGTCTTCCACAACTACTGCCCCAGCAGCCACAACGGCACCTTCACCAACACGAACCCCTTCTAGTACGACCGCATTCGCTCCAATGACAACCTCGTTTTCAATAACCACAGGTGCGGCACTTGGTGGTTCAATGACACCAGCTAAAACCGTTCCTGCGCCAATATGACAATGCTTCCCTACAGTTGCACGACCGCCTAAAACAGCGCCCATATCAATCATAGTCCCTGCACCAACGACGGCGCCAATATTTAGAATAGCCCCCATCATAATCACCGCTTGATCGCCAATTTCAACTTTTTCGCGAATCAAAGCACCTGGTTCAATCCGAGCATTAATGTCTTTCAGATCAAGAAAAGGAATTGCAGAGTTACGTGCATCGTTTTCTACAACATAATCCTCAATTTTTTCTTTGTTTGCTTCTAAAAAAGGTTTTACGTCAGCCCAATCGCCAAACAGTGTCCCAGTTTTACAATTATTAAAGACCTTAATTGTTTCCGGAAACGTGACTTCTTTTAATTGCCCTTTCAGTGTTACTTTAACAGGCGTTTGCTTTTTGGCATCGCCAATATACTGAATAATCTCATATGCGTCCAATCACAGCACTCCTTTACTTCGTGTTATCATACAGAATAACGCATTTATGAGAAAAAAGTAAAGAGTTTCTTGCGTTTTATTTAAATTACTTTCATTTCTTCTTCTGATTTAGGCAGAACAAGATGATGTTTTTCTAACTCATGCGCCATATGATTGACCGCTTTTAAAATTTCTTTGCGTGTAATGATACCTTTAAAGCGTTGATTATCATCAACCACTGGTAAAAAAGAAGCATCTACTAATAAATGTAACACTTCTTCTAAATCCCACGATTCACCAATTACAGGAACATTGACTTCCATTACATCGGCCACAGTAAATTCATTCAATTTTTCAAAATCCACTGAAGTCAAATCAAACATTTTATCTACAACGTCTGTCAAGCCGATTAAGCCAACAAAGCGATCTCCCTTATCTAACACAGGAATCTTGGAATAGCGAACTTGCGATAAGACTAATGCCGCGTGACTTAAAGGATTTAAACACATTACATTGGCGACATTTTCGGCAGGTACTAAAAACGTTTCTTGTTTTTCTAATAATAATTCTTTTACAGCAGTCCCTATCATGATTGGGTTGCCTCCATTTCTAATTCTTTAACACGTAACTTATTGTACCTAATTCTGCGAAAAAAGTCTTGGAATTCGCAAATTCTTCATAACTTAACAAACGAAAATTAACGTTTTGTTCTATTCTCCCCAAAAAAAGAGAACGCTTTCTTAAAAAATAAAAAATTGATAGTAGAACATTCCCTCGCTGGCTTATGTTCTACTATCAGGTAAAAAATCGACTTTTTTACTTCGTAAACGTTGCCTTTAATCGTTCCAACGGTTGGTACTCTTTGTTATAGTACTGAACGAGATATTGTTCAGGTGTACTTTCAATTATGGCATATGTTTTCTCTTGAACTGGTCCACGAGGTAAACGAATACTTCCCGGATTAACAAAGAGAATGTTATTGTGTCGCTCTGCGCCGAGTACATGAGTGTGACCAAATAAGGCAATTGTCGCTCCTGCTTCTTCCGCTTGTAAAGCAAGTGTCGTGAGCCCCATTCTAACATTGGCCAAATGACCATGTGTCATATAAATAACTTGATCTCCCACTTTTTTAGTCACAGTTTTGGGAAATTCATCATAAAAATCACAATTTCCTTGGACTACAATTAATTTCTGCCAAAGTTCATCTGTCGGTTCTAATTCAGAATCACCACAGTGAAAGAGTGCATCGACTTGTCCTTCATAATGATTCACTAAGTCAACTAAACAGTCACGGTCGCCATGATTATCGCTTACTACCAAGATTTTCATACGTTTCAACTCCTATTTTTTTAGCCATTCTTCCCATTGTTCTTTTAATTTTGCCACTGCTTGTCCACGATGACTAACTTTATTTTTCTCTTCTCCAGACAATTCAGCTGCCGTTTTACCAAGCTCTGGGACATAGAAAAGTGAATCGTACCCAAAGCCTCCTTCACCACGAGGAATCGTGCCGACTTCTCCGGGCCATTCAGCTTCGACCACCAGACTTTCTTTCTTTGGTTCAGCAAAAACCAATGTACAATGGAAACGCGCTTGTCTTTTTTCTTTTGGCACGCCCGTTAACTCATGCAATAGTTTCGCATTATTTGAAGCATCGTTAGTTGGTTCACCAGCAAAACGAGCAGAATAGATTCCTGGCATTCCCCCTAACGCATCAACAATTAATCCTGAATCATCTGCTAATACTGGTTTCTGTAAAATTTCTGCAATTGTTTCAGCTTTTAGACGAGCATTTTCTTCAAATGTTCGACCAGTTTCTTCTACATCTGGCAAATTCGGATAATCTAATAACGTCTTAACTGTATATCCTTTTTCACCAAAAATTGAACTAAACTCTTTCGCTTTACCAGGATTTCTAGTTGCAATGACAATCACTTTCTCTTCTGAATCTTGCGAAGGGACTTCTTCAGAGGCTAAAGCATAAAGCGCTTCTTTCTGATACGCAATTAATTCCTCAATCCCTGTTTTTCCATAAAAGAGCATGGCATTTAACTCATCTCCTGAGAAGGTAGCTTCTTCACCCGTTCCTTGAATTTCCACAAATTCACCAGACTCGGTCATCACGATGTTCATATCCACTGCAGCATTCGAGTCCTCTGCGTAATCTAAGTCCAGCACACAATAACCATCGGGTAAAATACCCACGCTGACAGCAGCTAAATGCTCTTTAATTGGGTCTTCCGCTAGCGCACCAGTCATCAATAAATGATTAACTGCTAAGCGTAGAGCAACAAAAGCGCCTGTAATACTAGCAGTACGGGTTCCACCATCTGCTTGAATCACATCACAATCGACAACAATGCTCCGTTCCCCTAACTTTTCTAAGTCAACAACAGCTCGCAATGACCGCCCAATCAAACGTTGAATTTCCATTGTTCGCCCTGTTAATTTTCCTTTCGCACTTTCCCGAATATTTCTTGTGTTCGTCGCACGAGGGAGCATGCTATATTCAGCTGCTACCCAACCTGTTCCCGCGCCTCGTAAAAATGGGGGAACCTTTTCTTCGACAGTGGCTGAGCAAATTACTTTGGTATCGCCAAACGAAATAACCACCGAACCTTCTGGATGTTTAAAAACATTGGTTTCAATAGTGATCTTTCGCAATTCTTTTGGTGCACGACTATCATGTCTAATCATTTTCGTTTCCTCCTAAGTGAATCTGTTGTGCTTTTAAGTTCTCTATACCAAGCCAACTGCTTGCAATCTCTTCAAACATTTTTGCAGAACCAGTTGTATAAAATTCATGGGGCTGTGTAGTTGCTTCAGGTGTATGTGCAATGTCAAAATAATCGAGAAGCATGCTAACTTCGCCAACTGTTTCGGCTCCTGAGTCAATTAATGTCACATGACTTCCCATCACATTTTGAATCACCGGACGTAACAACGGGTAATGGGTACAACCTAAAATCAACGTATCAAGTCCTTTTAATTGTAATGCTTGAAGTGTTTCTGCCACAATTTTTTTTGCTACGGAAGAACGATATTGATTACTTTCAACAATGGGGACAAATTTAGGGCAAGCTAAACTAGTCACCTCAATTGCTGGTGCCTTACTTTTAATGGCGATTTCATAGGAAGCACTTTTGATTGTCCCTAACGTACCTATGACACCAATTTTGTTATTTTTTGTGACTTTAACGGCTGCTCGTGCGCCAGGTAAAATAACACCGACAACTGGAATTGGCAAGGCAGCTTTAATTTCTTCTAATGCGACAGCCGTCGCGGTATTACATGCGATTACTAGCATTTTTATTCGTTTTTTCAATAAAAAATCGGCCATTTCCCAAGTAAACTGAACGACTTGTTCGGCTGGTCGTGGGCCATATGGGCAACGGGCTGTATCTCCTAAATAAATTAATCGTTCATTTGGTAATTGTTTTAGCGCTTCCTTTAAAACAGTTAATCCACCAACGCCAGAATCAATTAATCCAATGGCTTCTTGATTGCTCATTCTCATCCTACCTTTGCCTTTTATTCACTGCCTTTATTTTCTACTTTTTAAGGACTATTGTCAATTTTTCCTGTTTTGCTCTCATTTATTTCTTTTTTTGAAGGAAATCTTTTTCGATTAAAAAACTAGTAATTCATTTTTTTGTATGTTATAATTCCTAACATTGAGAATACAATTAGAAATACATTTGGTTAATTTAATTTAAATAACACGTTTCTCACCGAATCCTCTGTTATCTTTTCTACCAAATGATTGCAAAGGAGACTGCCTATGATTTCTTTAGAACATGTAAATAAGTATTTTGGGGAGCATCACGTTTTAAAAGATATTACTTTAAATGTAGAACAAGGAGAAAAAATTGTCATTATCGGACCCTCTGGCTCTGGCAAAAGTACATTAATTCGGTGTATGAACCAATTGGAAAAAGTCAATGATGGTTCCGTCGTAATTGATAACATTGACATCACCAAACCGAAGGCACCCATTCAAAAGGTTCGCCAGAAAGTTGCCATGGTCTTTCAAAATTTTAACTTATATGCTCACAAAACGATTATTGATAATTTAACGTTAGCACCGATTAAAGTGATGGGCGTTCCCAAAGAAGAAGCGGTTCGTACTGGCATGGAGTATTTAGAACGGGTCGGCTTAGCTGATAAAGCTTCTGCTTATCCTTCGCAGCTTTCTGGCGGGCAGCAACAACGGGTCGCTATTGCTCGTGCCTTAAATATGCATCCTGAGATTATCCTTTTTGATGAACCGACTTCGGCACTTGATCCAGAAATGATTCAAGAAGTTTTAGATGTAATGGTCGATCTTTCCAAACAAAATATTACCATGGTTTGTGTCACACATGAGATGGGCTTTGCTCGTCAAGTGGCTGACCGTGTAATCTTTATGGACCAAGGAGAGATTATTGAACAAGGAACACCTGAACATTTCTTTACAAGCACTGAAAACCCTCGTGCAAAAGAATTTCTAAGCAAAATTATTCATAACGGGTAATGAATAAAAAAACAAAAAATTGGAGGAATGAACAATGAAAAAACAAAATAAATGGCTAGCTGGACTCTCCTTACTTGTATTAGCAGGCATCATTGTTGGCTGTGGTAGCGGCAACAATGACTCAACTTCCAAAAGTGCTTCATCAAACAAAACGGTCACAGTCGAACAATTAAAAAAAGCGGGGAAAATTAAAGTAGGTGTCAAAGAAGACATTCCTAATTTTGGCTATATGAATCCTGATACAAACAAAAATGAAGGAATGGAACCAGATATTGCACGCTTGATTGCGAAAGAAATTACCGGCAGCGAAGAGAATGTGGAATTTGTGGGCGTGACAGCAAAAACGCGCGGTCCCCTTTTAGACAATGGTGAACTAGATATGGTAATTGCTACATTTACAATTACTGATGAACGTAAAAAGACTTATAATTTTACAACTCCTTATTATACAGATGAGATTGGTTTCCTTGTGCGCAAAGAGGATAACTTCTCAAGTATGAAAGATTTAGACGGAAAAACAATCGGCGTTGCACAATCTGCTACGACAAAAGAAAACTTAGAGAAAAAAGCGCAAGAGGAAGGAATCAAATTTACTTATCAAGAATTAGGTTCCTATCCAGAATTAAAAACAGCGTTAACTTCTAAACGAATTGATGCATTTTCAGTGGATAAATCAATCCTATCTGGCTATGTGGATGGCAAGACAGAAATTTTAAAAGATGGTTTTTCGCCACAAGAATATGGAATTACCACAAAGAAAGCAAATACTGAATTAAATGATTATCTAAATGGTTTAATTGAAAAATGGGAAAAAGACGGCACACTAGAAAAAATTTATCAAGACTGGGGCTTAAAAAATTAATCATTCCTAAGACTTGAAGAATCAAAAATTTTAGGAGGGATTTTTATGTTTTTGTTAGCCAATATTTCCTGGCTTGAAGAAGGGCCATTTGCCTTATATCGTTGGGAAGCTTTATTTCAAGATTGGCGAATTTTTGGTCAGGCATTTCTCTATACTATTCTGCTTTCTTTAGGAGCGATCTTAGTTGCCTTTGCTTTAGGCATTTTCTTTGGCAGTTTATCAGCGACCAAAAGTAAACTTTTACACGCAATTAGTCGTGTCTATGTAGAATTTTTTCAAAACACACCTTTGTTGATTCAATTTATCGTAGTCTATTATGGCTTTCCTCTGCTAAGCCCGCTGCTTTCATTTTCTATTACTACGATTGCCATTCTGTGTGTAGGCTTCTATCATGGCGCCTACATTTCTGAAGTGGTTCGCTCAGGAATCGGAGCTGTTCCAAGAGGGCAATTTGAAGCGGCTTACTCCCAAGGATTAACGTATGGTCAAACGATGCGGTATGTGATTTTACCACAAGCATGGCGGATTATGTTACCCCCTTTAACCAATCAAGTCGTGAACCTAATTAAAAATACGTCAACAGTTGCCATTATTTCTGGCGCAGACGTAATGTTTGCTGCCAATAGTTGGTCGTCTGTCAACTTGAACTATATTCCCGCCTTTGCGCTTGCTGGTTTCTTATATTTCATTCTTTGCTTCCCATTAGCGAATTTGGCTAGAAAAATGGAAGAAAAAAATAAGAAAGCATATAGTAGATAGGAGGAAAACAGATGCCTTTTTCAGAAGAAATGCGTCAATTACTGACAGCAAATAATTTTCAATTTCTATTTAACGGCTTAAAATTGACGCTCTATATTTCCTTCGTCTCAATTATTTTGAGTACGATTTTTGGCACCATTCTAGCCGTTTTGCGAAATCAAACCCATGGACCACTGAAGTTACTTGCCAGTATTTATGTAGAAGTAGTGCGTAATATTCCAAACTTATTGTGGATTTATGTTATTTTTTTGATTTTCAAAATCAAATCCACACCTGCTGGAATTGTGAGTTTTACTGTGTTTACCACCGCTGCTTTAGCGGAAATTATTCGTGGTGGTTTAAATGGGGTCGATAAAGGGCAAATTGAAGCGGCACGTTCTCAAGGGTTTTCAAATTGGCAAATTCTTTATCATATTGTTTTGCCTCAAGCCATTCGCAATGTTTTACCAGCGATCGTTTCTCAGTTTGTTACTGTCATCAAGGATACAAGTTTCTTGTATTCCGTAATTGCTTTACAAGAACTCTTTGGCAAATCTTATATCTTAATGGGGCGCTACGCACAAACAGGACAAGTATTCACTATTTACGGAATCGTCGCCCTAATTTATTTCATTATTAACTTTAGTATCTCACAATTTTCACGTTGGCTTTCACGAAATTGGGCGAAAAGTTATTAATGTAGTTAAAAACAGGAGGCTGAGACAAAAGTGTTTAGCTCCAAGAAATAAGAAGGAATTTCCGAAAATTGTTCTTTAATTTTTGGATAATTTCGGCTTATTTCCGAAGGAGCTGCTTTTGTTCAGCTGATTATCTTAAGATTTAGAAAGTGGGGCATAAGTCATTTCGACTTATGCCCCACTTTCCTGTTTTTATTTTATCTTACTTCTACTTGATGTTTTTCAATTAGCGCTTTTTCAACTTTTTCCATTGAACGGTTAATTTCTTCATCCACTAATGTCGCTTCTGCATTAACGAAAGTTAAACTATATGCCATTGATTTTTTGCCAGCGCCTAGTTTTTCACCTTGATATACATCAAATAAATGAATCTCTTTCAAATATTTACCTGCGTTATCTGAAATAGTTTTAACTAGTTCTTGATTGGTAACTGTTTCATCGACTAATAAAGCAATATCTCGAGAAACTGCTGGGAATTTAGACACTGCTTCATAAGTAACCCCGCCTGCTTCTGTAGCTACTAATTGTTGCAAGTTTAATTCAGCAACATATGTTTCAGGAATATCGTACGCTTTTGCTGTCGTTGGGTGAACTTGTCCGACAAAACCAACCACTTCATCTTCTAAATAAATCCATGCTGTCCGGCCTGGATGCATTTCTGGAATCGCCGTTGTCGCTTGATAACTGATTTTTTCTGTTAATCCTAAAACAGCTACAATACTTTCCACTAAGCCTTTTACTGTATAAAAATCAACGGCTGTTGCTTTTGTTTGCCAATCTTTAACCATTGTATTACCAGTTAAAGCAAGTGCTAAGTGATTTTCTTCTGTAGGTAAATTTTTTGTTGGATCTTCTGTTTGGTAGAAAACGCGTCCTACTTCGTAGAAGGCGATATTATTATTTTTACGCGCCACATTGTATGCGACATCATCTAATAAACCAGAAATTAAGTTCATACGTAACACAGAACGCTCTTCACTCATTGGCCATTGCAAACGTGTTGTTTGACTTTCTTTCATCATAAATTGACGGGATTTTTCTTCTGTTGTCAACGCATAGCTGATGGCTTCACTCGTACCATGACCTTCCAGTAAGCTCTTTAATTGGCGCGTAACATGTTGTGCTTTGGTTAGACTTCCAGCAACTGTTTCTCCACTTGGCAATGTTGAAGGTAAATGATCATATCCATAAATGCGGGCCACTTCTTCAATAATATCTGCTTCAATCGCAATATCCCAACGTCTTGGTGGAATCGTAATTTCATAGGCGCCTTGATTTACTTCATAAGCAAAACCGAGTGCTTCAAAAATTTCATTCACCGTTGCTTCATCTAATGCAGTGCCTAAATATTGGTTGATTCGTTCTAAAGTCACAGCTACCTGTGCTTCTTTAACGGCCACTTCAGAACCAACTGCAGTGCCTGAGACCACTGTTCCGTTGGCTAACTCTGCAATCATCGCGGCTGCCACATCACAAGCTAGCCCAACTGTCGCTTGGTTGATACCTTTTTCAAATCTACTTGAAGATTCACTCCGTAAATTGAATTGTTTAGACGTTTTGCGAATAGACAATGGATTGAACAATGCCGCTTCTAAAGCCACAGTTGTTGTTTCTTGACTGATTTCAGAATTAGCCCCACCCATTACACCGGCTAAGCCGACAGGCGTTTTTCCATTCGTAATGACGATATTTTCTTCTGTTAATTGACGTGTTTCACCATCTAATGTAATTAGTTCTTCTGCTGCTGTTGCTCGACGAACCAAGATTTCTTTACTATCTAATTTTTGGTAATCAAATGCATGCAATGGTTGACCAAATAATAATAAAATATAATTTGTCACGTCCACCACATTGTTAATCGGACGGATTCCTTCATTCATCAATCGATTTTGCAACCACTGAGGACTTTCTGCAATCGTCACATCTTTAATAACACGAATTTGATACGCTGGCGCATCTTGTGAATCTTCAACAGTTACTGTTACGTAATTTTCCACGTTATCTGAAGCATCTTCTTTGAGTTCGGGATCATTAAACTGAGGCGTTTGACGATAAATTGCGCCAACTTCATAGGCTACCCCTCTCATACTTAGTGCATCTGCACGGTTTGGTGTAATTGATAATTCAATAATCGCATCATCCATGTCTAAATAAGGGAAAACAGGTGTCCCATTCACTGCTTCTTGAGGTAAATAATAAATTCCTTCAGCGTAGGCTTTTGGTACGACATTATCTGAATATCCTAGCTCTTCTAACGAACAAATCATTCCGTTAGAAACTTCGCCACGCATTTTACCTTTTTTAATTTTTTGATTTCCTGCAATTCTTGAACCAGGTAACGCTACGATGACTTTAATTCCTGCTTTTACATTTGGTGCTCCACAAACAATTTGTGACAATTCTTCTTCACCGATGTCTACTTGGCAAATTGATAAGTGGTCAGAGTTTGGGTGAGGAACACATTCTTTTACTTCACCGACAACAATTTTCTTTAAGCCTTCTTCAGGTACAGCAACGCCCTCAACTTCGATACCTGTCACAGACATTTTGTCCGCTAATTCTTGCGGAGTAACGTTTGAAAGATTAACATATTCATTTAACCATTTATAAGAAACTAACATTTTTCAACTACTCCTTTACCTTGAATTGATTTAAGAAACGTAAATCATTTTGATAAAAATTACGGATATCATTTACACCATAACGTAACATAGCAACGCGATCTGGTCCTAAGCCAAAGGCAAAGCCTGAGTACTCTGTTGGATCAATCCCTGACATTTGTAACACATCTGGATGAACCATCCCCGCACCTAAAATTTCAATCCAACCTGTATGTTTGCAGACGTTACAACCTGCGCCGCCACATTTAAAACAGCTAACATCTACTTCGACTGAAGGTTCTGTAAAAGGGAAATAGCTAGGACGTAAACGAATTTTACGATCTTCACCAAACATTTTTTTCATCATGACTTCTAACGTCCCTTTTAAATCACCCATTGTGACATTTTTATCGACAACAAGGCCTTCAATCTGATGGAATTGGTGACTATGTGTCGCATCATCTGTATCACGACGGAATACTTTCCCAGGAGAAATCATTCGTAATGCACCTTTTGAAAAATCGTGTTTTTCCATTGTTCGAGCTTGAACTGGTGAAGTATGCGTACGAATTAACATCTCATCTGAAATATAAAACGTATCTTGCATGTCGCGTGCCGGATGATCTTTTGGTAGATTCATGCGTTCGAAATTATAGTGATCGGATTCTACTTCGTATCCTTCCACTACTTGATAACCCATGCCTAAGAAAATATCTTCAATCTCTTCCATAACTTGTGTCAAAATATGACGTGTACCTTGAGGCATTTGTTTCCCAGGTAAAGTTACATCTAAACTTTCTTCTTTTAGTGCCGCATTTAACGCTTCGTTTTCTAAAACAACTTTGCGCGCTTCAATTGCTTCTGTTAATAAATCACGAATTTCATTTGCAAAGCCCCCCACCACTGGTCGTTCTTCTGGTGAAAGGTTTTTCATGCCTCTTAATACTTCGGTGATTGGCCCTTTTTTCCCTAATGTTTCTACGCGAATTTGGTTTAATTCTTTTAAAGTAGCAACTTGTGCGATTTCTTTGAGCGTATTATCTCTAAGAGCTTCTAATTGCGCTTGTAATGTCATTATGCGTTCCCCTCTATCTTTTATTTAAACTAAAAAAAACGATAACCCATTCCTTTCAAAGGAACGAGCTATCGTGTTACCATCCTAATTCATAACAAATTGTTGTCATGCACTCATTTCATTTAACGGCAATTACCGGTTTGCTTTCTTCTTGAAAACAAACAAACTCAGGAAGTGAATTTCGCTTGGTGACTGTGTAAATCAGCTTCCAGTCTCTGGCTGACTCTCCCTAAAACACGTCAATTCAAACTACTTGTTTCCATCACTGTTTTTTTAGTTATTTAATTACGTTTAGTTTACAAGAAGTTTTGCTTGCGGTCAACTGCATTCTTCGTCTTTTACCCATTTTTCTGCCCAATGTTGAATTTGTTCCATTGCTAATTGCAAGTCTTCGCCTTTTTCGGTCAGGAAATATTCTAAGCGATTTCCTTCACCGCAACGAACAGCTTTGGTGATAATTCCTTCAGCTTCTAGTTCCTTCAATCGCTCTACTAAGACACGATCACTTAACATTGGAATTTTTTCTTTTAATTCGCCAAAACGTTGAGGACCTCGTTCTAATAAAACATCAATAATTAAACCATTCCATTTTTTACCAAGTATTGAAAATGATTTTTCAAATTTGGGACAAAGTACAAACGATTCTGTTTTTACTTTTTCCATCTTCCTCACCTCTTCAATGAGTATAGCACATTCCTTACAAAATGTAAGTGTTTCTGCTTCTAATTTTTTCTACTTTATAAAATCTACAACATTTCCTGTCTGCATGTCAATAATTACTCCTCCATTTAATAAAATTAAATAGACGTGCGACACCTCTTTATGCGTCGCCTCTTGTAGCGCTCTACGATAAAGATTCATCTGTCCGCGATACCGTTCGACAATTTCAGAAATCGCTTGGGGAGAGGTGCCTTTTACATGATCGGTTTTATAGTCATACAAAATGCATTGATTGTCTAATTCGATATAGCCATCAATAATCCCATGAATTAATAAATCATCTTGTGTCGTTTCTGGATAATTTTGAATAAGCTCTTCAGCTTCAATCAGCATAGAAAAAGGTTGTTCCCTTCTAACGGTTTGATGGTGTTGAATCAATTGTTTTCCTAAGGCGGTGTCAAAGAAGGCCACGATTTGTTCCAGATTCATTTTTTCAGCAATTGCTGGTAAAATCAATTTATTTTCCACTAAGCGTTCTTGAACAGCTCGCACTTCCTCGTAAGAAGGTTGCTTACTTAAATCAATTAGTTGTAATAAATAATGAGTTGCTGTCCCAATTTCAGCTGCTGAGGGCGCTTGAACCGTATCTAAAAATTTAGGCTTACTTAAATCTCCTTCAATCATTCGATTGACAATCAACGGTTGCGCTTGAATAGTATTGTCTTCCCGAACCTCAATTTTACCAATTTCTTTGTTATCGGGGTCATCAAATACTCGCTTGATTTCAGAAACAGACTGATAACTGGTGGTCCGAGTAGCCACTTCAAACGGATAATTGAAACTTAACCGTGCAAGACCACGATTGATTTTGTCAGCAGATAATTGCGCTTTTTCGGCTAAATCCTCTGCTTGTCTTTCTGGCAATTGTAATTGCTGAATGGCTGCTCGTAGTTGTTCTTGGTTGAACCACTGAATATGAAAGTTAGCTGGGTGCTTCTTGACTTGCGGAACGTTACTTACTACTACTTCTTGCTGATATTCATCGGCTTTTTGATGACGTACCAATGTCATCCCAACCCAATTCATTAAACTACTTTTACTTTGCAAGCGATTTTCAGCTGGTAGCACCAGTGTTTCTACATCGCCAACTTTCAGCCACTCTTTCCACATTGCCGCTTGGTCTTTATAGGAGCCTACCAGAAAAAGTTTCTGTTCTGCACGTGTCAACGCCACATATAACTTCCGCATTTCTTCGGATAGTAATTTTCTCAATCGTACTTGTTTAATCGCCAAAAATGGTAAAGTATCGTACATAACTCGTTCTTCAGGTTGTAAATAACGAATGCCTACCCCTAAATTTTCTTCAAAGATATAGCGTTCATTCAAATCACTGACATTAAATTCTTTGGTCATATCTAAAACGAATACCACCGGAAATTCTAACCCTTTACTAGCGTGAATCGTCATGACGCGTACGGCATTCTCTTCACTTAAAACGACTGGTTCTGCTAAATCTTTGTCTTTTTCTTGCATTTTTTCGATGAAGCGAACAAATTGAAATAATCCGCGGAAGGTTGTTTTTTCATACGCCGCGGCCCGATCGACCAACGCATATAAATTGGCTTGGCGTTGTTTGCCAACAGGCAACCCGCCAACATAATCAAGATAGGCCGTTTCCCGATAAATCGTCCACAGCAAGGTGCTA
The DNA here is from genome assembly GCF_050536905.1 of Enterococcus sp. DIV1328a. Lineage (NCBI taxonomy): Bacteria > Bacillati > Bacillota > Bacilli > Lactobacillales > Enterococcaceae > Enterococcus > Enterococcus sp. DIV1328a. Next base: position 896,443 of record NZ_CP172912.1, on the reverse strand, counting down.
ATCTGATTGCGTCGAGCCTGTTCCCGCCATTTTTCTAATGATTCAGCAAAACGTATAGTTTTTTCCTGAACAACTGCTTCCTCCATGGTTGGTTCCATCTTTTGATTAAACGTTAAAAATGCTTCGTAGTAACTGGTTTCCTTATTAGCCAAACGAATAAGCACTAATTCGTTTTCTTTTAATCCAACAATTGGTGAACGTAACACAGCTGCCAAAGGAATGTCTTGATAGGGATTATCAATCAATTGAAGCAAGGCAATCATTGTACGAATTTCCGTTGCTTGGAAATAATTTTGAGCATCATTGACTTGAACTGGAATTTCTAATGATTTAAAAACATCTAAAATAGTTAAATTATTTTTCTTCGTAGGCGTTAATAAGACAATATCTTGATAAGTAATCGGTCGATCTGTTTTCAGCTTTTTATCATAAATTAAGAAATTTTGGTCAATTAATTCACGAATTTTCAAAGCAGTAACGTAAAGTTCCCCTTCTGTCTTATCTTCAATCAACAACTCAGGGGATTGTAATTCTGGAAATTCAACTGATTCTGTTGCTTTTTTTTCATAAATTAGCAATTCAGTTGAATAATCAGCCGCCTCCGAAAATTGATCAAAACCATGAACCAAAGCGGCTGACTCATCGTAAGCAATTTGGCCCACTCGCTCATCCATTAATTGACTAAATACTAAATTCGTAAAGTCTAAAACGTCTTTGCGGGAACGAAAATTTTCAGCTAGAATAATTCGTTTGCCCTCTTTGCCTTGCCCATACTGATTGTATTTTTCAATAAACAATGTAGGATCTGCCAAGCGGAAAGAATAAATAGACTGTTTCACATCTCCTACCATAAAAAGGTTTCCTTCTGTGCTAAGCGGACGGCGCAACCAATACAAAATAGATTCTTGTAATTGATTGATATCTTGGTATTCATCGACTAACACTTCATCAAATTTTTCGCGATAGTAAAGAGAGGCTTCTGATGCTTGCCAGCCATCTGCCTGATTTTTCGCTAAAATAGCTAACGTATAATGTTCTAAATCGTTAAAATCCACTAAATTTTTAAGCCGTTTTTCTGCGCCATAGGCCTCCATAAATTGTTTCCCCACGTGAGCCATTTCTTGAACAATGGGCGTGGCCTCTTTCAAGACTTGTTTCATGGCATCTGGAGAAAGTGTAAACAGTTGCTTTTTCAAATCATTTAACGCTTTTTTATTTTGTTCTCGTAACTGTTTGGCTTGTTCCGCGGTTGGTTTCAACTCTTCGGCACGAACCGTTGGGTAGCGGTCAAAGCTCAACAATTCAGTCAAATTATAGGCGCTCTCTAAATCATTTCTCTCTAAAAATTGTAAAAATTGTTTTGTTTGTTCCTTTTCATTTTGAGCTAAATACCAAATCTTTTGAAGTTTCTCTTCGCCTTCTGTTAAGGTCACCATTTCTTCGTAACGCTGAAGAGTTCGTTGTAACGTCTCAACAGCTAGCGGTTTTAAATACGTCTGAAATAACGTTGATTCGCCTAGCTGATTCCCTACTTCGTAGGCTTGTGTTAAGCCATTAATCCACGCCTCTGGATCAGGATTGGCTTTGGCAAATTCATAAAAAGAAAAAATTAAGTTAGTGAGTCCGTCATCACTACGGTCATTGGAAAAATTCGCTGTTAATTGGTAAAATTCTTCTTGATTTTCCGCATAAAATTGTTCACGTAATGCATCCCAAACATCTTCTTTTAATAACAATGTTTCTGTTTCATCTGTTAACATCCGAAAAACCGGATCTATGTCAATTAAATAATAAAAACGACGAATAACAGTTAAACAAAAGGCATGTAACGTGCTAATATTGGCTGTTGGCAAAAGAGCAATTTGACGAGAAAAATGCCGTCTTCTTTCTGGATCTTGTTCTTCATTCATTGCCTTTTGTAAAGCCACTTGGATCCGTTCTTTCATCTCACGGGCGGCGGCTTCAGTGTACGTCACAATCAAGAGACGATCGATATCGACGCCGCTTTTGACTTTTTCAATGACACGGCGGACTAAAACGGTGGTTTTTCCTGAGCCAGCCGAAGCAGAAACTAAGATATTTTCATCGCCATCAAACACCGCTTGCCATTGACTGTCGGTGAATTGCTCATTGGCTGGACGTAGTGGAATTGTTTTACTCATCTTCGGTTGCTCCTTCCTCATCTTTGTTTAACAAGCGCGCCATAATTTCCTCTTTGGATAAATTCTCAATACGATGATAATTATTTTCTTTTAACATCACATCAAAATCACAGACACTTCGAAACGGACAATAGCGACAAGCAATCCGTTCCTTGCCTTGATAAGCGGGATTAAGTTGAACTTCGCCGCCAATAATTTGATTTCCCGCTTCAATAAATTTATTTCGGTTATGGGAAAGCAACGCGCCTAATTCTGGTTCTGTCACAAATTTATCTTCTTGGCGACGACCAGGTTTAATTTGTTCTTTGGCGGATTCTTCAATTGGAAACAGCAACGAACTTTGTTTAGCTTGCAGACTCGTGTCTAAATGATCCAATAAATCTGGGTCTTTCATCAAAAGACCATCAAACTGATATTTTTTAAGCATTTGTTGTTCAATGTCGTCTTTGCCTTCATAAGATAACGTAGGATTGTGTACATGCAGATAAAGTGAGCCAGCAGGTTTAGCTTCTTGACCAACTAATTGTACAGCATCCATTAAAGCCACATCCAAGTACGTCAGCATTTGCATGGCTAAGCCGTAATACGCTTCTGTCATATTAAATTTACGGTGACTCGATTTATAATCAATCACACCTAAATAGGTTGATTCGGGGGTAACCAATTGATCAATCCGGTCGATTTTTCCCCGAACATGAATCTTCCCTTGATTTTTTAATGGTAATTCCAAACCAGAAATTCCTTTTTTAGCGGCAATTTGGCCAAATAACACTTCCGTTTGAACAGTCGTCATGCCACTTCGTTGGCTTTGACGTTTCAGCGCCCAACTGACTTTTTTAATTGTTTGACTCAATTGATAGCGAATATAGTTCATGCGACTAGAGGTCGTTAATACAGAAAAACGCGCATCCCCTAAAATACTATTTAGCACTTCCTCCGCCAATAAATTGACTTCCTGATCGGTTAATTCAGATAAGTTCCGTTGATTCATAATCAATAATTTAAAGAACTGATCCAATGCTTCATGGAAAAATTCCCCTGTAGCTGCTGGCGAAAGCCCAAAGACATCTCTTTCTTTCAAACGTAAGCCATAGCGAGAAAAGTATTGATATTGACACCGATAAAAACTCTCCATCCGAGAAACGGATGTATATATATCTTTACCATATAAAGGTTCTGCTAAGACCTCATCAATCTTTTCAGGAATATTTTGATGCGTTAAACTTTCGAAAACTTGCTTGGCTAGCGGCGCAATTGATTGGTTCATTAGCGCTTTTTCCATATTTAACCAGAAAGGCAACAATCCTTCTTGTGTTTCTTTCCGTTGTCTTTTCAAACGCGTTAATTCACCGATTAACGTCCGATACGTACTAATATGGGCTAAACTGGTCGTTTCATCATCGAAAATGGTTGTTTCATTTTTTTCAAAAACGGGCAAGTTTAAATCTTTTTGGATATTTTTAAAATAAGGAGACGGTTTGACTTCTTGAGCGGTATCTTTAACACTTGGATAGGTTAAATATAACCGTTCTCGCGCTGAAGAAAAGACAAGATACGCAACATAAGGTTCTTGCGCAATTTTGCGTCCGGTTGTCCCACGTAAATATTGGTTTTCCGTTAACGTATCATTGATTGTCTGACGTTCTTCATCAGACAATAGTGTTTTATTTTCAATCTTTTGTGGAAAAATTTCTTCCGTCATCCCAATAGCAAAAGTAACCTTGGCAGCGCCAGGTCGAGTTAAATCCATTGCGCGAACTTGTACTTGGTCAATCGCTGTCGGCACTTTACTATAGTGCAAACCTTCCAAGCCACTAACAAATATTTCTTGAAACGTTGTAAAATCAAACGAACTTTCTCCGTAAACAGTGACGTATTCATCTAGTAATGACATCAATGCATCCCAAGTCTGTTCATGGTTACGAGCTGTTTCTAGTTGACCGGCTTCGATAGCTTGTAAGCGCCACATTTTTAATTGTGTTGCCACACCACTTTGCAGTAAAAAGTTATAGAAGACGGTCGCTGCTTCCAAACCAGTTTTGGCACTTATCATTGCTTGAAAGTAACTAGGTAACAGCTGTTGAAGCGATTGACGAATCGCATTTGACTCTTCTTCCATCGTAGCGACATCTTCTTGCTCTTCCGCTTCAAAATCATACCGAATAAATTCCCAATCTTTTTCTTGCGACCAATAATAACCTTCATAGCCGTATGCCAGGACCACATTTTCGGTAATATCAACTTTTCTACGCCAAGCATTCCGTTGGTTTAACCAATCAGTCAAGCTTTCTTCAGAAATAGCGAGTTGATTCATTGGCATAAATAATTCCGTTCTCAAAAAACGGAGCACATCGCGATAACGATAATTGTACGAATGAATAGCAAATAAAGATTCAATCCATTCGACTAAAGGATGCCGATCCATAGCCATATCTCGGTCGACATAAACAGGAATCTCGTGTTCCGCAAAAATCGGTTCTAATAAATTTTCATAACAATCTAAATCACGAGTCAACACCTGAATTTCTTTGTACCGATACCCTTCTTCCACTACTAAACGGCGAATTTCGGTTGCAACATGTGTTAATTCTTCTTTAACGTTTTCAGCACGCCACAGAAATAAGCCATCGCCTCTCCGGTCAGTTGTGCTTAATGGAGGCAGGTGTTCTTGCGATTGAATCCAATAATCATTTAATCCTTGCAAGTCTGGGTTTGTAATTAATACCTCTTTCTTTTCCACATAATCTGAAAGAATCGGGATTTGCTTCTGTCTTGCTAGTTGATAAAGCTGATGATAGGTTTGTCCCGCTTCATAAAATAACGACCGCGGATCAGGTAAGTCATGCGGATATTGTTTGTCCAATAAAAGGGCTACTTTCACAGAACCTGCTTGCGCCATTAGTACTTCAATCAACTTTAATTCTCTGGCAGTAAACTGCTGATAGCCTGAAATAACGAATTGGACATTCGACAAATCAACCGTTTGTAAATACTCGCTTAAATGTTGAATAATCTCCGCTGATTCATAGCCATACTGACTCATTTGTAATTGGAATCGCGTAAAAATTAACGTTAAATCTTGAAACTTAAGTTGTAAATCTTGTCCTTTAGGGTTCTCCGTTTGTTTTTCTAAAAATGGATAAAGCTCCGCAATTTCAATATTGCCTTCGCGCATTTCTTGATAAAGCTGAAATAGTTGCTGAATAAAGCCAGGCTTGTTAATTTCACCTCTAAAAATTTGTAACTCTTCTTCTGCTTCTACTAAAATTTTGCGGAAAATCATCGCAGCGCCTGCATCAGATAAAACATCTGCCGAGTAAAAAGGTGTATGTTGTAAATAGTACCAAGCCAAACGGTAAAAACTAAAAACCTGCAGACGGGTACTGGTTATTGAATCAGACGTAGTTGTCTGTAATTGACGTAACTTTTGCAAGACTTGAATTTCTTGCTCAAACTTAATATGGTTCGGGACTAAATAGAATACTTCATGCTGTGCGTCTTCCTCTAGCCATTGTTTTGTCGCCTGTATAAGTGGCGCTTCTAAATCTGCCACAGCGGTTCCTCTAATAAACTGCACACTCATGGTTTCACATCCTTTTCCTTTGCACTGCCTTTATTTTACCACAAAAGAAGGACGGAAACATGTGTTTGTTTTTACACATTTCCGTCCTTCTCTTTTACTCATTGTCTCTTTTATTGTTTTGACACTTCTGGTATTGGACCAAACCGTGAGAATGGCCACATAACGAATTTCACTTCACCCAAAATATCTTTTTTATGAATAAAACCAATGACACGACCGTCTTTTGAATTCCGTCGATTATCACCTAAAACAAAGTAGCTATCTGCTGGTACTTTTTCTTTTAATGAAAAATCGCCTGTCAAAGGTTGACCATCTGTTAAGGCTTTTTTAAATTCATCTAAATAGGGTTCGTCAACTTCTTTTCCATTGATGTACAACGTATCATCCTTGTACGCAATTGTATCTCCAGGTAAACCAATCACACGTTTAATATAATTTTTATCTGGTTCATCTGGCGCTGGGAAAGTAATAATATCGAAACGATTAATTTCTGTGTTTTTTAACGTAATTACCCGTTCACCATCTGCTAACGTTGGATCCATTGAATGACCTCTCACTACGACAGGCGTAAATACAAATTGTCTCAGTAAAAACAGACCCAAAGCTAAACAGGCAAAAAAGACGACTGTTTTAATTAATTCTTTTGATTTCAAACTCATTCCTCCAAAAACCTTATTATCTTATGTCTCATATTCTACCACAAAGTAAATCAATCCTATAGTGCTTAACACCCAATTAATTTTTATGTACGCTTTTTTTACAAAATGGTCAGAAAAAAAACGTATTTCTTTCAAATTTGATTCTTACTTTTTTGATCCTGCTCATAAAAAAAACATAATCAATTCTAAAAAGGGCTGAATTGATTATGCTTCTAGCGTTTTAGCGATCCATCACAACCACGTAACAAACTTCTAAAGGACCATGCAACCCGACAACCAGTTGCATTTCAATATCTCCTGAATTAGAAGGCCCTGAAATAAAGTGAATCGCTGAGCCGATTTTTTCGCCTTTTTCTATTTTTTCTGTATAAAAAGCTGCTGGCTGAGTCGAACGTGGAACGAGTTTGCTAAACGGTATAATTGAAATGTAATGCTTCGGTAAAAAGTGTAAAGCTCTGCCTTGCCCCACATTGGACTCCACCACAATCGTTCCTGATTCAGCTAGTAAAAACTCAGCAAAGGCAATCGCGATATTTGCCTGAGCAGCTGTTTGAATATTCGCTTCTCGTTGCTCACTTCCAGGTTGCCATTGCTTAACAGAAACAGCCTCTAATGACTTAGCTAAATCAGCTAATCCATAAGCTTCAAAACGTGCATCTGTTGGCAATAAAAGATTGCCTCCACCGAACTCAGCAACAATTTGCTGAATCGTCGTCAGTAAATTTTCTTGTGTAGTTTCCACTAAGTTCGTGTGAATCGTTTCCACACGTTCTTTCACAATCGTTAATAGCTCTGCTGGTGTTTTATCTGCCAACTGTTCTTCTGGTAAATGATTAACTGGCTCAAATGGATGAGCCGAAACAGGCTGTTTTTCTACGCCTAATTTTTCTCGTAGATTTTGTAAAAAAGGTTCTCGATTTTGAATCGCTTCATTAGTCATTTTTTTCACCTTCTTGATGTTTTTTGAACCAACTTCTGAAGTTTTCTGAAGATTTTGGTGGTCTTGGCAAATCACGAACATCGGTCCAACCTTTTACTAACCCTGGTCCTTTATCAAGGTAGCCCCCATGATTGTACATGTTTTCAACAGTAATGTCTTTTTGTTTACTTAAAATGCCCGCTGCAGCATGATCGACTTTCATGGCTGCTTTAAACATTGCTGGTGAACCAGTGGCTTTACCTACCATACGCATTTGGAAATCTTCAAATCCATGTTTCATTTTCAGATCATCGGTCATCACTTTACGATGTTCAATTAATAATTCGTGCAATGGAATTTTCACAGGACATGTTTCCGTACATGCCCCACAGAGACTAGACGCATAAGGCAATTCCCCAAACTGTTTATATCCACCTAAAATTGGAGAAAGCACAGCACCAATTGGTCCTGGATAAATAGAGCCATAACCGTGTCCTCCAATATGGCGATAGACCGGACAAACATTCAGACAAGACCCACAACGAATACACTGTAAGACTGGCTGAAAGGCTGTTCCTAACGCTTTTGAACGCCCGTTATCCAAAATGACTACGTGAAATTCTTCCGGACCATCGGATTCATCCGCATTTTTTTGCCCAGCAAACGTCACATACGTTGTTAAATTTTGACCAACGGCACTTCTGGCTAAAAGGTTATCTAAAACCTCTGCTTCACGCATTGTTGGTACGATTCTTTCCATCCCCATTAACACGATTTGTGTCTTAGGAATACTGATGGTCAAATCAGCATTTCCTTCATTTGTATTTAAGTTAATTAAGCCGCTATCCGCAATAGCGAAATTACAACCTGTAATGCCAATCTCCGCTTCCAAAAAGAATTTGCGCATCACTTCTCGTGCACAGCGTGCCAAATTTACCGGGTCATTATCCCCTTGATACCCTAATTTTTTCGCAAAAACCTGACGAATCTGTTCGCGATTTTTATGAATACTTGGGAAAACAATATGTGACGGCTCATCCCAGTCATCCATTTGTAAAATGAATTCCGCCAAGTCTGTTTCCATCACACTGACATCGTCTAATCCCAATAACATTGGATCAATATCGACTTCGGTCGTCACCATTGATTTAGATTTCACAATTTTTTTCGCCTTTTTTTCTAGAACCACTTGTTTCACATATTCATTGGCCTCTTCGGCGGTTTGAGCAAAAAAGACTTTGCCACCTCGTTTGGCGACGTTATCACTGAACTCTTCTAAATAGTCAGGCAGATATTGAATTGTATGTTGGCGAATTTGTTCTCCCAGTTCACGCCATTGTGGCCAATTGCCTAAAGCTTCCCGCGCACCTTCTCGTTTCTCCCATTGGGCATCTTGTGCTTTGGCGACAGCCTTTTGCATAAACACATCTTTTTTACTTTCTTCAATTCGTTCACTTAACGGCTTATTGCTCGTTGATAATCCCACATTTCTTCCCCCTTACCCTACCGATATGATTTGCGGTTGGTCCATGCGTGCTTCATCCACTTCGTGATTAAGGACTTCTGCAATATGCATAATCTTAATCTTTTTCCCATCACGATTGAATTTACCCCCGATATTCATCAGGCAACCCATGTCCGCACTAATTAAAATTTCTGCGCCTGTATCAATCACATCGTTCATTTTTTCCGTCACCATTTGTTCAGAAATAGCTGGCATTTTCACTGAAAACGTTCCGCCAAATCCGCAACAATTTTCAAGATGTCCTAAAGGAATCATTTCTAATCCTTTCACATGATCCAACAAAACAAAAGGCGATTCTCGTTCATTTAAAATTCGCGTCATATGACAAGAACGATGATAAGTGGCTTTCCCATGTAACGTTGCGCCAACATCTTTGACTCCTAAGACACGATAAAGAAACTGACTAAACTCGTAAGTTCGCTCAGCTAAACGTTGTGCTTTTGGCCCATAAATAGGATCATCTGCTAAAAATTTGTGGTATTCTTTCATCATGCCGACACAAGACCCCGCAGGTCCCACCACATAATCGGCACCGTCAAAACTATCAATTTGATTCTTAAGCGTTGTCGTGCTCTCTGTCACATAGCCACTATTGTACGTTGGCTGACCACAACACGTTTGGCTTGTTGGTAAAACCGTTTCACAGCCATACCGTTCCAAAACCTCTACCATTGCTTGCCCTACATTTGGAAAAAGTAAATCCACCACGCATGTCGAAAATATACTCACTTTCACGCAAAATAACCTCCTCGTTTTCTACGAAAAGGCTCCATGAAATCAATCGGGCGGCTGTCATTAAAAGTCACTTGGCTGTCGTCTCTAACTACTTCACAGTGCCTTTTCAACAAATACGTTATTTGTAACAAAAATCGTTTTTTAAAATGATTCTTATACAATAATTATTTTACCAGTATCTGGTTTTAACAGCAAACGATTCCAGAAATTTTGTGCATTTTCACACAAAAAAGGAAGCTTTTTTATAAAAGTTTCTTTTAACCCCTTTGAAATTCGTTTTTTCTGAAGAAAAGAGTGACGAAATTTTGAAATTTTGGTAAACTAAGAAAAAACGAGAAATGAGGGCCATGCATGTTCATTTCATTTAACATGTTTATTCTATTAATTGTTGCAACGATCCTAATGATTTTTCTGATTATCTATTTGACAGTCACTGGAAATGATAAAAATAATAAAAAGAAACAAAAGAAAGAAACAAAAAGAACTACGCCAACTTTAAACAAAAAAACAACCGTTCCCCCTTCTCAGAAGCCAAATGTTGTGACTGATGTTGCAAAAAAGAGCGAGCCAGAAAAGCAAGCCGTACAACGAACACAGAAACCAACCACTAGAGAGGACGAGACTTCTCAATTTACACGAAGCCAACGTCATAAATGAAAATGGGACATAAGTCGAGATGACTTATGTCCCATTTTCTAATTCTTAAGATAATTAGCTGAACAAAAAATCCGCTAGTTGTTTCACTTTTTCTTTTAATTAATGATAGTTTATTCTTCTTTTCAGGTGTATACTAAATGATTGAAAAGAGACTTTTACTAATTAGGAAGAGGTGATTTTTTGTCTGCAAAGCGGTTTATTCAATTATTCATTTGTTATGCTATTTCAATGATTGTCGCAATACTTTTAACGGACTTATTTAATTTCTCGAGTCCTATAGCTTATTTAGTAGTGGCTAGTATCATCGGCTATGTAGTCATTACTGTTCCATTAACAATTATGACTCTATTAAAAAATAAAAATTAATAAAAAAATTGAGCGATTTTAATCACTTAAATTGCTCAATTTTTTTATTTTCATAATATTTTTCACTTATTTTTTCATTTTCATTGACAGAATAGTTGTAATTGTCAGAAAATTGTATATAATAAAGAAAGTTATTTTCATATTATTTTTTTCAATTAAAGGAGAATCCTATGAGTGAAACACAACAAACAACCTTAAAAAAACAATTAAGCTCGCGCCATATTACGATGTTAGCCTTAGGGGGAGCGATTGGCGCAGGTCTTTTTAAAGGAAGTGGCGAAGCAATTGGTATTGCTGGTCCTTCTGTTTTAATCGCCTTTCTAATTGGCGGTGCTGTTCTCTTCATCGTCATGAGTGGTTTAGGAAAACTTGTTTTAGATGGCGGAGACACACATCATGGTTTGTCTGGCTTAGTTCGACCATTTTTAGGTGCACATTCTGCTGATTTTATTGATTGGGTTTATTATTCCATGTGGACAATTAATATTATCGCAGAAGCGGTTGCCGCAGCTTCCTTTTTACAACTTTGGTTTCCTAATATTCCTGCTTGGTTTTTTGTTTTCATTTTAGCTATTTTAACGACGCTCATCAATCTTTACTCGGTTCGTTTATTTGCAGAAACAGAATATTGGTTGGCGTTTGCTAAAATTAGTGTCATCATTTTGTTAATTATTTTTGGTGTTTATCTAGTGGGACAGCAAATGCTAGGCAGTGGTGTCTTCCCTACTTTACAAAGCATCACCGATCATGGTGGCTTTGCCCCACATGGCATGAAAGGTATTGTTAATTCTTTATTAGTAGTTATTTATTCTTATGGCGGTTCAGAATTAATCGCGATTACTGTCAGTGAAGCAGATGATCCTAAAAAAGCCATTCCTAAAGCGATTCGTGGTGTGATGGGACGGATTATTTCCTTCTATATCATTCCATTATTCTTACTTTTGATTATTTTCCCTTGGAATACATTAGCAGGCACAACGGTGAGTCCATTTGTTATGGTTTTTGAAAAAATGAATATTCCTTTTGCTGCTGACATCGTAAATTTTGTGATTATTTTAGCCTTGTTTTCTTCTATTAATTCTGGAGTATACGCCTCTTCTCGCCTTTTATATTTTCGTTTAAAAGACAAAAAAGGGCCCCTAAGTAAACTAGCGGTTTTAAACAAGCACCAAGTACCTCAACGTTCAGTTTTCTTCTGCGCTAGTGTTTTATATCTGGGCGTTATTCTTTCTTATTTTGTTGGCGATGAATTATTTGGTTACTTAGCCGGTTCTCTCTCTTACACTGTCTTGCTAATTTGGATTTTAATTAGCGCTGCGGCGTTTGTTCTGTCTTTAAAACGAGGGTCTCTCTTTGAAAAAAGTATTAATCTTCTTGCTTTAATCATTTTAGGCCTCATCTTTATTGGCATCTTATTTACAAATTCGTCAGGCGTTACTCTTTTAACAGGCCTATTGTACTTTGTTATTTTCTTTAGTTATCGTAAGAAAAATGATTCCTTTCTACTCTCTGATGAAAGCTAAATAGACCGAAAAAACGAACAGTTTTGTAAGATAACTGTTCGTTTTTTCGATGTTCAAAAGCCGTCTTCTTTTGCTATACTATTTTCGTAAATTGTTAGGAGGAGAAAAAATGAAAAAAATTGGCGCTATTTTATTGATTGGCGTATTGATTGTTGGTGGTTATATAAGCTATCGTTTTTATGTAGATACATATAAGGGTGAAAAAGCCTATGCACAAGTTCCTCTAGAAATTCCTGAAAGAAAACAAGCATTAAACAATCAAAAACAACCAGTCTCTGGTCTATATTCATTAAAATACGCGTTAACTTTTGTTAAAAGTAATGGAAAAACGCAAGTCATGGATTACGAACGGACAGACAAAAATCCTCAACCTTTGGAACCGAATGCTTACATAGAAGCAACCATTAGTAAAAAAAGAATCATCCAATCTCCTGTCAAAATTGATAAAAAAGAGATTCCAGAAAAAGCTTTCGCACAATTAAATAACCGAAAAACAACCAGCGATAATTAGTCATCGCTGGTTGTTTTTTTACATGGAATAACAATTAATTCATAAATAATGGTACGCTGATTTTGCTTAATTTCATGAGAACCAAAAATTTCTTGTACGCGTTGTTCTAAAATTGGAACTGACCATTGTTCTTCAAAATAGCTGCGGAAAAAGTCTTTTGAAATAGCTTCTGATGCTTCAAAGAAAAATTTTTTTGTGAAAAAAGGTCGCTGTTCTTTTTTTAGAAATGCTTTGTATTGTGCCATCCAATTTAACTGCGGGTTGCTCTCTTGCTCAAAAGGAGAAAACAACGAATCTTGCTCTTCCACTAGCCGAAATATAAGACACCATTCCTCACTTAATTGGCACAATGCATTAACTTTTTCCGGCGTATCCAAAGCAGGGTTCATCGCTGAAAAAACGACTTGAAATTTTTTCCCAGTCTCAATCAGTCTTTCTTGGCTTTGGTGAAGAAAAACAACGTTGCTTTGTGCTTTTGCTTCCGCAATCTCCAACATTCTCTGAGAAATATCGGCTAGCGTGTACTCCGTGACTTGCTCTTGAAAAAAAGGTAAGTATCGTCCTGTCCCACCTGCGATATCCAGAAATGTCTGACACGGAAAAAGACCTTCTTGGACCAAGAAATCACGTAATTCTCGAGCAATTGGAAATGGCGATTCTTGTTGAATTTCTTCATATTCTTCTGCAAATTCATCCCAAAATTCCGCCAATTCTTGCTCATTATTATTCATCAACAATTGCCCCTTTCTCTCAATTCTTATAAAAAGTGTAGCAAAAGAAGCGCCAAAGAGCTAACAAGTTCACTCATTTAAATCAATAATTTCATCCACAAATCGCAGGGTTTTAGGTCGATGAGTAACCAAAATAGTCAACTTATTGTGGGTAAATTTTTGTACTTCTTGTAACACTTTTTCTTCGGTCTTTTCGTCCAATGCGGAAGTCGCCTCATCTAAAATAAGGATCTCTGCTTGTGTAAATGCTAAGCGCGTGAAAGCAATCCGTTGTTTCTCGCCACCAGAAAAATTCATTCCTTTTTCACTCACAATAGTGTTTAAACCTTCCGGCAACCGTTCATAAAGTTCCCCCAACTGAAAACGATACATAGCTTCAATTACTTGTTCATCAGAAATTTCTTGATTCAATACAATATTTTCTTTTAACGTTCCTTGAAATATTGGCACATCTTGCGATAAATAAAAAACTTTTTCATAATAATCTTCCAAATTGAATTGTGTTAGAGGAAATTGATTCACATAAACTGTCCCCTCTGTCGGTTTCAATAATCCTAAAATCAATTTAATCAGGGTAGATTTGCCTGTCCCACTTTTTCCAATCAAGCCATAGGTTTTGTTCATTGAAAATTGTCGATTTTGTTGGGACATAATCGTTTGACTATCTACGCTAAAACACACATCTTTTAATGAAATTGTTTGAATTTCAGGTAACGCTTTGCCTGGAACCGCTAAATCAGGATTATCTTCTTTTTTATAAAAATCTTCCAAGCGCTGATAGGCTACTTTATCCAAATTATATTGAACAAATAAAACATTAAATATGGCTATCGGCGTATAAATTCGATCGATATACATCACTATCGCTACAAGTCCACCTAAACTTAACGTCACGACGTTAGTAAAACTAAGTGCGACAATACTTACTTTGATAAGTGCGACTAACAAGGCAAAAAAGCCAAAGAAAAATTCATGGATTATAGTCATTTTTGTTATATTTTGACTATTTTCCTCTGCCATTAACGCGTAATTTTCAATCTCTTTTTTATATTTTCGATTAATTCTAAAAGTTACTAGTTCTGTCATCCCTCGTATCAAAGTAGCATTCATTGCTTCTTCAGAAATAAGTGTTTTTTCTTTCATTTTTTGTAGCGTTTTCAAAAGTATTTTAGTTAAAATAAATACAATCACATAACCAATTAGAATTGCTGGTAATAATTTTTTATCAATCAATGCTATGAAAAATAAATTAAATAACGTCTCTGGAATTAACTCTCGAAATAAGCGCCCATAAAAATTCAAGTGGATATTTCTCCCAGCTGCTGCACCAACTTCTAGTTTTTGTAGTAAAGTTCCCGCTCCCAGTTTTAGATATTCTTCATAGGAAATCTTGCTCATTTTTATTAAACTTAATTTCTTCAAATAGAAATAGATGCCATTAGTTAAGTAAGCTTTCGGTTTCTGTTCACAGTAAGACAATAGCGGAATTAAAATAATTGTTGTTCCATACGCTACTAACAACCCTAGTTGGAAACTTTTTTGATAATGATCTAACAACTGTTGAAAAAAATAAATTGCTAAAGCACTACATAATGAAACAATCACGCCAATCAAAATGTACCAAGTGAAGCTTTTCCGAAAGTGCGACCATATTTTTTTAGTCATTTACTCCCTCCTTTTCGAGCATTATATACCTTACTGTAGCATAGTTTTTGATTGGCGCCTATCAACAATTTATCTCCAGATAATAGAAAAGCCCCCCAGCGAAAGCTGGATGGCTTTTCTATTGTTAATTCTTTCTGATTTGTAGATAACTTACACCTAAAACGGCAAATGTACTTGCCAGTATTCCTGCTATTAACATAAACGGTGTTTTTGTTGTGCCTGTTTTGGGAAGTTCTCGTTGCCCGTTTGCTTCATTTAATTTTTGAATTGGTTCACTAAGCAGTTGGGGAACCAATTGTGGGCTTCCTTCATTTTTCAATGTATTTAATGGAGCGTTTAGTATTTGTGGTTGATTTTTTGATGTAACATTTTTATTTGTCTCCACAGTTGTTTCTGTGGATGGCTGTTTTTTCTCAGTTGTAGTAATTTCTTTTGTTGGTGAGACATGGACTTCTGGTTGACTGCTTTCTGCGGTTTCTGTTGTGCCGTTCTCTTCAGTTGTTACGCTTGGTTTTTCAGGTATGATTGGTGCAATTGTACCTAGTGTTTCACTTTCATCTGGATTTTCTTCTTCTGTTGGCGACACATGGACTTCTGGTTGACTGCTTTCTGCGGTTTCTGTTGTGCCATTCTCTTCAGTTGTTACGCTTGGTTTTTCAGGTATGATTGGTGCAATTGTACCTAACGTTTCACTTTCATCTGGATTTTCTTCTTCCGTTGATGAGACATGAACTTCTGGTTGACTGCTTTCTGCGGTTTCTGTTGTGCCGTTCTCTTCAGTTGTCACACTTGGTTTTTCAGGTATGATTGGCTCAATCGTGCCTAGTGTTTCACTTTCATCTGGATTTTCTTCTTCTGTTGGTGAGACATGAACTTCTGGTTGGCTGCTTTCTGCCGTTTCCGTTGTGCCATTCTCTTCAGTTGTCACACTTGGTTTTTCAGGTATGATTGGCTCAATCGTGCCTAGTGTTTCACCTTCATCTGGATTTTCTTCTTCTGTTGGCGAGACATGAACTTCTGGTTGGCTGCTTTCTACGGTTTCTGTTGTGTCTGTCTTTTCACTTGTTTCTGTTGCCTGTTCCGAAGTAGGTGTCTTTGGTTCCCATTCTTCTATTGTCTCTAAAGGAATGTCTAGACTTTCTTCTGTTGGCATTTCCACATTTTGATTGCCGCTTGCCTCGCCTTCTACAAAAACATTTTTAACCTGTGATGTATTTTTTTCATTCATTGGGTCTTGATTGTTTAGTTGATAATTGATGTCATAACTATTTTCAAATGTTGCTTGATGTTGGCCTGCTTCTGTGATTGTCGAAGTGTAACGGACGATAAAGGAAGTAAAGCGTGCTTTATCCCGATAAAAGCGTAAATTAAAGTCATTATCTGTTACGAAGTCAATTTGGCCATAACCTTGTTGCTCAAACTCGGCAAGTGAAATATATTTAGTTTCTTTGTCATTCACAATATCAAATGTAAAACTCTCTTTATTTAATTGTTGACCACTTCCTTGTCGATCCGCAATTGAAATATCTTCTGTGACATCGGATTTATTGAGGTTCACATTTAAAAACCAACGTACTTGATTTGACTCTCCAGCCAAATCGCCTACTTTATAAAAAAACGGATAGTCTCGCTCAATTTGGCCAGTCTCTGTGTTAGTCACTCCTTCAATCGTCAAACGTTGAGTCGCCGTTGCTGTTCCGAAATCCGTTTCTATCACATTCGGTTGCGAACTATTGGTGATAAGCGTTTTAATCCCGAAAGAAAAATGCCCATTCACATTATGTAAAGATTCAACTTTTTCATTAAATGTTGCTACAACATGATCTTTATAGATAAAAACTTCCCCTAAACCATTTAAATTGATTTTTCGTGGTGAGCCATCGTTCTCGGTCATTCCAACTAATGCATTTGGTAAAGTTAAAGTAATAGTATCGCCAGGTTTTATTTTCTGATTTTCTTTGTCACTAAAAGATACTTTAATGGAGGTCATCTCTCCTTGATATAAAGTAGTGTGATCTAATTCTACTTTGTCAACGATTGGACTTTTGCTCAATTCGGCGCCAAACGAAATTGGACCTATCAATAACGCCCCCGCAATTGGTAGAATCATTACCAACAGTAACACTAAAAATTTTACACTTTTTGTCATAAAAAATTATTCACCCTTCTTTTCTCTTATTTTTTCCACTTAGTGGTCTTTTTCAGAAGTTGACAATAGCAAAAAGATATGTCTCGCACAATATTAATGCTCATTTAAGTAGCCTTTTTTTTAAATTTCTAATTCACTTCCTAAGGAAAACGTTTTATTATGGTAGTTACATTAGATAACGTTTGTTACAAAATATCTAATGCTGCCAAGTTTGAGTTGCATAAATAACATATTTCACATCAATAATGAATAAAAATACTTATTTCATCCTCATTTTGTTTCCCAGGCCATTTATTCTTGTTATAATAAAGTTTATGAGATAAGGAGGAAAAGAATGAAAAATTCATATTTTGACGGTGGTTTAGCCACGTATATCGGGACTTCAATTTTAGCAACCTTGATTACTGTCTTTACATTAGGCATTTGCACACCTTGGGGAATTTGTATGATGTACAACTGGAAAATCAAGCATACCGTTATTGATGGTAAACGCCTTTATTTTGACGGTACAGCTATGCAATTATTCGGTCATTGGATTAAATGGCTTTTATTAACTATAATTACTTTAGGAATTTATGGTTTTTGGTTGAATATCCGTTTGCAACAATGGATTACAAAACATACCCACACGCTTTCATAAAAAGAGGAAGGATGAACTGAGTTCCGGTCCATCCTTCCTCTTTTTATGAATATCTAACAGAGTGTTATCCTACTCTTTGAAAAAACAAGGAATTTATGCTATACTTTGATAAGTATCAAGGGATACTTATGTTATTTCGGGGGCGTTACGGATTCGACAGGCATAGTTGAGCTTGAATTGCGTTTCGTAGGTTACGGCTACGTTAAAACGTTACAGTTAAATATAACTGCTAAAAACGAAAACAATTCTTTCGCTTTAGCTGCCTAAAAACCAGCTAGCGAAGATCCTCCCGGCATCGCCCATGTGCTCGGGTCAGGGTCCTAATCGAAGTGGGATACGCTAAATTTTTCCGTCTGTAAAATTTAGAAGAGCTTACCAGACTAGCAATACAGAATGCCTGTCACTCGGCACGCTGTAAAGCGAACCTTTAAATGAGTGTCTATGAACGTAGAGATTTAAGTGGCAATATGTTTGGACGCGGGTTCGACTCCCGCCGTCTCCATTTTTAGAAAAGTAGAGAAAAACAAAAAAGTGCTAAAACCTTATAAAATAAAGGTTTTAGCTCTTTTTATTTCTATAAGAAAAGGATACAAAAGAAGAGAAATGCAAAATATTTTGCACTCATTCTCTGAAAAACTTGCGACTTAACAACTCTTACGGTTGGAGTAATCCAATGATACACTTCAAATTAGCCAGGAACAAAACGTTAAATCAACTATTATCAAAGAATAGTAAACTTCAGAATCTACAATGAATAGCATTGAAACTAAAAAAAATTTGTATATCCATATTTTAAATTAAAAAATTCTCTACATATCTTTTCAGCATATTAAATAACAATATAATAACGAAATCCCAGACTAGTTTTTTTATTTTTTACAATTTTTTCTATAACTAAAAACTATTTTAAAAGGAACCGAGAAAAAAGCACCCATAATCCACTCCTTATTTTTTAATCTTTAATTTCACAATAAAAATTTCTTTTAACAAAAAAACTTTAAAAAACACTCGTTATATTAATTAACTTATTTTAAATTAGTGAAAACAACCAATTGGTCTAGACGAAGAAATCGTTTACATTAGAATATGAGTTAAAAATGATAAATTATTAACTAAAAAAAATAAGTTGTTATATATTTTTAGTGGAAAACAAAGTAATATCCAAAAAGGAAAAGAAATAACAAAAAAAGAAAGAAAAGGAAGATCATTTTGAACAAGTTTTTAAAGTATACATTTTCTCTACTAATTATTATTATTGGAAGTTTTTACAGCCACCAAGTTGTTTCTGCAGAGGAGCTAGTCGGAACTGGTATAGTTGATCTATTTGAATTTAGTGATACTAACTTATCTCAAGGACAAACAACTTCTGTCAAAATAACATTTAGTGAAAAATATAAAGATCATATCAAACCTGGCGATACATTGACCTTTCCAATGCCAGCGGGGCTAGAGGGCATGACTGAAAATGACGGTTCACCAAGAAAAATTTTGTTAAGCGACTTAGGCGAAGCACTTATATACAAAGACAGAATTGTTGCAACTGCCAATGATCGTGTAAAATTTCTAGAACATGTACATGGTAGTTTTAGTTTTGGTATTAAATCAACTGTTACTAACAGTACAACCGATGCCACTATTGAAACAAATTTTGGAACAACTTTAGAAAAAAAATCCGTAACTGTCCGAGGCATTTCTCAAAATCCAGGAACGAGTACTCAACCATTTTTCTACAAATCAGGGGATTTACTAGGCGACTCTGATAAGGTCCGTTGGTTTTTAAATGTAAATTTAAACAAAGAAGAACTTTCAGATGATATCGTCATCTCTGACACTCACGGATCTGGTCAATTATTAAACAAAGATAGTTTCAATATTACGGTAAATAATTATTTAGGTTCAACTACCTATACTCTCAACGCTTTCATGGAAAAAGGATTCGGCACCATCGAACTTTCAACAGATAATAATTTTATTATTCGATTGAAGAAAGACCATGCACGTTTAGCCTCATTTACTATAATGTACACTACGACCATTACAACTGAAGGTCGTAAACAAGAGCTCTTTGAAAATAGTTATGACGTAAACTATCAAATTTTTAACAAAGAGCGAATGACAGAAAAAAATTCAACTAGCGTCAAAAATCTATTTGCTGAAGGAGAAGCAGATGGCGATTTAGACAAACAGGATCCTAATGAGCATGAGATTGAAACTCCTAACGAATCAGTTGAACCATTACCAGATAACACCCCCACTCCTGAAAAACCATTAGTTGAAGATTCAGAAAATCCTTCAGAAAAAGGACCAGATAAAAGTCAGCCTGAAATTCATATTGGTGAAAAAGAAGACTTTGTTGAAGATGAATCCGATAAAATCAAAGATTTAGAAGATACCCCATCAACAGAAAAACCTCTTTCTCCTAAAGATATTGAGAATGAAACGAACAACTCTGTTGATAAAAATCAACCTGAAATCCATATCGGTGAAAAAGAGGAAGTTGTTGAAGATGAGTCTGATAAAACCAAAGATTTAGAAGACACCCCATCAACAGAAACGCCTCTTCCTCCTAAAGAAGTTGAGAATGAAACGAACAACTCTGTTGATAAAAACCAACCTGAAAGCCGTATTGGTGAAAAAGAAGACCTTGTTGAAGATGAATCCGATAAAATTAAAGATTTAAAAGACACTCCATCAACAGAAAAACCTCTTTCTTCTAAAAAAATCAAAAAAGAAACAAGCAACACTGTTGATACAAACAAAACTGCTGTGAAAAAAAACAGCCCTCAAGCGAATCAAAAAACAACAAGTGACACAAGTATGACAACCGTTTCATCTTTATCATCAGTAAATGAGAAAGAGAAAAAAATACTTCCTAAAGCAGGAACAACAAACAATATGTTTTTAACCCTACTGGGTCTGCTAATCATTCTTTTCACTTCAATTACTGTTTATTCTAAATATAAAAAAGTAAATTAAATAATCAAAACCACCCGCTCACACGGGTGGTTTGTTTTGTGGCTGTGACCTCTATTACCTGCCGCGCCACATTTACTCACTGCTCCTGAAAGGAGCTATTTTATTTTTTGTATTTTTTGTCCTGTGAACGGACCTACATCTTCAAACATTGTTAGTTAATCTGCTACATAATCTTCACAAAGTTAATTACGAATGTATTCTTCTATCTGCTTTTTATTTTTTTTACTGTACCCATATAGTAACCGCCACACCAAAATTTTTTATGTTCCTAACGATATTTTAGTTCTGTATGTCTATCGAATATCATTGAGCTACTTTTTCCTTTTAAATGCAGAATGAATTGGTAGACACTTAATTTTGGAGGAATGCATACTAGCATATGAATATGTTTCGTATACAACTTTCTAGCGATATTTTGGCGCAAAAACAATATGATACTTACATTCCATCTTGTGTATAAACTTTTTATGCCCTTTTTCATAAGGGTTACCTCAAAACTTTTGATATGATGGTCGAGAAACCATTTGCATAGTGGATGGTTTTCAATGCATAAAAAAAAAGAGTCCCCTTTCTCAAGGAAACTCTCAATTGCTAAGTCAAAATAACTTCACGTTATCTAAATCTTTTAAATCAATCCTATGGTTCGCGGAACAAAGGAGCTAAAAACTTAATAGAATAAATCGCACAAATTCCGACAATAATATAGATAATTTTTGCTAATGGTGTGGTTGCACCGCCACTAATTGTTGCAACTAAATCAAAATTAAATGCGCCAACTAATAACCAGTTTAAACCTCCGACAATCAATAAAATTAAAGCAATAATATCCAGATATTTCATTTTTAACACTCCTTCCAAATTTGATAAGCCAAGAGTAACACGTTTGTTCTTTATTTACGAAAATAATGATTCAGGAAAAAAATTTTTTTCAATTATTTTCTCGAATCATTTTTTCATTATTAAGAATTTTATGATATAACTAAAGAGTAGACAAAAACAGATTCATTATCTCTGATAAGAAATGGTGGTTTATTATGCGTGCTAAGTTATTTTTAATTTTGCGGAATCGAGTGTTATCCCGTGTTGTCTTTGTCATTCTATTTTTACATGTGCTTTTTACCACAAATGATTTCACGGTGTTGCTGCTCCTCTTACTATTGAATTATTTACTCACGCTTGAGGATAGCGCGAAAAAAAACAGAAAAATCCAAACTTGGCAGGAATTTAAACAGTCGATTGATTGGCCCTTTGTCGCTTTTTATTCAGGGCTTGCTCTTTTAGTTATTTCGTTAATACTTCTGTTTCTCTGGTTCAATTATGCACGATAAGGAGGATTAAAAATTGAAAAGCTATTTTTTACTCTTTTTTTTAGTATGTTTAGCCTTTTCGTCATACTACTTTGGTTTTCTGGATATGATAGTAAGGGATTTCTATTGGCCCTTACAGATTTTCTAGGTTTTTCTATTATTCACCAAACGCCTGTGCTGGATACTTATTATTCCCAGCAGCCTTTAACAACCAGAATGTTGATTTCTTCTGGGCTTCATTTTTGTACTTATTTTTGCTTAGGTTTGGTCATTGATTTACTACGTAAAGGGTTTAAAAAAATAAAAACATAGTCACTTTTATTATACGAATCGTTAATTTCCATGCTTTCTGGTCGTCTTTTTCCGCCGCTTGTACCAGATAATGAAGCCGCTAATAATTAACGCACAGGCAATTAAAAGTAATGTCCATAATAGTAAATTTTGTTGTTGTGCCACTTTTTTCATCCCCGCTGCTGCTTTTTCTGGTTGATATGGGATACGATGTCCTCGAACTAATAACCGATGACTGTTTATCATATACGGTGTGCAAGTTAATAAAGTGACGAGATCTTGGCCAGACTCAATGTGTAAATCTTTTGTATCAGTTGGTTCAACGGTTTTTATTTGATCTACTTGATAAGCAAGCGTCTTCCCATTAACTTCGATATAAAATTCATCGCCTTTTTTTAATTCTGGCAAATCTGTAAATAATTTGGCTTGAGGGAGACCACGATGGCCTGAAATGACCGCATGTGTATTCGCACCACCTGTAGGATAGGAGGTTCCTTCTAACAAGGAGCTTCCTTTTTCCAATAGCAATGCATTCGTTTTATCAAAAATTGGTAAACGGACATTTATTTTTGGAATGGTTAAAACACCAATCGTATGACTTTCAAAATAGGATTTGTCTGGTTTTTTCGTTGTTTTTTGCGTTTCAGAAAAAGGATCTAATCCAGGATTGCTGCCTTTTTTGGCTAATTCTTGGTTTTTCTTTTCCATTTTTTCTTGAAGTTCAGCCATTTCTTTGGTGTTTTCTTGGCTTGCTTTTGCTTGATAATGAGCGATAATTTGTTGATCCAGATAGTTATTTAATGCATCGCTAACAAAAGGATACGCAAATGCACCTATTCCAATAATCAGTAAAAGAATCATAAAACCATCAATGATACGACGTTTCTTTTTTGACTTCATTGCTTCCTCCTTAAAAATAAAGCATGAGAGCCTGGGACAGTGATTGGCCCAGGCTCTTTGTTTTTCTAAAAATTTCTTCGGTGATGCTAGAAATTAAGCATTTTCTTTTCTACGTCTAGCAAAGTAGACTCCTGCAATAAGTAGCAAGACTGCGCCACTTCCTAAGTAAACGTAGATTCCTTTGCCACCTGTTGAAGGTAAGGTACCTTTGTGTTTGTTTGGTACTTTTTCTGGTGAAACTAGGTTTTCTGTTGTGCCATATGATTGTTCATTGACCACAAATTCAATCCGATTTGTTAACAAGACATAATCATCAGGAGCTACAGTTTCTTCTAAATAATAGGTACCGTATTTAAGCCCTGTGATATCAACTAATCCATCAGCCGTTGTTGTAAAAGTAGTTGCTTCGGCTTTTGTTTTCACCCAAGTTGCTGCTTTCGTGGTTTCATCGATTTTCAAATAATTTGCTGTGTCGCTGTTTTGATCACGGACGACAAAGGAAGCTCCCGCCAAGGCTTGTGTCGCTGTCACATCGCCATCGACTTTAATGAAACGTTTCCCACCTGTCACCACTTCAACAGTTGGTGGTGTTTGGTCGTCGGTATGACCGTTATCAACATTCGCCTCATTTTTAAAGCCTTTCGTAGGATCTGCTTTTTCATTTAAATGCATAAAGTAAACGAATTTTAGTGTGCCGCCTGGCGTTAGCGTAGGAATATACGCTGGATTAACGGCGACAGTGAAGCCATTTGCTTGTTCAGTCACTTGATAATTTTCAGGAGCAATCACTGTATCCCCATCATATAACGCATAGGCATACTCTCCAGAAGTCACGTTATCAAAAGTTAAGGCTGCATCATGTTTATCAATTAAATTGAATTTGACGTATTTATTAGCGTCGCCTTCTTTGTCTGCAATCCCCAATGGAATATTTACAGAAATTTGATATTTAATTTTTTCGCCAATTGCCACATCTTTACCATCTAAGTTTGGTGTTGTTTTATCAACTTTAGAGGTATCATTTTTGACTGTTTTTTCAACAGGTGTTTGATTGTTTGCTTCAATTGTAAATGGTGTTTTTGTTTGATTTTCAATTAATTCTGCATTATTTGGCGCTTTTACTTCTTCTAAAATATACGAACCAACCTCAAGATTTTTAACTGTTAATTCTCCCGTTCCATTCTCTGCTTCTGTGAAATCATTTTCGCCAATTTCATAACTTTTCCCAGTAATAAAGCGTTTTGCTTGTTCTTTATCCGTTGTCCATGTATATAATCCATCTTTGACTCCTTGGATATATTTTACTGTGCCTGGTGAGCCTTCGCTTTTGGAAATAACAAATTCTGCACCATTTAATCCTTCATTTTCAGCAGTTCCTACTTTTTTCACATGTAAACTACCATCATTAGCTACCACATTTTTAGGATAAATATGAACAACCGCTAATTCTTCTGTTCCATATTTATAGGAACCATCTGTTTGCTTGATCATTTCGTAAACTGGGAACGCCACCACCATATTCGTAGCAGCAACTACACCCTCTTTTGGTTCTTCTTTAATGGTATACACTGCATCTTTACCATTTTGTTTTTTAGGTAACTGAACAGTGACATTCCCATTTGCATCGGTGGTTCCTTGAGCAACAGGTTTCCCAGGAGTTAAACTTTGGACAGCTTGTTTAGCTGCATCAACGCTTGCGCCTGCCGCTCGTTGCTCGTAAAATTCGTTCGTCACGTTATAAATACTAAACGTCACATCTGCCAGTCCTTGATATTTATCAAACTCGCTCATTTCTTTCCCGCTATTTTGAATAAGCGGATCTGGTAAATCCGTCATTTTCTTTTTGTGAATCACGAGCTGTGCGCTCTCCCCATTTTCTTCTGCAAATGCAGTTGTTGTCCCTAATACACTCGTGAAAAGTGGCAAAATTAGTAACAAGGTACTAACGGTGTACCAAACTTTTTTTAATTGCTTCATTTTCTCTCTCCTCTTTTTTGTTTTTGATAAAATAGCCAAATGACTACCAGCCCAATGATTAGCAGGCCTGCAATCGTCAACCAAATAGAACGTTCTTCATTTGTTTTTGGTAAGAAGCCTGACTCTTTTACTTTTTTATTGATTACATGTAACGGTGCTGTTCGTTGTCCGTTCGTTGCATAAGAATTTTTTTCCACCGTAAAAGGAATTTCTGTTTGATTCAGAAGATAACCTTTTGGTGCAGAGATTTCTTCCAAGAAGTACTGGCCATCTTTTAAACCTTTAACTGAAAATTCACCGGCTTGATTAGACGTGATTTTTTTAGCTAATGCTTTTTCTTTTTGCCAACGATACCCGTTTGCTGTTTCATTGAGGTATTCCCCCGCTTGATTTTTGACGATAAAAACAGCCTCTGGCAAGGTGATTTTCGCATTTTCACTATCAACTTTGACAAAAGACTTGCCGCCTGTACGAACTGTGGCTCTTTTAGTCAAGGTATGCTTGTCCGTGACTAATTGTCCTTCGTTGTTAATCGTAGTGTCAGGCTCAGCGGTCTTTTCTAAACGCATTTGATACGACACAGTCATTGTTTGATTTGCAAAGTTTTGTAAGTCTTTAATTGAAAAATCAAGCGTAAATCCATGCTTTTGCGTCGTCAATGTGTAACCTGTAGTAACTGTTTTTCCAGCCACTTTTACCTCAATTGATTCTGGTAAAAGTGTCAACGTTGTATCCGCCTTATCTGACAAACGGAATTCCTGATATCCTAAAATATTCGCTGGAATCTGAGTCGTTAACTGATAGTTAATGTGCTCTCCTTGATTAAAGCCTTGTTGCTTATCGAGTACCGTTTTTTCAAGTGGTGGTAAGTCATAGGCATTTTCTTCATTTTTTGGATATAAATGAATATGCGTTAACGATTGCCCTTGTGGATCTTGAACAGGCAAAATCACTACTAGGTTGCTAGCTTTTTCCTTTACCACTTCCGGTGCTTCCGCTTCAACAAATAAATAGGCTTTATCTCGTTGCTGCGAATCTTTGCTAGCTAATGAAAAAGAAACCACTCCATCTTCTCCATTTATTGTCTGTGTTTTATCTTCTGCGATCGGTTTTGTATTCATTGCACCGGTTTCTGCTAATTGACGCTGTGCCTCTTGGACCGTTTTTCCTTCAGAACGAAGCTGATAAAACGGATCCGTCACATCATAGACTTGATAAGTGACGTCATTTAAGCCCCGATAATTTTGAAGTAGCGTTCCCTCTTCCCCTGTGTTTTGCTGCTGTTCTGGTAATTGACCATCAGGGAACAATAATTTGTGCAACGTAACTTGAACGCTTGCTTGCGATGCTTCTGCTAATGCTTGCTGTGAAAACCCGAAAAGAGCGAGTAGCATGACGCAAATACTTAACCAACGTGCGTTTTTCATTGATTACACACTCCCTTCTGGTCGTCTAATAAAGAGATAAACACCCGCTATCACGAATGTACTAATCGCTATCAAGTAAAACCACAAGCGTCCTATGCCACCAGTTTCAGGTAAAGGAACCTTTGCTTGGTTAGTAACATCTAAAGTAATTTGATTATTCTTCTCTCCAGAAATTAAAACATCTGCTACTTTTTCCCCATCTATCGTGACTGAACCATCTTCGCGAATTATTAATTCGATTGGTTCTTTTAACCCCTGATATCCTTCTGGCGTAAAGGTTTCTGTTAGGACATATTTCCCTGGTTTTAAGTTTTCAAAAACAAAAGTATCCGTTTCTTTGCCATCTTTTGGTAATTCAATATCCGTATCTGGTCCTGTTAAACGGAATTTCGCTCCTTTAAGTGGCGTCTGATTATCGGCTTTTTTATGAACCGTTAAGTCAAAAGGTTTCAAATGATTTTGATGTGTCAGTGTCCATTCTGGCGCATTTTCTTCAATATTTTTGCCTGCATAGTGAATTTTCCCATATTTATCAACAATAAATTCATAATTTCCAGCAAGAGTGTCGTAGCCTAATGGTCCTGATTGTTCCACCATTCGATACTCACCAGGTTCACTAATTTTAAAATAGCTCAATCCTGCAGTATCTGTTTTTTGAGTTGCCACAGTTTGGTAACTTCCTTGAGCATTTTTTCTTTGCAACGCAAAAGTCGCCTCTGCTAAGTTCACTTGTTTGCCATTTTGCATGGTGTATTTTCTAATTCTGATTGGCAAAGAAGAAAATTTATTTTCAATTTCCAATGGAATAACTTGATTTGTGGTGGTCACTTCTTGTCCATCGATGCTTACTTTGCCTTGCTCATTCACCTCAATTTGCCAAGTCGTTTTCTTGCCTAACTCATGTCCTACAGGTGCTTTTACTTCAGTTAATGTATAGCGTTCCCCTTTTTGTAGGCGCACATCTTTTGGCAAGGAATAGCTACCATCTTTATTGTCCACTAATGTTGTCTGAACATTTTTACCACTCAATTCAAAGACGGCTCCCACTAAGTTTTTCTCACCTGAGGAAGAATTTTTGATTACTTTTAAATCTAATGGCTTGAATTGCTTCGTGTTTTTCCAAGTAGTATCGTCGATTTTTTCTTGACTGTAACCAGGAACTGCTAATTCACGGGTTGTTTGATAATTGAAAGCTTGTCCTTGATTATTGTATTGGGGAAGCCCAAGAACTTCTTGATAGCTTTCATCCGCGGTTTTGGAAAGTTGGGTTACATTTTTGCGATCCCAACTATTGCTGGTATCATTTTCTGGTTTTGATAATTTAATATACCCAGTTTGCCAGTTGGCTGTGTCAGTTACTTGCTTTCTACTAATTTCATAAATCACATTATCTGGCCGACTTGTTGGGTCTTGATCATACTCTTCCCAGATTTTTTTCACGTTTAACTTCACGCCGGGTGCTTTTCCAGAAGGAACCCCAAAATCAACTTTTTCAGGGGCCGTGGCTAATGGCTGAAACGTTGTCCGACCATTCATTTGATACCAAAAATCAGGTTTGAAGTTTTCTGACTCTGTTTGAATACGTACTTGATAATGAATTTGAATTTCTTGCCCTTTACCCAAATAAATCTCATTACTATTAATTGTAGCGCCTGTTAGCGACACTTCTGGTAATGTTTGAACCTGAACAGGACCCACACTTTTCATTGATAATGTATTTGGCTCGTATTTAAAAGGTTCAGCAATTGGATCAACTACTTTTCCGTTTACAACCGTTCCTGAAATCTGAACGGCTTTTTTCGCTAAATAATCAGAAATGTCTGGTGCATAATCCGCGGATTCATAATAAAGGTCTCCATTTTCATCGGCTGACACCATCTCGCGCATTTTATCTTCAACTTGTTGTTTAGATAAATTAGCTCGTGGATCGCTTTGCAATTGAATGCCCAATCCATGTATTTCAATCCCACGTTGTTTTAAGGCCATTGCCTCACCTATCGTGGCGATAAACGTACTGTTAATTCGTTTATTGATATTGTTTTGATCTGGCGCATTATAGCTACCAGAGATATAAGAAGTGCTACCTGGTTGGTCTTGTCGATTCGTAAATTGTGTCCCGTAAAAGCGACCATCCGCCTCTGTTTGAACTCGACTCACTTTATAAGAGAAGGTTGGGACGCCATCCGTTAAAAGTACAATAACTTTCTTATGTCCATTTGGCGTTGCTAACATATCACCAGCATCTCTTAATGCTTTTTGAGTGAAAGTTCCTCCTCTAGTGCTACTTGGCGTAATATTTTTAATTGGATTTTTGACTGTATCAAACGGTCCCATTTGAATGGCGTTGTTATTATAACCGTCACTTGAGTAGCCAACATAGCCCATGTTGATGTTATTGGTAATACCGCTATCTGCCAATGTATCAACAAAACGGTTCACTCCTTTTTGTACTTCACCAATCCGATTGTTTTCATTCATACTACCGGACCAGTCAACGACTAAGACCAAATCCAATGGCGTGATTTCTTTCTGAACATTCCCACGCACATTAAGATATACATCAAAAAGCCCTGGTGTTGTTGTTTCTCTAGCATATTTTCGGATGGCATAATCGGCTTGGTCTCCTGTACCGCCATACTCAATATAAGAATTTGTGCGATTAGTAGGGTCCCCATTCCAACTCGTTTGACCATCCCATTGTGTACCACCGTCTTTATTCCCTTGATGGTTTAACACATTTTGATTGCCTGTGGGCTGCCAATTAGCTGTCGGATAAGTACCAGAATTATCCGTCGTGTATTGTGGTGCAATTAAAGGTAGTGCCAGATTCGCTCTCAAAGTGGCTGGCGCTATTCTTGCTTCTGCAAATGGATTGGTTACCTCTTCTGTTGCGGTCGGCTGTTCTGTTTTTTCTGGAGCCGAATCATTTTTGTTAGTTTCTTTCGTATTTTCTGGTACAGTTATTTTTTCTGGTTCAGTTGATTCTTTAGCAGAATCCTCTACTGTTATTTTTTCAGAAGTAACTGAAACATCATATTCGTTGTTTTCATACAATAACTTAGGTGGCTGAGCTGTTTGAAGCGAACTTTGCTCAACAGCTAACGAAAGCTGTACCGGCTTTTTTACTTGTGCGTCCAAAGTCAGATAAAGCGTACCATTAGTCACTTGGTAAGAATATCCGTCTTTTTCAATTACAGCAGTATCCATGAACTGTGCATTTTTCAATTGAATTTCTCGTTGTAATGGCTGCTCTGTTTGGTTGAGAAGATTTAACTCGATATTAATATTCGTTTTATCATTCTCATCTGTTATCATTTGAGCGGATGTAATTTCAACTTCTTTGGCTGTTTCTGCATAGCCAATGAGCGGTATGAAATAGGATGAGACAAGTAAAAAGACTACGCCGAAAACCCCAAATTTCTTTAGTAATTTAATGTCTGTTCTCTCCTTTCTTTTATGAATTAACAGTTAAATTAGAATTGCCTAGCACGTAAAATTTCATTATTCTAATCTGATAATTATTATACAGAGAAGGAGCTCATTAAATCACACCAGCTTTCATACCAAGCGGTTTCATTTCTGAAATTGCGTTATTGTTTCGATGATTGTTTCATTAAAGTAAAGGACTTGGGAGGAAACAATATGATTAGGTTTTTAGAAAAAAATTATCGGAAAATGGAAGAAATCATTCGTGTCTTATCCATTTCTGATAAATGGATGACTAAAAAAGAACTTGCAAAATATATTGGTAGTTCTGAGTCTACTTTTATTCGTTATATTGAGGAGATTAAACAGCGTTGGGGCGAAAGTTTAACCATTAAAACATCGCATAAATTAGGCTATCGTTTAGAAAACTTTAATGTGTCCTTATATTTAAACGTGCTGACGGATATGGCAAAAACGTCAACGACCACCCAATTGCTCCATGAATTTATCCAAAATCCTGGCAAAACCATCGAATATTATTGCGATACCATCAATATTAGTCGCTCTTCTTTTGCTCGAAAATTGAAGCAATGTAATCAGGTCTTGGAAACTTACTCTCTTCGCGTTATCGTTGATCAAGGCTATCAATTAACTAGCCAAACAGAAGAATTGCCTTTACGTATTTTTACAACCTTTTTCTTTTTAATGTATTATGGTCATTATGAATTGCCTTATCAATTAGATAAGCAAGAAATCAAACAATTAATGCGTCGTAATCAATGCCAATTAAATATTATTAGTATGGATAACAGTTATGAACACGATTTCTTTATTATGTATTTTATTGTTGATTTATTAAGAGAGCATCAAGGCTTTCAGCAACGTTTCCAGAAAAAAACAGATAAAAAGAGTCCAATCAAAATGGAAGATTATCTTTTACTCAGTCGTCATTTTACTGGGCTCAGCCGTGAAACCTATCGGGAAGTTCTCCGGTATTTTCAAAGAGGCGCTTTTCAGCAATACTACTCCGAAGACCAAGAAGTCATCAGTCAAAGAATACGTGAAAATTTAAAATTTAATGCTTTTTCACAGATTGAACAATTAACAGAAGAAGTCGTCGACTTCGCTGTTCACTTGTTAACCTGTCTTTATTTGTTTTCTCAATTAGTGCCTTTTGACACCTCCGAATTGACACAAAGGGCCACCTTTTTCACTCGACAAATTCATTTTACTCAGCTTCACTTATATGCACGATTAAAAGCAGAATTGCATTTCTTTTCCGCTCTTTTAGAAACAAATCTATTAAACTATTCATCTTCTTATATTTTTTGGTTGCTTAATACTTTTCCAGAAATTAACCAGAGTTTCGACTCAAAAAAGATTTTGATTATTAGCGACATGGGCCTGAATCATAGTCAATATATTGGAAACTATGTCCACGATATTTTAGCTTTGCATCGGATTCGTTCAAATACGTTAGCAATTACGGAAGAACAATTAGGTGACCATCGACTCGAAGAATTTGACTTGATTATTACCAATCAACCAATTATTGAAACCAGTGTTCCAAGTATTTTAATTAATGATGCTATCTTATTTTCTAACAAAAGAGAATTGCTCGATTTATTAAACTTTTAACGTCTTAATGGTTTTCCCTATCTACCAAAAAGATAGCCCTTTTATCAAGAACCGCGTAATGTGAGGTGCCATCATACAGAAGATATTTTTATTTTTCTGAAATAAAAAAGAAAATAGGACATAAGTCATTTCGACTTATGTCCTATTTTCACTCTTAAGATAATCAGCTAAACGAAACCAGCAAATTAAATTTCTGATTGATTCACTGGCCATCTTGTGTGACTTTTACTTGGCAAAATTAATGTAATGAAGATCACTAAAGTACCGATAAAAGGAAGTAAATAGAATAAAATCCACCAGTTACTGTGGTCGCGATCATGCAATCTTCTTGCTCGAACAGTAAAGTTTGCCAACCAAATTAAAGCAGTCAGCAAGAAAAAGATAATGGTCACGGTATTCCATTCTTTAATGATTGTTCCATCATTGGGTGTTACTTCAATATATCTGTAAACGCCCGTAATTGCTGAATAAATCCCTAACACCAAATAATTAATTAATTGTGGCCACCAATATTGTGCTCGTGTTGCTGACGCATTCATTGTTGTAATATTATTCCAGTATTCTCTATACGCGTTAAACATATTATCACCCCCGCATTAACTATTACAGAAGTCTTTCGTTTTGTCAAAGAATAACGTTATTTTATGCCGCTTAATGACACGTCCATGTGCCTTCCTTAAACTCACACGAAGCTGACTTTTCAGAAGAAGGAGTTAATGAAACTAACGGTTGCTGTTGTTTTTCTTCTGCGAGAATTTTTTGAATAGTTTGGCTGATTTGTTGTTTCGGTACTGCACCATTAATTAAATATTTTTGATTAATGATTAGTGCGGGAACTCCTTGTAAACCATAAGCAGAAGCTAGCGCAAAATCTTCTTGAACCGCCGTCCAAACAGCCTCGGAAGCAACAGCTTCTTTCCATAAAGCAAAATCAATCGTTGTCTCTTTTACTAGCTCCTCAATTACTTCTGGCTCTTCAATATTTAAACTTCTCATAAATAAACCTTCTTGTAACTTATCAAACAGTACCCAATAAGTGTCTTGGTTGCCAATGTATCCAGCTGCTTTTGCTGCTAATAATGCATTCTTTGATGTTGGAAAATCAAATCGTTGCTTCCTCATCCCTTCAATATTAAAACGATGCTTTGAATCGTTTTGATTGGCATGCACCCAATGCGTCAAAACTTCTTCTTTTACTGCTGCTCGTGAGCCAAACATTGTTTCAAAATCGTTTGCGGACCACCCCAACGCAAACGACCGATGAATCAATTCAATTTCAGGAAATTCTTGTTGAATCTCATGCATGCGGTCAGACATTGGAAAACAAAAACTACAAATAACATCATGGAAAAATTCTATTTTCATCCTTACCCTCCAGTAACTCTTTTTTCAAAACAGATTGAACTAAATTTACCATTTTACTTACTAAAAGTAAACAAATGAAGCCAATTAAAAGAAAAAGATGAAACAAAATGCGCTATGGCTTTTGTCTCACCTGTTCTATCTACTTATTCTGATGTGTCCATTCCATTACCCGCTCACCATTCGTATCTAATTCACCATTAAATACAAAACCAAGTTGTTGATACAACCGAATTGCTGAGCTGTTCGTATCATAAACACTCAAGTATAGCTTGTTTGTTTGGTATTTTTCTATTAGCATTAACATTAAAAGTCGACAGGCTGCTTTCCCATAACCTTGTCCTTGGAACCGTTGATCAATTAAAAAGCGGTCTAACCAAACGCGCCCATCTTGCCAACGTCCATACATGGCATAGCCGATTAATTGATTGCCGTCATAAATACCTGCCGATTCCCATTCTGGAAATTGGTCCGATTCTTTTAGATTTTCTGCCATTGATTCAATGAAGGTTTGTTGTTCAGCGAAAACTTGTAGGTTTTCCACTGCTTTACGATTATCGTTTGTTACTTTTTCAAAATGTATTTCCATTGTTTTCACCTAATTAGTTGTTATTTTCTGCATACTTGTCTTCTTTCTTGCTTCTTATTTTAACATACTTATTTCCCTTTGCTTTCTCTAACTCTCTGTGATTATACGTTTCTCTTTTTTATGGGAAATCTTCCCTATAAATGGAGACTCTTTTCAAGAGATTTCTTTTTACACTGCCCGTTTCAAATGATATAAATGATATATAGAGTGTTTTAACTATGTGCAACATGATTAAAAGTTAACTGTTGGGGAGCAGTTAACTTTTTCTTTTTAACCACAAAAGAGAGGATCCGCTGTGAGAAATAACTGCAGTGGATGCTCCCTTTTGTATATTATTTATTTACTAGCCGATAGTTGAAAGCTTTCCCGTTACTCAGTAGTATCGATTTTGTCTTCTTGACTATCTAAAGAACGGTCAACTTTTTCGTCGTAACTTTCCATGGAATTTTCATTTTTATGTTTCTGCTTATCGACCGTTTTATCGACTTTTTCTTTCTGTCGATCAATTGTTTTTTCCATCTCTTCGCCAGCCGAGGTACAACCACTCAGTAAAAGGAAACTTGTGAATAAAAACGCTGACAAGATAACTGTTTTTCCGATTTTTGTTTTCATAAACTCACCTCTCGTTTAATTTAAAAAACGTCCCGATAAAACATTGTTTCCTTGATTAATTACTCACAATTAGCGAACGACTAAGACATTGCACAAAGCATGGTTAACCACATAATCTGTAGTAGAACCAATCAAGGTTCGTTGAATAGCACCTCTTCCCGTGGCACCTAGCACAATTAAATCTATGGCATAATTTTCAGAAATCGTGTTGGCAAGATAACGTTTTGGGCTCCCAAGCTCAACAATTTTTTTGACTGTTTTTACACCAATTTCACTCGCTTGTTTTGCCTTTTCAGTGAGCATCTCTTCTGACTTGTGTTTTTCTAAATCATACAATTCTTCAAAAGAAAATGGACTCGTCGTAAATTCAGCATCATTAATAATTGTAGCTAAATAAAGAGTAGCTTGTTCCTCTTTGGCAATCCTGACAGCTTCATGAAAAGCTTTTTCAGATTGATCTGAGCCATCAAGAGCAACCAAAATATGTTGATATACTGACATTTTATCCGCCTCCTTAACCAAATTAAGAATCAAAACTAACACAACAGCTGTGTTACATTTTAGTGGCTATCTGTTGTAATTTTTCCACGGTTAATGCTTGATAATTTGTTTCTTCAAGTAGTCCTGTTTGAATTTCAACAGAAACATCTTCCGTACATGTTTCTAAAAACATTGTGGCATAATCAAACTGTTGCTCTAAGAATGTTTCATACTCCAGTCGACAACGTAAAAATTCTTTCGCGGTATCTGAAACATGTAAACACATGCGGCGCTTATTCGCTTTCTTGGTTATCACAAAATAGGTTCCTTCTAAAATCGTGGTAATCTCTTCAATAATATACGCTGCATCTTTTACCATTCCGTCAATCCAGTCCTTTATTTGTTTTCAGTATCGTTGCTTTTTTCTTTGTCGTCACTTAACAGCTCTTTAATTTTTTCACGATTGTCGTATAACTTTTTTCCTACGCCCACTAAGGCACCACCAGCCAATAACTTTGTTAAAAAGCCGCCACTTGCGTTTGTTTTTTTGCCATGGTGTCCTTTTAAATGATGTCCCATCCTAGCCACCTCCATAATTTTTATTTCTATTACCTATGAACATTATCTCATATGTTTTCACAAAACGCACGTATAACAATAGTTTTTTAATCAAGGCTCGACCACTTTGTAAACTCATGACTTTTAATATGACGAATATCTTCAAATAAAATATGTGTATTTCCAACTTTTGCATACTCCATTGAACTCATCCCTTCAAAAACACCAACAATTGGCGGTTGAACACGGCCAAAATCATCCAAAGTATTCAATTGGATTTCTAAAACCTGGTTATTTTTTAAAGACTGCTCTAAGTATTCTTCAATTTCTTCTGTTGTCTGTTGCGGTAAGCGTTCAAACGCTCTCTTAGAATATTCGTCAGAAGCTTCGATTCCTTCTTGTAACTCCCCCAATGCAAAAGCGGTCGCCCATTTCAGTTCAAAGGGCCGATCATGGTACTCATTATAAGGTGTAAATTCTTTTTTTGTTCGTTTCATGATGTTATCCTCCTAAACCGACATTTCCTCCAGCATGTCCACCGACTAATCCTGAACGATGAATTGCCGTCGCGCCTTCCAACAAAGAAGAGGCGTGGATTAAAGCTTGAAAGCCAAATTTTTGTCGGATTTTATCAATCAGATAGTTTAACTCCATTTCACTAATTTGCTCTTCTGGTTCCGAAAATAAATCTAATTGTAAAGATTCATTCCAAACTAATTTTCCATAAGAAAGCCCTAATTGCCGGACATCGGTTCCCGCTAGATAATGTTCTCTAAAAAGGGCTAATACATAGGTAATCAAAACTTTTGTATTGTTTGTTGCAGGAATCGTTTGTTGTTTTCGCCAACCAGTTCGTCCTTCACGGTCAATTTGTCCTTTGGAATAACCAACGTAGACTGTGATACATTCCGTTTGACAATGCGCTTTTCTTAAACGAGCAGCCACTTGTTCTGTCAGTTCCTTTAAGACTAGTTCAATCTGATCTCTTCGCGCATAATCTCTCGGTAAAATCTGACTATTCCCAAATGATTTTTCAGCTTTATGTGGTGCTTTTTTTCCTAAAAAGGTACGATCAATCCCCCATGAATGAGCATACAATTGAAGCCCCATCACGCCAAATGTTTCTTGTAAAAGATGCGGATTCGCTTGCGCTAACTCATATACAGAATCAATTCCTAAACGATTCAGTCGTTTAGCCATTCTGCGACCAATCCCACAAAAATCTGTCAAAGAAGGCAACTGCCAGACAGTATCTGGTACACGATCATACCGCCATTCTGCAATAAAATCTGGCGAATGTTTGGCGCCATTGTCCAACGCCAATTTAGCCAGTAACGGATTGTCCCCTATCCCAACGGTCACATAAATACCCACATGATTATAAACGACTCTTTGGATAATCCGAGCCATCTTATAGGCGGTTTCACAATGAAAATAACTTAAAGAAGCAGTTACATCAAGAAATGATTCATCTACACTAAACACAGAGTGATCTTCATCTGCGACAAACTTTTTATATAAATTATTGATTTCTTGATTTTTTTTCATGTACAAATTCATTCGTGGCGGAACCACATATAAATCAGGATGAGCGGGCACTTGATTTTTACGCGTAACATTTGAAACACCTAAAACTTTTTTTGCCATTGGCGATGCTGATAAAACTAATCCCCCCGCATTTTCGGCATTACTCATCACTACTAACATCGTTTTCAACGGATCTAACCCACGTTCTGCGCATTCTACACTAGCGTAAAAACTTTTGCAATCAATACAAAGAATATCGCGACTAGGTTCTTTTTCATAATCAAATTTCACAAACATCACCTCACTTGCAAAATCATTATACGAACAAACGTTCGATTAATCAAGCGAACACTGTTTATTTTTTTTGTTTTTTTCAAGAACGGTCGGTGATCAAAAAAAATAAGTATTCGGAATTTTTATATTCCAAATACTTATTTTTTCTTTTACATCTTATTTCGATTTAAAAATAACGATAAAAAGCCCGTTCCTAACAGAATTACTGCTGAAACATAATAAGGGAAAAAGTGATTGATATCAAATAAAGCTCCTGCTGCCATTGGTCCTAAAATATTACCAAAACTTGTAAATGTCGAATTTAGTCCGTTGATGGTTCCTTGTTGATCTCCAGCATGTTTGGATAAATAAGTAGTTACTGCTGGTCTAAACAAGTCAAACGCTAAAAAGACAATAAACGTTGAAAATACAACAACTAAATTATTTTTTGTAAAGGCAATCACGGCAATAAAAATGGCACTTGCAAAAAAGGTTAATTGGATTAAACCCATTTCACCTATTTTTTGGACGATTGCATCAAAGAAAAACAACTGACAAATCAACGCTAAAATACCACTAACCGTAATCACGATTGCTATTTCACTTGTGGTAAAGCCAAAATTAATGGTCGCCATAATACTATAAATAGATTCGAACGCTTGCAGGCCAAAAGAGGAAATTAAGATAATCACAAATAATGAGGTAAACATTGGATTTCTTAAAATATCCATAAATGAACCTTTTTTCGCTTCAACAGCGGCTAAAATTCGTTTCTCTGGCTCCTTCAAAACAGTTAATGTCAAAATAAAACCAATAAACGCTAAAAATGCGGCCGCAAAAAACGGGGCGCGAATACCTAAATAAGCAATAAAACCACCAACTCCTGGTCCGATAATAAAACCACCACTAATTGCAGCTGACACAAGTCCCATCGCTTTCGGACGTTCAGAAATCGTGGTCATATCTGCCACAAAGGCTGTCACTGACGGCATTAATAAAGCGGCGGCAATCCCACCTAAACCACGAGAAATATAAAAACCGCTTTTCGCTTGGGCTAAACCAAATAATAACTCAGAAATTGAAAACACCAACATGCCCGTTGCAATCATTTTTTTCCGACCAATTTTATCCGAAAGGACACCTGCGATTGGCGATGTGATTAATTGGGCAATCGCAAAAATAGAAATCATCATTCCCATTGTGGTACCAGAAAAATGCATTTCTTCTTTTAATTGGGGAATTACGGGAATGACTAGGCCTACGCCTAGAAAAACAAGAAATAAGTTAGAAATTGCTAAGTACATCATACTATTTTTTTTCGTCATAATTTGCCTCCTCCATAAAAAAACAGCCATCAAAAATGGCTATTTCTGTTTCTTTGTATGTACTTTCTTTGACAGTGTTTCGGCTGAAACACTCGTTGAGTCATTGAGATACATTTTACACTAATTCGCTGAAAATTTCACTAGTTTTTACTTATTTTTTTAAAGGAAATTGTTATTTTTTAAAGACATAACTTAAGTATCCAAGTATTTAATGAATCGCTTTTGTTTTTTATCAGAAACATAGCCAATGTGTTCATAAAATTGATGTGCTGCTGTACGCTGTTCCCCTGAATTTAAGCGAATCGCAGACAAGTTATACTTTTTAGCTTCCGTTTCTAGTTTCATCATTAATTGTTTGCCAATTCCACGGCCTTCTGCTTCTTTTGCCACTGCTAATCCCAGAACGTTCAATAACGTTTGGGAATAAATTGTTTCATACAGTTGCGCATGCACATAGCCTAAAATCTTGCCTGTCTTCGTTTCTTCATAAACATATAAAAACTCTCTGTCACTGGCTAGTAGTAATTTCTCAATCTGTTTACAGGTCACGTCAACGGGAACTTCATAGCCCAATTGTTCTTTATTAATGATAGTTAACGCCGCTGCATCTGTTGGCTTCATTTTTCTAATCAAGGGTAACAACCTCCTAAATGATATTTATAGAGTATTACTTTAGCTACTCTATAGTTTTTTCGATAAATAAAGAACTAACTCATCATCATTAACACACCGTTCGTTTGGTTTCAGCTGCTTATTTTGAAACCAGACTCCTGAACCATCTGGCACATATCCTTGTTTGATATATAATCTTTGCGCTGCACCATAACCAGGATGCAGGCCTACTCCCAAAGAAACAGTATCTGCATAACTTTTGGCAACATTTTCTGCACGATTTAATAATAACCGCCCCACTCCTTGTTTTTGAAATGGCAAGAATACATTGAAATCAGCTATTTCAGGATATAAATTTTTAAAAGGTCCTTCCTTAGCTAATGGCAGTAACGTCACATACCCTAACAGCGTTGCCTTTTTCTCCGCTACAAAAACCGTTC
Organism: Enterococcus sp. DIV1328a; assembly: GCF_050536905.1. NCBI lineage: Bacteria > Bacillati > Bacillota > Bacilli > Lactobacillales > Enterococcaceae > Enterococcus > Enterococcus sp. DIV1328a. The sequence goes on along the minus strand of NZ_CP172912.1, from coordinate 856,898 downwards.
GTTGCTTGACTAATTGTTCTTCTAAATAGTTCATTAAAATCTCTTGGCGACTTGGCCAACCTTGTTGGACAAATTGAGTATCCAGCGCTAAGATATCTTTCTCTTGCATTTCTCTAATAACTACTAGCTCAGACATTAGCATTTCCTCCCGAAAAGCGTTTTCATTTTATAAAACGAAGCGAATAATTCTTCGCTCCCTTATTCATTTTCAAAAACCATCGAGTTGATGATATTTGGGCAAAACAGCAACACATGTTTCTTCTGAATTAACAGCAATAACGAACCCTTGCCATAAGGACCACGTCACCGTTTCACCTAATTTCTCTTTCACTCGTTGAATCATTTCAGCTTGCGTTAAGTCTCGTGCAGGAAAATGTTGAACTTTATCGTTACTGATTAAAAAAATAAATGATTCTGAAAAAGCTGTCATGACTTCAGGTGGTAAATTTTTTAATCGTTCTTGGTAATCCATTGAAACCACTCCTTCTTTTTTATCATACCACAACATCCATTTCTCTAAAAAGCGCAGCACTTACTACTGAATATCTGCTAAAATTTGCCTGATAATCTGCTTTTCAGACAGTTGTTCAGATAACCGCTGTTCTCCCGCAAGCCCTAAATAATCTTCTGGTAGCCACCAACGTTTCATTTCCACGACACCAAATTCTTGATTCTTGTTTCTCTGGCTATGTCTTTTCACCGTTTCTTCAAAAGAAAGATCAAAATAATAAACCTGAACATTTCCTTCAAAGAGATGGATTATTTCCTGGAAAAAGGAATGATAAATGGCTTTTTGAAAAATCCCTTCAACAATCACATACTGGCATTCTTGATAACCAAAAGCTACCAACTGTTTTAACAAAGCAATACTTAGATTACCTGTTTCATCTTTAACACGAAGCATTTCTCTGCGCACCACATCTTGAGAAATCAATAACGATTGTTCTTTAAGACACTGATGAAGCGCTTTAGCTATCGTTGTTTTACCACTACCAGAATTACCACGTAAAATAATTAATTTCGGTTGCATCTGTTTCCCTCCATTTTCTTGATTGTTGAAAACCAGCAGAAAAGAGCAAAAAACTTGGAAAAAACTCTCCAAGTTTTGCTGTTATTTTGATGAATGTTTCGTTGAATCTCGCTGAATGAATTCCGTTCCGACAATAATTTTTCTAGGAACTGGTGGGGTATTCAAGCATAACTCTTTCATTGTCTCAACGGCTAGCTCACCCATCCATTCAGTATGAACTTTAACTGTTGTTAATGTTGGTGAAACATATTTTGCGACACTAATATCATTAAAACCAATGATAGAAATATCTTCTGGCACACGAATGGCTGCTTCTTGTAACGCCCGCATTGCACCAATCGCCAATGTATCACTTGCAGCGAAAAAAGCGGTTGGACGAGTGTCCGCTTCTTCAATAAAGTCTTTCATCGCTTGATAGCCTTCTTCAACAGAAAAAGCTGCTTCGACAACCCATTCTTGATGATAAAGGTCCAGATCTTTTAAGGTTTCTTTAAAAGCGACAAAACGTGGATCAACCAATGCCACGTGGGACTCTTTCGTATATTCTTGCCCAGAAAGCATACCAATTTTCTGATGCCCTTGCGCCAAAAATTCTTGCACAATTGTTTTAACACTTCCAGTAAAATCAACAACAATGGAGTTTTGGCCAAAAACCATTGCATCAAAGTCTACAAATAGAAGAGGTGCGCCTAAGGCGGCTAAGGCCGCCACTTGCTTTTCATCAAATTTTCCTAGGGCAATTGTCCCATCAAATCTTTTTTGAGACAGGTTTGTCAGAGATTCTTTGACTAAAAGAAAACCCAATTCCTCTGCCCGCTTTTCAACACCTAAACGAATCGATAAATAGTAAATATCATCCAGTTCTTCTGGATCACTGAACCATTGGACAAACCGAATTTTCTTTTTGCCTGCTTGTTTTTTTCTGGCTCGCTTTTTATAATTTAACGTTTCTGCTGTTTCAAATATTTTCTTCTTCGTTTCATCACTAACTGATAATGTTTCATCATAGTTCAAAACTCTCGAAACTGTCGCTGAAGAAACACCGACTTGCTCTGCTATATCTTTAATGGTTACGATGTTCCTCACCTCAAACTAATCATTTTCTATACATTGAATAAATCGTTCAAAAGCACGACGGCCTTCTTCATCACGTTTAAAGACGCCGGCATCTGTTAAAATTTGAACAAAAATTGTCCCAATTCCTTGTTGGATCACTTCTTTGACATTGGCTTCAGTGATGGTTTGCTGACTGAGTTCATCCGCCCAAGCTCGATGACTTTCAGCAATTTGATTGGGTTGCTTTAATAAATACTTTTCGACTTCTTTTAATTCTTGTGCCAGCCTTGGTGGCAAAATAGCTAGTCCCATTACTTCAATTAAGCCAATATTTTCTTTCTTAATATGTTGTACTTCTGGATGTGGATGAAAAATGCCATCTGGAAATTCCTCCGAAACATTATTATCTCGTAAAACTAAATCCAATTCAAATAATGACCCTTTGCGTCGAGCAATTGGCGTAATCGTATGATGCGGTGTACCATCTTCTGAATAGGCCCGAACTGAGACTCGTTCATCAGAATAATTGCGCCATTTGGTCAAAATTAATTCGGCCGCCTCAACTAGTTCCTCTTGACGATCACTTTGAAGACGAATCACAGACATCGGCCATTTTAAAATACCCGCAGTTATCTCAGGATATTTTTTCAAAGAAAATCTTTTTTCCATTGGTGCTAAATCCATTGGAAATGTATGACGTCCTGCTTGGTAATGATCATGAGATAAAATAGAACCACCAACAATTGGCAAATCTGCATTAGAGCCCACAAAATATTCAGGGAATAACTCCGTAATTTTAAGGAGCCGCTGGAACGTTTTTTTCTCGATTTTCATTTCTCGATGTTGTTGGTCCAAGAAAATCGCATGCTCATTATAGTAAGCATATGGCGAATATTGAAAGCCCCAAGCTTCGTCCTCTAAATTTAGTCGGATAATCCGATGGTTTGTCCGTGCTGGATAATTCACACGGCCATAATAGCCTTCATTCTCCATACATAACATACACGCTGGATATTTTTTTTGACTCATTTTCTTTTCAGCCAAAATTTTTCGAGCATCCTTTTCTGGCTTCGATAAGTTAATGGTAATTTCTAGTTTACCATAGGGTGAGTCCATTGGGAAAATAATATTTTTGGCGATTGCTTTCGTTTTAATGTAGTTATTCGTTTTACATAACTGATAAAAATAATCCGTTGCTTTTCGTGGAGACTCTTGATAATAATCCATAAACTTCCGATTAATGATGGTTGGGGTCGGCGTAATAAAATCCATTAACTCCGCTTCTAGTTGTTCTGCTTCCGTGATTGAGTCATCGATTCGGTGATTGGCTTGTGCAATGTTTAAAAGATGTTCCACCACACGCAACGGTTCTTGCTCACAAGCAACCGCTTCTGGTTGTTCAAAAAAATCACAGCCAACTAGTTTGGCAATCCGATTCGTCAAATAATAGCGGTCTGTTTCCGTCCAATCGCCATTTTCTATGATTATCTCTACAAATGCAGCAATCCATTTACTACTTTCTTTCATCATCTGATGTTCTCCTATTCATTATAGCCTTGAGGATGTTTCACATGCCATTGCCAAGCGGTGGCGATAATGTCCTTGACCTCAGTTACTTCTGGTTGCCAGCCTAAAACTCGTTTGGCTTTTTCACTAGAAGCAATTAACGTACTAGGATCCCCTGCTCGGCGTGGCGCGATTGTCGCAGGAATTTCTTGACCTGTCACTTCGCGAGCAGCATCTAACATTTCTTTAACAGAATAGCCGTTGTTGCTTCCCAAGTTAAAGACGTCACTTTCGCCGCCATTTTTCAAATATTCTAAAGCCAAAATATGTGCTGCAATCAAGTCTTCAATATAAACATAATCTCGAATGCACGTGCCATCTGGTGTATCATAATCATCCCCAAAAATACTTAGCTCTGCTCGTTGGCCCAATGCCACTTGTAAAATAATTGGCACAATATGCGTTTCTGGCGTGTGATCCTCACCAATTGAGGCATCTTTTTTTGCTCCTGCAACATTAAAATAACGCAAAGCAACATATTTCATTCCATAAGCGTTGTCGCACCATTTCATGATTTTTTCCATCATTAATTTACTTTCCCCATACGGATTTTTAGGATTCGTTGGGGTTTCTTCTGTAATAGGCATTGCTTTTGGTTCGCCATAAGTGGCCGCTGTGGAAGAAAAAACAATGTGTTTCACTCCGAATTCTTGCATGACTTCCAAGGCAATTTGAGTGCCGTGAACATTGTTATTGAAATACATTAACGGTTTCTCCACGGATTCTCCTACTAAAGAATTGGCCGCAAAGTGCAACACCCCTTCAATTGATTCCTTTTCAAAGACACTACGTAAAAAAGCTTTATCACGAATATCGCCTTCATAGAAAGTCGCTTGTTCATGAACTGCTGAACGATGCCCCGTTAATAAATTATCAACAACCACAACGGCATATCCTTTTGAAATTAATTGATCGACGGCATGTGAGCCGATGTAGCCTGCGCCACCTAATACTAAAATAGACATTTAAAGCCTTCCTTTCTAAAATAACTTTCTGGCACCGTCATCAATTGATGCAGGATAAAAATCAGCAGCATAGCCAATTTTATCTTGATAACTCTGGCCAACAGCTTCAATAAATGCATCTATATTTTGCTTTGGTACCAAAGCAATACTACAACCGCCAAACCCTGCACCAGTCATCCGTGCGCCCAAAACGCCTGGTTGTTCTTGCGCACAAGCCACTAAGGTATCCAACTCAATGCCAGTTACTTCGTAATCTTCTTTTAGCGAACGATGTGAGGCATTTAATAATAAGCCAAATTCTTCCAAATCCCCTTCAGTTAGCGCTTGTTTTGCCAATAAAGTTCGTTCATTTTCTGTGACGGCATGACGCGCTCGTTTAATCAACGTTGGATCTCCAATCAATGCTTGATATTGGTCAAATGTCTCGCTGTCTAATTCACCTAAAAATTCAATAGATAACTCTTTTTGAAGCAAACGAACGGCTTCTTCGCATTCTGCACGACGTTCATTATATTTTGAATCTGCTAATTCACGGCGTTTGTTAGTATTCATAATGACAATCGTATACTCACCTAATTTGGCGGGAACCATTTCATAGTGCATATTATTGGTATCTAGTAGAATAGCTTGATCTTTTTCTCCCATTCCTACGGCAAATTGGTCCATAATTCCCGAATTAACGCCAATAAATTCATTCTCCACTTTTTTACCGATTTGCACCAACTCAAGCATTGGACAGTGTAAAGCATATAAATCATTACAGATCGTCCCCATTAAAAGTTCAATAGAAGCAGAAGAAGACAAGCCAGCACCATTAGGAATCGTACCGTAGAAGAGCACATCTAAGCCAGAATCAATATTGTGTCCGCTTTCAATCAAGTAATTTAAAACGCCTTTCGGATAATTTGCCCAATCATCTGAATCTGAATAGGTTAAATCTTCTAATGAAAATTCGATGAGACCAACCTCTTTAAAATTATCAGAAAACATTCGAATTTTTTGGTCGTCTCTTTTTCTTGCCACACCAAATGTCCCTAAAGTAATAGCCGCTGGGAAAACATGACCGCCATTGTAATCTGTATGTTCACCAATCAAATTAATTCTTCCAGGGGCAAAATAACAGGCTGTCCCTTTCTCACCAAATATTTCTACAAATCGATTCATTAACAGTTCTTCCATCACTAATCGCTCCTTTCACTAGTAAACAAATTGTATAATATTTACTAAACTTTTGCAAATATTTACTTAACATTTTCTTGATTGTCATTTTGATTGAAAACGTGTACAATACAATTAAATAAAGATTTATTTTCTTAGCGTTTCTTTTTGACTATTTAAATAATCTAAACAACAAAGTTAAATTTACTAAATATTTACTTAAAGGAAGGATTGATTATTTTGACTATTTCAACTGAATCATTTGGACAAGGAATGCTTCTTTACACACTGACGAATAAAAATGGTGTGACTTTAAAAGCAACAGATTTTGGTGCGCGAATTGTTGCGCTCGACGTTCCTCTTACAAAAAATGAATCCCGATCACTCGTGCTAGGCTTTCCCTCAGCAGATGAATATTTGTCTAAAGACTTATATTTTGGTGCAACAATTGGTCGAACAGCTGGCCGAATTGCCGATGGCTCCTTTGAACTAGCGGGTAAAACGTATCAAACGATGATTAATACTCCTACTCAAACAACACTTCACGGTGGCACACCTGGGTTTGAAAGTAAAAAATGGCACAGCGAAATCCAAGAGGCACAAGCGAATCCTTCTGTGAAATTTTGGCTAGAGAGTCCTGCTGGTGAAAATGGTTTTCCTGGAAATCTCACTGTTTCAGTCACGTATACATTGACTGAAGAAAATGAATGGCAAATTGAGTATCAGGCAACTACAGATGAACAAACACTTTTTAATCCAACCAATCATGTCTACTTTAATTTAACTGGAAATCCTGCAATCCCCATTGATGCGCATGAGTTACAAATAAATGCCCAAAAGTTTGTCCCGCTTGATGAAAGAGTTTTACCGCTTGGAGAATTAGCTTCCGTCGACCAGACAGCTTTTGATTTACAAAAACCTAAAAAATTAGCTGAGGTTTTTTCAAGTACCGATGAACAAATTCAAAAGATGAACGGCTTCGATCACCCTTTCATCTTAACCAATCATGATTTAATTAACCCAGATGTTATCTTAAAAAGTCCTACTAAAGATATCACCTTAGAGATGTTCACTGATCAACCTTCAGTTGTTATTTTTTCAGCAAATTTTGCTGATAACGGTCCCGATATTCAAGGGCAAAAATTAGTCAATCACGGAGCGCTCACATTTGAAACCCAAGTCTGTCCTGGTGCTGAAAGATTTCCGTTGTTCGGTTCTATCACCCTCTCACCTGAACAGGAATTTCACTCAACGACCCGTTTCAAACTAATTTATTAAGTGAAATGGTGCTCTTAACCAAGCTTATCTTCGAACTAAAAAAGATAAGAATGGTTAAGAGCACTTCTATTATTTGACATTTTTAATCGCTCCATTTACACTATTTTCAATTAGAAAGGCGGTGATGTCTATGTATGCAATCAAATTTTTTCATGGCTATTTAACTGCAGATGGTAAACGTACGCGAGATAAATCAGGTTGTTTAGTTTACCACTCTGAAAAAGAAGCACAAAAATTAGCAGATAAAATTGGCGGGAGAGTTAAAAAAATTGGATAACCTTAGGTAAAGGATAGATAAGCAAGGCTATTTTGCTATCTATCCTTTTTTATTTTACATATTCCTCGACTTATTGTGTTGATTTGATACAATAGAGAAAAAGCCTAAAGGAGCGCTTACATGAAACAAAATGACTTTGATTATATGCAAATGTTAAAAGGTGAATTATATTACGCCCCCACCATTTTACCCGAAAATAAATCAACAAAAGGCAAGGTGTTAGCTCAAAAAATCAATCAACTTCCTATCGATAACGTGAAAGAAATTGTGGCCCTAGAAAAAGAATTATTAGGAAAAACTGGCAATGAGTTATATATCACCCCACCCCTCTATGTAGATTACGGTCGCCATATTGAGGTAGGAGAAAATTTTTATGCAAATATGGATTGCATTTTTTTAGATGTAAACAAAATCATCTTCGGTGATAATGTCATGGTTGGCCCTCGTGCTAGTTTTTATACTGCCGGCCATCCAATTGATCCAACGATTCGAACTACAGAATTAGAATTCGGGACGCCAATTATTGTTGAAGATAACGTGTGGATTGGCGGAAGTGCCACCATTTTACCTGGCGTTACAATTGGAAAAAATGCTATTGTCGCTGCTGGTGCTGTGGTTACAAAAGACGTTCCTGCCAACACGATTGTTGGGGGTAATCCAGCAAAAGTCATTCGCAAAATTGATGAAAACGATCAGCAATTTTGGACAGAAAAGCAACGGCAGTATCAAATCGCTAAGAAGCAATTCTTTCATGAATAAAAAATCCCCAATCCAATGAAAATAACGGATTGGGGATTTTTTATTTTAATCTTCTTCATAATAATTAAACATCCAATGGATGCCAAACTGATCTTTTAGGGAACCATACTTTTTGGACCAAAAAGTTTCAGATAATGGCATTGTAACAGTGCCACCTTCAGATAATCGTTTAAATAAGCGATCAATTTTTTCATCATCATCTGTGCTAACCACGAGCGAAAGGTTATTTCCTTCCGTAACTTCAAAACCAAACATATCAGGAACATCTGAAATCATTACATAGGTTCCTTCAATAATGATACTTGCGTTCATCACTAAATCCTTTATCTCGTCGTTTATAGGATGCTCAGGATCTTCAGGTGCTTCGCCAAAAGTCATTAAATTTTGACATTTTGTATCAAAAACATCTTCATAGAACGCAATTGCTTCTTTTGCTTCACCTTTAAAATTTATATACAGCTCTAACAAATGACTCACCTTCTTTCATGATCAAATTTTATACTTTATTTTCTCATGATTTGTCAGAAAGCAAAAATAGTCTGCTTAAAAATCTGATTTTTCTAGTAACAAGGTAACAAATTTTTCCAAATACAGTTGGTCAACCGCATCATAGCTATTTGTTACACCACTATCAATATCTAAAACACCGACCAATTGATGATTTTTTACCATCGGTACAACGATTTCAGACATCGCAGCTGAGTCACAAGAAATATAATTGGCGTGTGTCTTCACGTTATCAACAATCAATGTAGCTTGTTTTTCCGCGGACTCACCACAAACACCTTTGCCCATTTTAATTCTGGTACAAGAGACTTTCCCTTGAAAAGGCCCCAAAACTAATTCTTCATTTTTATATAAATAATACCCAGCAAAAACGGTGTCTGGTAACGTTTGTGCAAGTAACGCGGACGAGTTTGCTAAATTTGCAATAGCATCCGTTTCTATTTCTAACAAACCGCTCAATTGTTGTAAGCACAATTCGTAGGCTGCTTTTTTGTTTTCTCTCGTTTGTTCAGTCATGCTTGGTTCATCTCCTTCATTTTGTCTTATTATAAAGGAAGATACGCAAAAGTGCTATGTTAAAGTGAGTCAAACAAACTTGAAACGCTGATCCACGTTGTGAGCAGAAGCACTTTATACGCATTAAACTGTGACGAGTAACCGCAGGACTGACACTATGCGTTGCTCAGAGCTGAACCCTGTTTCCTCTGTTTGGCTTTTTAGCATTCTATTTCTACCTAATTTTAAAGCAAGTTAAACCCATTGTCCTTTCAACATAATCTGGCGTTTCTGTGGTTTTCTAGCAATCACTTCTGCTGTAGAAGCTGCTTCTGTAAAGATAAAGTTTGCTTCGTCGCCTTCTGTAAACCAAAGACGTTCTTCTTCAAATGAAAAAGGTGCTTCTTTGCCACAGCCATGGACGTAAGCTTGAGTAAGTTGCTCTTCTGTAATCTTTCCTGTCATTTCACAAAAATTACGTAATTTTTCAAATAAATCACCTGAAACATTAGAACTCCAAGAGTCAAAAAAGCCATCACTACCTAAATGAACCGATACACCAGCTTGGCGTAACACATCAATTGGTGGCAATAAATAACGAGGATCATAGGGAATTGTAGACATAATCGCCGTTTGATGCGTTGCCAAGCGTTGGTATAGTTTTTCTTTTTCTGCTGGTCGTACATCTAGCAGCGCAAAGGCGTGACTGATAGCGGTTCGCTGAGTAAATTTTCGTTCTTCCAAAATGTCTAAAAATTTATCAATTGTATAAACGCCAACTTCCCCCGTATCATGCAAGTGGATATCGATTCCTACTTGAAATTCTTCTGCCAGATCGAAAATAGTTTCTAAAGATTCTTCAATTGCATAATCAATGCCTGCAGGATCTAAACCACCAACCATTGTTCCACCATTTTTTAGGGCTTCTCTCATGAGTAAAACCGTTTGGGGATTTTTTAATAATCCATGCTGTGGAAAGACAACAATATCATAATCAATCACATGCGCATATTTTTCTAAGGCTCTTTTGACGCCCCAGAAGTTTTCTAGTTCTACATAAGGATCAATGTTGACATGTGTCCGAATATAAGAGGTTCCATACCCAATCAATTTTTCAATCATGGCCGTCGCTCGTTGTTCTGTTGACGGCGCTAACAATTTAAGTTCACTGGCTTCGTCTGCTAAACGCTCTTTTAAATTCTTAACAGGTTGGCTAGCACGCCAGCCTAATGAAAGGTAGGTTTTATCTAAGTGATTATGGCTCTCTTGAAAAGCGGGAATAGCCAGTTGTCCGTTTAAATCAGTGCCTTGTTGCTTTTCAGTGACTTGATTTTGCGGAATAATCGCTTGGATTTTGCCTTCTTGAATCGCTAAAGTATAGCGTGCGGTTTTAGTATACGTTAATTCGTGGTGGTCTTTAGCAAAACCAGTTTCTAAACGAACATTATTCAAATAAACAATGGATGCTGTCATTCTCTTTCCCCCTTTTGAACGGCTTCAACCAGTTGTCCTTTTAGTATCAGTTGTTGGATTGGCTGTTGGCGTGCAATCACGTGAGCAGTGCTCTCAGCATTAAATAGTAGGAAATCTGCAGAATCGCCGACGTTAGGCCAAACTCGCTGCCCGTTAGGATCAAGAGGCGTTACAAAATTACTCGCTAAGCCCCATAAACGATTCAAGCGATACTCATCGCTAATTTTAAATCTTTGAGCGGCTGTATTTAATTTTTCTATTGTATTGCCACTGCCAAAAGGCGACCAATGATCCGTCAAACTGTCATGAGCCACGGAGATCTTAACACCTTGTTCAACCAAGGTTGGAATCGGCATGGTAGGCATTCCAATCGGTACAGTCGAAGTCAAATCAATCCCTGTTTCGATGAATTTTTGCGCAATGTCTCTAATTGCTGCTTCTTCTAAGCTCCCCAAAGCTAAAGCATGACTTAAAGTAACTTTGCCAAACATCTTTGCTTGTTCTGTATAATCAACAAATTTATTAAATTCATAAAGTCCCAAAGTATCACGGGCGTGTAAATGAACATCAATTTTTTTATTAAATGTGGTAGCTAGTTCAAATATTTTTGCGATTGAATGATCCACATGACGATCCACAAGGGCTGGATCAACGCCGCCGACATGAGTTGCCCCCATGCGTAAGGCTTCGCGCATCAAAGGTTCGACTTGTGAGCGGAGTAATCCGTGTTGAGGAAAAGCCACAATTTCATGAGTAATGTATTGTTCATATCGACTAAATGCTTCTTTAGTGATTTCAATATGTTTCGTTCCAATAGATGGATCTACATTACAATGACTGCGAATATGATAATGGCCTTGTTGAATATACTGCTCAATAACTTGGCAAGCACGTTCTAAACTAGTTGGTAATTGTTCAGGTAACAGCCAAGTTTCTTCTTCAATACGTGTTAAAATTCCTTTCGTTAGTGGACGACAGGCCTTCCAAGGTCCCCCAAAATACGTTTTATCAATATGAATATGCATTTCTCTTAGAGCAGGTAAAACGAGTTGCTGATTCACATCGATAACTGTTTCGCTCTCTAAAGGCCTTAACTGCGGTGCGACCGCAGTACAGACCTCGTTTTCAATTCGAATATCATAGCTAGCTGTTTCTGTCGCAACAATTCGCTGATTCACAGTAGAAAATCCTGTTTCTAATTTACAGTTTTTTAAAAGCATGACAAACCCCTTCCTACCTTCATTCAATTAGTTAACATAAGCCCATTTTAAACTGTACGTAGGTCCAAATGAATGCCAATACAGATCCTTGATTTTTTGATTAGCTAATACAGAAATGCTTCGATTGTAGATTGGTGCTAAAACCGTTTCCTGATTCACCAAAATATCTTGTGCTTGAGCAAAGTCATTTAAACGAGCCTCTTGATCAGCCGCATGTGTTGTTCTAGTTTCTTGAATTAATTGATCATACGTATCACTCTTGAACGTTACGCCGCCCAAGGTACTATCCGAAGTAAAGATGCGCATAACTGTTAATGGATCACGATAATCGGTTCCCCAACCAGATAATTCTAAATCATAGTCTCTCGTTTGATCACGATCAACACGAATAGTAAAAGGAACTTGAGTAACATTCACTTCTAATCCATCTAGATTTTCTTCCAATTGAAATTGGAAAAACTCAGCAGCTTTTTTGGCGCTGTCTGTATCATCTGTTAAAAATTCTAATTTGATTTTATCCAGCCCAATTTCTTTTTTCCCTTTTTCCCAGAATTCTTTTGCTTTCGCTGTATCGTAGGTTAAGTAGTTATTTTTCTTAGCAGCTAGTTTTGTGAAATCTGTTCCATCTGGCGCAATCGTTTGTCCCGGAGGAATTACTTGATCTGTAGCCGTTGATTGATCTTGCAAGACTTCTTTTACAAAACTTTCTTTATCAAAAGCTTGTGCCAACGCTTTACGAATATTGTTGTTCGCTAAAGCCGGATTTTCTTTTCCATCACGAACGCTGTTCATTTTTAAAAAGTATGTGACGAATTGAGGAATTGAAAGAAAGGCTGGATTATCAACATAACCAGGAATAAATTCACCACTTAGCTTATTCACTACATCCAATTCATTCGAGTCAAACAAATTCACCGCTGTCGTTGGGCTCTTAATTACTGAAACTTTCGCTTCTGTTAATTTAACTTTTTCAGCATCCCAATACGTATCATTTTTTTCGTAGGTCCAGTCATCGGAAGAGGCATTATCCCATTCTTTCAATTTAAAAGGACCATTATAAATCAAATGTTCTGCATCAGTGGCATATTTATCCCCTTGTTCTTTGATATATTTTTCATTTTGTGGAAACAAAACAGGAAACGAAAGCAAAGATTTCAAATAAGGGGTGGGCCGTTCTAAAGTTATTTCTAACGTTTTATCATCTAGCGCCTTAACCCCAAGAGTATTCACATCTGCGCCTTCTAAAGCAATTTCCTTAGCATTTTTAATGACATCAAAAAATAAAGCTTGATGAATCGATCCTGATTTAGGGGAAGCAACTTGTTGCCATGCATAAACAAAGTCATTTGCTGTTACTGGATCATCATTCGACCATTTGGCATCTTCTCTAATCTTAAATGTATAAACGGTTTCATCTTCAGAAATCGCTGGTTCTTCGGCAGCGACCCCCAACTCTAATTCATCTTCTTTACCTAAAACATAGAGTCCTTCATAAACTTGATTCATGACTAAAGTCGAGGTCGTATCCCCCGCTGTGTGTGGTTCCATTGTCGAAATAGCCGCTTCAGAACTAATTGCAATTTTTTGTTCCGCTGCTTTGTTACTATCAGCCGAGTTTCCCGTTCCCGTCTGACAAGCAGTTAAAGCTAAAAGCAAACCGACGCATCCTAACATTTTTAATTTCTTCATACCGATCCCTCCATTTTACAAACTATAACCTTCAAAGTTACCAGAATTTTCTGATAAAATATAGAAAAAGAAGCATATCTGATAAGAGTCTCAAAAAACTTACAGATTATAGAAATACTTGAGAAATTTAAAGTAGCTGAAACAATAGTAAAAGCATTAAAAATTAAGTATACTATTGCTATATCTTTAAACAATGCGTTTCTATAGGTTGTAAGCGCTGATTGTTCTTATTTGGTCACTTGTGACTACCAATCACGTGATGACTTGGAACTTTTTTCTATTAGTATAAGGATACCTTATTTTCCCTAAAATAGTTTTGTAACATCTTACAATAAATACACTTAATTTTTAGATAATTCATACAAAAGGAGGCCTTGCTAATGATGACGGTCAATGATCTACTCCATGCAGAAGAACTACCTGGTTTAACCTTATTGACGCACGAGACCAATTTAGATGCGCCAATTCTACAAGCAAATATTTTAGAAAATCCTGATGCTTTTGACTGGTTAACGCCAGGAGAAATTTTATTAACTACCGGCTATATTTTCAAAGATCAGCCTTGCTTGCAAAAACGTCTTATTCAAGAACTAGCAAATATGAACTGCGCTGCTCTAGGCTTTAAAGTCCAACGCTATTTCAATGAAGTTCCACAAGAGATGATCCAATTAGCGAATGACGTCGGATTACCAATTCTCTCAATCCCTTATAATTACAACTTTTCTCAAATTATTTCATTGGTCAATCGCCGAGTCAATCAACCTGACGAAACGATTAGCCAACATTCTGTTCATATGCATAATAAATTTTATACAATTATCAAAGCTGGCGGAAAAAGTACCCAATTACTAGAAGTATTAAGTGCCGCGATTCAAGCGCCTGTAATGCTTTTAGACGAGCGTTTTCAGATTATGAATCATTTTGATTTACCTGATGCGCCAACAAGAATCACAAGTATTTTAAACAACGCGACTCTCAAAAAACAGTTTGAGACAGCTTTAAAAGCCCAGAACAATGAGCTCCTATTATTTTATAAAGAACCATTGACTGTTGAATTTTCCTTAGCGAACCATCAGTTATCTTTGCGAATTTTACCCATCAAAAAGAAAAATCTCAGCTTATCTTACTTAGTGATTTGGCAAACTACCAAAAAATTACAGACGATTGATTTATTATCTGTAGAGGTCTGTGCTCACTACCTTTTACCACAACTTCAATTAGAATCTTCGGAAAATTTAACAACGAGGCAAAAGATTGGGGCGCTGTTTCAAGACCTTATCCAAGAAAAAAATACCAATCCTCAAGCTTGGCAAGAATTTAGTAATTATCTGCAATTAAATGATAAAGACACATTTAGTCTCTTGCTTGTAGCCATTGAACAATTGGAACAACTGTTTAATCCGACTATTCAAATGAATAGCATTGGCCATCAATTGAATCATATTTTAGAAGGATATCGACAAAAAATTACTGCCTTTCCTACACAAACTGGCTTTATTTTATTACTAGAAAATCCAGCACAAGAGGAGGCCACCTACCTTGCACAAACCACTCATCTTGCCAAGAATTTACTAGAGCAACTAATGAAACTGAATCCAAAATTATCATTTAAATTAGCGATTGGTCCAACTGTCAAGAAAATCACCAATCTGTGTGATTCTTATAAATTAGCACAAGAAACATTCCACTTAGCACAAGCAAGTCAAGAATTACAACAACGAACTATTTTGAATTATGACGACCTCTTTTTTTATCGTTTAATGATCGAAACCCTGACCAAACAAGCCAAACAAAAAATATATCAACGATTGATTGAACCATTAGAAAAAGAAGATCAAAAACATGAAAGTTCCCTACTAGAAACCATCAACACCTACTTTCAATCGAATAAAAATATTTCGTTGACTGCCACAAATATGTATGTACATCGTAATACAATTATTTACCGCTTAAAAAAAATAGAAGAGATTCTTCACTTAACTTTAGAATTTCCTGATAGTTCGCTACAACTAAGTTTGGCTGTTTATTTATATAAACAAAAATTACTATAAAAAGGCCACCACGAATAGTAAATCGTGGCGGCTTTTTTAACTGTTTCAATTTTGTTAGCGAATAATCATTACAGAAATTGGGGCATATCGAGCCATATAAGCTGCTTGGCTACCAAAAAAGCTTTTTAATTTGCTAGTTGACTTGGAGCCAATAATTAACAAATCTGGTTTATTCAAAGGAATAAGCTTATTAATAATTAATTCCCCTGGATTTCCTTCATTGACAATTACACTTACTTTATCGATGCCATTCGCTAACGCTTCTTGTTGATATTTTTCCGTTTGTTTCTCTAATTTCGCCAACTGTTCTTGCCAATAATTTTTATCTAACGATTGGTAAACATTAATCTCTTTCTCTTCTAAAATCGAAACAATAACCAATTCAGCTTGTTCTTCTTTTGCTTTTTGGATAGCATAATGAAATGCTTTTAACGCATCTGGCGACTCTTCAACACCAACCATAATTTTTGAAAATTTCATTATTTAACCTCCTCTACTTGTTGCTCCATAGCTGCAAGCTGCTGTGCGTATCGTTTATCGCCTTTATATAATTCCACAACCGTCCAAACTAACAAGAGGATGACGAGTGCTATGATGACATAGGCAATATTATCGGCTAACGTAATTTGACTCGCTGTCGGATTATCACCGAAAAATCCTTCAATTTGATCAGGTAAGCCTTTCATATTGAGGTAAATTAAGCCAATGACAGAAACCCAGCCTAACAATTTAATTAACCACGAGTTTTTAAAATGTTCACCCATTTCAACACGGCTATCTGTAAACATCAGTAAAGGCAACATCGAAAATGGCAAAGCAAATGCTAGAAAAACTTGTGAATTGTTCATTAAATTATTAATCGCGATATGCTCTTCCACTGTACTTTTCCCGCTGGTCATTAAAACACAGATTAAGACAGGAATAACAGATAACAAACGTGTGACCATCCGACGTAACCAAATTGGTACGCGCATATGAATAAACCCTTCCATAATAATTTGACCAGTTAAGGTTCCTGTAATTGTTGAATTTTGTCCTGATGCCAATAAGGCTACCGCAAATAAAATTGATAAAATTCCAGAACCTGCAATATGCGCTAAAATAGAATTACTCATAACCGCTGGATTTGATAAAGCATCAAACAAACCAAAGAATGAAGGATCTTTGACACTGCCGGATTTAAAAACGGCCACACCCATAATCAATAACAAAGAGTTAACAAAAAATGCCATCGTTAATTGAATATTAGAATCCCAAGTTGAAAAGCGTAAAGCGCGTTGAATATCGGTTTTATCTTTACGATCAATTTTACGACTTTGTACAACAGAAGAATGTAAATACAAATTATGAGGCATCACTGTTGCACCAATAATCCCCAATGCACCTGTCAGTGGCGTTTGCCCATTCACCGCATGTGATGTAGAAAAAGCTTCTGCGCTAGGAACCAGCCCTTTAATTACATCTCCCCATACTGGATTTGACAATGCCACTTGATAAGCAAAAATCACAAAAATAACAACAATTAAAGCAACAACAATAGCTTCAATTTTTCTAAAACCAATTTTTGTCAATAACAACAAGAGTAAAACATCAAATACCGTAATGAAGACAGCCAGACCTAAAGGAATATGAAATAATAAATATAAGGCAATTGCGCCCCCGATAACTTCAGCGATATCTGTAGCCATAATTGCTAACTCTGTTAAAATCCATAATACAATACCTAACGTCTTACTAGTTCTAGCACGAATCGCTTGTGCTAAATCCATCTGTGAAACAATGCCTAATTTAGCAGCCATATATTGGAGCAACATTGCAATCAAACTGGAAATTAAAATAATCGACATCAATAAATATTGAAAATTTTGTCCCCCAGTAATTGAAGTAGACCAGTTTCCTGGATCCATATACCCCACTGCTACCAATGCTCCTGGACCTGAGTAAGCAAATAACGTTTTCCAAAAACTCATATTTTTAGGCACGTCGATGGTGCCATTAATTTCTTCAAGCGAAGGACCATTTGCATATTCAATCAAATGATGTCTTTGCTTTGGTTCATGTTCTTCTGAATTTTTCAATTCAATTCCTTCTTTCGTTTTGCAATAATTTTAAAAGGCCCTTCCCATTAGATGGTTAACCTCTAATATATTTTAGGTACACCTAAAATATACTGCTAAAAATAACAAAATGCAAGACTTGAAAGAAAATTTTGACAGTGTAAAAATAGATTGTCGTAAATGTGCGGTCTTAAAGTTTGAAGAAATCAGGGTAGCTGGTAGTTGATTATCTTAAGAAGTAGAAAATAAGAGACCTAAGTCATTTCGGCTTAGGTCCCTTATTTTATTTTTATTCGGTTATTATATTAAGAATGGTTGCTACAATTTCTGTCGTGTCAGCTGAATGATTTCTAAAAATCTCGGTAAACTGAATCTGACGAAAACCTTCAAGTACTTCGGGCAACTTATTTTTCCCCCATTCAAAAGTTCCATCATTTCTTTTCAATAATCTCTGTAAAATTTCTTCTTTCTCGACCGCTAACAAAAAATGATAAACGTCAATGCCTGCTCGTCTCAGATATCCAATCAGCTCTTCTTCATATTCATTTTTATAAAGGGTCATTGGAACAATAATCGGCCGTCCAGACTCTTTGGACATTCGTTTTAATAAATGAGCATTCCAGCAACGCCATTCCTGATACTCTTGAAAATCATTTTCTTTCATTTCTTCGGGAACTAGCTCCATCAATGCACTACCAATAATTTCTGGATCATAAATGATTGCATTGGGAAGTTTTTGTTGTAACTCATGTGCAATGGTCGTTTTTCCGGCTCCAAACGCACCGTTTAACCAAATAATCATCATAATTTCCTTTCTTCTGAACAAATTTCTTTGTTGTTTAATTTAGGTGCTAGATTACTTTTAATTTTTTTAGCCATTCACTTATAGTTACTACTTACATCTTTAACAGTAAACGAGACAAACTAAAAATACAACATCCTACGCTATTAACCTCGGGTTACATAACATACTCATCTGATAATTTCTCCCTAAAAAAACAGAATGTGGGCAATCTTTTTAAGAATCATTGAATAGAATAACAACAAACAGTAATTCAGGTATAACCAGCTAGAAATTGTTTTATTTTTAGTCACGAGTATGATAAGCATGTAAATCAAATAGAATCATATTAGGTGAGGTTACTCTGAAGAACACAGGTTATCGCTCGGAAATGTCGAGAGACAGTAACGAGTAAAGCAGGGATTGTCGAATTAAGGCTTTCCTAAGATAACTAGAATTTTTTTCTTACGTCTCAGAAAGCCAAAGCTCAATTATTGTGATTACCCTATAATCTTCTTCTTTTATTCGGCGACCTCTTTAATATGATTAATTGGAGGTTTTTAAATTGAAAGCTGTCACTGCATCATCTAAGAAAAATACCCTACTTGCTAAAAGTATCGGGAATCTTACCTTGCTCATCATTTTAGGCATTTTCATTTTTATCATCGTCTTCTCTTGGCTAAAAATGAATCGCCCTCTTCACACCCTTCCCTCAGAAGAATTCCTCGCAAAACCAAGTAAAACAGATGATTTCTTATCTCCATCAAATCTTTTTTACTTTTCAATTCGAACCATGTTTCGAATGATTGTGGGGATGGCTTGGTCCTTCCTGTTTTCCTTTGTTTTTGGTATTTTAGCCGTAAAATATAAAACGGCACGAAGAGTCATTTTACCATTAGTTAATTTCCTTGAATCCGTTCCATTACTAGGCTTTTTGACCTTTACAACTGCTTGGTTACTTGGTTTATTTCCAGGAAATGTGATGGGCGCAGAAGCGGTTGCTATTTTTGCCATCTTCACAGGTCAAGCTTGGAACATCATGTTGACTCTTTATCAAATAATGGAAGTTATTCCTTCAGATCTAGTCAATGTGACCGATCAGTTTAAGTACAATGCTTGGGAAAAATTTTGGCGTCTTGAATTTGTTTACTCAATTCCTGGCTTACTTTGGAACGTTATTATTTCTCAAACTGCGGCTTGGTTTGCCTTGGTGGCCAGCGAGCAAGCTTCTGTTGCCTTTCCTAAAGAAACCAACCTTTATTTACCAGGAATTGGTTCTTATATCCAAGTAGCATTAAATCGAGCCGACTTTAAATCCTGTTTATGGGCTGTTTTTGCCTTATTAATCAATGTGGTGATTTTAAACTTTTTAGTTTTTCAACCTTTAGTTCGAGCCACTTATTATTTTAAATATGAAACAGATGTCGAAAGTACGACGCCACCTAAATCCATCATTTATCATTTATTAAAAAAAGCAACTTTAACGAAATACTTTTCAAAAGCTTTTGTGAAATTCAGTCATTTTTGGATTTACGATTTACCAAAAGTTTGGTACTTTTTCAAGCTAGACTATCTCTATCGATTACTAGCAAAATTACGCCATTTCTTCAAAACATTATGGTATGTCAGCTTAACCATTATTGGGGTTTATTGTTCTATTAAGCTCTATCATTTCTTGCCCCATCAAGATTTCAGCATGATTCCTAGATTAACCCTTTATACTACACTACGGGTTACCTTGGCCATGGTCGTTGCTGGCATTATCTTTACTCCCTTAGCAATCTGGGTTGCGAATGATAATCGGCGCTTAAGTATCGTTCAACCGATTGGACAAATTTTAGGCTCCATTCCGTCAAATGTTTATACTCCATTCATTGTGTTGATTATTAGTATGGGCTTCAACAAATTAGAATGGTGGATTCTACCACTCATCATGGTTGGTTGCCAATGGTATTTTTTCTTTAATGTAATTGCTGGCTACTTAGCCATCCCTGATGATATTCGTGACGTAACCAAACTTTTTAAATTATCTAAATGGCAATGGTGGACAAAATTTTTGATCCCTTCTATTTTACCTTACCTCATTACAGCAATTATTAACGCTGCTGGTGCTGCTTGGAACGCTGATATCGCAGCAGAAAGCATTCAATGGGGAAAAAAATCAATAGATGTTACTGGCCTAGGACAATATATTGCGGCAAACGATGGCGTAAAAGATAAATCTGCCTTAGGAACCTTAGCGATGTGTTTCGTTGTTGGTTTATGTATCGCCTTTGTTTGGCAGCCTTTATATCGAGCAGCAAAACAAAAATTTCACTATTAATAGCTGGACGACTCAACTCGACTAAATTTTTAAGATAAACTAGAGAGGAGAACGATAGGTGATTTCCCTTTGCCTATCTAATAAGACGATGGAAAATAAAGAATTATTAAGCATAAAATCAGTATATAAAGAATTTGAAATTGAAGGACATTCAGAACATTTAAAAGTCCTTGAAAATATTGATTTAACGGTTAAAACGAATGAATTTTTAAGTATTATCGGACAATCAGGAACAGGAAAATCAACGTTGCTCAGAAGTATCGCTGGACTTCTTCGTACAACTAGAGGTGAAATTACTTTTGAAGATAAAATCATTAATGAGCCTGATGCCAATATCGGCATGGTTTTTCAACATTTTGCCCTTTTTCCTTGGTTGACAGTTGAAAAAAATATCAGCTTTGGCTTAGAAAACCGTAAAGAAATTTCCCGTGAACAAATAAATAAAAGAGTCAGTAATCTCATTGAAATGATTGGTTTAACTGGTTTTGAAAAAGCATATCCCAGAGAGTTATCTGGTGGAATGAAACAGCGTGTAGGCTTTGCTCGTGCTTTAGCCATCGAACCTAGCTTATTGCTCTTAGACGAACCTTTTTCAGCTTTAGATATCATTACAGCCAGCCAATTATCTAACGATTTATTAGAAATTTGGCTAAACAATCAAATTGCGACTAAATCAATTGTAATGATCACGCATGACGTTCAACAAGCAGTCCAACTTTCTGATCGGGTTGTATTAATGGATGCAAATCCTGGTCGTATTGCCAAAATTTACTCAATCGATATCCCCAGAAATCAACGTTCGCCAAAAACAACCATTGATATTGTAGAACAAATAACAGAAGAAATGGTTCGTCGCATTCATTTGTAAATAGAACTGTTTTGACTTCTGCTTATGTCTTGACAAAGAGTTACTTAAAAGACTATTATTTCTTTGTAATAAGTTAGGTGAGGCTCCTATACAAACATAGGCTATTGCTCAGAAATGTCGAGAGACACCAATGAGTAGAACAAGACTGGTCGAGGAGAAGGCTTTTCTCAAAATAGCTAAGAGTGATCTTTACGTTGTATAGTGCTAAAGCTCAACGTTCATGTTGATGTATCTTTTTAGTCTCTAGTTAATCAGTTAAGTACTTTTATTTAAAATTAAGAGAGGAGTGAAAGTATGACTACTATGTTAGCAATCATTGGAACTGTTGCAATCATCACAGTTCAA